>NZ_JABSOD010000002.1 GCF_013283795.1 Rheinheimera lutimaris
ACGCAAAGCCACCTCCTATGGAGGTGGATTTTTACTCAGTGAGCTACATCAGCCCGGATGCACCTCATCAGCAGCATGCTCATCCGGTGCTTCGTTTTCCAGTTTATGCAGCTTTTGCTCTAAGCGCTTGGGTGAGCCGGTATTACGTGCGATAACCATATAGGTTACCGGTACTACGTAGATTGTCATCAGTGTCGCCAGAGCTACCCCTGAGAAAATGACCATACCAATCACCATCCGGCTTTCTGAACCCGGGCCACTGGCGACTATCAGCGGTATGCTGCTCATTGCGGTAGTAAAAGCGGTCATCACAATCGGCCGTAAACGCTGGGTCGCAGCTTGTTGAATAGCTGTGCTGAACTCTACCCCTGCGTCACGCAACTGGTTAGCAAACTCAACGATTAAAATACCGTTTTTCGCTACCAAACCAATTAACATCACCAGACCAATCTGGCTGTAGATATTCAGTGTCATACCACTGAAATATAAACCGGATAAGGCGCCCACCAGGCCCAGCGGCACCGTGATCAGAATCACCAGCGGATGAATAAAGCTTTCAAACTGAGCCGCTAATACCAGATAAGTGATTACCAGGGCAAGGATAAATACCATCAATGTAGAGCTGCCGCTTTCCTGGAACAGCAGCGACTCGCCTTTGTAATCTATGCCTACCGTGTCCTGAATTTCGGTTTTTACGATATTTTCCAGGTATTCCAGTGCTTCTCCCAAGCTGTAACCCGGCGCCATACTGGCGGTCAGCGTAATGCTGCGCATCCGGTTGTAGCGGTTTAAGCTGGACGAGGTAGCTTCTTCGCGTAAGGTAACCAGGTTGTCTAACGGGATCAGCTGGCCTGAAGTTTCAGAGCGCAAGTACACATTGGTTATGCTACCAGGTTCGGCAAAGTCTTCATCCAAACCTTCCAGAATGACATCATATTCTTTACCGCGGTCAAGGAAAGTGGTGACACGCCGGCCACCCAGCATCGCTTCTAATGATCGACCTATTGCACCGACAGATACACCAAGATCACCGGCCCGTTCGGTATTAATTTCTACCAGTACCTGGGGTACGGTTTCTTTATAATCATGATCCAGCATCAGAATGTTGGGGTTTTCTGCTGCTTTGTTGATCACAATATCACGCCAGCGGGCCAGTTCTTCATAGGTGTTACCCTGCAGCACAAACTGAATAGGCCGGCCGCCGCCGCCACCGCCGCCCAGGCCACTGCGCATAAAGGTAAAAGCACGAACATCAGGAATTTCATTCAGTTTCTGGCCTACTTCGCCCATTAATTCTTGTGTACGGCGCTTACCGTTATGCCAGTTCTCAGTGCCGACAATGGCCACGCCACCGCTGTTACCCCAACCTGGCACCCGCACCAGCAAGCGGTTGAATTCACCATCGTGGTAGTAGGGCAGCAATACATCTTCAATCAGGCGCATATTACGACTGTTGCTGGTGTAGCTGGCGCCTTCTGCCGGGCTCATCATAACAAAGAAGGTACCGCGATCTTCTACCGGTGCCAGTTCGCCCGGCAGCAGTTTTACCAACATATAGCTGGCAACAAAGCACAAAGATACCACTATCATGACCGGCCAGCGGGTGGCACAGACAACATTCAATTGGCGACGATAAGCATTTTCCAATTTGTGAAAGGCGGCATGCAGCCATAAGCCAAGCTTGGTTTCCCGTTTTTGGTGGGTAAGTAATTTGCTGCAAAGCATAGGTGATAATGTCAGTGCCGTAACACTGGAAAAGGCCACTGCGGCGGCAATGGCCAGTGCAAACTCGGTAAATAATTTGCCAAGCTGTCCTTGCATAAATACCAATGGCACGAATACCGAAATCAATACCAGCGTGGTGGCAACTACGGCGAAGCCAACTTCGCGTGCACCGCGGTAGGATGCCACTAACGGGTGCTCTCCCAGCTCAATGCGGCGATAAATGTTTTCCAGCACGACGATAGAATCATCTACTACCAGGCCGATAGCCAGAACCATCGCCAGTAAGGTAAGCAGATTAACCGAAAAATCCAGTGCAAACAGCACCGTAACGGCCGCCACCAGTGCTACCGGTACCGTTACCGCCGGGATAAAGGTAGCGCGGATATTACCTAAAAATAAGAAGATAACGATAACCACCAGCACCATAGCGATGCCCAGGGTGTTATATACTTCTTTAATAGACTCAGCGATAAACAACGATGAGTCGTAGCCCGGTTCAATAGTGGTACCGTCCGGTAAGGTGGCCTTTATGCGCTCCATTTCAGCTCGGGCGTTACGCACTACTTCCAGCGTATTGGCTTTGGACTGCTTGATAATACCGATACCGAGCAAGTTTTTGCCATCGCCGCGAAATTCGCTTTCTTCGTTTTCAGCGGTTAGCAGTACGTCGGCGACTTCTCCTAAGCGCACCAGGTAGTTATTGTCGCCGCGCTTGATAACCAGCCGGCGAAAGTCCTGTTGTGTTTTGTAGGTACGCACCACACGCACGGTAAAATCACGTTCGGTTGATTTAATATTTCCGGCCGGCAGCTCAACGTTCTCTGCGCGCAGCACCGCTTCAATATCCTGCACGGTGACGCCGCGCGACGCCATGGCATCGCGGTCCAGCCAAATTCGCATGGCATAATCGCGTGAGCCACCCAGCTGCAGACGGGCTACACCATCGACCACGGAAAAGCGTTCGACAATATAACGGTCAGCGTAATCCGTCAGTTCCAGCGAGGTCATGGTTTCGCTGTTTAACACAAACCATGCGATGGTATCTTCATCATCGCTGGCTTTGGACACTTCCGGTGGGTCTGCCTGGTCCGGCAGGTTGTTCAGCGCCCGCGACACCCGATCGCGTACGTCGTTAGCCGCAGAGTCGATATCGCGTTCTACATTAAACTCAATG
Organism: Rheinheimera lutimaris; assembly: GCF_013283795.1. Lineage (GTDB taxonomy): Bacteria > Pseudomonadota > Gammaproteobacteria > Enterobacterales > Alteromonadaceae > Alishewanella > Alishewanella lutimaris. The sequence continues at coordinate 2,900 of NZ_JABSOD010000002.1, forward strand.
GAGATATTCGAGCGCCCGTTGCGACTGGTAGAGTTAATATTTTTAATACCTTCCACACCGCTGATACGGTCTTCCAGCAGTTGGGTAATTTTGGATTCGACAATTTCTGCCGAGGCACCCGGGTAGTTGGTGCTGATACTGACAATAGGGGTGTCGATATCCGGGTATTCGCGCAGTGGCAGCATGCTAAAGCAGACAACGCCGAATACAATCAGCAGTAAGTTAACAACCGAAGCAAAAACCGGGCGTTTAACCGAGGTATCAGATAACCACATAGTTAACCCCCGACACGGTTAATAGTGATGCCGGAGCGCAGTTTTTGAATGCCTTCTACCACCACTTCGTCGCCTTCTTCCAGACCGCTGAGGATCTCTACCCAGCCGGGCTCGCGTTGGCCGATGGTTACTTCGGTCTGAGATACGGTATTGTTTTCATTTACGCGATACACAAACTGTTTTTGTTGCTGCGGCACCAGTGCTTTTTCGGAGATTTGCATCGCAATGCGATTATCCAGCTCTAGTTTGACATTTAACAACATGCCGGGGCGCAGACGCACGTCGTCGTTAACCAAAGCACCATGCACTGTTACCGTGCGGGTTATCGGATCCAACCGGGTATCAATAGCGCTAACCTTACCGGCAAAGCTGATGTTGCCATAGGCAGCATTAGTTACGGTTAATGGCATACCTGGTTTTATGTCTGCCAGGTAGTGTTCTGCCACACTGAAGGCTACCCGCAGAGTGCTTAAATCATCCAGCGTAGTAATAACGGTACCGCTACTGACATAAGCGCCTTCGCTTACCTGACGTAAGCCCAAATAACCGGCAAACGGCGCAGTAATAGTCATCTGAGCCAGTTGTGCTTTGGCACTGTTTAACTGTGCCAGGGTGGTGTTTACGCGGGTAATCTGTTCATCCAGCAGTGATTGTGCCGTGGCCTGAGTGTTCGCCAGATTTTTTAACCGGTCTAACTGGCGTTTTTGTTCGGCCAGAATACCTTCCAGTTCTGTTACTCTGGCGCGCTCGTCTACATCCTGTAATTTGGCAATCACTTCGCCACGTTTAACTGCTTTACCTTCGCGAATGTTCAGCTCGCTGATAAAGTCGCTGGTAGGGGCTATTAACTGGATAGATTGATTAGCAATGCCGGTACCCAGCGAATTTACGCTGCGGATCATCGGTTTGGTTTCTACTTTAGATGTGCTGACGGCAACAGCGGCTGTCGCACGACGGTTGTCAGTTTTTTGCCCCGGTAGCCAATATAAGTAACCGATAAACACCAGCAGAGCGATTAAGATCACCCAAATTAATTTTGAATGTAGTTTTGCCACAGTAACCCCGGGTAATACCTGATTTAAATTTCTGCCTTATTGTATGGAAGAAACTGCACATTAGATTCCCTGTTATCGCAGTAGCAGCGGTGTTGGTCGATTAAGGCACGCTGTTAAACCCGGTTAGCGGCACAATTCTGCTTCACCGGGTTGGCTTATTTAGCGACACAACGCTGAACTATTGGACAAAGCGTGCCATCATAATTGGTAATTGAAAGCTTGGGGTATAGTCCAAATGCAAGAGGTCAGAATTCAGGGCCCGGCCAGCAGGGGTGGTGCGAAACTTATGTTACTCAGTGCCCTTGTACTGCTGTCACTGCTGTTTGGGTTGATATGGGTACAGCAGCTTGGCGTAATATATGCCATTGCTCTGGTTGCCGCTTTGTTGGGGCTTTTCGCCGGCTGGGCTAAATTGGCTGAACCACAATATTTCCTGCAATATGATGACAAAGGCGTTTGTTATTGCCATCGTCATGGCAGTTGGCGTTTGCCGTGGCAGAGTTTTTTGTATAGTGGTGTACCGCAGTATCAACAACAGCGCCTTGGCTATATCGGCTTTAAAGTGACTGATTACGACAGTTTTCTGGCGCATTTACCGCTGCGCCTGGCGGTGCGGATTATGACAGAGCAACGTGCCCTATACATAGAAGCCGTGCGGCAAAGCTGCAGCAGTGGCCAGTGTGCCAGTGAATTTCTGGCAGAAAGCAGCCGGTTTTGCACAGCTCAGCAGCAATATAGCGGTATTAAAGCCGCGTTTGGCTGGCGCATGCAGCACTTATCTGCTGCAACCGGTTTTGACATTTTTGTACCGGTAAATTTTGCTGAAAGCGATAGCGAACATTTGTGTCGGCAGATTAATCAGGCCCGGCTACAATTAATACAAAATACAGTCACCTAGACACTCTGGGCTGTCTGTATCATAATATTGGCATTATCGGATATTACGTAGGCTAGTGAATGAATAATTACGAAAAACCTTATTTGGTTAGTGGTCGTAACACACTGATCCATAAAAATAAAAAATTGGATTTAGTGCTTGTGAATGACGACGATGATCCGACAGTCATCGTTACTCGGCATGGTGTTAAAATTTTTACTGAAAGCGTACCGGCCAATCGTGGTGAAGCAAAAGACCGTTATATGGAAGTGGTAGATATCTCCAGTTCAGATGTATTTAGTGAAGTTAAGACATTATTGTTTATTCAGGCGATTAATAATAAAGAATACAAAGTAGATTACAGCAAAAAAGGTACAGATCTGTTTATCCGTATCCATCAGGAAAACTATATTTGATGTTTGCTGCTGTATTGGCCCTGCAACCCCAAACAGAGCTTGCCTTTAGCGCGGTTATTTGTTTCATTAGTTGAGCTTTCTTGCAGTAATCAAAAGTGTGATGCCTTATGCAATTTACCGAGCACAACAATAGTATAAAAATAACCGTGCCTGTCACCTCAGACGCGTTAAGCGCTGATGTCGTAGTAACGTCTCTGCAGGCTGCCGGTTTTGGCCGCTGCTTGGTTATTCAGGACCAAATAACTAATCTGTTGGTAGAATATCAGCAAATTCAAATAAAAGTTAAAGAGCAACTGCAACCGGAAGGTACTACCTTAACTTATCGTATAGCGGAAAAACGTGATGCTGAACTCAGCTTTGATATTGCCGACGATGCTATGTCTGCTGCTGCAATTATCACTGCCGCCTGGGGCGGTGCTCCGGTATCGGCAAATTCACTGGTGAAAGGTGCGCAGGAAGCCGGCATAGTGTTTGGCTTTAGTAAAGAACACATCATTAAGCTGGTAACCCACGCCAGTAAAGCTGAACCCGGCAGTAAGGTGAAGTTGGTAATTGCCCGTGGCCGGGCGGTGGTCAACGGCGAGAATTCGCGCTTTGAAGCGCTTATTGCTGATATGGAAAGCCGGCGTAACAAGCCGCTGCTGCAATCCGATGAAAAAGCCGACTTACGTGATTTTGGCGTAATACCGGCTATTCGTGCCGGTGAGCCTTTAATGCGTCGTCATCCGCCGACAGCCGGTATCGATGGTATGACGGTTACCGGTACCGCTATCCAGGCCGTGCCCGGCCAAAGTATTGATTGGAATGTTGCCGAAGGCAGTGAATTATCAGCAACCGACGCGGATTTACTGCAAGCTGCACGTGACGGCTTACCCAGAGTTATTGAGCACGGTGCTACAGTAGATGAAGTATTTACTGTGAAGAATGTTGATTTAGCCACCGGACATATTATTTTTCGCGGTTCTGTGGTGGTAAACGGCGATGTTACCGAAGGTATGAAGGTTATTGCCGGCGGCAATATATTTGTTAAAGGCTTTGTTGAGGGCACGTTGATTGAGGCCGGTGGTGATATTAAAATCGGTGGCTCGGTAATTGGCCACCAATTACCAACCGCAGAAAAAGACAGCGAATACAGCACCGAGCTAAAAGCCAAAGGTGATATTCAGTGCAATATTGCCCAGTATGCCAGGTTGTCGTGTGATGGTAATGTGTATGTTAATAAACAGATGATGCACTGTGCTGTTGCTGCTGCGAAAGTATATGCCGGCCCTGAAGACAACCCGAATGGTAAATTAATCGGCGGTTATTTTTATCTGGATTACGGTATCTTTACCGGCAATTTAGGCGCGCCGTCAAGCAGCAACGTATTGGTGGAACTTAACCGGCAGATTGACCCGATAGCCGAAAAACAAGACGTATTGCGTGCCAGCATTACTGCAGCCAAAAATGATATGCAAGATATTCGCGAGCAGCTGGAAAAGCTGAAAAAAATTGAAGGCAATGCTCAAATTGAGTTGCGCCGGCAAGAGTTGCAAAGCGAGTTTGATGAACATAAAAGCGTCGCCCTCGCGCTGATTGAAGATGTGAAGCAACTGGAACAGCAACGTAAAGAAAAGCTGGCGGCTACGGTTATTGTGGTACGCCAACAGTTGTTTTCTGCGGTAGAGGTGCACTTTGGCAAGGATGTGATGCGCAGCCGGCGGGAGTATGGACCGTCTAAAGTGTTGTTGGTTGATGGTAGTCCTGCTATTGAACCTTTCTTCTAACGTTGTTTCGACAGTTTGCAGCTTAGCTGCGGCACGGCGTAATGCGTTAGCTGCTTCGCTGGCTTAAGCTGTAAATGATCAGGTAGCCGGACACAAAGTGTGAAACGTTTTTATTTGCTGTTAATACCGTTATTTACCCCCTTGCTGCAAGCGGCAGAGTGCAATATGGCTTTTGCGCATGGTATTTTGATAGCGCCTGAACATATTCGTATTATGCAAAATAACCGCACCCATGTGCAGATCAACGCTGACAGCCAACTGTTTATCCGCGGCGAATGGACCACACTTAATGCAGAGGATACCGCTTTATTACAGCGTTACAGTCAGGGGTTACGCAAGTTTGTACCGGAAATTGTTAGTATTGCCGTAGACGGTGTTGAGTTGGGCTTATCCGGTATTGAAGCGATGTTTACCGGTATCGGCAGCGAAGCACAGCAAGCGGAGTGGCGTGAGTTGGTAAACGAGACCACGTTTCAGTGGATGTCGCGTTTTGTCCGCACCAACGAGCATTTTTACCTGGCACCGCAGAGTCTGAATGAGCTTGATTATTTCTTACACGGAGAACTTAAACCGCAGTTAGATAATCTTGCCCGACATACTGTCGGCGCGGTGTGGGGGGCGTTGCGTGATGCATTACGCCACTCTGATAATAACTTTGAACGGACAGACAATCAGGAGTGGCAATCGGTTGGCGCCCTTGTCAATAAGATAAATTCCGGGCTGGATGCCAAAGCGGTAGAGCTGGAAGAGAAATCGGCGCTATTTTGTCAGCGTATGCAGGCACTGGATAAAATAGAGCTGCAATTGCATCAGCGGGTACCGGCGTTATTACGATATGATGTGGTGGCCCAAAAAGACTAGCCAGAGCACCATATTGTAACCGTCGCCGGCTCAGACTACGCCGTACTCTTCACCCAGCACCGGTGGCATCGCGTTATCCACTTCATCATTGATGGCATCCACAGTTTTTTCAGCCTCCTCCAGCGAACTGACTTCAGCGACATGAAACAAGGCTTCGCCTTCATTCACCAACGGCAGGTTGTTGCGGCCGATAACGATACCGTCAAAGCTGGCATGTACTGCCACTTCAAAATCAGAGTAGGGCGAGTAGATATGCGCCAGCACATCGCCGGTTTTAACCGTTTGCCCCAGCCCGACATAGTACCGGGCTATGCCGTCATGCTCGGCCCGTACCCAGCTACTTTTCTTTGAGAATAATGATTTGGTATTCGGCCGTCTACGTCCTGCCCGCAGCATGCCTAAATCGGTCATTACATTTAAAATACCGCGAACACCCACATTAATAGATTGCTCGTCAAAGCGCAGTGCTTCGCCGGCTTCAAACAGTAAAATGGGGATGCCAAGACTATTGGCTGTACCGCGCATAGTGCCTTCGCGGCTGGCGGCTTTAATAATAATGGGCGCGTTAAACACTTCTGCCATGCGTAGTGCTACCTTGTCTTTAGCGCTGGCTCTTACCTGCGGCAGGTTGGAGCGGTGAATAGCGCCGGTGTGCAGATCTATGGCATGACTGCAATTTTGCAGAATTTTATCGGTAAACTGAAACGCCATCCGGCTGCCCAACGAGCCTTTTTCACTGCCGGGAAAGCTGCGGTTTAAATCGCGCCGGTCGGGCAAATAGCGTGATTGCTGCACAAAACCATAGGTGTTCACTATAGGTACTACTATCAAGGTGCCTTTGAGCTGATTCAGTCGTGGCAGTTTCAGCAAGCGGCGACATATTTCTACACCGTTGATTTCATCACCGTGCAGAGCCGCAGTAACCAGCAGTACCGGTCCCTCTTTACGACCATGGATCACATGAGCACCGATATTCAGCTCAGTATGGGTGTACAGCTTACCAAAAGGAATATCCACTACCGCACGGCTGCCGGGTGGTATATTGCTGTTTCCCAGGGTAAAAGGTGCTCTGCTGCTGGTTTGCATTAGCCGGTTCCTTTGGTGTTCAGTTTACGCCGCGTTTTATGGCTGGCTACTTTTTGTTCCAAAAAGGCAATGCTCAGACTGGCAATATCTTTGCCGGTTGCCGCTTCTATGCCCTCGAGCCCGGGCGAGCTGTTTACTTCCATTACCACGGGGCCATGGTTAGAGCGCAGTAAATCAACCCCGGCCACATTTAACCCCATGGTTTTGGCTGCCCGAATGGCAGTGCTGCGCTCTTCTTTACTCAGCCGCACGACAGAGGCCGAGCCGCCGCGGTGCAGGTTAGAACGAAATTCACCGGCTTTGGCCTGGCGTTTCATCGCAGCTACCACTTTGTTACCCACCACAAAACAGCGAATATCGGCGCCGTTGGCTTCACGGATATATTCCTGTACCAGAATATTCGCATTTAAACCCATAAAGGCTTCAATCACGCTTTCGGCAGCGGTGCGGGTTTCAGCTAACACTACGCCGATGCCCTGGGTGCCTTCAAGTAACTTGATTACCAGCGGTGCGCCGCCAACCATGTCAATTAAATCGGGGATATCACCCGGTTTGTCGGCAAAGCCGGTTACCGGCAAACCTATGCCCTGGCGTGCCAGCAATTGTAAACTACGCAGTTTGTCCCGGGCCCGGCTGATAGCGACTGATTCATTTAAGCTGTACACACCCATCATTTCAAACTGACGCAGCACCGCCGTGCCATAAAACGTAATAGAAGCACCGATACGCGGTATTACTGCATCAAACCCGGTCAGCACTTCACCTTTGTGGTGAATAGAAGAATTGCTGCGGTTGACATTCATATAGCAGGCCAGCGGATCAATAACCTGTACCTCATGGCCCAGAGCTGTTGCGGCTTCCACCAAACGTTTGGTGGAATACAATTCTGCGTTGCGCGATAAAATCGCAATTTTCATGCGCTCTCCGATAAGCGGTGATTTCAGCCGCTATTGTAAAAGTGTCTGCGCCTGAAGGCAGCAACAATACTGCTGTTTAAACTAAATAATTCTGTTGCTTTTCCATGGCTGTACAGCTGTTGCCGGCCTGTCTAGGCCAGCAAAAATAGCGAGCCCAGGCCGAGAAAGGCAAAAAAACCGATCACATCGGTAACGGTGGTTAGGATCACCGAGCCGGATAAGGCAGGGTCGATGTCCAGTTTTTCCAGCCAAATCGGGATCAGTACCCCGGATAAGGCTGCCACCACAATATTAATCACTATTGCCATGCCGATAATGCCGCCGATAATCCAGTCGTCAAACCAAAAATAAGTAATAACGGCGATGACCAGTGCCCACAGCACGCCGTTAATGGCACCGACGCCCAGCTCTTTGCGCAGCAGCGTCATATAGGTTTTCGGTGTGATTTGCTCCAGCGCCAGGCCGCGGATCATCAGCGTTAAGGTTTGGCTGCCGGCAATACCGCCCATGCTGGCGACTATCGGCATTAACACGGCCAGCGCTACGACTTGTTGCAGCGTAGCCTCAAACAGGCCAATGGTCCAGGCGGCGAGAAATGCAGTTAACAGGTTGATACCCAGCCACAGCGCCCGGCGTTTGGCACTGTTAAATACCGGCGCGAATAAGTCTTCCTCTTCGTCTAAACCGGCGGTATGCATAAATTGGCTTTCCAGGCTGCGGCGCACGTTTTCCAGCGCCTCACCAATCGATAAACGGCCCAGTAGCTTGCCTTCGGCATCAGTTACCGCCAGTGCGGTGTAGCCGGAGCGCGACACAATGTCTGAGCCCTGGTCCAGCTCCATCGCGCCTTCTACCACGGGGGCATCATCATCGATAAAGGTTTCTACCGGTAAATGGCTACCCAGACCCAGCAGTTGGGTTGCATGCACCAGGCCGACATAACGGCCGGTGCGGTCTACCACAAACAAGGCATCATGATACTCCGCATCTTCTGCAAGTTGACGAAACAGACGGATAGCGTCGCGTACCTTAGCATTCTTGTTAATAATCAACATATCATGGTCAGCGTAACGGCCACATTGGTCTTCGTCATAGGCCAGGGCGGTATCCAACCAACGGCGCTGGCTTTCATCCAGCCGTGAACAGGCGTAGTCGTAGATGCGCTGTGGTAATTCGTCCAGCAGCTCAATCAGATCATCAACTTCCATGCCTTCAACCAGACTGCGCAGTTGCTGTTCGTCCAGTTGTTTAAAGATGTTTTCCCGCGCGTCCGAGCGCATATAGGTTAGCGCGGCGACCTGATCTTCCGGATGCAGGCCCAGCCAGGTGCTTACCCGTTGTTCAACCGGCATTGCCTCCAGTGCTATGGCAATTTCTTCCGGTTCCAGTTGGCTTAGTTTGTCGCTCAGTTGTTCAGCTTCATTTTCATCAAAGCTGTCGCGAACAATTTCTTCAATATCCAAAGCCTGGTTTTCAGCCATATACAACTCCCTGGTCCGTGCTGATGGCAGTTACCACCAGCCGCGTATTTTAAACCAAATCAGCCCGCCAATGCCGCCTAACGCCATTGCAATTAATACCATAAAATAGCCATTAGGCATTTGCAGCTCCGGCATGTAAATAAAGTTCATGCCGTAGATACCGGCAACAAAGGTCAGCGGGATAAAAATGGTGCTGACAATAGTTAATACTTTCATGCGCTCGTTAATCTGATGCGATGTTGTCGATAAATAGCCTTCCACCAAATCGCTGAGCTGATCGTAATATAAATCGGTCATACTATGCAGTCGTTCAAACTTTTCGTAAAAATCGCGGATATCGGCTGTGCTGAAATGACGCAGCAGCGGGCTTTGTTCTTCATACATAGCGTCGGAAAAAATGTCTTTCTGATACGCAAGGTTACGATTAATTTTACGCAGCACCGAGCGGTAACGCATTATACGAGACATATATTCGTCATTGCCGCGGTGTAGCATAACATCTTCCAACTCGCTCTGTTCATCCTCAAAGTTAATCAGTTTTTCCAGGTAACTGGCCGATACGGCCAAAATAAGTTGCTTTACCCAGTCGGCTATAGCGCCGGGTGTCCCGTTACTAAGCTGGGGCTCAAGTTGTTGCAATAAATGCGGGTTATGACAATGCATACGACTTATTAGTATTTGTTTTGAATACAACAAGTTAACCTGGGCGCTGCCGCTGTATTCAGCAAAGTCGGCATCGGCATAGCCGCGCATAATAAGCAGGCTGAATTCCGGTTGCGCTTCCAGTTTTGGCGGGTGACGCTGGCGGCTGAAATCTTCCGCCAGGGTTGGCGCGATAGCAAAATGTTGCAATACTTGTTGTATCTCTGCTGCGTTGGCGTCGTTCAGGTTAATCCACAGTCTGGCATCGGCCGGCAATACTGTTGTCACATGAGATGGTAGCTGTGTAGCGGTAGTTTGCTGCCAACTGTTGGTTTCCGGTTCAAAATAGCTAAGTAAAATCATACTGTTTCTCCAACTTCAGCTGGCTTTAACGCTTATGGTACAGCATACGCATAAAAGCCGGTTACGGGCAAATACGCCGGGAAGAGCATTTTTTACGTCGATTGAAGCAATAACATACGGGACCTGCAGTTAAAAATCGTTATAATGCGAATCATTCCTTTTTAAAGCTTGAGTTGTCGCATGAAAAAGCTGTTGTTGTGTTTATTACTGGTTGCGTTACCCGGACAGGCATCTGATTCTTTAATTCAATTAATTGAATATATTGGCGCAGATTATAAAGAAGCGGTGCAGCAGGGCAAAGTAGTTAATGCTGCAGAGTTTGCTGAGATGCAGGAGTTTGCCGGCCTTATTCCGGCGCAACTACCCGCCGGGCATGCAGAGCTGCAGCAGCAGGCTGCACAGTTACAGCAAATGGTGGCAACACACGCAGATGAGGCACAAATTCAGCAGCTGACAGCCGCTATGCGTAAAGCGGTGATTGCAGCAATGCCGGCAGTATCGCTACCGCAACAGGTGCCGGACCATGCCCGCGGTAAAGCGCTGTATCAGCAAAACTGCGCAGTTTGCCACGGCAGTAGCGGCGCCGGCGATGGCCCTGCCGGCAGTGCACTGGACCCTGCACCAACCAATTTTCAGGAAACCGCGCGCTACAACGCCCGCAGTTTGTTTGGCTTATTTAATACCATTAGCCTGGGTGTGGCTGACACCGGTATGGCGTCTTTTGCCCATTTGGATGCTCAAAGCCGTTGGGATTTAGCCTTCTATGTTGGTGCCATCGCCGCAGAGGATACCGATGTCAGCGCGCTGGCACCGGCACTGATAACGCAATCGGCTATCAGTGGTTTGCTTACGGCGACACCAAACGATATGCAGCTTGCTGCCGGTGAGCAGGGCGCCGCGCAGATGGCATTGTTTCGCCGTGAACCGGCGCAGTTTTTTCATGCCAAACAGCTGTCGCCACTGGCTATTGCGCAGCAACAGCTGCAACTGGTACAGCAACAGGTACAACAACAGCAGTATGCTCAGGCATACAACCATGCGGTCGCAGCTTATCTGGATGGTTTTGAGCTGATAGAGAACAACCTGGCAGCAGTAGACGGAGCATTAAAAGACCAGATTGAACAACGGATGTTGCAGTTACGCCAGTTGATAAAGCAGCAAGCTGATCCTGTCGGGTTAGAAGCCGAGATCAACACTATACAACAGCTGTTGCAGCAGGCGCAGCAAGCACTGGATAGTACCGAACTGGCCGGTGTTAACGTATTTTTACTGGCGCTACTTATCTTATTGCGCGAAGGCCTGGAGGCACTGTTAGTTGTGGCCGCCATTTACAGCGTAGCGGTAAAAACGGAGCAGCCACAATTAAAACGCTCTGTGCATTATGGTTGGATAGCGGCATTGGCATTAGGCGCATTAACCTGGGTACTGGCCAGCTTTGTTATTACCATTTCCGGCGCCTCGCGCGAGCTGACCGAAGGTTACACGGCGTTAATTGCTGCCGCCATGCTGTTTTACATGGGCTTTTGGATGCACAGCAAAACCTCCGCTGCACAGTGGCAGCAGTTTATCAGCCGTCAGGTAAGTAAAGCCATGACATCAGGTGCCTACTTTGGCCTGGCGTTGGTGGTGTTTTTGGCGGTATACCGCGAAGTATTTGAAACCATCTTGTTTTATCAATCGCTGTGGTTGCAGGGCGGTAACGCACATCAATTTGCCTTTGCCGCTGGCATTGCAGCAGCATTGCTTGCTTTGCTGGTGATCGGAGTCGCGTTGTTTAAATTTGCGCTTAAACTGCCGCTGAAAACCTTTTTTGGCAGCACAGCACTGCTGATGATAGTGCTGGCGATGGTAATGGTCGGCAAAGGTGTAATGGCACTGCAGGAAGCCGGCATTATGGCGGTAAGCCAATTGCAGTTGCCGACAGTCAGTTGGTTAGGTATTTATCCGACCATACAGGGCATTACCGCACAGCTGTTAGTGCTTGCTCTGGCATTGGTATTGCTTTGGCGTAGCAAACAACAGCAGTAGTTGCACAACGTAGATTTTTTAAGGTAAAGCATTTTATTTACATGTAATTAACGGGCATAATGCGGCGCTTTATAGTTTAGATACAAGGAACAACCATGAAGTATCTGGTTAGTGCCGCAATATGTTGTTGGCTATCGGCCTGCTCTTTTGTCGATGCGGACGTCGAATTCAATCCTGACCAAGGCGAAGAGCGGCGTTATCAGGTATACAGCAGCGCAAGTATGACACTGGATACCGGTCGGCGCACGGAAACCCTTAACACCACATCGCATCAGTTATTGCGCTACAAGGTAATTGAAACCGGCAACAACAGCCGGTTTCAAGTGCATGTTGATTATCTGCAGATGCGCGATGGTCAGGGCAGCGGCGTCAGCAGCACCGCCCCGGCTGCACGCAACCCCCAAATGCGTGCTATTTTTTCACAAGGTTTTGAATTTAATGCCAATTTGCGCAGTGGTAGCGTAACCGGCTTTAGTGCGCTGAATAAGCCGGTGTGGCAGGCTTTGCTGGCTGAACGTGGTGCTGAACTGGAGCAGGAAATGAAAAAACTGTTCAGTTCATCGGCTTTTCTCAGCAAAATTCCGGCGAAATCCGGCGCCATAGTGCAACTACCGGCGTATCAGGGCCGGGCCGACGCAACGCTTACTGTGCTGCAGCTCACAGACACACATCTGCTGGCTAAAGTAGAAAGTGAGCAGGCTGACGGCAAATTTTATGGCCATATGCTGCTGGAGCGTAAGCGCGGCTGGTTAGTGCGGCTGGCACTGATCGCCGAAGCACCGTTTGAGCGCTACGGTTATAACGGCACTGTGCGTAGCAATGTGGTGATGCTGGAGCAACAGCCACAAACAGCAGATCTTAGCCAGCGCTTTAACTTTGAGCATGATTTTCCGGCCTTTGAATATGAAACACTACCGGTTTTAGCGTTAGATGACGTCAATAAGGCCTTGTCGCAACAGACGGTATTTCCGTTTGATGCCGGTTATTTTCAGCAACAGGACCATCAGTTACATCTGGTATATCAGCACGATTTTACTGAACCGGTTGCTGCTGGGGAGCTTCGCTTAAGCAACATTATTGCCCGTAATGCTGAGGGTATTGCGCTGCCGTTGCAGTTGGGCGCTATGGGCAGTTACAGCTACCCTGAGCAGGATGGTTTATATAAATCTGTGCGACAAAACCTGCTGCTGGGCTGGAATGCACCGGATGAATTGTTGCAGCAGGTTACGCAGTTTACTGCTACCGCTGAATATAGCGCCGCCAAGTTGGTGCCGCTTAGCCTGACGCCGGATCCAGCCAAAACGGTGACAGCACAGTATGAAGATTTACAGCTGGAATTATCTCCGGTGCCGGGCGATCCGCTCAGTTACCGCCTGGTCAGCCGCGGCAGTGATAAGCACTGGCTGCTACAGCGTTATGACGGTGCCGAAGGTGCCACCGTGCAGTTTGCCCGGCCACAGCTTGCCGCACAGCAGAGTGCGGCGCCAGATTGGCTCAGCACGCAAGAGCAAACTATGCTGGCGCTGGCATCTTCAACACATCACGAGCGCATCGTGCTGTTTACTTTTAAACAGCTGCCACCGGCGCTGACGCTGTATGTTAATGCCGTGTCTGACGATAGCGTGTTTAGCAAAGAGATTACCTTTTGGCCGGTTGCTCAATACGAGCAAAATGCGGCTTATCCGCCGGCGCATGAGCAGCTGTTGTATAACGAAGACAACTATGACGGTTTTTATGATGAGTTTAAAGACACCGCGCCGGCGCAGCCCGATCCGGCTTTGCTTGAGCCGCAAATAGTTAACCGTTACGGCTTAAGCCTGCAGCTCAGTGCAGAGCAAGCTGCCGTCTGTGCAGTAAACATTAGTGAGGCACCAAAGGTAAACGGCCATAGCCTGAAGTGGACCCGGCTTAAAAGCAGCAACAACCTCAGCGGTTCGCCGGATAAACATGCCCGCTATCAATTGACTACGGCCGATGGCATCCGGCGCAACTTTTACGATATCAAGGTAAGCAGCAGCTTAAACTGCACTGGCACACCACAATGGCAAGCCGTTGATTACCAACCGCAGCAAAGCTGGCTGATCGATATCAACCAGTTGCCGGGGGTCGATACTGAGCAAAGCGTGGCAGAATTTATGCAACGTTACCGCTTTTTAAATGCAAAGGGCCTGGCGTTAGCACCTTTAGTGTTGCCACACCAGATTGATGATTTTTATCAGCAACCGTTGCAGCAGATATTACACAACGGGCGTTGGTTTGCTGTGTGGGGCCGCAGCCAGGCTATTGAGCAGCTTAGCGTAAGCGGTGAGCCGGTTAGTAAGCAATGGCACAGCCATTTTCCGGCTTTACCTTAAGGAGCGCTTGATGAAAGCCATTTTACAGCTCTGTGCGCCGCTGCTGATGCTTAGCTTATCGTTTAAGCTGGCGGCAGAGCGCATCTTACTTGATCAACAGTGGCAGCCTTCTGATATGCCGGGCGAAGTCATGTATTACATTAACCAGCCGCCGGCAGAGCAAAACGGCGTTTGGCCACTGCAAGTGTTTCACCTGTCAACCGACAAGCCATTGTTTATCGGCAGTTTAAATGGTCCTGATTTAAACGGGCATGATATTGTCGGCGATTTTGAATTTTTCTATGACAATGGTCAGTTGTCGCGCAAGGGCAGCAGCGATGCCAAGGCTAATTATCAGGGACTGCACCGCCATTATTGGCCGGACGGTACACTAAAAGGCGAATATCAGTACCAAAACGGCCGGTTAAACGGTGAGCAGAAAAGCTATTATCAAAACGGCCAACTGCAGCGCCATCAGCAATGGCGAAACGGCAGCGAGTTTGGCTTGGCAGAAAGCTTCCATGCAGACGGTCAGTTGGCATCACGCCGAACCTATGGTGCTGATGGTATAGAAGGGCTGTATGAAACCTTCCATGACAATGGCAAGCCGGAGCAGAAAGTTAACATGCTGGCCGGTAAATATCAGGGCGAACGGTTGTATTGGGCTAAAGACGGCTGGCTGTTCAGTCAGGAATATTATGTTGATGGTAACAAGCATGGTGAACAGCGCACTTACCAGGCAAAGGGCATTTTACGTGCAGTGGAAAATTATCAGCATGGCAAACAAGTAGGGTTGCAGCAGCATTTTAATGGCCCCGGGCTATTAGCTGAAGAGCAGCAGTATGATAACGATGGCCGTGAGATACAGCGCATTAAATATGACAACAAGGGTAAGGTAACAGTACAAGTTGATACGCAGTACAAGGTTGGCGGCGAGCTTATCACAGAGCAGCACTTTAATGATGCACAGCAACTAAGTTACAAATATCAGCGTGACAACAGCCGTGACTGGAGCCTGCGTGAACGGTTTAATGATGCCGGTGAACTTACCGGACGTGAAGAGCTGATAAAGTATCAGAACCAGGGGCTATATATTGGCCCTGGCTGGGGTGATGCAACCAAACGGCTAAACTATGTTGACGGTAAAATGCATGGCCCTTATCGTGAAGAGTCAGAAGATGGCAGCAGCATAGTCAGCGGCCAATACCGGCAGGGCATTAAAGTAGGAAAATGGGTGTCAAAAACCGCGGATCTAACCCTGACAGAACAATTTAACCAGCAGGGGCAACAAGAGGGCGCACAAACAGAAGTGGCCGCTGACGGTACGGTAATAAAGCAAGAGTACTACAAAAACGCTAAGTTGCACGGCGATTATCTACAGCGTGGTTATGATGGTCAGTTGCAGGCCAAAGGCCGCTATATCGACGGCCGGCGCGAAGGAGCCTGGCAGCTGCAAGATGCCGATAGCCAGTACCGTGCAGAATACAAACTGTGGCGGGGCAATTATAAAGCCGGACACCAGGTGGGGCATTGGCAGGCATTTTCTGCCAACGGCCACTTACTGGGGCTGGCGCAATATGATGATAAAGGCCGGTTGCAGGGCAAAAGCTACAGCTTTCACGAAGATGGCAGCCTGATAGAAAGTGACGAGTATCTTGATAACGTGCGCCATGGCCGCTCAGTGTATTACCAACAAGGCGAGCCGGTTTCGGTTTACCGCTATTTGCATGGCAGCCTTGTTCCGGCAGAATAAACCCTTTTTGTAATGTCGGTGTTATTACCCGTCGGTAAGTTGTAAAGGAGTAACACATGCAATGGCTTGAACTACGGTTACCGCCGCTAGCCCTGGTAATAATATGGGCCGGCGCCATGTGGCTGCTCGCAACTGCCAGCCCGGTATTAGCCATTGCGTTGCCGGCGGCTGTTGCTGTAGCCTCCGTTTGTGCGTTGGCCGGCGCTGCCATAGTGCTGGCTGGGGTTTATGCGTTTAAACAGGCCTGCACCACGGTAGATCCGCGCAATCCGGATAAGGCGGAAACGCTGGTAGTAGCCGGCATTTATCGGCTAAGCCGTAACCCGATGTATCTGGGCTTTTTACTGATCTTGCTTGGCTTTGCCTGTTACCTGCAGCATATGCTGCCGTTTTTGCTATTGCCGCTGTTTGTGCTTTATATCAACCGCTTTCAAATCCGGCCGGAAGAGCGTTATATGCAGCAAAAATTCGCTGCTGACTTCAGCGCTTACTGCGCCAAAGTACCGCGCTGGCTGTGTTAGGTAACTCAAGGAGGAATGATATGAAGTTTGTGATGATTTACGGCCCATCCGGCATCGGAAAAGAAAGTGTGGGTCGTGAACTGGCAAAGCGAAATGGCTGGCACTTATTCCCGCAACATCTGGCTTTTGACATTGCTTGCGCTGTTGTTGGCTTTGGCAATAATGGCTTTGAGAAATACCAGCGCAAAATTTGTATGGAGGCGTTCAGAGCGCTGATTGAAAGAAATGTTTCTGGCATTGTATTTACTTTCTGTTATGTGTACCCGGCCAGCAACTATTTTATCGATGGCCTGTTTGAGCTACTGAAAGAGTTTGGAATCGAGGCAGATTTTGTCCGGTTGTCCTGCGATTTTAATGAGCATGTGCGCAGAGTGACCAGTGAAAGCCGGAAAAATACAAACAAGATTCAGTCCAAAGAATACCTGGAAAATTATCTGAGCAGGTTTGATTTTTCAGTAGATATTGCCGGAACAAAAACATTCGACCTGGACAACACTGAACTAAATGTGCAAGAGTCGGCGGTTGAAATTGAAAGAAGTATTCACGAGTTCGCACATATTCGTGGGGAATGAGAAACAGGGGGAACTATGATTAAGTTTTTAACGATATTTACGCTTATCTTTCTGATGGTGCAAAATGCACACGCAGACGGGAAGCAGTTGTCCAACTATTGCCAACTGGCACTTGATATCGGTGCGGGTATCGATAAAGACAAAATCGAGAGTATGCACGCTGGCTACTGCATTGGTTTTATTGGTGGTATAACTGACTTAAATACCATAATAAAAGCAGGAAGTGGAACAGGGTTGTTTTGTATCCCTACCGATATTGGGGTAGAAGATAAAATAAAGACAGTGGTGTCGTACATAGAAACTAATACCAAGTCACAGTCAGAACCTAATGCTGGTGCAGCTCTGGCCGCATTTATTAAAGCATATCCTTGCTGATAGAATATTTCTGATTATCTGTTTCAATCAAGGCTCTGAAATGTGCAGGGATTATTGCCCGGAGTCCTTTTGGCAGTTTGTACATATATATTTATGGAAAAATCATGAGTGGAAATAGCGATTTACAGGGGCTGGGTGGTTGGTTGATTCTTGTGGGCATTGGAGTGATAGTCAGCCCTTTTCGTCTGATACTTGAAATGGGTCCACTGTTTTATTCGCTGTTTACAAATGGCAGTTTTGAATACTTAACTACACCAGGTACAGAGGCATACCATGAGTTGTGGTGGCCGCTTCTGATGTTTGAACTGGTTTTTAATGTGTTAATGCTGACCGCGGCTGTTGGCTTAATCTATCTGTTTTTTTCGAAGCACTATCTTTTCCCCAAAGCCTATATTGCTGTTGCCTTGATTTCCATAATATTTATCCCTCTTGACGCTTGGTTTGGCTCATTTGTCATTACTGACGAACCTATGTTTGATCCTGAAACAACAAAAGCATTTGTTCGGGTATTAATCGGCGCGGCGATATGGGTGCCATATATGTTAGTGTCCGAAAGGGTTAAAGCCACTTTTGTTGAGCATTTACCGGGGGAATTACAGCAGCAAGACACCAGTGAAGCCAGCACTTCTGCTTAAAGTTGGCTGCAGGAATTATATCTGATAATTAACACCACAAAGAGGTCATAATGTTTAAAGACGTACTCACTTTTTGGTTTAAAGAATCAGATCCCAAGCAGTGGTGGGTGTCGGAGCCTGGCTTTGATGCGCAGATTAAACAGCGTTTTTCAGCGTTGTTGCAACAGGCTGCGGCGGGGGAGTTATTTAGCTGGCGCGAAAGTGCCGCCGGGCGTTTAGCGGAAATTATCGTGTTGGATCAGTTCTCGCGCAATATCTATCGTAATACTGTTAAGGCTTTTGCGCAGGATGCTATGGCGCTGGTGCTGGCACAAGAAGCCGTGGCAGCCGGAGCACTGGCTCAGCTTAATGCTGATGAGCGTAACTTTTTGCTAATGCCCTACATGCACAGCGAGTCGCGCGCTATTCATCAGCAAGCCGAAGCGCTGTTTAAACAGTATGCCCCGGAGAATAATTATCAGTTTGAGCTAAAGCATAAAGTGATTATTGATCGTTTTGGCCGCTATCCGCATCGCAACGCTATTTCAGGCCGCGCTTCGACAGCGGAAGAGCAGGCGTTTCTGCAACAGCCGGGTTCAGGTTTTTAGTATTAAAAAGCCGGTCAATTGACCGGCTTTTTTGTGCTGTTCAGCGATACGCTATCAGGCTTGAGTGGCGACGATATATTCGTCTACCAATTGCTCTAACACATCCAACGGCACGGCGCCGTTTTTCAGCACTACATCATGAAACACCCGGATATCGAATTTATCGCCTAACGCTGTTTTGGCTTTTTCGCGCAGTTCAATAATTTTAATCATACCGATTTTATACGCCGTGGCCTGAGATGGCATCACGATATAACGCTCGATGGCTTTTTCCACTGCAGTTGGCGGATTAGGCGTGTTATCCAGCAGGTACTGAATAGCCTCTTCGCGGCTCCACTTTTTCGCGTGAATACCGGTATCAACCACTAAACGGCAGGCACGCCACAGTTCCATGGCTAAACGGCCAAAGTCGGAGTAGGGGTCCTGATACAGGCCAATTTCTTTTGGTAACAGTTCAGTGTATAAGCCCCAGCCTTCAATATAGGCAGTGTAGCCACCAAAGCGGCGGAACTTGGGCATATCTTCCAGCTCTTGCGCTATTGCCAGCTGCATATGGTGGCCTGGTATGCCTTCATGATAGGCCAGTGCTTCCAGTTCATACTTGGGCATATCGCTCATACGATATAAATTGGCGTAGTAAATGCCCGGCCGGCTGCCGTCCATCGATGGCTGTTGGTAAAACGCTTTACCGGCACTTTTCTCACGAAACGGCTCAACGGCTTTCACTATCATTTCTGCTTTGGGTTTAAGCAAAAACAGCTGGTCCAGCCTGGAACGCATGTCGTCGATGACGGCGGTAGCTTGCTCTAAATAAGCGGCTTTGCCTTCTGCCGTGTCAGGGTAGTAGAACTGCTCATCGGTTTGCATAAAGTTAAAAAAGGCTTTTAAATCACCGTCAAAGCCGGTTTTAGCCATAATGGCGCGCATTTCGCCATGAATACGGGCAACTTCATCTAAACCGGTTTGATGAATTTGCTCTGCGGTTAAATTGGTCGTGGTGGTGCGCTGTAACGCATTGTTATAAAATGCTGCACCATCTTTAAAGCGCCAAACGCCATCATCGGTACCTGCTTGTTGTTCCAGGCCTTGCAGGTAACGGATCAATGAGGTGTAGGCCGGTTTTACGCTGGTAAGCAGCGCCACTTTGGCTTCATCTAACAGTAGTTTTTTTGCCTGGTCGTTCAGCGTCAGCTGGTTTACTTTTTTCGTGAAATCAGCCAGTAAGGTGCTATCTTCGCCATCGTCAAACGGGGCGCCTTTAATCACGTTTTCACTGGCTGAAATCACCAGCGGAAACACAAATTTTGGTGCGATAATGCCCGCCGCGGCACGGTTTTCCAGTTGTTGTTGCAGTTGGTTAAACAAGGTTGGCACGGCATTTAAGCGGGCAATATAGGCCTTGGCATCGCTTTCGTCGCTGATAGTATGCTGGTTGATCAGCAGTGAAGGCACCTGCGAATGGGTACCAAACATTTGATTAACCGGGTAGCTGTATAAACGCCATTTCGCATCGTCCAGCGTTTGCTGCAGTTCTTGTTGCATCAGCAGGTAGCTGACACGGCTGTTGTCGTCCAGCTGTTCTGTATCAATGGCTTGCAGCATGGTGAGATGCTGACGCGTTAAGGCCAGGCCGGCTTCAAAGTGTTCGTCAGATAAGTCCTGCCACTTGTCGTAGTCGTCTTTAATACCCAGCCGGGTCAGTTGCACCGGGTTGCGGCGGATATTGTCCATAAAAATTTGTTCAAACAGCGCGTTGGCTTTTTCTGACTCAGTTTGCGTGCTGGCGACAGTTGCCGCCGCCGTTTGTTGCGGATGCTCGTTTTGTTGCGGGCTGCAGGCGGCCAGCAGGGCAATGCTGATAGCAGCCGGCAATAGCGCCAGCCGTGTAAAGGTGGTTTTTTTCATCGTGATACCTGTGGTTTTAGTTAGAATAGTTAACTTATTCTACCCGCCTGACACTGGATGAAAAGGTAAAGTATCGCGCTGCTATGTTAATCAGCCCCGGATAAGCGCGGGGCAATATTAAATAAACAGAGTAAGTAAGTCATTCAGATAGCGCGCACCGTGGTCGGTAATTTGCCAGTGGCTGTCGGTTACCGTCAGTAACTGTTTTTGCTCTGCCTCTGCAATAGCGCTGCTGATATTGCTCAGCGGTAAGCCGGTGTAGGCGGTAAAGTCGGCCTTCGGGCAGGGTTCAAGCAGCCGGAAGCGATTCATAAAAAACTCGAACGGCCGGTCTTCTGCTGCGACTTGTTCGCGGCTGTCCATATAGCCGCGGCTGATATCCATATAGCCTTTAGGGTGCTTAATTTTTACCGTGCGTAAAATAGCATTGCGTGAGGGCAGGGTAATTTTACCGTGCGCGCCACAGCCGATACCTAAATAGTCACCGTAGCGCCAGTAATTCAGGTTATGCCGGCACTGCTGACCGGGTTTGGCGTAAGCAGAAATTTCATACTGGCGGTAACCATGTTGTGCCAGCAGCTCAAGGCCTTGTTGCTGAATATCCCACAAGGTATCGTCCGGCGGCAGTATTGGCGGGCGCGACGCAAAGGCGGTATTGGGTTCAATGGTTAACTGATACCAGGATAAATGCGGTGGCGCCAATGTTATTGCTTGTTGCAAATCGGCCAGGGCGCCGTCGATATCCTGGCCCGGCAGGCCGTGCATAAGATCCAGGTTAAAGCTTTGCAATGGCTGACTTTTCATTAGTGCCGCGGCAAGCTGTGCCGCGTGTACTGCTTCAGCGTTGTCGTGAATACGGCCCAGCGCCTTTAGCTGCGCCGCTTGAAAGCTTTGCACACCAATAGAAAACCGTGTTACGCCGGCAGCAACATAGCCGGCAAAGCGCTCTGCCTCTACGGTACCGGGGTTAGCTTCCATGGTGACTTCCATATCGGTATCACAAGGTAAGCGTTGCTTAACGCCGTCGAGTATTTGGCCAATGCCCTCAGCAGAGAAGACGCTTGGGGTGCCACCGCCGATAAAAATACTGCTGAGACTGCGGCCGTTAACCAGCGACAAGTCCTGGTCTAAATCGGCCAGTAAGTGGGCTATGTATTCCTGCTCCGGTATACCTTGTTTTACGGCATGCGAGTTAAAATCGCAGTAAGGGCATTTTTCAATACACCAGGGAATATGGATATATAACGCCAGTGGCGGTAACCGCAGCGCCACGGCTTAAGCCTGCAACTGTGTAAGCTGGCTGACCAGCTGTGCCAACGCTTTACCACGATGGCTCAGTTGTGCTTTACGCTCGCGGCTCAGCTCTGCACTGGTGCAGCCCTCTGCTGCGATATAGAACACCGGGTCGTAGCCAAAGCCGGCACTGCCGGTGGCAGTAAGGCTAATTTCGCCGTGCCAAACGCCATGGCATACCAATGGCGTAGGATCTTCGGCGTGGCGTAAGTACACCAGCACACAATGAAACTGCGCGCTGCGCTGCGCTTTGGGCACGTTTTGTAAAGCCTGCAGCAGCTTCTTAATATTATCGGCATCGCTGGCGGCTTCACCGGCATAACGTGCCGAGTAAATGCCAGGTGCCCCGCCTAACGCATCTACTGCCAGGCCGGAATCATCAGCAATGGCTGGTAATCCTGTAGCCAGCGCGGCGTGGCGCGCTTTAATAATGGCGTTTTCAATAAAGGTCAGCCCGGTTTCATCAGCGTCGCTTACCGCCAGTTCGCTTTGCGGTACTATCTGGTACTGCAACGGGGCCAACATCTGTGACAGCTCTGCCACTTTGCCCTTATTGCCGGTGGCAAGTACAATTTTGTTTGTCATAAGTTTTTGTTTAATCTACGTAGAAAGTTTGTTCAAACGTCAGCTGTTCGGTGTTGTTACCGCTGATGATATTAATACTGAAACTGAATCGTTGTTCATGATGAAATGGCAGTTGTGCCAGATAATACACCGCATCGCCCTCGGTTACTTCGCTAAACTGTAAGGTACGTTGCCGGCCGGTGAGATCTTTGGCAATGCCGTTGATTGCCACCTTTTGCGCTTGTTGTGTGGTTCTATCCAATACTGAAATATTAATAATGCCGTTGTATTTACTGCGCTGCAGTTTATATTGCAGCGCCACTTCCGGTGTCAGCAGCGCAGCCGGAAAGGCAATGTAGTGTACATCCCAGTTACCCAGTTGCTTTTTTTGCTCAGCGCCGGCGCCAAAGCTAACAGCAAGGCTCAGTAGCAGGGTAATAATAATGCGGTTCATAGTTCATCCCGGTTTCAGCTATGGCTGTTAAGTATAGTTACTCAGGTGTCTGTCAGTTGGTTTTCTATCAGGCGCGGTAACGTTACCGGCGACAGGATAAGTACGGTTTTATGCCGGCTCTGCTCACCTTTTTCAATCACGACCTGTGATTTGGCCACGGCAAAACTTTTGGCAAGAAACTTCTGCAAATGGCTGTTTGCTTTGCCATCTGCCGGCGGTGCGGTAATGGCGACTTTAATTTCATCGCCATGCAGACCTACCCAGTCATCGCGGCTGGCTCTGGGCTGAATATACAGCCTTAAGCGCAGTGTTGTACCGTTAAGTGTGGCTGCCGTCAAAGGCCCGGAAACCAGCTGCTGAATAAAATATTTAAAAACTGCAAACCTATCAGTACCACCAGCACTGATAAATCTAAGCCGCCCAGCGGTGGCAAAATACGCCGTATCGGCCGTAACAGCGGCTCGGTAAGTTGCAGCATTACGTTTTCTACCGGGCTTCTGCCCTGGCTAAACCAGCTGAGCAGGGCGCGGATCACTAAGATCCAGAACAGTAAGGTAAAGATTTCTTTCAGCAGGAAAATCAGCGACAAAATAAGACTTGGCACCAGCAATACCTGGCCGGATTGAATAAGTTGCAGGATCACCAGTTTGGCCAGCATTATGGCATAGGCCAGTAACAGAGTGGCGGTATCAAGACGGCCTAAGCTCGGGATAATACGGCGCAGTGGCAGTACCAGCGGATTGGTTGCCTTCACCACAAACTGGCTGAACGGGTTGTAAAAATCCGCCCGCACCAGTTGCAGCCACAGACGTAAAATAACCACCATCAGGTACAGACTAAAGGCAGTATCAATCAGAAATAGCACAGCTTGCATCGGGTTCTCCGCAACTTAAAGTATAAAAACGATGAAAATTACAAACTCTGCGCCATTTCCTGCGCCCGCTTAATAGCGGCATACATGGCATCTGAAACCATTTTTTCAAGGCCCTGGTTGGCAAAAGTGGTGACAGCCTCATGTGTAGTGCCACCCTTAGAGGTTACCTGGGCGCGTAAGTCGGCAAAGCTGTGCTCACTGTTAAGTGCCATCGTTGCGGCGCCCAGTGCAGTTTGTGCCACCATTTTTTTGGCTTGCGTCGCATCAA
The DNA here is from genome assembly GCF_013283795.1 of Rheinheimera lutimaris. Taxonomy (GTDB): domain Bacteria; phylum Pseudomonadota; class Gammaproteobacteria; order Enterobacterales; family Alteromonadaceae; genus Alishewanella; species Alishewanella lutimaris. The sequence continues at coordinate 26,801 of NZ_JABSOD010000002.1, forward strand.
AACCCAGTTGCTCTGCCACTTGCTGCATCGCTTGCATAAAAAAGAAAAAATACGCCGGAGAGCTGCCGGTAACGGCAATAACGTGGTCAATTTGTGCTTCGTTGTCTAACCAAACATTCATACCGGTGCCGCTGAACATATGATCAACAAAGGCTTTTTCATAATTTGAGCAGGCGGTAGGTAATAAACCGGTAACACCAAGGCCAACCAGTGACGGAGTATTTGGCATAGCCCGGACTAAACGCACCTGGCCCAGCCACTGTTGATAGCGTGCCACGGTAATACCGGCTGCCAGGGTAACAAACAGTTTTTCGCCGATTTCCGGCGCGGCGCTGATTAATGCTTCGCACAGCTCTTGCATCATTTGTGGTTTTACAGCTAACACAATGACATCGGCTTTTTTAACCGCTTCAATATTGTCCAGCGTAGCGTGAATGCCAAAATCTGCCGCCAGGGCAGTAAGCTTGGGCTGGCTGCGGTTGGCAGCAATAATGTTGTCGGCCGGATAGCCGGCGTTGACCATAGCGGCAATAACGCAGCGCGCCATATTACCGGCTCCGATAAAGGCGACCATATTGTCATTCATCTGTGTGTTCATTCCTTGTCGTAGTCCCGTGCACCAAAAATTGCGGTGCCTAATCGTATCATAGTTGCGCCGTATCGCAGAGCCTGCGGCCAGTCATCTGACATTCCCATCGATAATTCGGTGGCGTTCGGGTACTTTTTCTGCAGCTTGATGGATAACGTCTGCATAGCCGCAAATGCCGTTTCGCTTTGCCCTGGAGCCGGTATCGCCATCAGGCCCTTTAGTTCCAGCGTACCAAGCTGACTTATTTCATCTGCCAGTGCCAGCATCTCTGTTGCCGCTATACCGGCTTTGCTGGCTTCATTGCTGATATTAATTTGCAGTAACACTTTAAGCGCAGGCATAGTCTCAGGACGCTGTGCAGCCAGGCGTTGGGCAATTTTCAGCCGGTCAATGCTATGAACCCAGTGCGCGTGTTCGGCCACTAATTTGGTTTTATTTGATTGTAGCGGGCCAATAAAATGCCAGACAATATCGCGGTATTGCTGCAATGCTGCGGCTTTTTCTGCCAGTTCCTGCGGGTAATTTTCGCCAAAATGCCGCTGCCCGGCTAAGTACGCTGACGCGATAGCGGAGGATGGTTTGGTTTTGCTTACCGCCAGTAACAGCGGCTTATTGGCTACTATGGCCAGCGCGCTGCATTTTTCGTTCAGGTTGTGATAGGCGAGGCCCAGTTGTTCTGCTATGTTATTCATATTAATTGGCAAAGCGGAGTAAAAATTGTCATGGATATTACCGAATTATTGGCCTTTAGTGTGCAACATAAAGCGTCGGATTTACACCTTTCAGCCGGTGTACCACCACTTATCCGCGTCGACGGCGACGTGCGTAAGCTGAATATTCCACCCTTGTCACACAAAGAAGTGCACGCGTTAGTGTACGAGATTATGACTGACAAGCAGCGTAAAGAATACGAAGAAAACCTGGAATCAGATTTTTCTTTTGAAGTGCCTAACCTGGCCCGGTTCCGGGTGAATGCTTTTGTGCAGAATCGCGGTGCTTCTGCCGTGTTCCGTACCATCCCCAGCGAAGTGCTGACACTGGACGATTTGGGCGCACCGGATATCTTTAAAAAAATTGCCGATAACCCACGCGGATTGGTGCTGGTAACCGGGCCGACCGGCTCAGGTAAAAGTACCACCTTGGCGGCGATGGTCGATTATATTAACACCACGCGCCATGATCATATTCTGACCATTGAAGACCCGATAGAATTTGTCCACAACAATAAATCCTGCCTGGTTAACCAACGTGAAGTGCACCGTGATACTCACAGTTTCAGCAATGCTCTGCGCTCAGCGCTGCGCGAAGATCCTGACGTTATCCTGGTAGGTGAGTTACGTGATTTGGAAACTATCCGTTTAGCCATGACAGCTGCAGAAACCGGTCACTTAGTGTTTGGTACCTTGCACACCACCTCAGCACCGAAAACCATCGACCGTATTATCGATGTGTTCCCGGGCGAAGAAAAAGACATGGTACGCTCAATGCTGTCTGAATCGTTACGTGCGGTTATCTCGCAAACCCTGTTAAAAAAGGTTGGTGGTGGCCGTATAGCAGCGCATGAAATTATGGTGGGTTTACCGGCTATTCGTAACCTTATTCGCGAAGATAAAATTGCCCAGATGTATTCAGTGATCCAAACCGGCGCCGCGCACGGCATGCAAACCATGGATCAGTGTCTGGTTAATTTGGTCAACCGTGGTTTGGTGTCGCAAAAAGATGCGGCTGCCAAAGCCCAGGATAAAAACACTTTCGGCGCCATGGGCAGGATATAACAGCTTATGCAACTGGATGACTTTCTTGAGAAAATGGTGGCTGAAAAAGCCTCGGATATGTTTGTTACCGCCGGCATGCCGGTGGCGGCAAAGATCAACGGCGAGCTGTTGCCGATAGACGAGACACCGCTAACTGATGCCGGCTCATTAAAGCTGGTGTTGTCGGCGATGAACGACAAGCAGCAACAAGAGTTTATGACCAGCAAAGAATGTAACTTTGCCATAGCCAATGAGTTGGGGCGTTTTCGGATCTCGGCGTTTTGGCAGCGTGACTGCGCCGGCATGGTGGTGCGGCGTATTGTTACCCAAATTCCGAACGTGGATGATTTGGGCCTGCCACCCATTATGAAAGAAGTGATTATGTCTAAGCGTGGTTTGGTGCTGTTTGTCGGTGGTACCGGCACCGGTAAATCAACCTCGCTGGCGGCACTGTTGGGTTATCGCAATAAAAATGCCAAGGGCCATATTCTTACCATCGAAGATCCGATTGAATTCGTGCATGAACACCATAAAAGCTTAATTACCCAGCGCGAAGTAGGCATTGATACCGAGTCGTTTGAAGCTGCGCTGAAAAGCTCGTTGCGCCAGGCGCCGGACGTTATCCTGATTGGTGAAATACGCAGCCAGGACACTATGGAATATGCGCTGTCGTTTGCCGAAACCGGCCATCTGTGTATTGCTACTTTGCATGCCAATAATGCTAACCAGGCGATAGACCGCATAATGCACCTGGTGCCGAAAGAAATGCACCAGAAGCTGTTGTTCGATTTATCACTTAACCTGCGCGGTATCGTAGCACAGCAACTGGTGCCGACGGCCGATGGCCAAAGTCGGGTTGCAGCGATAGAAGTGTTGCTTAATTCGCCGCTGATTGCCGATTTAATTGCCCGGGGCGAAATGGGCGAAATTAAAGCGGTAATGACCAAATCACGTGAGCTGGGCATGCAAACCTTCGACCAGGCACTGTATGACTTATATCAGCGCGGTCAAATCAGTTACGCCGATGCGCTGCATCATGCCGATTCACCAAACGACCTGCGTTTGATGATCAAGCTGCGTAGCGGCGACACCAAAGGCGCAGGTTTTCTGTCTGGCGTGACAATTGAAGGCTTTGAAAACAAAGACGAATAAGCGGTTGCAACCTTTGGAGGCGGTACATGAGCATTGCACAAATTATGACCCATCGTAACCGCCTTGTAACTACTGCGGCTGATGCCAGCCTGGCCTCGCTACGTGATGTTTTTGCCAAAGCCCGGTTTCAGCACGTGCCTGTGACAGACAGCAGCAACCGGTTGGTGGGTATAGTGTCAGTGAAAGATTACTTTCGTGAGCTGAGCCCGGTAATGGACTCGGCCAGTGACCCGGCAATAAGCTTGTTTATCCGCAGCCGCAAGGTACATCAGGTTATGGTGTCACCGGTTATTACCGTTAACGAAAACACCACAGTAAAACAAGCAGCCGCACTGTTGTTGCAACACAATATCGGTTGTTTGCCGGTTGTCGACGGCCAAAAACATTTAATAGGGTTGGTGTCGTGGAAGGATATTATGCGCGCCGCGTTAACCAGGCCAGCCGCGCCGGCGGTTTAACCGGCCTGCTGATAGCGCTTGTGTAAAATAGTCACCCGCTCAACATAAGCCCGGGTTTCGGCAAACGGCGGAATACCATTGTAACGCCGCACATTGCTGCTACCGGCGTTATAAGCCGCCAGTGCCAGCGCCATTTCACCATTGTATTGCTTTAACAGCTGAGCCAGATAACGGCTGCCGCCGGCGATATTTTGCTCCGGTGCGCTAGAATTGGCTACGCCCAGTTCTGCTGCGGTTTTCGGCATCAGTTGCATCAAGCCAACCGCACCTTTGCGTGACACTACAGCCGGGCGAAACGCCGACTCGGCATGGATCACTGCACGGATTAACGCCGGGTCCAGTTGATGTTCTGTGGCAGCAGCACTGATTAAGCGGTTATAAGGCCGGATGTAAAGCGGGGTAGTGTGCCAGTTGACCTTTGATTTCGGATCACAGGCGAAGCAATCAAACCGCACTACCTGGTAAGGCCGGTTTAATGGCTGGCGATCAGAAAAAATGGCTGTGCCATCGTTTTTTAATGATTTATAAACCGCAACCTGAGGCAGGGCTTTACGCTGTGGCTGTATTGGCAGTGCTTGTGGCCTGTCGTCCGGGGATAACTTCAGTTGTTTTTTGCCATTGTCAGCTTCAACCTCTGCAGATTGCACTACAAGGCTGGCTAAAGCTCCGCTAAAGTAACAAGCAAACAGAATAACGCGCAGCACTGATGTCAGATCCATTTCGTCAGGGGATCGCAAGTAAAGCACTAAGCCGGCGAAATCTCAAGCAGAGCAGTGTTACATCTTCAGGTTTCGGCAGCGCCGCAGAGAGAGTATGATGGCGCCACTAACCTTTAGCTTGGATCCTGATGCAAATTGATATAACTAACTTACCGGCGTCACAAGTCAGCTGTACTAACTGTCGCGCCAGTTGTTGCCGGCTGGAAGTGATGCTGATCTCCGATACCGGTGTGCCGGCAGAGCATATAGCCGTTGCTGCCGATGGTGGCGAAACTATGCTGCGCTTAGCCGATGGCTGGTGCTCAGCGTTAGATCGCGACACCTTAAGCTGTACCATCTATGACAACCGGCCGTGGATTTGCCGCGAATTTGAAATGGGCTCCTATGAGTGTCTGGATGAGCGCGCGGCACACAGTTAAACCGCAGCCCGGTTATTCAAGTTGATTTATCGCGGTGCAACTGACGGTTTATCCACAACAATACGCCAGCGACAATTACCACCACCAATGGCAAACTTATGCTCTGCCATTTACCGACATTAAGCCCGGGTAACCAGTAACTCAGTGCATACAGCGCTTTGTCAGCCAACTGCACGGCGTAGTAGCTGATGGCCACCAGTGATAAACCCTCTACCATTTGCTGCATATTCAGCTGCAGTTTGGCGCGTTTATCCATTGACGCTAATAGCTGCTGATTTTGCTGCTCTAATTTTAAATTGATGCGGGTGCGTAGTAACTCGGTAGAGCGGCCAAGCCGGCCCGACAGCGCATTTTGGCGAAACACCACTGACTCGCTGGTACGAAAGGCCGGCGTTAAGCGCCGCTCGGTAAAGTCCTGCAAGGATAACAAGCCCTCTATCGGCGTTTCATTTAAGCCTTTTATTCTATCCAGCGTAAGTTGATAATACGCTGCCGTGGCTTGTAAACGTGAGCTGGTTTCGGCTATTAAATGTTCAGTTTGCGCCGCCATAGTGGTAATTTCGTTTAGTAAGCGTTCGTCATCACTGCGCTGATGTTCTATGCGTTGGGTAATATCTGACAGCTGTTGCTCCAGCAGATTAAGCTTGGCCAGCGCCTGGCGTGACATCGGCCAGCCCAGCAAAGACAGCTTGCGGTAGTTACCCAAATCGAACAGTTGCTGCACCAGGCGCCCCAGCGCTGCCGGGCTTAAACCCTGATCCAGTAACAGCATACGGCCGGCGCCTTCAGCATGTTTTTGAAAATCCGTCCAGATACGTGCTTTTTGTCCCGCCAGCAGGCTGCTGATGCAGTTATCCGGGTTAAACAACATATTAATATTGCCGTTTGCTTTTAGCTGCGCCGGCGTAACCACGCTTAGCTGCACCACGCGAAAAACCTGACCCGGGATATCATCCAGCCAGTTTTTGCCGGGTAAAAAATCCAGCGGATCGTCAAACAGCTGTTTTTCACTACCCGGTTGAATAAACACATAGCTGGAAAACTCGCCGTGTTTTTCAAAGCGCAGTGTGCCACCGAACAGTGGCAGATTAATATCATGGTCGGTTTCACTGAAATGGCTGCCTTGCTGACTGGCCAGCTGCTGCATAAAGCTCAGTTCGCTGCTGCGCGATGCCGGTGACACCGTCAGCATAAACTGGCACAAGCGGCATGGGGCACTGAGCGCCGGAAAAGTGCGTTGTTGCAGTTCTTTATCCAATACATCGCGCAGTGGATGGCTGCGGTTATGTAATCCGGTCATACAAATGCTCCTTAGTCAGAGGACAAAACACGCGGATGAGCATAAATACCGTTAGTGTGGCTAAAGCAGACGCCATGCCAGCTCTATGGTCTGGCGCAGTGTAGAGCGGCTTTGCGACTAAATTATTGCTAACTAATGATATTTTTCTGACGCTGTGGCGAAAATGCTGACGGGCTGCCGGCCGGTGGGCTACCATTTGCCCTGTAATAACGCAAAAATGGCGCAATACGGTGCGTGCAGCGATACTTTTACCCTTGTCGCGGGCTACAATTAGCGTCTTATCCTGGTGTGCTTTCCTGTTGGACTATATCGTTTATGCCTGTGTTGCTTAATCGCAGTATCGTTGTGGCTATTGTCAGCGTGGTGTTGGCGATGATCACTATTCAATCCGGCGCCTCTGTCGCCAAACAATTATTTCCGCTGATAGGCCCGGAAGGCACTACTGCGCTGCGGCTGGGTTTTTCGGCGCTGGTACTGTGGCTGGTGTTCCGGCCATGGCGCAGCTTGCCAAATACCAGGCGCGACTGGACTGCTATCGTTACTTATGGCGTATGTCTTGGCGGAATGAATATTTTGTTTTATCTGGCTATAGCGCGTATTCCGCTTGGTATTGGCGTGGCGCTGGAGTTTACCGGGCCCCTGGCGGTGGCGCTGTTTTCCTCAAGGCGTAAGCGCGATTTAATCTGGGTCGGTTTTGCCATCGCCGGTATTTTATTGTTGTTGCCGGATATGCGCGGTGTGGATGCATTAGATCCGGTTGGTGTGGTGTTAGCACTGGCTGCCGGCGCCTGCTGGGCAGGCTATATATTATTTGGTAAAAGAACAAATGCGCAGGCCTCAGGCGGCATTACGGTGGCGCTGGGCATGACGGTGGCGGCTGCGTTTTTGGTGCCCGTTGGTGCCATCAGTCAGGGTATGGCGCTGCTGAGTTGGGAAGTGTTGCCGTTGGGGCTGGTAGTGGGTATTTTATCCAGCGCCTTACCGTATTCATTAGAGATGGTAGCGCTTAGAAATATGACATCACAAAACTTCAGTGTGTTTATGAGCATGGAGCCGGCTATTGCGGCTTTGGCGGGTTTTTTGATACTGGCCGAACTATTGACGCTATGGCAGTGGTTAGCGATTGCTTTGGTAATTATGGCGTCGCTTGGCAGTTCGTTAACGTCCTCTGAGGCAAAACCTGCCTCAGAGGAGGTAACGGCGTAATTAAGGCTTACGTATCAAGACTTATACCTTAAGATTTTGGCATAACCACGCTGTCTAACACGTGAATGACACCATTGCTGGTTTCAATGTCAGTGGCAATCACCTGAGCGCCGTTTACATAGACTTTGCCATCTTTTACTTCAATTGCTAAATCCTGGCCCTGTACTGTTTTGGCAGACGTCAGATTTACCACATCAGCGGCCATTACTTTGCCTGCTACCACATGGTACGTCAGTACATTAGTCAGTGCAGCTTTGTCCGCTACCAGGGCATTTAAATCTGCTGCAGGGATTTTGGCAAAAGCAGCGTCGTTAGGCGCAAATACGGTGAAAGGGCCTTTGCTTTTCAGCGTATCAACCAGCTCAGCAGCCTGCACCGCGGTTACTAAAGTAGAGAAATTGCCTGCAGCCACGGCGGTGTCAACAATATCGGCCTTCATTTTATGGTTGTGCGCCTGAGCAGTAATCAGCAGTGAGCCAAGTAATAAAGAACCGGTAATAAGATGTGACAGTTTCATAATATTTCCTTTTTTAGTGCAAAGTTGGACATAACAGTCGGCTATAACAACGCCACGGCGGCAAAATAAGATCAGATTTATATTTTTCAGCTGTTGCTAAACTAGGCAATTTTATTGGCCGTACGCGAAAAAAGTTGATCCAGTTCGGTGCAGCAGCGGTCATTTTTCGCTATATCTATCAGTTAATATCCGGATATTGCTAAAGGAGCTATGTATGACTATTGCCACTGTTGCTGAATTAATGACGATTGATCCGCTATGCGTAACACGGGACGCCAGCTTAAAAGACGCCCATGATTTAATGCGCAATAAAAACATTCGTCACATCCCGGTTATTGACGCTAAAGGCGAGCTGGTGGGTATGCTAACGCAGAAAATTATGGTGGCTAAGGTAATGGGCTTAATGGCGCAATATGGTGCTACCGCGCTGGAGCGCAAAGAAAAGCAACAGCTGGTGGCTGATATGATGGCAACTGACTTTGCTGCTATTACACCGGAGCAATCTTTAAAAGACGTAGCCGGTTTTTTTGTCAAGAACCGTCATGGCTGTATGCCGGTGGTAGATGAAAACAATAAGCTAAAAGGTATTCTGACTTCGTCGGATTTTGTCCGGTTGGCGGCGGAATTATTGGAGAAGGCAAATTAGAGATAAGGCCCGGATTTAGTGAGAATCGAGCCTACAGGGACGTATTTACGGCGTGTCTGTGTGGACAAGTCGGTTCGACTCGAAGCTGTGAATTAAAAAGGGCCTTGCGGCCCTTTTGGCGGATGTTTATTTAACACCCATTTCTTTTAACAGGTTTTCAGCGCCGTCCAGCTGCATTTGCCACAGCATAAAACGGTGATCTACCTGAATAGAGCGGGTGTTGTCCGGGTTGTAATCCCAGTCAGAGATAATCGAATCCAACGTACCGTCAAAGGCTAAGCCAACCAGCTCGGCATTGCTGTTAAGTACTGCCGAACCTGAGTTACCGCCGGTAATATCCAGCGTGGCCAAAAAGTTAACCGGTACCGAATTTAAGCTGTCTACCTTGTACGGGCCATATTGTTTGGCTTTGATAGCGTCTAACTGGCTTTGCGGTGCGTTAAATTCACCTTCACCGGTGGCTTTAGCGGTAATACCGCGCAGCGTGGTAAACGGCGCCCAGGCGTTGCCATCTTCATTACCATGACCGCGACCTGTCACGTTACCGTAAGTAATGCGCAGGGTGCTGTTAGCATCCGGGTAAACCGCCTGGCCTTTAGACTGCATAAAGGCAATTTTAGCGCGCATATAGCTGGCATAAGCCTGCTGAATTTTACCGGCCAGCTCTTCTTCCGCCGCCTCTTGCTTTAAATTCCATTTGTGCAGTGCAACTGCCGCTTTAACAAAGGCATCGTCGCTTTGAGCGATTTGTGCCGGCGTCATCTCAAGCAGAGCATTACGTTTATCCAACGCAGTTAACGTGGTGTTGGCATACCAGCTGTCGATCAGCGTTTTAAGCTGCTGTTCAGTCATGCCATCTTTAATGCCCATCACCTTATCAAAATCGCTATCGCGCAGTTTTTTCGGTTGGGCGGCATAACGGCCCAGGTTATATAAATCTAATGCTTTTTCCACGCTAACGGCAAAATTACGCTCCATACCGGCAACAAAGGCTTTATAGCGCGGTAAATCGCGGCTTTGGAAACCGGCTTTACGCTCTGTATCGGGTTTGGTACTTTCTTCTGCTAAGCGATATAACGCGCCAGCGACTGTTAACAGCCGTGGCTTGGCGTTATCCAGTAAATAGTCTTTATGGTCTTTGTCCTGGCGCTGCTTTAGTAGCTTTTCGATGGTTTTTAAGTCATCAGCATAGGCTTTTTTATTGTCGCGGCTGCTGTTAACCCATTTGGTCAGTTCAGCATGTTCAGCTGTTTTACGTGCCAGAAAATCGCTGTCAGCAAAGCTGTCCAGCATGCCCTGGCGGTTTTTCATATAGTTGTTTAAACCGGCGACACGGCTGGCGTATTTCAGCTCAGCGTCTTTATCATTGGCGGTTTCGCGGCCGATAATGTCCAGCGTATTTTTAAATTGCGCTACCGTGTTAGGGTAGGCCCATTCGAAGGTGTCGCTGACTTCGCTGGGTAACCGATGACGGTTAGTGCGGCCCGGGTAACCCAGTGCCATAACAAAGTCGCCGGCTTTTACGCCGTCTTTAGCCAGGGTTAAGTGATAATCTGGCTTATAAGGCACGTTATCCAAGCTGAAATCGGCAGATTTACCTTCAGGGCTTACGTAAGCGCGGTAGAAGCTGTAATCGCCGGTATGGCGTGGCCACATCCAGTTGTCGGTATCTCCGCCAAATTTACCCACACCCTCAGCCGGCGCATGTACTAAACGCACATCTTTAATTTCCAGCTGTTTAATCAGGTAAAATTCCAGACTGCCGTAATAGGCCGCCACCGTACAGCGGTGGCCTTCGTCTTTTTCGCATTCAGCAACAATGGCTTTTTGGTTAGCTTCAATGGCATCAATACGCTTTTTGCCGCTCAGTTTAGCCGTGCTGGCATCAATCACTTTGTCGCTGACGTTATCTACGGCTTTGGTAACAAAAATACGACTGCCCGGGGCTGCGGCAACTTCATCGCTTAGGGTTTTGGCTAAAAAACCATTGGCCAGTAAGTCGTTTTCCGGTGTGGAATTATGTGCAATGCTGCCGTAGACACAGTGATGGTTGGTTGCAACTAAGCCATTGGGTGAAACAAAAGAGGCAGAGCAGCCGCCTAAACTTACAATGGCCGCTGCCGGAAATTCGGTTAGCTTGGTTAAATCAGCCGGGTTAAGTGCTAAACCAGCGGCTTTTAATTCTTTAGCAATGTCCGGCAGCTGTTGAGGCATCCACATGCCTTCATCTGCCATGGCGAAGCTACTGGCTAAAGCCAGTACGAGTAAGGATTTTTTCATAGAAACTCTTTTTATTTTAGTGTTAACAGAAGTGTTAAACGCAAGACGGGGCTTATAGTCTGTCTCAACGGCGGGCTTGTCAAGATGCAGACAAAGGCTGTTACATTTTAATGCGATGATTGCGCTCAGAGTTGCGTCAATTAGTTTAAAGTGCTTCAGTGCCTAAGGAGCTGTATACCAGCAGGGTTGATTCCGGCCCTTACGTTTGGCCTGATACATGGCAGTATCGGCCTGGCGCAACAGCTCGTCACAGTCGGTGTCGCCTTTAAACAGCACTAAACCAATACTACAGGCACATTGGTGCATACTGCTGTTTGTAACCGGGTAGGGCCGCGACAGTTCCTGAACTATCTTGGCTGCGACAAGTTGCATATGCTGTTGGCTGCGGTGGGTGTCAGTATCAATATCACGTAGCAATACAATAAACTCATCACCACCAAAGCGCGCTACTGTATCGGCAGAGCGCACTGAGCTTTGCAGACGGTGGGCTACTTCGGCCAGCAGGTTATCGCCCATGCGGTGGCCGTAAATATCGTTCACCGGTTTAAAGTTATCCAGATCGATAAACATCAGACCGCAGTATTTCTGGCTGCGTTTGCCGGCAGCAATAGCTTGCAGCAAATGCTCTTCCAGCAGGCGACGGTTCGCCAGGCCGGTCAGGCTGTCATAAAACGCCAGCCGGCGAATTTTTGCGCTGCTAAGGCTACGGCTAATTGCCAGCTCTGCCAGATTGCCATAGGTTTTAATTTTTTCCAGCAGTTCAGTTGATGGCTCTGCTGTTTGCCGCTGATAAATCGCAAAGGTGCCCAGTACCTTGCCCCGGGCATTCTTAACCGGTTGTGACCAGCAGGATTTTACCTGCGCCATTTCCGCCAGTGCCTGGTATGGTTGCCAGTATGGATGACTGCTTATATCGGCCACAATTACGGTTTCACCGATACTGGCTGCGGTACCGCAAGAACCGACACCCACGCCAATAGCAACGCCGTCCAGCGCCTGGTTGTATGCATCCGGTAACGAGGGAGCTGCGCCATGACGCAAGGTCTTGCCGTCTTCATCCAGCAGTAAGATTGAGCAAAGCATGTCGGGGTGCTGCAGCTCTACCTGGGTAACCAAATTATGTAATACCGTTTTTAACGCCGCACCTTCGCTGATCTGGCTTAAAATCTGATTTTGCAGTGTCAGTTCCTGAGTACGTTGCAGTACCTGTTGTTCGATGTGTTGTAAGTTGCGCTGATATTGCAGGTTAACCAGGCTAAGTTCGGTAATTTGCAGCGCCAACGATGCCAGCATATTTAACATTGCCGGTAGTTTGCTTTCATCGACAATCGGCACTTCTGCCAGCGCTGCCAGATATTCATCCTTGTTAAACCCGGCTTGTGCGGCTTGCTCCGTAAAATACGCCGGATCCGGCTCCTGCAGCAGAAATTGGCCAATAAACAAATTAGCAATATGTTCGCCATCGAGCACAATTGGTGTGGCACAGTCAGTTAAACCATTGCGACAGCGGTAAACAGAATAGTTTTTGCCTTGTTCTAACTGTAGCGCTAAATCCCGATCACTCTCCAGACAGCGCTGTAAGGTGGATTCTGACTGGCGATGAAACTGTACGCAGGCCCGTTGCCAGCGCGATGATGCAAGCACCTTACCGTGCAGATCAATTAACGCTATCGGCACATTCATCACCTGCAGGAAGTTTTCAAATAAGGTGTTTAAGCGGGAAAAGTCGAGCGCAGCAACCAGCTTACTGGTTACTGTGCTATCAGGGGTGGGCAATGCCTGATTCCAGTCGGTGGCCATGGGGTCCAACATTTGGATCAGGTTTGCCTCGCGATGCAAATGCGGCGATTTGTTTGTCATGACGGCTTAAGTGTAGTTAGCAGAATGTTGCGCCGCCACAGTTGACGCAAATGAATTATGTCTGCTGCTGTACAGTGATGCCGTCAGTTGCTTTGCTTATTTATGCCGCTGTTGCAGCACCTTAATGACATCGTTCAGTTCCAGCTTTTGGCTGCGCAGCAACACCAACAGGTGAAACATCAGATCAGCCGCTTCGTTGGCGAGTTCTTCCCGGTCACCGGCCATCGCAGCCAGTGCGGATTCGACACCTTCTTCACCAACTTTTTGCGCTATGCGTTTTACGCCTTTGGCAAATAAGCTGGCGGTGTAACTGCTGGCAGGATCTGCGCCTTCACGGCTTTTTATCACTTGCTCTAAGTCGTATAAAAATGCCAGCTGCGGGCTGTTGGCACTGTTGTCATGCCAGCAAGTTTCAGTGCCGACATGGCAGGTTGGGCCTTGTGGTAGTGCCAGCACTAAAATACTGTCGGCATCGCAGTCGCTGTCTATGCTGACCAGTTGTAAGGTATGGCCTGAGCTTTCGCCTTTGGTCCACAACCGCTGCTTGCTGCGGCTATAAAAGGTCACGTTGCCGCTTTGCAGTGTGTGCTCAAGTGCCTCTGTGTTCATATAGCCCTGCATCAGCACTTTGCCGGAGATGGCGTGCTGCACTATTGCGGGTAATAACTGGTTATCGGGCCAGCTTAGCGCTTTGATCTGTTCTATGTTCATTGTGTTTTCTCGTATCTTTTTTGTGTTGATGGCGCAGCAATATTATGAGCGGCGAGACCTGACTGCTAAGCAGAGCGTCTGTGGCATGGATGCCACAGAGGAGCCTACAGGGAGGTATTTACGGCGTCTCTGCGTGTAGTCAGGTCTCAAAGCTTGCATCAAAAGTCAGGCTCTTCGAAAATCGCAAAGACTCCGTACATTTTTTCTGCGACACGCCATAAACCTTCCCTGGGGCTCGATTCCGGCCATCCATGGCCTCCAACGGTCGCTGAAAAAAGTACATACGCCTTAGCTGGCATAATTTCAGCCCTTGTTACGGTCGGATGCTGATACCGTCAGCAATCAGCCTGGCTTTAAGCGCCGCTATTTCAATAATGCCTTTGTGAAACACACTGGCAGCCAGGGCGCCATCGACATCGGCTTGGTTAAACACATCGCTAAAATGTTGCATAGTACCGGCGCCACCACTGGCAATTAACGGCACCGTGCAAATATCGCGGATGCTTTTCAGCTGCGCGATATCATAGCCCTGGCGCACGCCATCCTGGTTCATGCAGTTAAGCACAATTTCACCGGCGCCACGGCTTAGCACTTCTGCTACCCAATCACGGGTAAGCCATTGTGTTTTTTTGGTGCGGCTTTCATCGCCGGTAAACTGATATACCTGATACTGGCCCGACGCGACATCAAAAAAACTGTCGATGCCAATCACCACACACTGTTGGCCAAAATTATGGTTCAGCTCGTTTATCAGCTCTGGCCTGGACAGCGCCGGGCTGTTGACCGAAATTTTATCGGCACCCATTTCCAGTATTTTGCCGGCATCGGCCACGGTTTTAATGCCACCGGCGACGCAAAACGGAATGTCTATCACCTCGGCAATGCGTTTAACCCAGCTTTTATCCACCACGCGGCCATCGCTGGAGGCGGTAATATCATAAAACACCAGCTCGTCCGCGCCGGCCTCGGCATAGCGCTGTGCCAGTGGCACTATATCACCGATAATTTCATGGTTACGAAACTGCACGCCTTTAACCACTTTGCCATCGCGTACATCCAGGCAGGGAATTAACCGTTTTGCCAGCATGCTACGGCCTCCTCAAGCGTAAATTTACCTTCCAGCAGTGAACGTCCTAAAATAACGCCGGCGACGCCGCTGCCAATTAAGGCGCGGATATCGTCCAGCTTGCCGATGCCACCGGAGGCCTGCCACTGAATTTGCGGGTAATTTGCTGCCAGCTCTTTATACAGCTGCACATTAGAGCCGGTTAAGGTACCGTCTTTACTAATGTCAGTACATAACACATGCTGAGCACCGGCTTCGATATAGCCATCCAGCACCTGCTCCAGCGTAATATTGGATTGCTCAATCCAGCCGTGCGAGGGCAGGGTTTTCTCGCCTTTGTCGTTTATCGCCACATCCAGCGCCAACACGATTTGCTCGCCGCCGTATTTGCGCACCCAGCCTTGCACCAACTCGCGTTGGCGAATGGCTAAACTGCCGATAACAACACGACCGGCGCCGGCGTCGAGTAAGTCTTTAACGTCCTGCTCAGCGCGCACACCGCCACCAACCTGAATATGCAGCGGGGAAGCTGTCATCAGCTCAGTCAGTAATGCCAGCTGGCGTTTAGTGGCATCTTTGGCGCCGGACAAATCCACGATATGCAGCCAATCGGCACCTGCACCGGCGTACTGATTACGCAAGCCAAGCGGGCTGAAATCGTACTGCGTGGTATTGTCGTAACGGCCCTGATACAGCCGCACCACAGTGCCGTCAATTAAATCAATGGCGGGAATAATCATAGCTGCCACTCCAGAAAATTTTGCAATAAACGCGCGCCGGTTTTACCCGAGCGCTCGGGGTGAAACTGCGCGCCGGCGACATTGTCTTTACCAATTACTGCGGCAAAATCGCTGCCATAATGGCACAGTGCCAATGCGTGCGGGCCGGGTGCTACGGCAAAGCTGTGGACAAAATACACATAGTCTGTGACAGAAAAACCGCTCATTAACGGGTGCTCACTAATACTGTGCAGGGTGTTCCAGCCCATATGCGGCAGGCGCAAACCAGCGCTTTGCATCGGCAGTACTTCGCCCGGAATAAGGTTTAAACAGCCAACATCACCTTCCATGCTGTGGCTGGTCAGCATTTGCATACCTAAGCAAATGCCTAACAAGGGTTGCTGCAGGCCTTGCAAGGTGTCAATCAGTTCTGCTTGCTCAAGCCTGGCCATCGCATTGTGGGCGGTGCCGACGCCCGGCAGCAGCACCTTGTCGGCGGCTTTGATTACTTTGGCATCGCGGCTGATAATGGCGTCTACGCCCAGGCGTTTAAAAGCAAAATACACCGAGCTGATATTGGCGCAGCCGGTATCAACAATCACCAGTTGCATTACAGTACTCCTTTTGAGCTTGGCAGCGCCTCGCCCGATACGGTAATGGCCTGGCGCAGTGCACGGCCAAAGGCTTTAAACAGGCCTTCGACCTTGTGATGCTTATTGCCTTCGGTGATGCTTAAGTGCAGTGACATCAGCATGGCATCGCTTAACGAGCGGAAAAAGTGCGGCACCATTTCCAGAGTTAAACCGCCAACTGCGCCGTCGCCCAGCTCACCGTTAAACACAAACAACGGCCGGCCGGATAAATCCAGCACACACTCGGCGCGGCATTCATCCATCGGCAACACAAAGCCAAAGCGGTTAATGCCACGTTTATTGCCCAGCGCCTGCTTTAACGCCTGGCCCAGTGCCAGTGCGGTGTCTTCCACGCTGTGGTGATCGTCAATGTGATAATCGCCGGTAACTTTTACCTGCAGCGAAAAGCCGCCGTGGGTGGCAATTTGCTCCAGCATATGGTCAAAAAAGCCCACGCCGGTGCCGAAAAAGTTATTGCCGCTGTTATCCAGATCAACACTGATTTCAATGTCAGTTTCACGGGTGGTACGACGCACGGTGGCTTTACGCCCGCGGCTGAGCAACTGCTTGGTGATCTCAGCCCAACCCAGCGAATCGCGGTTATATTGAAACGACGGCAGGCCCATATTCTCTGCCAGCTGCACATCAGTTAAGCGGTCGCCAATCACGTAAGAGTTGGTAAAGTCGATTTTACCCTGTTGCAGATAGTCTTTTACCAGCCCCAGTTTCGGTTTGCGGCAACTGCAGTTGTCACTGTCAAAGTGCGGGCAAATCAGCACGTCATCAAACACGATGCCTTGTGAAGTTAGCAGCTGCATCATTTTATTGTGCGGTGCATCAAAGGTTTCGCGCGGGAAGCTGCTGGTACCCAAGCCATCCTGATTAGTCACCATCACCAGGCGGTAGCCGGCTGTTTGCAGCTTTAATAAGGCGGGCACTAAGCCAGGCTCGTAAGCCAGTTTTTCCAGGCTATCCAGCTGCTTGTCAATTGGCGGCTCTTCTACCATGGTGCCGTCGCGGTCGATAAATAAAATAGGCTGGCCACTCATGCGCGTGCTCTCTTAGTTGCTTGGTTATTTAAAAAATACTGTTGCATCGCCTGCTGTAAGCGCTGCATTTCATCCGCGGTGCCAACCGACACCCGCACCACTTGCGATAAGCCCAGCTGGCTGGACTGATTGCGAATTAAAATATCGGACTTAATCAGCGCACTAACACAGTCTGCGGCGTTGTCTACCTGCAGCAGCACATAGTTGGCGTTACTGGGCCATACCTTGTTGATGCCGCTTTGTGTTTTGGCAAAGACGATAAAGTCATCACGCAACTGATTAATGCTTGCCACGCTTTGCTGCATTTGCGCTATGCCCGTTGCCGACAATGCTTGGGCGGCAATTTGCGCTACCGGCTCGGCAATCGGGTAGGGCGCTATCATCTTTTTCAGCGCGTTAATAATTTCCGCCGAGGCCAGGGTAAAGCCACAGCGTAAACCGGCCAGGCCAAAGGCTTTAGACAGGGTGCGCAGGATAACTAAATGCGGGTACTGGCTAAGTAAATTCACTACCGACGCCTGTGGGGCAAACTCGATATAGGCTTCATCGACCACCACTAAGGCTTTACCGGCAAAGTGCTGCAGTACCGCAATAATTTGCTCACGTGGGATCAGATCGCCGGTTGGATTATTCGGGCTGCAAATAAACACCAGTTTAGGGCTGGTGGCAAAAATGCCGGCCAAATCCAGTTGCTCGTTATTAATCAGCAGCACTTTATTCACCATGGTTTGGTTACTTTCAGCGCTTATCGCATACATACCATAAGTCGGCGGGCAAATAGTGATACTGTCCTGCTTAGGCTCACAAAAGCTGCGGATCAACAGCTCAATGCCTTCATCGGCGCCGCGGCTAACCAGTACCTGCTCAGGCGCGACACCGGCATATTCTGCATAAGCGTTTATTACCGCTTTTGGCTGGCAGGACGGGTAGCGGTTAAAAGTGCCATCTAACTGATAGCCCGGTGCCAATGCATTTTCATTGGCATTTAGCCACACTGCGCCGCCACTCATACTGCTGCGCGCTGATGCGTAAGGCACCAGATCTTTGACGATTTGTCTGGCTAAGTTATTCACGCCAGTAGGGGTGTTATCAGACATAATTTGCTTAACCCTCAACATTATTCAGTTCAGCCAGACGCAGGCGCACTGCATTAGCGTGCGCATCCAGGCTTTCAGCTTCTGCCAGCGTGACTATGGCCGGGCCAATATTGCGCATACCTTGTGCCGTTAATGTTTGTACAGTAAAGCGACGGTAAAAATCGGCCAATGACAAACTCGACACGGTTTTGCTGTAGCCATAAGTGGGCAGCACATGGTTAGTGCCGCTGGCGTAATCGCCGGCCGACTCCGGTGTCCATTTACCAACAAAGATACTGGCGGCACTGTTAAATTGTGCTGTCAGCTCATCATCTGCCGCGGTTTGCACGATTAAGTGCTCCGGCGCATAAGCATTGGTTACCGCCACAGCCTGAGCTAAATCGGCAGTTAAGATATAGCGGCTGTGGCTAAGCGCGGCTGCTGCAATGTCTTTACGTGGCAGTTGGGCTAACTGACTGGCAACTTCAGCCTGCACGGCCTCGATTAATGCGGTACTGTCGCTGACTAAAATCACTTGTGAGTCCGGGCCGTGCTCGGCTTGCGATAACAAGTCGGCGGCAACAAAGGCCGGGTTAGCGCTGTTGTCGGCCAGTACCAGCACTTCAGACGGCCCGGCCGGCATATCAATTTGCGCGCCCCTGGCATCCTGGCTCACCTGTTGTTTGGCTTCGGTTACATAACGGTTACCCGGGCCAAAAATTTTATCCACTTTGGCAATAGTTTCGGTGCCATAAGCCAGCGCAGCAATGGCCTGAGCGCCGCCGATAGTGTAAATCTCACTAATGCCACACAGCTCTGCAGCGTACAGAATTTCTGGCGCAATATCGCCCGCTTCGGGTTTGCCCGGTGGTGTAACCAGCACAATACGCTCGCAACCGGCTAACTGCGCCGGCACACCCAGCATCAGCACCGTAGAGGGCAGTGGCGCGCTGCCGCCTGGAATATACAGGCCCACTGCGGCAATGGCGCGGCTTCTTAGCTGACACATCACACCGGCGCTGGTTTCTACCTCGATATCACGTGGTAACTGGGCCGCGTGGAATTTACGAATGTTGTCATAGGCCAGCTCGATGGCGGCTTTACGTTCGGGCAAAAGCTTATTTAACTGCGCCAGCTTAGTCTCTACACTTAAGCGCAGTGAGTTAGCCGTCAGGCCATCAAACTGCTGGCTATAAGCTACCAAGGCCTCATCGCCCTGTTGGCGCACGGTATTAATAATTGCCCGTACTTGCTCACCTAACGCAGCAGAGTCGGCAAGCTTGGGCCGCGCCAAGGCAGCTTGTTGCTCACTTACTGATAAGGCTGGCCAGTTAATAACGCGGGTCATAGCTACTCCATCATCTTTTCAATTGGCAGTACCAGAATGGAGCTGGCGCCCAGTGCCTTTAACTGCTCCATGGTTTCCCAAAACAGCGTTTCACTGCTGACCACATGAATGGCGACCATGTCATTGTTACCCGCCAGTGGCAGCATAGTGGGGTTTTCAGCACCCGGCAGCAGCGCAATCACTTCATCCAGGCGGGCACGTGGCGCGTGCAGCATAATGTATTTGCTCTCATTGGCCTGCATTACGCCATTAATACGTGGCATCAGCTTATTAATCAGCTTTAGCTGGCGCTCATCGGTTAAGCCTTTGCGCTGAATCAGCACCGCTTTGCTGCGGTAAATCACATCAACTTCTTTTAAACCGTTGGCTTCTAAGGTCGCGCCGGTAGAGACTAAATCGCAGATAGCATCGGCCAGGCCGGCACGCGGCGCCACTTCAACCGAGCCTTTTAAATTAACGATGCGGGCACTGACACCTTGTTCTTTTAAATAACGCGCCAGCAAACGCGGGTACGTAGTAGCGATGGTTTTGCCGTCCAGAGAGGCAACACCGCTGTAGTTTTCTTCCTGCGGTACGGCAATCGATAAGCGGCAACCGCCAAAATCGAGCCGTTTTAATACGGTGTAATCAAAGCTGTCGTTATCCAGCTTGCGCTGCAGTGATTCTTCTTCCAGCACGTTTTCTCCGACGATGCCCAAATCACAGACACCGTCCATCACCAGGCCGGGAATATCGTCGTCGCGCACGCGCAGGATATCGATATCCATATTCTCAACATGGGCGATAAGGCGCTGCTCGCGCAGATTGATTTTTAAGCCGCAGCTGGTGAACAGGGCCTGGGAGTCGACCGATAAACGGCCGGATTTCTGCATGGCGATACGTAAGCGTTTAGATTCTGTTGCCGGACTCATACTGGTCTCCGTGACGATAATTAAAATGTATAATGCAAATAAATAAAAACCCCGGGCCTGGGCTCGGGGTTTTTATTGCTGTACCACCGGAGCGCCAGAAAATAGCCCTCCGAAAATTCCGGACGGCTAGTCGCTATGATGGTGTAGTACAGTAACAAGCTTCATATTCGGTTTCTTACTTATTAAGATGTTATACAAGTTACCTGTGACAGGGCGGCAGTGCAAGTAGGTTTTGATAACAATTGAAAAGTGATTATTTTGCAAGTTGTTGAAATTTAATTGCTTCGTGTTTTTTGATCGTCTTTTCAGAAAAATTATTTTATAGCATAAATACCAAAATCAGAATTTAATGCATAAATAGTGGTCAGCTTGTATAGTCAATGTTGGCAATTGTTTAAGTTTATTCCCGCCAGGCCGATAACGGGATAATTACCTGCAGGAGACGGTGATGGACGCTTTTATGCCCTTTATACATCGCGTACCCGGTACGCCGGTCGAGCCTGATCCAAAGCAGGTGGTGCCGGTGTTTAAGGATGCGCGTTTAAGCCCAATCAAGCCTAACGAGCAGAAGTACCTTATTTTAACCCGACAGGCGCGCAAACGTGATCCACGTCAGGAAGCCTGGCCGGATGCGCCTTACACCACGCCGGAAGAAGATCAGCATGTGGATAAAGACGGCCATCTGGATATTTTTGTCTGAATTTGCCCGCGATTAAGGCATAATAACCGCCTTATTTTATTGTTGGTTGTCGCAGTGCTATCTGGTCTATTTAATCACCTTTTGAGTTGCTATGCGTAAGCAGGTTGTCAGCGCCTTTGCGCCGGGCGGCGCTTTGGCGTCGCACATTGCCGGTTTTAATGCCCGCGAGGCGCAAGTAGAAATGGCGCAGGCGGTAGCCGACGTAATTGAAACACCGGGCGCTCTGGTGGTTGAAGCCGGTACCGGCACCGGTAAAACCTACGCTTATTTAGTACCGGCGCTGCTTAGCGGTAAAAAAGTCGTGTTGTCTACCGGTACCAAAAACCTGCAGGAACAGCTGTATTTTCGCGATCTACCTAAGGTAGTAAAAGCGCTGGCCAGTCCGTTGCAACTGGCGCTGCTAAAAGGCCGCAGCAATTATTTGTGTTTATTTCGCTTAGAGCAGCATTACAACCATGTGCCAATGCAGGATGAGCAGCTTATTCAGGATCTAAGCCTGATCAAAAAATGGTCGGCCGAAACGCAAAGCGGTGATATTGGCGAGTTAAGTTATATCAGTGAAGACTCCAAAGCCTTGCCGTACGTTACCAGCACGACCGACAATTGTCTGGGTAAAGACTGCCCGGTATATGAAGACTGCCACTTATTGAAAGCCCGCAAAAAGGCTCAGGCGGCTGATTTGGTAGTGGTAAACCACCACTTATTTTTCGCTGATTTAGCGCTGAAAGACACCGGTTTTGGTGAGCTGTTGCCGCAAATGGATGTGATTATTTTCGACGAAGCCCATCAGTTACCGGATATTGCCAGCGACTATTTTGGTGAAAATGTCTCCAGCCGGCTATTGCTCGATTTATGCCGTGATATCAATACCGCCTGCAAAACGGAACTGCGCGACCACCCGCAATTAGCCAAAACTGCCGATAAAGTTGCCTTATTGATTAAAGACTGGCGGCTGCAATTTGGTACTGAACCGGCTAAGGGTAACTGGCGCGAGCTGTATCAGAAACCTGAGATGCAAACGGCGCTGAACCGTGTTGCTGAAGCGATAGATATGCTGTATCTGGTAATGAAAAGCAGCCTTGGCCGCAGCGATTTAATTGATAATGCCTTTGAGCGTTTAGCCCTGTGCAAAGCACGCTTATTAAAGCTGACCGATATGCAGCAAAGCGGCGTCAGTTTATGGTTTGAAACCACCCGTTTGCATGTGAGCCTGCATTTAACGCCGCTGAGTATTGCCGACAAGTTCCGCGATATTGTCGCTGCTGATGAGCGTAGCTGGGTATTTACCTCGGCTACCTTGTCGGTAAATCACGGCTTTAGCCATTACACCGCGCAGATGGGGCTGAACAATGCCAAAACGCTGTTGCTGGAAAGCCCGTTTAACTATGGCGAGCAAGCGTTGCTCTGTGTGCCGCGCTACCTTAGCGAACCGCACGAGCAGGGCATGGCAAAACAGTTATTGCAAATTGCAGTGCGGCTGATAGAAGCCAATAACGGCCGCTGCTTCTTCTTGTTTACCAGCCATCGCATGCTGCAAGTTGTAGCAAAGCAGTTGCCGGATCTGATCCGTCAACCGGTGTTGGTGCAGGGCAGTATCGGTAAACGGCTGCTGCTGGATCAGTTTGTTAAGCTGGATAATGCCGTGCTACTGGGCACCGGCAGTTTTTGGGAAGGCGTAGATGTACGTGGCGATACGCTAAGCTGCGTGATTATCGACAAACTGCCGTTTGCCTCGCCGGATGAACCCTTACTGCAGGCCCGCAGTGAAGACTGCGTTATGCGCGGCCAGGATCCCTTTGCGCAAGTGCAGTTACCGCAAGCCGTTATTACGCTAAAGCAAGGCGTGGGCCGGTTAATTCGCGATGTTACCGATCGCGGCGTAATGGTTATTTGTGATAACCGTTTAGTCACCAAACCTTATGGTGAAGTATTTTTAACCAGCTTACCGCCAATGCGCCGCACCCGCTCACTGGATGAAGCGGTAAACTTTTTACAACAGATGAAACAGGACAATTAAGTTGAACATAGCCACTCTTAAACTACTTGCCCTTGATACCTCAACCGAGGCCTGCTCAGTAGCCTTGCAGGTTGGCACAGATATTTTAACGCTGGATGAAGTCTGCCCGCAGCAGCACAGCAAACGTATATTGCCGATGGTGCAGCAGCTGTTAAGCCAGGCCGGTATCAGCCTTAATCAGCTCGATGGTATTGTGTTTGGCCGTGGCCCGGGCAGTTTTACCGGTGTACGCATTGGTGTCGGTGTTACCCAGGGGCTGGCGTTTGGGGCAGATGTGCCGGTGTATGGCGTGTCAACGTTAGCGGCGATGGCACAGGCGGCACAGCGTTTACACGGTGCAAAGCAGGTTATTGCTGCGATAGATGCACGGATGGCAGAAGTGTATATCGGCAGCTTTGTGTTACAAAATGGTCTGATGCAGCCCGGCAGCAGTGAAGTTGCTATTAAACCGCAGGACATCAGCGGCTTTAGCCTCAGTGGTGAAGTGCATGCTGTCGGTACCGGTTGGCAGACTTATGCAGAGGCCCTGTTACAACTGCAGCCTGCTGTTATCGCTGCTGATATTTTATATCCGTCGGCGCAGGATATGTTGACGCTGGCGTTGCCGGCACTTGCTGCCGGGCAGTTTATTGCTGCTGAACTGGCAGAGCCGGTGTATGTGCGTGATGATGTGACCTGGCAAAAACTGCCCGGCCGATAACCGTCCTACTTGAAGCTGCAGCGGTGTTGGCTGCAACTTCAATTAGTTTGGCTATCCGGGGCATAAAATGCTTGGTTTGTTGGCGGCACTGGCTATAATTAGCGCTATGTCAGGCTCGGTTGCGTATTATGACACTGAATATTAATGCTGCTGCAAATGCTACCCAAAGCATCGGTACCGTATTTAACGGTGCTGAGCCACGCCGTGCCACGCCGCGCAACGACACCGCAACGGAGTTGCCGCAAGGCCGTGGTGTACGGGCAAGCTCAGAGGTAATAAACCGGCTGGATGACGAACGCCGCCAGCAAACCAATTTCAGCTCCGGCAATGACCGGCGCAGCCAACAAGCGATAGATGCTTATCAAAGCCAGGCCAATGAGCAGCGCCGCAGTGAAGTGCAAAACCTTCTCGGCGTCGATCTTTACGCCTGAGTAAATCCAATTCTCTGCTCCTGTCGTAATCTAAACAGTACTTACTTGTTTTGAGATGATTATGACTTCTACTTGTTTAATCACCGGTGCCAGCTCCGGCATTGGCCGCGAGTTGGCGCTGCATTATGCTGCCAATGGCTGGACAGTCTACGCGGTGGCGCGTTCTGCAGATAAGCTTGATGAGCTGAGTAAAAATGCCGGCATTCATGCTTTACCACTTGATCTTACTGACAATACTGCTTTGCAATCTACAGCCTTAAATATGCTGGAGCAGGGCGTGGTGTTGGATCTGCTGCTGCTAAATGCCGGTACCTGTGAGTATGTCGATGCGTATGATTTGAATTTAGCCGCGTTTGAACGCACTTTCGCCATTAATTTTCATGCCGTAGTGGCAGCAACCAAATACTTTATGCCATTGTTAAAAGCTTCGTTAGCACCACAGTTGGCTATCGTCAGTTCTATGGTACATTTTTTCCCGTTTACCCGCAGTCAGGCCTATGGTGCCAGTAAAGCCGCCGTCAGCTATTTTACCGACAGCTTGCGGGTTGACCTGGCCGGTAGTGGTATCAGCGTGCATTTGATTGAACCGGGTTTTGTCGACACGCCGCTAACACAAAAGAATGATTTTTCGATGCCGTTTTTAGTATCCGTTGGCGACGCTGCTGAGCGTATTTATAGCGGTTTACTGCGCGGTAAAAGTCGTATTCGTTTCCCGCGCCGCTTAAGTGTGATGTTAAAGCTGCTATCAATGTTGCCGTACAACTTACGTAACAGTGTAGCGACGCGGATGAAACAGCAGTGACCGGTAAAGTAATGAGTGACAAAACAACCTTTAATTGGCGGGCGCTTATCGGTTTTGAATTGTGCTGGTTAGCACTGGTGTATTGGCAGCAGCTTGCGATTATTCCGGTGCTGCTGTATTGGTGTTATGGCATGTGGCGGTTAAGCACGGCCGGGCGCATTGCTGTGCTTGTAACGCTTAGTGCCGGTGTAGTGCTCGATACACTGTTGGTACAGCTTAACGTGTTGCAGTTTAGCAGTGGTGGTCTGTTGCCATTGTGGTTTGTATTACTTTGGGCCGTATTCGCCCTGGCGGCGGTGGAGTTTATGGCAAAAGTACTGACTAAACCCTGGTTGGCGGCGCTATTAGGTGCCGGTGGCGGGCCGTTATCTTATTGGGGCGGTGCCGCATTAAGCGGTGGGGCTATGCAGTTTCCGATGCCGCTATACTCGGCAGCAGTGTTAATTGCTGTATGGGCGCTGATTGCTATAGCGCTGGGGCAAAGCAGGAGGTGGTATGTTAAAGCCATATAGTGTGGTGTTGCTGTTGGGGCTTACCGGCGGTGTCGGTTTTAATGCTGTGGCAGTGCCGGAGCTGGCCACAGTGGGCGAGGGATCTTACCGCTACCTGTTTTGGCAGCTGTATGATGCGCGTTTAGCGACACAAAGCGGCCAGTTTGAAAGTTATACACAAAGCACGCCGTTGTTGCTGGAGCTGACCTATAAACGTGATATCAGTAAGCAGCAGTTTATTGATGCCACGGTAGATGAATGGCAAAAGCTGGGCCAAAGCAGTAAAGAGCAGCAACAGCAGTGGGCGCAACAATTACAAAGCCTGTGGCAGGATGTGAAAGAAGGCGATACCCTGGCGGCGTTATTGTTAGCTGATGGCCGTGTCAGGTTTTATTTGAACGGTGCTGAAACCGGCGTGCTGGACGATACCGCTTTTGGTGCAGCGTTTTTTGATATCTGGTTGCACCCGGATACCAGTGCACCGAAGTTGCGCCGCCAGTTAATTGCGATTAATTAGTAGTATACAAACGAACCGGTTTGCCCACGCTAACGCGCCGTAAACCCTTCCATGGGGGCTCGACTATAAACTTCTTCCTTGAAGTTTACCCGTCGGGCCAGCGGAGCTGTTCAAATTCGCTCCCAGCGAATTTGTCAGGCATCCATGCCTTCAACGGTTAGCTTAGAGCAAATCGGTTCTTATTTCGGAGTAATTACCGGAAAGCAACTTACTTAGTTTGCTGAATATACTGCATCAGCTTTTTAGCGATCTGAGTATTATCCTGAAAGCCAATAAAGTCTTTTGCGTTTTTACCGTAAGCCAGTACAGCAACGTCTGCAGCGGTATGGCCACCAGTTGTCCAGCCGGTATAAGAGTATTTTGCTACCAATTGGTTTGATAATTTACGTAGTGTAGTTTCATCCTGTTGCCGGGTTGCCAGCAAGCTTTGCTGTTCTGCTTCGGTTAAGTTGATTGACGTAAGCTCAGCCCAAAGTGCCAATGCCGCGGCGTCAGAATCGGCTTGTTTCAGTTGCTCTGCGATACTGCGGCCGGTGGCTTTTACCTTGCGTATTACATCCGGTAACCACTGGTACTCGCCAGCTGCACCCAGCGACATGCCGCCGGTTTCATGATCGGCAGTAATAACCAGTAAGGTATCGGGGTGTTTATCCACATAGGCTTTGGCCACCGCAATAGCTTTGGCGAAATCGTCCATTTCAGCCATGGCACAGGCGATATCGTTGTCATGGCCGCACCAGTCAATCTGGCTACCTTCGACCATTAATACAAAACCTTTTTTAGCCGGTGTTAACAGTGTCAGGGCTTTCTCTGTCAGGGTAGCCAGTTGGTTGTCCTGATTGCTGTTTAACACAGCCGGTAAAGCTGTTTCAGCCAATAATGCCAGCGCCGGTGCGTTAGTTAAAGTATTTAACTGCTGCCAGCTATCGGTGTACTGAAAACCCAACTGTTTAAAACCATCGACCAGATTACGCTCGTCGCGGATAAAATACTTGGTGCCGCCACCTAAAATAACATCGGCAACGGTTTTACCGTCGATGCGGTAATCCAGATACATATCGGCGATTTCGTCGTAATTGCGCCGGCTTTTATTGTGGGCTAAAAAAGATGCCGGTGTAGCGTGGTTTACCTGCGAGCTGGCAACAATACCGTTGGCTTTGCCCAGTTTTTTCGCCAACTGCATCATAGTGCCAAGAGGGATATGTTGGCGGTTTACCGAAATCGCACCGTTGTAGCTTTTAAATCCGGTAGCCAGTGCGGTAGCGCCGGCGGCTGAGTCGGTAACATAGGTATCGTCGTCCGGATAGGTGCTGGCCATGCCCAACCATAGCTCGTCAAAAATGGTGTTTTCCACTTCAGCTGTGGCTTTGTCATCACTGAAATACCGGTAACCGGCGAGGTAAGCCGGCCCCATACCGTCACCAATCATGTAAATAATGTTTTTGGGTGCGGCAGATGCCAAAGCGGGAGAGAGCAAGAGTGCCAGCGTGAGCAAAGATATGCGCATAGAGTTTTACCTTATAACAGCTTGATGTTCTTGTGAGCTAGTGTACTTTATAGCGGCAAGATGGCAAAAAGATGTCGACGGTTATCAGGTTTTCTATGGTCAGAGGTTTATTTCCGGCTTAAAAATGTCGCTGAACACTTAATACAAAATGAACTGTATTGAATTTGCCGACTCTTATGTGCATATTTTGTACAGTTCCCTGTTTACGCTTTGCAAATTCCGATTTTCAAAGTGCCAACAAAACCAAGGTGTTGTATATGTCAAAAAAAATTACAAGAAAGACAATGTTGTACTCTTTTGCTTTATTCTGCGCTATTTCAGGTTTTTCGCCGGCTGCACAAAATACCGATTATACTGCACAACTGACCAAGCTGGCTGACGCGGCGCAGCGTAGCCAGGGGCATAAACAACGAAACCAGTACCGTAATCCGGCAGAAACACTGCAATTTTTTGGTTTGACACCGAATATGTCGGTTTTAGAAATTTGGCCTGGCCATGGCTGGTACACTGAAATTTTGGCACCTTTTGTTAAAGATCAGGGTAAGCTGACATTAGCGCAGTTTCGTCACAATGATGGTTCGTTAAAGGATGATCGCAGTATTTTTTGGGCGCGTGTAAGCCAAAAATTAGCTGAACGCATCGCTGAGCAGGCAGATTATTTTGGCGATGTGGCGATGATTGAGTTAGATCCGCCCTTATTATTGCCATTACAGGATGAGCAGTTTGATATGGTGCTGACGTTTCGCAATTCCCATATCTGGAATGAAGACGGTAATTTGTTTGGCACCTTACAGAGCATTTTTCAGGCGCTTAAACCCGGCGGCACCTTAGGTATGGTAGAGCATCGTGCGGCGCGATTATCCGATATCTCCAGCTCAGCCGTCGATGGCTATCTGGATGAGTCTTATATTATTCAGGCTGCGCAGATGGCAGGTTTTGAATTGGTCGCCAGCAGTGAGATTAATGCCAACTCCGCCGACATGAAAAACTATCCGAAAGGCGTTTATGCCTTGCCTCCGACCCTGGCGATGGGGCAGTATAACAAAGCAGAGTACGTCGCTATTGGTGAAAGTGATCGTATGACGCTGAAGTTCGTAAAGCCGAAGGAATAGCAGGGCTAATTGTGCAACGCCTGTAATTGTGGGATGATTAGCCGTTAGAGTAAAAACTCCAATAAAGCCACTGTAGTAATTAAGCGCAACGACAGATTGCGTGAGCGTGGTTTTATATCTATACAATAATAACCTTAGACAAAAGGAGAGGACGGTGGATAGAGTTTGGTTAAAACGTTACCCGTCAGGCGTACCCGCAGAAATTAATGCCGATCATTACCCGTCATTATTAGATATTTTTGAACAAAGTATTGCAACCTATCCGGATAACACCGCTTTTATCAACATGGGTAAAAGTATCAGTTACCGTGAGCTGGATCAGCAAAGCACCGCGTTTGCGGCTTATCTGCAGACAGAGTTGGGGCTAAAAAAGGGCGATGCTGTCGCCATTATGATGCCTAACTTACTGCAATACCCCATTGCCTTAATGGGCGTATTACGTGCCGGTTGTGTAGTGGTTAATGTAAACCCGCTGTACACACCGCGCGAGCTGGAGCATCAGTTAAACGACTCCAAGGCCAAAGTCATTATTATCGTAGAAAACTTTGCCCATACCTTAAGTGCAATTGCGGGTAAGGTTAAACTGGACCATGTGATCCTAACCACCATGGGTGATCGCTTAGGCGCGGTTAAAGGCACTATTGTTAACCTGGTGGTTAAGCATATTAAGAAGCTGGTACCGGCTTATAAACTACCCGGAGCCATTCGCTTTAACAGCACCCTGGAAAAAGGCGCAACGCTAAAATACAGTAAGCCTGAAATGAAAGGTTCAGACATTGCGTTTTTACAATACACCGGCGGTACAACCGGCGTCTCAAAAGGTGCTATGTTAACGCATCGTAATATGGTGGGTAACCTGGAACAGGTGAGTGGTTGTTTAGATAATTTACTGGAAAAAGGTGTGGAGCGGGTTATTACCGCGCTGCCGCTGTACCATATCTTTGCCTTAACGGCGAATTTCTTCACCTTCTTTAAATATGGCGCCACTAACCTGCTGATCACGAATCCGCGCGATATGAAAGGCTTTGTCAAAGAGCTGCAGAAGTTTCATTTTACTATTTTTACCGGTGTTAACACCTTATATAACGGCTTGTTGAATACGCCGGGTTTTGCTGAGTTAAACTTTAGCGGCCTTAAAGCTTCAATCGGTGGCGGTATGGCGGTACAACGCCCGGTGGCAGAGCGCTGGCAAAAAGTAACAGGTACCCGGTTAATGGAAGGTTATGGTTTGACCGAATGCTGCCCATTGGTAACAGTAAGCCCTTATGATTTAACCAGTTTTAACGGCAGTATTGGCCTGCCGGCTCCGTCTACCGATATTCGTTTGGTGGATGAAGAAGGCCAGGATGTTGCCGCCGGAGAGCCTGGCGAAATGCTGGTGAAGGGCCCACAGGTAATGCTGGGGTATTTAAACCGGCCGGAAGAAACTGCCAAGGTGTTGAAAGACGGCTGGTTATATACCGGTGATATTGCGCGGATGGACGAAGAAGGTTTCTTTTATATTGTCGATCGTAAAAAAGACATGATTTTAGTCTCCGGCTTTAACGTCTACCCGAACGAAATTGAAGAAGTCGTAGCGATGAGCGATAAAGTGCTGGAAGTAGCTGCTGTTGGCGTCCCCAACGAAGCTACCGGCGAAGCAGTGAAGCTATTTATCGTGAAAAAAGATGCCAGTTTAACGGAGCAGGAAGTGATCCAACACTGCCGGCAACATTTAACGGGCTATAAAGTGCCTAAGCAGGTAGAATTCCGTACAGAATTACCGAAAACCAATGTCGGTAAAATTTTACGGCGAGAACTTCGTGGTTAGTACGCTTTACAGCAAAAGCCGGCCTTGAAGCCGGCTTTTGTTTTCACAAGACACAACAGGTAACGCATGATTCCGTTAATTACCGATAACGAGGCATTGGCTGCTTATTGTAGCCAGGCAGCAAACCATACCGTATTAGCGGTGGACACCGAGTTTATCCGTCAAAGTACGTTATATCCCAAGCTGGGTTTAATTCAGTTGTTTGACGGCCAGGCACTGGCGCTGGTTGATCCGTTACGTATTACCGACTGGCAACCGCTAAACTGCCTGTTTGCTGATAAGGGAATTATTAAATTGCTGCATTCCTGCAGTGAGGATCTCGAGGCTCTGGCGACTATCGGCATTAGTCAAATAACGCCATTGTTTGATACCCAACTGGCTGCTGAGTTACTTGGTTGGGGCAGCAGCATGGGTTATGCCAGGCTGGTAGAGCAATTAACAGGTGAAATACTGGACAAAAGCGAGTCACGTACAGATTGGTTAGCCCGGCCCTTATCTGACACCCAGCTTACCTACGCCGCAAATGATGTGCATTTCCTGTTTCCGCTGTACGAAAAGTTTGTTGCACAGATGAGTGCGGAGCAGCAACAGCTGTTACTGCAAGAGGGTGAGCAACTAACCCGGCGCAAAGAACAACAGCTGCCGCTGGAATTTAAATATCTCGAAATTAAAAACAGCTGGCAACTTACACCGCGTGAGTTGGCAGTATTACGTGAGCTGGCAGCCTGGCGTCAACGCTATGCCATGGAACGAGACCTGGCATTAGGTCTGATATTAAAAGATATCCAGTTGATTGAGCTGGCCAAACGCAGGCCATCGACAGCAGAGAGCTTATTAAATATTCCCGGTATGCCACCGCGCGAATTACGCCGTCATGCTAAAACGCTGGTTGAAATCATTGCTCAGGCGAAAGAGTTGCCACAGGCACATTGCCCGCAGCGCTTTTACCATGAACAGCAGTTTGCCGGCCATAAAGAAACTGTTGCGCAGTTAACCCAAGCCATAAAACGTGCCGCCGCAGAGCAGGGTATTCCGGCAGAATTTATGTCGGTTAAACGGCAGTTAAATGAATATCTGAACTGGTGTTGGCGTATAGCAGATGATGACAGGCAGTTATTACCATTACCGGAATACATGCAAGGCTGGCGACAAAGCCGCTTACTACCATACTTACCAAAACCGGTACATATAGTGTTTTAATAAACTAACTGTAAACGTACCGGTATAGTAGTCAGATCAGTATAAATTTTCGGCAATTTTGTCCGATTTTTAGCAAGCCGTTTTTTTGATCGGAGTAAAAAATCTTGGCGTAACACTTCAGCACTTATCAACTGAAGGGTTATAACAATGAATGGAATAAAAAAACTTGCTTTTCCCGCTTTGTTGGCGCTGTCTCTTACAGGATGTTGGTTAGATGATGATAATGATCCGTTGCCACCACCACCTCCGGTAGTGAACGCCACAGTGCAGGTTGTGCATACCTCAATAGACGCTCCGGACGTTAATATACTGGCCAATGACGATGCGGTTATTGAGGGCCTGGCTTTTGGCGAAGCATCTGACGTACTGTCCCTACCGCCGGCCACTTACAGCGTAGCAGTTGATGCACTATTAGCTGACGATACCACCGCGACAGTAATTGGTCCGCTGGACCTGGCGTTGGAAGAAGCCAAGCGTTATACCGTGTTTGCTGTGGGTAAAGTGGCTGAAGAAACATTGGAGCCATTAGTGGTTACCGGCACTGTAAATGATGTTGCTGCCGGTAAAATTCGCTTACAGGTAGTGCATGCTGCCTCAACCGCACCAGAAGTTAGTATTCACGTTACTCCACCTGAGGCGGAACTGGGAACTCCAACAGATACTCTCGCTTTCAAAGACTTTACCGATCCGCTGGAACTGGACCCTGCGGAATATCGTGTACGCATTACGCTGACTGACAACGAAACGGTAGTGTTTGACAGCGGTACTGTACCATTAACCACGGCAGGTACCGATCTGGTTGTAGCGGCAATAGACAGCCAATATTCCGGTGATTCTCCGGTATCTCTATTGGCCGTGGGTCAAGACGGTAGTGAGTTAGCCATTTTAGATGCAGCAGCTACCGCTTCGGTACGGGTAGTACACAATGTCTCGGATGCGCCTGCAGTGGACGTGGTTGCAAATGATAATTTTGCTGAGCCATTGGTTACTGCTTTGGCTTTCCCTGACTTTACCGACTATCTGACACCGGCAGCCGGTGATTACAATATTAAAGTAGCTGTATCAGGTACTGAGACTGCTGTAATAGATGCAGACGTAACCTTAGACGCCGGTAGCTTCTACAGCGTATTGGCAGTTGGTTCATTAGATGCAACGGATGACTTCGCTATTGAGCCGCTGGTGCTAACCGATATGCCGCGCCGCGTCGCTACTGAAGCTAAAGTACGTATTGTGCACGGCTCCACGCTTGCCGGAAACGTTGATATTTATGTTACCGCCGATGGCGATATTGCCGATGCTACCCCTGCTTTTGCTAATGTAGCCTTTAAAGCTGAGACCGGTTATGTGCCTTTACCGGCCGGCGACTATGTGGTGACTGTTACTCTGGCCGGCACTAAAACCTCCGCTATAGAAGTACCGGTAGAACTGGCTGCCAACAGCATTTACACGGCCATTGCCCGCGATGGTGCAAACTTAGACGCCACTATGATTGGCCTGATCCTGATGGATGATTTTGCAGTGCGCTAATGATGTAGCGGAACAGCCGGATTATAGTGATTACTAAGGTCCTGTAGCAAAGTTAAAGCCCGCATTTCGCGGGCTTTGTTTTTCTAACTATTGGCGTAGTAAAACTAGCGCTTTTCATCCGGAAAAGTGACATTCAGCTCCAGCACTGACAGCTCGTCGTCGCGCTGCTCTAATGTTACAGCAATATCTTCCGGTGAAATATCCACGTACTTGCGGATCACCTCTAAGATATCGCGCTCCAGCTGCGGCAGGTAATCCGGGCTGTTACGCCGTCTGCGCTCGTGTGCAACGATAATTTGTAAGCGCTCTTTGGCTGTATTGGCACTG
Source organism: Rheinheimera lutimaris (assembly GCF_013283795.1). Taxonomy (GTDB): domain Bacteria; phylum Pseudomonadota; class Gammaproteobacteria; order Enterobacterales; family Alteromonadaceae; genus Alishewanella; species Alishewanella lutimaris. Next base: position 60,354 of record NZ_JABSOD010000002.1, read on the forward strand.
CTTTTCTTGGTTGAGCGAAAATAATCCAGTAATGACATCCTTTATCCTCCGAAAATCCGTTTTAACAGGCCCTTTTTCTCCACTGTTAAAAAGCGGAACGGCACTTTTTCACCGAGTAAACGTTCGACTGTATCCAGGTAAGCCTGGCCGGCATCACTTTCGCTATCGAGGATCACCGGCTGGCCTGAGTTAGAGGCATTAAGTACGGCTTGTGACTCAGGAATAACGCCTAACAGGTCAATCGACAGAATTTCTTTTACATCTTCAACACTGAGCATTTCGCCTTTTTCGACCCGCTCGGGGTTGTAACGGGTTAGCAGCAAGTGCTCTTTTATTGCATCCAACCCTTGCTCGGCACGGCGTGATTTACTGGCTAACATGCCCAAAATACGGTCTGAATCGCGTACTGATGATACTTCCGGGTTGGTAACCACTATGGCTTCATCAGCAAAATACAGCGCCATCATGGCACCGGATTCGATGCCGGCCGGTGAGTCGCATAAAATAAAGTCGAAATCTTTTGCCAGCTCGTTCAGTACCTTTTCTACCCCGGCTTTGCTTAGCGCGTCTTTGTCACGCGTTTGCGAGGCCGGTAAAATAAACAGGTTGTCGGTACGTTTATCTTTAATCAGTGTTTGTTTTAAATTGGCTTCGCCGTTAATCACATTGACGAAGTCGTACACAACGCGGCGCTCGCAACCCATAATCAGGTCTAAATTACGCAAGCCAATGTCAAAATCGATAATTACCGTTTTATGGCCTTTTAATGCCAGGCCGGTGCCGATAGCCGCACTGGAAGTGGTTTTACCCACGCCGCCTTTTCCTGACGTAACAACTATGATTTTTGCCATAGTGAGATCCTTACCCTAATTCTGCTAATACCAGTTGATCGTCTTGTAATTTGATACAAGTCGATTTACCCCAAAATTCACCCTGCAGGCTTTCGCTAAGCCAGTAGTTACCGGCAATAGACACCAGTTCGGCCTGCAAGTTGTAACAAAAAATACGTTTACTGCGATCGCCGGCTGCCCCGGCAATGGCTTTACCACGCAAAGTGCCGTAAATATGAATATTGCCGTCGGCTATCACTTCGGCGCCGGCGCCTACGGTACCGCGAACAATTAAATCGGTGCCTTTGGCATAGAGTTGCTGACCGGAGCGCACAGTTTGCTCAACAATTTTTGCGTCCATTGCCACCGTGGCGCTTTCTGCACTGTTGTTTAATGAATTGTTGTTTACTGAATTGCTGTTTGACGCTGCAGCGCTGGTTTTAGTGGCGGCTTTGTTATCTTTACCCAGCTGTAAAGCGGCTAAGCCGGCCTGCTGTGCTTGCTGCTTTAATTCTGTACCGGCACCGCATACGCCGACTAATACCAGGTTTAACTCAGCAAACAGCTGTTTTATCGCAGCAAAGTCGGGTGTTTGCCGGCAGTCGGCTACATTGAGCACTATAGGTGCCTGATAAAAGAAAGCCGGTGCCTGAGCCAGTTTTTGGCTTAAACCGGCGCGCAGAGCGTTAACGCTGAGATCGGCGCAGGAGAGTACCGATAAAGGAAATAAACTACCTTTTAATTCCAAAGTCTGATCTGACATAACTGTTTTGTGCGCACTTATTATTATCTGTTGCGGGCTTAGATTTACTGCTTGCAGGCCGCGCTTTTATTTGCGTTGCCGCTTGTTTGCCGGTACGCAATACCTGGGCTTCATGTTATAGTTTAGACCTTCGTTAAGCAAGGTTGAGGCGTGGTTTTATTCGATGCTGTGTGCAGTTTATAAAAGTCCGAATAAGGACAGTACCTATCTTTATGTGGAACGCCGTGATGACTTCAGCAAAGTACCGGCTAACTTGCTTACCAGTTTTGGCATACCGCAGCTGGTAACCATTATTAATTTAGCCGCGCGGGAACATTTAGCGCTGGCAGATATCGATAAGGTACGGCAGCAGTTACAGCAGCAGGGCTTTTACCTGCAATTGCCACCGCCGCCGCAAGATATGCTGGCACAGCACAAGGCGCAGCATCAGCAATAATTCTTTATTTAACGGGCTCTTATTATGTTTAAATCTGTTGTTTCTCTTACCATTGCGGCTGTTTTCAGTGTCTCTGTCTTTGCCGCCGACACCAAGCCTGAGTTTTCTGATTATGTCGCTACCTTAAAGCAAGAAGCGCTGAGCAAGGGTTATTCATCAGAGTTAATAGAACCGGTGTTTGCCTCTTTGACCTATCATGAGCGAATCGTTGCCGCCGATAAAACCCAGCCGGAAGTGGTGGAAACCCTCAGTACTTATTTGCCTAAGCGGGTTAGTGAAACCCGGATCCGCATGGCGCGTGAGCGTTATCAGCAATATTTACCGCAGTTGGAAAAAATCGCTGCACAATACGGCGTACAAGCGCGGTTTATTGTTGCACTGTGGGGGCTGGAAAGCAGTTTCGGTAATTTTATGGGTACTTATTCGGTGCCCTCTGCGTTGGTAACTCTGGCGTATGATGGCCGGCGTGAAAGCTTTTTTAAACAAGAGTTTTATCAGGCGCTGGATATCTTAGCCCAGGGCCATATCAGCCTGGATGAGATGAAAGGCTCCTGGGCCGGAGCCATGGGACAAAATCAGTTTATGCCTAGCTCGTTTATGGCCTATGCGCAAGACGGTGACGGCGATGGCAAAAAAGACATCTGGACCAATCAGGCCGATGTATTTGCCTCTATTGCCAATTATTTAAAACAGCAGGGCTGGGATAACAGCAAAACCTGGGGCCGGGAAGTGCTGTTGCCGCAAGATTTTGATATCACACATGCCATTGCCCGTGGCAGCCTGCAACGCAGCGAATGGTTGCAGCGCTGGGCAGAGTCAGAACGCAGCCTGGCAGACTGGCAGCAGTTGGGGTTGCAGCGGTTAAATAAAACCGCACTGCCGGTGCGCGATATTAACGCCGCACTGGTATTGCCGGATGGTGAAGGCGGTCGGGCTTTTTTAGCCTATGATAACTACAAAGCATTGATGCATTGGAACCGGTCTTATTACTTTGTAACCAGTGTTGGTTATCTGGCCGATTTAATTGTGGCAGCGGAATAATAACATGACATATCAACATCGCACGGTTGACGGCAAAGCCATAGCATTGCCGGTGGGCAAGGTGCTGTGCATAGGCCAGAATTATCAGGACCATATTGCTGAGATGCAAAGCAAAACAGCACCACAAGCGCTGTTTTTTATTAAGCCCTCTACCGCACTGTGCGACTTTGCGCCTCGTTTTAGTTTGCCGCAGCAGCAGGGCGAGGTGCACAATGAAACTGAACTGGCTGTACTGATTGGCAAACCACTGAAGCAGGCTGACTTTACCGCAGTAAATGAAGCTATCTGGGGTTACAGTTTGGCGCTGGATCTGACGCTTCGTGATGTACAGGCAGAGCTGAAAAAATTAGGCCGGCCGTGGGAGATTGCCAAGGGTTTTGACGATGCCTGTCCGATAGCCGGTTTTGTCGAAAAAGCCGCCTTGCAACATCCGCAGCAAACGGAGTTTCGCTTAACGGTAAACGGTAGTTTGCGTCAGCACGGCAATACCGCGAATATGATCCGCGGCATTACGCAACTTATCAGTGAAATGAGTCAACATTTCACGCTGTTGCCGGGCGATATAGTACTTACCGGCACACCAGCCGGTGTAGGGCCGCTGCAAAGCGGCGATCAGTTACAGTTACAACTGGCTGATATATTTACAGTAAACAGCAAGGTAAATTAAACATGGCTTTAGCAGAACGCTATTGGGAAACCAAAACGCTCGATGAGATGAATACCGAAGAGTGGGAAGCCTTGTGTGACGGCTGTGCCAAATGCTGCCTGAACAAGTTTATCGATGACGACGAATACGAAGGCCCGACAGCTGTGTTGCATCAGGATGAACAGGTGCATTACACCAATATTGCTTGCCGCTATTTAAACAGCCACAAATGTGAGTGCAGCGAATATAGTCAGCGCACGGTATTGGTGCCCGATTGCATCGCGTTAACCAAACAAAACCTGAAAGACATTTTTTTTATGCCCACCAGCTGTGCCTACCGCCGTTTACATGAAGGCCGCGGTTTACCGCACTGGCACCCGTTGTTAAACGGCGGCAAAAAAAGCCTGATGCATAAAAAGCAAATGTCGGTGCGCAACAAAACCATCTCAGAGTTGCAGGTTAACCTGGATGATTTTGAAGACTTTATCGTGCGTTGGCCACTGAACGATCTGGATTAACCCATACTTTTCGGGAACTTAACTTTGTCATTCCTGCAATATTCGCAACAGCTGATGCAGCATTTCAGTCCGACCACAGTACAACTGGTTATCAGCGTATTGGTGGTTATTCTGTACTTTATTATCAGCCGGCGTATCGCCCCGGTTTTGTATCGTTTTATCGCGGCCAGCCAGTTAAAAGCCGAAATGAACAAGCGTGCGCTGGTGGTGTTCCATATTATATTGGCACTGCTGCTGATAGTGGTGCTGAGCATTGTCTGGGGCGTGGATATCCGCGGCTTATTAGTGCTGGCGTCATCGATGATAGCGGTAGTCGGCGTAGCCTTGTTTGCTGCCTGGAGCTTGCTGAGCAATATCACCGCGTTTTTCATATTACTGGGGCAAAAGGCGTTTGCCGAAGGTATGGAAGTGCGGGTAGTAGATGGCGGCAACTTTCTGGAAGGCCGTATTATCGAAATTAACCTGTTTAGCACCGTACTGCGCACCAAAGACAACGAACTGGTGGTGTACCCAAACAACCTGCTTATTTCACGTCCGGTAGTGGTATTTCCGAAGAAAAGCCGCAAAGTGGTGAGTAATACTGTGGTAGAAAAAGCCGAGCGTTGGCGCCGTAAGACCTTGATTGGTCAGAAAAGCGAGTGATTTTCCCGTGACAGCAAGCAAGAGCACTGCTACATTCGGCAAAACGCAATGATAACAATAATTCTATATTGCCCTGATGCGCTTAAAACAGATCAAACTGTCCGGCTTTAAGTCGTTTGTTGACAGCACCAATGTGCCTTTCCCACAGCAAATGACGGCGGTGGTCGGCCCCAATGGCTGCGGTAAATCTAATGTAATTGATGCAGTGCGCTGGGTGCTGGGCGAAAGCTCAGCCAAAAACCTGCGCGGCGATGCCATGACCGACGTTATATTTAACGGTTCGTCGCAGCGCAAGCCGGTGTCACAAGCGTCGGTAGAGCTGGTGTTTGAGAACACTGAGGGCCGTTTAGCCGGCGGCATGGCCGATCGCAGCGAAATTTCCATTAAGCGTATTGTTACCCGCGATGCGCAGTCAAATTACTTTCTTAACGGCAGTAAATGCCGCCGCCGTGACATTACCGATATCTTTTTAGGCACTGGCCTGGGGCCGCGCAGTTACGCCATTATCGAACAGGGCATGATTTCACGGCTGATTGAATCCAGACCGCAGGAATTGCGGGTTTTTATCGAAGAAGCAGCCGGTATTTCCAAGTATAAAGAGCGTCGGCGCGAAACAGAAAATCGTATTAAGCACACACGGGAAAACCTCGATCGCTTAGCCGATGTACGCGAAGAGCTGGGCAAAAATATTGATAAGTTAAAACGCCAGGCTAATGCGGCGCAACGTTACAAAGAGCTGAAAGCTCAGGAGCGCAAGCTTAAAGCTGAACTGACCACCATCAAGTGGTTGCAATATAACAACCGCTTTACCGCATTAGAGCAGCAACTGGCGCAGCAACAAACCGAGCTGGACAAATACCAGTCGCAGGAGCTGGGCGATCAGCGCGTGTTGCTGGAGTTAAAACAGCAGGCACAGGATGGCCGGCAAGTGCTGGAGAAAGTGCAGAGTAACTTTTATCAGCTGGGCAGCAGCATCAGCCGTTTAGAGCAGCAAATTTTGCATCAGCGCCAACAACAGCAAACGTTAACGGCGCAATTGCAACAGGCACAACATACCCTGGCACAGGCAGAAGAGTTTATTGCCACCGAGCAGGCGCAACAAGCAGAGCTGCAACAGCAACTGGCAGAAGACGAGCCGCAGCAGGCATTGCTGGATGAGCAACTGGCAGAGCTGACAGAGCAGTTACAACAACTGGAAGACGAGCAGTACCAGCAGCAACAGGCTTTTAATCAGTGGCAACAACAACATTTTCGTTTGCAGCAGCAACAGCAGCAGCAACAGTTGCAACAACAAAACCAGCTTAGTCAGTTAGCGCAGTTACGCCAGCAGGAACAGCAGCTGCAACAGGAGCAGGCCGCACTGGCACTGGCGCCGTTGCAACAGCGTGTTGCTGAGCTTGAAACTGAACTTAGCTATGGCGCCACACAAGTGCAGCAAAGCACAGCGTTGCATGAACAAGCGCAGCAGGCGGTACAGCAGCAGGAGCAGCTTAACCGTGAGCTGGATGCTGCACAGTTACAGGCCAAATCGGAATTATTGCTGTTGCAGCGCGAGCAACAACAACTGCAACAGCAGCAGCAACAAAAAGACGGTGAACAGCAGCAATTATTACGCCAGCTGCAGCTTAAACCCGGCTGGGCCGCTGCAGTGGCGCTGGTGCTGGGACAGTTACAACATGCTGCGGTAACTGAGCAACTGCAGGCTACGGCGCAAAGTATGGTAAGCCGTAACAGCTGTGCTGCTGCGCCCGGCAGCCTGGCAGAGGTTATTGTCAGCGGTGTGTATCCTGAAAGCTTTAACCAGATTTTCTGCGTTGCCGATATCAACGCCGCGCAGCAAAGGCTGTCGCAGCTGGCTGCCGGCCACAGCGTGATCACGACATCAGGCTATTGGCTTGGTTCTAACTGGTGTTTGCAGGCCGGAGCGCAACAACAGGATAACTACTTGTTGCGCGAAGAACGTTTAGTGCAACTGCAGCAAGAATTAGCAGCCGCTGAGCAGCAGGTTCAGCAGCTCAGCGGGCAGTACGCCGCACAGCAACAAGCGCTGCAACAGGCACAGCAACAGCAGCAGCAGGCGCTGCAGCAACTGCAACATGCTGAGCGGACACAACAGCAGCAACTGACCGCGAAGCTGTTGGCTCAGCAAGAGTTGCAACAAGCAGAAAAACTGGCGCAAAAGCTGGTGACGGAGCAACAACAGTTACAGCTGAAACAAGCACAACTGGAAGAAAGCACAGAACAACTGGCAATGGCGCTGGAAGACAGTGCTGAGCAGCTGTTGCAGCACGAAGGTGCACAGCAGCAACTGCACAGCCAAAGCGGCAACCAACAGCAGCAGTTGCAGCAATTACGTGCCCAATTTGAACAAAAGCGCACGCAGCAACAGCAACTGCTGATGCAACAAAAGGTGGCAGAGCAGCAATTAAGTGCGCTGCAGCAAAGCCTGCAACGTGCGCGGATGCAACAGCAACAATTGCAGGAGCAAGCCGGCACACTGACGGCAAAGCTACAACAGGATGACGAGCCGGAATTATTGCTGCAAGAGCAGCTGCAGCAAGCTTTGCTGGAGCGCGAAGAGGCCGAACAGCAAATGATCGCACAGCAAGACCAGCTGGCTGCGGTAGAGCAGCAAATTCGTGAGCTGGAGCAGGGCCAACATGGTATTTTGCAGCTGTTAAACAAAAAACGTGCTGAGTTGGCAGAATTACGCCTTGATGCTGAAGGCTACCGCGTGCGGGCCAATAATATGCTGGAACTTTTACGTGAACAGCAGGCCAATATGAAGGACGTTTTGGCAGAGTTGGCGCCGGATGCCGAAGAAACTGTCTGGCAGCAGCAACTGGACAAAACCGTGGATGCTGTTGGCCGTTTAGGGCCGATTAACCTGGCGGCCATTGAAGAATACGAGCAACAGGCTGAGCGTAAACAGTATCTGGATGCGCAAAATGATGACTTAACCGCTGCCATGGATACGCTGGAAACGGCGATCCGCAAAATTGACAAAGAAACGCGGCAGAAGTTTAAAGATACCTTTGAGCAGGTTAATGACGGCTTAAAAACACTGTTTCCCAAAGTGTTTGGCGGTGGCAGTGCTTACCTGGCATTGACCGAAGATGACTTGTTAGAAACCGGTGTCACTATCATGGCAAGGCCGCCGGGCAAAAAAAACAGTACAATACATTTATTATCGGGTGGTGAAAAAGCCCTAACGGCTTTATCATTGGTGTTTTCGATTTTCCGGCTTAACCCGGCACCATTTTGTATGTTAGATGAGGTAGATGCGCCACTGGATGACGCTAACGTCGGCCGGTTTTGCAATTTGGTGAGGGAAATGTCAGAAACAGTGCAATTTATTTATATTAGCCACAATAAAATTGCCATGGAAATGGCGGCGCAGTTGATGGGCGTGACAATGCAGGAACCGGGCGTGTCACGTGTGGTCGCTGTCGATGTGGATGATGCTGTCAAAATGGCAGCAGCCTCTTAATAAAAGGTAACCTTATGGCTGACGAATTACGTTTAGTGTTTATTATTATCGGCGCCCTGTTGCTGGGGGCGTTACTGTTGCACGGCTTGTGGACAGTGCGAAAAAATTCCGGCCAGCCAAGACACCGTTATTACGATGAAGACCAGCAAGACAAAGCCGAAAAGGCTGACGGCTTTGATGACTTTGGCGTCGGCCAGGTGCGGGTAGTTAAAAAGGGTAGCTCCGCGCCAACAGATTACGCCGCAGCGGCTAAACCGGTAACCGCCAACGCTGAACCGGTAAAACGCCCGGTGCCACGGCAGCCGGCAGCCGAAGTGCAAACTGAATTAGCCTTTGAGGAGCCAAAAGAGCCTGAGCTTAATTTCAGTGCGCTGAGCGATGACGAATTACAGCAACCGGCGTTTGAAGCACCAACAGAGCAAGATGAACCCGCCGCTGCAGCCGAAGAGCCGGCAGAAGTGCTGATTTTGTACGTGTTATTGCCGGAAAGCAAAGACATGAAAGGCCCGGACTTATTATCGTCATTGTTAACGCTGGGCTTTAAATACGGCGACATGGATATTTTTCACCGCCATATAGACAGTGCCGGCTCAGGTGCAGTGTTATTTAGCCTGGCTAATATGTTTAACCCGGGCACCTTTGACCTGGAAAACATTGAAAAGCTCAGCACCCGCGGGGTCAGCTTATTTATGACCTTACCCGGGCCCGGTGAGCCGCTGCAAAACTTTAACCTGATGCACAATGCAGCGAAGAAGCTGGCAGAAGAGTTCGGTGGCCAGGTATTAGACGGTCAGCGCAGTGTGCTCACGGTACAAACGGTGCGGCATTATGTGGATAAAATCCGCGAATTTCAGCGCCAGCGTTTGATCCACGGCTAAAGCGCGCCGCTTACGGCGAAAATAACAGCAGCTAAAACGGCAGGCAGTAGTCCTGCCGTTTTTGTTATGGCAAACTCAGGCGTAAATTTTTACAGGTACATTCAGGTTATGGAACAGGCAATTTTGCAGCAGGTACAGCAACTGCGTCAGCAATTGGAAGACTACAGCTATCAGTACTATGTGCTGGATAACCCCTCGGTGCCGGACGCAGAGTATGACCGCTTATATCGGCAGTTGCAGCAGTTAGAAGCAGACTATCCGCAGTTGGTTACAGCGGACTCGCCCACGCAGCGGGTTGGCGCGGCACCGCTGGCAAAATTTGGCCAGGTAAGCCACAACATTCCGATGTTGTCGCTGGATAATGCCTTTGGCGCGGATGAATTCAGCGCCTTTTGTAAACGTATGGCCGATATGTTGGACAGCAGCGCGGAGTTCAGCTTTTGCTGCGAGCCGAAACTGGATGGCCTGGCAGTCAGCATTCGCTATGAAAACGGCGTGCTGGTGCAGGCAGCAACCCGCGGTGATGGTTATACCGGTGAAGATATTACCGTCAATGTAAAAACCATTCGCGCCGTGCCGTTAAAACTAAAAGGTGCGGCAGTTCCGGCGGTGCTGGAAGTGCGCGGCGAAGTATTTATGCCGCTGGCCGGTTTTAACCGGATGAACGATAAGGCCCGTGCTGCGGGGGACAAAGTGTTTGCCAACCCGCGCAATGCCGCAGCCGGCAGTTTACGCCAACTGGACCCGAAAATTACTGCACAGCGGCCATTAATGTTTTACGCCTATGCGGTAGGTGCGGTAGAAGACCCTGCACAGCTGCTCGACAGTCGCAGCCATTATCAGCGTTTAATGCAGCTGAAAGATTGGGGGCTGCCGGTGTGTCCGGAAATTCGCCTGGTAACCGGCGCCGATGCGGCACTGACGTACTATCAGGACATTATGCAGCGCCGCAGTGCGCTGGCGTATGAAATTGACGGTGTGGTGATAAAAGTGTCCGACCTTGCGCAACAACAAGCTCTGGGGTTTGTGGCGAGGGCGCCGCGCTGGGCTATTGCCTTTAAATTTCCGGCCCAGGAAATGCTGACCACCTTGTTAGATGTGGAGTTCCAGGTTGGCCGTACCGGTGCCATTACGCCGGTGGCGCGGCTGGAGCCGGTATTGGTCGGTGGTGTTACGGTCAGTAATGCCACTTTGCATAATCAGGATGAGATAGACCGGCTGGCGGTGAAAATCGGCGACAGGGTTATAGTGCGCCGTGCCGGTGACGTGATCCCGCAAATTGTTTCCGTAGTGACAGAGCAGCGGCCTGACACGGTGCGCGATATTGTGTTTCCGCTAAGCTGCCCGGTATGTGGCTCGGCGGTAGAACGGGTCAGTGGCGAAGCCGTGGCGCGTTGCAGCGGCGGTCTGTTTTGTGCCGCTCAGCTTAAAGAATCGATAAAGCATTTTGTCTCGCGTAAAGCCATTGATATCGAGGGGCTGGGTGATAAGTTAGTTGAACAGTTAGTTGATCAGCAACTGGTGAAAACCCCGGCTGATATTTACAGCCTGGATATGGCGGCGTTAGTTGGCCTGGAGCGGATGGCCGAAAAATCCGCCCTTAAGCTATTAGCGGCGATTGAACAGTCAAAACACACCAGCTTAGCGCGCTTTATTTATGCGCTGGGTATTCGCGAAGTCGGTGAGGCTACGGCGCTTAACCTGGCGAATCATTTCACTGCCTTAGCGCCACTGCAACAGGCTACGGTAGAGCAACTGCTGCAAGTCAGCGATGTTGGTACTGTGGTGGCCGAGCATGTAAAAGGCTTTTTTGCCGAGCCGCACAATCAAAGTGTGATAGCGGCGCTGGTTGATGCCGGCATTAGCTGGCCGGCGATAGCGCAGCAGGCCCAAACCGAACAGCCGCTGGCGGGGCAAACTATAGTGCTTACCGGTACTTTGATTAGCATGGGCCGTGATGATGCTAAAGCGAAACTGCAGCGGCTGGGTGCTAAAGTGTCCGGCTCGGTATCAGCGAAAACCCACGCCGTTATCGCCGGTGATAATGCCGGCTCTAAACTGGTTAAAGCTAATGAGCTGAATGTAGCGGTGTGGACAGAGCAGCAAATGCTGGATTTATTTACGCAGTATGGAGTGAGCTAAAATGCCGGATGTGGTTTATCAGCTGTTGTTGGATTGGGGCAGTTTTTTCCGGCCTTATGTGCGTGATATCGCATTGGCGATGGTTGCAACCTGTCTGGTAGTGTTTGGTGATGATGTAAACCGCTTTGTGCGTCGCCAGACAGCTGCGCTGCATTTTATCTGGCGTACCGGTATTTTTATTTTACTGTGTGCTTTTGGTTATGGCGCCCTGACCATTTTCTTAACCCCGGTGGTAGCAGGCCAGTTGGCTAAGTTAAGTAATCTGTGGCTGCCCTGGATAAGCCTGGCGATTTTTATTGCGCTTGGCAGCCTGGCACAGCGTAAACGCCAGCTATGAGCCAGGCACCGCTGTGGCCGGTATTAGATGATTATGGCTTACACAAGGTGCCGCTGCGCTTTTACTGGTTGCTGCTGTTGCTGCTGCGGCCTTATATCTGCTGGGTATTGGTACTGACATTACCGCAAACACAACGCGATATGCTGGCGCTGTTTTATCCGCAGCAAACCGATTTTATCCTCGCCTGTGCTGTGGCGGCGCCGTTGTTATTACTGCTGGCGGCGCTTAGCCAGCGCAAACCCAAAGGTAATCGCGGTTGGCGCCATATCTGGCGTTTTGGCCGCGGGATATTATTGCTGGTGGCGCTAGCTGACCTGGTGCTGACTATCGCCGATCTACCGGCACTGGTAATGCTGGATGCGCCCTGGCGTATGGCGGCGCCGGTAGTGTTGCTGGCCGGGGTGTTTTGGCTGCTGCGCTCGCGTACGCTGCGCGCAGTATTTGCTGAATGGCCTGACGCGGTTAACGCTAACAGCACTAAGCCTTAAGCCAGCTTGCTCAGGTACTTTTGCTTTAATTGCAAATAACGCTGCTGTTGCTCCGGCCTGAGGTTGGTATTTTCAATCAGCCGGTAGCATTGCTGCAAAAGGTGTTCGCGTTGCTGTGGCGGACACAGCGGCCTTGGCGATGTCAGCAGCGTTTGCCATAAATTCAGCGCGATACCGGCATTTTTCGGCATTACCTGCCACGCCAGTGCAAAAGCCGAAAAGGCTTCCTGCCAGTTACCATGCTGATATAAATGCACCGCATTGTTGTTCAGCTCACGCGGGCCATGTGCCATCGCCGCGCGCTCACGTTGCTCTTGCTGTAAGTAGGCGCTTAATACCGGTTCCGGCTGCTGGCGGCGGCAATGTTCGCTTATTTGCTTAAACAACGCACGCGAGGCATCGCTTAACCCCACTTCATGCAGGGCTTTGGCTTTATCCAGCGCATCTTCCAGTGAGTCTATATCGCTCTGAGTAGCTAAATCAGCCAGCAGCAAGCGTGCCTTATCGCGGTGGTCCTGTAAATACAACAACCGCGCCTGCAGCACTTGTTGTGCTGCGGTATGTTTATGATCAGCAAATTGGCGCTGCACAGTGTTAATTGACAAGGTGGCCTGGCGGTTCAGTCGTGCTTGCTGTTCGCTGTCGTCAGTACTTAACGCAAAATCGATGCTGGCTCGGGCCAGATTAAGGTACAGATCCGGTTGCTCGTATATCGAGTTTCGCGCGTACTTCACCATATCGCGGGCGGCACGGTACTGCAGCTCGTAATCGTGGTTTAATCTGGATAACTGCAATAATTTCTGTTGGCGTAATAAATTACGCGGCGCTATATCTGCCGCTGCCAGAATATGTTGCTGTGCCTGTTGGTAGTGCTGTTGCTGAAACTCCAGCTCGGCCAGGCAGTCCAGCGCAAACAGCCGTGTTTCGCTGCGCGCCAGCATATGTTCCAGCTCAGCAAAGGCTTGTTGCTCCTGATTGTTGTGCAGTAAACAGCGTGCCCGGCCGATACGCGCCCAGCTAAATGGCTGTATGCGCAGCATGGCATCAAAAAAGGTTGCTGCTTCTGCAAAAGCTTGTTGCTCCAGCAGAATATCGCCTTTAAGTTTAAGCAGCAGCGGAAAATACTTATGCAGTTCGGCTTGCGCCAGTTGCTGGTCAACCGCCAGCAGTGCGCGATCATACGCCTTTTGCTGCAGCAGCTCGTACACCGGTCGCAGTTGTTGCTTGCGGCGGAACACCCGTTCAATACGCAGTTGCAAATCACGAATAACAAAAGGTTTGGCTAAAAACTCGTCCGGCTGCAATTCCAGCACACTGTGCACCAGCGCTGGGTCAGTCTCGGCGCTGATAAAAATCATGCCACAGTTTAGTTGCTGCAAACCGCTGACTTTAAGCTCGTCGAATAACTGATAACCGTCTTTGCCTTTGGGCAGGTTGTAAGCACAGATAATTAAGTCGTAACTGTTTTGCTTACATAAACTCAACGCAGTCTGCGCGCGGTCAGCATAGCTGATATTCTGATAGCCCAACTGCTCCAACGCATAACGCAGATAGCTTTGGCTTAAACTTTGATCGTCAATAATCAGAATGCGTTCGTCGCGTTTGACGCTATTATCCATACTGCTGCCAACAAAGCCGTCAAAAGTAAAATTAGCGTTACTATAGCAATAATTTTTCGCAGAAAAACCAAAAGCTGCAGAAATTATGTCAAAGCGAGCGCTGTTAGCGACAGAAATACTTAAACGGGAGTTTTTACGATGGTTTGTATCAGGAAGTGGTGGATTGTACTGGGTTAGAACCAGTGACAACCGTCTCGTCGTGAGGAGCGGGCGGTGCTTTTCATGATAAGAAAGTAGATGGTGGATTGTACTGGGTTCGAACCAGTGACCCCCGCCTTGTAAGGGCGGTGCTCTCCCAGCTGAGCTAACAATCCATGGGAGTACCAATATTTGTTCACTATTAAGTGATGGTGGATTGTACTGGGTTCGAACCAGTGACCCCCGCCTTGTCAGGGCGGTGCTCTCCCAGCTGAGCGAACAATCCAGGGGATATCAATTGGTAATTAAACGCTATTAAGATTGGTGGATTATACTGGGTTTTAATCAGTGTCCACCGTCTCGTCGTGAGGAGCGGGCGGTGCTGTTCATGATAAGAAAGAAGATGGTGGATTGTACTGGGTTCGACCCAGTGACCCCCGCCTTGTCAGGGCGGTGCTCTCCCAGCTGAGCGAACAATCCAGGGGATATCAATTGGTAATTAAACGCTATTAAGATTGGTGGATTATACTGGGTTTTAATCAGTGTCCACCGTCTCGTCGTGAGGAGCGGGCGGTGCTGTTCATGATAAGAAAGAAGATGGTGGATTGTACTGGGTTCGAACCAGTGACCCCCGCCTTGTAAGGGCGGTGCTCTCCCAGCTGAGCTAACAATCCAGGGGATATCAATTGGTAATTAAACGCTATTAAGATTGGTGGATTGTACTGGGTTTTAATCAGTGTCCACCGTCTCGTCGTGACGAGCGGGCGGTGCTTTTCATGATAAGACAGCACTTGGTGGATTGTACTGGGTTCGAACCAGTGACCCCCGCCGTGTAAGGGCGGTGCTCTCCCAGCTGAGCTAACACTCCTAGGGAGTACCACTATTTGTTCACTATTAAGTGATGGTGGATTGTACTGGGTTCGACCCAGTGACCCCCGCCTTGTAAGGGCGGTGCTCTCCCAGCTGAGCTAACAATCCATGGGATATCAATTTGTAATTAAACGCTTTTAAGATTGGTGGATTGTACTGGGTTTTAATCAGTGTCCACCGTCTCGTCGTGAAGAGCGGGCGGTGCTTTTCATGATAAGACATCAATTGGTGGATTGTACTGGGTTCGAACCAGTGACCCCCGCCTTGTAAGGGCGGTGCTCTCCCAGCTGAGCTAACAATCCACGCTGTTTGATGGCGCTCATTATAGGGAGCATGAAAAAGCTGTCAACATTATTTTGGTAATAGCGGTTTGTCTGCTGCAAAAGTAAACATTCTGTCGTGCTTTAGCGCAAAACAGATGCAGTGCCGATGCCTTAGCGGGTGCATCCGGCGCGTGGCATTGTTACAATAGCCGCCATTATTGCACTGTGATGGATAAACTATGTCTCTTGTTACCCGTTTTGCACCAAGCCCAACCGGTTATTTGCACGTTGGTGGCGCCCGTACTGCCTTATTCAGCTGGCTATATGCCAAAAAGAAGGGCGGAAAATTTATTCTGCGGATTGAAGATACTGACTTAGAGCGTTCTACCCAAGCATCAGTCGATGCTATTTTAGAAGGCATGAGCTGGTTGGGGCTGGACTACGACGAAGGCCCGTACTACCAGACCAAGCGCTTTGATTTATACAAAGAAGTGGTTGCGCAGTTGGTAGCTGATGGCAAAGCTTATAAGTGTTTTTGTACCATCGAAGAAGTGGACGCCATGCGCGAAGCGCAAACTGCCGCCGGTGAAAAGCCGCGCTATAACGGGATGTGGCGCGATCGCACCGATCATCCGGCGGATACGCCCTTCGTGATCCGCTTTAAAAATCCGCAAAGCGGCACTGTAGTTATTGATGATTTAATTAAAGGCCGCATTGAAATTGCCAACAGTGAACTGGACGATCTGATTATTGCCCGCAGCGACGGCACACCAACCTATAACCTTACCGTGGTGGTTGATGACTGGAAAATGGGCATTACCCATGTTATCCGTGGTGATGACCATGTGAACAACACGCCAAGGCAAATGAATATTCTGGCCGCGCTGGGTGCCGATATCCCGAAATACGCCCATGTGCCGATGATATTAGGTGATGACGGCAAACGCTTATCCAAGCGCCACGGTGCTGTGGGTGTTATGCAATACCGCGACAACGGCTTTTTGCCCGAAGCCTTGCTTAACTATTTAGTACGCCTGGGCTGGTCACATGGCGACCAGGAGATTTTCAGCAAAGACGAGTTAGTTCAGCTGTTTGACCTGGATAGCTGTAACCGGGCACCGTCGGCATTTAATACTGACAAGCTGATTTGGTTAAATCAGCATTATATGAAAACCCTGCCGGCAGAGCAGGTGGCAGCACAACTGCAATGGCATATTGCCGAACAAAAACTGGATATCGGCAACGGCCCGGCGTTAACTGAGTTGGTTAAAGCTCAGGCTGAGCGGGTTAAAACGCTTAAAGAAATGGTAGAAGTAAGTCGCTATTTTTATGAAGACTTCAGCCAGTTTGATGCCGATGCCGCGAAAAAACATTTACGTCCGGTGGCGTTGGAACCTTTGCAAGCCGTTGCAGCCAAACTGGAGGCATTAAGCGACTGGTCACAAGCCACAATTCATGATGCCATTAATGCTACCGCAGAAACGCTTGGAGTGGGTATGGGTAAAATTGGCATGCCACTGCGGGTTGCGGTAACCGGTGGCGGTAATTCGCCGGCATTGGATCTAACCTTAAGTTTAATCGGCAAAGCGCGCAGTCTGGCGCGATTACAACTGGCGATAGATTTTGTGCAACAGCGCGCAAACGACAGCGAATAAAGCCGGCACTTTCGGTCAATACACCAAATACTCAGTCCGGTGCAACCGGGCTGAGCAGCATAGCTTGCTACAATGCTACAGTGTGTCAGGGAATGAATAATAACAACCGGGAAGATATAACTCATGGGTGAAACGAAAACAACGGAGTAATACAGCAAGATAATGCATTTTTTCTCAACCGGTATCAGCCTGGCGCTGATGCTTTGCTTGTATGGGGTACAAGCAGCAGAGACAGATAACTTACCTGTCAGCGAAGAACCACTGCAGCCGATAGGTTTCTTTGGTACGGTAACCGGTGATGTCGAGCTGGGGTTCTTGCTTACATCCGGCAATACCGACTCTTTTGCCATCCGCGCCAACAGCGAGTTAGTACATGACTTGCAGCGTTTTCGTAACCGCTACCAATTACAAAGCCTGTTGCAGAAAAACAATGTTGTTGATTCGGCAAGCGGCGACAAAAGTCAGGTAACGACAGCCAGTCGGTATGGTTTTACCGGCCAGAGTAACTATAAGTTGGTGTCAGGTAACGAATCTATTTTCGGCCGTGGTGCTTTCCTGCATGACAAATTCGGTGCTTTTCGTGAACAAGCGTCTTTAGCTGTGGGTTACGGTAACCGGCTGTATGAGCAATTAACCGATTACATTGACCTGGAGACCGGGCCTGGTTATGCCCACCAGCAAACAGCGGCACGGGAAGACAGAAGCGGCGCCATTTGGTTTTTGGCAGCAAATATAAACTATGCCTTATATGATACCAGCAGCTTTCGGCAAACGTTGGAGGGCGCGGTATCATTAAACGGCCAAAACACCACTTTACTCAGCCGCAGCAGCATTACCGCCACCATAGCCGACAGGTTATCTATGCGGTTAAATTTTGTGGTGAAATATAACTCCATGCCCGAGGGCACGCTGCGTAGCACCGATACTGAAACTTCAGCCTCACTGGTGTATACCTTTTAACAGTAAAAAAGCCGGTATTAATACCTAATACCGGCTTTTATTATCAAGCATCCGCCAGAGCTGCTTACGAATGCAGTACCCGTGCCCGCAAGGTAGCCGGTATGGCCCGCAGTTCATTTAATGCCTGCTCTACATCGTCAGAATCAATATCAATTACCACATAACCGATATCGGCATTAGTTTGCAGATACTGGCCGGCAATATTGATATTGTGCTTAGCAAAGGCTTCGTTGATTTTTGTTAGTACGCCAGGCTGGTTTTTATGAATGTGCAGCAAGCGTGAGCGGCCTTTGTGCTCCGGTAGTGATACTTCCGGGAAGTTTACTGCCGACAGGGTAGAGCCGTTGTCGCTGTATTTCACCAGCTTGCCTGCTACTTCAAAGCCGATATTTTCCTGCGCTTCCTGGGTAGAGCCGCCAATGTGTGGGGTTAAGATCACATTGTCGAACTCACGCAGTGGCGAGATAAATTCTTCATCATTGCCTTTGGGCTCGGTCGGGAACACATCTATGGCAGCACCGGCCAGCTTTTTGCTGCGCAGCGCTTCCGTTAGCGCGTCGATATCGACCACAGTACCGCGCGAGGCATTGATAAGAATGCTGCCGGGTTTCATCAGTTCCAGCTCGGCTTCACCAATCATGTTTTTGGTTTGCGGCGTTTCCGGCACATGCAAAGTAATAACGTCGGAGGTTTTCAGTAAGGTGCCAAAGTTAACCTGGCTGGCATTACCCAGTACCAGCTTATCTTCGATATCGTAAAACTGCACCCGCATGCCGATATTTTCCGCCATGATGCTCAGCTGAGTGCCGATATGGCCATAACCGATAATACCCAGGGTTTTACCGCGCGCTTCAAAGGAGTTATTCGCGGTTTTTTGCCACTCGCCACGGTGGGCTGCGGCAGAGCGCTGCGGAATACCGCGCAGCAGCATAATAATTTCGCCCAGTACCAGCTCGGCTACCGAGCGGGTGTTGGAAAAGGGCGCATTAAATACCGGAATAGCACGCTTTAACGCGGCCGTTAAATCTACCTGGTTGGTACCAATACAAAAGCAGCCGATAGCCACCAGTTTGCCGGCAGCATCCAGTACTTTTTCGGTCAGTTGGGTGCGCGAGCGGATACCGATAAAATGCGCATCTTTAATGCGCTCTATCAGCTCGTCTTCCGGTAATGAGGTTTTTAAATATTCGATATTGCTGTAGCCCTGATTTTTAAAGCTTTGCACCGCGCTTTGGTGCAAGCCTTCCAGCAGCAGTATTTTTATTTTGTCTTTGGCCAGTGAAAATTTTTCCATGTCACATCTCTTCATTAAATTTAAAAGTAAAATCAGTTAGTTATTCTTATTATAGTGTTTCGTGGCCTTATGCTGCTGTATCAGCGGATAACCTGTGTACCGGTAGCGCTGCCTACCAATACCATATCGGCAGGGCGCTGTGCGAAGATACCGTTAGTTACCACGCCAACAATATTGTTAATCTGCTGCTCCAGTTCGACAGGCTTACTGATGGCTAAATCGTGTACATCGAGGATCACATTGCCGTTGTCGGTAATAACACCGTCGCGCAACACCGGGCGGCCGCCCAGTTTTGTCAGCTCGCGCGCCACATAAGCGGCGGCCATCGGGATCACTTCTACCGGCAGCGGAAACTTACCTAATACCTCAACCTGCTTGGTTTGATCGACAATACAAATAAAGCGCTCTGCCACTGCAGCAACAATTTTCTCGCGGGTAAGGGCCGCACCGCCGCCTTTAATCATATGTTTTTGCGCGTTAATTTCATCAGCGCCGTCAACGTAAACACTAAAGCTGTCGATACTGTTTAAATCCAGCACGTTAATGCCCAGCGCCTTGAGTTTTTCGGTAGATTGTACTGAGCTGGACACGGCACCGGTGATCTCATGCTTAATGCTGGCCAGCGCATCGATAAAATGATTTACCGTAGAGCCGGTACCCACGCCAACCACGGTATTACGCGGGATAAACTCCAGTGCAGCCCAGGCCGCGTTTTTCTTCATTTCATCTTGTGTCATCAGCTGATCCAAATTCGTTTAGCCATACAGATGGATATTATATCGAAAGGGCCTGCCGACAAAAGGGCAAAAACAGAAAAAGGCCAAAACTGTTTTACCGCATGGGTTAGGCGTAAGTGTCGCCGGCCATAAAAGGAGGCCAGAAACGCGATCTGGTCGTCACAGAGTGTCTGAGCCCTGCCGCAGGCATTAGGGCGAGTTGCTGTGACGAGCCAGAGCGGGTATTGTGGCCGGATTTTTACCACCTCAGCGCTGAGTTTCAGCGAAAATCAAAATATTTACCCGGCGTAATAATCTGCTTTAACGGAATATCCCAGGCTTCACCCGGCACGGCATCTACCTGCTGGCAGTTATGTGCCAGGCCTGTTACCTGACAGTGGCTACCTTGCGGCAACTGCGACAGAGTGCGATCATAAAAACCGCCACCCATACCCAGGCGGTTACCGGCAGCATCAAAGGCCACCAGGGGGGTAAAAATAATATCCAGTTGCTGCACCGGCATTAACTTATGACAGGCAGGCAAGGGCTCGGGTATGCCGAATTTATTCGGGTACAGCAGAGTGTCTTTATCGTAGCGCACAAACAGTAAATAACCGGCAACAAACGGGTGCAGCACCGGCAAATACACGCTTTTACCTTGTTGCCACAGGGCCTGGATCAGCGGATAGGTATCAATCTCCGCATCGTTGGCTAAATACAGGGCGATATGTTGGCTTGAGTTGAGCATGTCACAGGCCATAACCTCTGCGGTTAGTGCTGTTGCTGCTTGCTGCTGAGCCTCTGCGCTGAGCTGTTGCCGGCGTTTACGGATCAGGCTTCTGAGTTGTTGGCGCTGAGTGCTGGTATCGGCCAAGGTAGACGTCTGTGATGCTGTGGACATGGTACGAGTATGCCTGAATGGCGGCAGAAAAAAAGGGGTTCTCCAAATTGCCGTGTCTGGTGTTAGCCCTTGAACCATAGGTTCAAGGCGGGAGTCAATTGGCCACCTCAGGCTTCCCGGTACGGGCCGGGCTTGCACACTGGCGGCGCAGAAGAATCCCTGGGTAAAAACAATTATCGGCTCAGGGACATCCACCTGATCACCAACAATCCAGAGAACAGACCTGAGTATAACACCGCAGTTTGGTGCGGATAAGGTTATTCATCGCAGTTTTATCGCTTCTGGTGTTAGTTGCATGGTTTTACAGCAACTTTTGTTTACGCTTTGCACCGTTATTATTTCTGCGGCCTGAAAGTTGGCGCTTTTTCGCTGTGGTGGTAGCATAAAGGCAGTTAATCACAGCACGAATAGTTATATGAGCAGCCTTTCTTTACTGACTTACGATGAATGGACGTACAAGCTGGACCAGGCCTATGTAATGGCCTCAGCCGCTGAAGTGCACGGTTTAATTGCCGGTTTGCTCAGTGCCGGGGTAGAGCCGGATGCACAGCAGTTAATGCCGGTGCTGCACGACTTTCTTAATGATGGCCAGGCGCTGCCGACCGACGTAAAACAACATGTCGCCACCCTGATAGACAACAGCGCCAAACAATTAGCGCAAAACGATTTTAGTTTCAGTATGTTATTGCCAAGTGACGACGACAGCCTGCCGGAGCGGTTAGACGCTATGGTGGAATGGACCCAGGCCTTTTTAGTCGGTTTTGCTGTGCAGCAAACCGATTTATCCCTGGTGTCAGACGATGTGCGCGAAGCGCTGGATCAGTTAACCGAAGTAACCAAAATCGATATTCATACCACCGATGATGGTAGCAGCGAAGAAAATGAAGAAGCTTATTATTTGGTGCTGGAGCATATCCGCATTATGGTGCTGGCCTGTTATACCGAAGTAGGGCAAAAGTTCGGTGTGAAGCCGGTAAGCAATAAGACATTACATTAAATGACTAACCCAGCTGCGCAGCAGTTCGATATTGTTATTGCCGGTGGCGGTATGGCCGGCAGTACCTTAGCCGTGGCATTACTGCAGGCCAATCCGGCGCTGAAACTGGCCATTATTGAACAACAGGCTGAACAAATCAGCAGTGCCAGCTTTGACAGCCGCAGCATCGCCCTTGCTGCCGCCAGTGCGCAGTTGTTAGCGCAGTGGAGCCTGTGGCCGGAGCTGGCCACCCGCGCCTGTGCTATTAAGCATATTCATGTGTCTGATCGCGGCCATTTTGGTAAAACACAACTTACGGCGGCAGAATATCAGCAGGATGCGCTGGGATATGTACTGGAAGTCGAACCCTTCGGCGCCGTGCTGTCCGGTAAATTGGCGCAGTACAGTAGCCTTAGCCGCTATGCGCCCAACAGCATCAGCGCCATAACCAGCACGCAGCAACATCAGCTGCTGACATTAAATGACGGTACGGTGTTACAAACGGCATTGCTGGTTATTGCGGAAGGCGGTTTATCACCCAGCCGCGCCCTGGCCGGTTTTAGCGTGCAGGAGCGCGCTTATCAGCAATATGCGGTTATTGCTAATCTGGCGCTGGCAGAAGGGCATCAGCACAAAGCTTACGAGCGTTTTACTGAACATGGCCCCATCGCATTGCTGCCGCTTAACGCGCAGCGTTATTCGCTGGTGTACACGGTAGATGAGGCAGCGGTAAACCGGATTATGCAGTTGGGCGACGCCGCTTTTATTGAGCATATACAGCAAGCCTTTGGCTATCGCGCCGGTGTCTTTACTGCAGCGGGGCGCAGGGCAAGCTACCCGCTTAGCCTGCGCGTAAGCGGCGATATAGTGCGCCACCGCACCGCGTTGCTCGGTAACAGCCTGCACAATGTGCACCCGATAGCCGGCCAGGGCTTTAACCTGGCACTGCGCGATATTGCTGAATTAGTGCGTCAGGTTAGCACTGCGCCGCAGGATATCGGCGGCTATGCCATGCTGCGCGGCTATCAGCAGGCACGCCAGCAGGACATCAACACGGTAACCACTGCCACCGATGCGCTGGTGCGTATTTTCTCTAACCGCTCGCGCTTAATGGCGCTGGCGCGTAACAGTGGTTTGCTGGCCATGACATTATGTGATGAATTAAAGCGCCCGTTGGCCGAACAGGCAATGGGGCTGCGGAGCTAAGATGCAAAATGTCGATATTACTGTTGTCGGCGCCGGCAGTGCCGGTTTAACGCTGGCGTTATTGCTGGCACCTCTGGGGCTGAGCATCGTGGTGCTGGAGCACGGCAATGCGCCGCATAGCGACAACATTAACCACCAGCGCGTCAGTGCACTTAATCCGGCGTCGATGAGGCTGCTTAGTCATACCGGTGCCTGGCCGGCAATTGCCGCCACAGCACAAAGCTACAGCCGCATGCAGGTGTGGGACGCCGACAGCTTTGCCAATATTGAATTTGACGCCGCTAACGAGCGCCTGGAGCAACTGGGCTGGATTTGCGATAACGAGCAAATTCGTGTTGCCTTGTACCGGCAGCTGCAGCAGCACAAAAATGTGCGGCTGGAGTTTAATTGCAGCATCAACAGCCTGGTGCAAAGCGAGCGTGATGTACTGATTAACATTAACCAGCAGCAATTACTGCTAAGCCGCTTACTGGTAGGCGCTGATGGCGTAAATTCGTTGGTACGCAGCAGCATGCAGTTACCTCTTACCCACTGGGATTACGAGCAGCAGGCCATAGTGGCCACCATTACCACACAGTTACCGCATAACAAAACCGCCCGCCAGGTATTTTTACCCACCGGGCCCTTAGCACTGTTACCGCTGCCGGACTCACAGCAGTGCTCCATTGTCTGGAGTTGTAACCCTGAACGTGCGGCAGAGCTTTTGGCTATGCCGGCAGAGCAGTTTAATCAGGCACTTACCGCTGCCTCTAACAGCGTATTGGGCGTGTTGCAACTGCACACACAACCTAAAGCCTTTGGCCTTAAAATGCGCTATGCCAGCAGTTGGCTGCGCGGCCGTGTTGTATTGGTCGCTGATGCGGCGCACAGCATTCACCCGCTGGCGGGGCAGGGTATGAATTTAGGCCTGATGGACGTTGCTGCATTAGCAGAACTAATAACGCAGGCAGTTGAAGACGGTAACGATTTTAGCGAAACGCGACTACTGCGCCGTTATGAGCGCTGGCGCAAGGCTGAAGCGCAAACACTGATCGTTGCGATGGAAGCTTTTAAACGCGGTTTCAGTAATAAGCAGCCGATGTTTAAGCTGGTAAGAGCTGTTGGCATGAGCAGCATTAACCAAGCGCCGTGGTTCAAAAGTAAAATTATCGCTGCAGCCCTTGGTAACAGTGGTGACTTACCCAAATTGGCTCAGCCAGAGACAAAAGTAACCCGTCGCGGTTGAGTTAGTTTTTTTAGTTATTCTGGTTGTCGCATTACAAAAACTAATTAATCAGGGGCTGTTTGCCAGCCTTGCCTTGCGTTATAATCCGGCTGCCTTTTTATCCGCTGATACTGCATAAGTTGTCATATAACTATGCTGTAGCGCTGAATTTCCGGCGCCTTGCGGGCCTTACAATAAGCAGGAAATAGCAATGGCCAATCAAACTGCGTTACATGGCAAACACCTGGAAGCCGGTGCCAAAATGGTCGACTTCTTCGGCTGGGATATGCCAATTAATTACGGCTCTCAAATTGAAGAACATCACGCCGTGCGCCGTGACGCCGGTATGTTCGACGTATCTCACATGACAATTGTTGACTTAAAAGGCGCCCAAACCCGCGCCTTTTTGCGTTATTTACTGGCCAACGATGTCGCTAAACTGACTGTGCCGGGTAAGGCGCTGTACAGCGGCATGTTAAACGAAGCCGGTGGCGTAATTGACGACTTAATTGTGTATTTTCTGCAGGAAGATTTCTTCCGTCTGGTGGTTAACTCGGCCACCCGTGAAAAAGATTTAGCCCATATCAACAATGAAGCTAAAGCTTTTGACGTAACAGTAACAGAGCGTCCTGAGTTTGCGATGATTGCGGTACAGGGCCCGAATGCCAAAGCTAAGGTTGCTAACCTATTAACTGCTGAGCAGCAAGCCGCCGTAGCGGGCATGAAGCCGTTTTTTGGTGTGCAGGCTGGCGACTTATTTATTGCCACCACTGGTTACACCGGTGAAGACGGTTACGAGATTGCGCTGCCAAACGAGCAAGCGGCCGATTTCTGGCAAAAGCTGCTGGATGCCGGCGTTGCCCCGGCCGGTTTAGGTGCACGTGATACCCTGCGTTTAGAAGCCGGCATGAACTTATATGGCCAGGATATGGACGAAACCGTATCGCCACTGGCGGCCAATATGGGCTGGACTATCGCCTGGGCACCGGAAGATCGCAACTTTATCGGCCGTAAAGCATTAGAGCAACATAAAGCCGAAGGTACCTTCAAACTGGTTGGCCTGGTAATGGAAGCCAAGGGCGTATTGCGCCATGGCCAGCGCGTAGTGGTTGAAGGCGGTGAGGGTGAAATTACCTCCGGTACTTTTTCGCCAACTCTGGGTTACAGTATTGCGATGGCGCGGGTACCGGCAACGGTGGGCGATGTCGCTGAAGTAGATATTCGCGGTAAGATGGTGCCGGTTAACGTGGTTAAACCTGCTTTCGTGCGTATGGGCAAGAAAGTCATCTAAACTATCACTGTAATTAAAAACTATATTAAATAAAAAACACCAGCTAAGGATTAAACAATGAGCTCAATTCCTAACACATTAAAATACGCCAGCAGCCATGAGTGGGCACGCGACGACGGTAACGGTATCTACACTGTAGGTATTACTGAGCACGCACAGGGCCTGCTGGGCGATATGGTGTTTGTTGAACTGCCGGAAGTAGGTGATAGCGTAACCCAGGGCGACGACTGCGCCGTAGCCGAGTCTGTAAAAGCGGCCTCTGATATTTATGCGCCGTTGTCAGGTGAAATTGTTGAGGTAAATGAAGCCTTAGCGGATTCACCGGAACTGGTAAACAGCAACCCGTATGAAGATGGCTGGATGTTTAAAATTAAAGTGTCTGATACCGCTGAGTTATCGGCACTGTTAGACGCCGAAGGTTATAAAAACTCGATTGACGAGTAAAACTTAGCAAACCCATTTAAGCCCCGTGCCGTATTAGTTACCGAATAAGCCACGGGGCTTAACTTTAGCAGTAACGAAACATTACCAGGACATTCAAGGCATGACCAACTCCGCTGTGAAAACCCTGTCGCAACTTGCGAACCACGACGAATTTATTCAGCGCCATATCGGCCCGGATGCGGCAGAAACCGCCGCCATGCTAAATGAGCTGGGTGTAGACAGCATTGAAGCGCTGATCGCACAAACCGTACCGGCCGATATCCGCCTGACTACGCCGTTGGCCACCGGCCCGGCCCGCACTGAAGCTGAAGCACTGGCTGTGTTAAAGCAGGCGGCGGCAAAGAACAAAATGTTCAAGTCATACATTGGTATGGGTTATCACCCGACGTTAACGCCGAATGTTATTTTGCGTAATGTGCTGGAAAACCCGGGCTGGTACACGGCTTATACGCCATACCAGCCGGAAATTGCTCAGGGCCGGTTAGAATCGCTGTTAAACTTCCAGCAGTTAACGCTGGATTTAACCGGTATGGAGCTGGCCAGCGCCTCACTGCTGGACGAAGCTACCGCCGCCGCTGAAGCCATGGCATTGGCCAAGCGCGTAACCAAGAGCAAGTCTAATCTGTACTTTATCAGCGACGATGTGCACCCGCAGACCATTGACGTGGTAAAAACCCGCGCTGAAATGTTCGGTTTTGACATTGTAGTGGGCAAGGCAGCCGATGCTGCTACGCACGACGTATTCGGTGCCTTAATTCAATACCCGACCACTAACGGTGATATCCGTAACGACAGCGCGTTAATCGCGGCGTTACAGGCGAAAAAAGCCATAGTTGCCGTTGCTACCGATCCGATGGCATTGTTGCTGTTAAAGGCGCCCGGCCAATTAGGTGCCGACGTGGTATTAGGCAGCGCCCAGCGCTTTGGTGTACCTATGGCCTACGGCGGCCCGCACGCGGCATTTTTTGCTACCCGCGATGCGTATAAGCGCTCTATGCCGGGCCGTATTATCGGGGTGTCGAAAGACCGTCGCGGTAATCAGGCACTGCGTATGGCAATGCAAACGCGCGAGCAGCATATCCGCCGCGAAAAAGCTAACTCAAACATCTGTACTGCCCAGGTATTACTGGCCAATATGGCGTCGTTCTACGCTGTGTATCACGGCCCGCAGGGGCTGAAAAATATTGCGCAGCGTATTCACCGCAATGCCGATATTTTTGCCGCCGGCTTACAAGCCAAAGGCGTGGCGTTAGTAAATGCTCACTGGTTCGATACTGTTACTTTTAAAGTAAGCGACCGTGCTGCTGTGGTTAAGCGTGCCTTAGCTGCCGGCGTTAACCTGCGCACCGACGTAGCCGACTCATTAGCGGTAAGCTTTAATGAAACCACCAGCGGCGCCGACATCGCAGAGCTGTTTGATATCGTACTGGGCGCAGGCCACGACTTAAGCGTGGATGCACTGGATGGCGCTATTGTAGCTAATGGCAGTAAGTCTATTCCGGCCGATTTAGTGCGCAACGACAGCGTGCTGGGCCATCCGGTATTTAACCAGTATCACTCTGAAACTGAGATGCTGCGTTATATCAAAAAGTTGGAAAATAAAGACTTATCGCTGAACCACTCGATGATCTCACTTGGTTCATGCACCATGAAGCTAAACGCCACGGCCGAGATGATCCCGGTAACCTGGCCTGAATTTGGCTCACTGCACCCGTTTGTGCCGCGCGACCAGGTTGATGGTTACTACGAGATGATCAACCTGCTGGGCGACTGGCTGGTAAATATCACCGGTTACGACAATATCTCTATGCAGCCAAACTCGGGTGCGCAGGGTGAGTACGCCGGTATGGTGGCAATTCGTAAGTATCACGAAAGCCGCGGTGAAGGCCATCGCAATATCTGTTTAATTCCGGTATCGGCGCACGGTACTAACCCGGCCACTGCCGCCATGACCAGCTACGACGTAGTACTGGTAGAGTGCGACAAGCGCGGCAATATCGATATGGCAGATTTAAAAGCCAAAGCTGCAGAAGTGGGCGACCGCTTAGCCGCGATTATGGTTACGTATCCGTCTACTCACGGCGTATTTGAAGAAAGTATCCGTGAGCTGTGCGACGTTATTCACAGCTACGGCGGCCAGGTGTATATGGACGGTGCCAATATGAACGCTCAGGTAGGCGTAACAGCACCTGGCTTTATCGGCTCAGACGTATCGCACTTAAACCTGCACAAAACCTTCTGTATTCCGCACGGCGGTGGTGGCCCGGGCATGGGTCCTATCGGTGTGAAAAGCCATTTGGCACCGTTCCTGCCTAACCACGCTGTGGTAAGCATCGACGGTACCGGCGAGACTAACGGCGCCGTATCCGCCGCGCCGTTTGGTAGCGCCGGCATATTGCCAATCAGCTGGATGTACATTGCCATGATGGGCGCCGAGGGCTTAAAACAAGCCACAGAATACGCCATCCTGAATGCTAACTACATGGCCAACAAACTCGACCCGTTATTCCCGGTACTGTTCCGCGGCACTAACGGCCGTGTGGCGCACGAATGTATTATCGACATTCGTCCGTTAAAAGAAGCCAGCGGCATTACTGAGATGGATATTGCCAAGCGCTTAATGGACTTTGGTTATCACTCACCCACCATGAGCTTCCCGGTAGCCGGCACGCTGATGATTGAGCCAACCGAGTCTGAAAGCAAAGCTGAGATGGATAAGTTTATCGAAGCGATGAGCACCATCCGTGCCGAAATTGCCAAGGTAGAAGCCGGCGAGTGGACAGTGGACAACAACCCACTGGCCTACGCACCGCATACCATGCAAGATATTTTCGACCCGGCATGGGATCGCGCCTACGAGCGCCAGTACGCCGCCTTCCCGGCAGCTTACGTGGCAGAGAACAAGTTCTGGCCAACGGTTACCCGTATCGACGACGTATACGGCGACCGTAACCTGATCTGTTCATGCCCAAGCCCGGAAGCATATCGCTAAGCGGTTAGCGCTGTTGCAGTAACAACTAAAACCCCGGCCAGCGCGCCGGGGTTTTTATGCCAGCGCCTAAAATAACTGCGCTTATTTATCACGGTTGTCGCGATATCTTATTGCTTCTACGAACGCCATAAATGCCGGTGAGGCTTGTCTGCGATTAGGATAGTACAAATGGAAGCCCTGAAAATAAGGGCTCCAGTCAGTTATTACTGCTTTAAGCCTGCCATCGGCCAGATAAGGTGCAGCCAAAGGTTCCGGCACGTATGCCAGCCCAATACCATCCAGTGCCGCATTTAGCACATGCATAATGCTGTTGAACACCAGCTGGCCTTCCACTTTAACTGTGAAAGCCCGGCCTTGCTTTTCAAATTCCCACGCATAAATTGCACCTGCTACGCGGTGACGAATATTAATACACGAATGCTCTGTTAACTCATAGGGCGTGGCGGGTTTTGGTTGTCGCGCAAAGTAAGCCGGGGAGCCTACCACAACAAGCCGCCAGTCAGGCCCGATGCGCACTGCAATCATATCTTTGCTGATATCTTCGCCTAACCGGATGCCGGCATCAAAACGCGCTTCAACCACATTGGTAAAGCCATAATCAACGTACAGTTCCAGCTTTATATCGGGATAGTTTTGCAAAAAAGTGCTTAACATCGGGCGTAAATGCAGTTCTATCTGATCATCGGTACAACTAATACGCAGTGTTCCTTTGGGTTTATCGCGTAATTCTGCCAACGCATCCAGTTCGGCATCAATTTGCTCCAGCAGTGGTGCGACCGATTCAAACAAACGCACACCTGCTTCTGTCAGCGACACATTGCGGGTAGTACGGGTGAGTAAGCGCACACCGAGTTTTTCTTCCAGATTGCGAATAGTGTGGCTCAGCGCAGAAGGGGTAACACGCAACCCGGCTGCCGCTTTGGTAAAACTCTGCTGTTGTGCTACGGCCAAAAAAGCCTGCAGGTCGTTCATTTTGCTGTTTGCCATTGCTGAATTTTTCTCACAACTACATGAACATTATGTCTACTAATAAAATAGTCATCTGTCTGCCACTATAGCAAGGTGTTTTTAGCTATAAAAAGCGTAATTCGATGACTGCTGCTGCACTGTCTGGGTTAGCAGCTCTCACTTTGGCATAGACAGCTTAGGATAACGCTATGAACAACATAACGCGGTTTGTTTTGCTTCTGGCGCTGCAAACCAGCGCAATAAGCGGGGCGCAGGCAGACGTAACTCCCGCTAAGCCCAAGGGGAACACCATGTATCAGGTAACCATTACGCTGGATAATGCCGTTATTACGGCCAGGCTTGATAACAACCCGACTGTACGGGATTTTATCGCCCAATTGCCAATGACGGTAAAACTGGAAGACTACGCAGCGACTGAAAAAGTGACCTATCTGAGCAATAAGCTGACCACAGAGGGCGCACCTGCCGGCATTACTCCGGTTGTCGGTGACATTGCCTACTACGGCCCCTGGGGCAATATTGCCGTTTACTATAAAGATTTTGCTTACTCGCCGGGCCTTATTAAGTTGGGGGAGATAACCAGCGGCATAGCACAGCTTAAGTTCAGTGGTGCCAAGCAGGCGACTATTGAATTAGCCACATTAACTGACAAATGAGGAATACCGCATGATTACCAATGCAGAACCCGTAAGCAATAGTAGCCGCCGCGCGTTATTAAAAATGACCAGCTTAGGTATAGCCACGGCAGGTGTTTTATCTGCTATCACCTTAGCCACAGCGGTAAACGCCCAACCTTCGGCGCCGTTACAACTTGGCAGCGAGTGGGACAAAACTTTTGCCAAAAGCGACAAGGTAGAACATAGCAAAGTAACCTTTAAAAACCGCTATGGTATTACGCTGGCTGCAGATCTTTATGTGCCGAAAAACAGCAGCGGTAAATTGGCCGCCATTGTGGTAGGTGGCCCTTTTGGTGCGGTAAAAGAGCAGTCGTCAGGCTTATATGCGCAAATGATGGCAGAGCGCGGTTTTATCACCTTGGCGTTTGATCCGTCTTATACCGGTGAAAGTGGTGGCGAACCACGCAATGTGGCTTCACCAGATATCAATACTGAAGATTTTAGTGCAGCTGTTGATTTTATCGGTCTGTTACAAAATGTTGACCGTGAGCGTATTGGCATGATCGGTATTTGCGGTTGGGGTGGTATGGCATTAAATGCCGTAGCGGCAGACAAGCGAATCAAAGCTGTCGTTGCCAGCACGATGTACGACATGACCCGCGTTATGTCCAAAGGCTACAACGACAGCGTGAGCCCTGCGCAACGCGCGCAAACGCTGGAGCAGCTAAGCCGGCAGCGCTGGGAAGACGCTGCAAGCGGCAAGCCAGCCTACCAGCCGGCCTACAACACACCACCGCAGGGCGGTGAGCCACAGTTTATGCTTGACTACCACGCTTACTACGGCACGCCGCGCGGCTATCATCAGCGGGCGGTCAATTCCGGCAATGCCTGGACGCTTACCACGCCGCTGTCGTTTATGAATATGCCGATCCTCAGCTACATTAACGAGATTTCGCCGCGGCCGATCCTGTTCGTGCATGGCGAAAAAGCGCATTCACGTTATTTTGCCGAAACCGCCTATGATGCGGCGGCACAGCCGAAAGAACTGATGATCATCGAAGGGGCCAGCCATGTTGATTTGTACGATCAAATAGACAAAATCCCTTTTGATAAGCTGACGGATTTCTTCCGCAAAAATCTGTAACGCAATTGACCGGGAAATAGGTATCACGTGCCGAAGGAGTGGGTTCTTTGATGCCACAAGGGCAGGTTGGCCGTAGTGAAATCGTATTGGCGACAACCGCAACCTTATCTGTTCCTGCCCAAGCCCGCAAGTATATCGCTAAGCGGTTAGTGCTTATGCAGTAACAATAAAAACCCCGGCCAACGTGCCGGGGCTTTTTATCAGTTAAAACTGGTTGGCTTGTTGTGCAACACACTAGTTTGCAGTTTATCGATTATCACTAATGGGGGAGTTATGTTTAAAAGCGGCATGCGCGCAGTACACCCTGGTGAAGTATTGCGTGAAGATTATTTGTTACCACTAAATATGAGTGCCAACGCTTTAGCACAAGCGCTACGGGTAACACCTGCACGGATCAATGAAATAGTGCGTGAAAAGCGCGGGGTTACTGCTGACACGGCACTTCGCCTGGCTCGCTATTTTGGCGGCGATGCCCAAGGCTGGCTTAATTTACAGGCGATATATGACCTTAAACTGGCCGAGAAATTAAGTGGTGAGCAAATTAGTAAAGATATTTCACCTCATGCAGCCTGAACGTAAACATAGCTGTGCCAGATAGCGCAAACCGCATTGAGTTCTTTTCCTTGAGTGATCTACTATTAATAACAGCTGTTTAGCCGCTCCCATTAGTCACTGAAGATTTTCCAACAATATAAACAATGACAGCAACTGAGTATTACAAGCTTTGGCATTGGCATCATTTTTAATACACATAAATACTGCGGTAGAGTACCTCCTGTAACGTGTTAAATATAAGTCCACTACAAACAATACACTATTAAGAATAATTAGCATTTGCATTAAAGGTTGTTCGTTGTGTATCCTATTGCGCCGATAACAGATGGTTTTGCATTTATCTATTGGTTTATCTACCTTGCTGCTGAATCGTTCTTGAAAGCGATAGGAGCGCAACCTGCAAGGTAACCGAGTGACAATGGATGCTTTTTGCACAGAGCTAACAGGAACAAGCTGCTATGTCTACAACCACCTTAGTAACATCAATACATCAACGGTCGTTAATTTCTCTGTCTCTGACAGTAGCGTTGGCTTGTTCTGCCTCGCTATCAGCAGAAGAGCAATTAGCAGCAACAGGAATTGAACGAGTCTCTGTTGTCGGCACCAGCCCTCACCGCTACCAAACTACCAGTGGTGATAGTTTAGTCGGCCTGCCGTTAGACTACTTAGAGCTGCCGCGTATTATTGATGTACTGCCGGAGCAGTTATTGTTAGACCAAAAAGTTACTGAGCTGGAAGAAGCATTACGGAATATTCCAGGGGTAAGCTTGTCGGATGGCTTCGGCGGCAGCAATAACGACTACCTTGTCCGCGGTTTCAGGCGCAATACTATCTACCGCGATGGTATGCGAATTGCCTCCAATTTCCGGGCGAATACCGCTAACCTGGACAGTATCCGGGTAATTAAAGGTCCGGCGTCTGTTACCTATGGTCAGGTTGAACCTGGCGGCCTGGTTGATATTATTACCAAGAAACCGCTGGATGAACAGCGGGTTTATACAGAACTACGTGCCGGTTCATGGAGTAACTATTTGCTGCAAGCTGATGTTTCTACCCCGATTGGCGAGGATGCTGCAGTGCGGGTAAATATCTCTTCACAAGACGCCGGCTATTTTCGTGATAACTTTGATATAGAAAAAGACATTATTGCCCTGACTGGCCGTTATGATGTATCTGAAAACACCCGTATTAGTACATCTTATGAATATCGGGATGAGTTCCGCTCTTTTGATCGTGGCACGCTCAGTATTCCTACGGCGAATGGCCGGGTAATTGTTAATAAGATTACTGATATTCCGCTGTCACGCCGGTTTGGTGAAGCCTTTGAAGAGATAGATACTCAGTTTGAATTTGCTACTCTAAAGCTGGATCATAGCTTTGCTAACGGCTGGGCACTGAATGTAGCCGCGGCCTGGGAAAGCTCTATGTCGAACGATCTGCAGGTGCGTCCGGTGGCCGTTATTATTCTGGATGCTGATGCACCAATCAGTAATGGCTTTTTCACCGCACCGGTTACGCCGGAAGCCATCTATGATGAAGACGATGATCAGATCTTTTTAACGCGCGGCACCGATGGCAGCCGGGAACGCGATCAGCATGTTTCTTACCTTAGCGCGTCAATAAATGGCGAGGTGATGACAGGTTCCGTTAATCATCGCATTGTTGTCGGTGTGGATCGGCGTCGTTTTAACAGCAGCAGATATTTTGTTACTACCCCAACGACGACCGGTACGCAGTCTACCGGCCCACTATTTGACCTGCGCAACCCGGTATATGGTAATTTACCCGACAGTCTATCTACAGAGAATGGCAATCTGGTGACCGATGAGACAGAAGACTTCGGCATCTACATCAACGACTACATAAATTTTACTGACAGCTTGGCGTTGCTGATTGGTGGGCGGCAGGATTACTCAGATGTCGACGGTGATGACGAGATTAAAGATGTCAATGCATTCTCGCCACAAGTCGCGCTGAACTATAAACCTAGCGCTAATATTTCAACGTTTGTCAGTTATTCAGAAGCCTTTGAGCCCAATACGGTATTGAGTTTCGATAACTCAGGTGCGCAATCGGAAACTGAGCTGTATCCGGCAGAAAACTCCACGCAGTATGAAGCCGGTGTTAAAGCTCAGTTCTTTAACAGTAAGTTAAACGGCAGCGTGTCAGTTTATGACATCGAAAAAGAGAATGTTTTAACTGTCGGTGCCGATGGTTTACCGGCACTAGTAAAAGGCCAGGACTCACAAGGCCTTGAAATCAGCATTTCCGGGCAACCTGTACCCGGCTGGACAATTGTCAGTGGCTACGCTTATACCGATGCCAGCATAAAGACAGGCAGCAACGCCGGTAACCGGCCCAGTAATGTGGCTAAAAGTAATGCCAGTTTATGGACCAGCTATGAGTTTACCCAAGGCCAATGGACAGGATTAGGTGCAGGCACAGGTGTATTCTACATGGGAGACCGCTTTGGCGACAATGCCAACAGCTGGAATTTAGGCAGCTATACCACATGTGATCTGTCAGTGTGGTACACGCTCCCCCTGGCGAATGCTAAACAAAATATGCGGTTCCAACTTTCGGTGAAAAACTTGTTCAATGAAACCTATTACAGCGCCAGCGGTGGCGATTTACGCATTAACATTGGCCAGCCAAGAAGCGTATTCGCCTCTGTATCGGCCACGTTTTAACCAGTAAAAGGCTCTTAAAACATGGCAAAAAGCCGCTCCGTTGTCTGGCCGCAGAAAAAGCAATGGCTTGACTGGCACAGCTTGCTGGGCATCACCACTGGCTTAATGATGTTTATCATCTGCTGGAGCGGTACTTTTGCCACGATATCTCTTGAGCTGGACTGGCTGTTAAACAGCGATATCAGATCCAATGCGACCCAGGTTGATAATACGGATTTACTCGCCGCATATCAGGCTGTACAGCGGACATCCCCGGCGGCGCAAATAATACGTATTGATGAACTGGCATCGGCTAATTACAGCTTAAGTGTGTTGTATAAATCAGAGCAAGGGGCGCTAACTCACGCATTTTTTGACCCTCACTCACAGCGACTTAGCGGCACAACATCTTTTCTCACTGTGTCACGCTTTTTCCGTGACTTTCATATGAGCTTGTTTGGTTTCTATGGCATCGGCAAATATCTGGTTTGTATTTTTGCTGTTAGCCTGATGGCTTCGCTAATCTCGATTTTATTTTTTTACAAACCTACGTTAAAACGTTTTTTTGAGTTTCCGGCGACAAGCAGCACCAGAGCGTTCTGGGGCAGTTTACATCGTCTTCTGGGCTTGTGGTCAATTTGGTTTTTGCTGGTTATTGGTATTACCGGCGTGTGGTATTTGTTCGAACAAACCCGTAATGACATATTGGACGGGCGTTTTTCCTACACTGACACTTTTAGCAATGCCGTGTATCAGTTGCCAGAGCCTGCTGCGGGTATGGCTCTATCGCTGCAACAACTTACCTTGGCGGCGCAAAATGCTATGCCTGAGCTGGATATCAAAGAAATTACCCTGAACCGCGGCGGCTACGTTTATTTTGCTGGGCAAACAGACAGCAGTTTATTGGTAAGAAATCGCGCCAACAAAATTTACATCGAGCCTTCAACCGGCAATGCTACTTACGTACAGCGTGCAACTGATTTACCGGCGTACTGGTATTGGTCCAACATGGCAGATCCGCTGCATTTTGGTAACTTTGGCGGCTGGATAACAAAAACGCTGTGGGTCATTTTCGGGCTGCTACTGAGCTTTTTGTCATTAAGCGGCAGCTGGATGTATATAAAACGGCTCGCCGGCCGGCCACAACGTATCAACCGCAAATTGTTAAAAAATACGATTGTCGTTTCGTTGCTTATTGGCGGACTCACGTTAGTGATGGGCGCGCTGCGCATTAATGCGATGCTTCCTGTTGTCAATGGACAGCGTATTATTGAGATACCCATGCCGGTCGCAACCTTCCTGCTACTATGGACGTTAATCACCGGCATTATTTGCCTCGTTTGGGGGCGTTGGCTACTACGCGCCAGTTTACCGACAAATTAACTGCTGCCACAGTGCCTACTATGTTATTGTTGCTTTCTGGGTGCGGCGCCGGGGCAGGTCTTGATTTTTGCCACTTAAAAACACGAGTAACAAAACCTACGCCTTATGGCCAGGCAAGTTGTGCTTAAAGCTGACTGAGTTTTCTCTGGTAGAGTAGGGCAAAGGCATCGCGGGGTAACTTTCTAAAGCGTAAGTTTCGCGCCTCTGGCTGCTGTTAGCAGCGAATCCCAATCATCCGGCGGATTGCCTAACTTAAGCATCTTTGCGAACACTTTGTAAGCATCGGTTGTACCGGCAAATGCCCGCTTATTGTCTTCATCATTCACCCAGGCATAAACGATAATTTTTGCTTCACCAATAAATCCACTGATGATGGTCCCAGCTTGTAATGAGACAGCTATCAGACGAAGATTGCTGTTAATGTTTACCATTGGAGGCCATTATGCATGTATCCCTGACGCCAGAATTAGAGTCTCGCATTAAAGCTAAAGTTGACAGCGGCTTACACAACAATGCCGGCGAAGTTATCCGCGAAGCACTGCGTTTTATGGATACCCACGAAGACTGGATCCTTGAAGTTAAAGTGGCCCGCCTGCGTGAGCAACTAAAAGCAGGCGCCGATCAATTGGACTGTGGCGAAGGTATCGCAATTGAATCAAAGGCGACACTGGATACACTGTTTGACGATATAACACGCTAAACTCTTGTCTTTGCGCAGACTTGTTGTTGCGGGTGCTGCTAATATGCACTCGAAAACTGCTTAACCTTACCGGGAACCTTTTGGACATTATTGATAACTTTATCGCACCGCCCTGTAAAGACCTCGTGCAGGTTTTATATCAGGATGAAGCCATCTTATTGATAAATAAGCCTTCAGGCCTGCTGAGTTTATCCGGTAAAAACCCGCTTAACCGCGATTCGGTGCACTTTCGTTTAGTGAATGGCCAGCCAGGGCTAAGCCCGGCATTTGCAGAGGCTAAATTACCGCACCGGTTAGACTTTGGTACCTCGGGTATTATGTTGGTTGCGCTGACGAAGCAGGCGACGGCGCAGCTTAATAAACAGTTTCAGGATGGCACCGTGCAAAAGCGCTATACCGCTATGTTGGAAGGCTGGGTTAGTGCTGACGAAGGGCTGATAACAGCGCCTGTTGCTAAAGATAAAAACCAGTTTCCGCTGGTGAAAATTTGCTATAGCAGCGGTAAAGCGGCGAGCAGTCAGTTCAAAGTGTTGGAGCGGTTAAGCGAACCAAAGCGCAGCCTGGTGCAGTTTACCCCGCTTAGCGGACGCACCCATCAGCTGCGCATTCATAGCCTGAGCATTGGCCACCCGATCCTGGGGTGTGATTTGTACCACAGTGCCACCAGCCAACAATTGGCGAGGCGGTTATTGCTGCATGCCAGCGATATCTATTTTCAGCATCCGCTAACCGGCGAACCATGCCACGGCCACTGTGCCAGCCCTTTTTAATACCGGTAGTAATATGATGTGGTAGTGACTGCCGGGGCAGTACCATCACAAATGAGTATGACTTTATCTCACGCTATTTTTGGCCCGCTAACGGCGGCGATGAAGACCCGGTAACGGGGTCCATTCATGCCGGCCTTACGCCTTACCGGGCGAAACAACTGGCTAAATCTGAGTTGCTGGCGTACCAGGCATCACAGCGCGGCGGCATGTTATATTGCCGCCTTGCGAATGATCGGGTGTTGGTGTCAGGCTTTGCGGTGCTGTATTTAAAAGGCACCGTTTATATTTAGTGGCGCAACTTTAGCATGTGCAGTGCGTTAAGCCGTTGGCACTGTGCCGCCGTCAATATCGTATTAAGCAATCTTAAGTGATTGAATTTTTCCGTCTTGCAGCAAAAAGGTATAACTTAGCTCAATGGGGCTGCCGGGGAAATTGCCGCTGACTTCTGCAGTGACGATTTCATGCTGTTGCTGCGTGGTTGCACTAAGGGGTTTGGCGCTAAAAGCGTATTTCTGCCGGGTGTCACAAAACCAGGCTGCTATCGCTGTGTGCCCTTGATAGGTGCCGCCTTCATCCAATACCACCGCATTGGCGTTAAAGCAGTGTTTCAGCCTTACAGGGTCTGTACCGTTGCTGATTTCAAAGTAGTTTTTAATGGGGTCAGCTAATTGAATGTTCATTGAGATGTCTCCTGCTGCATTGTTGCCTGGCAGGAAGTTTCTGCTTAGACTGAGCAACAATCAAGAACGCACAAAAAAGTAAGTGACGTACTTATGCGAAAGATTTATACGCCCTCTACTGCAGCGGCTGATACGCTCGAAGCAATTAAATTGCTGGAGGGAAGCTGGAAGCTGATCATTTTGTATCATTTGTTTGATGGCAAAGTGCAGCGCTATTCTGATTTTGAAAAACTGATCCCGGGGATCTCGCAAAAGATGCTGGCTCAGCAATTAAGAAAGCTGGAAGCGGATGGTATGGTAAGCCGCGAGGTGTATCCGCAGGTGCCACCCAAAGTAGAATACCGGCTGACAGCGTGGGGGCAGGCGTTATGCCCGGCTTTGGATGCGCTGTTGCACTGGGTAGAGCAAAAAGAGCAGCTTTGATGGCAAATAACAGCTTGCCCGCGACAAGCTCCACAGTGGCGGGGTTAAGCTAAGCCTGGCGCGGTTTACTACTATTGTGTTTGTGCGACACCATAGGCTTTTGTTTCCCTCAGCATATTTGATTTACTCCTTTTATTAGTCGTCAGTGGCTACACAGTGGTAAGTGCAAATGATAATGATTGTTAATTGTCTTTTATGCTGTTTATAATGTGCCCGATTTTAACATTCACCTAATTTGGAAGTTGTTATGTCTGGTAGTTATAAGATGACGCATTTGGCGGTTTTGTTGGCGCTAAACCCTATAGTGGCACAAGCAAACAGCAGCACGGAAGCGCAGAACATTGAGCGGATCACCGTTACCGGTAGCCGTATAGTAGAAAGTCTGGATGAAGTTCCGGCCAGCATTACCCTGATAGATCAGCAAACCATTAATGAAAACCTGCAGGTGAGCTCTGAACTGCAAAATCTGCTGGCAGTTGCGGTGCCGGGTATGGCGCCAGGCACCGGCAGTACCAGTAACTTTGGCCAGACACTGCGTGGCCGCAATGTGTTGGTGATGATAGATGGCGTGCCGCAGGATACGCCTTTGCGTAACGGCGGCCTGGGTATCCGTACTTTAGATCCGGCCAGCATTGAGCGTATTGAAGTTGTCAATGGCGCTACGTCTATCTGGGGTAATGGCGCAGCGGGGGGCGTGATTAACTACATCACGAAAAAGCCGGGCGACGGTGCGGCTAATGTTGTGCTGTCGCAATCAATCCGTAGCAGTCTGGTAAAAGCTGAAGACAGTATCGGTTATCGCAGCGTACTGTCGGTTAACGGAAACGCCGGCAAGCTGGGCTATGTGGCTAAGTTATCGCAGGAGAAATACGGCGTACAACGCGATGCTGACGGCGATATTCCAGGCCTGCAATATGGCTTATCGGACAGCCGTCAGCGTGATGCCTTTGTTAAATTGGCCTACCAGCTTGATGACGAGCAGTCGCTGCAGTTCAGTTACAATTATTACGACTCGGATCAGGATGCAAAGTACCGCGATGTTGCCGGCAATATTGATTTGGGTGAGAAAACCTATGCTGTGCCGCTGGCGGCTGGTGAAGTTGCACAGGGAGCGCCGCAAGGGCCTGAAGGTAATTATAATCTGATGCTGAAGTATCAGCATAATGAGGTGTTTAGCAACACCGACCTGGTCGTGGATGCTTACCGGCAGAAAATCGACAACGTGTTTTTCTGGTCAGCAACGCTGGCGAACCCGGAGCAGGGTTTTGACGGTGGCCAATCGGCCATCTTATCGGAAAAAGACGGCTTGCGCGCCGTACTGACCAGCGCCGCGACTTTAGGTCAGGTTGATGCCACTTTCATCTATGGTGTTGATGTGCTGCAGGATGTCACATCGCAGCCATTGTTAGATGGCCGCATCTGGGTACCGGAAATGGATATGGGCTCTTTGGGTTTATTTGTGCAAAGCAAGTGGGCGCTGGGCGATGACTGGACGCTGAAAGCCGGTGCGCGACGTGAATCAATCAGCGTGAAGGTGGCCGATTATGACACCTTAAGGTTGTGCCGCAATGCGCAAACCTGTTCAACACCGATGGCTGTCATTGGCGGCAAAATAGATTACGACGCTACCACTTACAACCTTGGCTTACGTTATCGCTGGTCTGATGCGTTCTCGCCTTTTATCAGTTACTCCGAAGGGTTTGAAGTGCCGGACCTGGGGCTACTACTGCGTACCGCAACGGTAAATGATATCAGTTTGGTCCAAAGCGAAGCTTCAGTAGTGAAAAACTATGAAGCCGGCTTTAGCAGTCAACTTGATGCGTTATATCTTAATGTTGCGATTTACCGCAGTGAGTCAGAGTTAGGTACCGGTAGCCAACTTGATAGCGCCACAGGTATTTACCGGCCGGTGCGCTCACCACAAAAAATTTGGGGTTATGAAGCATCCGCTGAGTATCGTCTGTCAGATGCCTGGCAATTTAGTGCGGCTTACGGCCACGCGGAAGGTAAAGATACCGAAAACGACGTTTACCTGGGCGCGCGGCAAATTAGTGCGCCAAAACTGACCAGCTCTGTGCGCTACCGGCCAGGTGCTGATTTAAGTGTCAGCCTGTACTGGCTACACGTGTTTAACCGCGACCGCTTTAGTCCTAACGCAGATGGTTTTTATAGCGGTGATCAGGGCCCGGTCAACAGTTACGACGTGCTGAACTTGTCAGCAAACTATCAGTTGAATAAGTGGCAGTTATTCGCCGGTATTGAAAATCTGCTGAACGAGGATTACTTTCCGGCCCGTTCGCAGTCGTTCCGCTACGGCACTGGTTACAGCGTTAAAGGATTAGGTGCGACGTTAAATATGGGCGTTAGTTACAGGTTTTAAGAGTAACAGATAACATCACAAGCTTAAGCCACGTGATGTTATCTGCTCATTTAACGCTGAAAGACGGTACTTGCCCAAGGCTTTGTTTGTTAATTTGGCACCTTCACTACACCATAAGCTTCCGTTCCCCACAGCGGCACAGTAGATAAGCTGTGCTTAAAGCTACCGGAAGTTTCTTTGGTGGAGTAAGACAGATACATCAGGGTTTGGTTTTGTGCATCAAAAATACGGCGTATTTTCATGCTTTTAAAGAAAATGCTTTTTGATTTAGTGAACAGCACCTCGCCGTTTTTGCTTTTGTCTATTTGGGCTATCATCGCAGCGCTGATAGGGCCGGTTTGGCGACAGGCGATAGAGCTGTCTGACGGATCAGACAAGTTCAGATTGGCTTCGATACTGGAGACATGACAGGTCACGCCGGTTACCACCGGGTCGACAATGGCATCGAGCTTAATATCCTTGGTGGTAAACACACCCAGCGATACATCACCCACTTCATTTTTGTCACAAGCTGCCAGCGTTAGCAGCAGTAATACAGCGTAAATAGCGCGCATAGCGGGGCTCCTTTGGTTAAGTCTGTCCATACTGGCACCTTTTCAGCCAGCAAAGAAGCAAAACCACAGCAAAGCAGGCTTTATTTTTTATTGTGAGTTGTTTATTGTTTTGCTTTGGACTAGGCAAATTTTTAGGCGAACTTTCTTGAAGATAATCAGTGTAATAGTATTTTTACTTAGCTTCCCGGTATTTTCCGGCCAAGCTTGTCACAGTGGTGATAGCGGCCAAAGCGATAGCAGATTAGATTTACTGTTCGCGCTGCAGTTACAAACCGGATATTTTCTGAATAACAACTTAGATATACCTGTCAAAGAACAGTACAAGGCAGTGCAATTCGATGCTGAAACACTGACAAGCTTTCGTATATTAACTAAGAATGGATTTAGATTCAGTACTTTGCCAGCATACTTTCTGTCGTTAGATTGTCAGTTCAGGCAAAGCAGCGCTGCTCCTGCTACAGAAATAAGACTACCTGCTGATAAAGAGCAGCTGTTTGCTGATTTTGTCTCGTCTTTAAACAACGAACTTAGCAATGGGCTCATCAGCCAGTTGCAGACTCTATCCGATGGCTTTGACATCGATCATGCGTTGCATAGGTCAATCATCAAACAAACCAAAGACGCATTAAAACATAGTTTTACTATGTTCCCACAGGACATCAGTATTATCTTTCACCCGTTGCTGCACGATGGCGGGTTCTTCTTCAAAGTCGGCGGCAATAGTCATTCGTTAATTGGTCCAACGTCTAATCGGGGTAATGCCGTCGATTTTGGTCCCAAAGGGCGGATCACGGAAATTGTCGCGCATGAGCTGTCGCATGGCTTTATCGACCAGGTCGTGTACTCGTCGGATGTAAAAGCGTGCCAGGCCTTCACAAGCGAAACATTCAAAAAGAATATGCAGAAAAATGGCTATGCTGAAGTCAACACTATCATCACGGAGCATATGGTTAGGGCAATAGTGTGGAATGTGCTCGAACAGCTGGCGCCTGCTTACAAAGCTCAGGTTGTGAAAAAAGAGCAAGATATGGGGTTTCAGGATTTACCGACCCTGGCCAATAAATTTGCCCAGCTAACGGATGTAAATGCGATGTTCGACCAGACAAAACAGCTGTTTAATTGTCAATAAGGTTATGGCAAAGGGTAGATAAGATTCGTTTATCAGCACCGTTAAAGGTAAGTAATGAAAATAATCCGCAGTAAAGATTTTACCGCCAGCCGTGCCTGGGGGGCGCTGGATATTGCCAGTATGAACGGCATTACTACCCGGCTGCACTGGACTAATCAGCCGTACAAGTGGCATATCAATGACGGTGAAGAAGTATTTGTAGTACTGAATGGTGCCGTGGATATGCATTACCGTGAAGGTGGGGTGGAGCAGGTTAGCCGGTTAGAAGCGGGGGATATTTTTTACGCCGCTATCGGCTGCGAGCATGTTGCCCACCCGGTAGGTGAAGCGCGGATTTTAGTGGTGGAAACAGCCGGCAGTGTGTAGTGCATTTATCTGTTTAAGGGAATAACAATGCGGTTAAAAGGCAAAATAGAGCAATGGGATGATGCCAAAGGCTTTGGTTTTATTGTGCCGGCGCTACGCGGTGAGCGGGTATTTGTGCATGCCAACGCGCTGCAAAACCGCCGGCGCCGCCCGCTTGGCGGCGATGTGGTAACCTACTCGGTAACTAAAGATAATAACGGCCGCCGGCAGGCCCACAGCGTTACTTTTGCCGGTGAAAAATTAAAGCTAAAAGCAGCGAAGCAGACATCTGCCTGGCCGCTGCGTTTGGTGCTGCTGTTTTTTATCCTCCTGGGCGCGGCGTGCTACGCCGGTAAGCTGCCGCTGTATGTTGTAGCCGGGTATGCCGTGGCCAGCCTGATAACCTACCTGTGCTATGCGTGGGATAAACGCAAAGCGCAAAAAGGCCACTGGCGTACGCCGGAGTCTACCCTGCATCTGCTGGCATTATCGGGCGGCTGGCCGGGGGCCTGGCTGGCGCAAAGCCGCTTGCGGCATAAATCGAAAAAACGCAGTTTCCGGCTGATGTTTTGCGTTACAGTGCTGCTAAATATAGCGGCATTAGTTTGGTTGATATCGCCGTTGCGATTAACGGCAACAGCGTTAATCGCGGCCGCTTAATTTGTTATAGTGCGCCTTTTGTTGGTGGCAGAAAACCGTTATGAACCTTAGTTATCGTTTAATCAGCCAGGCTGATTTGCCTGCTGTTGTGGCGTTGCAAGACTGCTGCTACAGCGATGCCTTATATGAAAGCCCGGCACTGTTAAGCCAGCGCTTGCAAGCGGCGGCTAACAGTTGCTGGTTGGCAGAAAGCAGCGCCGGTGAGCTGCTGGCGTATTTATTCAGTTATCCGTCCATAAACGGCTATGTTACGCCGCTGGCGTCGGCTTTTGCGCCGGCTGCCGCACCAGAGCTGCTGTATTTACACGATATGGCGGTAAACCCGGCCGCGCGCGGTTTGGGGCTGGCCAGCCGGTTACTGGCAAAGGCAAAGCAGCATGCGTTAAGCCTGGGGCTGACAAAACTGGCGCTGGTGGCGGTGCAGGGCTCGGTGCCGTATTGGCAACGCCATGGTTTTGCTGTGGTTAACCAATTGTCGGATAGCGCGATAACTGCGCTGGCCGGTTATCATGGCGAGCAGGCGTGTTATATGCAATTAACTCAGATCACACAGGAAACCTGACGCGGCTGTCGCAACAGAGTAAGCCGACCCAGGCTGTTGCCGTAAGTAAAAAAGCGCTGCACCTTGTCAGGTAGCAGCGCTTTGGTTTGCGGGGCCGGGGTTAACGGTCCAGGTTCATTACCTTGGTCCAGGCTTTGATAAAGTCGTCAACAAACTTTTTCTTTGACGTATCAAAAGCATACACTTCAGCTACGGCGCGCAGTTCAGAGTTTGAGCCGAAAACCAAATCAACAGAAGTGGCAGTCCATTTTTTGTTGCCTGATGCACGGTCAAAACCTTCGTATACGCCGTCGGTCGCTGATTTCTTCCACACTGTGGACATATCCAGCAGGTTAACGAAGAAATCGTTATTCAGCGTACCTGGCTTAGCGGTGAACACACCGTGTTTCGCGCCCTGATAGTTGGCATCCAGTGCGCGTAAACCGCCTACCAGCACGGTCATTTCCGGTACGCTCAGGTCCAGTTGGTCAGCTTTATCTACCAGCATCTCTGTCGGCGATTTGTAGCTTGCTGCCGCGTCGAAGTAGTTTCTGAAACCGTCAGCCGTCAGCTCAAGCAGGCTGAACGCATTAACGTCTGTCATGTCCTGAGTGGC
This sequence comes from Rheinheimera lutimaris, assembly GCF_013283795.1. Taxonomy (GTDB): domain Bacteria; phylum Pseudomonadota; class Gammaproteobacteria; order Enterobacterales; family Alteromonadaceae; genus Alishewanella; species Alishewanella lutimaris. The sequence goes on from NZ_JABSOD010000002.1 coordinate 105,229, forward strand.
ATCACCGCGGCCCGGGGTAAAGGGCACTGTTACCGTATAACCGGCGTCTTTGGCTGCTTTTTCAATTGCCGCCGCACCACCAAGCACAATTAAATCGGCCAGTGATACTTTTCTTCTGCTGTTGTTAAAATCAGCCTGAATAGCGCTTAAGGCTTTAACTACCTTAGCGGTTTCGACCGGGTTGTTAACCGCCCAGTCTTTTTGCGGCGCTAACGCAATACGGGCACCGTTGGCACCGCCACGCATATCGGTGTCACGGTAGCTGGCAGCTGAGCCCCAGGCAACACGCACTAACTCAGGAACGCTAAGTCCGGATTGCAAAATTTTTGCTTTCAGGGCTTTAACATCACCGGCTTTAATGGTGGATTGGGTTTTCTCGTCGATAGGATCTTGCCAAATCAACACGTCTTTAGGTACTTCTTTACCCAAAAAGTTACGTGGTGGCCCCATATCGCGGTGGGTCAGCTTGTACCAGGCTTTGGCAAAGGCTAAGCGGTATTCTTCCGGGTCTGCCAGGAAGCGCTCGGCGATTTTGCGATATTCCGGGTCAAACTTCAGTGCTAAGTCGGCTGTTGTCATCACCGGCGCATTAAACTTGCCTTTAACATGAGCATCCGGTACGATTTTATGCAGTGATTCATCGGTTGGGATCCACTGAATGGCACCGGCAGGGCTGCGGGTTTGTTTCCATTCAAAGTTAAGCAGGTTGCTTAAATACAAGGATGTCCATTGGGTTGGCGCTTGAGTCCAGGCGCCTTCTAAACCGCTGGTAACGGTATCTTCTGAGTGGCCTTTACCGCATTTGTTTTTCCAGCCCAGGCCTTGCTCTTCAATACCGGCTGCAGCAGGTTCTGCGCCGACGCAATCTGCCGGTTTGTGTGCACCGTGCATTTTACCGAAGGTATGGCCACCGGCAATTAACGCCAGGGTTTCTTCATCGTTCATGGCCATACGCTCAAAGGCAACACGGATATTTTTCGCCGAGCCCATTGGGTCCGGTACGCCTTTGGGCCCTTCAGGGTTGACGTAAATCAGCCCCATGTGGGTGGCGCCCAGCGGGCGTTGCAGCTTACCGTTGTTATCTTCACGATCGCTGGCCAGCATTTCAACTTCCGGCCCCCAGTACACCATATCCGGTTCCCAGTCGTCAGCACGGCCACCGGCAAAGCCGTAGGTTTTAAAGCCCATGTTCTCCAGTGCGACATTGCCGGCCAGTACCATTAGATCTGACCATGACAGCGCTTCGCCATATTGTTGTTTTACCGGCCACAACAGGCGGCGGGCTTTATCCAGGCTGGCGTTGTCGGGCCAACTGTTCAGTGGCTCAAACCGTTGCTGACCGCCACCTGCACCGCCGCGGCCGTCCAGGGTACGGTAAGTACCGGCGCTGTGCCAGGTCATACGGATAAAGAACGGGCCATAGTTACCAAAGTCGGCCGGCCACCAGTCTTGTGATTGGGTTAACAGCGCGTTGATATCCTGCTTTACCTTGTCCAGGTCCAGCTTGTTAAACGCGGCGGCATAATTGAAATCGGGACCGTAAGGGTTCGAGCGGGCATCGTGATCGCGCAGTGCCGACAGATTAAGTTGGTCCGGCCACCAAAATTGATTAGTTCTTACGGCACCTTGCTGAGTACTACCCTGGCCTGAAGCGCCGGCTGGCTTGGTCATGGTTTTATCACTGGCAAAGGCGGCACCGGATACCAGCAACATGCTTATCATGCCGGCCAGCGCCCTGGTTTTAAAAGTTTGTCTATTCATTGTCAGCTTCCTTTTAGTTAACGTTTTGTTGTTATCTGCGGCGCTGATGCGGTGATGCATCAGGCACTTAACTAAATAACCGCAACAAGAGTATAGTAAGAAGCTGATTGATTGATGTGAATTAAAGCGATGGTGTTAATCGGTAAACTCGATGACTCTGTCGCCCATGATGCGTTTGGTTGTGCCATCTTCACTCATAGCGGCAAGACTGTGCCGGATAGCTTGCGCAAGCTGAGGGCATTGGCAGCGTTTAGCCAGGCCAATATACACCGGCTGCGGTTCAACAATATTTACCGGGAAACTAACGGCCCTTATTTGGCTGGCAAGCTCCGGGTGCTGTTGCAGCACAGCAGCGACTTGGGTGGGGGGCAGTAATGCCGCCGTTACCCGTTGTTTGGCAACCACTTCAAGCGCTGAATATACTGAATTAACCCGTATAACTTGTGCCGCCGGCATGGCATCAACAATGTGTTTTACTTTAGGGTGGAAACCGTAGTTGCGTATCGCCGCCAGCGTCATGGTAGACAATGCCGCCACCTGGTCCAGACGGCGGTTATCGCTGGCAGATAAATACACTTTGTCCGGCTGACGTGCACCATAAGGCAGATAGTCAATTTCCGGCCTGCCGTCGCCGCTTTTAATGATGTTGATCACCAGATCACTGTTGCCGTCGCTTAGCTCTTTCAGGCAGCGAACCGGCGGCGTGGCTTTACTGATCAACAGCTCAAATCCGGCACGGTGTGCCACTTCCTGCATAAAATCAACTGATACTCCCTGTGCTTGTTTGGCCTTGTTATCAAAATTAACATTGCCGGGAAACTCCCAGGCACACCAGCGTAGTTGCTGTTTGGCATGTAACGGATAAACGCTAAACAGGCAAAGTAATAAGGCAGACAATTTCAGCATCGTTTCAGCACCCCGGTTGAGCATGGCGTAATCAGTCTACGGTGAAAAGTACGCGTTAACCAGTCTGTATTGTGTCTGATGCTACGGCAACAAAGAAAATGTAGTGTATTGTTAGAATGTGGAAAAATTAAGCTGTTTTGCCGCTAAACTAAGCGGGCAACCGGCGCTGCCCGCATATTACAGGGGTTAATATTGCCAGCGTACGCTCAGGGTTAGCTGGCGTGGCTTGCCGTAGTTAGCGTAATCAATGTTGGCCCAGTACTCCTTATCAAACAGGTTGGTTACGCTTAAGGTGCTGCTGAGTTTGTCGTTAAACTGCCAACTGGCAAACAAGTTGGCCAGCACATAGGCATCCTGGGTATAGGTAACGCCGGCAGTTTCTGTCGGATGACTTACACCATAGCCAACGGTTTCGCCCTGCCAGTTAAAGCCACCACCCAGCATTAACTTAGCCAGACTGCCGCTGAACTGATAATGCGTTGACAGCTGCGCTGAGTGCTTCGGCAGGTTGGTCCAAATTTTATCGTTAGCATGGCGCTTGGTATCGACATAGCTGTAGCCGGCATTCAGCAGCCAACCGGCAAATACATGGCCGCTGGCGCTGATCTCAAAACCGCTGCTTTCTGTGCCGTTAACGCCGCGGTAAGCCGAACTGCCATCCGGCAGGCTGTTTTCCGGCTGGCTCAGGTCACGCACCGCATAGTTGTCTTGCCTGGTTTTGAAAACAGCAGCATTAACCGACAGCTGGCCGTCAAATACACTGCTCTTAACGCCCAGTTCAAGGTTTTCACCCAGCACCGGTGCAAGTAAGTTGTTGTCTTTATCCTTGTAGTTTTGCGGGCTGAAAATGTCGGTGTAGCTGATATACAAGCTATGCTGCTGCGACAGATCCCAAATTAAACCAACATAAGGTGTTACTTCATTGCTGACTTTATAGGCGCCGCTGGTGGCGGTATATTGGCCGCCGGTATCAAAGTTGTCTGTCGCGGTTTGCCAACTGCTGAGACGTGCACCGGCTACCAGTGACCAGTTGTCATGCAGCCTGAATCTGTTAGCCAGGTAAACACCGTGCTGTTTGGTCGTGGCCAAACGGTAGGCTCCGGTTTCACTGTATTGCGGCATTGGTGCTGTGCCATCATAGTGCCATGCATCCGGAACAGCGTAAGACCAGTCGGCTACTGAACTGAATAGCGTAGTTTCGGCTTCCAGTTCCGATACTGAGGCTCCGGCGATTAAATCGTGTTCCCGGCCCAACAGCAGATAACTGCCGGTAAGATAAACATCAAAACTGTTGCGGGTATCTTCGCCGGCACCTACACCGGCCAGCAGGGTTAAACCGCTGCCATCAGTGGGATCCGGAAAGCCGCTGGCATACACCCGCAAACTGGACACTTCGCCTTTGGTTTGGTTAATAGCGGCTTTGAGGTGCCAATTATTGTCAAAACGGTGGCTGATATCGCTGAACAGCGTATAGCTGTTGCGCTGCCAGTGGGTCCATGTCGGCGCATAGCTGGCAGATACCGGCAGGTTAGCCTCGCTGCCATCAGCGGCAAAAATGGGTATGGTGCCCCAAATAGTGCCTTCCGGTTTATTGTCCTGGCCTTGCACACCTACAGTTAGCGTGGTGCTGTCGGTTAAATCGGCTTCGGTAATTAGTAAACCGGCCAGTTTCTTTTCCCGGTAGCGGTCGCGAAAACTGTCGGCATCCAACCCGGCTATTACTAACCGGCTGCGTACAGATGCATCTGCCGTTAGCGGCGTACTCACGTCAGCCACTGCGCGGCGCATCTGCCAGGAGCCAATACTGGCCGACAACGACGCGGCAAGCTCTTTACCCGGCCGTTTACGCAGTAAATTTACCGTAGCTGAGGGTGAGCCGACGCCGGAGAATAAACCGTTGGCGCCGCGGATCACCTCAACGCGCTCGTACAGCGCGGTGTCGTACTCCTGGTTAGTGTTACCGCTGTAAGTCGGAATATCGTCAACCTGAAAATCAGTGATTTGAAAACCGCGGGCAAAGTACAACGGGCGCTGGGTGTCGTACAAGGTAACATTTACGCCTGGCACGTTCATCATTACATCATTGATATCAATCATATTAGCGGCTGCCATCAGTTCGGCAGACACGTCACTGACAGACTGCGGTATTTCCCGCGCAGTAAGCGGCATGCGGGTAGGCGTGCTTTCCAACAACCTTTTACCGGTAACACGGATGGTTTCAACTGAAGAGTCAGTTTGTTGTGTGTCTTCCTGCCCGTTTGTTGTGGCAGCCAGAGTACTGAGCGGCGAAACCGCCAGAGCAACCGCTAACGCCAGCGGCAGTGGACGAAAAGCAGAGCCGGTTGTACTGTCAGGCCGTGAGGCGGGTGCTGCAACAGTTGGGTTAACGGAACAGGCATAAGTGAAAAGCGGATGATAGCGCAAGCGGAAACTCCTTTATATGTTAATGCTAATTGTTATCATTTGCATTGTAACCATATGTTGGAGTTAGCACAAGTTGTCAAAGCTAAGCAAATACCTGCCGTTAGCCAACGGCTATAGTGCAGCGATGCTACCCGCCAAGTAGCGCTATCGTTTGCTGGTAGGGCAGGCGTAAGGCATCAATGGCTTCCTGCTCTGATTTAATATTGGTATAACCGATCACCAAACCATAGCGTTTGCTGTTGCCGGCGTACCATACCGACAGCGGAAAAACTAACAACCGGTGTTGCTGCCATATTTCGGCTAATTGTTCGTCCTGGCTACCGCTTGTTAAAAAAGCCACTATGTGCATCCCGCCGTCAGTTAGCTCGACATAAAACTGTGTTGGGTATACCTGCTGTAAGGCGTTTAATACCATTTGCCGGCGCGCCTGATACAGCGTGCGCATCTTTTTTAAGTGCTTAAAAAAATGTCCTTCAGCAATAAAGCGGCTGAGAATTTGCTGCGGTAACAGCGGCAGGCTGGTTTCAACAATTTCTGCTGTTTCATGAAAGCGATTGATCAGCGCTTTGGGCAGCACTATGTAGCTGATGCGCATGGCCGGCATAATGGTTTTGCTAAAGGTACCAACATAAATTACGCGGTCGGCCGCGTCCTGGCTCTTTAGCGCAGGCAGCACTTTTTTGGTGTAATGAAATTCGCCGTCGTAATCATCTTCTATTATCCAGGCACGTTGGTTTTGCGCCCAGTCTAATAACTGCTGCCGCCTTGGCAGTGACAACGTAACCGCCAGCGGGCTGTGGTGTGCCGGGGAGGTAATGACAAAGCGGGTATCCTGATGGTGCTGCAGCAAATAACCGATATTCAGTCCCTGGCGGTCAACCGGCACGTAGTGCAGGTTTTCAACAATACGTTTTAACAGCTTCTGGCCGAAAAAGTATCCGGGGTCTTCAAATACGACTTTATCTTGTCGTGTCGCCAGTGCCTGTAAAATCAGCGCGATACTGTGTTTGTAGCCACTGGTAATACAAATCTGGCTGGCATTGCAATTCAGACCACGCGAGATATTAACGTAGTTAGCAATAGCTTCACGCAGCGGCGGGTGGCCCATTACCGGCGGTGTCAGCATTTGTTCGGGCCGCATCGCCCGGATGGCTTTACCTGACAGCAGCAACCACTTTTTATACGGAAATTCATCCAGTGACGGAATGCCCAGCCGGAAAAAACCGGGGTTGTCGCGCAAATCAATTAATTGCTGCAATTTGCTATCTTCAACCGGCGTGCTTATCGCCACCCTGGCAATGTTCAGCTGCAAATCCGGGTTAACCTGAGTGCCGCGCGCGCCTTTGCTGACTAGATATCCTTCGCCAATCAAAATGTTATAGGCCGTTTCCACTGTTTTTTTCGCAACGCCAAGATCTGCCGCCAGTACGCGGATAGCCGGTACTTTTTCGCCCGGTTTCAGGTTGCCGCTTAAGATTTGCTGTTTATAGCGCTGATAAATTGCCTGATAGCCGGTCATTATGTCCTACCTAAATACATTGTTTTTGTATCTTTCAAATATGGCATGAAAGGCTAGACTTTGCACATCAGAACGACACAGCAAGCCCCAATTGCCAAAGGCTTTGCCAGGAGAATGTATGAAACTGTTACATATTAAAGTCAGCCCGAACTTAACCGGCTCGGCGTCCAGAATCGTTGCCAACCACCTGTTGACCAAATTAAATCAGCGCTACCGGGCTTTGACCGAAACGGTACTGGATTTGGCACAGCAACCGCTGCCACATCTGGATGCGTTAACTGTCAGTGCATTTTTGACTAAAGCCGAAGAACGTAGCGCAGAGCAACGGCAAGCTTTAGCGTTATCAGAACAACTGGTAGATCAATTGCTGGCACACGATACGCTGCTGATCTCATCACCAATGTGGAATTTAGGCCTGCCGTCAGTATTAAAAGCCTGGTTTGACCATATTACCCGCGCCGGTCGCACCTTTGCTTTTACCGCCGAAGGCGAAAAAGTCGGCCTGGTAACTGATAAAAAAGTTTTTGTTGTGCTGGCTAACGGCACACCTCTTATTGGCTGGCCCACTGAAGCGGACGACCAGTTTACCCCTTATATCACCACAGCTTTGCGTTACATCGGCATTACCGATGTGCGTTTTATCCGGGTCGACGGTACCCATCATCCATTAACTAAAACAGCAGCGGTACCGGAGGCTATCGCTGCTGCTGATCTGCTCGTCAACATGTTACCCGCTTAACTTAACCTTAAACACCGGAGTAATTACCATGACTACAAGACTAAACCACTTTGAAACCACACCGGCTTTAACCAAGGCGTTGATGGATGCCAGCATGGCAGCTTACAAAACCTCAATTGATCCGTTGATCAAAAGCCTGATCGATATTCGTGCATCGCAGTTAAACGGCTGTGCCTTTTGTCTGGATATGCATATCAAACAGGCAAAAATTAAAGGCGAGCGTGAATTGCGTATTTACCATGTGGCTATCTGGCGCGAATCACCACTATTTAACGCCAAAGAAAAAGCCGCCCTGGCGTTAACCGAAGCGTTAACAAAATTGCCGGATACCGGTGTCAGCGACGAGCTGTACACGGCCACAAAAGAGCATTTCACCGATGTAGAAATGTCTGAACTGACCTACAGCATTGGCCTGATTAACTTTTGGAACCGGATGCAGATTTTGGCATTGATGCAGCCTGGCTCGCAAGATGCGGCTTTTGGTTTAACTAAAGCTGGTTTGAACTGATTAGCCGCTTAAAGCAGGAGGTGCCACTGCACCTCCGGCTTTACTATTATAAATCGCTATGAGGGCCGGTCATTTCGGTGACAAAAACTGTAATGTCGCGCTAAGTAGTCCGTTGCCATGTTTTGCAAGTAACACGCTGCCGGGCTATTAAACGCGGCAGAAAGTGACGATAGCAATCAGCGTTTTACACAGGCAAATAATGCATTGCCGGAAGTGGTGTCCCAGGGGGATATTTTGTCGTAGTCGTGCGCCAGCATATGCACGTCAAAATAAGGGCTTAACAGCGCCTGTAACTGTGCAAAACTGACGGCTACCATGGAGTGTTCGTCTTGCCACAGCTGAGTATTGCCGCTGTTGGTTTTTGCGATGCTCAGCCGCAGTGCTTGTTGCTCGCCATCGCCGCGGTAATGCCACAGCGATTCAAATACAAAATAGCTGTCGTCGTGCACAGTGCTGTGGCGCACGGCGCTGTGGTTACAAATTTTGTCTTTATCTACCGCGTTAAAGCAAAATACCCCGCCCGGGGTTAAGGCGGCATAAACACTGGCAATGCATTGCGCCAACAGGGCAATATTCTGATTGTAATGAATTGAATATAAAAAGCAGGTAATTAAATCCACCGGTTTATCCGGCGTAAAGCTGCACATATTTTGCAGCATAAAGTTGGCTTGCGGGCAGCGGGCTTTGGCCAAATCCAGCATAGGCTGGTTTATATCCAGCCCGCTGCTGTGGTAACCATAGTCGATAAAGTGGCGGATATGCGGCCCGGTGCCGCAGGCTAAATCAAGATGGTTATTGCCACCGTTACCCAGCAAACGGTTTAAGCGGTGTACGGTATTGCTCTGCGCCGGGTAGTTGATGTCGCAGCACATTAAATCATAGTAGCCGGATAAATCCGTGTATAACGCATTGGACGACATCATTGCTGCATAACCATTGTTACAACGTGCGCAGGCACAATTTAGGGTGGCGCATTCTATAGCAGTTAAGCTGTTTTGCGAAGCAGGATTATTTCGCGGCAGATACCGCTATGCCTTAGCCGGGCTTTGCTCAAAACGTTGTTGTAAATACGCGATAATAGCCGTCGATTCATACAGCCATTCTGTATCACCGGCGCTTGTTTCAATGCGCAGGCAGGGCACCTTTATCTTGCCACCGGCAGTTTCAAGCTCGCTACGGTATTGCTGATTATGCTGCGCATCGCGTTTGCTGATATTAAGCCCCAGCCGTGCCATTTCTTTGCGTACTTTGATGCAAAACGGGCAAGCACTGAATTGATACAGTGCCAGTTGCCGGCAGGCGGCATCGATATCTTGTTGTTCTGCCTGGCTGCGCACTATGGCTTTGGGCGTAGTAAGCTTTTCTGCCAGTAGCATAAACGGCGTTAAGATCAGGCGAATAAAGCGGAAAAATAAACGAATAAACAAGCGCATAGACTACTCTGCAGGTTAAGTTTTTATCGGGATATCATCTGACAACCGCGCTAGTGTAACATTGCCGCTGCGGTTATGCCTATGCTGCGGCCGGGCTTAGCAGCATAACCGCAGCGTAGCAGCTCAGCGATGGTAAGCGCCTTCGCGCTCCGGTTGGTATACCACGTCTTCCACGGTAATAGTCGACATATCACCGCCGGGTAAAGGCCAGTTAATGCTATCGCCGGTTTTCAAGCCAAGTAAGGCACAACCTACCGGCGCCAGCACCGAAATAGTATTACCGCTTTGGCCGGCGTCTTTCGGGTATACCAGGGTTAAGGTGCTTATTTTGCCGTTGCCTAAGCGAAAACGTACGCTGGAATTCATGCTGATCACATTGGCCGGCAGTTGCTCCGGAGCCACCACACTGGCGCGCTCCAGCTCCTGGCTTAAGGTGTCATAGCCAACGCTGTCAGCGCTCAGGTTGGCAAGCAGGGCATCCAGCCGGTCGTAATCGGTAGTGGACAGAACGATATCGGGGGTTTTCATTGTCAGCTCCTTTATTTTAAGCTCGTTGATGTGTCGTGCTTAACAGTGTGTTTAACGTAAAGCACAGTGAGTATGCGAAAGCGCAGGGTGCAACCTAACAGTTGCAGTGAGATAACGGTGTCAGCCGTTTTACCCGGCAAGGTACAGCCCAGTGGTGATAACAACGAAATGCGGCCTTTGTGAAAATCCGCTTGCGCCGGATTAACCAGTTGCAGCCAGCCACGCTCGCCGGTGTCAAGGTTTTGCAGTTCAACCGTACTGCCCGGGCGAATACAGCCGTTGCAGCTCAGCCGGCTTTGATTTTTGCTGTCGGCAATAGCATGCAACATGTGGCTCAGTTGCAGCGCGGTCAGCGGAAATAATTGCCGGCAGGCCAATTGGGCAATAGTGCAGGCAACAATCTTGTTGGATTGTTTCGGGTAGCAAAAATACATTACAGCTCCGCATTACACAGATAAAAATGGTATGGGTGATAAGCAGGTGTTACGCCGGTTTCGCGCAGGGCAAAACCGGCCTAGGAATGGCAGGCGATAGCGGTATTGTGCCGGCAGTAAACTTTGCAGTTTAGTGCCTTAAGCTTAAGGTAAGTTTGCATGGGGCAACCATAATGCATTGACCGCAAAACTGCAATATCATTGCCGCCTCACCAACCCGCAGCAATTGCATTCCGGCGTGTTCCGGGCGATATTTACTTGTTAACATATCAGCAGACGTAGCGGTTTAGGGATAACTAATACAGGGTTGTGGTAAATGAAGCTGTTTTTGAGTTGGGTTTTACTGTGCTTGAGCACGGCGCTGTGCAGCGCTGAAATAAAACCGCTGCGCATTGCCATACCGGATTATCCGCCTTATACCGTGCTGGCAGAGGACGGGTTCAGTGGGCCCGGTTACGATGCCTTTGTGGCCATTATGGCTGAAGCCGGGCTGCGTTATCAGCTGCAGCCTGTACCCAATTTCGGCCGTGCTTTGGTTGATATGCAAAACCAGTTGATAGATGTATTTTTTCTGGCAACTGAAAATGCCGGGCGTAACCAAGTTGCACGCTTTTCTGCGCCGGTGATCATCACCGACTGGAGCTGGGTTTGGCTGAAAGAACGCACTGAAATTAGCCCGGGCAGCGCTAAATTTAAGCAAAATGCGCTGGTGTCGGCACAAATGAACAGTAATGTGTTCTCCTGGCTGGAGCAGCATAACTATAAGATCACCGCCGGTACTAACGACATTCACGGCTTATTTAACTTGCTGGATTTTAACCGCGTAGATGCCATTATGTTGCCCTCAAGTGTCGCCCGTGCCCTTATCGCCAGGCAACAGTTGGACGAATCGCGCTACAACATTCAGCAGGAAATAAGCTTGCCGTTTGGTTTTTATGTCAGTAACAGCTATCTGGCAGTGCAACCGGATATTCTGCAGCGGCTGAATAAGGCGATTGCAATATTTCATGCTAACGCGGCCGCAAAAGAAGCACCGCAGCAGCAAGATAAGTAACTCAATCGGCTACAGCAGCTTAATTTCACTTATTGTTAATAAAAGGTGTTTATTTGCTCAAATAAAAGCTTTAAAGTGTGCTGCAATTATTTAACATTGAATAGCGGAGTATCAATTTTGCGCACTTTAGCTTTTTTTACAGTAGTTTTTGCTGTGTTATTGGCAACAGGCTGTGTTGCTACCTCTGACAACAACAGTTCGGCCAGCGTAGCCGCAAATGCCGACTCAGCAAGAGCGCAAACCCTGTTTAGTGCCAGGTTACAGCCGGCCGACGGTATTGCGCTTTCAACACCGGCAGAACATCTGCTTAAAGTGTCTTTTCCCGGTGTTACTGCCTTTTCTCATGACGGTGCCGGGCTTAGCGACGAACTGCAACGTCAGCTCACTGCAGTAATCAGCGCTTTAGACGGCATTAACTATCAACATCTTACTGTACTTGGCCATACCGATAGCTCAGGCCGGCTGGCGTACAACAACACCTTGTCACAACAGCGGGCAGAGCAGGTGATGACGTTTTTACAGCAGCAGGGCCTGCCAGCTACACAATTGGTTGCAGAGGGCCGCGGCCCGGCAGAGCCGATAGCAGATAACACTACCGTACAGGGCCGTGCTGCTAACCGCAGGGTAGAGCTGGTTGTCAGCTTTGCTGAGAACAGTGTAACCGGCGCAAATGTAACCGCGACCACAGATTAACAGACACTGCGCCGGTTGCCTGGTGAATTAACACCAGGCAGTCATCAGCTTAATGGCGGGTGCTTTTTTTCAGTGCCCGCATTTCATCATGACATTCCTGCATGGTTGCCATAGATTGCAATAACGCGGCTTCGTATTGTGGTGGCTGGTTATCTTTCAGCGCTATGCGCAGTTCATCCAGCGTTTTATCTTCTACCTCTTCCAGCTGGCTGATGTAGGTGTGATTTTTGTCAGAAGATATTGCGCCAATTACTTTGGTATACACTTTACGCGCTTCAACTGAAAAAGCTGAGCCGTCTTCACGCTTGCCATCTTCCTGCACGACAAAAGGTTGTAAGCGTTCTTTAACCATGCGGCGGGCATTTAGCATACGGTCAAAAAACTGTGCCAGTTGTTGATCGTCAACTTTTTCTTTAGCATCGCGGTAAAACTCAATGCCGCTGTTTAATACCTGAATAATATCGCTGGCATGCTTCATTTGCGGGGTATTTAACTGTGCCATAGTAAGGTTCTCCTTAATAAGTAAAACGATAACGGTTACCTTTAGTGGCAAACCGCTGGTGAACACGTCCGGGCAACAGGACAATTACTACGCTGCAGCATATGGGCCATACTGTGGCGATAGCTGAAAATGATAGCAGTATTTATGTGCTAAAGTTTTGATTTAATTTGATTAAAAATTTTCTCGTCAGTCATAGTGTAACGGGCTGGGTTTAGCTGGTTGCCAAACACGCAAAGCATAAATTTCATGCTTTTATTTACATTCAGGTAATTTTTACCACTGTGTTGCCTGCCCCGCGCTATTTCGCTAAGGTGCCGGCACATTGTCAGAGCAAGAGGTGAGTATGCAATATTCTGTATTGGGCAGCAGTAAGCTTAAGGTGTCCAGGGTGTGTTTGGGCACTATGACCTGGGGCTGCCAGAATACGCAGGCCGATGCCGATGCGCAGTTGAATTATGCCCTGGCACAAGGCGTTAATTTTATCGACACTGCCGAAATGTATGCCATTCCGCCCACAGCCGATACCTATGGTGCCACCGAGCGGATTATCGGTAACTGGTTAAGCCGTAACCGTGCGCAGCGCAGTAATATTGTGCTGGCCAGCAAAATGGCCGGTAGCGGCCTGGCCTATATACGCGGTGGCGGCGATATGACACCGCAAACCCTGCTGCAAGCAGTAGATGATTCGTTAGCGCGACTGCAAACCGATTACCTCGATTTGTACCAGTTGCACTGGCCTAACCGGGTGTCACCGCATTTTGGTAAGCATCGTGTTGGCCGCATTGGTTTTAGCGACATTAACAGCGCTGAACAAACCGAACAAATGTTGGGCTTGCTGCAGGCGCTGGACAGTTGTGTGAAAGCCGGCAAAATCCGCTTCTGTGGTTTGTCTAACGAAACGCCGTGGGGTATCAGCCAATATTTGCAGTTAAGTGCTAAGTATAAGCTGCCGCGCATGGTGTCAATCCAAAACGAGTTCAGCCCGCTGCACACAAAAGACTGGCCGTATTTAATTGAGCAATGCCTGCATGAGAATATTGCTTATTTACCCTGGTCACCACTGGCCGGTGGTGCGTTAAGCGGCAAATATTTGGCCGGCGCGCGGCCGCAGGGCACGCGCTGGAGCATGCTGCAGCGCAATGGTTTATTCCGTGATACGCCGCAATCCAACAACGCCATCGCTGCCTTTACCGGGCTGGCCAGCAGCCACAAGGTGGCAGCCACCAGCCTGGCACTGGCTTGGGTTAATCAGGTAGAGGGTGTTACCTCGACCATTATCGGCGCTACAGCCATGGCCCAGTTAGAGCAAAATATTGCGGCTTTTACACTGCAATTAACCCCGGCTATGCAGGACGATATTGCGCTGTTTTTACAGCAATACCCGGCACCGTTTTAGTTTTTAAAAGCACCGGGTGTAGATTCAAACAATATCGCCGTACCACGGCGGAGCTTCTTATTTAAACAATACCGTCGCTGTGCGCCGGTATAGGGGCCACGCCAGTGTCAGGCCGCGCAGTAACATAAATACGCACAGCGCCAGCCATAGGGCATGGTTACCGGCACTTTGTGTCAGGGCGTAACACAGGGCAAAACCGCCGAAGGATAACAGCATACTGTTACGCATAGCGCGCCCTTGGGTGGCACCGATATAAATACCGTCCAACAGGTAGCTCCATACCGCCAGTAAGGGCAGGGCTATCAGCCAGGGCAGGTAAAGCTCTGCGGTAGTTTGCACCACAGCGATAGAGGTAAGCACGCTGATTAATGCCGGGCCGCCCAGCCAAAACAGCAGGCTGAACACTATACCCAGCAGCAGGCCCCACTGTGCCAGTATGGCAAACAACTGATGCAATTCGTTGTGATCTTTTGCGCCTACCGCTTTGCCGGTCATCGCTTCAGCAGCATAGGCAAAGCCATCCAGCGCGTAAGACACCAGCATTAAAAACGTGATCAGCACCGCATTGGCCGCCACAATGTTGTCGCCAAAGGCGGCACCACGAAAGGCAATAAACACAAACACCAGTTGCAGGCACAGGCTGCGGATAAAAATATCGCGGTTAAGCGCAAACAGGCGGCCATAACCGCTAAGTTGCGGCAGGCTTAACCGGCTTAGCGCGCCAAGCTTTTGCTGCTGCCATACCCTCCGTGCCAGCACCAGGCCAACCAGCAGCGTGCTGTAATCGGCAATTACCGAGGCGGCGGCCACACCGGCAACGTTCCAGCCCAGCCCCAACACAAACACGATATCCAGCACGATATTAATACTTTGGCCCAGTAACAGCAGCCACATGGGGTATCGGGCATTGTGCAGGCCTAAAAACCAGCCCAGCAGCACCATATTCAGCAAAGCCGCCGGCGCGCTCCAGATGCGGACATGAAAATAAATCCCCGCCTGTTGCAATACGTCACTGCCGGCCGCGCTGAACCATTGCACCAGCGGCCACACCACAGGATGCAGCAGTAACAACAGCAATGCTAATGCCAGCGCTACTATCGCCCCTTGCAGCAAGCCGCTGCGTATGGCCGGTTTATCAGCAGCGCCAAACGCCTGTGCCGTTAAACCGGTGGTGCTCATACGCAAAAAGCCCAGCAGTAAAAACAGCAGGCTAATCACACTACTACCCAGCGCCACGCCACCTAAATACCAGGCATGGTCAAGATGGCCCACCACGGCAGTGTCTACCAGCGACAGCAGCGGTATTGTCAGGTTAGAGGCAATCATCGGCAGGGCAATTAACAGCACCTGCTTTTGTTTTGGCGGGAAAAAGTTCAGCAAAGCGTGTGTATCATCAAGCGGTTATCAGTGTTTGGCATGTTAGCACAGGCGTACACCAGGATGGCAGCAGTAACCATAGCGGCACAACAGCTATTTCTTTGATGTTGCCGGCAGATCTTATGGGTAAAATCTGCTGACATACCAGCTCGCCGGTTAAGGTGTGATGCTGCGGTTGAGAAACGCCAACATGGCGGCGGCGATTTCATTGCCGTGTGTTTCAATGGCGAAGTGACCGGTGTTAAGGAATTGCACCTCAGCGTTGGGGTTATCACGCTTAAAGGCATTGGCGCCTGCCGGCAAGAAGAACGGGTCGTTCTCGCCCCAAATAGCCAGCAGCGGTGGCTGGTAACGGCGGAAATAGTCGTGCAGCCGGCTGTACTGCTTAATATTGTTGCCGTAGTCGACTAACAAATCCAGCTGTACGTCCACGCCAATACGCTCTATTGCTGAGTGGGCCAACTGGTAGGTTTCAGGCGCAATCAGCGAGGTATCTGTAACGCCTTCAGTGTACTGCCATTTCAGCATGTCGGCGTTATTAAAGTGGCGCAGTGCTTCACGGTTTTCCGCTGTAGGATTAGCCCAGGCTTTTTGCATATCAGCCCAGCCGGCACTTAAGCCTTCTTCGTAGCCGTTGCCGTTCTGGCTAACGATGGCGGTGATTTTTTCCGGATTATTTACTGCCAGGCGCCAGCCCACCGGAGCACCGTAATCGAATACATACAGGGCATAACGGTCCAGCTTTTTCGCCACGGTAAAGGCATCTATAACGGTGGCCAGATTGTCAAAACTGTAAGTAAAGTTAACGTCGCTGCTAACGGTTGTCTGGCCGAAGCCCGGCAAGTCCGGCGCGATAACATGATATTTCGTTGCCAGTTGCGGTATCAGCCGGCGGAACATATACGACGAGGCACCAAAACCATGCAGCAGCAATACCGTAGGTGCCTGTACTGAACCGGCTTCGCGGTAAAACAGCTTTACACCCTGCATATCGATGGTCTGGTGGTGCACCTGTGGCGGATTTTCTGCACTGTTGGCATACAAAGAAGCGGTTAAGCTTGCTGCGGCAAGCAGCATTTTTGGCGTTGTCATGATGGCTCCATATAGTTTGGCTTGAGATTAATTTAGTAACCAGTAAAGTTGTAATTTAGTGGTTATAGTGTAAGTTTGGTGTATTTGTGCTAACCTGTCAAATTAATTTTTAGGGGTTACTGTATGGCTACTTCTGCACAACCGCACGACGACAACCTGAACGCCGCCCCCATGCTGGGTGATCACCTGGCGATGGACTTGCTTAATACCGAAGCGCGTAACGACGACAAGACGGTTGAATACTGGCACAGCGATGCGGATGTACTGCGCTGGCTGGCACAACACAACATTTTTCCTGTCGCAGGTAGCAGCGCATTTGCTAAGGGAGAATTACTGCTACAGGCCAAAGCACTGCGAACGCTTGCCAGGCAGCTTATTGGCGCATTTAAAGCGGGCAAGTCAGAAGATATCAGTGGGTTAAATACCTATCTGCATACATACCACAGTGCACTGCATGTAGAGCGAGATAAAGAAGGCAAGCCGCTGCTACGGCGCATAGCCAGCGGTACAACCATAGCCTCGTTGCTGGGGCCGGTAGCCGAAGCTGTGGCGCTATTGTTGGTTGAGGCTAATATTGATTTGGTTAAACAGTGCGAACATCCGGACTGTATTTTGTGGTTTTATGATCGCACTAAAGCCCACAAGCGGCGTTGGTGCAGTATGGCGTTATGTGGCAACCGCTACAAAGCCGCGCAGTTCAGAAAAAGAAGCAATGGCTAAGCCGGCCCAAACAAAGGTGTTATTAAACTGATATTGCTTTGTGCCCGGCTTGCGGCAGATATCGCAGCTCAGCAGCAAACCGGCGCTGGTCTTATTCGGTAAATGTTTCGATAGTGTATAGTTGCTGCCCTTTACATTAAGCCGTCGCCGGAGAATTATGACAGGCGTTAATAAAGCCGCTGCTACGTTAGCGGTTGCCGCACCTGCGGCACTGGCACTGCCGGTGGTTGGCGCAGTGAGTTTTGTGCATTTGCTAAACGATCTGATCCAGGCGGTTTTACCGGCCATTTATCCGATGTTAAAACAGCAATATCTGCTCAGTTTTACCCAAATCGGCCTGATCACGCTGATTTTTCAGCTTACTGCGTCGCTGTTGCAACCCGCCGTAGGCTTTTATACCGACAAACACCCTAAACCCGGCTTATTGCCGCTGGGTATGCTGTTTACGCTGCTGGGGCTGGCCATGCTAAGTCTGGTAGACAGCTTTGGCATGCTACTGCTGGCGTCGGCAATGATTGGCCTGGGCTCATCCACCTTCCACCCCGAGGCATCGAGGGTGGCACGTATGGCTTCCGGTGGCCGCTATGGCCTGGCGCAGGCGATGTTTCAGGTGGGCGGCAATGCCGGTTCGGCGCTGGGGCCATTACTTGCTGCACTGATTATTATTCCGCGCGGCCAGGGCAGCATAGGTTGGTTTTGTTTATTTGCTATTGTCGGCATCATAGTGCTGCAGCGCGTTAGCCGCTGGGTTATTGCCTCGCATGCTACGGCGGCCAAACGCAGCAGTGTGGTTGCAGATAACGGTTTATCAGCACGGCAAACCAAACAGGCCTTGCTGGTACTGGCGCTGCTGGTGTTTTCCAAGTACGTGTATATGACCTGCCTGAGTAACTTCTACACTTTTTATCTGATTGAAAAGTTTGCCGTATCGGTTGCCGACTCGCAGTTATTTTTATTTCTGTTTTTGGCCGCTGTTGCCGTAGGCACCGTAATTGGTGGTCCGGTAGGTGACAAAATAGGCCGCAAACCGGTGATCTGGGTGTCTATCCTCGGCGCGGCACCCCTTACTTTACTGTTACCTTACAGCAACCTGTTTGGCGCGGCAGTGCTGACAGTGCTTATTGGCCTGGTTATGTCTTCGGCGTTTTCGGCCATTATTGTGTTTGCCCAAGAGCTTGTGCCGCGCAACATCGGTATGATCTCGGGCATTTTTTACGGCTTAATGTTTGGTATTAGCGGCATTGCTGCCGCCGTATTAGGCGTGCTGGCAGATGCCACCAGCATTACTTATATCTTTAAATTGTGTGCCTGGTTACCGCTGCTGGGTATGTTAGCTATTTGGCTGCCGGATATGCGGCGCAGCGGCGCGCACTAGCAGCAAGGCCTGATAATTTAACGGCGCTGCTGTCTAAGCATGGGCATACTAAATTTTCTGTCTGAAGTTGAAAACCCACGGCAAGGCCCAATTAATCTCTGCGATTGTTAAAAATAAGGAAATAACGTGGAAATTAGTTTGCGCGAAGTAACAAAGGATAATTGGCTGGATGTTATTAACCTGCAAATAAGCCGGCAGCAAGAAGACTATGTTGCGCAAAATGCGGAGTCGATAGCGGAATCACACTTTTTTGATCATTACGTAAACCGAGCCATTTACCGCGGCGAACAGGTAGTGGGGTTTTTACAGTATTATCAAGAGCTGGAAGAGGGCTTGCCGGATGAGTTTTATATCGCCCAATTTATGGTCGACCTGAAACTGCAGGGGCAGGGCATAGGTACTGAAGCAACCCGGTTGGCAATAGCAGAAATAAGCCAAATACCCGAGTGTAAAATTATCTCTATTTTGTATATGCCGGGCCATGATGCCATGCGCAATTTTTACGCCCGCTTTGGCTTTGTGGTTACCGAAGAAGATGAAAACGACGGTGTGGTGATGGAGCTTAAAGTGCGAGAATAAAAGCCATTGCCGCAGATTAACGCTTTTAAGCGATAGGCGGTAAGTTGCGGCTATCGCAAATATCAAGCGGCAAGTGCTCCGTACCGCCGGAGCATATCGGCGCTTCGTCAAAGCGGCAATGAGCGATAAGCAAACGGTAAGGTTAATTTTGATCTGACTCCGAGAGGCTAATGGGTGACCCTAATAATCCAAAAACAGAGCCTAGCAGGGCGGGGTTTATCAGCATGCAGCCACTTTTCATCTACAGTTCTCAATTTCGATACAAGATCTAACAAATCTATTTCCAAGCACAGTAAAAGCGAGAGAATCAGTAATATGTAAATTTACTGTGGGACTGTATATACCTTTACTATCTCCATATTCAGGAACGTACTCTGCTTCACTTTCGGATTCTAAATCTATTAGTTTTAATCTCATTAAATTTAATAAACTAGAGTTAAAATCAAGCTCTAGTACTAAATTACTCTTTTTACAAACTTCAAATATTATGTTTGACGCCCATTCAACAGCATTTGTTTCTCCAGAATAATTGCTACGATTCCTTTCCCCAATGATATTCGAACCAGCCTCTCTATATAGGACTTCTAACAAAATGGCTTCTCCAGGTAAAAGCTGCTGAATTATTGAAACGAAAGCCGGATGTACGTTTCCTGATGTACTTTTTTTCATAGACGAAGCAATGAGTTGTGCGTACATGTTTCTTAGTGCTTCTTGGTCATACGAAAAATACAGATTAAGTGCAGCTGGGCCAGCAATATTCATAGGCGGTGGCTGGATTTCGGATACGGGAATATTTGCGAGTTTTTGGGTCACTTTAGCCGAAAGCCATTGCTTGCTTTGTTGATACCCCCAATTTACTGCATCTAGAGGTGCGAGAGCGATAGAGACCGTTTTGGCTGTTGTTAATAACGCCTTTCCAACTTCACGAGTTGCTGGTTGTAATAAGTCTTTATAGATTTCTGGAGCAAGATCTTTTAGCCCTAAAGCTTTAGCAGTCTCTTCAACTATATTTTTTTCAGTCATTTTATCGCTCTCAGTTAACTCGGACTGCTATACGCCCCAATAACGGCGCGGTCATGGCGAAGCCGCGCCGTTTTTGCGTCACAGCGAGCGGGACGAGTGAGTTAAGTGTCATTCGTTCGGCCAATGAAGTCAGATATTGAGACTATCATTAACTCAACCTGCTTTGAGTCATATTGTTCAAATTCACCGTGAGCCGCGTTATTGCGAATGCCAAGCAGATAAGTAACGTTTTTCTGATCGATTTTGTTGTAAACACCAGTCTTACATAAGTCCGCATTTACAACATCTGCTTTTTTCGGCACCAGCTTACCATTGCGTTCAATTTCAACATCTATTTGATGAGTTTTACACAGTATCCTTAAATGTTGTTCCAACGCAGTTCCGGCAAGTATAGCTGCTGGGTCTTTATAACCTTCATTAAGCTGGTGTTCCGCCATTTCGAGAAAATCTGCGAAAATGTCTGCCGAGATTAAGCCCCTTGTTGTGGTTAACCAGCCATTTTCTATTTCACCTTTTACAGCTGATAATATCCCGATCCCACGCTTGGTTGTAGATGGCTGAGCATCACTTACTTTTTCGGAGAAATCCGTGAAATATGGATGAGTCAGACCAAATAATTTGAGTATAAATGACATTGACGCAGCTCTGAATTGATAGAACAAGACCAGATCTACTCTAATAAATTGTCCACTTTGAGCTTCCGTCTTGAGAACGTTGTTACCTAAGGTGATTAACTCTTCAACACGTTCAATAAGTATTTCGGTGTTCATACATCCTCCATGACTCTTAACGCTTATTAGGCGAATCGATCCGTAGTTAAACACGGGGCAACCTGCCTTTGTAAATTTAATGTACAGAACACTACACGGCTTCTTTAGAACTTACAATAACTTATAGGTACAGCTGACAACTATGCTAGCTAACCCGCCTAACAGGCAACGACGGTAACCAGATGTGAACTGGATATCTTCACAGCGCTGATAATTTTGCTAGAGATTAGAAATTTGGCACACACCCGACCTTTAACAGCCAATTTCCACTGCTGATTAAAGCTCATTCGGTCAAACTTGCTGATACTGCTGCAAAAAATCGACAAAGGCGGTTACCCGTGCCGGGCGAAAGCGCCCTGGTGGGTATACTGCGTAAATACCGGCTTGCGCTAAGCTCCAGTCCGGCAATAGCCGGACTAAATGCCCGCTGTTAACTAACTCGCGGGCGCTGTAGTCGGGCAGTATGCCAAGGCCGGCGCCGGCCAGCATTAAGGCAGTAATAGTATGGGTAGAGCTGGTTTTAAGCGGTGCCTGTAAATACTGACTAACTTGCTGCTTTGCCCCTGTGTGTGGGTTAGTGTGGCTAAAAGTCCACTGCTGCGGCTGGTTTAACGGTGTAAAAGCAATAAAGGCATGGCTGGTGAGATCCTGCGGATGTTGTGGTGTGCCGGCTTTTGCCAGATAGGCCGGGGCGGCCAGTAACCATTGTTCAAAGCTGCCGAGTTTGCGTGCGGTTTGATTGGAGTCTTTTAACCAACCGGCGCGGATGGTTAAATCGATACCTTCTTTGATAAGGTCTTTGACCTGGTCGCTGCTGCGAAACTCTACCTCTAACGCCGGATGCCGCGCCATAAAGGCGACTACGGCGGGCGCCAATATGCGGTTGGTGTAATCTTCCGGTGCGCTTAATACCAGCTTACCCTGTAATACTTTGTCGCTGCTTTGCAATTGCTGCAACGCGTGTTGCAGCTGGTCCAGCAGTGGCAGGCAATCGTGCAGTAACTGTTCGCCGGCACGGGTTAAGCTGAGCTGGCGGGTAGTGCGGCGAAACAGTGCTACCTCCAGGTGTTGCTCCAGCGCTTTTAACTGCAGGCTAATGGTAGTTTTACTGCAGCCCAGCTGTTCGGCGGCGGCGGTAAAGCTGCCGGCCTGCGCCAGGCGCTGCACCAGTTGCAGGCTATTTAAATCGGCTTGCTTTAGCATGATTGTTTTAATTTATTAAACAGTGATTTTAATATTAAGCTATTTTTCTGTGTTAATCGAGCCGCCATAATGTCGTCACATTAATTGTTCAGACAACAACCTTGTGAGGAAAACAGGATGGAATTAGTCATTTTAGGCGCATCAGGATTTATCGGCTCGGCCATTACTGCTGAAGCACTGGCACGCGGCCATCAGGTAACAGCGGTGGTAAGCCGGCCTGAGCGCGTAGCGGTGCAAGCGGGCTTAACCGTAGTGGGGCTGGATATTAACGACACCCCGGCGTTAACCCGGCTGCTTAGTGGTAAAGCGGTGGTGATCAGCGCCTTTAGCGGCCACGCGCAGCAAGATGTAAAGGGTTATTACTTAAAGGCGTTTAACTCGGTACTGAATGCGGCAACGGCCGCTAACGTAGGCCGCTTGCTGGTGGTAGGCGGTGCCGCAACCTTACTGCTACCCGATGGCAGCCGCTTATTGGACAGCCCGCAGTTTCCACCGGAATACCGCGCTACCGCTGAAGGTGCGGCTGAAGTGCTGCAGCAGTTACGCGAACAAAGTGCGCTTAACTGGAGCTTTTTATCGCCGGCGGCTGAAATATTCCCGGGCGATAAAACCGGCAATTTCCGGCTGGGCTTAGATAATTTACTTACCGACGCTGAGGGCAAAAGCCGCATATCTAACGGTGATTATGCTGCAGCTATGCTGGATGAAACAGAGCAACCGCAGCATTTGAATAAACGCTTTAGTGTGGCGTACTAATAAGGTCGTGAATGCTCCGTTAGTCCGGTAAACCGGCCAGGCGTGAACGACGTCGGGCCGGTTTAAAGCGTTGCCATAATAATGCCAAACCGCTTAGGGTAAACAGCAAGGACGCTGCGGCAGTGGCGATAAGCAGCGGGTTATTAAAGTTGCTGCGATCCTGATAATCCATAATGTGCAGCATCCAGAAAAAATCGAACACACGCCAGCCGTTGGTTCTTACCCGTTGTACCAAGCCTGTTGCCGGGTCCAGATAAAAGCTGGTGTTATTGGCATCGTTAAATTGCACTATCCAAAGCGGTGCGGTCAGATTTTTAACTTCCTGTGGCAGTTGCTGTAATAACTGTACCTTTTGCAATTGGCCTTGCCCAAGGTATTGTGCTGTCGCCAGTTGCCGGATCTGGTGTTCGGTTAAATTTGCTACCGGTTTGCCGGTAGTGGCTGAGTATCGGTAATGTTGATCATCATCTGCTACCAGGTACACCGGGCTTGCGCTAAGTTGCTGGTCGCTAATATGTAGTTGCTGGCTAAGGCTTAAGCTGGCGTTCGCACTATGGTGTTTAAGTATGCTCGCCGGCGCTACAGATGCTGTATGCCAGGTTAGGGTGCTACTGAAACGTAAATGCTCCCCCCGTACTTGCTCAATAGGCATAACCGCCATCACGAGGCCACTTAAAAACCAGAATATAATCTGGAGAACCAAGATTAAACCCAGCCAATTGTGCAACCAGCGGCAAGCTTTGATCATAAATAGCACTCGACTACATAAAGTTAAAACGGATACCGGCATTTACCGAGCGGCCGGCACCTTTCAGTTGGCTAAAGCCGTTGCTGTTGTCCTGGCGGTATTCAGCGATATTGACGCCGCCAAGTGGCAGTTCATAGTCTTTATCCAGCAGGTTGCTGATGCCAAAACTCAGTGTTAACTGATTATGTTGCCATTGGCTATTCAGATCCAATAAGGCATAGCTGGCGGTTGGGTTTTCCAGCCGGCGACTGTCCAGCCGGCTTTTGCCATCCTGCCATTGCCATTTTAGTGCAGTTTGCAGCTTACCCAGCTGATGTTGCAGCTGAACTGACGTATTAAATGGCCTTTGCTGGTAAAGGGGCTCGTTACTATTGTCGCGATTAGCCCGGTTTACTTTGGCCTCTGCTTGCAACTGCCACTGACCCAAACGGGCGTCAGACGCTAACAGCCATTCGCCACTGGCTTCAATGCCATATAAAGTGGCGTCTAAATTAACAAACTGCAGCCGGTGACGCAGGTTGTCGCCGGTATTAAAGCTGCCAGCAATGCTCACGTCGATAAAATCCGCAACCTTGGTGTAAAACGGCCGCAATTGCAGCATGGTGTTATCACTGCTGTAAAGATAAGCAATACTCAGGGTGCGGGCGGTTTCGGGCTTCAGGTTAATATCGCCGATATAGCCGTTGCCGTCACCAAACCAGCCAATCATGGTGATGGCCATTTGGCCCTGGCCCCAGCTGTAACGTTCGTACAGGTTGGGGGCGCGGTTTTTCTGTGCCAGACCAAACTGCAGTTGCTGCGCGTCATCCAACTGATAACTGGCTGAAAAGCTCAGATCTACCAGCGTATCGCTCTGCTTGCGGTCTTGCTGGTTAAACGCCTGTGCTGCTACAGCATCGGCCGCCATCATGCCCATCATCATGTTGTTGTAAGCCTGAACATCGCCGGTATTGGTGCTAACTTGCTCCAGGCGCAGGCCATAGTTAAGCAGCCATGTTGTCGTTAATTGTTGGTTAAGTTCGGCAAAAATTGCCAGACGCTGGCGTTTGCCATCATTAATATTGATGTAATCGTCCGGGCCCATCATCATTGAGCCTGGCACTGCCGGCCAGATATCGTTTAAACGGAACTGATAAAACTCGTGGCCGACTTTTAGCGTAGTGTCGCTTGATATTGCAGTTTGCCAATGCAGTTGATAACTGTAATCGTCACTGTCGGTCAGCATCGGCATGGTGCCGGGCTTTTCTGCGCTAAAAAAGCCCATTTCGTGCTCGATACCTTGCCAGTTAACACGGGCCAACAAATCACCGTCGGCCAGTGGGCGCTGGTATTGCAGCGTTACGCCAAAGCTCTGGTTTTCTGTCATGTCCATATACTGGTTGGCAAAGCCCTGAAACGGAATGTACTGATGGCTAAGCTTAACCGCCAGTTGCTCTTCGCCATCCTGCCAGGCACCAACCAGCTGATGGTTTTGCGCCCGGTACAAGGTATCAGGCACTCTTTCGTCGTTGCCGTCGCGGTAACTGTTGGCATCGCTATAGGCGCCGTCGTATTTCAGGCTGAATTGTTTGCTGGAAAACTCCGTGCCGCCAGTTATGTTAATTGCGTCGCCATTGCTTTGATAACGGCTACCAAGGTAACTTTGTTGGTGAGACAGGCTGGCGCTGTCGGTAAAGGTTGGGTTGATGCTGCTTACGCTAATCACACCGGCGATATTATCGCCAGCCATACTAACCGGGGAAATACCGGCAATCACTGAGACAGCATATATCTGATTGGCGGAAATATACGACAGCGGCGGGTTCATTTCGTTGGCACAGGCTGCGCCGATATCGCTGCCATCAATTAATACTTTAATGCGGTTGCCCATCATGCCGTTTAACAGCGGTAAGGCTGAAACCCCGCCGGCGGCAGAGAAATCAACGCCTTTTGCGCGCAATAACTGCTCGCTGCCGCTTTGGCTGGTTTGCCAGTTTACCCCCTTAACTTCAATTATTTCCAGCTCAGTATTGCTCGCTTGCGACAGAGCGCTGCAAGAGGTTAACAGTAACAAACTAAGGGCAGTATAGCGTGATGCAGGGCATTGGCGGCACGACATGGCGGGGGGCGTGGATAACATAAAGCAGTCCTTAACAAAAAGTCAGGCCGCTAGTGTAATAAACTCAAATGGTTATGCGGGTGTGACATATTGTCGCAGCAAGCTGGGTTAGCCTGCTGCCATTACCAGGTAATATAGCAGCAGATGGCTGATACAAACCACCAATGTCAGATGGTTACGCAGGGCACGGTATTGGGCGGAGTATTGCTGATTTAATCCGCTGCGGTACTCTGCTGTGCGCACCAACACAAACAAGCAGGCCTGGGTCGCTAAGAAATAATCGTCAGCAAACAGCAGCGCAATGATGCTGAGTACCGGAAAGGTTACGGCAAGCAGTGCCAGCCGGCTTATTTTGGCGGCAGTTGCGCTGTTGCTGTGCAACACCGGCCACAGTACGCCGGCCATAAAGCCCAATATCAATGCGCTGTATAGCTGATACAGCTGGATAATATCGGCGCTGCTCAGCCAGAGTTGCCGGCTGTAAAGCAGCGGCAGAACGATAAAGGGGAGCAGGCCGGCATAGCCAAGGCGGTTTATCAGTGTCATTCCGGTGTCTCCGATAGCAGTGCCAGGCGCTCTGGCTCGGTTAATATGCCTACCAACACTGTGCGCCGGCGCAGTTTGCACATGCGTTCGCCGTTATCCAGCAGCGCGCTGAGAAACAGCTCGGGTTGGTCAATACAATCTAAAATACTGTTCCAGTGAATATAACCGCTGTGTTTTAACTGGCCAGCCTGATAACGGCGCTCCAGCGTTTGGCGTATGTCAGTTATACGCCAGGGCTCGGCCAGCAGTTTACCGGCCATAGCGCGGTGCAGGTGCAATATGTGTTTATCGGTGGCAGTGGCAGCTTTGCTGACACTGCGCCGGCGTATCGCAGAGCGTGACATAGTGCGTTATCTTAAATGGCGCAGTCGTTGTTTGAGCAGTTACTGCGTTTGGTCGCCCAATAAGCATAGGCTTTTTTTGCCAGCCAATAACAGGGCGCTAAACGCAACAACCTCACCAGCCAGTTGTGCCCGGCCAGCTGCCAATAGTGCAGGGTAGCGTCGATACCAATTAAAAAATGATCATCCTGCCACAGGTGAATTTGCTGCATCATGGCAGTTTTACTTACGCCGGCAAAGCCGGTAAAGCCATCTTTGCTGATATCCACCAGCTCAAGATGTGGCTTCAGTTTAGGCCCCAGCCAGTTTATCTCGCGCCGGCATAAGGCACAGCTGCCGTCAAAAAACAGTTTTTGCATTACGCACTCATAAAAAAAGCCCACTGCCAGCCATTACGCTGCCAATGAGCTTTAGATCAGTGTGCTTTAGATTAGTGCGCTGTAGATCAGGCCGGGTTAAATTACTTTAACAGCTCATCTACTGTACCCTGCGCCAGCGGGTGATAACCGGGGCGGGCTTTTTCATACACCGCACGGGCAAACGCCAGACCCTCAGGCGTGCTGGCCAGTTGTTTATACAACGGAATAATCAGCTTGCGCCGGCCGATATTAACCAGATATTGCTCTAATGGCGCGGCAATATCCTGATAACCGGTTTTCAGTGCCAGCAAATACCAGGCGTGGGCAATTTCGCTGTTGGTTGACAGGGTTAAATTAAAGCTGCTGTCCAGTTCAGCCAGTTGCTCCGGCGTGATAGAAAGCGGCAGGTTATTAATAAAATACAGCCATTCGTGCACTGTCCAGCTGTCGGTAGGCAGGGCGCTGAGGTCGCTGTTACCGGCCAGCCAGTTGTTGGCATGTTGCTGTACCTGGTTAAACGCGTCGGATTGCGGATCCGGCGCAGTGGCCGGTAAGCCCGGCTGATAAATCCAGGTTTTCGCTTCATCCAATGACACAACCCCGGGGTACTTTTGCAATAAGTTGGCCGTTAAGTACTTAACAAAGCTTTCGGTATCAATGCTTTGAAAGGCATGGTCATCAAAGTATTGCCGTACGAACGGGTCAAACTTATCGCGGCCGAATTTTTGCTCCAGAAACATTAAAAACAGCTGGCCCTTGGTGTAGGGCACGCCGCTGAAAGCGTCGTCCGGATCACGGCCGTGTAAGTCGATATGTAAAATGCTGTCGTTGGCCGGTAATTCAGTCAGTTCATCTTTTAAGCCCTGCACCGATAAAGCTTGTTCCATCACGGCACGGTCAACGCCGAATACCTGCTCCATAATGCGGTTTTCGACATAGGAGGTAAAACCTTCATTCAGCCATAGATCGCGCCAGCTGGCGTTGGTGACCAGGTTGCCTGACCAGGAGTGTGCCAGCTCATGGGCAATTAAGCTTACAAGGCTGCCGTCACCCGCCACTACGGTGGGGGTAATAAAGCTCAGCACCGGGTTTTCCATACCACCAAACGGGAAACTGGGCGGCAACATCAGTAAATCATAACGGCCCCAGCGGTAGTCGCCGTACAGCTGTTCAGTGGCGTCAATCATCGCCTGAGTGCTGGCAAATTCTTCCGCCGAGGCATTAAGAATATAAGGCTCGGCATAGACACCGGTTTGCTCACTCATGGCTTTAAACTGTAAATCGCCGGCTGCGATGGCAATTAAATAGGCCGGAATAGCCTGTGGCATCACAAATTGGTAATCGCCGTCGCGGCTCATGCCAGGTTCATTATTGGCGCTCATAATAGCCAGAACATCATCGCGGCTTTGAATGCGCGCGCTGTAGGTCATGCGTACGGCCGGGGTATCCTGAATCGGGATCCAGCTGCGGGCATGAATAGCCTGGTTTTGGCTAAACATAAAGGGCGTGGTTTTACCGGCGGTTTGTTCGGGCGTTAACCACTGCAGGCCGGAGGCTTTGTCGGTAGAGCTGTAGTAAATACGCAGTGTTTGCGCCTGAAACGCCGGGCTTACCGTGAGTTTACTGCCCAGCACGGCATCGCGCTCAGCTAAGGTAAAGGGCACTTTTTGCCAGTTGCCGTCGGCCCTTTTGGCGTAAATGCGGTCTATAACCAGATCGCGGGTGTCCAGATACACAGTGTTATCTGTGTTGTTTAGCCAGTTAAGCTGCAAATCGGCAAAGCCGGTTAAGGCTTTTTGCTCAAAGTTAACCGCTAAGTCCAGGTGCAGGTGCTTTACTGTTACCGCATCAAAATTGGCATAGCTGTAAGCATCGGTTGCAGCCAAAACATTAGTGCTGCACAGCAGCGCAGCACCCAGGGTAAGCAAACGTACAGACATGGTGGTTCCTTAAAATCAACAGATGGCTGAGTGTAAAGGCAAACTCCGGCTAAATACAACTCTACAAATAGTAACAACTTAACGCGCTAAGCTTTGCTGTAATGCTTATTAAACACAACACGAGGTTTATATGAAACTAACCACACTTACTACTGCTGTGCTGTTAACCTTTAGCGGCATTGCCCAGGCCAGCCCGCTGCCGGATTTCCCGTTTATTACTGTTACCGGTGAAGCCAAACTGGATGTTGCACCGGACAAAGCCCGTATTCAGTTTGTTATCCGCCACACCGCGGCCAAAGCGGATGCGGCCACAGAGGCGGTGTACAAACAGGGGCGTGATCTAATGCAATTTCTGGCGACGCAGGGTGTGACTGAAGCCAACATTGACGCCGCCCAGGTGAATAAAGAAGCACTGTACAAAGACTACAACGACAGAACCATTACCGGCTATGAAGCCAGCCAACCCATCAGCGTAACGCTGGAGCAGCTGGGTAACTACGTGGCGGTGATGGATTATCTGTTTAAGCAGCCGCAGATTTTTTCTATTCAGGGCAGTTTCGACAGCAGCCAACGCGAACAGCACGAGCTTAAGCTAAGCGAGCAGGCCGGTGCCGATGCCCGCCGCCGTGCTAATCATCTGGCTGCTGCTCAGGGTGTAAAAATCAGCAGTGTGTTTGCCATCAGCGAAACCGCAGGCTGGGGCAGTTTAGCCGGTGATTTTGGCTTTAGCGGCGCTGCTGTAAGCTATGGCGCACTGCGTAAAAGTGCCGAAATGGCCGACAGCAGCGGTAACCTGGTGTTGCCACGACATATTACGCTGCAAAAATCGGTGAATGTGATCTACAAAATCAAGCCTTGATCCAGGCTATCTGTCTCAATGCTGTCGTGTCTGCGGCGTCAATAGGCTAAGGTAAGTGTTTATCTCAGCTGTATTTAAGGAAGCCTGATGACACTTCAGTTCAGCCCTTTGCTGGTCGCCGCGGTTGGCGCCAGCTTGTTAGTGGCGTCGTGTTCAAAACAGAATACGCCGCCACCCTCAGCGCAAGAGCAAGCGTTGTTACAAACCGGTTTTAACGCTAATTTTGCCGGCTACTTTGAGACAATTGCCTCAGATGATATGCAAGGCCGGGCTCCGGCAACTAAAGGTGAAGAAAACACCGTACAGTATCTGGAACAACAGTTCGCCCGCATTGGTTTAACGCCCTACAGCGGTGACAGTTATCGCCAGAGCGTACCGGTGGTGCAGATAGATCCGGTTAAAGTATCGGCATTAACCCTAACTGATAACAGCGGCGCCAACACTACACTGACCTATAAAACCGATATGATGGCCTGGTCTACCCGTATGCTGGGGCAAATTGATGTCGCCGACAGCGACGTGGTGTTTGTTGGCTATGGCATAGTGGCACCGGAATATAACTGGAATGACTACGCCGGGTTAGATGTAACAGGCAAAACCGTGGTAATACTGGTAAACGACCCGGGTTATGCCACGCAAGACCCACAGCTGTTTACCGGCAACGCCATGACATACTACGGCCGCTGGACGTACAAATACGAAGAAGCCGCTCGCCAGGGCGCCGCTATGGCGCTGATAGTGCACGAAACCGACGCTGCCAGCTATGGCTGGAATGTAGTGGCAGGCACTTCGCCCATTCGGTTTGAGTTGGCTAACGACAACAAAAACCTGCATAAAACTGAAGTGGAAGGTTGGTTGTCGCTGGATGCGGCAGAAAAGCTGTTTGCTGCCAATGGCACCTCGTTAAAACAGCTGCGTGAGCAGGCTCTCAGCAAAGATTTTAAGCCGGTACCACTTAACGCTAAAGCCAGTTTAAGCATTAGCAATAATTTGCGTGAGCTTAACTCCAGCAATGTTATTGGTTATATCCAAGGCAGCGAAAAGCCCGACGAAGCCATTATTTATATGGCGCATTGGGATCATTTCGGCCTGGACTTCAGCCGTCCGGACGACAAAGTCTTTAACGGAGCCCAGGACAATGCCGGCGGCGTTGCTGCTTTACTGGCTCTGGCTGAACAGTTTAAAGCCGGCCCGGCGCCGAAACGCTCAGTGGCCTTTTTAGCGGTAACGGTAGAAGAACGTGGCCTGTTGGGCTCGGCGTGGTATGCGAATAACCCGTTATTTGCATTAAACAAAACCGTGGCCGGTATTAATATGGACGTGATTAACGTGTACGGCCCAATGCGTGATGTGATGGTGTTTGGCTATGGCAGCTCAGAGCTCGAGCCGATACTGGAGAAGTATGCCAAAGCGCAAAACCGTTATACCGCACCGGAGCCGACACCACAGGATGGTTTTTACTACCGCTCAGATCATTTTAATCTGGCGAAAAAAGGCGTACCTATGCTGTATGCCCGTGGCGGGGTAGACAGCTTTATTCACGGTAAAGACTGGGGCCTGGAGCAGCGACGCATTTATGTACGCGACTACTACCACAAAGTAAATGACGAGTTTGACCCCGGCTGGGACTTGCGCGGTGCGCAGCAGGATTTACATCTGTACTACCAGGTAGGGCATGAGTTGGCTAACAGCGACAGTTGGCCAAACTGGTATCAGGGTAAGGAGTTCCGCGCCGTGCGTGATGCATCTGTACAGCAGTAACAGTGCTGTGGTCGGGGCGGAGTTTAATTAAGATAAAGGACGCGACTATGGTATCTAAATGGGGCTGGCAGTTGCTGCAGCTAAGCCGTAAGTTATGGCTGCGCACTGTGGCTTTTGCTGTGTTAGCGTTGTTTTCGGCTGTGCTGGCAGTAATGCTGCAGGGCGTGATCCCCGATGCCTTAGCCGATATTATCGGTGCCGGTGCGGCAGAGAAAATCCTTACCATTCTTGCCTCCAGCATGCTTACCGTTACCACTTTTTCGCTTAGTGTCATGGTGGCGGCATACAGCGCTTCAACCAACAATGTGTCACCGCGCGCCACGCGTTTATTAATGGAAGACAGCACTACGCAAAATGCGCTGGCAACCTTTGTCGGCTCGTTTTTATTCAGTATCGTCAGCATTATTTTGTTAAACACCGAACTGTATAACAAGCGCGGCGAAGTGGTGTTGTTTCTTACCACTATTTTGGTAGTGGCGTTAATAGTGGTAATGATACTGGTATGGATAAATCACCTGTCCGGGCTGGGCCGCGTCGGCGAAACTGCGAATAAAGTAGAAGATGAAGCCTACGCTGCCTTAACACGGCACAATGCTCACCCCTGGTTGGATGCGCGGCCGCTGCAAGATTATGATGATATCCCGCCGCAAGCAAAACCGTTGTTAACCAATACCATTGGCTATCTGCAACATATTGATATTAAGGCTATTAACCAGTGGGCAGCGGCCAATAACTGCTGTGCCTATATCAGCGTGCGGCCCGGTGTGTTTATTGAGCCCCGCCGGCCACTGTTGTGGTTGCACCCGGCACCGGATGGCAGCAGCGACACGTTGACCGAAGCATTTTGTATCCGCGATTACCGCACTTTTGACCAGGACCCGCGCTTTGGCTTGTTGGTATTGGCCGAAATTGCCTCTAAGGCACTGTCGCCGGCGATTAACGATCCCGGCACTGCTATTGAGATTCTTGGTCGCGGCATGCGGGTATTAACTAACTGGCAACCCACTGCAGCTGAGCAGGCAGAGGTGAAGTACCCGCAGGTATTGGTATTGTCTTTACCGCTGGCAGAATTGTTTGACGACTTTTACACCCCGATAGCACGTGATAGTGCGGCTATGCTGGAAGTACAAATCCGGTTACAAAAAAACCTGCTGGCGCTGGCTGAGCTTAGCGGCGAATTTCGCCCGCATGCGCTGCGCCATTCTGCAGCTGCGCTGGCCCGTGCTGAACATGCTATGGCTTACAGCGAAGATATTAAAATATTAACCGCGCTGCATCAGCAATTACGTGACGGCTAGCACCGCCATCAGCGCCACAGGCCAAAGATATCGGCGCACTGTAATTTGCGCTGCAGTAATCTGAGGCTGCGCTGCTGCGCAGGCGACCGGTCTTTCAGCCAGTAAACAAATACCACAACAAACAGGCTGCTGAGCGCCAGCTCCTGGCCAATACGTGCCACGCCACTGGCCGTTAAACCGGCTGCTTCACGCAGCCACTGCACGGTGCGGCTAATGCGCAAAATACCGCCAAACTGTAAATGAATATGGCCAGGCTCCAGCTTATACAGCAGCATCTGGCTGCTAAGCTTATGGTAGGGAGCAAGCGCTGCCAGCCAGTGTTGTATTGCCTGCTGTAGCCGCGTCGCAGCGGGTAGCTCTTTACTTATTTGCGCGCTAAGCAGCGCCATATCAGCACGGTCAAACCAGGCGTCAACTAACTCATCTTTGGTGCGAAAATGGCAGTAAATATCCGCCAGGCTGATCTGCATGGCAGCGGCCAGCTGTTGTAAGGTTAATTGCTCCCAACCGGTTTTGCTTGCCAGTTGCAGTGCGGTATCGAGAATTTGCTGTTGCATGGGGGCTACCTTTATCTGCTGCAGAGATTAAGTATAGGTATCTCAGCGCAAACGGCTGGTAAAGCGATGTAAAAGCGCTATAGTTTTGCCGTGTCTAAGCTATCAAGAACAATAAGTTATGCAAAAATATCTGACAGAAATACGCTGGGGCGTTATTTTCACCGCTGTGATGTTGCTGTGGATGTGGGCCGAGCAGTTGGTTGGCCTGCACGGCCGGTATATTGCAGAGCATGCTACCTACACTAATTTATTCGCCATACCGGCAATACTGGTTTACGTATTGGCGCTCAGGCAGAAAAAGTCGGGTGATTACAACGGCAGTATGAGCTGGAAGCAGGGCATGCAAGCGGGGCTTATTATCACCTTAGTGGTGGTGCTGCTAAGCCCCGGCGCGCAGTGGCTGACCCATAACGTTATTACGCCGGATTATTTCGCGAATGTGCAGGCTTACGCCGTCGCGCAAGGCATGATGAGCGCAGAGCGGGCCGCAGAGTATTTCAGCTTAAATAACTATATGCTGCAAAGCGTTATCGGCGCCGCCATTATGGGCGTACTCACCTCGGTTATCGTGGCGTTTTTTCTGCGCAGTAAAGAGTAAGGCAATTGGCAGATTGATCGGTGGTCTGAATATGTGTCAGTTTTAACCCATCGCTTGTTGCCTGCTCAGTGGCGCAAAATTGTGTTGAGCTACTGCCGTTTTACGCTCACAGGGCGCTACAATAGCGCCCTGTCCAATTCGCTGGTTTTGTTTAATGTCTGCTCCTGCTTTATCTAACGTCGATAACCCGCTGCGCGGTATTTTGTGCATGATTTTGGCTGTGGCGCTGTTTGCGGCTATGGACGCAGCGATGAAGTCGCTAACACCTTATTACAGCGCGATGCAAATTGCTTGTTTACGCGGCGCTTTAGCCTGGCCTTTGGTGGTGCTGTGGCTTATCAGCAGTGGCCGGCATAAAAGCTTACTTAAAACCCGCTGGAGCCTGCATTTTCTGAGGGCAGTGCTTGGCGTAATCATGTTATGGGCTTTTGTCTATAGCCTGCAAAGCCTTGCGCTGGCCGAGGCATACACCATTTTCTTTACTGCACCACTGTTAATTACCGCCATGTCGGCGTTCTGGCTGAAAGAATATGTCGCGCCGCGGCATTGGGTCGCCATTGCTATCGGCCTTATCAGCGTGCTGTTTATGCTAAAACCCGATGGTGACAAGCTGATTAGCTTTGGCGCCTTAATGGCGCTGTTAGCAGCATTTTGTTATGCGGTATCGGCGATAACGGTGCGCATTTTGGGCCGTACCGAGGGCACCGGCAATATGGTGTTTTGGTTGATGACCTTGCTGGCGCTGGGCGCTGGGGTGTTAGCACTACCAGACTGGCAACCACTGCGCAGCGAGCTGTGGCTCAGCTTTGTGCTGATTGGTGTTACCGGCTTTGGCGGCCAAATAGCCATTACGCAGGCGTTTAAAGTGGCGCCCTCTGCTGTGGTGGCACCGTTTGAATATATGGCACTGCTGTGGGGTATTGGCTTTGATATTGTGCTGTGGCAGCTGTACCCGGCTTTTAGCACGCTGGCCGGTGCGGCAGTAATTATGCTCAGTGGCCTGTATTTGGTATTACAGCACAGAAGCTAACCGCAACCTGCTAGTTAATGTCTTCCGTCAGTGCAGTGTGTAAATTCTGGGCTCGTAGAATACGAACGATCAGCACGTCTGCGTTGTCCTGTCGGTAATAAATGGCATGAGCGCCGAACACGCTGCGGCGATACCCCGGTCGGATGCTGTCGACAGCCTGATATAGATGGGGCGTATCGGCAATGTCCTGAAAACGTGCTTTCATACCCGCAGCATAGGCTTCAGCTTGCTTAAGCCCGAAATTTTGCACCCCATAGATATAGATGTCGAAAAAATCCCGATCTGCGCTATGGCTAAGCCGGTATCGTGCCATCAGCTTTAAGCCTTTCTCTTGCAGATTGCAAAATATCATCAGCAGAACGTGGGCTTACGCCGCTTTGCTCACCTTCAATCAGTGCTGCGCGTAATGCATCCAGCTGCGCGTTACGCGCTTGATCGCGGCGGATTAAATCACGGAAATATTCACTGTCATTGGTGAAATCGCCGGCGGCAATACGGGTTTTTACCCATTCGCCTTGCTGTTCGGTCAAGGTAATTGTTTTTCGGATAGCAGCCATAATGTATTTTCCTCACCAATAGTCATACTACTGGTGCAGTATAGCTTATGTTATATGCTGCTGCTTATCTTCCTGCGTTTGTCAAATGCAGCGTTTTTTACAACAGTAGCAACATGCTGTCTGCTAACCCTAATATCATGGTGCTGACCAAAGCGCTGGCAATAGCGTTAAAAAACGCTATAGTCATGCCATTAACAGTGAAGTAATACAATGGCTTAGCCAATGGTGATTTATGCTGAATGTCGCGCAGTTAATGACGCTGAAACCGGTAAGTGTATCGCCCGATGATAGCCTGGCGGTGGTAAAGCAGATTTTTGATCATGTAAAGTTTCACCATGTGCTGGTGGTGGAAAACGGCATTTTACTGGGCGTATTATCTGACCGCGATTTGTTTAAAGCCCTTAGCCCGCATATCGGCACTGCAGCTGAAACGCCGCGGGATTTGGCGACGTTAAATAAAAAAGTGCACCAGGTTATGCGGCGCAAGCCAGTAACGCTGCAACCGCAGGCTAAGGTAATGGATGCCATTCATCTGTTTAACAGCGAAGGGGTATCTTGCATTCCGGTGGTAGACAGCAACAACCGGCCGCAAGGTATTATCAGCTGGCGCGATATTATCCGCGCTCTGGACCGCACCGATAAGCGTACTGAGCCGTAACTGCTTGTTGGTGTTAGCCAGACTCTTGTGAGGGAACCAATTTGCTCTAAGCTAACCGTTGAAGCCCCGGACGGGCTGAGACGAGCCCCCATGGATGGGTTTACGGCGTGTTAGCGTGAGTAAACTGGTTTCCGATACGCGAACTACAGCGCTTTTACGGCCTTTGCGCCACCCGGTAGTGAATAACGCATAATGCGGCCAAATACCGTGCTGTATTGTTTTACAAAGCTGCCGGTATTGTATGGAATGCCGTATTTAGCGGCGATGGCGTGCACCTGTTTGGCCATTGCAGGGTAGTGCCGCGCCGGGATATCCGGATACAGGTGGTGCTCTATCTGGCAGCTTAAATGGCCGGTTAAAATATGCAGCCAGGTTGGGCCGGTAAAATTAGACGAGCCCAGCATTTGCCGGTAGTACCACTGGCCACGGCTTTCGCCCTCGCATTCTTTAGCATCAAAGGCATACACCTCTTTGGTAAAGTGGCCGCAAAATATCACCGTTGATGTCCACAAATTGCGGATTAAATTTGCCAGCAAGTTACCGCACAGTACCCACAACCACATTGGCCCGGCGATAAGCGGAAAAAATACATAGTCTTTAACCAATTGGCGGGCACCCTTGCCAAAGAATGCTTTTTTCAGTTCACTGTCGCTAACCTGAGTGTGGCGATCGGCCTTCTTTTTACCGGCAAAAACGCGCTGCGCGGCCAGTTCGTGATACGACACGCCCCATTGGAATAACATGCTTAGCAACAAGTAAGTACCGCCTTGCCACAGGTTACGCAGCCGCCAGCGAAAATCGTTACTTAAACGCAGCAGGCCGTAACCAAAGTCGCGGTCTTTACCTATGATATTGGTGTAAGTGTGGTGCTCAAAATTATGCGTGCGCTGCCAGGAGCCGGCATCACAAGCAATATCCCATTCGTAGCGTTTCGAATGCAGCACCGGGTCATTCATCCAGTCGTATTGACCATGCAGTACATTGTGGCCGATTTCCATATTGTCGAGAATTTTTGCCAGTGCCAGCAGCAATACGCCTGCCAGCCAAAGCCAGGGGGTAATAAAGCCCAGCACCATTAATACCCGCCCGCTCAGGGCGCTTAAACGTTGCACCAGCAATACGCGGCGGATATAACGCGCATCGGCGTCGCCCAGTTGCTGTTGCACCTGCTGTTTTACGCTGTCGAGCTCGTGCTCAAGTGCGTTAAATTGTTCAGTGGAAAGTTTCATCAATAATCCTGTTACAGCTTAATCACTAATTCGGTTACCGGTTGGCTGACACACAGCTGAATTTGCTCGGCGCCATGGCCGCTTAAAGCACCGCTACGGATATCACGCACCTGGCCGGACACTTTGTCGCAGACACATTGAAAACACACGCCCATACGGCAGCCAAATCGCGGCGCAAGATTATGTTGTTCGGCACTTTGCAGCAGGCTGTATTGGCTGTTCAGCATTACCGCTGTGCTGATACCGGCGCGGATAAAATTAGCGCTTAGCAGCAGATTGTTGGTGCTGCTTAAGTCGGTTGTGGCCGCGGGCAGGGCTAAACCAAATTGCTCTTGCTTAATATGCTCTGCCGGCACGCCATGCCGGCTTAGCGTATTGCGCAGCTGCTGCATAAATGTTTGCGGGCCGCAGAGGTAAAACTGTTTATTGTTGAGATCGGCGCAAAGTTGTTGTTGCAGCATTTCTGCAGGCTCAGTAAGGCTATCCGACAGCAGCAGGGTAAACAGCGGCTGCTTATCAGCCAACTGCTTTAGCTCTTTGAGTAAGGCAGCGTTTTCTGTGCCGCGTACCCGGTAATGCAGGGTTGCCGGCGCTAACCAGTGGCGCTGGCTTAACAGCATAGCGGCAATGGGCGTAATACCGGAGCCGGCAGCGACAAATACCGAGGGCGCAGCAGGTTGTTGCCAGTAAAAGTCACCCTGCGCCTGGCTGATATTTACCACAGCACCGTTTTGCAGCTGGTTTAGCAGCGGGGTAAATTCGCCCGGGCTGTTGATTTTGCAGCACAGTTGAATGCGCTGCCGGCTTTGCCACAGGCTAAGCGCTGAGCAAATGCTGAACGGCCGGCTGATATAGCGGCCATTATGATAAAGGGTTAACAGCAGATGCTGGCCAGGCACAAAGCCCGGCCAACGGCCGGATACCTGAAAAGTCAGCTGCAGCATATCAGCCGTTTGCCACTGCTTCGCCACTAAATGGGCCCGGTATTGGCCCGGCACAAAGCCCGGCCAAAAGCGCTGCAGCAGTGGCAGAAAATATAAGGTTAAAGAAGGCTGGTTGCCCAGCATTAAACAAAAACTACGCCAGAGGCGGGCAAAAAGTGACTTCACTACAGCTTCACACGTTCAGTTAATTTCAGCGTACAGTTGTACACTAAAATATCTGGTTTGGCCAGTTTGTTTGTTGTTTGACTGTATTGCTTGCTAGTATGTAATTGAATATAAATAAGTTAATTATTGGTCATTATTTGCTTGTTTCAGGTTTTTCAGTGAACATATGTACTTTTTAGATTGTGCCTGTCGCTACTCAGCCTGTTCGAGAATAACCGGCCCGGTACCTTCGGCGCCCAGCACATCGTCCGGGTTATACAGCGGGCATTTGCTCATGCTCAGACAGCCGCAGCCAATACAGCCGGTGAGGTAGTCGCGCAGTTTTTGCAGATAAGCTATGCGGGCATCGAGCATTTTTTGCCAGTTGCCGGATAACAGTTGCCAGTCTTCTACGGTAGGGGTTCGGCTGTCGGGCAGGGATAAAAACGCTTGTTTTACTTCTTCCAGGCTAATGCCGACCTTTTGCGCCGCTTTAATCACCGAAATACGCCGCAGCACCTCCGGCTTGTAGCGGCGCTGGTTGCCGTCATTACGCCAACTTTTAATCAGGCCCTTTTGCTCGTAAAAGTGCAGTGTACTTACCTTCACGCCGCAGCGCTTTGCTACGCGCCCGACACTCCAGGTTGCATCAGTCATCTCAAGCCCCTTCATTTTTCTGCCATTTTTTTCAAAAAAACACTTTACCTTAACTTAGGTTAAGGTTTTAACCTGCCGGTCGACTTAATGCAAGGAGACAACCTATGTACTTAGAACACGTTAATTTGGTGGTGGCTGATATCGACGCCATGCTGCATTTTTACGGCGCTGCTTTTCCGCACTGGCGCATTCGCGACGAGGGTAGGGGTGAATGGTATGGCAAGCCACGCAAATGGCTGCACTTTGGTGACGATTATCATTATCTGGCACTGAGCGACCACGGCGAGGGCGACAACCGCGATTTAGCCGGCCACAGCGTTGGTCTGGCGCACTTTGCCTATGTGACCAATAACCTGGCGGCGGTTATCGCTAGACTTAATACTGCCGGCTATGCCATTGCCAAACCCGGCGCCGACGATCCTTATCGTAAAAATATCTATTTTGTTGATCCGGCCGGGTTTGAAGTGGAGTTTGTTGAGTATTTAAGTGATATCCCGGCCGAGCGTAATTTCAACCAGGACAAAGCGCGTAAGGAGGTAGTATGAAAATTCTTGCTTTTGCCGCCAGTAATAATCCGCAGTCTATTAATCAGCAACTGGCGTTAAGTGTGGCCAGGTTGCTGCCGCAGGCGCAGGTGGTAAGTTTAAATATCGATGATTACGAGCTGCCGATATACAGCGGGCAGCGTGAGGCTGAGCTTGGTACACCGGCAAAGGTAACTGCTTTTTTGCAGCAGATAGCCGCAGCTGACGGCCTGATAGTGTCTTTTGCCGAACATAACGGCACTTTTACGGCGGCGTTTAAAAACTTGTATGACTGGGCCTCACGCAGCCAACGGCATATTTTTCAGCACAAGCCGGCACTGTTTCTCTCAGCCGCGCCCGGCGCCGGCGGCGCGCAAAGTGTGCTGCAAGCCGCGGTAAAAGCCGCCCCCTATATGGGCGCAAAGCTGGTAAGCAGC
Source organism: Rheinheimera lutimaris (assembly GCF_013283795.1). Taxonomy (GTDB): domain Bacteria; phylum Pseudomonadota; class Gammaproteobacteria; order Enterobacterales; family Alteromonadaceae; genus Alishewanella; species Alishewanella lutimaris. The sequence goes on from NZ_JABSOD010000002.1 coordinate 145,306, forward strand.
TTATCAGTAGCGAATTTTCCGCAAGTGTTTGACCAGCAATACCAGCAGATAAAAGACAGCACGCTGTTTTTGCAGTTGCAACACGCGGCACTGACACTGCAGCAGCACATAATGCAAAGCAAAGCCGCTTAACCGCGGCTGCAAAGGAGTTTTGATGGAACTTAACCAGGTAACTCTTCCGGTAAAAAGCATGTCAGAAGCCACAGCGTTTTATCTTCAACTGGGTTTTACTCAAATCGTAGATACACCCCACTATGCAAGATTCTCTTGTCCGGTTGGTAGTTCAACTTTTTCGCTTGCGTTGGAGCAGGGAGAATTTAAAAATGGTGCGGTAGTGTACTTTGAAAGCCAAAGGCTGGATGCACTTGTCGAAGAGTTAATAGCTAAAGGCTTTGTATTCGACCAACAACCAACTGAGCAACGTTATTTGTGGAAAGAAGCCATTCTGCGAGATCCTTCCGGAAATAAAATTAAGCTTTACCGGGCAGGTGAAAACAGGCTTTATCCACCCTGGAGGGTTAAGATACAAGCATAGAAATTCAAGTGGTTTGCTGTCGTCGGCTGTGACGGTAATTACAGGTACATGTTTATTACAAGGCTTTATATGATAGTTCGCCAGGCTGAGCCTAAAGATGCTGACAGTATTGCAAAATTATACGCCCAGTTAGTAAATAATCCGGCGGTAGAGGTGGAGCAAGAACAGCTCCTTGCACTTTCCACTGATGAACGAACAATGCTTTATGTTTGTGAGCACAAAGGCAACGTTGTGGGCAGTGCTCTGCTTTCACTGTGTCCCGATGTTATGTTTCGCAAACAGCCATTTGCTGTGGTAGAAAATGTCATCGTTGACAGTACAGCCCGGGGACTGGGTATTGGTGCTGCTATGTTCAGAGAAATTGAACGTTTTTGCTTAAAAACTCACTGCTCCAAAATCATGCTGCTGAGCTCTTCACAACGTTTAGAGTCGCATATGTTTTTTGAGAAACAGGGTTTTAAAGGCTCAGTTAAACGTGGTTTTGTTAAATATAGCTCCGCATTCTTCAGCGAGGATTAAAATACTAAAAAGTGCAATACCGGGGGGCGGCCCGGTGAGCTATATAAGCTTGATATGCATGCAGCTATCACAATAGACTGAAATCAGTTTTGCAACTTACGTGTTTAGATCTTTTGAACCAACAGATAAGTGTCATATAGGTTATGAAATTCCACGATAAATACTTAGAGTTACGAGACGAGCTTTGGATGGTTTTTGAGGCCCTTGTAAGAACAGGAGCAGCGTTTCCTGAACTGTTAGGTGTCTCATATCCCCGAGGAATCAATCCTTCATGGCTTAATGTTGATACAGAAGGTAACTCTTGGTTTTATGCCACCGCGCTTGAAAAGAATCCGGATTATGTTCTTCATAAAGGTGAGGATCTTGTTGTAGGCGCTAACAAATTGATTTTTATTGATAATAATAGACATCGCCATGAAATTGAGCCTGACATTCTGGATTTGTATTGGCTAAGCGAGTTATTAGATAACGCTAACTAAAGTTAGCAATGTGCGTCATTCGGGGCTTTGGGAGGCTTTGCGATGTTCACAAATTCGTGTGCTTTCGCACAGCGTTGATTTTTTGAATTGAGATATGAGCATGTCAGACATAGAAATTGAAATCGTTTTGTGTGTACCCGGACCATGGGCAGACAGGAGTGCACTCGTGGAGAGCATTGTCAAAGATAGTGGTGGTTATATCTTTGCAGGTAGGGTCTTGATGCATTTGGAAACAAAACAATGTTTTGAATTGGAGTTTGAAGGCCGGGATGAAAGAATGTTGCCGGCTTTTGAGGCTGCAGGCGCTCATTGGAAAAATAGTCCGGAAATGAGCCTGATTTCCGCCCATAAATCTGTTTGTTATCTGATATCCAAGGGTGGTTCAATTGAGTCTGCACACTCAATAATGCATGCAGCAAATGCATTACTTAATGCTGGCGGATTTGGAGTTAAAGTTGAAAGTTCTGGCTTGGCGCACCCTCCGGAAGATTGGCGTGAGCAGTGTAAATACAATTATCTGTTCAAAAGCCACTCGTCATATGTTGTCTACATAACCTCAGAAAGTACTTATTCCTGCGGCATGCATAATTTCGGCTTACCAGACGCAATCGTAGAAAGGAATGAAGCTGAAAATCCAACTGAGCTATTGAGGGTATTTACGCACTATTTATTGTCCGAATCGCCTGAAATAAAAGAAGGTCAGACTTTCTCGGCAGAATCAGATTCTCCTGTATACCGGATTAAAGCACACCCAGCGATTAATTACGGAGAAAACTCTTTGTTTAACAATCCTTTTGGTATGTGGCAACTTCAAGCATGTTAGTGACGAGAATCCGGAATACTTGCCAAAAAAAACCGCTGCAGGGCAGCGGTTTTTGCGTTACTTACGGCAGATTATAAACCCAGCTTAGTCGGCATGGCCGGAGCTTTACTGTGATCTTGTGGAGGGTTGGCTTTCAGCTCATTCAGCGTGTGCGCTATGGCACGCTCTAACTGCACATCAATGCCTTTATTCACCGCTATCGGATCCAGTTCTACCTCGATATCCGGCGCTACGCCTTCGTTTTCTACCCGCCATTCACCATCCGGGGTGTAAAAGCGGAAAAACGGCACTACGTGGAAACCACCGTCTATCATATTCGGGTTAGCCGAAATACCAATTAAGCCACCCCAGGTACGGGTGCCGATGGTTTTACCCAATTCCAACCGTTTGAACGCCCACGGCAGGAAGTCACCGCCTGAACCGGCGTCTTGATCAATAAGCATGGTTTTCGGGCCGTAAATACCGCCGCCCGGGGTGGTAAAGACTAAGCCATCACGGTCTTTCCAGCCGGATAAAAACGGCCGGCCGAGAATTTCGGTAATGTAGTTTGCCGCCTGACCACCGCCGTTTTTGCGCTCGTCCAGAATAACGGCCGGCTTGTCGGTTTGCGCGAAGAACATGCGGTTAAAGAAGTAAAAGCCACCGTCTGCAGTATTAGGCAGATACACATAAGCCACTTTGCCGTCGGTTTTTTCTGCCACCAATTGGCGGTTTTGCTCTACCCAGTGCCATAAGCGCAGTTGACTATCGTTAGCTACCGGCTCTATGGTGATATTGCGCCGGTTTAAGCCTTTGGCATTGTCGGCAATACTCAGCACCACTTGTTTGCCCAGAGTATTGTCGAGCAAGGCAAACACGTTATCGTTGGCGCTAAGCTCGCGGCCGTTTACCGCCAGCAGGTAGTCACCGGCTTTGGCAGCAGCACCCGGTACGTTTAACGGCGCCTTTAAGAACGGGCTCCAGCGGTCGCCCTGATACACTGTTTTAAACTGGTATTTGCCGTTGTTGATGGTAAAATCGGCACCTAACAGACCGACCTTACTGCTGCCTTCCTGGTGCACATCACCACCGCCAATGCGGTTGTGGCCGACCTGTAGCTCGGCAATCATCTCTACCAACACGTCGTTTAAGTCTTCACGGCGCTGCACGTGCTTAAGCATGGGCTGGTATTTGTCGTAAATAGCCTGCCAGTCAATGCCGTGCATTTTGGCATCGTAAAAATACTCTTTTTGCATCCGCCAGGCGTCATTAAAGATTTGCTGCCACTCCTGCGCCGGGTCTACAAAGCTGCGTACCTGGGCCAGGCTAACGGCTTTGGCATCCGGTTTGGCTTTGGCATCACCTACCTGCAGGCTGTCAGGCGCACTTACCAGCAGCAGCTTTTTACCGTCGTTGCTGAGGTTGTAACCGGCCAGGCTGTCTTTAACCAATTCAGCTTTTCTCTCTTCAAAGTCAAAGCGGTATAAGCTGCCATCGTTGTCACTACGCTGTGCCGGTGGCTCGTTACTGCTGCCGGGCTGGGTGCGTTCAACATAAAACAGTGCGCCATCATCGGCCACACTTAAACTGTCGTAGTTACGCTCGGCAAGTGGCAGCGCAATAATGCGGTTTTGCAGCCAGGCAAGGTCGATTTTCACAGCTTTTACTGCTGGCTTGTCGTCATCTTTATCTTTTTTCGCTGCTTTTTCGTCAACTTTTTTCAGTGGTTCATCACCGGTTTTCGGCAGTAACGGCGATTTGCCATCGCTGGCCAGTACATAAGCATAAATGGCTTTACGCACCGGCCGCTCGCGGGTGGATAAATCCAGCCCTACCTGCGACGGGCCGGTATTTACCGAGGCGGTAAAGTACAGATAGTCCTGCGTAAACACCGGGTCGTCAGCGTGGCTCAGGCCATCGGTAATTTGGTTGGCTTTATTCGTATTAAAGTCAAATAACTTAATTTGGCTGAAGTAGTTAGCCGCAGATACGGTGTAGGCTAAATACCGGCTGTCGGGCGAGAACGACACTTTAAAGCCATCGCGCCGCGCGGACGTATCCAGCTTTTGGCTGCGTTTGGTTTTAAGGTTAAACACATACAGATTTAAATGGTTGTCGTGATAAGCAATAAGGTTGCCATCGGGCGAAAAGCTCAGCAGATTAAAATAACCTGTGTCTGATAAGGCAAAGGTTTCAGCAGTGCTTAAGCCATCCTGGCTTTCCAGCACCAGTTGGTGCTTATTGCCGGCGTCAGAAATATAGGCCACTTTGCTGCCGTCGGGGCTCCACAGACCGTCAAATTCGCGCACGCCGCTGCTTTGTGTCAGGTTGCGTGTGCTGCCGTCTTTTACCGGTACGGTAAAGATATCACCGCGGGCACTAACCACCACCCGCTGGCCGGTTGCCGACAGGCGTGCTGCTGTCAGTGTTTTGCCGGCATCTTTCCACTGTGGCCGTTGCTGTGGCGATTGGCTGTTAATGTCGACACGCACAGGTGTACTTTGGCCGCTGGCCACATCAAAGCGGTGCAAATAGCCGCCGGCTTCGTACACTATGCTGTTGCCGTGGCCGGCTGCGCTGCGCAGGTCCCAATCGGTGCTGTTGGTTAACTGTGTGACTTGTTTATCGGCGTAACGGAACAGGTTTACTGCTTTGTTATCGCGGTCGGATAGGAAATACACCGTATCGCCGAGCCAAAACGGGTTAAATTCATTGGCGTTCGGGTGGGGGATTTTTTCCAGCTGTTGTTTTTCCAGGTCGATGATCCATACCGGCGGCGTGCTGCCGCCACGGTGTAAACGCCAACCACTGGCACCACTATAGGCCATATTATTGGGGCGGTAAGCCAGTTTTTTACCGTCGCTGCTTAAATCACCTTCAAAGGCCACCGCTTGCATTAATTTATCCGGGTAGCCACCGGTCACACTGATTTTATATAACTGATTGCTGCGGCTGTTGGCGATTTCGCGGTTAGAGGCAAAAATGACGCTTTTACCATCCGGGCTCCAGCCGTTTACCGTGTCTGCACCCGGGTGAAAGGTCAGCCTGTTGGCCGCGCCGCCGCTAACCGGCATAACGTAGACGTCGGTATTGTTATCATATGCCGCCGAGAAGGCAATCCAGTTGCCGTCGGGGGAGAATTTCGGGGCAAATTCGCTGGCCGCGTGGCTGGTAAGTTGGCGCGGGTTTTTGCCATCTTTATCGCTAAGCCAGATATCGCCGCCGTAAACAAAAGTAAGATGATCTGCTGAAATATCCGGCTGACGCAGCAAACGGGTGCCGTCAGCGGCAAAGGCAGAGCCGCTGGCCAGCGCGCAAAGCAGCGCAATATAACGTGGTTTAAACATGAGAATTCCTTGTTGTTCTGGTTCTGAATCGACAACAAGTAAAGCACAGTGTGTGCTGATGGCAAAACATCAGGTTGTAACAGTTGATGTCAAAACGGAATTTTTTGCGGCATCAACGGTCAGAGCAATCAATATAAATACTCAGGGGCAAGATTATGAATACCAAAGGGTTACTGGACCAGCTGTTTCAGCAGGGCTCGCAGTTACTGTCGGGCAACAGCGGTAGTGGTCAAAGCAGCGGTAGTGGTTTGGGTGGCTTGTTATCCGGTAAAACCGGCGCGGCCTTAGGCGGTGGGGCTCTGGGTTTACTGCTGGGCAGTAAAAAAGGCCGTAAAATGGGCGGTAAAATTTTAACTTATGGTGGTCTGGCGGCACTGGGTGTAGTGGCATATAAAGCGTACAGTAATTATCAGCAACAACAGGGCGCCAAAGTGTCACAGGCTGAGCCGCAAACCATTGACCGGTTACCGGCGCCACAAGCTGAACAGCACAGCCATGCTATTTTGCGCGCCATTATCGGTGCTGCCAAAGCCGATGGTCATATTGATGATCGTGAGCGCGAGCTGATTGACAACGAAATTGCCCGCTTAACCAGCGATGGCCAGTTGCAGCGCTGGTTTGACACTGAGCTGAAAAAACCGCTGGACCCGGCAGAAATAGCCCAAAGTGCTACAACGCACGAAATGGCGGCGGAAATGTACCTGGCCAGCGTGCTGGTAGTGGATGAAGAAAATTTTATGGAACGCAGCTATTTAGCTGAGCTGGCACGCCAGTTAAAGCTGGAGCCGGCATTAAAAGCTGAGCTGGAGCAGCAAGCCAGGCAAGCGGCAGCTTAACAGCGCTGTGGCAAAGCCCGGCAACTAAATGACTATTTTTTTGGCGACGACTTGTGCTGTAACGCATTAGCGCCCATTATGCCGTTACGCCGCCTTGCTTTGCATAGCGCGTGTAAAGGTAGCAATGAGGTGTTATGCGTTGGCTGAGTAGTGTCGCCATACTGTTTTATCTGAGTTTATTGTGTACGCCGCAAGCCTTTGCCGTGCACGATGTACGCTTATCACCACTGGCTGACAGCCAACTTTATGCTATAGCACCAGCGCTGCCGCAACATCTGCTAAATACTGAAGCAGAGACTGATGATACGCCCCCCGCAGCGTTGTTACCTGCGCCGCTGGCTTTGGCGCAATACCACAGTGTCACCGTGGCCGCTACGGCAAAGCTGCAGCTGGCCAGCCACTTTCTTGTTAACCTTCAGGCGCGCGCGCCGCCATCTTTTTCTTCACGTTAAACATTAACGCTGCAGCGGCTTAGCCTGCTGTGTTTTTGCTTACCCGGTATGGCACTGCTGCACCGGCCAAAGCGATGTGAAGGAACAACCATGTTAAATAAAAACCCGTTATGGCGCTATATTCTGGTGTCAGGCTTACTGCTGCTGGCATTGCTGTATGCCTTGCCAAACTTATACCCGGAAGATCCTGCCTTGAATATCAGTGCCAGAGGCGGCGCTGTGGTCACAGAGCAGCAACGCGCTGTGCTTGAACAACAGTTTGATCACGCCGGTATAGCGGCAAAATCAATGCTGCTGACAAACGGCCGTTTGCTGGTGCGTTTTAACAGTACTGAACAGCAACTGCAGGCGCATGACATTGCCAACAAGCAGTTGGGCGATGGCTATATCACTGCGCTGAACCTGGCACCGGCTACGCCGGATTGGCTAAGCGCTATTGGCGCTACGCCGATGAAGCTGGGGTTGGATCTACGCGGTGGTGTGCATTTTTTACTGGCGGTGGATATTAACGCTGCGCTGGACAAAACCCTCAATGATCTGGTGCCAACGCTGCGCAGCCAATTACGTGATGCGGGCATCCGTTATCGCAGCATTGAAGCCGATACTGCCGCAGGCCGGGTGCAGCTTGTGCTGCGCACTGCAGACGATGTCGTCACCGCAAAAGCGCTGATAGCGAAACAGGACCTTGGCTTACTGCTTACGCAAGGGCGTGATGACCTGAGTTTACAACTTAGCCTGACTGAGCAGCGGGTAAAGGACATTCGCGATTATGCGCTGGAGCAAAATATCAGCATTATCCGCAACCGTATTAATGATATTGGTGTGGCTGAACCTTTGGTGCAGCGCCAGGGCGCAGATCGCATTGTGGTGCAGCTACCCGGCGTGCAAGACACGGCGCAGGCAAAAGAAATTCTGGGTGCTACCGCGTCGCTGGAGTTTCGCCTGGTCGATACCGACGGCGATATGGCCGCTGCCCTGGCCGGCAGAGTGCCGCCCGGCTCTGCGCTGTTTTACAGCCGGGATGGCCGGCCGTTATTACTGGAGCAACGCATTATGCTGACCGGCGACCATATCAGTAATGCCGCCGCCGGTTATGACGAATACAGCCGGCCGCAGGTGCTGATTAAGCTCGATGCCAAAGGCGGCGCTATGTTGTCGCAAGCCAGTAAAGATGCAGTGGGCCGGCGCATGGCATCGGTATTTACCGAGTACACTCCCGGCAGCGAGGTGGGGGCAGATGGCAACCGTATTTTAGTCAAGCGTCAGGAGGTGATTAACGATGCCACTATTACCACGCGCTTGGGACACGACTTTGCTATTACCGGTATCAGTACCCCGGCAGAAACGCAAAATTTGGCCACGTTATTACGGGCCGGGGCGCTGATAGCGCCGGTGCAAATCATAGAGGAGCGCAGTATAGGCCCAAGCCTGGGGCAGGAAAATATCGAGCTGGGGCTGACTGCTATTGGCTGGGGCATGGCGGCGGTACTGCTGTTTATGGCGTTGTATTACAAAGCTTTCGGCATGGTGGCTAACCTTGCGCTGGTCGCCAACCTGGTGCTGATGGTCGGGGTAATGTCGATGATCCCGGGCGCGACGTTAACCCTGCCCGGTATGGCCGGTATCGTGCTGACAGTGGGCATGGCAGTGGATGCCAATGTGCTTATTTTTGAGCGTATTCGGGAGGAGCTTGCAGAGGGGCGCTCTGTACAACAAGCCATACATCTGGGCTACGACCGTGCCTTTGCTACCATCGCTGACTCGAACATTACCACCTTGTTGGTGGCGTTGGTGTTGTTTGGTATCGGTACCGGACCGGTAAAAGGCTTTGCCGTCACACTGGGAATAGGCATTTTGACGTCAATTTTTACCGCTGTGGTGGGGACACGTTTAATGGTTAATTTAATTTGGGGTGGCCGCCGTTTGCAGTCACTGCCGGTTTAAGGAGCACGCTATGCAAGTATTTTCTTTTAGCCGGCCACTGAATTTTATGCGGTTAAAATGGCCGGCGGTAGTGTTATCCGGCCTGTTGCTGCTGGGCTCAGTGCTGTCTTTTAGTTTCAACGGTATTAACTGGGGGCTGGACTTTACCGGTGGCACCGTAATTGAAGCCGGGTTTGCCCAACCGGCAGATTTAGTTGCGGTAAGGCAAACGCTGGACAGCGCCGGTTATGGCGATGCGGTGGTGCAATTATTCGGCAGCAGCCGTGATGTATTGATTCGCATACCGCTGCGAGCTGATGTTGCGCAGGCAGTGGTGGGCGATAGTGTATTGCAGGCATTGAATGCACAACAAACTGAGCCGGTCAGCATGCGCCGCGTCGAGTTTGTCGGCCCCAGTGTCGGCGAAGAGTTAAAACAAGACGGTGGCATGGCCATGTTAGTCGCGTTGATCGGCATTTTACTGTACGTGGCGATGCGCTTTGAGTGGCGTTTATCCGTCGGGGCGGTGGTAGCACTGGCACACGACGTTATTCTTACGCTGGGGCTGTTTTCTGTGTTGCAGCTCGAGTTTGATCTAACCGTACTGGCGGCCATTTTGGCGCTGATAGGCTATTCCATTAATGACACTATAGTGGTGTTTGACCGCATTCGTGAGAGTTTTCGCAAGCTACGTGATGCCGGTGCAGCAGAGGTGATTAACACCGCCATTACCTCAACACTTAACCGCACCGTAATCACCTCGCTGACCACAGTGTTGGTGTTAATAGTGCTGTTTTATCTGGGGGGCGCACTCATTCACGGCTTTGCCACAGCATTGCTGTTTGGTATTGCAGTGGGGACTTACTCGTCCATTTATGTGGCCAGCGCGATTGCAGAAATTCTTGGCATCAGCAGGGAAGATATGTTGCCACCGCCGCCGGTAGAGCAGGAAGAGCAGGATATCCGGGCTTAACCTTATCTCTGGTGCGCGGTTAACAGGGATGTTGTGCACAGTTGACCCGGTGGCGCTGCCTTGTGCTAAGGTAGCGCCATGCTTTCCGGTTAACTATTTAATATGACAATAAAAACCTCACGTTTTGGCCCTGCAACCTTAGTCACTGCGGCATTTATTGGCCCCGGCACCGTTATTACCGCCTCGCTGGCCGGCGCCAACTATGGTTATGCGCTGGTTTGGGCGCTGCTGTTCTCGGTATTTGCTACCATGGTGCTGCAGGAAATGGCGGCCAGGCTGGGTATTGTTACCGGCCGCGGGCTGGGCGAGAACCTGCGGGAGTTGTTACAGCATCCGCTGCTGCGCTGGCCGCTATTGCTGTTGGTTATTGCTGCTATTGTTGTGGGTAACAGCGCCTATCAGGGCGGCAATATAAGCGGCGCGGCGCTGGGCGCTGACGCCCTGTTTGGTGATATCGGCCTGATTAAAAGTTGGCATAATGCTGGCGGCATTAACCTGTGGGCGCTGTTGTTGGGCTTTATTGCCGCTATGGTGCTGTGGTTTGGTCAGTATAAGCTGATTGAGCGTTGCCTGATTGTGTTGGTGCTGCTGATGAGCCTGGCCTTTATCGGCACTATGCTGCTGACACAGCCGGATATACCGGCGCTGCTCAAAGGTGCATTTTGGCCGCTTATTCCGCCGGGCGCCGTGCTAAGCGTAGTGGCACTGATAGGCACTACGGTAGTACCGTATTCGTTATTTCTGCACGCGGCGGCTGCGGCGCAAAAGTGGTCGCAGTCGCAAACAGCTACCCAAACGACGACGCAGCTGGCACTGCGTGCTTCGGCGCGCGACATTGCTGTGGCAATACCATTGGGCAGCTTAATCTCTATTGCCATAGTGTCCACTGCTGCCGCGGCGTTTTTTGGCCGCGAGCAAACCTTAGAAAACGTAGCGCAATTGGCGCAGGCGCTGACGCCGTTATTCGGTAATGCGGCCACCTGGTGTCTGGCGCTGGGGCTGCTGGCAGCAGGGTTATCATCGGCTATTACTGCACCATTGGCAGCCGCTTATGCGCTGACCGGCATTTTAGGTAAACCACTGGATTTAAAACAACCGCTGTTCCGGCTTACCTGGCTGGTTATTATCGTTTGTGGCGTAACGCTGGCGTCAATAGGTGTGAGGCCGCTGAAGGTTATTTGGTTTGCCCAGGTCGCTAATGGCATTTTACTGCCGCTGATTTGTCTGTGTTTATTGCTGGCGATGAATTACAGCCTGCCGGCGCCGTATAAAAACAGCCGCTGGCAAAATGTACTTGGGGTAGTGGTGTTACTGGTTAGCCTGATTTTAAGCGGCCGCAGTTTAGCGCTGGCATTTGCTTTGTTATAGCCGCAGTAAGGTTACAGATACAGCGGATGCAAGCCATTGCGGCTTAAACGCTGTATTAAACCAGGCGCAGTGCGCCGCTGCTTTATACTGCCGCTTGTCGCCAGTATTGGCCAACATTGTTCAGGCCCGTCCAGCCAGTCGGGGTGCTGCAATACGTCCAGCCGGCTGTGGAAATAGGCGGCTAAGGTACCGACATCACGCCAGTAATGCGGCAGGCTTTGCTCGCCTGGCAAGTGGTTGGTGCTAAAGTCATAAATGCCGGCCCGGCCCGCCTCAAAAAGTGCAGGTAGCAAATCATGGCCAAAATCACAGGGCGTGCCGGCATCAATTGTATCCAGCAGTTGATACAGGCTGCTGGCATTAAACAGGTAATTACCCATCGACGCCAGAGCAAAGCCAGGCCGGCCGGGTATTTGTGGTACCGCCCCCTGCGGCTTTTCGATAAAGCCGGTAATATTAAAATTGTTGTCGACGGCGAAAATACCAAACTGCCGTGCCTGCGCCAGCGGTACCGCAATAGCGGCAACGGTAACGGCGACCTTTTGCTGTTGGTGGACAGCCAGCATTTGGCGGTAATCCATTTTATACACATGGTCGGCACTTAATACGGCGATAACATCGGGCCGCAAATCGCGCACCTTAGCAAGTTCAGCTGCCACGGCACCGGCGGTGCCCTGTTGTAATTGCTCTGCTGCCTGACACAGCTGTAAGCCGCCGTCCCTGCCAAACAGCGGTTGCCACAGTTGTTGTATATGACGCTGCAGGCTGTCAGGTTTGTATTGCGTTAGTACCAGTAGTTGCTTAAAGCCGGAGTGCCACAGGTTGCTAAGTACAAAGTCGATAATACGCCGGCGCTGCACAAAGGTTAATGCCGGTTTGGCCTGCTTTAACGTTAATGGCTGCAGTCTTTTTCCGGCACCGCCGGCCAACACTATGCTAAGTACATTAGTCATGTTCAGGCTCCGCGCAAATGGCTTGGTTAATAAATGTACACCATGACGGGTGAAGCAGTTTGATATGTATCAAATGAAATTGTGATAATGCCAACAGCATCGCAAAACGCTGCTGGCAACAAGCAGTATTACTCGCCGATACGGGTTTTTATAACATCCACCAGCGCGGATGCTTCAAAGCCGTTGCCGGCGGCCCAGCCACTGTAATCAAATTCGGCCAGGGTTTTTGACGGCATTTGTTTAACAATAAAAGAACCGCTTTCAAAGGCGTCGTGGCGGATAGCGAACTGCAGCATAGACTCGTTGTTGCATTTAATGCTGCTGTAGATATTACGCACGTTAAGTTTGTTTTCAGACAGGGTTTTGCGCAGCTGATTCCGGTTGTCCTCTTTTATATAGCCGCATAAAGTTTCTGCTATTTGTTCATCGGCCATTGCTGTGTTCATTACACACAGTGCTGCCAGGGTTAACACGACTTTTTTCATAGTACTGCTCCGCGTAGTTTAGTGTCAGCTGAAGTATAGTCAGCGTAAAAAAAACTGCCTGCGGTGCAGTAACTTTATTTCTGTTTGATTATTTTCAGTTAGTTAGCATGGTTTTGCGGTAACTGCGGCTATAATGGCGCAAGGTATCAGCGCAGTATGCTGAGGCAGATTTGCAGGAGAACACATGTCTACGCCGGAATATATGTTGTTAATGTTATTGCTGGTCGCCAGCAGTGCATTTTTTTCTATTTCAGAAATTGCGCTGGCGGCATCACGCAAAATGCGTCTGCGCTTAATGGCAACCGAAGGCAATGTGAATGCAGAAAAAGTGCTGGCGTTGCAGGAACACCCCGGTAACTTTTTCACCATAGTACAAATTGGCTTAAATGCAGTGGCTATTCTCGGTGGTATTTTAGGTGAGTCGGCGTTTACGCCTTATTTCAGCTCGTTACTGGCACTGTTTTTTCAGGGTGCTTGGGTTGCCAACGCCGGTTTTGCGTTGTCGGTATTTTTTGTTACCTCGCTGTTTATTTTATTTGCCGACTTAATGCCCAAGCGGCTGGCGATGATAGCACCGGAAAAAATTGCTACCAGGGTAGTAAGCCCGATGCTGTTTTTAATTACCTTACTTAAGCCGTTTGTGTGGTTATTTAACGGCCTGGCGAATTTGTTTTTCAGCCTGTTTAATGTGCCCACTATGCGCAAAGACGATATTACCCCCGACGATATTATTGCCATGATGGAAGCCGGCGCGCAGGCCGGCGTGTTGCAGGAACACGAGCATCAGCTGCTGGAAAACGTATTTGATATGGAGTCGCGCACGGTAACCTCGGCGATGACGGCGCGTGAAAGCTTAATTTTCTTCACCAATAATGAATCCCAGGACAATATCAAAGCCAAGATTGCGGAACATCCGCATGCCAAATTTATTGTTTGTGACGAGGTGTTGGATAAAGTTGTGGGCTATGTTGATACCCGCGATATTCTGATGCAGGTATTGCACGACCAACCCATTTCGTTAAAAAAAGAAGGCATAGTGCGCTCGCCGCTGATCATCCCTGACACGCTGTCGCTGTACGAAGTGCTGGAACATTTTAAATCGGCCGGGCTCGACTTTGCCATTATCATGAATGAATACGCGCTGGTGGTGGGTATTATTACGTTAAAAGATGTAATGAGCATAGTGATGGGCGAGCTGGTTAATTCAGAGGAAGATCAAATAGTCGCCCGTGATGCTAATTCCTGGTTGGTGGAGGGTTTAACACCGCTGCAGGATGTTATGCGGGTGCTGGATATTGATACCTTTCCCAGTCCGGAAAACTATGAAACTATCGCCGGCTTTATGATGTATACGCTGCGTAAAATCCCCAAACGTACCGACTTCGTCCTGCACGGTGGCTATAAATTTGAAGTCGTCGATATCGACAGCTACAAAATAGACCAGCTGTTAGTCACGCGGATAACCGCAGCGGAAGCTGTCGAAAAAGCGTAATCATTAAAAACAGCAGCCTTAGGGCTGCTGTCAGGCCGGATTATTGTCGCTGTCGGTATTTGTGTCGTCAGCCGGCGGGTTTGCAGCCATTTCCAGCATTTTTTCACGGAAGCTGGTTAAGCCCTGCATCACCAAACCATAGGTTTTATCTACGCCGCTTTCTACTTCACCCTCATAGACTTTTAAGCCTTTAAGAATATCTTTGGCATCGCTAAAGCCTTTTTCGATACCGCCACCGATTATTTGCATAAAGCTGTCGAGGGTTTCCTCTTCCGATGCCCCGGGGTTAAGCTCTTTGTAACGGCTGTAAAAGCCGGTAGCAAAGGCAACGATGCGATCGGCGGTTGCTTCGGGCGAGGTATCAATGCCGGAGTCGTAGATTTTTTGCGCGGCGTTTTCACCCAGTACCGGTTCCAGCTCAGCGTTGATACCTTCCAGTGCGGTTTTGTAGAGTAAACTGAGTGAGTCATTGTTGCTGCGCAGCGATACCTGTTCATTGGCACGCAAAATTGCCGTGTTTTGCGCTTGCTTCGCCTGTGCCGCTGCATCTTTAATGCCACGGTTATCGTCGGTTTTTGCCGCCGCGGTATTTTGCTTTGCTGCAGCAATAGCCGCAGCATTGTTAGCTGAAGTGCTGCCGGAAGAAATACTCATACTGTAACTCCTGAAATAGTGGCTTTAGTATAGCCCGTGGACGGGTATCGGCCGCTGCTACCGAAACTTTAGCCAATATTGTGTTTTTTGCCTGAGATTGTTGCAATGGCGCCGGCGCGCTCGTTTGTACGCATAAATAGTTTTATACTGGCAGCCCCGGCAAAACATAAGCTGATCAACCAAGGCGCTACGTAGTGATTGAATACAAAAGCCCGGCATTTTACCGCACCACTTTTGCGCTGTGTTTAGCGGCTGTGGTGGTGTTTGCCAATTTGCATTTGCTACAACCGTTATTGCCGGTGCTTAGCCGCGAATTTGGCTTAACACCGCTGCAAACCAGCTGGGCTTACACCATAGGGACTCTGTGTTTGGGCTTGTCGTTGCTGGTGTATGCGGCGTTATCAGATGCGCGTGGCCGCAAAGCAATTCTGCTGTTTACGCTTATTGGTATGACGCTGAGCACTCTGGCACTAACGCAGGTGGAAAGCTATGCTTCCTTGCTGTTTTGGCGGGCGTTGCAGGGGGTTTTTCTCGGCGGTTTGCCGGCAGTTGCCATTGCTTATATGGGCGAAGAATACACTAAGCCGGCGCTGGTAGCGGCGGTAGGGTTTTATATCAGTGCAAATTCTTTGGGCGGGATCAGCGGGCGTTTAATGGCCGGCGCCCTGGCTGATGTCGGCCACTGGCAGTGGGTGTTTTGGCCGATGGCCGTGCTTGGTGCACTCAGCTGTTATTTGATATGGCGTGATCTGCCGGCGGCTAAAGGCTTTAGCGCCAAGCCGTTCCGCTTGCGTCAGGCGCTGGCTGACAGCTTGTTTCATCTGCGTCAGCCGTTGTTGCTGCTTACCTATTTAATTGGCGGCCTGAGCTTTTTTATCTTTTTAAACCAGTATACCTATATTGCTTTTGTGCTGTCGGATGCACCCTATAACTTGTCCAGTTTCTGGATTGGCCTGCTGTTTATTACTTATTTTACAGGTACCATCGGCTCGGCCATTTCTGCCAAAGTAGCGCTGAAGCTGCCGGTGCCGCTGGCCATGGCGCTGGGGGTGCTGATTTTAATGCTGGGTACCATAGTTACCCTTAGCAGCAGCTTATGGTTGATTATTGCCGGCTTTTTTATTAATGCCTTTGGCTTTTTCTTATGTCATTCATTGGCCAGTAGTTGGGTAAACCAATGCGCCAGCCGCGCTAAAGCCAGCGCCAGTGCGTTGTATCTGGTGTTTTATTATGTTGGCGCCAGCACCGGTGGCCTGTATTTGCAGCCATTTTGGCAATGGTTACAGTGGCAAGGCGTGGTAGTGGGGGCTTTACTGATGTATGGCGTTACTTTTTTACTCTGCTTGTGGTTGTGGCAGCGCGCCCGGCTGGCGCAGCTATGTTAAACCGGCGCAGCTGTGCCTGGCAGTTGTGCTAATTCGGCGGCACTGAGTTCACGAAGCTCGCCGACGGCCAGGCCGGCTAAATGCAAATTATGTAAGCGTTCTCGCTGCAGCGCGGTAACCTTGTAACCCAGCGTCTTACACATATAACGGATTTGCCGGTGCAGGCCCTGAGTCAGCGTAATGCAAAACTGCTGTGCGCCGCTTTGTTCTGCTTTGCAAGGGCTGGATTGATACATCTTTTCACCCAATTGCCAGCTTACACCGGCTGCCATTTGGGCAATAAACGCGGGCGTTACGGCTTTGTCTGTGTCTACGCGGTAGCTTTTTTCATGGTAATAAGCCGGGTGCAGCAGGCGCTGGCACAGCTCACCGTCATTGGTTAACAGCAATAAGCCGCTTGAGTCTTTATCCAGCCGGCCTACCGCAAATACGCGTTGTGGCAGATTTTTTAAAACCTGATATAAGCTTGCCGGGTCTTGCGGCCGGTTGTTGCAATCTACCCCCACCGGCTTGTGATACAGCATATAGCACAGCGGCGGTGGGCCGGCCAATGGCTCATCGTTAATACAGATCCTGTCCAAAGCGCTGACGGCATCGGTATGTTTGGCCACCGCGCCGTTAACGCTGACCGCACCGGCGGCAATCAAGCGTTCAGCCGCGCGGCGCGAGCAGTGGCCTCTTTGTGCTATCCATTTGGCTAAGCGCTGTGTGGGCAGGGGAGTCATGTTATTGTCGTGCTGGTGGTCATTGAAGTGCACAATGGTAACCGATATGACGCAAACAAATCATCTGCTTGTCATATAACAACGGCACAGTAGGCAGGCCTTTACAGGCAAATCTGTTCCTCCAGTGCTTAACATTTTGCCGGATCTGCGTATCCGGCTTTTTTTGCCGCTCATTTCATAAAACGATCGCGTTTTTGTAACATAACTGACATTGGCCGGCGTCATACTGCGTGCCGTTACACCTTCCTTCCTGGATTATTATTCACTATTTAGTGGCGGGAGCCCGGCTCCCGGTTTTCTTTTTCTGCAGCGCAATAAAAAAATTTCCCCTGTTTAAACCTTTGGCGTTAGGCTGGCGACTAACCTGACAATAGCAATAAAAACTATGCGGCAGATTAACTAAGGGCATTTATGGCAATGGAGATTGCGCAGGCAATCGCGGCGGCAAAAAACGGCGATAAGCAGGCGTTTCACTGCTTGTATCAGCAGTTTATCGGTCGGGTATATGCAGTGTGTTGGCGCCTGCTGGCCAACCGGCAAAAGGCTGAAGATGCCAGCCAGGATGTGTTTATAAAAGTGTGGCAGCAGTTGCCGGCGTTTCGTGGTGACAGCAGTTTTGCCACCTGGCTACACAGCATAGCGACCCGCACGGCAATAGATATCTGGCGCACAGAAAAATATCTGCGCCTGACCGATAGCAGTGACGAGTTGGAATTAGCAGAGCAAGCCGTTGCCTGCAGCAGTAACGAGGCGCCGCTGGAACAAGCAATACAGCGCTTACCGGCGCAAGCCAGGGCTGTATTTGTATTGTTTGCGCTGGAAGGCTATCAGCATCAGGAAATTGCTGCACTGTTGGGTATCGCAGAGGGCACGTCAAAAGCGCAGTATCACCGCGCCAGACAACTGTTACAGGAGTGGTTAGCTGATGAATGAACAACAATTAGATGACGCTATCCGCGCGTTAACGCCGGACCTGCAGCCGCAGCGTGAGCTGTGGCCGGACATTGCCGACCGGCTACCGGCACGGGCAACGGCCAAAGCCCCTTTGGGCTATTGGGCCAGTGCTGCCGCTGCGGTGTTAATGGGCTTAATAGGCTGGCAACTGGCTATTTTGCCCACACCGGCGCAGCGCTCAGCCGCCATGCCGACAGCAGAGCTGATGTTACTGCAGGTGTACGAGCAACAAAAAGCACAGCAATTAAGCCAGGTTGCCGCTGTCGCCGAGGGCTTTGATAATTGGCAGCAGCAACTACAAATTTGGGAGCAGGCCATCGCTCAGGTGCGCCGGGCCCTGCAATTTTATCCGGATGAACCGCAGCTGTTAGCGCAGTTGCAAAGCTTATATCAACAGCAGCTTAGCTTTATTCAACAAGCGACACTGCAACAACCTTTAATAGTCAGTTAGGAGAGTAGCATGCAAACAGCAACCCAAACCCGGTTTACCGGCCTGGCAGGATTAGTACTACTGGCTGTCAGCCAATTGGCATGGGCCGATGCGCGCGAAACTGTCGATGAAAGCCGCAGCGTAACGGCAAACGAGAAAATTTACCTTGAAGTAATGAGCGGCGAAGTAACCATTAAAGCCGTTGACGGCAACCAGTTCAAAATCGTTGGTAAACTGGATGAAAAGGCCACCGGCTATACACTGGATTCAAAAGACGGCTTTACCCGGTTTGAAATGACCATGCCACGCCAGGTCAATTACCGAGGTAATGAGAAATCCAACGGCGCTGATTTACGTGTCGAAGTGCCCATCGGTAGCACCCTGGAGTTTAAAGGTGTAAATAGCGACGTCAGCCTGAGCGGCATTAGCGGCGGCAGTAAAATAAGCACCGTGAATGGCAAAATTGCTGCGGCTAACCTGTCAACACTGGTGCAGTTAAATACCGTGAACGGCGAAATAGGCAGCAAAGACAACAGCGGCCAAATTGAACTGAGTTCGGTAAACGGTGAAATTACTGATGTTGGTTCAACCGGTCGGCTGGACTACAGTGTAGTAAACGGCAAAATTGAAGCCAGAACCAGTGCAGAAGAAATCAGTGTCAGCACAGTAAACGGTGACGCTAAGCTGAAAATGAGCGGCACACAGCGTCTTAAGCTGAGCACAGTAAACGGCGAAATTGATGCTGAGCTGGCCAATTCAGTTAGCCCGCGCATCAGTGGCAGCAGCGTAAGCGGTGATATCGAGCTGAAGCTGGACACTAATGTTAACGCCCGGTTTGATATTAAAGCCTCAGCCGGCGGCAGCATTGATAACAAACTCAGCAACGACAAAGCCACTAAAGCCAAATACGGCCCGGCCCGCAGCCTGCAATTCACCTTAGGTAGCGGTGACGGCAGTGTAGAGCTAAGCACCGTAAGCGGTGATGTAGAGCTGGATAAGTTGTAAGTTGCTCTGAAGCGGTAATCTATCCATTAACCAAAGGCTGCGAATGCGGCCTTTGTCCTTGTAAGGGAATGAACATGAAAAATCTGCTTTTGGCGCTGGGTCTGATATTTACGGTGTTTTTTGTTCAGGCTGATACCAATGATGCCGGGAAAATTATGATTATTGCTTCAAACCTTGAGCATATGGGCGACCCGGATAAGCACGATGCCAGGAACAACCTGTGGGAATACGCACCGCCGTATCATATCTTTGTTTCCCATGGCTACAGTGTTGACTTTGCTTCTCCTGCCGGAGGCGCTGTACCCTTTATGATGGACCCGCTGGGGATCAGTAGCTATACGATAAAATATGAGGGGTTTTTAACCAGGGCTAACAGTTCACTGGCTCCGGCGCAGGTTAACATTGCAGACTACGCCGCTGTTTATATCGGTGGCGGCTATGGCACCTTGTTCGATGTTGCGGCCAATCAGCCGCTGTTGGATATTATGGCGGGTATTTATCAGAACGGCGGAGTAATCGGCAGCAGTGGCCACGGAGCCGGCGCTTTTGCCAATGTAAAACTGAGTAACGGAAAATTTTTGGTGCAGGGTAAGCGCGTGGCCGGTTTTCCGGACTCGACAGAGAAAGAAAAGAGCTGGGCGAAGCAGGGAGCATTGCTGCCATTTTTGGTTGAAGCACAGTTGCGCAAAAATGGCGCCGTTATAATCAACAAAGACAATATTGCTGACAAGCATGATGTAATTATTGATCAGCGCCTTGTTTCAACCATGTTTCTGCCATCAGCCGCGCTGGTAGCAAAAGAAATGCTTATCTTGCTGGAGCAAGACAACAGTGTTGACCGTTAACTTATTGCCGGGCTGAAGCAGAGCCTGAGTGCAGCTTATTTATCTTCAGCGGCGTAGTTCAGCATCAGGCGGCTGAAAAAGCCGAAATACACGATGCCAATAATTGCGACAAAGAGCTTTTCGCTGTTGTCGGTATCTGTAGCTTGGTAAAGCTGCACGCCTTCGTAAGCTACAGCGGCAAGTGCAACTGCTAACAATAGATACCAAAATTTGCCGAAGCCGATAATTTTGCGCCAGGCATAGCCATAACCGGCGGTTGCCGTGAGTGCGGCAAAAGCCAGCATCAACAACCAACCAAGGATCTCGGCGCTATTCATAGCGACCGGTTGTTGTGTTGCTTGTACAAAGCTGAAAGCGCCGAGTAGCAGGTAAATCAGAGTAAGAATAAAGAATAGCTTCCAGCCGGTGCGATTTGTCATTAACTGTCCTTAGTGCCAGTGGCCAAACGGGATGTCACATATAGTTCTGTTTGGGTTCGGGAGCTACAGCATCTTTTACGCGACAAAAGTACCATTCTTGATTGTCTGCCTCAACAGAAAATAAGGTATAGCAACAAAAGCTGATACAAGTTAAAAATGCTTGATTTACATTTATATAGCAGCATAGACTGGATTCAATTTTGGAACTTGCGGGATCTAAATCTCGTAGCTCACGGATTTAGAGCTTTAAAACAAGTTGTCAGGCATATCTATTATATTGGAACTCTGCACAATGAGAAAAACAATGTATCACATCGAAGTATCAACAAATGCTAGCCAAGATATTTTGATCAAGCAGGAGTTCAACGACATGAATGAACCAGATCCCATAATCACTATATCGAAGGAACAAGCGGGGCTGGTGGCTTCATGGATTCTGGATGCAGCGGAGCACGAGTCTGATCATATGCAAGAAGACCTCCCTGTCATGGTTAATTACTATTCTAGAGGTCCAGAAATTGAATCTGAAGAGTTAACTATTTTTAATAATTCGCGCGGGATGATTGTTCTAAAAATTGATGACGATAACTTTATTGAAATGTCACCACAAATGGGTAAGCGAATGCGTGAATTGCTTACTAAGGCGATATCTACATCAATAGGCTCGATGTTTCTTGCTGACGATGAAGTATGAAAAGTACGGATCTTGGATGCTGGGGATTGGCACCTTGCTGGCAGCTCATGCTATTACCGCGCAGGGCGCGACAAAAGTGGACGTGAATGAGCAAAACCCGCAGGCGTTGGGGTTTTACCAGCGTATAGGATTTGCAGTAACCGGGCGCTCGCCAACCGATGGCCAGGGCAAGCCTTACCCGCTGCTGCATATGGCATTACAGAATGCATAGCCAGCGTAAGCCTTTATAAACCAAACGCTTGAATAAGCAGAAATGGAGTTTGCTATGAAAAATAAGTTACTTGCCGCTTATACGGTTGTTATGTCGTTATCCCTATCTGTAACAGCAGAAACTGAGACAGAAATAGACTTAAATGCTTTTGCGCAGCAGTACTTTAAGGCGATGGTGGCGACTCAGGCGCCTGATGCGACAGAACAGGATCTGGAAAACTATCTGGCACTTTTAACCGATGATATCGGCCATTCGCATTTACCTTATGTTACCGACGATTCGCGCCAGCCTGATGGCAAACAGGCGATGCGCAAAGGCATGACGTTTTATTTGGGCGCCCACACCGAACATAACGCAGAACTGCTGGATGTGTTTACCTTTAACCAGTCGGCCATCGCCATTCGCTACAGTAACAGTGCCAAAGGTATTCACCCGCAGCATAAGCAAGCCATTTCTTACAGCCAGATTATGATGGAGGTACTGGAAATGGAGAATGGTAAAGTTGCGGTGATCCGTAAGTATCATCAGTAATATGTATTTTACGGCGCAAGACTGCGTCAAAAATTGCCGTTACACATATGGTTAAGCAAATGAAATTGTTATTATTACCGGTGGTTCTGCTGTTATTTTGCATTGAAGTTAATGCCAATACCGCTTACGAAATACCGCGCAGTGCCGTTATTGAGCTTAAAGAGCAATCCAGCGGTCGTGTTTACCCGCTGTTTATTCAACTGCCCGCTTCTTATGCCAAACAGCCGGATAAAGTGTATCCGGTAATTTATCTTACTGATGCGCATTACAGCTTCCCGCTGGTAAGCGGCGCGACACGATTTCCGATGAACAGCGGCGTTATGCAGCAGGCAATTATTGTTGCCGTATCGTATGAGCAAGGCTCTGAAGGTGCCGGCAGCAGAATTCGCGATTACACACCGTCAAAGGCCAAAGCCTGGCGGCAGGAAACCGGCAATGCCAGCGGCCATATGGCCTTTATCCGTGACACAGTATTTCCATTTGTTGAGCAAAACTACCGTGCCAGCAACACCAACCGCACTTTTGTCGGCAACTCTTTAGGTGGCTTATTCGGCGCTTATATTTTATTTACTGAGCCAGCGCTGTTTACCAACTACATACTTGGCAGCCCGTCAGTGTGGTTTGATAACAATAAGATTCTGGCGGCGTCGGTGGTTAAACCCAAGGCTGCTACCAGGGTGTATATCTCTGTTGGGGAATACGAGACACCGGCTTACGGCGAAGGCCAGGATATGCTGGCCGGGGCTAAACAGTTAACAGATAAAATTCTGGCACTGGACAGCGGTAATATTGACTTGCGATTCTCAGTGGTGCCCAGCGCCAGTCATGCCACGGCATTTCCAACTACTGCAATTCAGGGGCTGGATTGGATTTATGGCATTAAAAAACAATGACGATTAAACCAATGCAGTTGAGAGATATAACTGTACTTGCTGTTATGCTATGCCGCAAATCATTGCAGATTAAATCAGATAGCCATGAGCAATTTTATCAGCGACAACAGTGCCGAATTTGCCGAACAGGCAAAACAAAAAATAGCGGAGTTTAATGCGCTGCATTGGGATGCAAGTAAGCGGCAGGCTCTTGGGCTTAAGCAGTTAAATGCTGCCGGTGAACTGGTGGCGGCATTGGCCGGGCGTACTTTTGGCAACTGGTTTTATTTAGAGTCGTTCTGGCTGACAGAGGCTGAGCGCGGCAGAGGTACCGGCAGTGCTATGCTGGCAGAGGCGGAAGCTATCGCCCGGGCGCGAGGCTGTCGTTTTGTGGTACTGGACACGCTGGATTTTCAGGCTAAACCGTTTTATCAGCGCCACGGTTATCAGGTGGAGTGGGTACAACAAGATTACCCTTTTGCCGGCGGTGCCAAGTACTTTATGACTAAAGTCTTGTAATCGGATAACAAAATAGCGGTATAGCGCATAATAAAAGCCCCGCAGAGCAATGCGGGGCTTTTTAGTAAAATGGCTAAACATCTGCGGCTTTAAAAGTTCAAATTGAATGCATCGTTATCAATAACTTCGTCGTCGCCGATGTCACTTGGGTTTTCCAATCCCAATTGGCCTACGCCGCCTTCGCCCCAGCAGCGAATTGGCCGGCTGGTGTCCAACGCATCATCCGGTAGCAGCCTTACACAGGTATGATCGTTGCCGGCATCAATGTCAGTTACGGTGTAAGCACCAAAGTTAAGTAAAAGGGGAGCCAGGTCATCTGTAACATCATTCTGGCCGGTTTGTCCTGCATCGCTTTCGCCCCAACAATACACTGTGCCAACTGAAGTCAATACACAAGCATGTTCACCACCCAGAGCAAGTTTAACCGGTATAGCGCCGCCTAAATTCAATGCAAAAGAGAGCACGTCTAAATCAGTATTAGTACCATCGTTGTTGCCCAGTTGACCTGAGCCGTTTTCACCCCAGCAATACACATTGGTATCGATAATCATACAACCGAACAGGCCGCCTGAGTCTATGTCCAGAACTGTACCTACCGGTAACGTTATCTGGCTTGGTGTTGGTGAGTCGACACCGCCGTTGTTGTCGCCGAGCTGACCTGAGCTGTTATCACCCCAGCAATACACTGTGTTATTGATCAGCCGGGCACAAGAGTGTGCAGCACCGGTTGCTATTTGAACCGGCGTATCTGCTAATACAACATTGCCGGAGGGGATATACAATGTACTAAAATCGCCGGTGCCCAATTCTCCTGAACTATTTAAACCCCAACAGTATACTTCGTTGTTCTCAAGCCGGGCGCAGCTGTGCTGTCCGTTGACCGACACTTCAGCTACCGGTTCACTGTCAAAGTTAATTGCGCTTGTCATTGCTTTACGGTCTGAGTTGATACCCAAACCGGTCTGGCCATTTTGGCCCTCACCCCAACAATAAAGATTGCGGTCATTTAATATAGCGCAGGCATGCTGAGAACCAACCGATATATCATTAATGGTAAGACCCGGGTCAGGTAAATCTATAGTGGTATTGGTAACAGGGCTTTCGCCAATCTCATCACCTTTTGCTGTAAGTGAAAAGCTTAACACCCCAAGCTGGCCACTTGAGTTTTGACCCCAACACTTGGCGTTACCATCTGCCAGAATTACGCAGCTTTGGCTCCCGCCGGCAAAAACAGTAGTACGTTCGGCAAAAGTGACATTAACGGCACAATTCGCAATGACTGCTGCGGATGTATAGTTTGTTCCCAAGTCTAACGTGCCGTCACAGCCGCTTATTGAATTAACATAGTAGCCACTGTCTGGCGTAACAGTAAGTATTGCCGTATCGCCCTCAGCAACATTTTGCGTTGCAGGATTAATACTGCCGCCAACTCCGGCAGCGCCGGTAACAGTGTATAGCGCCCGAAACGTAGCAGAGACTGCACAGTTGGTAAACAGTTCGGTAGTGGTGTAATTTGCTCCGGCTAATGAACCGCCACAACCGCTGACACTATCGATAGTAAATCCTGCATTGGCAGTAACAGTAAGGCTTGCTGTATCGCCTTGATCTAAGGTTTGTGATGCAGGGCTTATTGTACCACCTGCACCTGCAGTGCTGGTTACGGTAACGGCAGGCGCAACAGCCGCCTCAAGTGAGAAACTGGCGGTAACTGCGCAATTTGCGCTGAGTGCTGCCGTAGTATAACTGTTGCCGGATAGCGTTCCGCCGCACCCGGCGACAGAGCCGATATTATAGCCAGAGTCTGCAGTTACAGTGAGGGTTGCGGTACTGCCGGGCGCCAGAGTTTGGGTTGCAGGGGTAATACTGCCACCCACGCTGGCTACGCTGGTAACCATAACCGGCGGCGAAAAAGTGGCAGTGACAATACAGTCTTCAGTAACAGCTGCAGTGGTGTAAGTGTCACCGGAAAGGCTACCGCCACAACCAGTCACTGCTGCTATCGCATAACCAGTGTCTGCTGTTATAGTGACTGTTGCTTGCTGGCCTGATATCACCAGGCCGGACTCAGGTGTTACTTCACCGCCAGCCCCTGCCAAGGCTGTTATCGTATATGATATCTGCGGCTCTTCAATATTATTTTCATCATAGTTATCATTACAACCATAAAGACCAATGGTGGCGACCAACATTACGCTCAAATTGTTTTTTAAAGACATAAAATATTCTCATTAAAATTTACTGTGAGGGACGGTGGATATAAATAACCACAATATGCATGCCAAAAACGTTTCGCTGTAAACTTTAACGACTCTACTGAGCGAGTTGGTAGGCACATGGTTTTATACTAGGCTACCGACAACAATAGTGTGGATTATATGTAAGATATCTTTGCGACAATAAAAAACCCTGAAATCAGGGTTTTTTATTGTCGAAGGGTAGGTTTGTACTAAACAATCAGGCCGTAGTGCTTATCCAGCACGGCAATAATTTCTGCTTTCGGGTTGGCCGACAGCTCAATCTTCTTGCCAATTACTTTTTCGGCTATACCGAGGTAAGTGCGGGAGATATCCAGCATCACTTGTGTGGGCAGGGCATTATCACGTGCCAGTGCTTCGCGCTCGGGCATACGGTCTTTATTCAGCAGAATATCCGGCTCGGGGAAGTTGTTTAGCAGCCACTGGCGGAAGCCTTCTTTTGATTGTTCTATAATGTTGCCGTTACGCCAGCCGGCGCCATCCCAAATACGTGAGCTGTCCGGCGTCCCGACTTCATCCATATAAATCAGTTTGCTATTGCCTGTGGCATCTTTAACGTAGCCAAACTCAAATTTGGTATCAACAAATATCTGGTCCAGTTTGGCCAGGGCATCGCTTATTACGCCAAAGCCCTGTTTCAACAGCTTTTCGTATAAGTCGATATCGGATGCTTGTTCAAAGCCAAAGGCAGCGCTGTGACGTTCGATATCAGCACGGGAAATATTGACATCATCTGCTTCCGGTACGCCGTCTAATCCGCTCAGAATACCTTTGGTAGAAGGCGTAATTAAAATCTGTGGCAGTTTTTGATCTTTTTGCAGGCCTTCAGGCAAGGTGATGCCGCAAAATTCACGCTCACCTTTGCTGTAAGCACGCCACATCGAGCCGGTAATGTACTGGCGGGCGATGGCTTCAATTTTTACCGGCCTGGCTTTTTGTACTATCCATACCAGCGGGTGTGGGATATCCAGAATATGGCTGTCGGCCAACCCATGTTGTTTAAACAATGAGAACCAATGGTTGGAAATTGCATTTAACGCCGCTCCCTTGCCAGGCACGCCGTTTAAGCCGTTTTCACCATGCCAAATGCAGTCAAAGGCCGAGATGCGATCACTGATTACCATAATCGCCAGCGGCGTATCGGCAGCGACCGGGTAGTTTTTCTCGCGGATAAGCCTGGCGCTGTCTGCTGCGGTTAACCAGTATACGCTGCGCACTTTGCCGGAGTGGACCGGTAAATCTGTACGAATTGGCAAGTCGTCATTGACCGCCAGAACCTGAGTTGCAAGAGTCATCTTCACTTCTTCTGAGGCTGAGAAAAGGCGCGCAGAGTGTAGCAGAAACTGTAGCGTAACTGAATCGGTCTGCGCTGTTGTTTACCGCCTTAACCGGCGGTCGGGTATGCCGGTGTAGTATGCAAAATAATGGCTTTTGTAATTAAGCGTAACCAACTGTTTTTAATAGTAAAGCGCCATGGTGTTCTGCAAGGTAAATCCTTACCCTGAGCCGGAATTACACCATCCTCAGGAAAAGGCATATATGAAATCAGTTTATTTAGTATCATTGCTGGCCGTAGCGACCTTGTCAGGCCTGGCCGGCTGTGGCGGCAGTAGCAGTAACGACGCTACGGCAGACAGTTACATTCAGTTTTACAACGGCGCCGCCGTATCGGCCAATACGTTACTGAAAGCCGGTGATACCAATGCCGGTACAGCCACTTTTGGCGATGTCAGTACGCTTAGTGCGTTTAAGCCGGATACCTATACCGTAGAGCTGACCGATGTTGCCACTACAGACGAGCTGTTAAGCGATGATGTGACGTTGACCAAAGGCGATAAAACGCTGCTAATCCTGACGCAGACCGATGAACAGTACGATTATTTAAACCTCAGCTTTAAGCGTGAGCAGGAACTGGAAGATAAATTTAACCTGTATCTGGTGAATTTATCTGATGAGTATCCGCAGTTAGATGTGCATTTTGCCCCAGAAAATAAACCCTTTAGCGATGCGGAATTAGTTGACTCATTAAGCCGGCATGAAATCAGCACCGTTGTAACCAAAGATACCGGTAAATTTAATATTTACCTGACGTTAGCCGGTGCCACTACACCGCTGTTTGTCGCTGAAGCGGTTAACTTTGCCTATGAAAATACCTATGTATTGATTGTACGTGATAAGCATGGCCCGTTAGCGCAGCAGCTGTCACTGGATTTAGTGCTTAATTCATCCAGTGTGGAGGCGTATAACCATGTTGATGCCAGTGCCCAGTTTCGTGTTTACAACAGCCTGAACCAGCCGGTAGAAGTGGCATTGGATAACAGCGCGGTAGCCACTCTGGCAGCCGGCGAATTAAGCAGCTATATCGACGGCGAAAAAGGTGACTACAGTTTGTCGGCACGGGATGGCGCCGATGCGTTGTTATTAAACAGTGCGCTGCTTAGCCTGGCGGCCGGCGAGAGCAAAACCGTACTCCTGTACGCTGATGCTGATGCCAACACCGAAGCACTGAGCATTACAGAAAAAGACGTGCCGCAGGTAAAACAGCATGATGTCAGCGTAGCTAACCTGGTAACGGATTTTGAGCAGTTGCAGGTGTATTTTGTGCGCCAGAACGAAACTATCGCCAATGCTAAAAACCACATTAAGAATCTGAAGTTTAAACAGCAGCAGTACATCAGCCTGGCTAAAGATTACTATGCTATAGCACTGGTGCATGTGGCTGAAAACGGCAGCACCACCTTACTGGATAAAACTGACAGCATGATGTTAACGCCGGGTGAGCACTATACCTTGCTGGCTGAACAGGATGCCTCAGCACCGTCAGGTTATAAGTTAAAGCTGGTAAATTAAGAACAACTAAAACAATACCGGTAAGTTAGTAGAAACTCACGAACCGGTTTGCCCACACCAACACGCCGTGAACCCATCCTTGGGGGCTCGATTCGGCCATCCTGGCCTGCAACGGTTGGTTTAGGGTAACCCGGTTCTCACGAGGCGTTAATTCGATTTACTTAGAAGCTGTAATTAGCCTGAACCGCAAACAGCTGGCCTTTATTGCTGTAATCGCCCTGATAACCGCTGTTGTACAGCCGCTCGTTCTGCACATTGTACTCGCGCTCATCAACCGATACATCGCCGGTAAACAAGTAGCCGTAGGCGAAGTCCAGGCTTAGCTTATCGCCTAACTGCCAGTTAGCACCAACTGTTAACCAGACACGGTCATTCGTAGGGATACGGGCGGTTTTATGGCTTTGCTCAATCGGGTTCTCGTCATAGGCTACACCGGCTTTAAGCGTCAGCTCCGGTTGATAAACATAAGTGGCACCCAGTGCAAAAGACCAGCTGTTTTGCCAGTATTCCGGAATATAACCAATATAACCCTCACTGTTCAGGTTGGGTGGTAATTGGGTATTTAAAGAAATGCTTGGGTTGGCATCATTGCTGACAATATCAATGCTTTGAAACTCGCTCCACTGCGTCCAGGCAGCGCTGAATTGTACTGATAGCGCCTCTGTTAGCTGTTGGTCCAGGCTAAAGGCGGCGCTGGCCGGAGTGGTTAAATCTAATTGGCTACCTTCAACCAAACGGTTATTTGCGGCCAGCTTGCCGGTGCGTAAATCAATTGCCGGCCGGTTAGGGGCTACCACAGCAAAGTTTGGGTTGCCTGCAACATTGGCACCGGTAATGGGTGTATTGGTAATAACGGAATCGCCTTTTAGCGTGTAACGCACCGCCGAGTGCCAGGTTAATGCCACGCGCGTACCTTTAACCGGTTCGCCGTGAATGCCTAAGGTATAACCAAAGGCAATATCGTCACCTTCAACTTCGTAGTGGCTGTTGCAGTAAGCGTCGTTGTATACCGGCATACCACCAAACATAGCATTGGTAGTGGCTTCGCCCAGTTCACATAAGCCGCTGTGATCTTTGAACTTTGACAAGGTGCCTTCAGCTCGGTTGATTGAAATACCGGCGCCGACAGACCATTGCTCATTCAGTTTATAGCCGATAGCCGGTTGCAGGCTAAGCACTTGAATAGCGGTTTCATCGGCAAAATAGTGGCCGACAAAGTCGTCGTCGTAATCAGATGACAAACCAAAAGGGACATAAAAACCGATACCCCAACTTAATTGTTCTGACATCTTGTCGCTGTAAAACACAAAAGGCACCAGTTCGTTCAAACTATTTGCGCCTTCGCTGCGACCAACTACAGACTGGCCGTTAGCACTTTGTGCTGTTGCGTTGCGGTAATTGGTTTTAGCGCTGATCAGGTTTAAACCACCGGACAACTGCGCGCCGTCCAGTTGGGTTAAAGCCGCAGGGTTAGAGTACACCAGGGAAGCATCGGTAACCTGGGCGCCACGGCCGGCATAGGCATTACCCATGCTGCTGACCGATTGTTCGAATAATTTATAACCTTCAGCCTGCGCCGACAGACTGATAAGAGCGGAAAGTACGGCTACGGAGACGGCGGTTTTTCTAATCATATATACATACCCTGTTGAATGTAAAAAGTCAGCAGTATAGACAGGTCAGACCTTAGAGTACATGCTCTAGCCCGGATTTATTTGTGGCTTGGTCCCGGTTTGACGGTCTGAATTGCCGCGGCGATGCAGTTATGTGAGCTATCTGACTAATAGTTAGTGATTTTGACCAAACTTAAGCAGCAGACGAAGCGATAACCAAAATGAATTTGTTTTATGTAGTTGAAATTATTAATGAATTAACGATAATCATGGCTGGCACGGCTGCTGCATTAGCAATTATAACTTGCTCAGTTTTTAGTTTTCCAAAGGATGAATCATGAAAACGTCACACAGTTTTACCCTTACCGCTGCTGCTGCCATTTTGGCCAGCGTGTTGTTATCCGGTTGTAACCAGGCCAACAGCTCAACGGCCGCCACGACGGCTGAGGCTGTTATCGCCATTCCGGTGGAAGCAACACTGGCGCGGCAGGGCGAGATCAGTAGCAGCTACCGCACTACCGCGACCTTAGAGGCGCGTGCCGAAGCAGAAGTGATTAGTAAAGCTACCGGCATAGTGCAGAAAATTTTAGTGGAAGAGGGCGATAAGGTTGTCGCCGGCCAGTTGTTGGCGCAGTTAGACAATGAACGCCAGCAATACAGCCTGAACAAAGAACAAGCAGAATTAAGCCGGCTTGGCAGCGAGTTAAAACGCATGGAAGAAATGTTTCAGCGTAAATTAATCAGCGCCGACGTGTTTGAAAAGCTGCAATGGCAATATGACGCTCTGCAGGCCAGCGTAAACATGGCTGAGCTGGCACTGCGGGAAACCGATATTCGTGCGCCTATCGACGGTGTGGTATCACGCCGCTACGCTAAAGTGGGCCAGCTGATTAATCAGCATGCTACGCAGTCATTGTTTCACATCGTGTCTAACCAACAACTGGAAGCGGTAGTGCATTTACCGGAGCAGCAACTGGCACAGGCGCGGGTTGGCCAAAATGCCTTATTGCAATTTGCCGGCATGACACCGGTAACAGCAGAGCTGGTACGTATTTCACCGGTGGTAGACGCTGCCTCAGGTACAGTGCGTGCCATATTAAAAGTGGCAAATGCTCAGCAACTGCTAAAACCCGGTATGTTTGCTCAGGTGCAATTACAGTTTGATGTAAAAGCCAATGCGTTATTGCTGCCCAAACGCGCTCTGATGAGCACAGATAACAACCAAACCGTGTTTGTTATCGACAGCGAGAATAAAGTCAGCCGCAAGCAGGTTCATCTGGGTTATCAGGCCGACGATACCGTTGAAGTATTGTCCGGCCTGGCACCTGGTGAACAAGTGGTTATTGCCGGTCAGTCTGCACTGAAAGATGAAGCCCTGGTTAATGTGGTTACTGTTCGCGAGTTTTAACCGGCGGACTTTTCAGTAAGAACCGGTTTACCCTAAGCCAACCGTTGCAGGCCCGGATGCTGACAAATTCGTCAGGAACGAATTTGAACAGCGAAGCTGGTCCGTAGGATAAACTTCAAGGATGAAGTTTATAATCGAGCCCCCAGGGATGGGTTTACGGCGTGTTGGTGTGGGTAAACCGGTTCTTACCAGCGCAGATAACTCAATTTAACTAAGACAATAATAATAACGCTCACAGGACTTGATGCTATGAAGCTGGTCGATATAGCTGTAACCCGCCCCGTTACTATCTGGATGTTTACCCTGGGTATTTTACTCTTTGGTTTGGTGGCTGCCGGCCGCCTGGCCGTGAATTTACTGCCGGATTTATCCTATCCGTCATTAACAGTTCGTACCGAATTTATTGGCGCTGCACCGGCTGAAGTCGAGCAGTTGGTCAGCAAGCCGATTGAAGAAGCCGTAGGCATTGTTAAAGGCGTGCGCAAGGTGCAATCGGTATCGCGCTCCGGCCGCTCTGATGTGGTAATGGAGTTTGATTGGGGCACCGACATGGACGTGGCGGCGCTGGAAGTGCGCGAAAAGCTCGATGTACTGTTTCTGCCGCTGGAAATTGAAAAGCCGCTGTTGCTGCGTTTTAACCCCAACCTCGACCCTATAGTGCGGCTGGCGCTAAGCCGTGAAAATGCCGGTGAAGCGTTAAACCCGGCGCAATTGGTTAGTTTACGTACCTTTGCCGAAGAAGATTTACGCCGCGCGCTGGAGTCTTTACCCGGTGTGGCCGCGGTGCGGCCCGATGGCGGCTTAAGCCAGGAAATTCAAATTCTGGTTGACCCGCAAAAGCTCAGCCAACTGCAACTGGATATCAGCCATATAACCGAACGTTTACGCGAAGAAAACCTGAACCAGGCCGGCGGCCGGCTGGAAACCAGCAGTTATGACTATTTAGTGCGTACCATTAATCAGTTCGAAGATTTAAAGCAGATTGAAAATCTGTACGTGGCGCAGGTTAACGGCAGCCAGGTACGGTTAAAAGATGTGGCCGAAGTACGCGACAGCTTTGTTGACCGGCAAAGTATTACCTATGTTGACGGTAAAGAAGCCATTGAAGTAGCAGTATATAAAGAAGGTGATGCCAATACGGTACAGGTCGCGAAAACGCTGCTGGCACAATTGCCGCAGTTGGAAAAAGCGCTGCCGGCCGGTTACCGCTTAACTCTGGTGTATGACCAGTCAGAGTTTATTAAGCAAGCTATAGACGAAGTAAAATCGGCGGCGGTTATCGGCGGTTTGCTGGCTATGCTGGTGCTGTATCTGTTTTTGCGTAATGTCTGGGCCACGCTGATTATCTCGATATCTATTCCGGTGTCAGTTATCGCGACCTTTAATTTGATGTACGGTCAGGGTATTACGCTGAATATGATGAGCCTGGGCGGTATCGCCCTGGCGGTAGGTTTGCTGGTTGATAACGCCATAGTGGTACTGGAAAACATTGCCAGACACAAAGAGCAGGGCAAACCGGCGTTTGAAGCGGCAAAAACCGGCACACGGGAAGTGGCTATGGCCATTACCGCCTCTACCTTAACCACTGTGGCGGTGTTTTTTCCACTGGTATTTGTTGAAGGTATTGCCGGCCAGTTGTTTCGTGACCAGGCGTTAACGGTGACATTTGCGTTGCTGGCATCGCTGGTGGTGGCGCTTACATTGATACCGACTATGGCTGCCCGCGAATATGCCGGCAAAGCTATACCTGCACCGGTGGTGCCGGCTACGGCTGCGGTTGAACCACGGCGCTGGTATTACTGGCCAACATGGCCACTGCGTATGTTGGGGCAAGCGCTGCGTGGCTTATTGATGTTATTGGTCACCGCAGCAACCCTGGTGTTTCGTGTAATCAGCCGTGGTCTGGCGTTGTTGTTTAAACCGCTGTTGCGGCTGGTGCAATGGCTGCTGAGTGTTATTGAAGCCTTTTACCGTATAGCGCTGCAGGCGGCGCTGGCGGCCAAAGCGCTGACTATTGGCCTGACATTGCTTATCGCCGGCGGTTGTTTTTTATTGTTACCGCGTTTAGGTGCCGACGTGATCCCGGCGATGAGCCAGGGCGAGTTTTATGTTGAAGTGCAATTACCGGTGGGTAGTGCTATTGAGCAAACCGATAAGGTGCTGAAGCAACTGGCGCTGTTGGCCGCTGAGCAAACGGCAGTAAAACGCAGCTATGCGCAGGCCGGTACCGGTGCGCAGATGACAGTAGATCCCGATATCGGCGGTAGCCACTGGGGCCGGTTAAATATAGTCTTACAGCCCGGCAGCAGTGCTGAGCAAGAGCAGCTGGTTATCGGTACATTGCGCGATTATCTGGCACAACAACCGGATGTCACAGTAAAAATTGACCGGCCGCAGTTGTTTAGTTTCTCCACGCCGCTGGAAATAGAGTTGTCCGGTTATGAATTAGCGCAGCTGAAAACGGCGGCCGATGGCCTGGTAACCGCACTGGCCGGCGATCCGCGTTTTACCGATGTGAAAACCAGCCTGCGGCCGGGCCAGCCGGAGATCACGCTGTACTTTAACCACGGTTTGTTATCGCAACTTGGCCTGACTTCACATGATGTGGCTAAACGGGTCGCGGCCTATGTCGGCGGCGAGCTGGCGGGGCAGTATTCGGTTAACGACCGTAAAGTGGATATCCGCGTGCGGTTAGCTGAGCAGTACCGGCAGTCAGAGCAACAGTTAGCGCAGTTGATCATTAACCCCGGCAGCAACAAACCACTGCCGTTGTCAGCGGTTGCTGAAATAAAGCGTGAAACCGGCCCGAGTGAAATTACGCGGATTGGCCAGCAACGTGTCGCTCTGGTGAGTGCGAACCTGGCCTTTGGTGACCTGGAGCAGGCAACACAAAGCGCCGCTGCGATTTTAGCCGGCCAATCTTTGCCCTATGGTGTTACGGCTGCAGTGATGGGCCAAAGCGAAGAGATGCAGCGCGCTTATACCTCATTGACGATGGCCTTGTTGTTGGCGGTGTTTTTGGTGTACCTGGTGATGGCGTCGCAGTTTGAAAATTTGCTGCAGCCGCTGTTAATTCTGTTTACCGTACCGCTGGCAGCTGCAGGTGCTATTTTAGGCTTGTGGCTAACCGATACGCGGTTGTCGGTAATCGTGTTTATAGGTCTGATTATGCTGGCCGGGATAGTGGTAAATAACGCCATAGTATTGATAGACCGTATTAATCAGCTGCGTGGCGAGGGCATGGCGTTGCAGCCGGCCGTTATTGAGGCCGGCGCCAGCCGGTTACGACCGGTATTAATGACTACCCTTACCACCATTTTAGGTTTGCTGCCGATGGCACTGGGTACCGGTGATGGCAGTGAAATTCGCGCGCCGATGGCGATCACGGTGATCTTTGGCCTGGCGCTGGCCACTATGCTGACACTGTTGTTTATCCCGGTATTGTATGCACTGGTAAGCCGTGACGCGGCGCCATCTGCGGTACATGTGGCGCAGGAGACCGGCGTATGAACCAGCAGCCTTTAGCCATTACCCGGTTTGCGCTAACGCGGCCGGTGACCATTTGCATGTTATTTTTGTCGATGCTGGTGTTTGGTATTATCGCCAGCCGCATGCTGCCACTGGAGAAATTCCCCGGCATTGATATTCCGCAAATCTTTATTAATGTGCCGTACAACAACGCCACCCCTACCGAAATTGAACGCTTAATCACAAGGCCACTGGAGGAAGCACTGGCTACGGTTACCGGCATTAAGCAGATGCGCTCCTGGTCAAATGAGAACAGCGCTGAGCTGTCGCTGGAGTTTAACTGGGAAGAGAACATCAGCAGTAAAAGCATTGAAGTGCGCGAGCGGCTGGACAGTATCCGGCATTTATTGCCAAAAGATGTCGAACGGGTACTGGTGTTTCAGTTTAACACCAATGATATGCCGATTTTTCAACTGCGTATTTCCAGTGAGCGCGACCTGGCCATGGCTTACGACCTGCTGGAGCGCCAGATAAAACGCCCGCTGGAACGGGTGCAGGGCGTATCTAAGGTGGAACTGTATGGCGTGGAAAAACGCCAGGTAGTTATCAGGCTTAACCCTGACAAAATGCGGGCATTAAATATTGACGCTACTGCTGTTGTCAGCATGTTGCAAAGCAATAACTTTGCTATGACAGCCGGAGAGCTGCGCAACAGTACAAACAGCATTTTGGTAAAGCCGGTGGGCGAATACCGCGATCTGGAGCAGATCGCTGCGTTGCCGCTGCGGCCCGGTTTAAGCTTGCGCGAGGTCGCCACGGTGCAGTTGGAGTTACCAAAGCGTGAGGACGGCCGTCATCTGGATCAAACCTATGCGGTAGGCATGAATGTGTTTAAAGAGTCCGGTGCCAACCTGGTTGAGGTGGCTAAAGCGGCGCTGGCGGTGGTAGAAGCGGCAGATAAAGATCCGGCGTTTAACGGCATCAGCTTATACATAATGGATGATACCGCCAAAGGCGTAACCACCTCGCTGGCAGATTTACTCAGCGCCGGTGGTATCGGCGCATTATTATCCTTTGCTGTGTTATATCTGTTTTTACGTCATATCGGTACCACTATGGTGGTGGTGCTGGCTGTACCGGTGTCTATTTGTATTGCGCTGGGGCTGATGTATTTTCTTGGCTATAGCCTGAATATCTTAAGCATGATGGGCCTGATGCTGGCTATCGGTATGCTGGTAGATAACGCTGTGGTGGTGACCGAAAGCATTTTTCGTGAACGGGCGGCGGGTGGCGATGTAAAAGCCGCTACTGCACGCGGGGTGCGCAGGGTAAGCCTGGCGGTAGTTGCCGGCACCGCCACAACGGCCATCGTGTTCTTACCTAATATTGTCGGCCAGAAAATGGAGCTGACTATTTTTCTTGAGCATGTCGCCATCGCAATTTGCTTGTGTTTGGCGGTAAGCCTGGTGATGGCGCTAACCTTGATCCCGCTGCTCACCACCGGCTTAAAAATGCAGCCGCAACAGCAGAACAATGCGCCGGATAGAGCCGGTGCATTTGAAGCACGCTACTCTAAGGTGCTGCGTTGGGTGATGTATCATCCGCGCTGGTCGGCACTGTGTGCGGTACTGTTGCTGTGCAGTATCGTCATCCCGATGGGCGCGGTGTCCGGCGGTGACGATGACAATGAAGACAGTGGTCGTATTTTTTTAAACTACAACGTGCAGGGTAACTATGCGCTGGCTGAAGTTGAGGCGGAAGTCAGCATTATGGAAGCCTATTTGTATGCCAATAAAGAGCGTTTTGATATTGCGTCGGTGTACAGCTATTACCGTGCCGGCTACGCTAATTCAATCATTATTCTCAAAGAGCAGTTAAGCCAACCATTAGCGCAATTAAAAGAGAATATCCGCAAAGACTGGCCGGCGCTGGTGCGATCAAAACCGTCTTTTGGTTGGGGTGATAACGGCGGCTTGGAAGTACATTTGCTGGGCAGCTCTACGGAAGTTTTAATGGCGCTGGCCACAGATATTGAGCCAATGCTGGCCGCCGTTAAAGGCCTGGAGGATGTCAGCTCTGAAATTGCCCAAGGGCAGCGGGAAATTCAAATAACCCTGCAACTGGAGCAACTGCAGCGCCATGGTTTAACAGCACAACAAGTTGCCGGTGCCGTAGCACTGGCCCTGCGCGGGACTAATTTACGTACTTATCGCAGCGCAGAGCAGGGCGAGCTGTTAATGCGGGTATTGTACGATGAGAAAGTCAGCCATTCGTTTGCTGAGCTTTCGGCGTTACCCATTTTAACTAAAGACGGCGTGGTAATCAGCCTGCAGCAGCTGGCGACACTGAAAATAGCACCACGGTTGGATCAAATTCGCCGTTTTGACCGGCAAACCGGCATAGCGGTACGGATGAATTTGGCCAAAGACTACAAAATGGACACCGCCCGTGAAGACATTAAAAAAGTGATGGATCAGCTGGCGTTGCCGCCGGGTTATCGCTGGTCATTTCAGGGTGGTTTTCAGCGTCAGGACGAGTCGCAGCAAGTAATGGTAGTCAATATGTTACTGGCCGTGGCCATGATTTACATCGTTATGGCCGCCTTATTCGAGTCGCTGTTATTGCCTACTGCAGTTATCGGCTCCCTACTGTTTTCTCTGGCAGGCGTGTTCTGGACCTTTATGTTTACCGGCACCACCATGGGCATAATGGGCATGATAGGTATGTTGGTGTTAATGGGGATAGTGGTTAACAACGGCATAGTGTTGGTAGACCGTATAAACCAGGACCGGCAGGATAACCCGCAAGCGCCGCTGCGTGAACTGATTATTCAGGCGTGTGAGTCGCGGTTACGGCCGATATTGATGACGGTATCAACCACCGTATTGGGCTTACTGCCACTGGCGCTGGGCGGTACGCAAATTGGCGGCGACGGCCCAAGCTATGCCCCGATGGCGATAGCCATTATCGGCGGCCTGCTGTTTTCTACCCTAACCAGCCTGGTGCTGGTGCCGCTAACTTACCAGGGCCTGGTTAATCTTACTGCCGGTTGGGCCAACTGGCGCGCTAACGCCAAACGCTGGGCCGATAAAGTGTGGGCCTGATTAGTGCTTTACAGCTGCCGGCAGACTGATTAGAATGCGCCGGTCCTTAAGGGAGTAATCTGCAACTGCATTATGCAGTTGCGCTGTGGTCAACATACTTGTGCCTCAATGCACATGGTTACAGCGTTCAGCGCCCGCTGAATTGATGAGACTTAAGACACATTAACGGCCCACTGCGGGAGTCGTTTCTGTGTCTTATGTTATTCCCGCTAAGGTGTTATTGATGGAAGCGCTGTTCTCCTCTTTTACTGCTGTGGCTATTGCTGAAATTGGCGATAAAACCCAGTTACTTTCCCTGTTTCTTGCTGCCAGGTTTCGCGCTAAAGGCGCCATTATTGCCGGCATTTTGGTCGCGACCTTGCTTAACCATGCAGCGTCAGCCTGGCTTGGCGTATGGGTGGCGCAGTTTATTCCGCAGGGCTGGCACAGCGCATTGCTTGGTGGCAGCTTTATTGCTGTGGCGCTGTGGCTGTTAATTCCGGATAAAGACGACAGCGAAGACACAGGCGTTTTACGTTACGGCGCCTTTGCCGCCAGTTGTATCTTATTTTTCCTGGCTGAAATCGGCGACAAAACCCAAATTGCGACGGTGCTGCTGGCGGCCAGTTTCCCTGATGCAGTCTGGTGGGTTATTTGGGGCACAACGCTTGGCATGTTGGCGGCTAATGTACCGGTAGTGTATGCCGGCAGTTGGTTATTACAACGTATACCGCTGAATGTTGCGCGCTATTGTGCCTGTGGCGTGTTTATGCTGATTGGTGTGCTGATTATTTTTTCCGGGTCCGGCTTTTAACCAATAATGCCGGCAACCAATAATGCCGGAAAATAAGTACCGAGCTGTAAATAAAGCAGGCTTGCTGCGCTGTGCCTGCTATTTTGTTACATTTTTTGTCATCATTTTATCACTGTCTTAATGTAGAATGTTTATCGTTACTTTTGCTCTGATCTTATTACGCCGTTGCGCTGTAATGGTTCGGGGCATTTTGTTTGCCTGGCAGTACAGTTCTAATACTATAAACGCCATTGTCTATTACGCACTATCTGGTTGAATTTATGAATAAAATTAAAGCTTTTGTTATCGCCGTCATACTATTGGTAGTGGTGTTTGCTGTATTGGCCGGGGTAAAAGGTAATCAAATCGTGATGATGATTGAATCGGGTGAGCAGTTTGTGCCGCCGCCGGAGTCAGTCAGCACTACTGTAATCGAGCAACAAAGCTGGAGTAATCATTTTACTGCAACCGGTACTGTATTGGCTGATGAAGGTATCACTATCTCAGCGGAAGTATCCGGTAAAGTGAAGCGTATAAGCTTTAAAAACGGTGCTTATGTTGAGGCCGGCACGGTGCTGTTAGAGCAAGAGTCCGGTAACGAGCAAGCTCAGCTGCGGGCTGCATTGGCGCGCTTAACCTTAGCACAACAAAACTATCAACGTCTGGTTGAACTGCGCCGCGATAAAATTGCCACCCAAAGCGAAATGGACGGCAGTAAACAACAGTTGGATTCGGCACAGGCCGAAGTTGACAGCTTACGTTCTACTTTAGATAAAAAAGTGCTGCGGGCGCCGTTCTCCGGCCGTTTGGGTATTCGGGTAGTAGATGTCGGTGCCGATTTACAGCCGGGTGCTGCTGTGGTGTCATTACAGGCCAGTAACGCGGTAAGAGTAAACTTCCCGGTACCGCAACACAAATTGCCTGTGATGCGTATCGGCTTGCCGGTAAGCGTTAGCGTTAATGGTGGCGCGGTGCTGGTGGCAGGCGAAATTACCGCCATTGCACCACAACTTAACAGCGCTACCCGTAATGCTGTGGTGCAGTCGCTGTTGGATAACAAAGCCAATGCCTTAGTACCCGGCATGGCGGTAACGGTGAAGGTAACTTTAGAGCAGCCGTCAGATGTGTTGGTGGTACCGGCAACAGCGCTGATTTATGCGCCTTATGGCGACACGGTCTTTGTCGTTGAAAAAGCCAAACAAGGTGAAGGTCTGGTAGCCAGACAGCAGTTTGTAAGGCTGGGCGCGTCGCGCGGCGATTTTGTTGAAATCCTCGAAGGCGTTAAACAAGGTGATGAAGTGGTTACCTCAGGTGCATTTAAATTGTTTAACGGCCAAAGTGTGATTAAAACCGACAGCCCGGCGCCAAAGTACAGCACAACCCCTACGCCGGCTGATGCCTGATATCGGTTAGTTTAAAAATAACGTATTGAGATAATTATGAAATTCACCGATATTTTTATCAAAAAACCGGTATTGGCCATTGTCGTCAGCTTACTTATCTTGCTGGCAGGCTTTCAGTCAATGAGCAATATGACGGTGCGGCAGTATCCGCGCTCTGACATTGCCGTGATTAAAATTACTACTGTATATGTCGGCGCTAATGCTGAGCTGGTACGCGGTTTTATTACCACACCGATAGAACGGGCTATAGCCTCTGCCGGTGGCATCGACTATATCGAGTCGCAAAGCACCATGGGCGTATCGACCGTTACGGCGCACTTACAGCTGAATTATGATCCGCTCAAGGCCATGACAGAAATCAGCGCTAAGGTGAATCAGGTACGCGGCGAATTACCGCCTGAGTCTGAGCTGCCGGCTATTGCGGTAGAAGCGGCTGACAGCCAGTTTGCCTCGGCTTATTTAAGTTTTTCTTCGGACATTTTGCAGCAAAACCAAATTACCGAGTTTTTAAGCCGTTCGGTGCAGCCGCGTTTAATTGCAATTGCCGGGGTGCAAAAAGCCGACATTTTAGGCGGCCGTACTTTTGCTATGCGTATTTGGTTAAAACCAGAGCAGATGGCCGCGCTGGGTGTAACGGCGTCAGATGTGCGCCAGGCACTTAGCGACAACAATGTACAAGCGGCTATCGGCCAGACGCGCGGTGCTTATACCCAGGTGAATTTGCGCGCCAATACCGACATGAAAAGCGTTGATGAGTTTAAGCGCATTGTGCTACGCCAGAGTGACGCTGGCGTAGTGCGGTTGTCCGATGTGGCCGATGTTGAACTGGGTGCTGATGATTACAATACCAACGTAAACTACTCAGGTGAAACGGCGGTGTTTATGGGCGTATTTGTCTCGCCCACGGCCAATTCACTGGACGTGATTAAAGCCGTAACAGAAGAGATGGCGCTGATCCAATCCGAGTTACCCTCCGGCCTTACCGGTGAAGTGTCGTATGACGCGACTAAATATATTCAGGCCGCTATTGATGATGTGCTGAAAACTCTCGCTGAAACCCTGCTGATTATTGTTATTGTGATCTTTTTGTTCCTTGGCTTTAGCCGCTCAGTGTTAATCCCGTTGGTTGCCATTCCGTTGTCGCTGATTGGTGCGGTATTTATTATGAAGGTGTTTGGCTTCTCGCTGAACTTGCTGACCTTGCTATCGATAGTACTCAGCGTGGGCTTGGTGGTAGATGATGCCATCGTGATGGTAGAGAACATCGAGCGGCATATTCAGGATGGCTTAAAGCCGTTTAAAGCCGCTATTGTCGCTGCCCGCGAGCTCGGTGGGCCCATTATTGCCATGACCATAACCCTGGTGTCTGTGTATGTGCCTATTGGTTTGCAGGGCGGCTTAACCGGTACCTTATTCCGTGAATTTGCCATTACCCTGGCCGGCGCGGTAACCATTTCGGCTATTGTTGCTATTACCTTATCGCCGATGATGGCGTCAAAAATGCTCAAACCACACAGCAGTTTAAAAGCGCCGCTGGACGGCATTTTTAACCGCTTTAAGCATTTTTACAGCCGTCAGTTGGATAAAAGCCTGAATAAC
This sequence comes from Rheinheimera lutimaris, assembly GCF_013283795.1. Classification (GTDB taxonomy): domain Bacteria; phylum Pseudomonadota; class Gammaproteobacteria; order Enterobacterales; family Alteromonadaceae; genus Alishewanella; species Alishewanella lutimaris. The sequence continues at coordinate 187,186 of NZ_JABSOD010000002.1, forward strand.
CGCATTGGTGTTTATGTGTTCTGGATTGGTATCAGTGCGCTTTGTGTGCCGCTGTACAGCATGTCACCCAAAGAGCTGGCACCAACAGAAGACCAGGGCGTTATATTTGGTATTGTCGACTCACCGGCTAACTCGACGGTAGATCAATCGTCGTTTTACGGTAAGGCGGTGAACGAAGCCTTTATGTCGGTAGAAGAAACCGACTTTACCTTCCAGATCACCTTTCCGACCGGCGGTTTTGGCGGCATGGTTACCAAACCATGGGATGAGCGTGAGCGCACGGTATTTGACATGATGCCGGAAGTGCAGCAGAAGTTATCGCAAATTGCCGGGGTGCGTATTTTACCGATTACGCCGGCGGCACTGCCTGGCGGTGGTAATTTCCCAGTTGAGTTTGTTATTACCTCTACGGCAAATTCAAAAGAAATTTATGACTACGCGCTGCAACTGGAAAAAGTGATGCGCGAAAGCGGCACCTTTCCGTTTCAGCTTATCGATATGAAGGTCGATCAACCCGAGTATTTGCTGAATATAGACCGCGAAAAAGTCGCTGATTTAGGGCTGAATATGCGTGATGTGGTTAACGATTTAGGCACCTTATTAGGCGGTGGTTATGTTAACCGCTTTAATATGGCCGGGCAGAGTTACAAAGTGATACCGCAGGTAAAACGCAGCGAGCGTTTAACCCCGGACAGTTTGACTGATCTGTACATTACCGGTCCTGGTGGTGAAATGATCCGTGTCGATCAAATTGCCAGCCTGAGCCACAGCACAGTGCCGCGCAGTATTAACCGCATGCAGCAGTTAAACGCGGTTAAAATCAGCGCTGTAACCATTAAGCCATTGGATGAAACGCTGCAATATCTGGAAGCTGAAGCGAAAAAAATCCTGCCGGCCAGTTATTCCGTTGATTACACCGGTGAATCGCGGCAGTTAAAGCGTGAAGGTAATACCTTTTTGCCGGCATTCCTGTTAGCCATTACCATGATTTTTCTGGTGTTAGCGGCGCAGTACAACAGCTTTCGCGACCCTATGGTAATTTTATTGGGCTCGGTGCCGATGGCACTGTTCGGTGCCTTAGTGTTTACCTTCTTAAAAATACCGGCACCGATGCCGCACTTTACCGATGCCTTTACCAGCACGTTAAATATTTACTCGCAGGTGGGCCTGGTGACATTAATCGGCCTTATTGCCCGCAACGGTATCTTAGTGGTGGAGTTTGCCAATAAGCTGCAAGAGCAGGGCAAAGCCAAGCTGGATGCCATACGCGAAGCGTCAGTATTACGTTTGCGCCCGGTTATGATGACGAGCCTGGCCACTATTGCCGGCCATACACCACTGATATTTGCTACCGGCGCCGGTGCCGGAGCGCGTAATTCTATCGGTATCGTATTGGTACTGGGGATGACCATCGGTACCTTGTTTACGCTGTTTGTATTGCCGTCGGTGTATATGCTGATTGCCAAAGATCACAGTAAAGACAAGTTAGCCGCAGAAGATGATATCGAGCCGGATACCGCATCGGCATAAAGAATACTGATACAGCAAAAAGCCTGGTTTGTGGCAGGCTTTTTTTTATCCGCAACTGGCGTTTTACTTATCCGGAGCCAAATATTCCCGGTCATAAAAGGTGCGCAACCAGTGCGGCCGGTATATCGCCATTAAGGTAATAGCGCTGCCGTTAAGCAAGGCCTCGGGAAACCAGATTAACAGCGCTAACTGCCAGTAATCATTAATAACCGTATGCCAGTCATAGCGGCCTTCCAGGCCAAACCACAGCGATGTCAGGCTAATTTGCAGCACAATGGTCAGCGCTGCGGCAATAAACCCCGCGACAAAAATATACACAAACAGATGCCGGTTCAGGTAGCGGTAACTTGCCAGGAACAGCAGGTAACTGAACAGCGCCGGCAGTATCACAGTGCTGAGTAAAAATAAGCCGCTGTCTTGCCACGGCAGCTTTTCAAAGCAAACTAACAGCAAGGTGGGCAGCAGACAAATCCACACCGCAATGCGCCAGCCATGACACAGCACCAGAGTAGTGAGCAGCAGAAAATGCAGGTTTAAGCCATCCTTAATACCGGCCTGCACACTCCAGAGTAAGCTTAGCGCCACCACGGAAGCGAACACAAAATGCTGATAGCCTTGCTCATCGCGCAGCTTCGGCAACAATTCCCGCGGGTAAACAGATAACATAAACAGCATTGCCAACAGGGCACCGGCAACTTGCCAACTGGTCATAAGACACCATTTCGCTGGTCTGACATAACGCTATTGTATCGGCTGCGTCTGGTTCAGTCACGATAAGAGAGCGATGGCGAGTTGTACGGGATAAAAAAATTAACAGCTGAAGCTTGCATGCTTTGATTACATCTGTAATAGTATTTGTATTACGGGTGTAATCGTTGAGGCAACTTATGATTGAAATCAGCAACGCTGAGCTTAGTGTGATGCAAGTGCTGTGGCAGCGTCAGCCGTTATCGGCCAATGATGTGGTGGCTGCACTGGGTAATGACAAAGACTGGCATGAAAAAACAGTAAAAACCTTATTAAACCGCTTGGTGGCTAAAGGCGCGCTGGGCTTTGATAAAGATGGCAGGGCCTATTTATATTATCCGCTGGTGGCACAACAGGATTATCAGCTTGAGCAAAGCCGCTCTTTTGTTGACCGTTTGTTTTCTGGTCGGGTTGCTCCGCTGGTGGCAGGCTTTGCCAGCCAGAACAAACTCAACGCCGACGATGTGCAGCAATTAAAAAGCCTGATTGCACAATGGGAGCAGGAGCAGAAGAATGACTGATTATCTGCTGCAACTGTCACTGCCTTTAACGCTATTGCTGCTGTTATTATTGCTGGCGCAAAAAGTGTTACTTAAACCCCTCGGTGCCCGCAGCGTTTATGCATTATGGGCGGCGGTGCCGGTGTTTTTGTTGACCACTATGTTGGTTTCTTTTTCACCGGTTGCTATTCACAGCGACGTGATTAAGCGCTACCAGGTTGGGCTGCAACAGGTTTCCAGCGCTGTCAGTACGACAAATTGGTTGTTTTGGCTGTGGATGCTTGGTGTGGCGTTATGCAGCGCTTACTTACTGTTAAGTTACCTGAGTAGCAGGGCGCAGTATTTACGCGCTGCACCGCTCAAGCTAGCACCCGCAATACTGCATTGCCGTCAGGCTGATGATAATAGCGGCCCTTATATCACTGGGCTTTTTGTACCGCGCATTTTATTGCCGCATGATTTCTTTACCCGCTTTGATGCTACCCAACAGCAGCTTATTTTGCAGCACGAGCTGACACACTGGCGCCGCGGTGATTTACATCTGAACTACCTGGCTCTGGTGCTGGTTAGCCTGTTTTGGTTTAACCCGCTGGTATGGCTGGCGTATCGGCAATACCGCAACGCACAGGAACTGGCCTGCGATGCAGTGGCAACAAAAAATGCCAGCAAGGCAGAAAGAATTGCTTATGGTTATGCCTTACTAAGCAGTGCGCAGCAGTCATCAGTAAATTGGTGGCCGCTTACTCATCACTATGGAGACTTTAACACTATGAAACAACGCATTACACAATTACAGCGCCAGCAAGGTGTCAGTAGAATGGCAGTATTAGCTGCTATGGCACTGGTAATGGGGGCAACATTATTGCTGCAGCAACCGGTTATGGCGGGTGTTAGCAAAACACAACAGCTTGCGGCGGTTATGCGCATTGAGCCACGTTACCCACAGCAAGCTGCAGAGCAGGGGATCTCAGGTTATGTACAGATTAAATTTGATGTCGATGCACAAGGTAAAGTAGTCAATGCCAGTGTTGTGAAATCGAGCCCTGAAAAGGTGTTTGACAAAGAGGCATTACGAGCCCTGACGCAATGGCAGTATACCGCTACCGGCAAGCTGCATCCGGCGCAAATGGTGCAACTGGATTTTGAACTGGATAACATACAAGCCGATATCGAGCGTGTTAGCGTAACACCAGCCGCCCAAAAGGGCTGATGGTGTAGCAAACAAGTTGGATAAAAGTGCAATAACGCAGCGTTAAAGCCGCAGTGCCAGGTATGGCGCTGCTTTATTGCATTTTAGCGGCGAGGTTTTACCAACCAAACGCCAGTACAGTCTTGTTTAACACCTTGTCGTTAAACAGTACTTGCGCAGTAGCGCCTTTAGCGGCACCAAAACACACATGCAGCGGTAGCAGATGCTCTTCGCGCGGGTGTATTAGCCGGGCATGGGGCGCCTGTTGCCAGTTAATCAGCCGTTGTGCCTGGTCAGCGTAACTGTGCTGTGGTTGCAGGCTGTCGATTAAATACTGATTAAATTCAGAAACCTGATTGTCACTGACCAGATCCGGCCGGAAAAACGCCTGCATATTATGAAAGCTCATGCCCGAGCCGATAATCATCACGTTTTGTGAACGTAAAAAGCTGATTGCTTCACCCAAAGCAATATGTGTCGCCGGATCCAATCCTTTTAGCAGTGACAGCTGCAACACAGGAATATCAGCTTGCGGGCGCAGCATTAGTAGTGGCACAAAAACACCATGATCCCAACCACGGCCGGTATTTAGCTGAGGGCTAAAACCGGCCTGCTGTAGTTTGTCTGCTATTTGGGCTGCCAGTTGTGGTGCACCCGGTGCCGGGTAGCTAAGCTGATAGCTTTGCGCCGGGAAACCGGAGTAATCAAACAACAATGCCGGATTTTCCGCCGCCGTAAGCGCCGGGTGCGGGCTTTCCCAATGCGCACTGATCACCAGTATCGCGGCCGGGGTTGGCAGTTTACTGCCAAGCTGAGTTAAAAATTGTGTCAGCGCCAGGTGCTGTGGATCGCCAAGTAAAGGTAAAGGGCCACCGCCATGCGGCAGATAAAATACCGGCGCCAAAGATGAGGTCATTACGTTGTACCTTTTTGCCTAAACTGCTGCTCAGGTTACGTGCGATAATCTTACTACGCAATAGCTTAAAGATTGCGAAATATCTGTGTTTTCATCCCGGAAAACCGAACAGTAAACCGTCAGGCTTCAGTAACAGCGGCTTTTTGCTGTGCTGGTTTAAGCTGCTTTAACCAATGTTCTACCGGCATGGGTTTGGCAAAAAAGTAGCCTTGCATAATCTGTGCGCCGAGGCGTTGCAAAAAGCGGCGCTGAATATCGGTTTCCACACCTTCAATCACCAGTTGCAGTTTCAGTGTTTTGGCCATGTGCATTACTGACTGAATTAACTGGGTTTGCCGTTGGTCATCCGGTACCTTATGCAAAAAGCTTTTATCTAATTTAATGCAATTTACCGGCAGTTTGCTGAGAATACTCAGCGAGGCCTGGCCGATACCAAAATCATCCAGTGCCAGCTCAAAGCCCAGCCGGTTTAATACCTGTAACTTATTAAATAATGGTTGCTGATGGCTGACAATGCTGTTTTCAGTTAATTCCAGCGTCAACATACGCAGCACTTCCGGTTTGTGGGTAGCGACATTAATCAGGGTGTTGTAAAACTCATTCGCCAGTAAGTCAGAGCCGGCCAGATTTATGGCTATCGGGTAGGGTATCTGCTGCCGGTTAAACTGCTCAATGATCAGCAGCGCTTTGCGCAGCACACAGGCAGACAGCTGCACAATAATGCCGTATTGCTCTGCCAGGGCAACCAGTATATCCGGTGCAATATAATTACCGGTGTTGTCTTGCCAGCGCAGCAAGGCTTCAAAACTGATGATACTGCCGTCCGGATGCACTTTAGGTTGTAACCACAACTCAGGTGTATCCGATTGCAGGGCTTTTTTCAGCTCGGCCAGTAAGCGCAGCTCGTTATTACGCTGTTCAAGTATATCGGCCTGATAAAAAGATAAAGGATTAGCATAGGCCTCTGCTGACTCTAAGGCCGACTCGCATTGCTCACGCATGTGCTCCGGCACGGCCAGTGGCTGGTTTGAAATGCTTACGCCGGTTTCGTACACCGGTTGCATGGTGCCGACAGACAATACAAGCACTTTAGGCAGTAAATGACTTATGCGCTGCGCTTCTTCGGTAAAGGAGGTGCTGTGCTCTGACAGCGGGCACCACAGAATAAACTTTACGCCACGCAGCCTGGCGCAAATAACCGGGTCCGGCAGTGCGGCGCGAAGCTCGCGGGCAAAAACGGCTAACAGTTCATCGCCGGCTTCATAACTGTGTTGATGGTTAAACGCTTTGATGTGACACAGCCGAACTATCATCATCAGGCTGCCGGCCGGACATTCGCCATATTGCTTAACCAGCTGCAGAAAAAAATTGTGGCAAGGCAAGGTTGTCAGTGGATCATAGTTGCGCCACAACTCTTCTTTTTGGGTATTGGCAGACAGTTTTTGGTGCAGCTGTTTTAACGGCGTAATGTCGTCCAGTTGTACCAGATGATGCTGCTGTTGTGTATGACATATATGGTTCAGCAGTATATGGCTTGCCGGGCTGCTGCGCAGGGTGCTTTCCGTTTCGTGCCCCAGCCAGAACGGCGTTTGGCCGGGCTGCGTGGCTTTAAGTAATTCAATAATATTGCGTTGTTCGGCATGATTAATACCAAGAATGCTTCTTGCCTTAGCATTGGCTTTTAAAATCACGCCATCAGCGCTAAGCAGCAAGGTGGCTTTACTGTGGTGGTTGAAAATATCCTGATACAGCAGATTGCTTTCACTTATCTGCATGTTTTGTTGCTGTAAGGTGGCGGCGTTGCGCTTTAAGGTGCTGATTAAACGCATGACGGCCAGCGGAATGCACAGGTTAAAAAACAGAAACAGCAAGCTGTGCAAATATTCTGCGGTAGCCGGCAGCGTAATAGAAACATTAAACAGGTTAATCGGAGCATTGCCGTTTATTAAGTACAAATAAGGTAGAAAATTCAACAACATTACTGCCAATGTAGCTCTGGCAGAAAAAAACAGCAGTGTAATAACCGGAGCGGTGTAGACAAAAATAACGCCGAGTTTAGATATTTCAAAGTTATCAATAAACAACAGCATACACAGGCCTGCGGCAAAAACAGCGACCAGTACCAGCAGTTTACTTATGGCTAAAAACCGTGCAGAAAAATACAGTGCCAGCAGCAGTACCAGATAAAACCCCGAGGTAATGCCAATAATATACCAGGCACCCAGTTGATAAGCTTGCCAGGAGCTGTGCAGAGCAATAGTCAGCACCAGCAATAACCCGGAGGTTAAAATAATTCTTAAGGTACTTTGCTGTAATCGCGGAACAGAAGTGGAGTTAAGATCTGACTCAGTTAAAAATAACAACTGCTTAATACGACTTAACATAGTGTTTCCGTTATAAGGGGCGCAGGCCAGATCCGGACAGTATGGCTAACCGGTAAAATGTGTAATTATTTTGTTTTGTTATCTTAGCTATCCTAATAAAAACAATGTCATGATACAACTTGTTCTGTGTTGTTTTTCACCACGGCTTAAATTTAAAACAGTTGTAGGAGGTTGGTGTCAGGTGCAGTAAAAATACGCAAGTGGTTACAAAGCGGTTAGTATTGTGCGTGTTTTAAGTGTTTAATTTTTCCATATTGCAGAGCATGTATTTAAAACGTAAAAAATAAAGTGAGCACGCTATGACGCCGGCAATAGACCTGGTAAGAAAACGGGCGGTAAGCCATCAACTACATCACTATCAGCATGATGCAGCTGCCGCTTCTTATGGCCTGGAAGCAGCAGAAAAGCTTGGCTTATTGCCACAGCAGGTGTTTAAAACGCTGGTGCTGAGCCTTGATGCAAAACAGTTAGCGGTAGCTGTATTGCCGGTAGATCAGCTGCTAAGTATGAAACTGGCGGCTAAAGCACTGGGCGCCAAAAAAGCCGATATGGCTAACGCACAAGATGTTATGCGCAGCACCGGCTATGTATTGGGTGGTGTAAGCCCGCTGGGACAAAAGAAGTTGTTGCCTACCGTTATTGACAGTTCGGCGCAGCAGTTTGCCACTATTTATGTCAGTGCCGGGCGGCGCGGGCTGGAAATTGAGCTAAGCGCAGCAGATTTGTGCACGTTACTCAACGCTAAGTTTGCACCGCTGTGTCAGGGGTGACGTTGCTATCCGTGGCTTTGCAACGGCAGAGTCAGCGTAATGGTAAACCCATGCCGGGTATGCTTAAAACTGAGTGTGGCATTAAAACGTTGGCAAATATTCTGTACCAGTGTCAGTCCAAGGCCACTGCCCTGTATTGGCCCTTTACGCCAAAAAGGCTGCATGGCCTGCTCAATGTCATCCGCGCTAATGCCGGGGCCCGGATCACTGATATATATGTGTAAAGCTGATTGCTTAATCTCAGTATCAAGACAAACCGGGCCAGTATTGAGGCTGTATTTTAACGCGTTATCCAGCAGATTACGCAGCATAACACTCACCAGCTCAGCTGGTAGCGCAGGGTAAACCGGTTCAATATTGAGGCATTCAACCCGGTTTATCTTGTTAAGCTTAGACAAGGACTGAGCAATAATTTCTGCTAAAGGCTGGCTTGGTTCATCCGGCCAGTTTTCGGCAGAGTCCAACCGCGCCAGCAGCAGTAATTGCTCAACAGTATGTTGTAATTGCAAAACACTGTTACCAAGCAATAGTAGATGTTCAGCTGCGGGGCCTGGTGGGCAAAGTTGTTTACTGATTGCCGCCTGGGTTTTAATGGCGGTAAGCGGGGATCGCAGTTCATGTGCTGCATTGGCAGCAAAGGCTTGCTCCCGCTTAATCAATCTGCTGCTGTAAGCTAGATGATGGTTTAGTGCATTAAGCACCGGTGTTAGTTCTGCCGGGGCAGACGCAATAGCTATAGGTGCACTGCTTAACGGATTATGCTGTTTTAGTTTAACACTCAGCGCTAGCAAGGGCTTTAAACCACGGTGGATACCATAAGCTGCCAGCAGTAGGCTACCGCAGAGCGAAATAATAAAAGGCAGGCCTGCCGTAAGCAAAATTTGCCGCGATAATGCCTGACGTTCGGCAATCCGGTCTGCGGTGCGGATCACCAGCTCGTCACTTTTTAACGTGTACACCCTCCATTCTTCACCACCTTTATTGTGCAAGCTGTAGCCGCTGTCTGCCTGGCGCATACTGTTACTTAGCCCGGCATGAGTTTTTAGCAGCACTTCGCCGGTTTTCAGGCTTATTTCACAGGCAACAGCAGGCATATCTGGTAACTCTACCGCCGAGCTGTTTTGTTGCCAGCCCTGAGGGAGCTGATTGAGTAAGCCTGCCACCATACGGGCAGACGCGGCCAGACGCTGATCAAGCGTGTGTTGCATTTGTTTTGATAGATCAACAAACAGCCAGTATGCCGACACACTCCACAGCAGGGTGAATGACAGTAATAACATAGCCAGCAAGCGCTGCTTTAAACTCATGCGTGTTTAGCCATGTTGGCGGTACTAAATGCTGAACCTAACCGGTAGCCCAGGCCTCTGATAGTGTCTATAACGTCGGCACCTAGTTTGCGGCGTAAATGATAAATGTGCACATTTAGCGCATTACTTTCCAGTTCGCTGTCGTGGCCTGACATTGCCACTTCCAGTTGTGCGGTAGTCAGTATTTGCCTGGGTGAGTAGATAAACTTGGCAAGTAAACGCACTTCTCTTTGGGTTAGAGAAACAGGCTGGTTGTTCAGATAAACCTGCATCGCAGACGGGTCAAATTGTAAAGCACCATATTGCAGCATAGCACTGGCTTTACCTATGCTGCGTCGCAGCAATGAATGCAGTCTGGCAACCAATTCATCAAAGTCAAATGGCTTGAGCAGGTAATCATCAGCGCCTTGCTGCAGGCCTCGCACTTTATCTGAAGTTTGATCTCTGGCTGATAAAATAAGTATCGGTGTATGCATGTTAGCTGCACGCCAGTTGCGCAGCAGGGTTATGCCATCACCGTCAGGTAAGGTTAAATCCAGAATAACAATATCAAAGTTAAACGCGTTAACTGCCAACCCGGCAGAGGCAGCAGTTGCTGCATGATACACCTCGAAATGTTGCAGTTGCAGCCCTGCAACTAAAGCCTTGGCAATGGCTGTGTCATCTTCAATAAGTAGTAGCTGCATAAGTGCCTCCGGTTTGAGGGCATCAGTCTGGCTTAACAAGATTAAGTCAGAATTAATGCTGACTTAATCTAAAGCCCATAGTTTTGCTGCAACTTAACATGTTGGAGCTTGCCATGAATAATTTGAGTATAAGTATTTTTTTGTTAACTACCGCTTTTAGCAACTATGTTAGTGCTGCAGAAGAGCCTGCAGTAATAAAGTACATTAAGCAGCAAGGTGTTACCATTGCTGGTACCTTTGAAACTAAGGCTGGCATTAAAGGTTATGCGGCCAAAGTGCAGGGCCGGGAGTTGAGTATTTACCTAACACCGGATAACCAACATGCACTGATCGGCAGTTTAATTAATGCAAAAGGTGAAGATTTGGGCACGGCTGCGTTGCAGCGGTTAATCAGTGCGCCGCAAAATAACCTGGCCTGGCAACAACTGGAACAGGCAAACTGGGTGGCCGACGGCAAAGCAGATGCACCGCGTATTATTTATACCTTTACTGATCCAAATTGCCCGTTTTGTCATCGTTTACGCCAGGCGGCAGCGCCTTTTATCGACAAAGGCCAGGTACAGCTTCGCCATGTTATGGTGGGTATTTTACGCCAGGATAGTTTAGCCAAAGCTGCGAATATTCTCGGAGCGAAAGACCCTGCTATGGCATTGCAGCAACATATTCAGCGCTATGAGCAAGGTGGTAGCAAAATAGATAACGCAGCGGTAGCAAAAGGTGAAGCCGTTATTTTAAAAAACAATGTATTAATGCAACAACTGGGGGTAGCTGCTACACCAACCAGTTTCTACCGTGATGTTAACGGTGATATTCAGATGATACAGGGTATGCCCTCTGCCACAATATTGGCAGCTATGTTCGGAGACTTATGATTGCCATTAATATAGGGCCGCTGGCGTTACCGGTACCGCCGCTGCTGTTGTTGTTTAGTGTTGTTGTGGGCCTGATTGTCGCCTCTCTGGTAGCGAAAAAGCAGCAAAGCCCGGTGACTGATCAGTTGTTAACGGTGTTGCTGGTAAGTTTGTTGTTTGGCCGTATCGTTTTTGTACTGCGGTTTATACAAAGTTATGGCTCGTTCTGGCAAATGCTGGATATCCGCGACCGGGGTTTTGATTTTTCTGCCAGCATACTGGCAGCCATGATCATGCTTATGCTGCAGATAAAGCGTTACCCAAAACAGCGTAAAGCCTTATTAAGCGGAGCGCTGTCTGCTGTAGCGTTGTTTGCAGTATTAATTACCGTGGTGACGGCAGGCCGGCAACAGGCGCAGTTGCCTGATATAGCGCTGTCGCAGTTAGATGGCACCAGTATTAACCTGCAGCAAAGTAAAGGCCGGCTTACCGTGGTTAACCTCTGGGCCACCTGGTGCCCGCCATGCCGGCGTGAAATGCCGGTACTGGCTAAAGCAGAGCAAAACAACCCGGATATTAATTTTGTGCTGATAAACCAGCGGGAACCGGCCGACACGGTAACGCAGTTTTTAACGCAGATGTCGCTACAGTTTTCGCAGGTACTGCTGGATACCACCGGGCAGGTGCCGCAGCAGTTTGGCGCATTCGGCTTGCCGGTAACCTTGTATTTTGATCAACAAGGCCAACTGGTAGACAGCCATATGGGCGAGGTATCTGATGCCAGCCTGGCGGCGGCTATCAACAAGCTGCGTAGCAGTTCACCTTAAGCATCTGTAAACAAGTAGTGATAAAAATTAGCAATAAAAAACGGGCGCTGTGTAGGCGCCCGTTTGTTGCTTGTCACCCCTTTATGGCAGTGATTACTTTAAATCAAAGCGATCAGCGTGCATTACTTTGGTCCAGGCTTTTACAAAGTCTGTGACAAACTTTTGTTTCGCATCGCTGGCGCCATACACTTCTGCAATAGCGCGCAGCTGCGAGTTGGAGCCAAATACCAAGTCAACGCGGCTGGCAGTCCATTTTACCTGACCGGTTTTACGATCCCGGCCTTCAAACTGCTGCGCGTCTTTTGATACCGGAGCCCACTGTGTATTCATATCCAGCAGGTTAACGAAAAAGTCATTGCTTAGCGTGCCGGGGGTTGCCGTAAATACGCCCTGTTTGCTTTGGCCGAAGTTAGCATCCAGTACCCGCATACCGCCAACTAACACTGTCATTTCCGGTGCGGTTAACGTTAACAGTTGCGCTTTATCCAGTAGCAGCTCTTCAGCCGATACGGTGTAAGCTTTTTTCATGTAGTTGCGAAAGCCATCTGCTATTGGCTCTAATACATCAAACGATTCTGCATCGGTTTGCTCGTCTGTGGCATCGGTGCGGCCAGGCGCAAACGGCACGGCTACGGCTACACCGGCATCATTTGCGGCTTTTTCAATTGCGGCAGCACCGGCCAGTACAATAATATCGGCCAGCGACACTTTTTTATTGCCGCTTTGCGCAGCATTAAACTGTTGCGCAATAGTGCCAAGTACACTTAGCACCTGTTGCAACTGTGCCGGTTGGTTTACCTGCCAGTCTTTTTGTGGCGCCAAGCGGATACGGGCACCGTTGGCACCGCCGCGGCAGTCTGAACCACGGAAGGTAGAAGCAGACGACCATGCGGTGTACACCAACTGCGATACGCTTAAACCGGATGCCAGAATAGCCGTTTTCAGCTGAGTAATATCGGCATCGTTAACCAGCTCGTGATCTACTTCAGGTACCGGATCTTGCCAGATCAAATCTTCAGCGGGTACTTCCGGCCCCAGATAACGTGATTTTGGCCCCATATCGCGGTGAGTTAATTTAAACCAGGCACGGGCAAAGGCATCAGCGAACTCAGCCGGGTTTTTATGAAAATGCTCAGAAATTTTGCGATACGCCGGGTCTTCCCGCATCGCCATATCGGCAGTTGTCATCATCAGCCCAACACGGACACTGGTATCAGCGGCGTCCGGCGCATGATCTTTACCCGCCAGATTAATTGCGGCCCACTGATGGGCTCCGGCTGGGCTCTTTACCAACTGCCAGTCGTAGCCAAACAAGACATCAAAATAGCTGTTGTCCCATTTGGTTGGGGTAGGAGTCCATGCCCCCTCAATACCGCTGGTAATGGTGTCGCGGCCTTTACCGCTTCTGAAGCTGTTTTTCCAGCCAAAGCCCATCTGTTCCAGTGGTGCAGCTTCAGGCTCTGCGCCCACGTTTGCGGCATCGCCGGCTCCGTGTGCTTTACCAAAGGTGTGGCCGCCGGCGGTCAGTGCCACGGTCTCGTAGTCATTCATCGCCATACGGGCGAAGGTTTCGCGTACATCACGGCCTGAGCCAAGCGGATCCGGCTTACCGTCCGGGCCTTCCGGGTTAACGTAAATTAAGCCCATTTGTACTGCAGCTAACGGGTTTTCCAGCTCACGTTCGCCGGAGTAGCGGCTGTTGGTTTTATCGCTGGTAGCCAGCCATTCCCGTTCAGCACCCCAGTAAATATCTTCTTCAGGTTCAAAAATGTCGGCGCGACCGCCACCAAACCCAAAGGTTTTAAAGCCCATAGACTCAAGCGCAACATTTCCGGCCAGAATAAATAAATCAGCCCAGGATAATTTGTTACCGTACTTTTGTTTTACCGGCCACAGCAAGCGACGGGCTTTGTCCAGGTTGCCGTTGTCCGGCCAGCTGTTCAGCGGCGCAAAACGTTGGTTGCCGGTAGCTGCACCGCCACGGCCGTCGCCCATGCGGTAAGTACCGGCGGCGTGCCATGCCATGCGGATCATAAAAGGCCCGTAGTGGCCGTAATCTGCCGGCCACCAATCTTGCGAGTCAGTCATAACATGTTCAAGGTCTTTTTTTACCGCGGCTAAATCCAGTTTTTTAAATTCTTCCGCGTAGTTAAAATCTTCGCCCAGCGGGTTAGATTTTTTGTCGTTCTGGTGCAAAATTCTCAGGTTCAGCTGATTAGGCCACCAATCCATATTCTTCGGACCAGTGCCACCAACTCTGGTGTTGCCACCGTGCATTACCGGGCATTTACCGGCTGAGCCGTTGTTATTGTCCATATCTTACTCCTTGCAACGTGGGGGACAGGGGGTACAGCAAGTACCCGCTTGATATAAGTGCATTGACTATAGACTTGAAGCGCAAACTGCGAAAGCCGGATTTCTCTATCATGTTAATCAGTTTTTTGAATTAGAAATGGTGTAATTAGCTAATATTTATGGCTTATTCGGCAACTTTAGCGCAGTATGGTTCAACTTAATTAGCCGGTATTGCCGCAGACAAAAAGCAGTTGCATGCTGCAGCGTTGCCGGTTAGCGTAGCGCTTTTGCCAGCCAGGGAGTTGTGATGACCAGTGTGACTATTTTGGTCGATGTGCAAAACATCTATTACACCAGCCGCGAGGCTTATGGCCGCAATTTTGACTACAACGCTTTCTGGCGTCAGGTAACGGCCGGACGTACGGTAGTTAAAGCCATTGCCTATGCCATTGATCGCGGTGATGAAAAGCAGCGCCAGTTTCAGAATATTCTGCGTGCCATTGGCTTTGAGGTAAAACTTAAGCCGTTTATTCAGCGTGCTGACGGCAGCGCTAAAGGCGACTGGGATGTCGGTATAACGTTAGATGCAATTGAATACGGCCAGCATAGCGAGGTGCTGGTACTGGCCTCCGGCGACGGTGATTTTGGCTTGCTGGCAGATAAACTGACCACTAAATACCACACCGAAGTAGAAGTTTATGGCGTTGAGGGTTTAACCGCTCAGGCGCTGGTAAAAGCTGCCAGCCGCTTTATTGCTATTGACGAGGCATTGCTATTGCCAAAGTGAACCACGGCCGGTTTAACCAGCCGCAGTAAAGTGCTGCTTAAGCCGGCTGTGGCAGCAGCGCATCGTCCAATTCATTGGCTTTAATGGCGGCGGGCCGGGTTTGTAAGCGTTGTACGTACTCAATAAACGCTGGCCGTTTCTCCAGGGTTTCAAACATCATGCCCCATTCAATATGGCTGCCCACGTATACATCGGCGGCGGTAAATTGCTCACCACAAATATACGGGCCTTTAGCTAAAGCGGTTTCCAGCGCATTTAGCGTGTCGGCATAGATACCACAGCCAACAGCCTGAGCGTTGTCGGCATCGATACGCCAGTTATAGGCTTTGGCTGTAGTAGCCATTTCCAGCGGGCCGGCAGCAAAAAATAACCAACGGTAATACGCGGCGCGCTCAGCGCTATCCGGCTTGGGGGCCAGCTGCTTTTCAGCAAATTGATCGGCCAGGTAAGCACAAATGGCAGCCGCTTCGGTCACTACTACATCGCCGTGGGTAATCACCGGCACTTTGCCCATTGGGTTCAAGGCTAAAAAATTGGCGGTTTTTATGTCGCTGCCGTACTGCATTACTTTCACGTCGTAAGGTACATTCAGTTCTTCCAGCAGCCAGCGAATAATACGGCCGCGTGATTGTGGGTTGGTGTATAAAGTTAGTGGTTTCATCATGCTATTCCTTGTTGGTGTTGAGCACATCGCTGTGCCAGAGAGCCGGCACCGACACACAATAATGGCTATGTAGGACAGAATGTGTCCTAATTATCGGTTATATTTTGTTTACTTGTTGTATTAGTCGTCATTAGGAGTAGCAGATGTATAACAGAGATATCCAATGAGCGGCCCAACTATCCGTGTACTTAGCTTGCTGGAGTTGCTGCAGTCGCATGGCCGTTTAAGCGGCACTGAACTGGCAACGCGGTTGGGCGTCGATAAACGCACCGTGCGCCGTTACATTCAGGCATTGGAGCAGTTGGGTATTCCTGTAACCACAGAGCAAGGCTGCGACGGCGGCTATATGCTGGTGGCCGGCTTTAAATTACCGCCAATGATGTTTACCAATGACGAAACGCTGGCGTTGTCATTGGGGCTGTTGGCGGCAAATAATCTGCAGTTAGCGGATACACAGGCTGCTATCAGCAGTGTGCAGGCCAAGCTGGAGCGGGTGATGCCGGCGAAGCTGAAGTCCCGCGCCCGTGCTGTTGCCGATAGCATTAAACTGATGTTGCCGACTGCAGAGGCCGGTGCCTCCGGCCAGCAGCTTGGGCCTTTGCTTGATGCTATTGAACAGCAACGCTCGGTCAGTATTCGCTATGCGTCATATCAGCAGGCGCCGGCAGACCGGCATGTTGACCCTTATGGCTTGTTATTTCGCAGTGGCCGCTGGTATATGAGTGGTTATTGTCATCTGAGGCAGGAGCTGCGCACCTTCCGGCTCGACCGCCTGCACCATATCGAGTTACTGGACCATAGCTTTACCCGACCAACTGAGTTTGATTCGGCTGAACATTTTACCCAAAGCCTGTATGGCATGCCGGGTAATCTGGATGTGCAAATTGTGCTGCATACCGATAAACATACAGCGGCACAAGCGATGGGAGAAACGGCATCGATGTTAAAGCCGCAGGCTGATGGCTTACTGCTAAACACCCGCACCGACAGCTGTTATTGCTTAGCACAGTGGTTAAGCCAACTGCCGTTTGATTTCAGTATTATTCAGCCGCCGGAACTAAAGCAGGCGCTACAGCTGCATGCTGAGCGTTTGCTGCAGATTGCCGGGCGCTAAAGTAACCGAAAATATGTTTAATATTGCACTTGGCTAACCGGCTTGCACAAAAATATTTTGCCGCAGTAAATCCAAAGCGCATCCGGCGTGCATCTAAGTTTCAGATTAACTAACCGGAACTTATTATGACGCTTAAAACATTTATCAACCGAACCTGTATTGTGCTGTGTTACAGCATATTATTTACCACGACATTATTTGCTACGGCTCAGTCGACTGAGGCTCAGCATGAGCAAGCGGTAGCTATTATGAGTTTGCTGCAACAACATAAGGTGCCGGCGCTGGGCCTTGGCATTATTGAGCATGGCAAACTGGTATCCACTCAAGTATATGGTGAGCTGACACCGGGTAGGGCAGCACCGCAAAATACCCTGTTTAAAGTGGCCTCGTTAACCAAACCTGTGGTAACCATGCTGACGTTGCGGCTGGTTGGTGCAGGCAAATTGCAGCTTGACGAGCCCCTGGCCGCCTACTGGGTCGACCCGGATATTAAAGCTGACCCGAAGCATTTATTGCTGACGCCACGTATTGTGCTGACGCACCAAACCGGCTTTGCCAACTGGCGCTATCTGGAAACAGACAACACCTTACGTTTTCACTTTAAGCCAGGTACGCAACATCAGTATTCCGGTGAAGGCTTTGAATATTTACGCCGCGCGCTGGAGCATAAATTTGGCCAATCGCTCGAAGCCCTGGCACAGCAGTATGTCTTTGCACCGGCAGGTATGACCGACACCTATTTTTGGTGGTCACAAGGGGTTGATGAAAACCGCTATGCCCGCAACCACGACAGTGATGGCAAGGCATTTGAGACCGAAAAATACTACAAGGCAAATGCCGCTGCCAATTTAATCAGCACGGTAGACGATTACAGCAAATTTATGCTGTTTGTTATGGCACAGCAGCAGGCCATGCCGGCGGTATATCAGGACATGCAAGCGCATCATGTCAGTATCGGGCCACAACATTATTTTGGCTTGGGCTGGGAAATTTTCAGTGGCTTTGCGGGGGAGCAGTCGTTGCTGCTGCATAGCGGCCGTGATCCCGGGGTGTCTACTTTAGCCGCGTTCTCACCGCAAAGCCAAAACGGTTATGTTATTTTTATGAATGGTGACAATGCCACAGCGGTACTTGAACAACTGCTGTCGCAGCTGTACCTTGGTACAGAACTTTGGCAACGAAACTAAATAAGTATGAATGGACAAGAATGGGCTGAGATTTTGGTGCCGCTTATCGTCTTCAGCGCGCTGGTCGCGCTGATGGGGTTAATACTGCTGTATAACTACAAGAAAAAACGTCTGTTTTTGCAGATGATAGAGCGCTCATTACAACAGCAGCTAACATTGCCGCCCCAGACAATTCGTGAAGTGGCACTGCACTTTTTTTCCGCCAACCGCGATACCCGTAAAGGCGTGTTCTTGTTGGTGTTGTCAGGCAGCATTCTGGCTTTCTCTTACTTTGCCGATTTTCGTCAAAATGGCAATCTGGATTTAAACGATGCCTTAAACGGCATTGCTATTTTGCCGGCGCTGTTGGGGCTGGCGTTTTTACTGCTGGCCCGGCTTGATCGGCAAAGGCTGTATTAAGATCATGCTGTGTCGCTAAAACAGGCCTCGGTTGAGCAACTGATTGCCATAGTGCAAGTGTCGGGAGATACGGCGGCCTTTAATGAGCTATTCAGCCGCTATGACAGTAAGTTGCGCGGCTTTCTGGCGTTTAAATCAAGCGAACAGCCCCACGAAATCGATGATTTGGTGCAGGAAACTTACGTTAAAGCTTTTTTAAATATTCAGCAGTTTCAGCAACAAGCGCAGTTTTCTACCTGGTTACTGCGGATTGCTATCAATGAAATGCTGCAGGCTAAACGCTCAGGTAATATTCTCTCCGCGCTTAAACAGCGCTGGTTCGCTGCAGAACCCGATAAACTTAGCCATAGCGATAACACTGCCGCACAGCTGGATGCCGCTACGCTGATTGCGATGTTATCAACTATTCAACAGCAAGTTTTTGTTTATGCTGAGTTTTATGGGTATTCGCAAACTGAAATTGCAGCTAAACTGCAGATCCCGTTGGGTAGCGTAAAGACCTATATGATGCAGGCGCGCACTACGTTGGACAGGAGTAACGCTCTATGCTGAAACTGACATTACAGCAAAAAATCAGGCTTTGGCTGTGGCAGCATCGTCGCAGCGTGGTCATAGCACTGTTTTGCCTGCCGGCCCCGCTGCTGATGTTGGCATACAACAGCCTGCTAAGCACAGACAGCACGCTGTTGCCGTTACTGACATTGGCACAATTGGCGTCTGCAGCATTATTGGTTATCGTGGTACTTATTCTCAGCGACTAATGGAGTCTCAACGATTAGCTGGCACGGCATGGCGGTGCTACTTCGTTTTAGGGTTATTTAATAACGCTTTTAAATCCGCAAAAGGGTTATGGGTCGCCGGCGCGACTTTTTGCTCAGTGGTGCCGCCGTACAGCACAAATTCGTGGAATTTATTGTGCTCGTTATCGTGGCAATAAATACACAGTAACTCCCAGTTGCTGCCATCTGCCGGGTTATTGCTGTGGTTGTGGTCAATATGATGCACGGTTAATTCGCGCAAATTGGAATGCACAAACTCGCGGGCACAACGGCCACACACCCAAGGGTACATTTTCAGCGCTTTATCACGATAGCCTTGTTCCTGCTGCTGATAGGCCAGGGCGCCGCTGTTGGTTTTGCTCATAATGGTTCTGCTTTGCTGCGTGCTAACATAAGGCCCGATTTTAACAGCCATAGCGGCTTAAGCAATGCTTGTTTTAACGCTTTGCCGGCAAAGTATGGGCTGGCTAATGTTGCCGGTTTTAGCCCGGTACAACTATCGCCTTATAACATTTGCCGTTACAGTGATTGATAAACAGCTGAGGGAAAGCTCAAAAATGACAAACGGAATAACAAATATGCCGGGTTCGGTGCCACAGTGGTGCGCTGTGGCGATAGAAATGTTGGGTATTGCTATTATTACAGTTATTGCGGTGTACTCCCTCGCGCATGGGGCTGTACGCTTAATAAAGGGCGATACATTGAGTGATATTCAGCAACAGGTGCGTCAGCAGTTGGGGCGCGGTATTTTACTCGGGCTGGAGCTGTTAATCGCGGCAGACATTATCCATACCGTTGCCGTAGAGCTTACCTTTGAAACCGTGGCCGTGCTGGCGCTGGTGGTGTTAATCCGCACCTTTTTAAGCTTTACTCTGGAGCTTGAGCTAACCGGCAAATGGCCGTGGCAACAGACGGGTTCAGAAACAAAAACAATCCCGCCCGGCACCGGCAATTAGTCAAACCACTAAAGTAAAATAACGCGCTTTGGTCTGCGCATTTAATAGAGACACTATGAGCATAGAAATGATTACGCCACAGCAATGGCAAACCCAGCGCTGGCAAAACGGTGGCGGCATTACCCACCAGCTGTGCCGGCAGGACGATGAGCAAGGCTTGTTGTGGCGTGTGTCGATTGCTGAAGTGGCCAGCGACGGGCCTTTTTCCCGCTTTGATAATATCGACCGTATTATTATGCTGCTTAGTGGCGGGGGCTTTAGCCTGCATGGCGTGGGCGCAAACCCACAGCTATTAGATACACCGCTTATGCCGTTTGCCTTTGCCGGTGAAACGCCAATTCATTGCAGTTTAATGAGCGGCGCCGTGCGTGATTTTAACCTGATGACCCGCCGCGGTGCTGTGCAGGCAAACCTGCAGGTGCTGACGATTGGCCGTACGCAACAAACATTGGCGCTAAGTACACAAACGCTTATCTATATTGCCAGCGGCAGCGTTAATGCAGTGATTGGTGCAAAGCGCCTAACGTTGCAAGCGCAGCATATGCTTAGTCTGAGTAATGAAACGGGCATTGTGCAGTTAAGCAGTAGTGATAATACGCAGGTAATAATAATCGGCATATCCGATGCGCAGTTAAAACCTAAGCTGGGTTGATTTAAAGCCTTGACCATGTTCTGTTTTTCGGTAAATGTAACAAGCTATATTTTTCAGCCGCTGCAAATTTGGAATATAACATTGCCTACTCCTGTTTTCTTCAGCCTCTTTTTACTGCTGCTTTCCCTTAATTGCGCCGCTGTGGAATATCGTTTACCTGAAGGCGTAACGCTTAATCAGCAGAAGGTGAACCTTTCCCTCGCCCCGCATGAAGCAACGTTTCTTGGTGAAACAAGCTTAAATATTTCAATAGACCAGGCAACGGATGTTATTTCTTATCACAGCCGTGACTTAACCATAAAATCGGTAGAACTGGTTAACGGGGATAAGAAAGTAAGGCTGCCTGTTGTCGCCCCGGATGAATACGACATTGTCCGCCATCAGCTTAAGAAGGCTATTTCCGGACCGGTCACACTTAACATAAGTTACTCCGGCAAGATAAATGACAATGTTCAGGGGTTATTCGTGCACGGGAAAAACACCGGTTCACCCTATATATTCTCTCAGTTTCAGGAAATGGAAGCGCGTAGTGTATTTCCTGCTTTTGATGACCCCGGTCAAAAAGCAGTGTTTGAATTTACGGTTAAAATACCGGCGGATCTTGACGCTTTGCATAACAGCCATCCTGTTTCTATTGCAGTGTCAGGTAGCCAAAAAATTATCAAGTTTGCGAAAACAGCGAGATTATATACAGATGTTCTGGTTCTGGCAGTGGGCAAATTCAGGAAAGTAACATTAGCAAATACCGCTTATAACTCGTCGTTTTATTCGCCTGAAGGCCAGAATGTTGCTCTGCCGGATGATATTGATGCACTGATTAATAACTCCGTGAGTTACATGGCGGACTATCTTAAGTTGCCGTTTCCGTACGACAAACTGGATTTTTTTGTTGCGCCAATCTCTACCCTGGCCGCAATGGAGAATGTTGGTTTAATCGCACTGCATTCTAATCAGCTGCCGGAGGCCGGTTCCGGCAAAAATGACATCTGCCATTTTCGTAAATTAATTGCTCATGAAATCGTTCATATGTGGTTTGGCAACCATATCACCATGCAATGGTATAACGATTACTGGATGAATGAGTCCTTCGCGGAATTTTTTGCCGCCAAAATTATCCAACAGCACTATCCGGATACAGACCGCTGCATTTATACGCCGCAGTTTAGCGCGTTTGCCGATGATAATGTCCGCTCCAGACCTCTTCGCTCATTGGTAAGGTTTCGTAGTGATAACGAAGGGATTGGTGAGCTGGCCTATACAAAAGGCCGCACGGTCCTGGAAATGTTAGAGCAAGCAGTAGGCGCTGCAGATTTTAAAAAGCATATGCGTGAATATGTTAAACAGGTTGCCGGCGGAAATACGGCATCTGAGATATTTTCTGATTATTTTTCATCTTATTCATTTGCTCCGGCTTTATTACAGTCGTTCACAGAGCAATCAGGCTATCCGTTAGTATCGTTAACCAGGCAAGACAATCGACTGTATTTGCAGCAACAGAGTTTTCAACAGGAAAAAGATAAGTTATGGACGATACCGCTTACGATAAAAGAGTGGGACGGTCATATCGTGAAACACACTCCGGTTGTGTTACAGGGAAAGCGCTTGCAGCTAAACAGTGTGAACCCTGACAACAGTTTTTTCATTGATACATCCGGGGCTGGTTATTACCTGTCTTATGATAAAACAGGCAATGCACCGTTTCCTGTCAGCTTATTGTCAAAACCGGAGAAAATGTCATATATGAACAACCAGGAGGCGTTAGCGACAGCGTCCTACCTTGATTATATGGAGTATACCGATGGCTTGGTGCATATTCTGAATACACTGCCTCACCACAGCGAGGAGGCGACCAAAGCGCTGTCAGCGTTGCAAAACGCCTTTATTGAATTGCTACCCCAAGAGCTTATTGCCGACTATGCAGAGTATCTGGTTGCCGGATTACCGAAGGCGCTGCAGTGGGATATCCTGCTGCAGCAGGAAAATGGTGGGCAATGGGTGGAGTTTTACGGCGTGTATCTGCAGCAGGATGAAGCCATTAAAGCTGCAAAAAAAGCCTATAGCACAACAAAGCTGACAGAGTTAAAGCATCGCCTGGCTGTTTTGCGTGTCATTGTTTCAATAGCCACGATGCAACAGTACACCGCATTATTGGATATGTTTGCTACTGCAGATAGCAGTGTCAAAGACGACCTGTTAAATGCGCTGGGCTACGTATCAACGCATGAGCAGCTGAGTGCGTTTTATCAGTTCTTACTCTCCGACGTTACCAATGAGTTTGTTATTGACTACCGGTTTCAGTTTCCGGCATTTCAACCGAGGCATCGGGAATTTGTCGCTGAGTTTTTCCGCTCTAATAAAGCCAGGATAAGTAACCGTATTGCTGATGATAAATTGCAATGGTTTCCATATAACTTTCTCACGGCTTGTTCATTGCAGGAGGCTGAATTAGTCAAGCGCACGTTTTCCGGCTGGACGACGGTTCCCAACCTTAAAGAAAAGCTCTCAACTGTCATTGAGAAAATTCAACAATGCAGCAAAAACTCAGCGAATAGCCTGGCTAGCATTAACAGGCGTTTACAGTCGTCAAAATGATATAAATCGAATAGCAGCAAGCGCCGTAACCCAACCGGCCTTGCTGCCAAAGTGCCGGGCACTATTCAAGACAACCCCGGGTTCTACTACCAACTGGCGGCACACTGATCTGAGCGGTACACCAAACTAACGTAAGGACGCATTATTGCGCCCCTTAGTTTTAGCGATTGGTTTTCCATGCTAGACTTCATTTAACTGTGAACAGAGAGATCTTCTGATGACTGTAAAACTTGAAAAAGTGATAGAAGATGCCAAAGCACTCTCTGTAAACGATAGGGCGTTGTTGGCACACTGCCTGATTTCAAGCCTTGATACAACCCGGGATGACAATGTTGATGCCGCCTGGACATCAGTGGCTGAACAACGGCTACTTGAGCTTGAGTCTGGTGAAACTCAGGGGGTTAGCTGGGATGACATCAAAAGCAAGTTAAAGCTTGCCCGCTAATGGCTTACAGAATTTATAGATGCTGTGCTATTATTCCAGCTCTTAGAGGTGAAAATATGACCGATAGCAAAACCAGCACAAAGTCGAACACGCAAAATGCTCAGCCGCAGAAAGTACCTCACTTTTCAGCTGCAGCAGTTAAGCGTGCGAAAAATGCCAAAGCTTCTGCGCGCTTGTTGGAAGCCATGAGGTTTATCAAAACTGAGGCGTCTGTTGCCTGATGTCTCAGGTTTTACTATTTGAAAAAGTAGTATTACCCAAGGCTTACCGTTTACCCTCTGTAGTCAAAAAGGCCGTCAGTGCTTTCTCTCCGCAATCTGAATACGAACGAAGCTGGTTGTTTCATTGCTTTGAGCGAAGCCTGCGCCGCGAAGCGACCCTGTATTATGTGCGTGTGTTCGCAACCAATGAAATTGTAGCGCTGTTTACGTTGTCACTTGCCGCCCCTGAACAGAAAACCAGTTGGCTGATTATTGACTATCTTTATGTATTGCCAAGCTATCGCAAAACCCAATTTCAGCAAACGGGCTTTAAGCTATCTGAGCTTGTGATAGCAGAAATTATGTTGATGGCACAGAAAATATCAGAGTTGGTGACTTTGGATCTGTTGGCTCTGCAGGCAGCACACCAGAAACTCACTGATATATATACCGCAATGGGTTTTGTGCCGCTTAATCGCGCCAGAAAGCATCGTGATGAAATTTGGATGGCGATTTCAGTAAGCGCCGGAGCAGATTAACTTTGGGGGGGAGTATGAGTATCTTTAACGAGCTAAAGGATTCTCTGACCAAAGCGGTGGATATTAAGCAAGGCAGAAAAGAAGCAAGCCGGGTTATCCGCTATGAAGTCGCTGATGTTAAAACCCTGCGCGAAAGTTTAGCCATTACCCAAGCACAGTTAGCACAAGCGCTGGGTACCAGTGTCGATACCATTAAAAGCTGGGAGAGCAAGCGCCGTAACCCAACCGGCCTTGCAGCCAAAGTGCTGGCCACTATTCAGGATAACCCCGAGTTCTACCACCAACTAGCCGCGCACTAAACTTACCGGTGCATCAATGTATCGTAAGGGCGCAATATCGCGCCTTTAGCTTTTGCAGCAAACAAAGCCTTGACCAGATTAGATTTTTAGCCAAATGTACCAGCACTATTTTCATGCAAACATCTTACATTGAGAACTCTGTACCATGAATATCCGCACAGCACGGCTGGAAATGACGCCGCTTAGGAAAGATGACTGGCCGTTGTTTCAAACGTTACACAGCACAGAGCAAGTGATAGCACAATGTTTTGACCCACTTCCCGACACAGTGTTGCAGCAGAAATTTCAGCAGCGTTTAGCGCCATGGCATAAAGATGCTGATCATTGGCAATGTTTGGTAATAAGACAACATGGCAGCGGCGAGGCCATTGGTGTTACCGGCATGTGTTTGTCGCAAGGCAGGGCAGAAGTAGGCTATTTACTGCTACCGGCTTTTTATGGTCAGGGTTTTGGCACCGAATCGCTGCAAGCGCTTATTCAATGGGCCGCAACCACGCAGGATATTAGCCACTTTAAAGCCGTGGTCACTGAAGGTAACACCGCATCAGAGCGGGTGCTGCAAAAAACAGGCTTTCAGCTGGCAGAAAAAGTGCCACAAGCGCACAGTATTGCCGGAAAGCGCTATGCAGATCATATTTACCATTTTGACGCGGTTTGATGCCATCCACCTACTAAGCACCTAATCCCATCATGCCAAAAATTTGCTTACTTTCTGTTGCTTGCTAAGGTTAATTAAAAGTTAAGTTTAAGCGCGCAGCGATTTACGCATGCTTACAAGAATTGCTTGTAACACAAGTTAATCTTGCAAAAAGTATCTTGAGGGATACACTGTGAAGGTAAAGCAAATTAAAGCAACAGAGCAGTTCAGCAATTGGCTGGATGATTTAAAAGATATTCAAGGCAGAGCACGCATTCAGGCCCGAATTCAGCGCTTGGCTGCCGGTAACCCGGGCGTACATCGCAATTTAAAATTCGGCGTATCTGAGCTGAAAGTTGATGTAGGGCCAGGTTACAGGGTGTATTACACGCAGCGGCACAATGTGATGATAATTCTGCTGTGTGGCGGTGATAAAGCAAGCCAGCGTAACGATATCGAAATGGCCTATCAATTGGTAAACAACCTTGAGGTGTAGCATGAGCATAAAACTGCAAGATTACGATGTAGCAGAGCACCTGCGTACACCTGAGGAGATGGCGGCTTATCTTGAGGCCTCAATAGCCGAATGCGATGGAGATGCCAGCTTTGTTGCCAAAGCGCTGGGTGACATTGCCCGCGCTAAAGGCATGGCAACATTAGCGCGTGACACCGGCCTGGGTCGCGAGAGTTTATATAAAGCACTATCCGTTGATGGCAACCCCCAATTAAGCACGGTATTAAAAGTAGCGAAAGCACTTGGCTTGCAATTCAGCGTAAAGCCAGCGGCATAGCTGCTGCACCAAACCAAAGTAGGGGCGCATATTTGCGCCCTTTGCTTTTGCAGCAAATAAAGCCTTGACCAAGTTTGGTTTTTCGGTAAATTAAATCGTTTGTTTAAGGCTTAACAATCAGTTCTATTGCCGTTGGAGTGGGGCTGTCCGAAGGCTAGAAATTTTTCTTTGGTGCTGAATAATATTAAAAGTATGAATGATATGAATAATAACGATTTTTTTGAACAAATTGATAAAAAAGCTCTTTTTGATGGCATTGATTTTAAAAAAATAAATGAATCTTTCGAGAAGTATGTGGGTTTTTTGAGTGGTTTTTACTCGGAGTATCATCAGGATTCCCGCAAATCATTGATGCGATTCTTTAATAATTTTGATGTCGAGAAGCTTGATGATGATTCTTTAGATTTTGCGTCAAAATCACTGCAGTTTGCAAACTATGACGAATTTTCTTTGCGGGGTGAGTGTGTAATATTGTTTTCAGAGCCTGTTATAGTTTCTGATTTAAATTGTGCTAAAGGCTATGAGGATGAAAGAGAGGATACAATTCGTTTAATATCTCATAAATTTGAAGAGAAGAGATTTTCCACTAGGAAATCTTACTATGTTGATTTGGGGAGGGGTAAAACAGTAGTAAAAACTTATTTGATTTATGATATGGTTTTTGGGCTTATTTTGCCAAAAAGAAGTAAGTTTGAATCTGTAAAAGTTGCCCAGTATAAAGAATTGCTTTTAGATTATAAAAAGTTAGATCAGGCAAGGAGGTCGTTACAAGAGGCAGTTGATCTTCCTAAGATAGAAGTTCAGAACTTAATAATAAAATCAAATGAAATAAATTCAATAATTAGTCGAAGTCGAGACGTTTTTAATACGATTCAAGGAGATATTCATGCTCTTGAGCTTGAGAAATCTCATGCGGAAAGCACTCTTGAAAGTACTAGAGCAGCATTAGATAAAGTTCGCAATGATCTAGACAAAAATAGTATAGAGTTCAAAAAATTAGTCAACTCAGTCGTTGATGAGAATGATAAGTTAGTAACAGTGCAAGCAAAACTAAAAGTCGAGACTAGTTTGCTTAAAAAGGAAGAAGACAGACTGAAATTACTTCAGAAAGAATTAGGTGAGGCTAGTGAATCGTTAACAGCAATTAAAACAGAGCTTGCTGATGCCAAACGAGAAAAGAACTTAACAAATTTTGATACATTAGGACACTCAACTGAAACTAGTCGACAATTGGTAGCCTATTACTTGTTCGCTGCTGCGACCTTTACAGGTTTGTTGTGTATGGCTGTTTATATCTATTGGAATAGTCAAAATTTTAGTGATTCATTTCCTTATTTGTTACATGTAAGCGGCTGGAATATTTTACTGAGTAGACTCCCTTTGGTTGCCGCTACCACTCTTATAATTGGTGGTCTATCCGGTGTGTTTTTCTATTTAATAAAACATATTATTTCATTAAACACTGAAAAAATGACAATGCTTAAGGCTGGTATTTTAGCTGAGCAAATAACGAATTCGCTAGATTGCAAAGAAATGAATGATCAGGAACGATTGGAATTTCAGCGTAACACTAAAATTAAGCTCATCATGCAGGTTTTTTCGAAGAATGAGCCTGATATCAACCAAAGCAATATCATAATCGAAGCACTTAAAGCTCTAAACTCAAAATAGGCTTGTTACACTTTATCTGCATAAAAAAGTTGGTCTTTTGAATTCTGCTGAACCACTTGGTGGTTTGTCGGACGTGCGTAGAATTGGGGGCAGACTGAACCTATCAACCTAATTCGCCTTTCCCTTACACTCCTTGTATAATACGCGCCCTTGTTCCGCTCTGGTGCTTAATTTATGTCCACTGTTGCTACTGCCGTTTCCCGCAAGTCTGCCCCTGTAGCACGCATGGCGCCTGAGCGCGATTTATTCAGCTACCCGAAATACTGGGCCGAGTGCTATGGCACGGCGCCGTTTTTACCTATGTCACGCGCCGAGATGGATAAACTGGGCTGGGACAGCTGCGATGTTATTTTGGTAGTAGGCGATGCTTATGTTGACCACCCCAGCTTTGGTATGGCCGTAGTAGGGCGCATGTTAGAAGCTCAGGGCTACCGCGTGGGGCTTATTTGCCAGCCGGATTGGCACAGCAAAGACGATTTTATGCGCCTGGGTAAGCCAAACCTGTTTTACGGCGTGTCGGCCGGCAATATGGACTCGATGATTAACCGCTACACCGCCGATAAAAAGCTGCGCCATGACGATGCTTACACCGCCGGTGATATTGGCGGCAAGCGGCCGGACCGCGCGGTTACGGTGTACACCCAGCGCTGTAAAGAAGCCTATAAAGACGTGCCGGTGATAATCGGCGGCATTGAAGCCAGCTTACGCCGTATTGCGCATTACGATTACTGGTCAGAAAAAGTACGCCGTTCGGTAATCTTTGACGCCAAGGCCGATATTTTAATTTACGGTAATGCCGAGCGGCCATTGGTAGAAGTGGCGCACCGTATAGCTTCAGGCGTGCCCATCAGCGAGATACAAGATGTACGCGGCACGGCGGTTATTCGTAAAGAGCCGCTGCCGGGCTGGCGTGGGGTGGATTCTACTGCGCTGGATAAGATCGGCAAAATAGACCCGATATCTAACCCCTATGGCGCCGATGATGTCGGTTGCAGCAGCTATTCTGAATTTGCTAAAGCCGGTATCGATTTAACCAAACCGCAAGAAGTTGAAGCCAAACCGATTATGGTGCAGCCGCCACGGCAAAAGCCGTGGGAGCAAACTTACGTTAAGCTGCCTGCGTTTGAGCAGGTAAGCGTTAATAAACCGTTGTACGCCCATGCCTCGCGCATTTTGCACCAGGAAACTAACCCGGGTTGTGCCCGTGCGATAATGCAGCGTCATGGCGACCGGCATATTTGGGTAAACCCGCCGGCCTTTCCGCTTTCGACAGAAGAAATGGATCTGGTGTTTGGCCTGCCGTATCAGCGCGTGCCGCACCCGGTGTATGGCAAAGAAAAAATCCCCGCTTACGAGATGATTAAAACCTCGGTGAATATTATGCGCGGCTGCTTTGGTGGCTGCTCGTTCTGCTCGATTACCGAGCATGAAGGTCGCATTATTCAAAGCCGCTCGAAAGAATCGATTATGCAGGAGATTAAGGATATTCGCGACAAAGTTCCTGGTTTTACCGGCGTGATATCCGATCTTGGTGGCCCAACGGCCAATATGTACCGTTTAAACTGCAAAAACCCCAAAGCCGAGCAAACTTGCCGTCGGCCTTCATGTGTTTACCCCACCATCTGCGAGCATATGGACACCGACCAAAGCCCGACGGTAGAGCTGTACCGCGAAGCGCGTACCTTGCCCGGTATTAAAAAGGTGTTGGTGGCCTCGGGCGTACGTTATGACCTGGCAGTAGAAGACCCTAACTATGTGCGCGAGCTGGTGCAGCACCATGTTGGCGGCTATTTAAAAATAGCGCCGGAGCATACCGAGAACGGCCCGTTATCGAAAATGATGAAGCCGGGCATGGGCGCTTACGATAAGTTTAAAGAAATGTTCGACCGCTTTAGTAAAGAAGCCGGTAAAGAGCAATTCTTAATTCCGTACTTTATTGCTGCGCACCCGGGCACCACCGATCTGGACATGGTTAACCTGGCGCTATGGCTTAAAGAGCGCGACTTTAAACTGGACCAGGTACAAAACTTTTACCCCAGCCCAATGGCGAACGCGACCACCATTTACCACACGGAAATGAACTCGCTGAAAAACATTAACAAGGCCAATGACGAAGTAGTAGCCGTGCCAAAAGGTGAGCGTCAGCGCCGTTTGCATAAAGCCATACTGCGCTACCACGACCCTAAAGGCTGGCCGCAGATTCGCGAAGCCTTAATAAAGATGGGCTTAAAGCACTTAATTGGCCGCGGTAAAGGTTGTTTGGTGCCGGAAGAGGGCAAAGACGAGCAGTTTAAAAAGCCACAAAAAGGCGGCCAACCGGCGCTTAGCCGCCACACCGGTTTAAACCCCGCAGCGAAGGCGATTGCCAGTCGTAGCCAGAGTGAAACGCCGGTAAAAGGCGACAAGCAGGGCAAAAAGCCGTTTAGCGCCAATGGCAAACCAGCAGCAAAGGCCGGTGGTAAAAGTCATGGAGCTAAAACACCACAGCGGCCAAAAGGCTAATGCAGCGGCTGTTTTTCAGCCTTAAGTTCTCCACCGCGCAGCAACAGCAGTTGCTGCCGTATCAGCAGCAAGTGTTAAAATTGTGCCCCGATGCCAAAGCGGTCGATACTGACAATCTGCACTTAACGCTGTTTTTCTTAAGCCAGACAGATAGCGAACAGCAACAGCGGCTGAGTAGCGCGGCAGAGCAAATTAAACTGTCTGCCTTTAGCCTGACGCTGGACGCGCTGAGCTGCTTTGCCAAACCGAAAATTTTGTATCTGGCACCGTCGCAGCTACCCGATGCGCTGTTGCAACTGCAGCAGCGCGTGGCGCAATGTTGTAAGGCAGAAGGTTTTAGCGATATCCATGATAGCTACCGGCCACATATTACCCTGGCACGGCACGCTGTTTGTGCTGAAGATTGTTACCGGCCCGTGCCGCCACTGATATTTAATGTCACTGAATTTGCACTGTATTGTTCAAAAAATAGTGGCAGTGGCGTTAGTTATCAGCCTTTGACAACCTTTAGATTGAGATAAACATTAAGGAGCAGCGCCCCTTAATGTTTAAATAGCGGGTACTTAGAAACCTGTTTCAAATTGGGCTGTAGCTTGCAGAACTTCATAGGTGCCATCGGTATACAACACTGTTGCTTTACCAAGATGCTCCTGATAAGGCTGGATAGCTTTAGTGCAATAGGTTGCATTTGACGGACAACCTGATGTTGTTTCCTGCCAAATTACAGATGATATGGTTTTGGTTACGTCAACAATACGCCAAAGCGCATCATTTGGTGCATTATCAAGCGTATTTTCAAATCCCCAGCAACCACCAGTTGACCAGCGATCATAAGCGGCGGTATCAACCATGCACTCCATTTGCGCTGCCATACTTGAACCTGATGCAAGCAATAGTGCTAAAGCTGTAAGTGTTTTTTTCATGTTATTGTCCTGTTTTATATTGAATAAACCTTGATTGCTTTGCTTAAAGCGCATTCAGTCAACAGTGGAAATTCAGCTTGGTCAAATGATAATTTCGTATCATATGTTTATCATTTATTTGTCTTTTTGCGCGCAATGCCTGTCCGGCGGCAGTGGCGCATTTTACGGCAAAACGCGTATGCCGGTAATAAAGTAGCGATATAACAACTCTTTACCCTTAGGGGATTAAGAGTTTAAATACAAACTGCTATAGTTCATCGGTGATTAATTTTCGCCGCTTATACTCGGCCAACACACCCGAACAACGACACTCCAATAACAAGGATTGGTTATGCCTGCCTCTGCGTCATTTCTCAGTAAAATTTTCGGCTCGGTAAACTGGACCGCACCGCTGTGGTTACAGCGGCTGCAACAATATGCCAGGCAGCGTCCGGCCGGTTTTTGGGGCAGTATAGCGCTGCTACTGTTGCTTAGCGGTGCGGCAGTAGGGGGCTATTATTACTATCAACAATTACCTAAACCGCTGAAAGTTAAAGCAACAGTATACAGCCCGGCAGTTGGGCATTATCAGGATGATGTTGAGCAGCCCACGCCGCTGCGGCTGCAGTTTAGCTATGATATGAGCGATCAGGCCGGGCGCATTGCGCCGGTGCCGCAGCTTTCGGCGGCGCGGCTGGATTTAATCGGCGAGGTATTAAGCGAAGGTGTAAGTATCAGCCCCGCCATTGCCGGTAAATGGTTGTGGCAGGATGACAATACCCTGACGTTTACACCGGAGCAGGCCTGGCCTGCGGCAATAGCGTATCAGCTGACACTGGACAAACGCATTTTTGCCGCCGGTACTTTACTGGCAAAACAGCAATATAGTTTTAACACTGCGCCGTTAACGGCGACCATTAACCGGCTGCGTTTTTATCAGCACCCCACAGAACAAACTACGCGGCAAATAGTGGCTACGTTAAATTTCAGCCATCCGGTAGCTATCGACAGCCTGAAAAAGCAGCTCGCGATGACGATGCGGCCCGACGGCGGCGATGTGCGCAGCAAAGGTAATGCGTTGGAGTATACGCTAACCACAGATAAAACCGGCCGCGAGGTGTATGTGCAGTCGGCAGCGCTTAGCTTGCCTGAGCATGAGCAATATTTAACTTTGCTGCTAAAAGCCGGGGTGCAGGCACAAGCCGGCAATGGCAAAACCACACAAGACAGCTCACAGCAGCTGTTGGTGCCGGATAAAAGCAGCTTTTTAAAAGTAGAAGAGTTGCGCACTGACATTATCCGCGGCTCTGAGCAACAGCTTGACCAAGAGCCGGAGCAAATGCTGTTGCTGAGTTTTACCGATCGTATCGACCGTACCGAGCTGAAAAATAAGCTGAAGCTGTATGTATTACCCAAACACCCGCAGCGCAATTCGCACTATTGGGCGGCCGGCGAGGTAAATAGCAGTGTATTGCAGCAAGCCAATTTACTCAGTTTTGAGCTGATGCCCACCGCAGAGCAGCATGACAGTGCCTTTAGCATTAAGCTGGATCTGCCACCCGGCCAGAGCTTGTTTGTCAGTGTGCCCAAAGGGTTGCAGTCGGCCAGCGAGTTTACCCTGGCCAATGAGTATCGCGCTGTGGTGCAGGCACCGCAGTATCCGGTAGAGGCGCGCATAGTGGGTGAAGGCGCCATGTTAACCCTAAGTGGCGAGCAAACCGTGCAGTTGCTTAGCCGTGGGGTAAAAGGGGTACGGGTAAAACTGCATAAATTGCTGCCACAGCAGCTGAACCACTTTATCAGCCAAACCGGTGGCGATATCAGCCAGCCGTACTTTTTTAACTATAACTTTGATGAAAGCAATATCGGCAGCCGGCATGAAAAAACCTTTAGCCTGGCCAACAGCCATGCCAAACAGGCCAATTACCTGGCACTGGAGCTGAAGCCCTATCTGGCTCAAGCCGGCATGGGGGTATTTTTTATTCAGCTATCCGAATTTGATCCCTCACGGCCAAAACGCGAAGGCCGCGAGCTGGATAAGCGCGTGATACTGGTAACCGATTTGGGCTTGCTGGTAAAACATAATGCCGACACCACGCAACAGGTGTTTGTAATGTCGGTAGCCGATGGCAAACCGGTGGCTGGGGCAAAGGTAGAATTACTCGGTAAAAACGGCGTGGCGGTGCAAAGCGGCACTACCGATGCACAGGGCAGTGTTAAGCTGCCTAAAACCAATGGCCTGGTACGCGAGCGTCAGCCGGTGGTGTATCTGGTTAGCCGCAGCCGTGATGGTGTGACAGACAGCAGCTTTATTCCGTACGACAGGTACAGCCGCCAGTTAGATTACTCCAAATTTAATACCAGTGGCCGTTATCAGGATGAACAAAGCAGCAAGGCATTAAGTGCCTATATGTTCAGTGACCGCGGCATTTACCGCCCGGGCGAGCAGGTGCAACTGGCGGCTATTATCCGCCATAACGATTTATCGCTGGCAGAGCAAAAACTGCCGCTGAAAATTCAGGTGCAGGGCCCGCGCGGCAGTATCTTTTGGCAGCAAAACTTCCGTTTAACCGGCCTGGGTATGCACAGCTTTAGTCTGGACACTCAAGCGCACAGCGATACCGGTAATTACCATGCCAATATCAGCCTGCTGGACAGCAAAGGCAATACCGCGCGGCATTTGGGCTCGGTCAGCTTTGCGGTGGAAGAATTTCAGCCCGACACATTAAAAATAACCAGCCGTTTTAACCAACAGGGCGAAGGCTGGTTATCGCCACAGGATTTAGTGGCGCAGGTACAATTGGATAACTTATTCGGTACCCCGGCACAGCAGCGCCGCGTAACCGCTAAATTTGAGCTGATCCCCGCGGCGTTCAGCTTTAACGAATATAAAGACTATCGCTTTATCGCGCCAAAAGACGGCCAACTTAACCGTAGCAGCGTGCGGCAAAACCTGGATGAGCAACAAACCGATGCCGACGGTAAAGCCAACTTTAACCTGCCGTTGGCACAATACAGCGGCGGTACTTACCGCTTAGTACTGACCACAGAAGGCTTTGACGGCGGTGGCGGAAAAAGCGTGCAAAGTATGCACAGTGCGCTGTTGTCACCGCTAAATGCATTGGTGGGGGTAAAAAGCGATGGTGAGCTGGGTTATCTGAAAAAACAACAAAGCCGCAGCCTGCAGTTTATCGCCGTTAACCGCAGCTTAGCGCAGATAGCGCTGGATGAGTTAACGCTGAAATTGGTAGAAAAGCGGCCGTTATCGAGTCTGGTAAAACAACATGACGGCACTTATCAGTACCAGAGCATAGTGCAGGATATTGTGGTCAGTGAAGCGCCGTTCAGTATTGCCGCTACCGGCACGGCGTATCAGGTACCCACCGCTGAAGCCGGTGATTTTGAGCTGCAACTGTTGCAGGGCGAACAACTGCTGGGCAGTGTGGCGTTTAGCGTAATAGGCGCCGGTAATATCAGCGCCATGCTGGAAAAAAATGCATCCCTTAGCGTGCGGTTGGATAAAGCCGATTATAAAGCCGGTGAGCGTATCGAGCTGAATATTACTGCACCTTATACCGGCAGTGGTTTAATCAGCATTGAAACCGACAAAGTGCATGCTTTCAGTTGGTTTACTGCCGACACCACCAGCAGTATTCAGCATATAGTGCTGCCGGACGGTATTGAGGGTAACGCCTATATTAATGTC
Organism: Rheinheimera lutimaris; assembly: GCF_013283795.1. Taxonomy (GTDB): domain Bacteria; phylum Pseudomonadota; class Gammaproteobacteria; order Enterobacterales; family Alteromonadaceae; genus Alishewanella; species Alishewanella lutimaris. The sequence continues at coordinate 222,010 of NZ_JABSOD010000002.1, forward strand.
AGCTTTGTCCGTGGCAGTGAGTCTGATGCGCTGTTTGTCAGCCCGCTAAGCTATGCGGTGGTGCCGTTTAATATCGACCGTAGCAAGCGTGAGCTGGCGATCAGTCTGGTGGCGCCGCAGGAAGTACGGCCGGGCAAAGCCTTTACCCTGGGTTATAAAACCGACCAGCCGGCCGATTTGTTGCTGTACGGGGTCGATGAGGGCATTTTACAGGTGGCCGGTTATCAGTTGCCGGACCCGTTATCGCACTACCTGCAAAAACGCGCGCTGCAGGTGCGCAGCTTACAAATGCTGGATCTTATTCTGCCGGAATTCAGTGCACTTAAGCGCCAGTTAGCCGGGGTAGGCGGTGACAGCGAGCGCCGCGCCATGGCCGCGATGATGTTAGACAGTAATCTTAATCCTTTTGCCCGTCGCGCCGAACAGCCGGGGGTATTTTGGTTAGGCGTGGTAAAAGCCTCAAGCGAATTGGCGACGCAGCAGGTTACCGTGCCGGCCAGCTTTAGCGGCAATTTAAAACTGATGGCGGTTGCGGTAAGTGCAGAAGCCTTATCGGCGGTAAGCCGTGATTTACGCGTGCGCGGCCCCTTTGTGTTAACGCCGGATGTCCTTACCAGTGCGGCGCCCGGCGATGAGTTTGATATCAGTGTGTCGGTAGCCAATGGTGTAAAAGGCTCGGGTAAAGATGCTGCCGTGACGGTAACACTAACCTTGCCTGACAGCCTGAGCGCAACAGGTGCGACTGAGCAGCGGCTTAATATCAGCGAAAACAGCGAACAAAGTGCCCGCTTCCGGGTAAAAGCCGGCGATGTACCCGGCGAAGCCAGCCTGAGCTTCAGTGCCCGTTATCAGCAGGGCGACCTGGTGGAAGAAGCCAGCCGCAGTATCAGCCTGAGCATTCGCCCTGCCAGCCATTATCACACCAGCCTGCAGGCCGGTTACGCCGACAAGGGCCCGGTGACGCTTGATACCCGTTATCCGCTGTATACCGAATTTGCCCAGCAGCATGTTATTGCCTCGGCCAACCCGTTGGTGCTGGCAGAGAGCTTTACCGATTACCTGGCGCAATACCCGCACGGCTGTACCGAGCAGGTGGTGTCGCAGGTATTTCCCTGGATTGGTTTAGTGCAACAAAGTAGCTATCAGGCGCAGTGGCCGATGTTGAACGAGAAATTTGCCGTGTTAATCCAGAAGCTGGCAGAGCGCCAGCAAAGTGACGGCGGCTTTAGTTTTTGGCCGGGCGGTTACAGCAGTGCCGATTTCCCCAGTATTTATGTTATGCACTTCCTGTTGGCGGCACGCGAGCAGGGCCTGGCGGTGCCGGACTATATTTACAGCCAGGGGCTGGAATATCTGCGTAACGTAGCGCGGCAAAGCGGCGGTAATTTATACCAGGCACGCTTACGTGCTAATGCGATTTACCTGTTAACCCGCAGTGGTGAGGTAACGACCAACTATTTGGTTGAGTTACACGAGCGGCTGGAAAAACAACATAAACAAGCCTGGCAGGGCGATATTGCCGCCATTTATATCGCCGCCAGTTATCAGTTGCTGCAAAAGCCGGAGCTGGCACGGGGGTTATTATCCGGTTATCGCCTGGGTAAAACCTCAGCGCTGCAAAGCGGCTACCTGGCGCGCATCGCCACGCCATTACCGCCTTTTGCTAACCCGGCGTTTCAGTCACAGCTGAGCCTGGATGCGCAATATGTGTATCTACTTTCCAGCCATTTTGCTGAGCAGGCCAAAGCGCTGAATGGTAAAGATATTCTTAACCTGTTACAGCCGGTGTTTAAAGGGCAGTACAACACTATTGCCTCGGCTTATACCGTACTGGCGCTGTCGGCCTATGGCCAACTGCAAACTGACGCCGGCGCCACGCCACCAGCGTTTTATCAATTAGATGGCAAAGGTGCGCGTACGGCATTAACCCCGGCCGATAACGCCGGTGCTATACCACGCGCGGCCTTTAGTGCAGCGGCAGAGCAAATACTGATAGAGAGCCAACAGCAGCTGTTTTATGCGTTAAGCGAAGCCGGTTTTGCTAAAACGCCGCCGGCCAAAGCTGTAGCACAGCAGTTGGAAGTGGTGCGCGATTACCTGGATGCCGAAGGCAAAGTGGTTACTGCGGCAAAACAGGGACAAGAGCTTACCGTTCGCCTGCGCCTGCGCAGTTTAACCGATAGCTGGCACAGCAATGTGGCGGTAGTGGATTTACTGCCGGCCGGTTTTGCGGTGGTGCGCAGCTCGGTGCCACGTCAAAGCGGGGTTTGGCGTGCCGACTATGTCGATATCCGCGAAGACAGAGTGGTGTATTACGCCGGCTTTGGCCCGCAAATGACCGAGCTGCGTTATCAGGTAAAAGTGACCGCAGCCGGCGACTTTGTGTTGCCAACTGTATCGGCGCAGTCGATGTATGATTTGTCGGTATATGCTAATACGGCGGCGGGGCGCTTTGTTGTAACTGCCGCCGGCACGCATTAAGACGGACGGTACAGGCAGTGCGCATTAAAAAAGCCCTGTGCTGGCTGGTGTTGCCGCCGGGCATTATGTTACTGGCGGTGCTGCTTTTGCTGTGGCTGTCGGCAAAACCGCTGCTGTATGCGCACTACCAGCAAAGCAGTGCCTACTTTGCTGCAGACGGTAAGCTGTTAAGCCTGCGACTGGCGGCGGATCAGCGCTACCGGCTGCGGGTACCGCTGGCCGATATTGCTCCGGCACTGCAACAGGCTACGCTGTTATATGAAGATCGGCAGTTTTATCGCCATGTTGGCGTGGATATCAGCGCTGTTGGCCGGGCGTTTTGGCAAGGTGTAATCAAAGGCGGCCGGCGTCAGGGCGCATCCACGTTAACTATGCAACTGGCACGGTTGCGTTTCGGGCTTAATACCGCCAGCGTTAGCGGTAAGTTACAGCAGCTGGCGTATGCGCTGTATCTGGAGCGGCATTTTAGTAAAGAACAGATCCTCGAAGCCTATTTTAACTATGTACCTTACGGCGGCAATATTGAAGGCGTCGCCGCCGCCAGCCTGATCTACTTTGGCAAAGAAGCGCAGCGCTTAACACTGGCCGAAGCCTTAGCACTGAGCGTTATTCCGCAAAACCCGAACCAGCGCAGCCCGTTGAGCACGCAAGGCGCGCAGCAACTGGAGCTGGCCCGGCAGCGTTTAACTGCGCTGTGGTTAGCAGAGTATTCACCGACAGAGCAGGGCTCTTCACAACAGGAGCTGGCACAGCGGTTAAGCTTGCCGCTGAACTATTATCAGCGCACCGATTTAGCTTACACGGCACCGCATTTTATTAATCAGTTACAAGCGCAGGGCCTCAGCGGCGGCCGTTTTTACACCAGCCTGCAATACGGTTTGCAGCAGCAGATGCAACAAGGAGTGACAGCCTATTTGCGCCGCAATGCCGATAAAGGTTTCAGCAATGCCAGTGTATTGCTGGTAAAACGCAGCACTATGCAGGTGCAGGCCTGGATTGGTTCGGCCGATTTTTATAATGCGGCCATTGCCGGCCAGGTCGATGGTGTAACGGCACTGCGATCGCCGGGCTCAGCGCTAAAGCCGTTTGTTTATGCATTAGCGCTGCAGCAAGGCATTATTCATCCGCAAAGCCTTTTAACGGATTTGCCGCGGCGCTATGGCAGCTTTAACCCGGAAAATTTTGACCGCCAGTTTGCCGGGCCGATAAGTGCCACTGAAGCATTGATTAACAGCCGCAATGTGCCGGCGGTGCAACTGCAGGCCGGCTTAAATAAGCCGGATTTTTACCACTGGTTAAAGCAGGCACAGGTGCCGCTGCCACAAAATGCCGAACATTATGGCCTGGCGCTGGTGCTGGGCGGCATGGAAATCAGCATGCAGCAGCTGGTACAGTTATATGCGATGTTGGCTAACGGCGGGAGCTGGCAAGCGCTGCAGTGGCAGGCTGAAACTGACGCCATGCCTGCAACAAGGCAAACATTATTAACGCCGGAAGCGGCATTTTTAACATTGGATATGCTGCGCCAACATGCTAAACCACAGGCCGGCTTACTGAGCGAGCTAACCGACAGCGCGCCGGTGGCATGGAAAACCGGCACTTCTTATGCGTTTCGCGATGCCTGGTCTGTCGCACTTAGCGGCGACTATGTGCTGGCGGTATGGTTGGGTAATTTTGACGGCAGCAGCAACCCTAATCTGGTGGGGCTCACTGCAGCCGGGCCATTATTATTTGAGCTGTTAGCGCTGTTACCGCGTGATAAAGCCGCAGAGCAGCGTTTATTCAGCGCCGCTGATAAGCTGAACCTGAAGCAGGTGGAGCTGTGTAGCCGCAGTGGCGAATTACCGAATAAATACTGCCCGCAAACCCGGCCCGGCTGGTTTATTCCCGGCGTATCACCGATTAAAGTGTCTGATGTGCATCGTGCGGTGCCGGTATATCGCGCCACCGGGCTGCGCGCCTGTAGTCATCAGCCGCCGCAAACTGAACTGAAAGTATTTGAGTTTTGGCCATCGGATATTGCCCGCGCTTATCAGCTGTCCGGTCTTGTATTAACGCCGCCGCAATATCAGCACGCCTGCAGTGGCACGGCGTTGGCTGCACAACAAGCGCCGCAAATTCGCTCGCCACAGCACAACCTTACTTACCAGCTGGGCAAAAATGCTCAGCAACAAAAAATCGCTCTGCAAGCCAGCTTTGACGGCGCGGTAACCCGGGCACACTGGTTTATTGACAGCCGTTACCTCGGTGCCGTGGCGCCGGGTGAAACCTTATTCTGGCAGGGCGAAGCAGGGGAGTTTCAATTGCGGGTAGTGGATGATTTGGGTGGAGTTGCCAGTCAACGCTTACGTGTACAGTAGCGGATGGGTGCGTATAACCGCCAGCTGCGCTAGAATGGCGCCAATTTTTAACGGCCGGCGGATAATCTATGCACTGCGCCCATTTTGCAGCAAAGCGCTGCCTGTCTTGCCACTGGCTGGATAAACCCTATACGGTGCAGCTAAATGAAAAGCAGCAACAGCTGGCAAGTTTACTGGCGCCGTTTAATCCGGAGCCGTTGCTTGAACCGGTAGCATCGGCGGAGCAGGGCTTTCGCTACAAAGCCAAGATGGTGGCGCTGGGCACGGTAGACGAACCGGTGCTGGGCATTATTAACAACCAGGCTGAAGTGGTCGATTTAAGCGATTGTCCGCTGTATCCGCCTGCGTTTGCTGCGGCCTTTACATTGTGTAAAGCCTTTATACGGCGGGCAACACTCACCCCTTACGATATTGCAGCCAGGCGCGGCGAGCTGAAGTTTATTCTGCTTAGCCAAAGCCGGCACAGTGGCCGTTTTATGCTGCGCTTTGTACTGCGCTCAAAAAACTGTCTGGCATCGATTGAAAAACACTTACCCTGGTTATTGGCACAGTGGCCAGAGTTGGAGGTCTGCTCAGTAAACCTGCAACCTAAAGCGGCTGCGCTGCTGGAGGGCGAAGAAGAAATTATCCTGACAGAGCAAACACTGTTAGCTGAGCAGCTAAACCAGGTGCCGCTGTATTTAACGCCGCAAAGCTTTTTTCAAACCCAGCCGGTGATGGCCGCGGCGCTTTACCAAACGGCAGCCGACTGGGCGGTACAGTTGCAACAGCAACAGGGTGACTTCAGCCGGATTTGGGATCTGTTTTGCGGTGTCGGCGGCTTTGGGTTGCACCTGACTAAGCCGGCACAGCAGCTAACCGGCATTGAAATTGCGCCGGCTGCCATTGCCAGCGCACAGCGCTCTGCTGCAGAGTTGGGATTAAGCAAGGTGCAATTTCAGACATTGGACTCCGCCGCATTTGCCGCAGCGTCAGCACAGGCGCCTGACTTACTGGTGGTTAATCCGCCGCGACGCGGTTTGGGTAAACCGCTGTGTCAGGATATTGTGCGGCTGGCACCACGCTGGTTGCTGTATTCCAGTTGTAATGCGCAAACCCTGGCACAGGATTTAGCGGCACTAACAGACTATAAACTTCTGAAAGTACAGCTTTTTGATATGTTTGCTCACAGTAATCATTATGAAGTGCTGACACTGCTGCAAAGGCGGGTTTAGCCCCGCAGTTGCATCCTGCATAGCACAGTATATACTGTATCAATATACAGTAATATTGGGTGTGTTATGTCGGCGTTACTTCAACAATTAGCCAGACGCCAGTTGGTATGGCATGGTAATAGCCAGCAGGCAGCGTATCAGGCGGTAAGCTCCGGCTACCCACAGCTGGATCAACAGCTGGCCGGCGGCTTTCCATCTACCGGCCTTATTGATATTCAAACTGACACCGGTATTGGCGAGCTACGCCTGTTGCTGCCCTATTTACAACAACAGCAGCGCAGCGGCCGTTTGCTGGTATTTATCTCACCTCCGGCACAGCCGTGTGCCGATATGCTGGCCGCTGCCGGCATAGTGCTGTCGCAGTTAGTGATTATTACGCCTGAAACGGCCAAAGAAGCACTGTGGGCAGCAGAGCAGTGTTTGCAAAGTGGTTGCGCCGCTGCGGTGTTATTGTGGCAGGTGCCGCTGAAACTGGCGTTGGCACGGCGTTTACAGCTGGCGGCAGAGCAGGGCGCAGCCACTCTGGTGTTGCTGCGCCGGCCGGCAGCCGGCCTGAGTTTGCCGGTAAATTTAAGCCTGGAGTTAAAACCGCACCGGCAGGGGCTGCAGCTTAGCGTGCATAAACGCAAAGGTGGCTGGCCGGCAGCGGCATTTTTGCTGGATATGCAGCAGTACTGGCCGGCGCTGTATCCGGCGGCGGACAGCCCGGCATTACCACAGCGTAAGGCCGGCTAAGATGGCGCTGTATCTGTACTTACATTTTCCATCTTTGCAATGCGACAGTTTAGCGGATGCCGAAACGGCCGGCTTGCCGGTAGCGGTAGTGGATGCACAGCATCGTATTGTGCAGTTAAACACAGCGGCCGCGCAGCAGGGCGTTAAATTAGATATGGGGCTGGCCAGCGCCGCAGCGCTATGCCATAAGTTGCACCTGCTGCCTTATCAGCAACATCAGCAGCAGGCGGTATTAATGTCGATTGCACAGCAGCTGTATCAGCTAAGCGCTGATATTGCATTAGACGAGCCGGACGGCCTGTATTTACGCTTGTGTAATATGTTGCAGTTATATCAGGGCTTGGCTGGTTACCGCGCGGCGTTAATGGCTGCTCTGGCGCTATTGCCATATCAGTATTATTACGCCAGCGCCGCTACACCACTGGCGGCTAAATGTCTGGCGCTGCAGCGGCTTAATTTACTGACAGAGGACTGCACCGGCACAGACGCTGCCCTTAAACGCAGCCCGCTTAGCTTTACTGAGCTTGAGCCGGATATCCAACAGCAGCTGCAACGTTTGGGTATTGATAGCCTGGGGCGTTTACTGGCGTTATCAACAGCAGAGCTGGCGCGGCGTTTTGATAACCGTTTGGTCAGTTATCTTGGCCGTTTACGCGGTGAGTTTTTTCATGCGCTGGATTATATCCGGCCCGGGCCCGGCTTCAGCCGTTATCTGGAGCTGCTGTATGACATCAGTGATATGGCGGTGCTCAGTGCGCCGCTTAGCAAGTTGCTGCAGCAACTACAGCAACAGTTGGAGCGCAGTAATACCTTGTGCCATCAACTGACGCTGCGTTTGTATTGCCGTGACAGCGAGACAAAAAGCTACAGCGTCGGTTCGGCACAGGGTGAATACCGCGCGGCAAACTGGCTGAAACTGTGTCAGTTACAACTGGAAAGCCATCGCCTGACTGCGCCGGTATATGGCCTGCAGCTTGAGGTGACACAATTTGCACCGCAGCAGGCGCAAAGTGACGACTTATTCCAACCCCAGCAGGGCAATGTATCGGCTTTACAGCTGGTATCTTTGCTGCAGGCCAGGTTAGGCCGCAATGCGGTAAGTGGCCTTAGCCTGCAAAATCAGCATTTACCCGAGCAAGCCAGCAGCCGGCCGCTGCCATTATTGCAAACGAGATCGCTGACCGGGGCTTTGTTGCAACGGCCGGCATTTATATTGCCACAGCCGCGGCCACTGCAAGAGGCGGTAGAGATTAGCAGCGGCCCCGAGCGCTTGTGTCCCGATGGCTGGCAACTGGCTGCCCAGCGTGATTACTTTATTGGCCGCAATAGCAAAGGCCAGTGGTTGTGGCTGTATCGCACTGCGCAGCAACAATGGTTTGTGCACGGTTTGTTTAGTTAGCCGCCTATGAGTTACGCTGAACTGTTTTGTCAAAGCCACTTTAGTTTCTTGCATGGCGCGTCCAGCCCGCAGGAGCTGGTGCAGCAAGCGGCAGAGCTGGGTTACAGCGCGCTGGCACTGACCGATGAATGCTCGGTGGCGGGTATAGTACGGGCCTACCGGCAGATTAACGAGCAAGCGCTGAATATTAAGCTGATTGTCGGCAGTTATTTTAAGCTGGATAAGCTTGAACTGGTCTTACTGTGCCCGGATAAGGCGGCTTACGCCGAGCTGTGCCGCGTGATCAGTAACGCCAGGCGGCGCAGCACTAAGGGCGAATATTGCTTAACCGAATGGGATCTTATGTCGTTGCAGCACTGTCTGCTGCTGTGGTTACCCACCGGCGATAACGACAGCGATACGCATTGGGCCAACTGGCTGCAAAAATATCATAGTGAGCGGCTGTGGCTGGCGCTGCGCCGCGAGCTTAGCCATAACGAAGCGGCTTTTAACCACTATTGCCGGCAGTTGGTTCAGCAGTATCAGCTAAAGGCCGTCGCCTGTGGTGCAGTGCTGATGCATAGCCCACAGCGCTTGGCGCTGCAGCACTGCATAACGGCGATTAAAGCCGGTAAACCTATAGCTGAACTGGGGCGGCAGTTATTAAGTAATGCCGAGCGCGCACTGCGCCCGCTGGCGAAGCTGGAAAAACTGTTTAGCGCTGAGTTACTGCAGCAAAGCGGTGTGATTGCCGCGCGCTGCACTTTTTCGCTGCAGGAGCTGAAATACCAGTACCCCAGCGAGCTGGTGCCAGAGGGCGAAACGGCTGCCGGTTATCTGGCAAGGCTGGTCGTTGCCGGCAGTGCATTACGTTTTCCCGGCGGTGTACCTGATCGGGTGCAGGCCATTATCGACAAAGAAATGGCGCTTATCACCGAGCTTAACTACGAATACTTTTTTCTCACCATTTATGATGTGGTGCAGTTTGCCAAAAGCCGCGGCATTTTGTATCAGGGCCGCGGCTCGGCGGCCAACTCGGTTGTGTGTTATTGCCTGGAAATAACAGCGGTAGACCCGGAGAAAATTCAGGTACTGTTTGAGCGCTTTTTATCGCGGGAGCGCAAAGAGCCGCCGGATATCGATGTCGACTTTGAGCACGAGCGGCGCGAAGAAGTGATCCAGTATCTGTATCAGAAATACGGCCGCGAACGCGCAGCGCTGGCCGCTACGGTCATTAGCTATCGCTTTAAAAGTGCGCTGCGTGATGTCGGTAAAGCGTTGGGGTTGCCGATTAGCCAGCTGGATTTTTTAGTGAAAAACATCCAGCGCCGCGACCCGGCACTAAGCTGGCAGCAGCAGCTTAGTGCGCTGGGGCTTAACAGCAATAGCCAAACCACACAGCAGCTTATTACGCTGGTGGAGCAACTGCGCGGCGCCCCGCGGCATTTATCGCAGCATGTCGGCGGCTTTGTGATCTCACAAGGGCCCTTGTATGAACTGGTGCCGGTAGAAAACGCCGCTATGGCCGACAGAACTGTGATCCAATGGGATAAAGATGATCTGGAAACGCTGGAGTTGCTAAAAGTGGATGTGTTGGCGCTTGGCATGCTTACCGCTATCCGTAAGTGTTTTACACTGCTGAAACAACACGAACAGCAGGATTTAAGCATCGCCGGCATTAGCGCGCTGGGTGATGATGCTGCGGTGTATCAGATGATCCAAAAAGCCGACACCGTCGGGCTGTTTCAAATTGAATCCCGGGCGCAAATGAGCATGCTGCCCAGGCTTAAACCGGCCTGTTACTACGATTTAGTGGTACAAATTGCCATAGTAAGGCCCGGGCCCATTCAGGGCGATATGGTGCACCCGTATTTAAAACGCCGTGATGGCAAAGAAGCAGTGGACTATCCGTCTGAGGCGGTAAAAACGGTGCTGCAGCGCACCTTGGGCGTGCCGATATTTCAGGAGCAGGTTATCGCTCTGGCGATGGTGGCCGCCGGTTTTAGCGGGGGCGAGGCCGATCAGCTGCGCCGGGCTATGGCGAGCTGGAAGAAAACCGGCGAGCTGCTGCAATTTAAGCACAAGCTGATTGATGGCATGCAAAGCCGCGGTTATGCGCTGGAATTTGCTGAGCGTATTTATCAGCAAATTTGCGGCTTTGGTGAATACGGTTTCCCCGAGTCACATTCGGCCAGTTTTGCGGTGTTGGCTTATGTTTCAGCCTGGCTGAAATACTACTATCCGGCGGCCTTTTGTACCGCCTTGCTTAACAGTTATCCGATGGGGTTTTACAGCCCGGCGCAGCTGCTGCAGGATGCCAGGCGCCATGGGGTTAGCGTGTTGCCGTTGTGTGTTAATCAGTCGCAGTGGGATCACAGCCTGCAACAGCAGGGCAAGGCTATCAGGCTGGGCTTACGGCAGATTAAGGGCTTATCTTCGGCCGGGGCAGAGTTATTGCTGAAGCTGCGCCCGGCCGGCGGCTATCGTGATATACAACAATTGCGCCAAACCGGGCTTAGCCGCAGCGACTTACAGGCGCTGGCCAGTGCCAATGCGCTGAGCAGTATCAGTGGCGACCGTTACAACAGTCGCTGGCAATTGCTGGATACGCAGCACAGCCTGCCGCTGTTTGCCACAGAGCCAGAGCCGTTATCAAAGGTGGCACAGGTAGCACAAACGGCGCCGGCTTATTTAACGCCACCGGGTAAAGTAGAAGAAATGCTGGAGGACTACGCGGCCACCGGCCTTACGCTGTCAACCCATCCGTTGGCATTGCTGCGCCAGGCCGGCAAGTTACCGCGCAGCGTGCCGGTGGAAGAGCTGCATCGGGTGCGGCATAACAGCCCGGTGCGGGTAAGCGGCCTGGTAACGTTGCGCCAAAGGCCGGGCACCGCTGCCGGCGTAACCTTTATGTCGCTGGAAGATGAAACCGGCACGGCAAATGTGCTGGTGTGGCTGGCCACAGCGCAGGCACAGCAAAAGAGCTTTTTAACCGCCACTATTTTACAGGTAGACGGTATTTTGCAGCGCGAGGGTGAGGTAACCCATATTATCGCCGGCAAGCTGGTTGACTTATCGGCGCTTTTGGCTGAACTTAGGCTGTCGTCACGTGATTTTCATTAACGGGAACTGCTATGTTATTGCAAGCCTCACAAAGCCTGGTATTACTGATTGATATGCAGCAAAAACTGGCACCGGCTATTTTTGACTGCAAAGAAGTTGAACAGGCCGCAGCCTGGGTGCTGCAGGTAGCATTGCAACTGGACGTGCCGGTGTGGGCCACCGAGCAATACCCGCAAGGTATAGGTGCGACCTTGCCGGCGCTGGCAGAGTTGATACCCGAAGCGCAGGTGCTGCAAAAAATGCATTTTAGTGCGCTTAAAGAGCCGCATATTGCCAGCAGCCTGGCCTGTACTGAACGTAAGCAGATAGTGGTGCTGGGCACCGAAGCCCATGTGTGTGTGCTGCAGTCGGTTATGGATTTATTGGCGCTGGGCTATCAGGTGTTTGTGGTAGTGGAAGCCGTGGGTTCGCGCACTGAGCAAAATAAGCAACTGGCCTTAAACCGCATGCAGCAGGCCGGCGCACAAGTTATCAGTAAAGAAATGCTGGCGTTTGAATGGCTGCAGTATTGCGGCACTGATACCTTCCGCCAGATCAGTAAAGGCTGGATCCGCTAATGCGCTGTTGCTGGTTATTGCTATTTTTGGCGCTGCCACTGCAAGCCGATACGCTGATTGACCAGCAATTGCCGGATTTTTATCAGCAACTGCTACCACAAAGATCCTATCCGCTGAGCTGGCAACCAGAGCACTTTAACGATATTCAGCATTGGCGGGCACAGGGCCGGGCAGCGCTACGCGAAGCTTTGTTATGGCCGGATGAGCCGGTTGAGTTTGCCGCAACACTGCTTAAAACCGAACAGCGCGACGGCTACAGCGCCCAGCTCTGGTCGGTGCAGCTAACAAAACAAAGCCGGGTGCAGCTGATGCTGTTGCAACCTGATACTGCTAAGCCTGCCCCGGCGGTATTGCTGCTACATGATCATGGCGCCCGCTTTGATATTGGCAAAGAAAAATGGATCCAGCCGTTTGCAACTGACGAGCGCTTGCCTTCGGCGCAGCAGTGGGCCGCTAAATATTTCAGCAGTAACTTTGTCGGCGATGCACTGGCCAAGCAAGGCTATCTGGTGCTGGCGGCCGATACTTTTGGTTGGAGCGATCGCGGGCCGGTAGAATTTAACGCCCAGCAGGCGCTGGCCGGCAATATGTTTATGCTGGGCCGTTCACTGGCCGGTATGGCCGCTTATGAAGATTTACGTTTGCTACAGTATTTAAAGCAGCTGCCACAGGCCGACAGCAGCCGGCTGGCGGTACTGGGTTTTTCGATGGGGGCATTTCGCGCCTGGCAACTGGCGGCATTAACCGACGATATTAAGGCCGGGGTAGCGATAGCCTGGTTAAACAGCTACCGGCATTTAATTACGCCCGGCAATAATATCCTCAAAGGCCAGTCGGCGTTTTATATGTTGCACCCGGGCCTGGCGGCAAAACTGGATATTCCCGATATTGCGGCGCTTGCAGCCCCCAAAGCGATGCTGTTTATTAACGGCGGCAAAGACAAGCTAATGCCCAGTGCCGGCGTAGACTATGCCTATGCGCAACTGGCAACAGTGTGGCAGGCGCATGGCGCAGCCGATAAGCTGACGACGACACTGTATCCGCACTATGGCCATGAGTTTAACGCAGAGCAGCAACAGCAGGTGTTTAACTGGTTAGCGGCTCAATTGGCGCTAAGGGACTGATCCAGCACCAGTGCCAGTCGCACAGCGGCTTGCTGTAAGCGTTGCTCTACTATCGCCTGATAACGTTGCACATAGTTGTCGTCAATTAACATGCCGGGTGTATAACCCTGATAAATCTGCAGTGTCAGCGCAGCCGATTCATTAGCCCAGCTAAGTACATCGCTTTGCCGCCAGGCTGAAAGCTGCTTAGCACTGATACGGTTAAACAGCGCAGCGGCTTTACTGGCATCGGTTTCATAGCCCAGCTGTTTTAGCAGCGCAAAATCCCACACGCCGTGCAGGTTATTCGGTAAGCCATAAAAATACACTGCCGTGCGGTTGCCGCCTAAATCATCGGCATAGCTGACATGTAACGGCTGGTGTAAATCGGCAATAAAATGTGCCAGAAACAGCAAGGCCTGCCAATCGTCACGGTGTTGCGTTAAACGCTGCTGCATATCGGCAATGCCGGATAAAATACAGCCGTGCGCCGGGCAATCTGCTGCGCTTAGCTGCTGTTTATCGCGCGGGAAATTAACGAAATGCAGTACTGAAGCATAGCTAAACGCCGGGTCGGCGCGCATTTCATCGGCCCAGCTGCAGCTTTGGCTAAAATGCGGGTATGGTGTTTTAGCAATTAGCGCGTCTAACCGCTGTTGTGTGTTGTCACTTACCAACTGATAGGCCATATCACACACCAGTTGATGGCCGGTTTTGCTAAAAGCGTACAGCGGCTGACTTAACAGCAATAAGGCTACAGCGATAACAATACGCATAGCTTACTCCGGTACCAGTTGATGCACCTGAAATTCACCTTCGGCACTTAACAGTGGTGCCAGTTCATTAAGTGCTGCACGCATATCATTCGCAAGGGTGTAAGGCGGGTTAATCACTAACATACCGCTGCCGGTCATGCCAAAGCCGCTGCTGTCCGGCAGTGGGCAATATTCAATGCGTAGCTGATCTTTAATGCCGGTGGCGACAATGGCGCTGATAAAAGCCTCTACTGCAGCACGCTCGATAACCGGATACCAGATAGCATAGGTCGCCTGCGGAAAACGCTGATAAGCGCTTTGTAAACCGGCAACCACATCCTGGTATTCGGTTTTCAGCTCATATGGCGGATCGATTAATACCAGGCCGCGTTTATGCAGCGGCGGCAGCATGGCTTTAAAACCGGCCCAGGCATCCATATGCTCTATCCGGCTGTGGCGCCTGCGGGCAAACTGGCTGGCCAGAATAGGGTAGTCGGTCGGGTGCAGCTCGGTGGCCTGAATGCTGTCGCCCGCGCGCAGCAGCATGGCGGCAATTTTCGGTGAGCCGGGGTAAAACGCCAGCTCGCCATCGGGGTTCAGCTGTTTTATCAGCGCGATATAGTGCGCCAGTGCCGGGCTTGTCGCCTGATACTGCCACAGTTTGCCGATACCACCCTGATACTCGCCGGTTTTTTGCGCCTTTTCGGCCAGCAAGCTGTATAAGCCGGCACCGGCATGGCTGTCGTGGTAGCAAAAGGGTTTATCTTTTTGCAGCAGGTAGTCAACAATAGCAACCTGTACCAGATGTTTAACCACATCGGCATGATTTCCGGCATGATAACTGTGGCGATAACTGAGCATAAACACGGCCTGTAGCAGCAAATTTAAAGGCCGTCAGCATACTGCGCAGGCAGAAAAATACAAGTATTGTTGCCGCGCAGCTGCTAAAATCCGCCGCATTATTGATTTACTGCCGCCATGCGGCGCACGCAGGATTTTCTATGTCACAACACAAGCCCAAAGGCGGCAAAGCGGCCAACCCATTGCACAAGCCGTGGACTAAAACGGATAAGTCTTCAGCTAACAAGCCAAAGCGCAATGCGGCAACGGCAAAACCTCAGACAGCGAAAGCGGTTAAGTCGGTGCAGAACGATGAAATCAAAGTATACAGTGCCAACGCTTGTCGGGTGTTGTTTGAACAGCGGCCTGATGCTGTGATCCGGCTATATGTATCGGACAAAATGGCGGCTAAGTTTGCTGACGTGATGAAGTATTTAGCCGCGGCGAAAAAAGCCTATCACATTGTCGACGATGCGGAATTGGAGAAGGTGTCTGCCAGTACACATCATGGTGGCGTGGTAATGCTGGTTAAACGTAAACCGATACAATCTCTGGCGCATTATCTGCAAAAGAAAGGGCTTAAAACAGACTGTCTGATGGCTTTTGATGGCGTCTCAAATGCACATAATTTGGGTGCCATAACCCGCAGCTGTGCGCATTTTGGCGTGGGCGGCATTATTATGAAGCAACCTGAGCTGCTGCAATCGGGCGCGGCACTGCGCACGGCTGAAGGTGGCGGTGAATTTGTTGCTGGCTTAAGCTGCGATAACCTGCCGCTGGCATTACAGCTGTGCAAAGAAGCCGGCTATATGCTTATTACCACCTCCAGCCATGGCGGCAGCTCATTGTATAACACGGCATTGCCGGCCAAAGTGGTGGTGGTGTTTGGCGAAGAGATGTTTGGCGTGTCGCAAAACGTGGCTAAAAGCGCCGATATTGCACTGCAAATACCGGGCTCCGGCAAGGTGGAATCGCTGAACGTTAGCGTAGCTGCCAGCCTGATTTTAGGCGAATGGTACCGCCAGCAGTTATAACGATTAAGACATTAGCGGCTAAAAGGCACTAAACTGCTGTTTTAGCTGCTGTGCCTGACGCCGGCTGACATCTACCTGCTGGCCGTCTTGCAACACGGCAATTAAACCACCGTCGGCTATTGCCGGCTCAATCTGGCTGATGGCGCTGATGCGTACTATATCGGCGCGGCTGGCTTTGAAAAAAAGTGCCGGGTCGAGCTTTTGTTCAATCTTCGCCAGTGAGCTGTGAATAAAGCTTTTGCCATAGGGGGTATATACCGCCGCATGGTTACCGATGCTTTCAAAGCGGCTGATTTCGTTTAGCTTTACCACACGCTGGCTGTCACCGAATTTAAGCAAAATACCATGTTGTTCCGCTAAAAAGTGCGGCGCTGCATCGGCATTTGCCGGGCGTAGCTTTTGCAGCGCTTTAGCCAGCCGTTCCGGCGCTATCGGCTTTAACAGATAATCTACCGCATTTAGCTCAAATGCATCTAAAGCAAAGCTGTTAAAGGCGGTGCAAAAGATAAACTGCGTACCTGGCGGAATATGCTCTGCCAGTTGTAAGCCGGTTAAGCCGGGCATTTGGATATCAAGAAACACCAAATCAATTTTGCTGTGAGCCAGCTGCTGCAGAGCCTCTTCGCCGCTTTGTGCCTCCGCGGCGATTATGCATTGCGGATGCGCTTTTAGCAGGCGTTTTAATTCGCTGCGTGCTAAGCGCTCGTCATCTACCAGCAGGCAGTTATACATGTTGAAACTCCAGCTGTACGCTAAATTGAGTGCTGTTTTGTGTCAGTTTTAGCCTGGCATTGTTGCCATACATCAATTGCAGCCGGCTGCGTAAATTAGCCAGACCGGTGGCCGTGCCGGCCTGAGCCGTATTGGCTTGTACGCTGTTGGTTACCGTTAACTGCCAACCATCATCCACAGCGGTAGCGCTGATGTGCAATTGCCCGGCAGCAACATTAGGTGCTATACCATGCTTAACCGCGTTTTCAACCAGCGTAAGCAGGCTTAGCGTGGGTAACGGGTTTTGCCATACGTCATCAGCTATAGCACAGCTAAATTGCAGCCGCTGCTCCAACCGCACCTGTTCAATGGCCAGATATTGCTCTGTTAACTGCCACTCTTGATGCAGCGTAGATTCCGGCTGTAAATGCGCCTGCAGGTGAAAGCGGAATAATTCTGATAACCGCGTTACGGTATCAGCTGCCTTATGCTGATCTTCAAAAATCAGCGCGCGGATACTGTTAAAAGCATTAAATAAAAAGTGCGGGCTAAGCTGATTAGTAAGTTGTTGTAGCTGTGCTTGCAGCATTTGCTGTTGTAATGCTTTACGCGCCTGGCGGCTTTGCCACGCAATATAACCGGCGCCCCATACCAGATACATCACACTAAACGAGGTCATCAGTGCCACCAACATAAAGCTGGTGCTAAAGTTCATTTGTAATGGCGTATCGCTCTTGTCGGTTATTACGTTTACCTTGCTCATATCGGTATCTTTCAGTACTTCAATGCTGGATAGATAATAGGAAATAATGGTTTGAGCTATTGCCGCCACCAGCAACAGTAAAACAAATACTGACCAGCGCTTTAGCGTGGTGATATTGTCGGCTTTCAGCACCGGACGCAGCAACACATGGCTTAGCAACACAAAACAGGCGGCTTCAATGCTGTATTTTACTAAAAACAGCCAATATAAGCGCGGTTGCTCCGGCGTTAGCAAGGGCAGGGTGTAGGCCATAAAATAGCCGGCATAAATCAACATGGTGAACAGTTGCGCCCATAAATAGGCGCTGCTGCAACTGTTTGCTGCGATGCTGCGGCGAAATGTGTTTAGTATTGTCATAGCTGCTGTCGTAATACCCGCGCAAGCAAAAAACTGATTAAACACAGTGTACTATCTATTGGCTTGTTTGTTCAGCCGGTTTCTTCTGTTTGCCGGTAAAGGCCCAAACAATCAGTGCCATCCAGGCTATCAGGGAGAAACCGGCCGGGATATTAGCCAGAAATATCTTGCCCAGATGCCGGCGGTTACAAAAGCCGGCAATAATGCTGGGTAAAAAATAAATCGCCAGAAACGCGGGGATAAAGGCGACCCAGAGTAGCGGGTTCATTTGACTTAATTGGTGAAAAAACTCGGTTTGTTCAAACATGGTGCTGTCCTGTTGTTAGTGATGACCGTGACAATATAGGCGTAAGTTTCAAGGTGCAGCGGTTAAAAGTGAGTAACGGTCTTAAACGGTGACGAGCGGTGCAAAAGCTGTAGATTTTGTCAGGTATTTATCAGTAAAACGTAACGGAATTCCCCATTTTGTTGCTGGTTATTCTGCAAGCGCCTGCCAGGCTATATAACACTGCCGGGCTGGTGCTGATGTACCGTCTGTAGTAGCTGTGGTTAACAGCCGGCGAGTTAGTAGTCGGCGGCAACCGAAAAGCCTTAACAGAGTAGGTACAGCTAGCAGGGAGAGAGTCATGCCAAATTTGGTACAGGAACTCAATAGTTTAGACTTCAGTGTCTATATCGGCGGGCCGTTGCAGGCGGCAGTGCAGGCCCAGCACGCGGCGTCGATGTCGCAGGTGAGCTTTATTCAGGCGGTAGGGTTTGAAGATAACGGCGGCAGCAAAGCCTTACGTTATGTCGACTTTGACTTTACCAAGTCAACACCCAACCCGCATGTTGGTAAGACCGCACAGCAATTAACCGACGAGGGATTACCGCCCGGCACCGATGTCAGCAGTAACTTTATCTCGACAGAAGTGTCGATAAAGGTGCCGTTTTTAACCATGCTGACGATACCGGCGCTTAGAATTGAAGAAATTACTATCGATTTTAACGCCAAGCTTACCTCGACCGAAACCTCAAATGTATCCAGTGAGTTTGCTGCCAGTGCTGAGCTGGGCATTAACTACAAAATCGTTAATTTTAAAGCTTCTGCGTCATATAAGCGCTCGTCGACCCGCGGGGTAAGTGTAGAGAAAACTTATAACCTCGGCGTTAAGGTAACGGCACTGAATGACGAAATTCCGGCGGGGTTAGACCGGATCCTGACGATGCTGGAAGACAGTATTGTCAGTGCCTGATTGGCATTAGCACAGGTTTGGGCCGGTGGCGCTGCTGCCGGCCTTTTTAACAGGGATATCAGCATGCCGAATTTAAACGAGTACCTGGGCAGTATTATCAGCAGCATTACCAATGCCAGAGTGATGGCGGATATTCAAACGGTAAAAGTGGCTGAAGAGTATGCCAAACATGACTTACTGAAGCATTTCGCTGTACCGCATATGCGCGTAGGCGATGTTGAACTTACTATTCCGGTGGCACTGGATGTGTTGACAGAAAAAACCGAAACTCAGTATCAACCGATTGATAATACTAAATTTAACAGTGTAATGTACAAAGAGCTGACTAACAGCCTGGGCCGCACCAGTTTGCCGGCCAAAGCGTCTAAGGCGTTACGTGCGGCACTCACTGAGCAAACACATAATCTGGAGCAGTCGCTGCGCATTAAACAGGATATGGCGCCGGTTGAGGAGTACAGCCAATTGGCAGCCCGTCAATTAGTACAACTGGCAGAGGAGTATCAGCTGGTAAGCCGTGAAAGCCTGCCGAAGCTCAATATTGAGCAGATCACATCCAGAGTCGTGGCGGCTGCGACACAGGAAATTAAGGTGCTGAGCCAGCGTAAGGTGATTGAAAATTTAAATGTGATTGCCGAGTCGCATAAGCTGCGCGAAGAAAAGCCGGAGAACATTATTTATATCAAGCTGAAAATCTCTGAAGATGGCATGGAGTGGCAGCAGATGGAAAGCAGCAGCGGCGAAATCAGCCGCCGGTTATTACCGGAATAGCCGCCATGCAAAAGTCGACTGTCCATTTGGTTAACGCGCTAACTGACTTGCTGTTGCAGTTTCCGTCATTGGTAACCGGGTTTGAACGCAAGCAGCCGCAGGCGTTGGTGGCATTGCAAAGTTGGATTGCTGCAGCTGAGCAACTGCTGAGTAGTTACGGCTTGGTAGCCAGTGCTGAATTGGCCGGATTGCGCAGCAAGCTCACCGCACCGGTGCACCGTGATGAGCATCGCGGCCAATTACGTAAACAGCAATTACGCGAAGCGGTAGAGATGTTGTACCCGTTGCAACAATGCCTGCAGCAAACGCTGACGCCGTATCAGCAAAAGCTGCAACAGAGCGCTGAGTTGATACGGCATTTGCTCAGCGTGATCAGCCAGAGCGGGGCGCTGCATTACGATGCTGCGGCAGGTTTTGACAGCTTTGTGCAGCAATTGTGGCAACTAATTGGCCGGCATGAGCAGCTAAAGGCCGGTGCGGTGCAGCTGCGCAGCTGGTTATCGCAGCAGGACATTACACTGCTTCTGGCGCAAGAGGTTAATCCGGCAGATTTTCCGTAACGGCGTCGGGTTTGTTTTGGCTGATAAACAAAAAGCGCGGCAGCAGTTCGCCGGCAATTTCCACGTTTTCAGTAAACATCTCAAGCGGCCGTGCCCAGAGGCCAAAATCGCCGTACAGCGCGCGGTAAATCACTAACCATTGTTCGGTTTCGCTGTGGCGGGCACAGTCAATTACCTGATAATAAGCCCCTTTGTAGTGCTGATAATAACCGGGTTCAAGTGGTGGTTTAACTGCGTTGTTCATACCAGCTCTCAAAGATAATTTTTGCCGATAAACTGTCTACTTTATCTTTCGCCAGGTTGCGATAGCCACCTTCGGCAAACAGCATACTGCGTGCCTCTGTGGTGGTCAGGCGTTCGTCGTGCAGCTCTACCGGCAAGCCAAAGCGGCCGTGCAGGCGGTTGGCAAATTTACGTGTACGCACAGTAAACGGCTGCTCGGTGCCGTCCATATTCAGCGGCAGGCCTACCAGCAATAACTGCGGCTGCCATTCGCCAATCAGTTTTTCCAGTTGCGTCCAGTCGGGCGTGCCGTCCTGTGCTTTTAAGGCGCTAAGCAATGAGGCGGTGCCGGTAAGTTCCTGACCTACCGCCACGCCGATGCTTTTGGTACCGTAATCAAAGGTTAAAATGGTGCGACTCATTAAGCGTGACCGGCCTCATTGGTTAGCTGCCAAGGCTTAATGCCAATTTTTGCGGTGGCACTTTGCCATTTTTCGGCATGGCTTAGATCAAAAATAATACCGCTGTCGGCCGGAATAATTAACCAGGCGTTGTCGGCGATTTCCTGCTCTAACTGGCCGGCGGTCCAGCCGGCATAACCCAGCGCCAGAATAAATTTTTCCGGGGCGTTATTGGTGGTTAAATCAAACAAAATATCTTTTGAGGTGGTAACCATCAGCTCGTCGTTTAGCCGCATACTGCTGCTGTAGCCTTCTTTGGCGGTGTGCAGCACAAAACCTCTGTCGTGCTGTACCGGGCCGCCGGCACAAACGTGTGCGGTAGCGGCAGAGCTTGTGGCATCAAATTCAATCTGCAGCTGTTGCAGCAAATCGGCTACTTTTACTTCCAACGGGTGGTTAATAACAATACCCATCGCCCCTTCATCATTATGCTCACAAATATAGGCAACACTGCGTTTAAACAGCGGGTCATCTAACGACGGCATAGCAATTAAAAAATGATTCTGAAAATTCTGCATAGTGACCTCGTTACAACGTGGTTGTCACTGGCGTGCTGCCAGCAGCTGCTCAATTTCATCAAATAACAAACCGGTGATGCTGATTGGAAACGCCGCTTCAATTTCGCGGATACAAGTTGGGCTGGTAACGTTTATTTCGGTTAGCTTGTCGCCGATGACATCCAGGCCGACAAAAATTAACCCTTTGGCTTTTAGTGTTGGTGCTACCGCATTGGCAATGGCCAGATCAGACGCGGATAAGGGTCTGGCTTCACCACGGCCGCCGGCTGCCAGGTTGCCGCGGGTTTCGCCGCTGGCCGGTATGCGTGCTAAACAGTATGGCACGGGTTTACCGTTTACCACCAGAATTCGTTTATCACCGTCACTGATTTGCGGGATAAAGCGCTGCGCCATGGCATAGCGGCTGCCATGTTCGGTCAGCGTTTCAATAATAACACTGACATTGGCATCACCCGGCTTTAAGCGGAAAATAGAAGCGCCACCCATACCATCCAGCGGCTTTAATATCACATCTTGCTCGGCCTGATAGAAGGCTTTTAAGCGTTTGGCATCGCGGCTAACCAGGGTTTTCGGCGTATGTTGGCTAAACCAGCTGGTGTACAGCTTTTCGTTGGCATCGCGCAGGCTCTGCGGTTTATTAACAATTAAGGTACCTTCATCTTCAGCCCGCTCCAGCATGTAGGTGGCATAGATATATTCGGTATCAAACGGCGGATCTTTACGCATTAAGATCACATCCAGCTCGCTGAGGGCGATGTCCTGTTCGCTACCAAACTGATACCAAGCGGCCGGATCTTCCTGCACTGTCAATAATTTAGTTGCTGCGCGGGCCTGGCCCTCAAGTAAATATAAGTCGGCCATTTCCATATAGTGGATTTGATAACCGCGCTGCTGCGCTTGCAACAACATGGCAAAACTGGAGTCTTTTTTGATATTGATAGCCGATATCGGGTCCATCACTATGCCAAGCTTAACGGGTTTACTCATCTTGTGTCCTCAGGCCAGATCGCCAAATTGCAGTTGTAATGCGCTGATTGCGGTAAGTGCGGCGGTTTCGGTGCGCAGTACCCGTGGCCCTAACTGAATGCCGTTAAAACCGGCCGCAGTGGTGTGTGCCATTTCCTGTTCACTAAAGCCGCCTTCAGGGCCTATTACTAACCGGATATCAGGGTTGGGTATAAGCGTCTTAATGGTGTCTTTAGCCCAAGGATGCAAGGTTAATTTTAATTCTTTTGTGTCTTGAGCCAGCCAGCTATCGAGTGAAACAGCCGGATGCACCGTAGGCACTACACTGCGGCCACTTTGCTCGCAGGCACTGATGGCGATCTTTTGCCATTGCTCATTGCGTTTGGCTAAACGCTCACCGTCCAGCTTTACACCGCAGCGCTCGGTAAATAATGGCGTAATTTCAGTCACACCCAGCTCTACCGCTTTTTGAATGGCAAAATCCATCCGGTCGCCACGTGATATACCCTGGCCCAGATGAATTTTCAGTGGTGATTCAACCGGGTTTGGCTGTTGCACGCCCGCAATCACATAAACCCGTTTTTTATCGCTGCTGCTGATACGGGCAGGGTAGTTAAAGCCATCGCCGTTAAACAACACAAGTTCACTGCCAACAGGCATACGTAGCACACGCCCGACATGGTTGGCGGCATCATCATCAAGGGCAAACTCGTGGTTAAGTGCAATAGCACCGTGGTGATAAATTCTTGGAATACGCATAGAAACTTCTGCAACTGAATAATGCCGTTATGGTAGCAGGCGGCAAAGGCAAGCGACAGAAAAAACAAACCCTGCCGTAGCAGGGTTGTTGTTATTTAAACCAGACTTAATTGCTGGCAGGGTAGCTGTAGCTTGAACCGACACCCAGTGGAATATCCAGCGCCCAGAAACCAAGCAGGAAGGCTGTCCACAATACCAACATAGCAATGGAATAAGGCAACATCAGCGCGATCAGCGTACCAATACCGGTAGACTTGACGTACTTTTGACAGAACACTACGATCAGCGGGAAGTACGGCAGCAGCGGCGTAATAATATTGGTAGAAGAGTCACCTACACGGTAAGCCGCTTGGGTTAAGTCGGGTGATACGCCAAGCTCCATCAGCATAGGTACCATAATGGCGCCAATCAGCGCCCATTTAGCTGACGCTGAGCCAACTAACAGGTTAACAAAGCCGGATAAAAACACGATACCAATCAGCGTAAATCCCATAGGGAACGCCATTTCCTGCAGCCAGTTAGCGCCTTTAATGGCAAGCAAAGCACCAAGGTTAGACTGGCCGAAAGCATAGATAAACTGAGCACAGAAAAACGCCATTACTATGTAGTAGCCCATGCCACTCATGGCTTTGCTCATGCCCTTGATAATATCTCGATGGTTTTGGGCATTACCGGACACATAGCCGTATACCACGCCCGGAATTAAAAAGAACACAAAGATAATGCTGACAATAGATTGCATTAACGGCGCGGCGAAAACCAGCAGGTTGCTCTGACCTTCAGCCAGCACAGTACCTGCAGGTGCACGCCAGGCGGAAGTCTCCGGTAATGCCGATACAATTAACAGTACTATGCTTAGCAGCATAGAAAAGCTGGCCCAACGCAGACCTTTACGCTCGTTCGGCTTTAAGTCATCCATTTTTGGCATATCAGCCGGATCGCCATCAACGCGTGTAGCTTTTAGCCGTGGCTCAATAAATTTGTCGGTAATTATCCAACCGACAATGACGACCAAAAAGGTTGATGCGGTGGTGAAGTAGTAGTTGTTCATCGGGCTGACAAACAGCTCCGCTGCAGCTGGATCTGAGGACAAACGCGCCGATACCTGTGTAAGGCCGGATAACAGCGGGTCAAGACTGGATGGCAGTATAGTGGCAGAGAACCCGCCGGATACACCGGCAAAGGCAGCCGCAATACCGGCCAGCGGATGACGACCTGCGGCATAGAAAATAACGGCGCCCAGCGGAATTACCAGCACATAACCGGCATCTACCGCCATATGGCTGGCAACACCGACCGCGATAAGTACCGGCGTTAACAGCATCTTCGGTGTTACCGACAGTACAGAGCGTAAACCGGCATTAATAAAGCCGGTATGCTCGGCGACACCTAAACCCAGCATGGCCACCAACACCACGCCAAGCGGGGCAAAAGTAACAAAGGTATTGACCATTTTGGCCATAAAGGTAGTCATGGAATCGGCGGCCAACAGATTATTTACCTGAATAGCCGCGCCGGTGCGCGGGTCAACTTCATTAAAGCTGACTCCGGCCAGAGCCCAGGATACTACCCAGACCACTACCATCAGCAGAGCAAATAGTACGGCCGGATCGGGTAATTTATTACCGACCACTTCTATGGCATTAAGCGCACGGTTAAGCCAGCCGGCTTTAGCGGCGTTGGCAGTTTGTTCAGACATACATGTTCCTTTCTTATAGTTTTGTTTCGCTCTGCTCACAGACAGAGGACCCCGGATACAACACAACGGCTTATAATACACAAAAAGCCGGGGATGATAAGGCGAAATTATCCGCCTGGTTAATAACTACAGGTGTGAAAAAGGAGAGCCGGGCTCTCCTTTTTAGGTAATTAACAAACGTTGTTTATTTTGCGTACTGACGCAGAATGTCCGCTTTGTCGGTTTGCTCCCACGGGAACTCATCGCGACCAAAGTGACCGTAGGCTGCTGTTGGCAGATAAATCGGCCGTTCCAGTTGCAGCATTTCAATCAGGCCATAAGGGCGCAGGTCAAAATGTTCGCGCACCAGCTTAATCAGCTGATCTTCGCTCAGTTTACTGGTACCAAAGGTTTCCAGGCTGATAGAGGTAGGCTCTGCTACACCGATAGCGTAGGACACCTGCAACTCACAACGCTCCGCCAGGCCGGCAGCAACGATATTTTTCGCCACATAACGTGCGGCGTATGCAGCTGAGCGATCCACTTTTGACGGATCTTTACCGGAGAAAGCACCACCGCCGTGACGCGCCATACCACCGTAGGAATCGACAATAATTTTCCGGCCGGTTAAGCCGCAGTCACCCATAGGACCGCCGATAACAAAGCGGCCGGTTGGGTTGATAAAGAATTTGGTTTTAGCTGTTAACCACTCTGCCGGCAATACTGGTTTGATGATGGTTTCCATTACCGCTTCACGCAGATCTGCCGTACTGATGGTATCGCAGTGCTGGGTAGACAATACTACGGCATCAATACCTACCGGCTTGCCGTCTTCATAAATAAAGCTTAACTGAGATTTAGCATCCGGACGCAGCCATGGCAGGGTACCGTCTTTACGCACTTGTGCCTGACGCTGCACCAAACGGTGTGAATAGGTAATAGGGGCTGGCATCAGCACGTCTGTTTCGTTGCTGGCGTAACCAAACATTAAACCCTGGTCACCGGCGCCTTGCTCTTTCGGATCGGCACGGTCTACACCCTGATTGATATCCGGTGATTGCTTACCAATGGCGTTTAATACGGCACAAGAGTCGGCATCAAAGCCCATATCTGAATGTACGTAACCAATTTCGCGCACGGTTTTACGGGTAATTTCTTCAATATCAACCCAGGCAGTAGTAGTGATTTCACCGCCAACTAATACCATACCGGTTTTAACGAAGGTTTCGCAGGCCACACGGGCTTTTGGATCTTGTTCCAGGATTGCATCCAATACGGCGTCAGAAATCTGATCAGCAATTTTATCCGGATGTCCTTCAGATACTGACTCAGAAGTAAAAATGTGTTGTGCCATCGGTTGTATTCCAAAATAAGGTTAATGCAGTTAAGTTCGTTCTGCAGAAAAATGCCATGACGAACCCAAAAAATAGGCGGCTATTCTAGATAAAGTGTGCTGCCTTTGCCAGAAAAATCTGCCACCCAGACGTCTTTAATGCTATTTTACGTTGCATATTACGTTAGTACAGCCAGTTAGATCTGAGCGGTTGAAAATTGTTTCTGCCGGCGGATTTAAATTTGCCATCCGGCGGGGGCTCTGTGAAAATAGCGCCACGTTGGGCCTTAACATTTCAGCTTAATAATAATCAGCTTCGTTACCAGAAGCCGCGCAATGTCAGGAGTGAACATGCCATCTCGTAAACAACTCGCCAATGCTATCCGTGCGCTTAGCATGGATGCGGTGCAAAAAGCTAAATCAGGACATCCGGGTGCCCCTATGGGCATGGCTGACATTGCCGAAGTGTTATGGCGCGATTTTCTCAGACATAACCCACAAGACCCACAGTGGCCAAACCGCGACCGTTTTATTTTGTCTAACGGCCACGGCTCTATGCTGCTGTATTCTTTGTTGCATTTAAGCGGTTACGATTTAAGCATTGACGATTTAAAACAGTTCCGTCAGTTGCACTCCAGAACGCCGGGCCACCCGGAATACGGTTACGCGCCGGGTGTGGAAACTACTACAGGTCCGCTCGGACAAGGTATTACCAATGCGGTAGGCATGGCGATTGCTGAAAAAGCTTTGGCCGCGCAGTTTAACCAGCCCGGGTTCGACATTGTTGATCACCACACTTACACCTTTTTGGGTGATGGCTGTTTAATGGAAGGTATCTCGCACGAGGCTTGTTCACTGGCCGGTACTTTAGGGTTGGGTAAATTAATTGCCTTTTGGGATGACAACGGTATTTCAATTGATGGCCATGTTGAAGGCTGGTTTACCGACAATACACCGGCGCGATTTGAAGCCTATGGCTGGCAAGTCATCAGCAATGTTGACGGCCATGACGCTGCAGCTGTTGAGGCCGCTATTAAACAAGCGAAAGCCGACACCACTAAGCCGACATTAATTTGTTGCCGCACTGTTATCGGCTATGGTGCGCCGAATAAAGGCGGCAGCCATGATTGCCACGGTGCACCGCTGGGTGATACCGAAATTGCTGCCGCGCGTGATTTTCTGCAGTGGCCGCACGCGCCGTTTGACATTCCGGCCGATATTTACGCTGATTGGGATGCCAAAGCCAAAGGTGGTGCGCAACAACAAGACTGGCAGCAACTGTTTGCCCGCTATAGTGCAGCATTTCCTGAGCTGGCCGCTGAATTCAGCCGTCGTGTAGCCGGCCAGCTACCGGCAAACTGGGCTGAGCAATCACAGGCATATATTGCACAGTTACAGGCCAACCCGGCTAATATTGCCAGCCGTAAAGCCTCACAAAATGCATTAAATGCTTTTGGCCCGCTGTTACCTGAATTTATGGGCGGTTCCGCGGACTTAGCTGGTTCTAACCTGACTATCTGGTCCGGCAGCAAGCCACTTAACGCTAGCGATGCCAGCGGTAATTACATTTATTACGGCGTACGTGAATTTGGTATGTCGGCCATTATGAACGGTATCGCACTGCACGGTGGTTTTGTGCCGTATGGCGCAACCTTTTTAATGTTTATGGAATATGCCCGTAATGCGGTGCGCATGGCCGCACTGATGAAGCAGCGGGTCATTTTCGTCTACACCCATGATTCTATCGGTTTAGGCGAAGATGGCCCTACGCACCAGCCGGTAGAGCAACTGGCAGCGCTGCGTGCTACACCAAACCTGATGAACTGGCGCCCGTGCGACCAGGTAGAGTCGGCTGTAGCCTGGAAAGCGGCGATTGAGCGCACTGATGGCCCGACAACATTAATTTTTACGCGGCAAAACCTGGCGCAGCAAGCGCGTAGTACACAGCAACTGGCTGATATTGCCCGCGGTGGTTATATTCTGCGTGACTGCACAGGTACACCAGAGCTGATTATTATTGCTACCGGCTCTGAAGTTGAGCTGGCGATGCAAGCTGCCGCTAAACTTGCAGAACAGGGCAAGGCGGTGCGGGTGGTATCAATGCCCTCCAGCGATGTGTTTGAACAACAAGATGCCGCTTATCGTGAAGCAGTGTTGCCTTCTGCAGTAAGCAAACGTATTGCGGTTGAAGCCGGCATTACCGATTGTTGGTATAAATATGTTGGTTTAACCGGTAAAATTATCGGCATGACCAGCTTTGGTGAGTCGGCACCGGCTGAGCAGTTGTTTGCTCACTTTGGTATTACCACTGAAAAAGTGCTTGAAGCAGCTGAGCAGTTGCTGGCGTAATATTCAATACAATGGGACCGTGTCAGGTCCCATTTTCTTATGTCATATTTTAGTGTGGTGTTATGGCAATCAGACTTGCAATAAACGGCTTTGGCCGTATCGGGCGCAATATTTTACGCGCTATTTATGAAAATGGTTGGCAACATGAGCTGCAGGTGGTGGCTATTAATGAGCTGGCCGATGCCAAAGGTGTCGCGCATCTGCTGAAATATGACACATCACATGGTCGTTTTGGTTTTAGTGTTGGCGCTTACGACGGCGGCATCACGGTAGCTGAACATAAAATAGCCTTGTTTTCAGAGGCTGATCCGCTGGAGCTGCCTTGGAGTGAGCTGGCAGTTGATGTGGTACTGGAGTGTACCGGTGTATTTCACAGCCGCGAGCACGCTAACTGGCATCTGACCGCTGGCGCGAAAAAAGTGCTGTTTTCGCACCCTGCTGACACCGACATTGATGCCACTATTATCTTCGGCATTAACCAGAGCAGTTTAACAGCAGATATGACAGTGGTATCTGCAGGGTCTTGCACCACTAACTGTATCGTGCCGGTGATCCAGGTGTTGGATCAGCATTTTGGCGTTGAAAGCGGTACTATTACGACTATCCATGCGTCGATGCATGATCAGCAGGTAATAGATGCCTACCATCCGGATTTACGCCGTACCCGCGCGGCCAGCCAGTCTATTATCCCGGTCGATACTAAGTTGGCGTTGGGCATAGAGCGCATATTACCGAAATTTGCCGGCCGCTTTGAAGCCATAGCGGTGCGGGTACCCACCGTTAATGTGACGGCAATGGATTTAAGTGTCAGCCTGCATCAGGACGTTAGCATTGCGGCGGTTAACAAGGCGCTGCAACAAGCGCGCTTTGGTGAATTGGCCGGTATTCTGGACTACACCGAAGAGCCCTTGGTGTCAGTGGATTTTAACCACGATGCGCATTCTTGCATTGTTGACGGGTCGCAAACCCGTGTTAGTCACAAACGGCTGGTAAAATGCCTGGTGTGGTGTGACAACGAATGGGGCTTTGCAAACCGTATGCTTGATACTGCACGGGCGATGATGTAAACGAATTTAATACAAGGAGCAAGAAATGTCTGTTATTCGCATGAGCGATTTGGATCTTAACGGCAAACGTGTACTGATCCGCGAAGACTTAAACGTGCCGGTAAAAAACGGCAAGGTAACTTCAGATGCCAGGTTAAAAGCCGCCATACCTACAATTGAGTTGGCTTTGAGCAAGGGCGCAAAAGTGATGGTGATGTCGCACCTGGGCCGGCCACAAGAGGGTGAATACGATGCAGAGTCATCGCTGCAGCCGGTAGTGGATTATCTTTCGCAGGTATTGGCAGCTCCCGTGCGTTTAGCGGCTGGTTACCTGGATGGTATCGACATCAATGCCGGTGAAGTCGTAGTGTTTGAAAATGTGCGCTTTAATAAAGGTGAAGGCAAAAACGACGATGCATTGGCGCAAAAGCTGGCGGCATTGTGCGATGTTTTTGTCATGGATGCCTTTGGCACCGCACACCGTGCTCAGGCTTCAACCCATGGCGTAGCGAAATTTGCGCCGGTAGCCTGTGCCGGCCCTTTATTAGTAGCAGAGTTGGATGCTTTAGCAGCGGCGCTGAAAAATCCGAAACGACCTCTGGTGGCAATTGTTGGTGGCTCTAAAGTCTCTACCAAGCTTACCGTGCTGGAGTCGTTATCCGGCATCGTTGATCAGCTTATCGTTGGCGGTGGCATTGCTAACACCTTTATTGCGGCTAATGGCAATAATGTAGGTAAATCACTGTTCGAAGCCGATTTAGTTCCTGAAGCACAACGTCTGATGGCACAGGCTAAAAGCCGCGGCGGTAATATCCCGGTACCTACTGATGTGGTTGTGGGGCAAGTGTTCAGCGAAACGGCAGTAGCAACATTAAAACCGGTATCCGCGGTTGACGATAGCGATATGATTTTTGATATTGGCCCGGATACCACAGCTCAGCTGGTTAATATCTTAAAATCAGCCGGTACCATTGTCTGGAACGGTCCGGTCGGCGTATTTGAGTTTGATCAATTTGCAGAAGGGACCAAAGCGCTGGCACAAGCGATTGCTGACAGTGATGCTTTTTCAATTGCCGGTGGTGGCGATACCCTGGCCGCTATCGACAAGTACAATATTGCTGACAAAGTGTCCTATGTGTCTACCGGCGGCGGTGCCTTTCTTGAGTTTCTTGAAGGTAAAACTCTGCCGGCAGTAGCTATACTGGAACAACGCGCAATAACACAATAATAAAAATCTCATATTACAACTGTACCCTAAAAGATTAAGAGAGGATTTCATGGCCCTTATTTCCCTGCGTCAAATGCTGGATCATGCTGCCGAATTCGGCTACGGCATACCGGCTTTTAACGTAAACAACCTTGAGCAAATGCGCGCTATTATGTTGGCTGCCGATAAAACCGACAGTCCGGTAATAGTGCAGGCATCTGCCGGTGCGCGTAAATACGCCGGTGCGCCTTTTCTGCGCCATTTAATTCTGGCGGCGGTAGAAGAGTTTCCGCATATCCCGGTGGTAATGCACCAGGATCACGGTACGTCGTTGGGAGTATGCCAGCGCTCCATTCAATTGGGCTTTTCGTCGGTAATGATGGACGGCTCCTTGGGTGAAGACGGTAAAACACCGATGGACTATGCATACAATGCTAATGTAACCCGTAAAGTTGTAGAAATAGCGCATGCCTGTGGTGTGTCGGTAGAGGGCGAGTTAGGTTGTTTAGGCTCACTGGAAACCGGCGCAGCCGGCGAAGAGGATGGCATAGGTGCAGATTGCATATTAAGCCATGATCAAATGCTGACTGACCCGGAAGAAGCGGCACAGTTTGTGCGGGAAACGCAGGTAGATGCGTTGGCTATTGCTTGTGGTACCTCACATGGTGCGTATAAGTTCAGCCGTCCACCGACAGGCGATATTCTGGCGATTGACCGGATTAAGGCGATCCACCAGCGTATTCCGGATACCCATTTGGTAATGCACGGTTCGTCTTCTGTGCCACAGGAATGGCTGAAAATCATTAATGATAACGGCGGCCAGATCCCTGAAACCTATGGTGTACCGGTAGAGCAAATTCAGCAGGGTATTAAGTATGGTGTGCGTAAGGTTAATATCGACACTGACTTACGTTTAGCTTCTACAGGTGCTATTCGTCGTTATATGACGCAGCATCCGGCTGAATTTGACCCACGCAAGTATTTACAAGAATCGGTAAAGGCGATGACGGAAGTTTGCATTGCCCGTTATGAAGCCTTTAATGCTGCCGGCCATGGCAGTAAAATTAAAGCCATATCGTTAGATGATATGGTGGCATTATATGCGGCGGGGAAATTAACGCCGAACATAAAATAAGCAAAAAAATTAATGAGCTATAACAAATTCATTTCATTTGTTTAATAGCGCATAAATCGGGTGAAAAACCGCATAAATAGCCGCATCTGAGCAGACCTCCGGACGCCTGCGTTGTCTTGACAAGGGCGTTTTTACCTGTAATGATGCGGACGGTTTACCCTCTAACTGAGGGCCGCCTCTGTCTCCAAGAACAGTTTGGCCCTTGCAACTTCAGGTTACGTTAATCAGCAATAATTGGTTGGGAACTATGTTTAACAATAAAATTCGCAAGAGTCTTGTTGCAACAGCTCTGACCGGTACTTTCGCTCTGTCGGCGAATGTTCTGGCTACAGATTTAAAAGCTTTGCATCAGGAAGGTAGTCAAATCCAGCGCGCAGCTGTGCAGTCTCAAGAAAAAATTAACACTATATATGAACAGTCTCAGGAACTGCTGGGTGAGTACCGTCAGGTTACCGACCAGACTGAGAACCTGAAAGTGTATAACGACTTTCTGGCGACTCTGGTTGCTGACCAACAACGGCAAATTAACTCTATTCAGCGTCAAATTGATGGCCTGGAAAATACCAACAAAGGCACTGTGCCTCTGATGTTCCGCATGATTGATGCGTTGGAACAGTTTATCAAAGCTGATATTCCACTGCGTACAGAACGTCGTACCGCTCGCGTAGAAAACTTACGTGAATTGATGAGCCGGTCAGATGTTCAGCGCTCAGAGCAGTTCCGTCAAATTCTTGAAGCATACAGCATTGAAATGGGCTACGGCTCAGAGCTTGCTGCCTTCCAGGGGACTTTAACCGTCGGTGGCAACGAAATGACGGTTGACTATGTGCATTTAGGCCGTTTGGCGCTGATGGCACAGTCGTTAGACGGTGAAGCCGGTTGGGTGTGGAACAAAACAACTCAAAGCTGGGACGAATTACCCGATTCGTTTATGAATTCAGTGACCAGTTTCATCAAGATGGCGCGTCGTGAAGCCCAGCTTGAAATGGATCGCGTACCACTATTCGCAGCGGAGTAAGAGTAAATGAGAATGAAAATGAAATCTTTCGTCGTAGCTGCGGCAGTAACACTTTCTGCAACTATGGCTTTTGGTGCAGCGGCTGACACCGCTAAACTGGACCAATTATTAGAGCAAATTAAAAAAGAGCGTGCTATTGAAGGGCGTGCTAACCAGGAACGTGAGCGTGCATTCCTGGCAGAGCGTGCAGATAAGCAAGCATTGCTGAACACTGCTAAAAAGCAATTTGCTGATGAAGAAGCTCGTGGTAAGCGTTTGCAAAAGCAATATGCGGATAACGATATTCTTATCGCTCAAAAGCAAACTGAACTTGAAAGTGCTTTAGGTACTATGGGTGAAGTATTTGGTGTAGTACGTCAATCAGCCAACCAGGCGATCGGTACTATCTCCAGCTCAGTGGTCAGCTCGCAATATCCTGATCGTGATGTTCCACTGCGTAAAATCGCAGAAGCGACAGAATTACCTACGTTGCAGGAAATGGAAGATTTATGGTTAGCGATGCTGACTGAAATGACCGAATCCGGCAAAGTGGCTAAGTTTGATGCTGAAGTGGTTAAATTAGATGGCGGCGTTGAAACTAAGCGCGTTACCCGTTTCGGTACTTTCCACGTTACTACCGCAGATGAGTATCTGTTACGCAATGATACAACGGACCAGTTACAGCCGTTAGGCCGTGCGCCACAGGCAAAAATTCATAATTCAGTAGCCGCATTTAACAATGCAGCGCCTGGTGAGTTAGTTGGTTTCTACCTGGACCCGACAAAAGGCAACTCATTACTACGCTTAAACCAGCAACGCAGCACGTTGATGGAATACTACCATCAGGGCGGCACTGTAGGTTATCTGATCACTTTATTGCTGTTTATCGGTTTCCTGATTGCTCTTGAGCGTTTTATTGTGCTGACTGTAGTGGGTGGTAAAATCCGTGCCCAGCTGAAGAATCTGGCCAATCCATCAAAAGACAATCCATTGGGCCGTATTCTGACGGTATACCATCAGAATATGTCTGCTGACGTAGAAAACCTGGAACTGAAACTGGATGAAGCTATTCTGCGTGAAACGCCGAAAGTTGACCGTGGTATCGGTATGATCAAGTTGTTTGCGGCAGTAGCACCGCTAATGGGTCTGTTAGGTACCGTTATCGGTATGATCTTAACCTTCCAAACCATTACATTATACGGTACCGGCGATCCGAAACTGATGGCGGGCGATATCTCTCTGGCGCTTGTAACCACTGCGTTAGGTCTGATAGCGGCATTACCGTTGATTTTCGTACACAGCATTGTTGCTTCTAAAGCGAAAACTGTTTTACACGTGCTGGATGAGCAAAGCGCAGGTATTGTTGCTGCTCATGCGGAGAAGGAGAAAGCCTGATGATGCTCCAGCTTATTGAGCTGTGGGAATCGGTACAGGATTTTATTCATACCGGGGGCAACGTATTGTATGTTGTCGCCCTGGTGCTCTTCGTCATGTGGTTTATGATGTTAGAGCGCTACTGGTACGTTAGCTGGGTGTTTCCGAAAATTAAGCGGGATATTATTACCCGTTGGGACGCCCGTGCAGATACTACCTCTTGGTATGCACATAAAATCCGTGATACCTGGATTTCCGAAGCGACGCTTCAGTTAGATCAAAGAATGTTACTGATAAAAACGCTTGTTGCTATGTGTCCGCTGGTTGGTTTGTTGGGTACTGTTACCGGTATGATCGCTGTATTTGATATTATGGCGACGACTGGCACAGGTAATCCGAGAACTATGGCAGCAGGTATTTCGATGGCAACAATTCCGACGATGGCGGGTATGGTTGCAGCATTATCAGGCGTATTTTTCAGTTCGCGGCTGGAAGTAAAAGTTAAACGGGAAAAAGCAGATCTCGTTGACAGCTTACCGCATCATTAAGAGAGATTTTTATGGCACGTAAACGTATTCGTGAAGACGATGAGGCCGCAATCGACATTACGCCGATGATGGACATCGTATTCATTATGTTGATTTTCTTCATCGTTACGACTTCTTTCGTGAAAGAGGCCGGTATTGATGTAAATAAACCTGAAGCAGCACAAGCTCAGAAAAAACCTACGGCAACTATCTTTATCGCTATTCGTGCGAATGGCGAAATTTGGATGGATAAGCGTACGGTTGATGTTGAGCGTGTATCTGCGAATATTGAACGGTTAAGAGCCGAATCACCAACCGACACTATTATTGTGCAAGCGGATAAAGAAGCGAAGCACGGTACAGTGATGGAAGTAATGGATCAGATTAAAGCTGCTGATCCAACGCTGGTGATCAGTATCGCCGGGGAGACTAAGTAACTATGGCACGTTTCCTAACATCGTTAATTATCGGTGCGGTGGTAACGTTCGTGTTGTTTCTGATTATGGCCCTTCTGGTTAAAGGTTCCGGAGAGCGTCGGGTGGTTGACCAAGAGCGTATAGTAATTGAGCTCAACACTACGCCACCTGATTCAGATACGCAGACACGTCGGCCACCGCCACCGCCGCCGCCGCCGCCGCCGGCTCAACCGCCTAAGGCGCCTCAACCTGAGCCTGAGTCAGCTAATGCTGCCGGTGCGATTGGTTTTAATATGCCGGGTTTGAGCTTGGGTTCTGGTGCCGGTGGTTTAGGTGACCCATCCAGTATGATGCGCGACGGTGATGCAACGCCTATCGTGCGTATTGAGCCAAGGTATCCGGTACAGGCTGCCCGTGATGGCTTACAAGGCTGGGTTAAATTGCGGTTTAGTATCATGGAAGATGGCAGCGTAGATGAGGTAGAAGTTATCGAAGCTGAGCCGCGCCGTGTATTTGACCGTGAAGCGATCCGCGCCTTACGTCGCTGGAAGTACAGCCCTAAGGTTGTTGATGGCAAGCCGTTAAAACAGACAGGCATGCAGGTTCAGTTGGATTTCACTTTAGACATGGCGGGAGGTTGATATGAAAAAGTTTAAAACACTTAGTTCAGCATTAATAATCCTGACCGCACTTGGTGTAGCCATTGCCCCTGTTTCTGCAGCCGTACAGCCGGATATGGCAAAGGTTGAAGAGCGTAAGGCACGCAAAACTCAGATCGTGGGTGAGCGGGTTGGTAAAGTCTTGGTTAAAGCCTTTGAGCTTTATAACGAAGAAAAGCTTGATGAAGCTATCGCTATATTACTTGAAGCTAAGTCCAGTAACGCTTTTGATACAGCGACATTAAACCGTTTTCTCGGCAATCTGTATGCGACTAAAGATGAGAAGCAGGCCATTAAATATCTGACGTTGGCGGTAGCGCCTGACGAACTGACATTTAATGATCAAGCAGGCTCTTTAAAGTTGCTGGCTGATATGTTGTTGCAGGATAAGCAGTACCAGAAAGCCATTAAAGCCTATGAGAGTTGGATAATGTTCACCGGTGAGCAGAACTCAGATGCTTATATGCGTATAGCTAACGCTTATTATCTGATGAATCAGTATGATAAAGTGTTAGCGCCGGCTGATGATGCTATCCGTTTTTCACCTAAGCCCATTGAAGGTCCTTATCAGCTTAAAATGGCAGCATTGTATGAAACCAAGCGTTATAAAGAGTTGATTACTGTGGTTGAAACTATGGTGCAACTGTTTCCGGAAAATAAACAGTTTTGGGTATACTTAGGTAATTTTTATACCTTAACTGAAGAGTTTTCCAAGTCGCTTTCAACATTGCAATTGGCATACTCGCAAGGCTATCTGGAGAAAGACTCTGAAGTAAGAATGTTAGCGCAAATGTATGCGAATAATAACATCCCTTACAAAGCAGCTGTAACGATGGAAAAGCACATGAAAAGCGGGTTGGTGAAGCGCGACAAAACCAATCTTAATTTTATTGCTTCTAACTATCAGTCTGCCCGTGAGTTCCTCAAAGCTGCTGAGTACTATGGCGAAGTTGCTAAGCTGACAAATGATGCTGATGCTTATCGCCGTCAGGGCTCTGCTTATTCCGCTGTACAGCGTTATAACGAGGCTATAGCAGCGTATGACAAAGCGTTATCGATGAATGTAGACAAACCTTCCGGCGTTTACATGAGCTTGGTGGATGCATATTTCTATCAGCAAAAGTACAGAGAAGCTTATGCTGCATTGATGAATGCGAAGAAGGACCCCGGTATGTCACGTCAGGTACGTGGCTGGGAGTCTTACATCAAAGACAAAGCAAAACAAAAAGGCATTAGCCTGTAAGAAAAAACCCCACTTCGGTGGGGTTTTTTTATCGCTTTATGTCAGGTTTCAGCCTCAATACTGCGTAAGTCGTGTAAGCGGTACTTATCTATAAGTGCATACAGCGTTGGCCTGGTAATACCCAAGGCATCTGCCGTTTTAGATAAGTTGCCATTTGCCAATGTATAAGCATGGCGAATGGCCCCTGTTTCTGCTTGCTCACGTACTTTTCGTAATGTGTCGGTTTTGCTGTGCTGCTCAGATAAACCAATATCTTCTGCTGAAATATACTTACTTTCTGCCAGGATCACGGCAGATTTTAATTTATTCTGCAATTCTCTGATATTGCCCGGCCAATTGTATTGCAGCATTGCTTGCATAGCTGATTCGGTAAACCCTTGGATCTGTGTATTAAATTCATGATTAAATTTATTCAGCAAGGCTTTGGCGATAACCACAATATCGTGGCCGCGTTGACGTAATGGTGGAATAAGCAGAGTTATTTCACTGATCCGGTAGTATAAGTCTTCGCGGAAGCTTTGCTCTGTTACCATCTCTGCCAGGTTGCGGTGAGTTGCACATATTACCCTGACATCAACTTCAATCTCCTGGCGGCCGCCAACCCGTTCAATAACTCTTTCTTGCAGAAAGCGCAGCATTTTGGCCTGCAAACTTAGCGGCATATCACCAATTTCATCCAGTAGCAGGGTGCCGCCGTTGGCGCACTCAATTTTACCCAAGGTGGTTTTGTTGGCGCCGGTAAAAGCGCCTTTTTCATAGCCGAACAACTCGCTTTCCAGCAGATTTTCCGGAATAGATGCACAGTTTATCGCTACAAAGGCTTTGTTATTACGCGGACTTTGCCGGTGAATAGCACGGGCAAATACTTCTTTACCGGTGCCGCTTTCACCCAGCAATAGTGTGGTAATTTCCGTTGGTGCAATTTTTTCAACTGTACGACAGGCCTTTGCCATTGCGTCACTGTTACCGATAATATCGGCATTGTTCAGGTTGGCTGCCCGTAGTGCTTTATTCTCAATCTCAAGCTGGCTAAGCTTAAATGCTCTGTCAAGGATCACGGTTAATACAGCGGTATCTATCGGCTTTTGGTAATAATCGTAAGCCCCAAGCGCTATCGCTTTTAACGCATGTTCATTGTCATTACTGCCGGTAACCACTATTACTTTACAGCCCGGTTGCAACGTAAGTATTTCATGCAGACAAGCTAGCCCCTCGCTAGCATTGGCGGGGTCCGGTGGTAAGCCAAGGTCTAATGTAACCACTTCAGGTTCGTAGCGTCTTAACTGCGTTAGTGCTGAAGCTCTGTCCTGCGCGAATACTAATTCATAATCAGGCAAACTCCATTTCAGTTGTTTCTGGATGCCGATATCGTCTTCTATGACTAATACAGTTTTCATTTAACAGTCCTTGTTGTTACTGCTTTTTACAGGCTGATACCGCGGCAGTTTCAGCGTGAAGGTTGAACCTGCGCCTTCCTTACTGCTGACATGCAGTTGCCCGCTGTGTTGTTCTGCAAAGTGTAGCGCATCGTAGGCGCCAACGCCCATACCCGCGTTGCCTTTAGTGGAATCAAAAGGTTTAAATAAGCGCTGATTGATAAAGTCTGCCGACATACCACAGCCATTATCTGCAATTTCCAATGTCAGGTATAAGGCATCGCTACTGATGGTTACACTAACCCAGCCATCTGCTTGCGTGGCGTGTTGCGCGTTGTCTATCAGGTGATAGACAACGCTGGCAAAACGTTCTTTGTTTACGGACAGCTGTGCATCGCTGTCAATAGTTAGCTGTGGTATCGGATGCTTTGCTGCACAACGTTGGTTGATAATTTGTTGTACCACGTCAGCAGCTTTAAATATGGTTTGATCAGCGCTTGCGCTGCGCTTATTGCCTAACTGCGATAGCATATTGGCCAACCTTTGCTGCATAGCGGCTAAGGTGTCGAAACTGTCATTAATGAATTCAGGGTTTGTTTTGTGTTTTACGCTGTTTTGCAGCATTAAATCTATTTGTGCTTTCACGTTTTTTAAATCATGTAATACAAAGGCAGACATGCGGCT
Organism: Rheinheimera lutimaris; assembly: GCF_013283795.1. GTDB lineage: Bacteria > Pseudomonadota > Gammaproteobacteria > Enterobacterales > Alteromonadaceae > Alishewanella > Alishewanella lutimaris. The sequence continues at coordinate 260,934 of NZ_JABSOD010000002.1, forward strand.
AAACGCGGCGAACTGGGCGTTTTCGCTGAGTGTTTTACTGGCTTGCATTAACATCAGGTAGTTAGCGATCTGCTCCGTAACCAGCATCAGGTAATCACGAAGTTCCCAATTAAGTTTTTGTCTGTCTACTTCGGGGGTGTTTATCAGGCATAGCCCCCATAACTTACTCTCGGAATGAATTGGCAGGATTAACTGAATATCAACATCGCGCTGGTTTAGATGTTGCTGTGTAAACGGGTCGGTGTAGTCAGTTAAATCGACTATCCAATGTTGATGGGCAAATTTTTCAATATAACGCTGTACCAGTGCTTTTTCACTGCCGGACAGCGATACGCGGTTAACGCAGGCTAATGGTATTACATCGGCGTTGTTGCCTACACGAAGCAAGCAACCTCTGTTGTAGCCAATAGCATTAAGCCAGGCATGTAAGATAGTGTCGTATTGCTCTGGTTTACTGATATCTACCAGGCGAAGTTGTCGCGTCAGCTCCAGCCATTTTATGCGATAGTCAAACTTATTGGCAAAAAAGTGTTTTTCAATAAACACTTTTAAGCGTCGGCGAAAAGCGCCTGACAATAACATACCGGCAAGCATAGCGAAGCCCAATACCAGAAATATGGCCTGTACCAGGTTTGACCATTGACCGCCGATATAACGGATGTAAAAGCCGGCTATAGCAATCAGACACAAATAAAGGCCGGCTGTTAATACCAAGGTGCTTTGCAACACGATGTCTCTTGATACATAGACACTGATCCCCCACGCCTGAATACGACGTATCGCTATCACCAGAAAAGGTATCATCGCAGCGCAAATAAAGCCTCTGGCGGCCCACATTTGCGCATCAATCTGGCCAAACAGCGCCGCTTCTGCTAATAAAATAAAATCGAACAAGGTACAGACAGAGATGCTTAGCACCAGCGGTTTGTATTGCCAACGGTTTTCTGCCGCTTTTCGGTACAGCGCTTCGAGCAGCGCCAGTTGGAAAATATACAGTGCCAGGCTGCCGGTAAACATTAAATTTACTGAAATCAGCTGCCATTTGCTTAATACAAGCCAAATACTGCTTAGCAGAATTAATGTTATAACGCTTTGACTCTGCAACAGCTGCCAAAAACGCTGATTCTTTTGCCCTAATGCGGATAACAAAAACAGCAGTAGTATAAGGTTTCGGCTTGATTCCAGTATTAAAGAGGCCGTGTTGGAGTAAGCCGGCGCTTTGCTCAGCATATAAAACACCGACCAGACTATGCTAATCAACGCCCAGGATAGCAGCAGGAAACGCGGCAGGTTTTTAACGCGTGTCACCACTATCAGCAAGAAAAACACCAGATTGGCCAGAGCCGCTAAAGCAAAACCAATTTTGTCCAACGCAAGTTGGCTAAGTAGGTCCATTAAACAGCATCCATGCAGAGGTGTCGCGTTATCATGCTAAGGCTTAATTATCTAACATCGGTAGCAGCAGAGATATTGGTATTGCGAAGCTGATAGCGCTGGGGTCGCGCAGTACCGCTTCCCGTGTCGATTTCACATATACCTGATTGATAATACCGATAACTTTTGCTGTTTTAGCATCAAATAACGGGCTGCCACTGTTACCCGGGTATGCTGTTGCATCAAGTTGGTACACCATAAAAGGTTGTCTGAGCTGACGCAGCGCTGATGCTTGCAGTTGGGCTGAATTATCTGCCGGTATGGCAATAGGTGTTATTGCCGATACAATGCCGCGATGCGTAGCCGGGTAAAGCCCCAATACCGCCGTGATCGGAAAACCGGTAAAGGCAATTTCGCTGCCCTCAGCAATCAGTTTATTGTCGCCAAGTACTACTGCCGGCAGCTTGGCATCGATTTTCAGTACCGCTAAATCATGCTCAGGTTGTTTTTTGCTGCTGATGATCTGATGAACATTGACTTTCTCTGCGCTGCCGGACAATACCACATAGCTTTCATTACGTTGTGAACTCAAAGGCCTGGCTATTACGTGGTAATTGGTGACGACTTGATTACCCGGTGCAACAACAAAACCACTGCCAATGAGTTTTATTCTGGGGGAGGCCAATGGACTGTAGACACCCAATGCCACGACAGACGGTTTTATCTGTTCTATGCTGTTACTCAGGTTCGCCAGGGCAGGAAGCAAGGGATGATACAGCACTGCCAAACAGAACAGAATTTTATACATACTTAAGACAATCCATATCTAAGTTATTGTGTAATGACATTATACTAGCGCAAATCGTACAAAATAGCTGCAGCCATTTAATGGCAAGCCTTAGAAATTGCTTCATACTAACAAGGTTGTGTAACCGGCCAGGGATGGTGCTGATATGTTAAGTAAAGCAGATAAAGAAATTGTACCGATATTCTCCGGTGGTGGCACCCGGCTAAGTTGTTACATCGGTATTCTACAAGCATTGCTGGATATGGGTTTCCGCTTCCGTCATCTGGTCGGGGTGTCCGGCGGCAGTATTGTCGCGGCACTGTATGCCGCCGGTTGGAGTTTGACAGATATAAAAGCGCTGGCGTTACAAACAGACTTTAAGCAATTCTGGAGTTTTTCTTTCACTTCGTTGCTGCGCACCGGCGGTTTGTGTAACGGCAATAAGCTTGAAACCTGGTTGGATAAGCAATTGCAAGGGGTTACGTTTGCCGAGTTGCCACATGATTTACATATATTGGCGACTGACATTAACGGGGGCGGGCCAGTGGTGTTTAACCGCCTGTTGACACCCACACTGAAGGTTTCCAAAGCAATCCGCTTCTCGATGTCAATTCCGCTATTTTTCTCTTTTCAGGCGTTTGAAAATCATATTATGACAGATGGCGTCATTTTATCTGAAGATGCCCTGCACCATGACTGGTCCGGCTGTGGTATACCGCTGATTTGTTTCCGGCTGAAAAGCGACGCTGAAGCCCAACCGGTCAGAACCAGTCGGTATTTTCCGTTGGTGTCTTATATTTATATGTTAATCAGAACTTTTATGAGTGCAGTGTCACGGGAATATGTTCATGCTGAACATTGGCACAATACCATAGTGATAAACACCGGCGCCGTGTCATCGGTTGACTTTGCCATGAGTCAGCAGCAAAAACAGCAGTTGTTTAATACCGGCTATGAAACCGCGATGAGCATAGTGCCCTTAAAGTTGGGGGCGTTATTTACTGCGGTATAAAAAAACACCGCGCATGGCGCGGTGTTTTTAGCGGTAAAAGTATCAGTTTTTGCCGCGGCGGATAATTTCCTGCGCCATTAAATCAGCAACCAGGCTGGTGGGTTGTTGTTCAGCATCTGCCCGTTGGAAGATAGTTAACAGGGTGTCATAAATGGCCATGACCTTGGCTGTCGACTCACTTTCTGAATAGCCTTGCGGACGCATTTCTGATGCGACATTAATAATGCCACCGGCATTTATTACGTAGTCAGGTGCGTACAGTATGCCTTTCTGACGTAACACTTCGCCATGACGTGCTTCTTTTAACTGATTGTTAGCGCAGCCTGCAACAATACGCGCTTTTAGTTGCGCAATAGTGTCGTCGTTAATAGTTGCACCTAAAGCGCAAGGTGCATAGATATCAGCGTCAGCGGCGTAAATATCTTCCAGTGCCACGGCGGTAGCGCCAAACCGGCTTACCGCGCGCTGAACTGCGTCCTGATTAATATCTGTCACAATTAATTTGGCGCCTTCTTTGTGCAGGTGTTCACACAAATAGAAGCCGACACTGCCGAGGCCCTGAACCGCAACTGTTTTACCGTTCAAATCATCTGAGCCGAACTGATGTTTAGCGGCTGCCTTTATACCGCGATATGTGCCCAGTGCTGTAAAAGGTGCAGGGTTACCGCTTTTTCCCTCTAAACCTGCGACAAAAGGCGTTTCTTTATTTACGATCATAATATCACCGGTCGTGATATTAACGTCCTCAGCACTGTAATAGCTGCCGGATAAGCGATGGATCATGCGGCCAAAGGCACGGAACAGAGCTTCAGATTTAATTTTCTTGGCATCACCGATAATAACGGACTTACCACCGCCCAGCGGTAGACCCGCCATGGCGTTTTTATAAGTCATACCACGAGCTAAACGTAATACATCGTTTAACGCGGCGTCATCTGAGACATAATCCCACAAACGGCAACCACCAACAGCAGGGCCAAGAGCGGTGCTGTGTACAGCGATAATAGCTTTTAAACCGGTTTCTGCATCGCTGCAAAATACCACTTGTTCATGATTATCGAACTCAGAATGATTAAATACGGCCACGACTGATTTCTCCGTTTAATGACTGCCTGAATGCTTCAGGACGTTAAGTCTGCCTGGTTAACCGCCGCTGTTATGGCGGCATTTTTGCGCCGCGAAATGTAACATTTCAACCGGAGTTACACCAGAAAGGCCGGAAAAAATAATCTGGTCTGTCCAGGTGATTGTCGACAATCTTTACTAACACTTGATTGTCAGCAATGAGTCACCTAAAGTAGCAAAAACACTACAGCAGGAAGTCGTAAAATGAGTGAGCAGTTAACTCAGCAACAAATTGAACAAGCCCGTGCAGAATGGGTAAGAGCACAATTTCAAAAGGCAAATGAACACTTGGCCGGTAAAGGCATTATACCGGACAATGTTGCTGCCACAGAAAGCCGCTACTTACCGCCTTTTATGGCGGTGTGGAAGCTAAATACTAAAGATAAACAGTCATATTGGGTAATAAGTGGTGATGTACCGACAGACCATATGGCTTTTTCTGCGGCGGCAAACGCCAGAGAGGCTGTACGGGCATTTTCAATGCAATGGCAATTAAAGGCTCAACAGATTATCGATTCAGGCATTACTGATAAAACCAAGCAGGATTTTGCCAATCTGTTGATCAATCGCGCGCATGGCTTGTATGAAATGTTTAGTAAAGACGAGTTGTGGCAGGCTGAAGCAGTTAGCTAAGTGTAGTCTTTGCTTTACAATAAATAAAAAACCGCACTTAGTGCGGTTCTTTATTATCGGGCAGACAAATGCAGTTACTCGCTGAAATACCAGTAGCCCTGGTTTATCAAGCTGGTTAGCAGCATCAGGCGCTCTGCTGAGTGAGTAAAGTGCAGGTTTTGCTCCGGTGCAAGTGCTGTGAAATCACACACTAACTGCGCCGTCGTCAACTCATTGGCCGGTAAGGTGATCTGGTCGCCATTGATAAACAGCAAAATATCGCTGTCAGGCGTTTGCTGATAGTAGCAACAACGTAAACCGCCACAGCGGCTTAATACCGAACCCTCGTCCAGATATTCAGCAATTTCCTCATTGCTGTAGTGCGGGTCGGGCTCGTTGATATCCAGCTCATGTTTGGCGCGGGTAATTAAACTGCCAAACCAGTGTGGCAACATGGTTTTGTCATTAACCAATTGCTGTAACAGCTGTTGCACCTGGTTAAGATCAGTATCACTGATAGCGCCAACTGACTTTGCTGCGCTGCGGCCATTGTCGCTGAAGCGTTTGCCGGTTACATCATGGTCAATTAAGTGATCCGCCAGCCCGGTGAGTAAGTCTTTTTGTGCCGGCGCCCGAAAACCAACCGAATAATTCAGGCTGTTCTCTATACTGATACCGTCGTGCGGGCACCCTGGCGGGATATACAAAATATCACCGGGCTCCGTTATAACATCTATGCACGCCGTAAAGGGGCTTACCTGTAACAATCGCGGGTGAGGGCACATTTGCTGCAAGTTGCTGTCCGGCATACCAACACGCCAATGGCGCTTGCCTTCGCCCTGGATAATAAATACGTCATATTGATCCAGATGTGGGCCGACACCGCCGCCAGGCGTTGAAAAACTGACCATTAAGTCATCTATACGCCAGTTCGGAATAAAGCGAAACGGATCCAGCAGTTTCGCTGCATCAGGGTGCCAGTGATCGACAGCTTGCACCAACAGGGTCCAGTCTGTTTCGCCAAAGACGCTGAAGTCCTCAAAGGGGCCGGTTTGCATATCCCACTGTTTATTTACGCAACTGACGATACGTGACTCAATTTCCTCTTCCAGTGCCAGCCCTGCCAATTCGTCAGCTGTCAACGGATCAGTAAATTGTTTAAAACCACCTTTGAGCAACAGTGGCTTTTTTTGCCAGTAGTCATTGAGAAACTCAGTCAGGCTGAGCGAGCCTAAATTCAGTTGATACATAAGTGTTTCCTGAGAAAAAAGGCGCTGAATTCAGCGCCTTAATGTAATGCCGTTATTTCAGCGTGTCGGTGATACCGACGGCTGCACCAATGTAGTTGGCCGGCGTAAGCTGTTTTAACTGTGCTTTCACCTGGTCCGGTAGTTGCAGCTTATCAATAAACACATGCAGGTCGGCTTGGGTAATACGTTTGCCACGGGTTAGCTCTTTCAACTTCTCGTATGGCTGTTCGATAGCGTATTTGCGCATCACGGTTTGTACCGGTTCAGCTAAAAGCTCCCAGTTAGCATCCAGCTCGGCGCGCAGGTTGGCTTCATTCACTTCCAGTTTACTGATGCCTTTTAACGTTGCCTGGTACGCAATCAGGGTGTAGCCAAAACCCATACCTAAATTACGCAGTACGGTAGAGTCGGTTAAATCACGTTGCCAGCGCGATACCGGTAACTTGGCTGACAAGTGGTTAAACAAGGCATTGGCAATACCCAGATTACCTTCTGAGTTTTCAAAGTCGATAGGATTAACTTTATGCGGCATAGTAGAAGAGCCGATTTCACCTGCAATAGTACGCTGCTTAAAATGACCCAGTGCAATATAGCCCCAAACATCCCGATCAAAATCCAACAAAATAGTATTAAAGCGGGCTACAGCGTCAAACAGCTCGGCAATGTAATCATGCGGTTCAATCTGGGTGGTAAAGGCGTTCCAGCTCAGGCCTAAACCGGTAACAAATTGCTCTGACAGCTGATGCCAGTTAAGGTCCGGATACGCCGATAAGTGGGCGTTGTAGTTACCGACAGCACCATTAAATTTACCGAGGATCTCTACTTTGGCAATCTGCTCGCGCTGACGTTTTAAGCGCATGTAAACGTTAGCCATTTCCTTACCCATGGTAGTAGGTGAGGCGGGCTGGCCGTGGGTGCGCGCCATCATTGGCACCGTTTTATGGGCATTAGCTAATTGCTGAATAGCCTCCAGTAAGGCATCACATTGTGGCAGTAACACTTGCGCGCGTGCTTCGTTCAGCATCAGGCCGTGCGAAAGATTATTAATATCTTCTGAGGTACAGGCAAAATGGATAAATTCGCTTATGGCGGCCAGTTCGCTGTTAGCGGCCACTTTTTCTTTCAGCAGGTATTCCACTGCTTTAACGTCATGGTTTGTGGTGCGTTCAATTTCTTTTACCCGCTCAGCATCGCTTAAGCTGAAATTGTCGACAATATCATTTAACACTCGGTTGGCGTCAGCTGACAGCGGCGGCACTTCGGCAATACCTGCGGTCGCAGCCATTTTTTGCAGCCAGCGTACTTCTACCATCACCCGGTATTTAATTAAGCCGAACTCACTGAAATAGTTACGTAAATCTGTGGTTTTGCTGCCATAGCGCCCGTCAACGGGAGAAATAGCGGTAAGGGCGTTCAGTTGCATACAGGCTCCTATAAGCTTGATGAGGGTAGTTGCGCCAGCATCTGTTGTGCTTGCGCCACCAACTTGCGACGTTTAAAGATAAAATTCAGCCTGCTGCCGCCCGCCTGGCGCCAGAGCACCGCGGAGCGCACAGCAGCCAGTAGCAACGCCCGCACCTTATGCTGCACGGTGGGTTGTTTTAATAAATCCGGTTGGCCATAAATTTGAATGCGACCACCTAAACTGCTGATACAGTCGCTGTAGATATCAGCCAGATTGGCCAGCATATTGTCATCAGTAATACTGAAATGCTGCAGCTGGCGTTCTAAATGCTGCAACTTGCCACCGAGTTTGTTCATATTGGCCGGTGTTTTGTTCAGTTTGCGCTCCAATGCCAGTACACCAACAATATAGCGGGTCAGCTCGACATCTTTTTGCGGTTTATCGCCCAGTTGGTCGATAATAAGTTGCAAGCCGGTTTGCAGGTTAGCCTGAGCATTACCGTAAATTTGCAGAGGCTCCTGCGCATCAATCACGGCTACGCTGTTTAACATGACTGACAACGCTGCTTTATCTGTTTCGCTGCTGCGGGCTACGTTTTGCACCAGTTTCAGTGCCTGACATAAGCCGGCCAGAGCAATAATTTGGGTAGAAAGGGAATATTGCATATTTAGTTTAATGCCATATCAATAATGCCGCCGCCAAAGCAAACGTCGTCCAGATAAAACACGGCCGACTGGCCGGGTGTTACGGCCTTTTGCGCCGTATCAAACAGCACGGTAACAGTGCCATCGGCATTGGGAGTTAAACTGCAGGGAATATCTGTTTGCCGGTAACGGGTTTTAACGGTGCAGCGTAACGCTTGTTGCGGGCCTTTACGGTCAGTCCAATGCAGTTGATTGGCAACTAAACCTTTAGACAATAACCCTGGATGATCATGGCCCTGGGCGACAATTAACTGATTGCTATCAAGATTTTTGCCGATAACATACCAAGGCTCGTCACCGCCATCGCGCAGGCCACCGATGCCTAAGCCTTTACGCTGGCCCAGGGTGTGGTACATCAGGCCTTCATGCCGGCCGATAATATCACCGTCTGCCGAGACAATATCACCCGGTTGTGCCGGTAAATACTGTTGCAGAAAGTCTTTAAATTTGCGCTCGCCGATAAAGCAGATGCCGGTACTGTCTTTTTTATCGTGGGTAATTAAGCCTTGTTGTTCTGCGATTGCACGCACTGCCGGCTTTTCCAGCTCACCAACAGGGAACAGTGTCTGTGCTACATGCTCTTCACCTATGGTATAGAGAAAGTAGCTTTGGTCTTTGTTGGTATCCAACCCGCGTAATAATTGCCAATGGCCGTTTTGTTGACGCCGGCGTACATAATGGCCGGTAGCAATATAATCAGCGCCCAGCGCTTCGGCTGCAAATTCCAAAAAGGCTTTAAATTTAATTTCTTTGTTGCACATAATGTCGGGGTTGGGCGTGCGGCCTGCTTTATATTCAGCCAGAAAGTATTCAAATACGTTGTCCCAGTATTCGGCAGCAAAGTTTACTTTGTGCAACACAATACCCAGTTTGTCGCAAACCGCCTGCGCATCGCGCATGTCTTCAGCTGCCGCGCAGTATTCGTCGTTGTCGTCTTCTTCCCAGTTTTTCATAAACAGGCCTTCAACCTGATAGCCTTGCTGCAGCAGCAGATAGGCTGAGACGGAAGAATCTACGCCGCCGGACATACCGACGATGACTTTTTTACTGTTGTTGGCTGAGCTGTCAGCTGAGCGGGTATCTGGCATAGCACTGCACTTTTAAAGGCTTAAAAAACAAGGCGCGGATTATACATTAAATTTATCGGCTGCGCATGCTATCGCGTTGGTTGAATAAGCGACAGCGGCAAGCGAACACCGTCGTTGTATAGCGTGATCGCATCACTGACCAGGCGGCTGCGCAGCGGTAAGCCGGCATTTGCCAGTTCAGTGGCTCCGTACCAATGCAGCGCCAGAATATCGCTATCTTGCGGTTGATATTGCACCGGCAGTGTTGCCGGCTCAAACACCACATTCAGCCGCACATAGCGATGGCCGTTAGCGGCGGTTAACTGCGAAATACCCAGCCAGGCTGAAGGTTCAAGCGTCAGGCCGGTTTCTTCAAACAGTTCGCGTTTTGCTGCACTGAGCAAGTCCTCATCTTGTTCAACATGGCCGGCGGGCTGATTAAGTACCCGCTTGCCGGTGAGTTTGTCAATTTCTTCTACCAGCAAAAACTTATGCTCAAAACACACTATGGCGGCAACGGTAAGGTGTAGCTTTTCTCTGCTCATGGAGTCAGTATTATCCTTATTTCAGCGTTAACACTTTATATTGGCCGGGCGCTAAATCTGTAACAGTCCAATCACCTATCCGGGCGCGGATTAAGCGCAAAGTAGGAAAGCCGACCGCGGCGGTCATGCGTCTTACCTGACGGTTACGGCCTTCAGTGATAGTCAGACTTATCCAACAGGTAGGTATATTAGCGCGATGGCGTACCGGCGGCTGGCGTGGCCAAACCGCAGGTTCAGCCAAACGCTGTGCCACCGCCGGCAAGGTTAAGCCATCATTTAATTGTACCCCTGCCGTTAATTGTGCCAGCGCTGCGTCGGTTATTTCACCTTCAAGCTGTGCCCAATAGGTTTTGGCCATTTTGTGTTTAGGATCGCTGATGCGGTGCTGTGTTTGGCCGCAGTTAGTTAACAACAACAAGCCTTCGCTATCGCGGTCGAGCCGGCCGGCGGCGTACACGTCGGGAATAGTAATAAAATCAGCCAGGGTAGTGCGCGGTGGCGTACTGTTGTCGGTAAACTGGCACAATACGTCAAAGGGTTTGTTAAACAGCACTATTACCGGATGCGCGACTTTGGTCGCATTGCGTTTTTTCGTATATGGATTATTTTGTAAATTCTGTCTGCTGCGCACAGGTTTCTCTGTCTTTTTATGGCTGAAATTCATAGCATCCTGTGGCTTTACAGTTGCTGTCAGTATTGCTTAACAAAGCGTGTTGTCCGGCCATTGCAGCTACTGTATCCGGCCGGGTTGCTCTGCCGGCTGCCTATTTTATTGAATGTCATGCTGCTATACTACCGCCGCTTTGCAACAAATGCGTTTAAAACATCAACATCGCCCGGATGAAGGTGCGAACTGGCCAGCATAAGCCAGCTGATCGCGAACACATTACAGGAACTAACATGTCAAAAGAAATTGCAAAAATTATCTACACTGAAACCGATGAAGCGCCGGCGTTGGCGACTTATTCATTACTGCCTATAGTACAGGCTTTTTCTGCTGCTGCCGGTATTGCGGTAGAAACCCGTGATATTTCTCTTTCCGGCCGTATTATTGCCAACTTTCCGGATTTCTTAAAGCCTGAACAACGTATTGCTGATGCCTTAACTGAACTGGGCACCCTGGCGAATCAACCGGACGCCAACATCATTAAGCTGCCGAATATCAGTGCGTCTATTCCACAGTTAAAAGCAGCGATCAAAGAATTGCAACAACAAGGTTATGCACTGCCTGACTATCCGGCCGAAGCAAAAACCGAACAAGAGCGCGATGTTAAAGCGCGCTATGACAAAATTAAAGGCAGTGCGGTAAACCCGGTGCTGCGTGAAGGCAACTCCGACCGTCGTGCACCGGCTTCTGTTAAACAATACGCGAAGAAAAACCCGCACAGCATGGGGGCATGGGCTTCTGATTCTAAATCTCATGTCGCGCACATGACACAAGGCGATTTTTACGGTAGCGAAAAATCAGCGACTTTTGCTCAAGCCGATACGCTGAAAATTCAGCATATTGCTAAAGACGGCGCTGTGTCGGTATTAAAAGACAAGGTTGCAGTACTGGCAGGCGAAGTGGTTGACGCCGCTACGATGAGTAAAAATGCGCTGCGGGCGTTTTATCAGCAGGAAATTGCTGCAGCTAAGCAACAAGATGTGCTGTTATCGCTGCATTTAAAAGCCACCATGATGAAGGTGTCTGATCCTATTTTGTTCGGCCATGCGGTTACCGTGTTTTTTAAACCGGTATTTGAAAAACATGCCGCGTTGTTTGCTGAGCTGGGTGTAGATGTAAACAACGGTGCCGGCGATATGTTTGCCAAAGTAGCCGGCTTGCCACAGGCGAAACAAGATGCTGTGTTGGCTGATATAAAAGCGTGTTACGCCGCCCAACCTGAGTTGGCTATGGTTAACTCTGACAAGGGCATTACCAACCTGCATGTACCGAGTGATGTGATTATTGATGCCTCTATGCCGGCAATGATCAGAAGCTCCGGTAAGATGTGGGGCACGGATGGTAAGTTAAAAGATACCAAAGCCATGATCCCGGATCGTTGTTATGCCGGTGTATATCAGGAAACGATAGATTTTTGCCGTAAAAATGGTGCTTTTGACCCGCGTACTATGGGCTCAGTACCGAACGTTGGCTTGATGGCGCAAAAAGCAGAAGAATACGGTTCACACGATAAAACCTTTGAAATTGCCGCTGACGGTAAAGTGCAGGTGCTGAACAGCAAAGGTGACGTGGTGTTTGAGCATGCTGTAGAGCAGGGCGATATCTGGCGTATGTGTCAGGTAAAAGATGCGCCAATTCGTGACTGGGTAAAACTGGCGGTAAACCGTGCCCGGTTAAGCAATACGCCGGCAGTGTTCTGGTTAGACAGTGCCCGTGCACATGATGCTCAGTTGATTGCTAAGGTGAAAAGTTACCTGCAAGAACATGACACCAGTGGCCTGGATATTCAAATTCTGGCACCGGTAGAAGCCACGCGTTTATCACTGCAGCGCATGAAACAGGGGCTGGATACTATTTCAGTTACCGGTAACGTACTGCGGGATTATTTAACTGACTTATTCCCGATTTTGGAACTTGGCACCAGCGCTAAAATGTTGTCAGTTGTGCCGCTGATGAACGGTGGTGGCTTGTTTGAAACCGGCGCCGGTGGCTCTGCACCGAAGCACGTAGAGCAGTTTATCGAAGAAGACTATTTACGCTGGGATTCGCTGGGTGAGTTTTTAGCACTGGCTGCTTCATTGGAACATTTAAGCCAGGTTACCGGCAATAATAAAGCCAAAGTATTAGCTGATGCACTGGATGCGGCAACGGCGAAGTTTTTAGATAACGATAAGTCGCCGCGGCGTAAGCTGGGCGAGCTGGACAACCGTGGCAGCCATTTCTACCTGGCTATGTACTGGGCAGAGGCCCTGGCCGCGCAAACGGCTGACGCTGAGCTACAGGCCCGTTTTGCTAAACTGGCAACAGTACTGCAGCAACAGGAAGCGACTATTGTTGCAGAGTTAAACGGTGCCCAGGGTAAGGCAGTGGATATTGGTGGCTACTACAAGCCAAATCCGCAATTGGCCGCTAAAGCAATGCGCCCGAGCCACACCTTTAATCAGGCGTTAGCCAACGCTTAAATTAAACCGGTGTTAAGCAAAAAGTAAAAGCAGGCATTACGCCTGCTTTTTTGTGCCGTCAATTAGCTTAGCACTATGCGAATATCTGTTGTGCGAATAATTACTCTATCAGGTCGTCGGGCACTTTAATATTCACGGCGTGTAAACCTTTAGGGCCCTCAGACAAGTCGAATTCGACATCTTGTCCGGCCTTTAGCGTGCGGTAGCCGTCCATGCTAATGGTTGAATAATGAGCAAAGATATCTTCATCACGGCCATCTTCACGAATAAATCCAAATCCTTTGGCATTATTGAACCATTTTACTTTACCGGTAGCCATACAACTTACTTCCTTCTCTAAGTTAGCTAAATTCTGTATTCTAGTCTCGATGGTGGGATTGTTGTTGATCCCAACAACTAATGTAGATAATTTGAGCATACAGTCAAGTTATTTGCAAAATTAAACTTAAATTTTACCAATAATTAACCTAAAGCTCCTTTGATGGAATACACAGGCATGGCTATAGTTTATGAGCGGGAATAAAGATGACAACGTACAACATGGTGGTTTAGAGGAATTAACACGGCAACGTGTTGCTCCGCCGCCAATGTACAAAGTGGTATTGCATAACGACGATTACACACCGATGGATTTTGTTATCGATGTATTAAGTCGCTTTTTTAATATGCAGTATGAGCAGGCAACCGAAGTGATGTTAAAAGTACATTATGAGGGGAAAGGAATTTGTGGTGTTTTTACCGCGGAGATCGCGGAGACCAAAGTGCAGCAGGTGACGCAATACGCGAAAGAGCATCAACACCCGTTGCTATGTACCATGGAGCGCGCATAAGGTAAGTCTTTGCATGATTCTGGTGTCGTTACTCAGGTGGATTAGGAGTGGTGTATGTTAAATAAAGATCTTGAGTTAACTCTGAATTTGGCTTTCAGGTTTGCGCGTGAGCGTCGTCATGAATATATGACCGTAGAGCATTTATTATTAGCCTTGCTGGACAATCCGGCGGCCGGCGATGCACTGCGCTCTTGCGGTGCCAATATAGAAAAACTGCGGCTGGAACTGGCCAGTTTTATCGATTCCACCACCCCGGTGTTGCCGGACGGTGAAGTAGAGCGCGATACCCAACCTACACTGGGTTTTCAGCGTGTATTACAACGCGCGGTGTTTCATGTGCAGTCATCCGGTAAATCTGAGGTAACCGGTGCCAATGTGTTGGTGGCTATTTTCAGCGAGCAGGAATCACAAGCGGTATATTTGCTGAAGAAAATCGACATTACCCGGCTGGACGTAGTGAATTTTATTTCCCACGGTGTAACCAAAACTGAAAAACTTGAGCAACACGACGAACATGCACAGGAAGAAGGTACCGAATCGGTTGCTGATGACAGTAAGTATCTGGAAAACTTCACCGCAAACCTGAATGTGCAGGCCAAAAACGGCCACATTGATCCGCTGATTGGCCGCGAGCATGAAGTTGAGCGTGCTATTCAGGTATTGTGCCGGCGCAAGAAAAATAATCCGCTGTTAGTCGGTGAGGCCGGCGTGGGCAAAACCGCCATTGCCGAAGGGCTGGCGTATCGTATTGTACACAACGAAGTGCCGGACGTGATTGCCAACGCCACCATATACTCATTGGATATGGGTGCCCTGTTGGCCGGTACCAAATACCGCGGCGATTTTGAAAAACGGTTGAAATCCTTACTGAAAGAGCTGGAGCGGGAAAAAGACGCTATTTTGTTTATTGATGAAATTCATACCGTAATTGGTGCCGGTGCGGCTTCCGGTGGCGTAATGGATGCCAGCAACCTAATTAAACCGCTGTTGTCCAGTGGCCGTTTGCGCTGCATGGGCTCAACCACGTATCAGGAATTTAAAAGTATTTTTGAGAAAGACACCGCGCTGGTGCGTCGTTTTCAAAAAATTGATGTGGCAGAGCCCAGCGTGGAAGACACCACCCGTATTCTGTTGGGCTTAAAAGAGCGCTACGAGCAACACCATAACGTGCGCTATACGCAAAAAGCTATTCGGGCGGCTGCGGAGCTGTCTGCTAAGTATATTAATGAACGGCATTTACCGGATAAAGCCATAGACGTTATCGACGAAGCCGGCGCCAGCCAGCGTTTGTTGCCGTCGTCCAAACGAAAAAAAGTCATTAATGTGCCGGAAATTGAGCATGTTATTGCCAAGATGGCGCGTATTCCGGAGAAGTCGGTGTCGGCCTCGGATAAAGATGTGTTGGCTAATTTGGACCGCAACTTAAAACTGGTGGTGTTTGGTCAGAACGAACCGATTGAAGTGTTAACCTCGGCCATTCGTTTATCACGTTCTGGTTTGGGCAACGAAGAAAAGCCAATAGGTAACTTCCTGTTTGCCGGACCGACAGGGGTAGGTAAAACTGAAGTAACCAAGCAACTGGCAAAAGCCCTGGGCGTTGAGTTACTGCGTTTTGATATGTCGGAGTATATGGAGCGCCATGCTATCAGCCGGTTAATTGGTGCACCGCCGGGTTATGTTGGCTTTGAGCAGGGCGGCTTGCTGACTGATGCGGTATCCAAGCATCCGTACTCAGTGGTGTTACTGGATGAAATCGAGAAAGCACACAGCGATATTTATAATATTTTGCTGCAGGTGATGGACCACGGTACCTTAACCGATAACAACGGCCGCAAAATTGATTTTCGCAATGTAGTGCTGGTAATGACAACCAATGCCGGGGTGCAGGAAACCATCCGTAAGTCGATAGGCTTTAAACAGCAGGATCACAGCCATGATGCGTTGTCGGAAATAAACCGTACTTTTAGTCCGGAGTTCAGAAACCGGCTGGATGGCATTATCTGGTTTCAACACCTGGCGGCGGACATTATTCTGCAGATTGTGGACAAGTTTGTGTGTGACTTGCAGGTCCAGCTGGATAAAAAGCAGGTGTCGATGGAGCTCAGCAGTGCTGCAAGGCAATGGTTAGCAGATAAAGGTTACGACCATGCTATGGGTGCCAGACCAATGGCAAGGGTGATTCAGGAGCAACTGAAGAAACCGTTGGCAAATGAAATTCTGTTCGGCCGTCTACTACATGGTGGTGATGTGCGGGTTGAACTGGTCAATGATCAGCTTAGCTTTGAATATCAAACCGCAAAAGAAGCCGCGCTGGCAGATTAAGCGAATGGTAATGGCTTAAGTTAAAACACTAAACCCGGCATTTGCCGGGTTTGTATTATCAGTAAGGTTATTCGGGCCGGCTTAACGCTGGCGGAACACGATACGGCCTTTGCTCAGATCGTATGGTGTTAACTCTACGGTTACCTTATCGCCGGTTAAAATACGGATATAGTTCTTACGCATTTTACCTGAAATATGAGCGATAACGACATGGCCGTTTTCCAGTTCAACTTTGAACATGGTATTTGGCAGGGTATCCAAAATGGTACCTTGCATTTCAATTACGTCTTCCTTCGCCATTCAGCGCACTTGCCTCTTAAATTTGGGTGAACCATAAAAAAACTGCGCAGATTGTGCCGAAATCATCAGCATAAGTAAAGCGGCAAGCGCTTTTTTAGCCAAATGAGTGCCATTGTCCCTGAATAAATCGTTGCTGCGGTAAAAAAGCGGCTTTATAAGCCATTTTCCTGCATTCATCAATTTGATAACCCAGATACAACCAATCTTTTTGCTGCTGCGCTGTGCATTGCAGTAAATATAATATCGCCAGCAAGCCGGGCGAAAAAGCACTGACATCCGGATGAAAAAAAGTATATACCGCCGAATAAGCGTCTGCTGTTTCGTCCACTATGCTGACGGCGACTAATTTTTGTTGATAATATTGCTCCAGATAGTGCACTTTTAACCAACTGCAGTTGAGCATGGCATCGAGCTGTTGCCGTGCCGGCGGAAACATACTGCTGTCGGCATGTTTATGATTTATGTAGCTGGCAAACAGCGGAAAGTAATCTGTGCTGATATTGTCACTCAACTTATACTGCCAGCCGGCGCGGGCGGCGGTTTTCAGTAAGCGACGCTGACTGCGGCTGGCTTTAAAAGCTGCAGGATTAATGCGTACAGAGTGACAAGCGCGACAAGCCGGGCAGTGTGGGGTGTACAGTTGCTCACCACTGCGGCGAAAATTAAGTTGCAGTAATTGTTGATATAATTGCGCATCAAGTGGCTGTTCCGGCAGCAAAAACACCAGTTGTTCCTGCTGTGTTGCCAGATAACTGCACTGCGCCGGTGCCGTCAGGCCAAAGCGTAGTTCATGCATCACCGCTGTCCAATAGCAGTGTATTCGCCTGCCAATGTGATGTTGGGGTAAGTTTTGCTGCATAATGTTGCAACAACATAATGTACTCTTCGCGTGGTAATGGTGTAGCACCTAACTGCAACAAAAACGGGTTGGGTAACTGGCAGTCAATCCAACCCGGTGCTACCTGTTGCAAATGTTGTTGCAGGGCAACCAATGCCAGTTTGGCGGTGTCCGGTAACAGATTAAACATTGACTCGCCACAAAACAGGCTGCCCACTAACACACCATATAAACCGCCAACCAGTTTATCCTGTTGCCACACTTCAATACTGTGCGCGTAGCCTTGTAAATGCAATTGCAGATAGGCTTGTTGCATTTCAGGCAGGATCCAGGTGCCGGGCTGTTTTGCGCGTGGCGCAGCGCAGTGTGCCATTACCTGAGCAAACGCTTTATTAACACTGAAATCCAAGCGGTATCGCTTCAGTTGTTTTCTCAAGGTGCGGTTAAGCTTCAGGGTGTCTGGCGCAAAAATGGCGCGTTGTGACGGGCTCCACCACAGCAGGGGATCGCCCTCGCTAAACCAGGGGAATATTGCTTGTGAATACGCACTGAGCAGGCGGGCCGGGCTTAAATCGCCCCCCATAGCTAATAAGCCATCAGGATTGCTCAGCGCGCGATGCAGTGGTGGAAAGCTGACATCGTGCGCTGACAACTCAGGCAGGTAAATGGCCATGGCCGGCGCTGATTACTTGCTCAGCGCATCCAGATAGCGCTCGGCATCCAGCGCCGCCATACAACCGGTGCCGGCAGAGGTGATAGCCTGGCGGTAGATATGGTCAGATACATCGCCGGCGGCAAACACACCGGCAATGCTGGTTTGGGTAGCATTGCCTTCGCTGCCGCTGTGCACTTTTAAGTAGCCGCCGTTCATCTCCAATTGGCCTTTAAAGATATCGGTATTCGGTTGATGACCAATGGCGATAAACACACCCTGCAGTGCTAACTGTTCGTCTGCTTCGCCTTTGGTCGACTTTAACCGTACACCGGTTACGCCCATATCATCGCCCAGCACTTCGTCCAGCTCGCGGTGGGTGTGCAGCACGATATTGCCGTTGGCGACTTTAGCCATTAAACGGTCAACCAGAATTTTTTCTGCTTTAAAGCTGTCGCGACGGTGCACTAAATGCACTTCAGCGGCAATGTTAGATAAGTACAGGGCTTCTTCCACCGCCGTATTACCGCCACCGACAACGGCCACCTTTTGGTTGCGGTAAAAGAAACCGTCACAGGTAGCACAAGCAGATACGCCCCGACCGCTGTAAGCCTGCTCAGATGGCAGGCCCAGGTATTTGGCGGAAGCGCCGGTACAGATAATTAACGCATCACAGCTGTAGACGCCATTATCACCGGTGAGGGTAAAGGGGCGCTGTTGCAGGTTAACTGTGTGAATATGGTCAAACACAATTTCGGTATTGAAGGTTTCGGCGTGTTCACGCATGCGGTCCATCAAGGCCGGACCGGTTAAACCATGCGCATCACCCGGCCAGTTTTCCACTTCTGTCGTGGTTGTCAGCTGGCCGCCTTGTTGCATGCCGGTGAGTAACACCGGATTCAGGTTTGCACGGGCTGCATAGACAGCAGCAGTGTAGCCGGCAGGGCCTGAGCCTAAAATAAGCAGCCGACTGTGTTTGATATCTGACATTCATTTCTCCGAAAACAACTTAATTAACAGCGGTAATGGCGACGATTCTAAAAGAATGCAACCCCAAGCGAAAGTGCTGCCGGACATTTAATCTGTGCTGTGCTGTAAAGCCTTGCTTGCTATGCTATTGTTTAAATCTGCTGTTGTTAACCGGTTTATAATTCAGGCCACAACCAAACCCGAGGTTGTATTGCACTACTGCAGGAAATGGATGATTTTTGTGGTGCAGCTTACTGCCATATTGTTGTTGCCGGTAAGCCATTTAGCACTTAGTGTTGAGCGTTTTCAACGTATCGGCGTTGACGACGGCTTGCCCAATGCCACAATTTACAGTGTGGCGCAGGATCAAACCGGCTTTATCTGGCTGGGGTCTACCAATTCCGGCTTGTTACGTTTCGATGGTTATCGTTTTGGCTCTTTTGCCTTACTTACCGCGGCTGAGCAATTACAGCATCAAAGCCCCGATGTCGGTGTCATTTTATTCGATAAAGCCAATAACCTGTGGGCAGGAACCTGGGGGTTGGGCTTATCGGTTCTGGAGGCGCAAAGCGGTACTTTGCGACGTTTTACTGCAGCAGACGGTTTAGCCGGTGACGAAGTGCAGGCCTTGTTACAGGATAATGCCGGTAATATCTGGGTGGGCACTACCAACGGTTTAAGTGTGATTAGCGCAGATTTTCGTATAACTACTGTTGGTGCAGCGAACACGGCGCAAGCGCTGGTTGAGCCGCGGATTTGGAGCCTTAGCCAGTCAGAGGACGGCAGTATCTGGATTGGTACCTCTGCCGGATTGCACCGTTGGCAAGCTGACAGCGGTTTAAGTAAGGTGATTGAGTTGGCGCCGGGGGCAGACCGTTTAAGCCGTGCCAATGAAATTCGGGCGTTATTGGCGGATGGCAACACATTGTGGATTGGCAGCCGCAGTGGCTTGTATCGTTATTCTTTGGCTGATAACCGCTTAAACCCGGATGTTACACCAGGCACTGCGGCATTGTTGATTAATGTATTAGCATTTGACCGTAGCAATAACGACCTGCTAATCAGCAGCTATACCGGCTTGCATCGCTATAACCGCACTGAAGCGCAGGGGGAAGCTCAGGTATCTGCTGCCGCTCAGTTGGCACAGGTTAATGTGCGCAGTATTTTGCAAGACAGAACCGGTGTTATCTGGCTCGGTTCACGCGAGGGCGGGCTTTATCGCGGTATTATCACCAGCAAAGCTTTCAGCGGTATTGCCGGTTATGCTGCAGAGCTTGCTGCAACGAGCTTTTCCGTAACGGCTGTGTTTAAGTCAGAGCAACAATTATGGCTGGGAAGTACAGATAAAATTATCGTGCTGGATACTGATAGTGGTGCCTATCAACAAATAAGTACCCGAAGCAGGGTTAATGCCATTGAACGCGGCGCAGATCAGCAGATATATATCGCGACTGACAATGGTTTGTTTCGTTACAGCGATGGTGTGCGGTTAGAGCGGGTTGATACGCCTTTTGTGTTGGCCGGCGTTGCCAACCGTAATGTCAGAGATTTGCATATTGCACCAGACGGTACTTTTTATCTTGGTTTATGGGGCGAGGGAGTTATTGCCTGGCAACCAAAGTTGCAACAGACCCGGCGTTGGTTAGAAAACTTAGCCAAAGAGCGGCCAGGTAATACGGTACAGAATATTTTTGTCAGTGCTGATCAGCAACTATGGGTGGCAACCCGCTACAGTGGTTTGTATCAGATAGACTTAACCGCCGGTAACATTGTCCGGCACAGTACCGTTACAGCAACGGCGTTGCAGCTGCCTGACGATGATGTGCAATGTGTGCGTCAGTATGCACAGCAGTTGCTGGTTTGCACCAAAGCGGGAGCGGTATTATATAACCGTAAAACCGGTCAGCATCAGTTGATTACCATGGCTGACGGCTTACCTGATAATAATGTGCTCGGCGGCTATCAACAAGATGAACATCAGCTGTGGCTGATGACGGCACATGGTTTGAGTTTGCGCCCGGCGCAGCAACAGCGCTTTATTCATTACAACAGTCAGGATGGCATGGTGAGCTCAGAGCTGAATGCCAATGCGGTGTATGGCGATATTGACCGGCTCTATTTTGGTGCTGTCAGTGGTTTGGTCGTTGTTAAACCGGAGCTACTGCAAAGCAACCGGCAACAACCGCAGCCGGTATTGTCGGCGCTGATGATTGAGCAGCAACCCCTGCAGTTCAGACCACATCAGCAGAGCTGGCCGCTGATAGAAGTTTTGCCGACACAGCACAGCATGATGTTTGAATTCAGTGCGCTGGATTTTCAGGATCCGTTGCGTAACCGGTTTTATTACCGGCTTGAAGGACTTGAGCAAGATTGGGTGCTGGCGCAGGGACACCGTGCTTATTATGCTAACCTGGCGCCGGGCACTTATCCATTGTGGTTAAAGGCATCGAATAATCATGGCGTGTTCAGTAAAGAGCAACAAGTTGCCACTTTATTAGTATTGCCACATTGGTGGCAGCAACCCTGGGTAATATTTATTATCGTGCTGCTTTTGGTTGCCATGTTATGGTTGCTGCATCAGTACCGGCTGCGCCACATCCGGCAAATTAACCGCTTGTTGCAAGCTGCGATGGAAAACAAAGCCAAAGCACAGTTAATTTTAGAAACCCGCGTAACAGAGCGCACCAGAGCATTGGAAGAAAGCTCGGTTACGTTATCGCTTCGTACCAAACAGTTAGAGCACAGCCTGGCTGAGCTGGCCAAAACCAACCGCGAGCTAAAGCGCTTAGATAAACTAAAAGATGAATTTATTGCAACGGTAAGCCACGAGTTGCGAACCCCGTTGACGGCAATACGCGGCGCCATAGGCCTGATTGCCCAGAAGGTCGTGGCTCCGGACACCGCGGTTTATAATAACATGCTGCAAACTGCGCAAAGCAGTAGTGAAAGATTATCAAATTTAATTAATGATTTACTTGATCTGCAGAAGTTCTCTGCCGGTACCTTTACACTTAATTTAACCAAAATAAATTTATACGATTTGGCACAGCAAGCGGTGTTGGCAATGCAGCCCTATGCTACCCGGTACCGGATAGATTTGGTGTTTTCCCCCGGCACCGACGAAGCGCTTTGGGTGTTGGCCGATACCTTACGGTTACGCCAGGTGATGGATAACCTGATTTCTAATGCGGTAAAGTTTTCGCCGCCTGATGCGGTGATTGTGGTGCGGTTAAGCCGCAGCGAGCATGACGCTCGTTTTGAAGTGGAAGATCATGGCAACGGTATACCCGAAGCATTTCAATCACAGATTTTCCAAAAGTTTTCTCAGGCGGATGGTTCTGACAGCAGGCTAAAAGAGGGTACCGGGCTGGGCTTAGCCATCTGCAAAAAAATTATTGAGAATCATCAGGGGCAGATCAATTTCAGTACAAGCCCGGGCGAGGGCAGTATCTTTTGGTTTAAGTTAACCTTGATCTCCGCCAGCAATATAACGGCCAATAAAACGTTAACATAGGTAACTTTGTGTTTTTCTGTGGCGGCCTGTTCCCGAATAAATCAATTTGTTTCTGATAGTTATCTATTTTTCCTGTAATGGGTTTGTCTCATACATTTGTAAAGAATTTATAATACTATTGTAATGGCCTTTTGCTATGGCCGTGGTTATTTTTTGTGCAGCAGGATGCCGCAGTTACAACAAGGACCATAAAAATTAACCAAGGGTAATATAATGAAAAAGATGACTACGATACTGGCAGCTGCTTCTGCCGGTTGTTTTGCACTAAGCCTGACTTCCGTCGCTGTTGCTGATGGCATGAAAAAACCAGAACCAAAACTTAGCCTGGCTGAGTTGGCAAGCGATAAAACCACCCGCTATATCATTAAATTCAAAGAACCTGTGGCAACAATGAATGTTGACGGCAGCGCCAAGCGGGCAGAGTTTTCAACATTGCGGGCACAGCAGGTGTTACAAAAAGCCAATGTTAATGCGTTATCGCATCTTAAATCTGTGCATGCCAGTGTAGCAGAGTTAACGGCGAAGCAGCGCATGCTGCTGCAAAGTGATCCTAACGTTGAATATATCGAGGAAGATCATAAGCGTTATTTAATGGATGTGATCACGCCTATGGCACAAACCACGCCTTATGGTATCAACATGGTGCAGGCTAATCAGGTAAGCGATGGCAGCGCCGGTAATACCAAAGTGTGTGTTATTGACACCGGCTGGACGTCCGGCCATGAGGATTTACAAAGCTCCGGCGTAACCGGTTATTCGTTTTCCGGTCATGGTAATTGGTATCAGGATGGTAACGGCCACGGTACCCATGTTGCCGGTACTATGGTAGCGCTAAACAATAACAGCGGCGTAGTCGGTGTTATTGGCTCCGGCCAGGCTGGCGTTCACATTGTTAAAATTTTCAATAACTCCGGTAACTGGACGACAGCGTCGAATTTGATCACGGCTATTCAGTCTTGTAAAGATGCCGGCGCCAAAGTGGTCAATATGAGTTTGGGCGGCGGTTCGTCTAACCAAACAGAAAATAATGCCATGACCAACTTCTACAATGGCGGCATGCTGTTGGTAGCGGCTGCGGGTAATGGGGGGAACACCAGCTTTTCCTATCCTGCTTCATATAATGCGGTAGTGTCGGTGGCGGCGGTAAACTCTTCTGCTGCGTTAGCCAGCTTTTCACAGCGGAACTCGCAAGTTGAAATTGCAGGCCCGGGGGTAAGCGTAAACTCAACCTGGAACAATGGCGGCTATAACAGCATCAGCGGTACATCAATGGCGTCGCCTCATGTAGCCGGTGTTGCAGCCTTGGTTTGGAGTAACCATCCACAGTGCACTGCGGCACAAATTCGTAGTGCGCTTAATGCAACGGCAGAAGACCGTGGTGCAGCAGGGCGTGATACGTCCTATGGCTGGGGTATTGTAAAAGCCAAAGCTGCTCATGATTATTTAACCAACAATGGCTGTGATGGCTCGGGTGGCGGCGAACCACCACCACCTCCACCGGGCGGCGGTGCGACTTTCCCTGACTTGTCCGCAACCAGTGGTCAGTGGTTAAGAGGCAGCTACACCATTCCGTCGGGTGTCGCAACGGTAACCTTCCAAATCTCCGGTGGCACAGGTGATGCTGACTTGTATGTGCGTTATGGCAGTGAGCCGACAACAACAGCATACAATTGCCGGCCTTACCTGAACGGTAACAATGAAGTTTGCACTATTAACAATCCGCAAGCCGGTACCTGGCATGTTGGTGTTCGTGCTTATACTGCCTTTAGCGGTGTAACCTTCAGTTACCAATACTGATTAGGCTAATACGTATAAACAGGCCGGTTAAACCGGCCTGTTTTTTCTGCTAAACCGGCAGGACGTAATAGTACACCGATAGAAAATGCAAAATGCTGCCGGCCAGTACAAACAGATGCCAGATGGCATGATGCAAAAATAAGCGTTTCCAGGCGTAGAAAATCACCCCAAACGAATAACTCAGCCCTCCGGCGACCAGTAGCCACATACCGCCCGCCGCTACATTTTCCAGCATAGGCTTTATAGCCAGAATCACTAACCAGCCCATACCCAGATACAAACCCAAAGACAATTTTTTGTATTTCAATCCGGTAGCCAGTTCAATAATGACTCCGGCTAAGGCAACAGTCCATATCAGGCCGAACAGCCATAAACCCCAGCTGTCACGCAAATTTATCAGCGTAAAAGGGGTGTAGGTGCCGGCTATCAGAATAAAAATTGCTGCGTGATCCAGTTGGCGCAGCCGGCGTTTTATGTCGATGTTGTGAATGGAGTGATATAAGGTCGAACTGCAATACAGCAGGATAAGACTGCTACCATAAATAATACTGCTGGCCAGATGCCAGTTGTCGCCTGCCGGCACTGATACCAGTAACATCAGCACCAGTGCAATAACACTTAACACAGCGCCTATGCCGTGGCTAATAGCATGCAGCAACTCTTCAACTGCGGAGTAATGGGTGGTTGTCATATCAATTTACCAGGCTGAAACACAAGCTATCTTAGCATGATAGCGCGCACTGCCAAGCTGTAACCCGGCAGGAATTGCCGGTAGAATGCTGCTTTTTCCTCGGGAGCAGTTATGTCTGAGCACAGATCGCCACATTTGGTTATCATTGGCTATGTTTGGCCGGAGCCAAACTCGTCTGCCGCCGGTTACCGTATGCTGAGTTTAATTAAGTTGTTTCTGGCTAAAGGCTGGCAGGTAAGTTTTGCCAGTGCGGCAGAACCCGGACCGCATCGCTACCCGCTGGCTGAGCTGGGAGTAACTGAGCATAGTATTTTGCTTAATGACTGCAGCTTTGAGCATTGGCTGCAACAGCAGGCGCCGCAAGCAGTGATGTTTGACCGATTTATGCTGGAGGAGCAATTTGGTTGGCGGGTAGAGCAGGCGTGCCCGCAAGCGCTGCGTATATTGGATATGGAAGACTGCCATGCCCTGCGCGATGCGCGCCAGCGCTGTTTTAACGCCGGCCAGGCTGTGGGTGCAGAAGATCTGAACTCAGAATTAGCGCTGCGCGAAATTGCAGCTATTTATCGCTGCGATCTGACGCTGGTGATCTCAGAATATGAACTGCAGTTGTTACAGCAACACTATAAAGTGCCGCCAGCACTGTTATGTTATTGCCCGTTTTTGCTTGATGATGTGCCACAGCTTGCGTTGCCGGATTATGAAAGGCGGCAACATTTTATTGCCATCGGTAATTTTCGTCATGCGCCTAACTGGCATGCCGTATTGTGGTTAAAACAGGAAATCTGGCCATTGATCCGCCAACAGTTACCGCAGGCCGAATTGCACATTTACGGTGCTTACCCGCCGCCCAAAGCCACTGCACTACATAACCCTAAACAAGGTTTTTTTATCAAAGGCTGGGCCGAAGACGCTTTAGCGGTGATGCAGCAGGCGCGGGTGTGTTTGGCGCCGCTGGCGTTTGGTGCCGGGTTAAAGGGCAAGTTGCTGGACGCCATGCGCTGCGGTACCCCCAATGTGACTACGGCAGTGGGCGCTGAGGGTATGACAATAGAAAGCGGTTGGGGCGGCGTAATAGCAGAAGATAGCGACAGTATTGCTATGGCTGCAGTAAGTTTGTATCAACAACCTGAGCGTTGGCACCAGGCACAGCAAACAGGTTTGGATATCGTGCAGCAAAAGTTTGCTTTGGCACAACATGAAGCACGGATCTGGCAGCAATTTAACGCGGTAAGGCAAGCAATTGAGAGTCACCGCCAGGCTAATTTTACCGGGCTGATGTTAAGGCACCATAATTATCGCAGTACCAAATTTATGGGGCAATGGATTGAAGCAAAAACGCGTCTGGCTGCGTTAACACAGCCAGACTGACGCTGTATTAACGACAACCTCTTGGCTGGCGTTGTTTATCGCCCAGTCGCGTTGTCCAAACTGCAGCTGCAGACTGGCCATTACCACTGCTTTTGGCTTTAGCGGCTTTAGCCGGTTTTGCAGCAGCAGGTTTGGCTGCTGCTTTGGCCGGAGCGGCTTTCTTTTCTGCTGCCGGTTTTGCTTTAGCTGTACCTTTTGCAGCACTGTAGCTGGCACCTAATTCAGCCAGCTCCGCCAGACGGATATTCTTACCACCATCTACGCTAAACCAACCGGGTTTTTGTTCCAGTTGCGGCGCTTTACCAAAGGCAGCGGTGTAGGCTGCGGTAAAGTCAGCAACAACCTGATCTTTGTCCAATTTACTCATACGGATCCTTAACAGACATTATTTAAGCAACTAGCCCGCTATTTATACAACATTTTGCCACTGTTAGACAAATGTGCCTGATTTTTTTAGCTGTTGCAGTACAATACGGCTACCAACAACAGCGGAAAGCCAGTCGATGATAGATCGCGACCAGTTAGTTGAATTTCTGAATACCGAGTTACAAAGTGAAAAAATTCGTGATTATTGCCCAAATGGTTTGCAGGTAGAGGGCAAGGCACGCATTGCCCGGCTGGTTACCGGGGTTACTGCCAGCCAGGCCTTACTGGATGCTGCAGTGGCGGTGAACGCTGATGCGATACTGGTCCATCACGGCTATTTTTGGAAAAACGAAACCGCATCGGTAACCGGCATTAAGAAAAAGCGTCTGCAAACCTTGCTTTGCCATGACATTAATTTGCTGGCTTATCATTTACCGTTGGATGTGCATCCCCGGCTTGGCAATAATGCGCAATTAGGCCACTTACTTAAGGCGCAAAATATCACGGCTGTTGCCACAGCCGAGCCCAATGGTGTGCTGATGCAGGGCGAGCTGGTGCAAGCGGCGCCGGTACAACAGCTTGCCGCCGGTTTAGAGCAAGTGCTGGGCAGACAAGTTCTGTTACACGCAGCGGGCAGCCTTGCCGTCAGCAAGCTGGCCTGGTGCACCGGTGGTGGTCAGGGCTATATCGAGCAGGCGGCGGCAGCCGGCGCGCAACTGTTTATCAGTGGCGAAGTATCAGAGCAAACTATTCATTTATCGCGTGAGCTGGGTATTCATTTTATCGCCGCCGGCCATCATGCTACCGAACGTTATGGTGTCAAAGCACTGGGCGAATTTATTGCGCAGCAGTTTGCGTTGGATGTGCAGTTTATTGATATTGATAATCCGGCATGACACAAAAAACTGATCGCAGCTTTGATGGTATCGCGGCCAAATTTGCGCACAATATTTACAGCAATACTAAAGGTAAATTGCGCCAATTAGTTTTGCTGCGGGATTTAGCCGAACTTAAACTGTTACAACAACCCTGCCATATCCTCGATGTCGGCGCGGGGCAGGGCCAGTTAGCATTGGCTCTGGCTGCGCAGGGCCATCTCGTGCATTTAACCGATATTTCTGCCGACATGTTGCAACTGGCACAGCAACAAGCCCTGAAGCAGGGCGCTGATAACGTCAGCTTTGCGCAGGTTGGTCTGGCGGAGCTGGCGGCCACGCATCAGCAACAGTATCAGCTGGTGTTGTGTCACGCCATGCTGGAGTGGTTGGCTCAGCCTGAATTGGCTATTGCGCAACTGCGGCAGTTGGTTGCGCCCGGAGGCGTGTTATCGCTGATGTTTTATAACAAAGATGCCAAGCGTTTTGGCAATATTTTGTTTGGCAACTTTGATTATGTCGCAGCAGATTTTCAGGTGAAGAAAAAGGTCAGTTTAAACCCGCAACATCCGTTGGCGCCAACGGATGTGCTGCGTTGGTGTGAACAAGCCGGCTTTAGTGTGCTGGCTAAAACCGGGGTGCGCTGTTTTCATGATTATTTACGCGATCGCAGCCAGCAGCAAAGCCACTTTGAGCAGTTGCTGGCGCTGGAATTACAATACAACCGCACTGAGCCTTATGCATCGCTGGGCCGCTATCAGCATTTGCTACTACAAGCGAATTAGTCAAACTCAAATTTGTAGAGTAAATCAACAGCGTTATCTAAGCTGTTTACCGCCTCCAGATACAGGTTGCGCATTAAGCGGTAGCGCAGGGTAAATTCGCCAACAGCATTAAAAATGCCATAGCCGTATTTAACCTGCAGATCGCGTGACAAGTAGCCGCTCACGGTTACCTGCGAGTTATCTCCGGCACCGGCAGTATCCAGCGTAAGATCGCGCACACCAAAGGCTTCTCCCAGCTCGCCGACCAAAGCGCCGGTAGAAGAAATCGACATACCAATCAGGCTGGTGGTAAGTGCTGAACCGGCGCTGCCGGAATCGCTGCCGATATCACGGCCCATCAGCAAATACGCTAACGCATTAGCCTGGGGTTTTGCCGGCTCGGAAAAAATGCTGACAGTGGGGTCATCTGCCGGGCCGGTAACACGGATCCCGGCAATAACATCATCTTCCATATTGGCCGGATTACGGATGGCTTCAACATTTAAAAACGGCTGGTCGGCCGGGCCGTTAAAGCTCATTTTGCCCTGACGGATCAGTAAGTCCTGACCATAAGCGCGAAAGGTACCGTCTTGCAGGCTGACATCGCCATTAACCGTTGGCTGTTGTTTCGGCTGCTGGCGCACTCTTAAGCTACCGCTGAGACGGGTTTGCAGACCAAAAGCCGATAACTGTACCCGCCTGCCCAGCACGACATTAACATCAGTTTGCAGCGCAAAAGCCGTTTGCTGCTCTGTCGGGATCGGCTGCAATGCCTCGTCCAGCAACACCAGGTCATCAGATAACCCCACCGCAGTTTGCGGCAGGCTGTCGATGTTGATACGGGCAAACGGAATTTGCACCGTGCCGCTAAGCGATGTCAGGCCGGGCGTGGCGGTTAAGGTTAAATCCGGTGCCACCTGTAACCGTGCCTGAGGAATTTGCAGGCTCAGCTCATCACCTTTTATTTTAACGCTTGCTTGCCAGTTATCTATCTGTGGCCATTTTGCATCACCATTTAAATCTATCCGGCCTTTGCTGGTGTTAACCAACCCCTGCAGCGTGGCTTGCTGTCCGTTAAACCTAAGCGCTATGTCGGCATCTGTTACATCTACCGGAGCTTGTTTACCGGCCAGTTTAAAGCCGCTTAGTGCCAGCTTGCCGTTAATGTCCGGATTGCTTAAATCACCGCCAAAGCGTAAGTCGCTGTTCAGCATGCCGGCAAGCTCACTGCTTTGCTCCAGCAAGGGTTGCAGGAAGGCCAGGCTAAACTGCTGTAGCAGCAGCTTACCCTGCAATTGACGCGAGTCGGATTGTACATCGCTAATGCTGACTTCAGTTTGTAATGCGCTGTTGCTGTCAAACTGCCAATTCAGGCTGCCGTTAAGCGTATCGTCAGCCAATGCTGCATCCAGCGCCCAGCCTTGCCAACTCAGTGTCAGCGGCTGTTCTGCCAGATAGCGCCAGTCGCCGCTGCTGCCATTAATCTTAAGTTGTGCCTGCGGTTGTTGGCCCGGTTGCCAGTTAGCGCTGACATAAGCATCAACATGGCCTTGTAAGGCCATCTGCGCGGGTAAAAAATCAGCCAGAGCGGATAAAGCAAACTGTTGTAGTTTAAACTCAAGTGCTATCTGCCCGGCGCTGAGTAGCAGTGGTTTAACTGCGCACAGCTCAGCCGGGGCTTGCTGCCAACAGTGCGGCTGCACAGTTAACTGCGTATTGGCAAAGCGGTAATTCAGCGCCGTGCTGTCAACCAGTTGCCAGGGCCCCGCCAGGCTGTCCAGCCTGGCGGATAGCAAGGTGCCTTGCCAGTACTCGTTTGCTTGCAAACTGCCGGTCAGTTCTATGGCGGCATTGTGCTCAGCACCGCTCAGTTGCAGTGTCAGTTGATGCTGTAATTCGCTGCCGCTGAGTGTCAGCTGCAGTTGGTCAACACTTTGCTGCTGATATTTGGCGTTGCTGGCTTGCAACAATAGCGTTGTATTGAGATTACGTTCGCTGTTCAGGCTAAGGTTGGTGTCAAGCGTTAACTGCTGCAGGCTGGCGTCCTGCCATTGGAGGGCGTTGGCTTCAAGCGTGCCTGTCAGCTTTGGTGTCTGGCGTTGACCGGTAATATTAAAGTCGGCGCTGATATCGCCTTGTGCGCCGCTTATGCTTTGCGCTAATGTCGGTATAACAACCTTCATTGCCAGTTGCCACTGCTTATCCAGTGAGCCGGTCAGTTGGATCTGGTTTTGCGCATGGCGCAGCGTCAGGCCGGGCGTTTCTAATGTATAGTCGCCTTGTCCGCTGTTATCAGCAGCGCTTAAACTGCCGTCCAGCTTAAGCTTGTAGTCACGTAAGGTGCCGTTAAGGTTTAATTCCGGTAGGGCTAACTGCCAGCCGCCTTGCGGCGTCAACCGGCCGTTAAACTGCATATTGCCATTTAGTTCACCGGTATAATCCGGCCAGAATTGCCCCGGCTGAATGTCGCTTAACTGCGCTGTGCCAAGCCAGCTTAGTTGTTGCTGCCAATTCAGCTCAGCCTGACCGCTGAGCTCGCCGCCAAGGCTGTTAACCACGATGTTTTCCAGCGTTACAGCGGTCAGGCTGCTATGGCCATTTAATTGCACACGGCTGGCTGGCAGTTGGTTACCGCTCAGGGCTAATCCGGCATTAAAGTACAGTTGCTCCAGGCTGCCGCCGGCGGCTATTTGCAGCTGGCTTAGCTGTACTTCTGCTTCACCGCTAAGCGGCCATTGTAACTGTGTGGCATTTAAGCTGGCATTCACCGGCAGGGCACTGTCTAACAGGTTTAGCCACAACGATAATTCAGCATCCAACAGCGCACTGGCTTTGGCCTGCAGTTGCAAGTTACTTAAATCACCGTCCAGCGTCAGGCGCAGGCGCTGACCGGCCAGCGCTGTGTCTTGCAGCAACAGCCGGATATCGGCTTTTAGCGGATAGTTGCCAACCGGCTCTAACCTGGCTGAGGCATACAAGGTTGCCAGCGGATGGCGGATATCCAACTGAGTCAGCGTGATTTGCTGTGGCAGCAGTTGCAGGCTGAATGCCAGCTCACTCAGGGTGTGTGCTTCAGGCTCAGCGCCTTGCTGCAGGGTGAAATCAGTCAGGCGAAAACGGTCGATAAACAAACTCAGTGGCAAGGAAATATCTTGTAGCTGCGGCACCTGATAGGCAAAGGGGACATCAGCAGCGTCAGTAGTTTGCGGCAGAGTCAGGACAACCTGCTGCCAGTGCGGCTGATTAAGTTGTATTTTATTGCCCCAAAGGGTGCCGGCAGTGCTGAATTGTTGCCAGCTTAATGTCGTGCCGCCAGCTTCCACTGTGGCATCGTTCAGTTGCAGCTGAGTAATATCAATGGCAAGGGGTAGCCATAAGCTTGCTGGTGGGGGCGGGGGATCTGCCTGCAGCGGATTGTCGCTGTCAGCAATAGTAAGCTGCATGCCTTGCAGTGCCAGTTGCTCTATACAGAGGGTAAAGCGCAAAAAACAACCGTTATTAATCTGCAGGGTACTTTGGTCTAACGTCAGCGTTAGTGCATCATCTTGCCAGCGCAGCCCATATAAGGTGTTACCACCGAGCAGGCTACCCTCGCTGCGCTCAACACTAAAACCACTGACCACATGCTGTGCCAGCCACAGGTTAAAACTTAACCCGGCTGAGGTATAAAGCAATGTAAATACTATGGCAATAAGTGCTGCACACGGCAGCACCAGTGTCCAATGCAGCCACTTTAACGCGCGTTTTAGCCAATGCTTAGCCGTTTGGTTGCTCATAATTCCGGCCCCAGGGCAAAGTGCAGTTGAAAACCGTTGTCCGGGCCATCCAGTCCCCAGGCCAGGTCAAGCCGCACCGGGCCTACGGGAGAGGCCCAGCGCACGCCGAAACCGACGCCCTGCACCCAATCGGGCTTATCATCCCAGGCGCTACCGTAATCACTGAATGCCGCCAGCCACCAGTTACCTTTAACACGGTACTGATATTCCAGCGCCGCGGTTGCCATATAGCGCCCGCCGGTTAGCTCATCATCGCTGTTACGTGGCGATACGGTTTCATAGCCGTAACCACGGATACTGTTATCGCCACCGGCAAAAAAACGGAGTGAAGGCGGTAGTTGCGACAAACCTTCCATCAGAATAGCACCGCCATCAAGCCGGGTAACAAAGCGATGATTATTACCGGCACTGCCAATCCAGCCCAAACGGCTGCGCAAGCGCACAAAACTGGCATCAGAGCCCCAGGCTTCATCTGATACCTCAACTCCCAGCAATATGCGGTTGGCAGAGGAGGGCATTGGCCCGCCTGACTGTTTGGTGCGGTTGTAACTTAACCCCGGCATAATCAGGCTGATGCTGTCATTTTGGTCTGCCTGGACAAAGTCTTCATACAACCAACGTACAGACGCTGTACGGTACCAGTCACTTTTCAGCAACCAGTGGCGCTCTAATGCCAGGTTAGACTCACGGCTTTGCGTGTCCTGATTATCACGATTCTTAAAACCCAGCTGTACCTGATAAAAGTCGTTGGCAACGCTGGCCAAAGGCAGTTTGTAGGCAGCCTCTACGCTTTGCTCTATCTCGGACAGCGCCAGCTTGCTGCTCAGACTATGGCCGGCTTTATTTAGCCAGGGCTTATTCCAGTTTAGTTTCAACCTGGTTTTTACATCGGTAGAGTAGCCGATACCGGTTTCTATAATGTTGCGCCGTTCCGGTTGCAGCGCCACGTTAATCGGCAGCGTAAAATCCTGCATCTGTGTGGTGTCGCCCTCAACTAAAATGGACGAAAACCAGCCGGTAGCGGCTAATGCCTGGTTAAACTCGCCCAACTGACTGGCCAGATAATGATCACCGTGGTTAAACGGCACTAAAGAGCGTAGCCCGGGCTCTGCTATTTGGTTGCCACTAAAACTGACGTCACCAAATTTGTAGCGCGTACCGGAGTTAAAGTGTAAACGGACAAAAGCTTGTTTAAGCTCAGGCGCGACCTCAAGCCGGGCTTGGGTAAAATCAGCGTCAAAGTAGCCTTTGCGCAGTGCCAGACTTTTTAAGGCACTTTTGAAACCATCATAGGCGCCATGGTGCAGTACCTGGCCTTGCTTAGGTGCCTGAGTTGCCAGTAAGGCGGCAAAATCGCTGTCGGTTGTGGCATCGCCGGATAATTGTATGTCGCTTTCGCTGATACGCACCGGCTCACCGGCTTGTACGTTAATTTGCAGTAGCCGTGGTGTGGCTTTGTCGTGGGTTATGCTGATTTCGCTGTGGTAATAGCCCAGCGCCTGTAAAGCGGTCTGGATTTCCTGCTGTAATGTGGTTTGAAACCGCAAGCCGGGCGTATGGTCGGCATCAGTATATTTTTGCAGATAAATATCGATATTGTCGCGCAAAGCGCCATCCACACCGCTGATTTTAAACTGATATGTTGTATCTGAACGCGCGGGAGAACTAACGCTTAGTATGGCTGCCAGCATTGTTGAAATAAGGAAACCGCGGTTTGGCATCGACGTGGAAAAATCCCGTATTAAGAAAATGAAAAAAAATTGAATGCGGGGCTATTATGGCTCACACAGCTTGCTAATGTATACCGTGTTGCATAAATCGAGACTGAACAGGCAGGCTAATATGCGGATAATACAACAGCATGGTACAACTGAAGGGCTGATTTCAGTTATACTGCCGACATTGTAAAGCGGTAGTAAAACCGCCATCTGACAAGGGCAGTACTATGAAAAGTGTTGTTATCAGCGGCTCGGGCCTGTTTACGCCTCAGCATATTATTACCAACGACGAATTGGTAGCCAGCTACAACCAGTATGTAGACCAGTTTAATGCGCAACATGCCGACGCTATTGGCCGTGGTGAAACGCCGGCGCTGGAGCACTCCAGCAGCGAATTTATTGAAAAAGCCTCCGGCATTAAAGCGCGGCATGTGTTGTACAAAGACGGTATTTTAGACGTTGAGCTGATGCGGCCGGTATTTGACCGCCGCACTGAAGAACAAGCGCCGGAAATGGTAGAGATGGCGCTGTCGGCTGCGGGTGAAGCCATGGCGCAAGCCAATAAAACTGCTGCAGATATTGATTTGATTATCTGTGCCGCCTCAAATATGCAGCGACCTTACCCGGCATTATCAATTGAGCTGCAACAACTATTGGGTGTTGCCGGTTACGCTTTTGATATGAATGTGGCCTGCTCGTCTGCTACCTTTGCCATCAGCAACGCGGTAAATGCTATTCGTGGCGGCACGGCTAAAGTGGTATTGGTAGTGAACCCGGAATTTGCCTCGCCACAGGTGAATTACCGCAGCCGCGACAGTCATTTTATTTTTGGTGATGTGTGTACTGCTACCATCATTGAAGCAGAAGACAGCTGCACAGCGGATAATGCATATCGCATCAACGGCATGCGGCTGAAAACAGAGTTTTCCAACAACATCCGTTGCGATGTCGGTTATACCGAACATTGTTTACCGGATGATCCCCTGGTACCGTTTTTTAAACAACAGGGCCGCAAAGTGTTTAAAGAGTTGCTGCCGATAGTGGCTGATGTTATTCAGGCCGAAATGGCAGAGCAGCAGGTTAAACCGGAGCAACTGAAGCGATTGTGGCTACATCAGGCCAATATTAATATGAATATTTTTGCCGCGAAGAAAATTCTCGGCCGCGATCCGCTGCCAGAAGAGGCCCCCCTGGTGCTGGATACCTATGCCAATACCGCCTCAGCCGGCTCAATTATTGCGTTCCATAAATATAAGCAAGGTATTAACTCAGGCGAGCATGCCATTTTGTGCTCGTTTGGTGCGGGTTACTCAGTGGGCTGTTTAGTACTGCAAAAATGCTGATATAGCGTGATAAACAAACGGGCAGCGCGGGCTGCCCGTAAATGTCGGTTACAACCGTTCTGTTATAACTGTGCTTTTATAACAGCACTACCGAGTTATGATCATAAGATACCGGCGACGGTTGATAACTGTCAGCGGCGTCATCGTTCAGCCAGGTGCCACCGTTTACCAAATAGCGGAATTGATAAGCTTTATTTTTTTCTAAATTCAACGTTGCGGTAAAATCGCCGCTTTTGCTTTTCTTCATTGGTAACGCGACCGGATCCCAGTCATTAAATTCGCCCAGCAAGGCCACTTGTTCAATATTTTCCAGCCGGTGCGCCGGCAAGGTAAACGTTACTTTGCACAATGGCTTGGTCTTCAGATATTGCTTACTGATACTCATAGTATTTCCCTTAATGTGTGCTCAAAGCGCTATAACCTTGTCTATCATGTCGGGTCTTTATGATGAAATAATGACCACTTTGTTATGTGAATCACCTTAGGTAATTTTTTCTTGCTTCGCAAATAATCCTTTTAAAGGTTGATATAACAAAAGTGATCTTGTTTGCCGGCAGTAAAGTTGTGTTGCAGTTGTAACAAGATATTATGCCGATTGACTTGTCGGGCTGCTGGTAAAAGCATGCAACTGAGCATTAGTAACAGCTGAATTTAGTGGCAAGCTAATAACCACGGGCGTTCGATTAAGTGTGCCAAATGGCTTTTTTCTGCCACAGATGCGGTGTTTGCAACGGCTGTTACCTACACTGATACAAAGCGTAACATTCACAGCGTTACTTTCTTGCGGTGGCGTTTTAGTATATCGGCAGTAAAACAGCATTGTGGAAGACAAAAAAGATGGCAGCAAAAATTATAAAAATCGCTATTCCCGTGGTCATTATTGCCGTGGCCGTGGTGGCATCAATGAGTTTAACCAGTATGCGCAAGCCGCCGGAGAAAAAAGAAGAACAACGGCCGGCTATTCTGGTGAACGCCGACACGATAAAGCCGCAGGATTTGGTGTATCGCATTCAATCGCAAGGTACCGTGCAACCCAAACTGGAAACCAGTTTAAGCTCTGAAGTTAATGGCCGTATTGTGGCAGTGGCAGAAAACTTTATCGAAGGTGGCTTTTTTAACAAAGGTGATTTGCTGGTGCGGGTAGAGCAGGCAGATTATCAAACCAATGTAAAAGCGGCAGAAGCCAGCTTGGCTAACGCGCAATCAGCCCTGGAAGAGGAAAAAGCCCGTGGTCGTGTAGCGGAAGAGGAGTGGCGCTCTTTTACCGCCGGTAAAGCTCCGGAATTAGGGTTACGCCGGCCACAACTGGCCGGTGCCCTTGCGACAGTGCGTTCGGCGGAAGCAGAATTGGAGCGGGCATTACGTGACCTGGCCCGCACTGAAATTCGCGCACCCTATGCCGGCATGGTAAAAAGCCGCGATGCTAACCTGGGCCAGTTTATCAGCCGCGGTACCAGTGTCGGTATGATTTACGGCACTGACGTAGCGGAAATTCGTTTACCGCTAACCGATAATGATTTGGCTTTTTTACAGGTGCCGGACTTTACCAACGACAACATCGAACCGGAAGTAGTGTTAACTGCCGCGGTAGCCGGCCGCATTATGCAGTGGCCGGCAAAATTAGTGCGCACTGAAGGCGTACTGGATGCACGCAGCCGGGTAATTTATGCCGTTGCTGAAGTAACCGACCCTTACCAACGTGTGAACCAAAAACACGCGCCATTGCGTTTCGGTCGTTTCGTCCAGGCGCAAATATTGGGTGACGCAACCGAACAGGTGGTGGTGATCCCGCGGCATTTGCTGTTAGCGCAGCAACAGGTGCTGGTGGTGGACAAAGACAACCAGTTACAGTTTCGCGCGGTAGTGTTAGAACGTGCTGACGAACACTCGGCGTATATCCGCTCCGGCTTTACTGAAGGTGACCGGTTAGCTACCTCTGCTATTGCCAACCCACTGGCGGGTACTTTGGTGCGGGTTGCAGCAGATGAAGCGGCACAACTGGCAGAGAAAGCGGCGAACCCGGATGCTGCCGTGCTGACCAGCCAGGTTAAGGAGTAAGCCATGGATACCAATAAGGGCATTATTGCCTGGTTTGCCCGCAACAGCGTGGCAGCAAATTTATTGATGGCAATTATTCTGGTGGCTGGTGTGGCATCGCTTTTTACCATTAAAAAGCAGATTTTCCCCGAAATAGTGCTGGAACAAGTCAATATCCGTGTGCCGTATCTTGGCGCAGCACCACAAGAGGTGGAAAGCGGTGTTATAGAAAAAATTGAAGAAAGCTTGCGGGGCGTTAACGGTATTAAACGCATCCGCTCTACTGCGGTTGAGGGGTTGGCAACGGTACGTGCCGAGATTGCCAGCAACTACGATATTCAGGAGGTGATGGACGAGATTAAAACTCAGGTCTCGGCGATATCGTCGCTGCCGGAACAAACCGAAAAACCGGTGGTGTACCGCGTAAGGTTTCAAAGTAATGTGATGTGGTTGTCGCTGTATGGTGATGCCGGTGAGCGCACATTGAAAGAACTGTCAAAAGATGTGCGCGATGAGCTGAAAAAGCTGCCCGGCATCAGCAAAGTGGATGTGGTAGGCGCACGTGATTATGAAATTGCTATCGAACTGTCTGAGCTGAAATTAAAAGAGTACGGTCTGACATTTGATCAGGTTGTCACGGCCATCCGTGGCAGTTCGGTTGACTTACCCGGTGGTTCTATCAAATCTGAGAGCGGCAATATTTTGCTGCGCACCAAAGGTCAGGCGTACTTTGCGCAGGACTTTGAAGATATAGTCCTGCTGACATTTGCTGACGGCACCCGCTTAGCCTTAAAAGATATTGCCACTATTAATGATGGCTTTATTGAGCGTGAAGACTTATCCACCTTTGATGGTAAAAACTCGGTATCAATCCGTGTTGATGCGGTCGGCGATGACAATACACTGAAAATTGCCGCACAGGTAAAAGCCTACGTTGAACGCAAACAGAAAGAGCTACCACCGTCGGTATCCATCGCCCATTGGGGTGACTCCAGTTACTACCTGCAGGGCCGGCTGGATTTGATGAGCAATAACCTGCTGATGGGCGCGTTTTTGGTACTGCTGGCCTTAACATTGTTCCTCGAGTTTCGTATTGCGTTCTGGGTTATGGTGGGTATTCCGGTTTGTTTTCTCGGTGCTATGGCCATGCTGCCGTTGCCCTTGTTTAATGTTTCGATCAATATGATCAGCCTGTTTGGTTTTATCTTAGTGCTGGGCATAGTGGTGGATGACGCCATTATTATCGGTGAAAGTGCCTACAGTGAAATTGAGAAACGCGGTAAATCGGCCGAAGCTGTTATCGCCGGGGCGAAAAAAGTAGCCATGCCTGCCACCTTCGGCGTGTTAACGACTATCGCGGCTTTTACACCGATGTTAATGGTGGGCGGTGCCCAGGCGCCGATTTGGGGTTCTATTGCCTGGGTGGTAGTACTCTGTCTGATTTTCTCGCTGGTCGAATCGAAAATGATCCTGCCGGCGCACATTGTTAATATGGACACCAAGCCGTGGGACCCAAACCGCAAAGGTTTATTTTACAGTGCCGGCCGTGCTTGCAGTAATGGTTTAAAAGCGGTGCGCGAAGCCGTAGCTCGTGCCATGCAGAGTTTTGTTACCAAGCGCTATCAACCTTTTGTCGAACGTTGTATTCAGTATCGTTATATCACCATGGCAGCGTTTTTTGCCATGCTGATCCTGATGTTTGGCGTGCTGGGCGGTGGTTTGGTACGATGGGTATTTTTTCCGAATATTCCCAGTGACTTTATCAATGCTAACCTGACTATGCAGGAAGGCTCGTCCAATCAGGCTACGGTTAATGCTATGCGTGAAGCAGAGGCCGCGCTGGTAAGGGCAAATGATAAACTTAATGCAGAATACGACGAAGATATCGTCAAGCACAGGCTAATGTTCCTTGAAAGCGATACCGGTGGCCAGTTAGTGGTTGAGCTGGAAAAGAGCGAAGGCCGTGAAATTGACGGCTTTGAAATTGCCAATCGCTGGCGCGCTGAAATGCCGGAAATTCCGGGATTAAAAGCCTTTAAAATTAATGCTTCAACCGGTGGTGGTGGTGCTGCCGATATAGCGCTGCAACTGCGTGGCACTAATCTGGACAACCTGAAGCTGGCAACTGAAGAGTTAAAATCGCGCTTAGCTGAATATGCCGGAGTGTACGATATTGAAGACAACCTGCTGGGCGGCAATGACGAAATTGTGCTGCAGCTGAAACCTGAAGCGCATATTTTGGGCTTAACGCTGGCCGATGTGGCGCGTCAGGTACGGTATGGCTTTTACGGTGCCGAAGCGCAGCGCGTGCAGCGCGACGGCGAAGAAGTCAAAGTGATGGTGCGTTATCCGCGTACCGATCGCAGCTCTGTCGGCAGCCTGGAAAATATGCGCATTCGCACCGCAGACGGTGGTGAAATCCCGTTTGCTCAGGTCGCCAGCTATACTATGCAGCCCAGTTTCAGTGCCATTAACCGTGTAAATGGCGAACGCGCTGTTACTATTACCGCAGCTGCCGATAAAACCACAGTGGAGCCGGGTAAGGTGGTAGGAGAAATGCGTAAAACGGTGATTAAAGAAATTACTGATAAGTATGAAGGCGTGACCGGTGAGCTCGATGGTGCCAGCCAGGACGAAATGGATGCGCAAGCTGATTTACTCAAAGCCGGTGTGTTCGCGCTGTTCTGTATCTATGCCTTAATGGCAGTACCGCTTAAATCGTACAGTCAGCCGCTTATTATTATGAGCGTGATCCCGTTTGGTTTAGTCGGTGCTGTAGTAGGGCATATGGTGCTTGGCCTGAGTATGAGTATTATGTCGATCTTTGGCCTGGTAGCGCTGGCCGGGGTGGTGGTAAACGACTCGCTGGTAATGGTCGACTTTGTTAATAAAGCGCGCGAGGAAGGGTTATCTATCCGTCAGGCAGTTTCACAAGCCGGTGCGCAGCGCTTCCGTGCAATATTGCTTACCTCGCTTACCACCTTTGTCGGCCTGGCGCCGATAGTGCTGGAAAAGAGCTTACAGGCAAAAATTGTGGTGCCGATGGCGGTGTCACTGGCGTTTGGTATTTTGTTCGCCACCATTATTACCCTGGTACTGATACCGGCGCTGTATGTAATACTGGAAGATGTGAAAAACCTGTTTCGCAGTAAAGAGCGCAAAATTGATACCCGCATAGCGCAGATGCAGCAAGACTGATGTATTGAGGTTAAGGGAAATAAAAAGGCCACGCAATTGCGTGGCCTTTTTGTTTTAGCTTACAGCTTAATAGGCTTGAGTGTGCACATCGCGCACGGCACGGCCGGACGGATCGGTCATTTGTGCCATTTTAGCATCCCAGGCTAATGCTTCAGGAGTAGAGCAGGCGACTGACTTACCCCCCGGTACACAGGCGATAGCGCCGGCGTGCGGGAAGTGCTCTTCAAAAATAACCCGGTAGTAATAGGCCTCTTTGCTGTCCGGCGTGTTCACCGGAAAGCGGAAGCTGGCAGTAGCCATTTGTTGATCGGTCACTTCTTTTTCCGCATGGGCTTTTAAGCTGTCAATCCAGCTGTAACCCACACCGTCAGAGAACTGTTCTTTTTGACGCCACAATATTTCATTCGGTAACAAGCCATCAAATGCCTGACGCAGAATATGTTTTTCCATTTTGCCACCACCGCACATTTTTGCCTGTGGGTTTAAGCGCATGGCCACATCCATAAAGTCTTTGTCGAGGAAGGGCACGCGGGCTTCAATGCCCCAGGCCGACATGGCTTTGTTGGCACGGTTGCAGTCGAACATATGCAGCCGGTCTAACTTGCGTAAGGTTTCTTCATGGAACTCGTTGGCGTTGGGTGCTTTATGGAAATACAGATAGCCGCCAAACAGCTCATCAGAACCTTCACCCGACAGTACCATTTTAATGCCGGTAGCCTTAATTTTACGCGCCATCAGATACATCGGCGTAGAGGCCCGAATGGTGGTGACATCGTAAGTCTCAAGGAAATACACCACATCACGCAGCGCGTCCAGGCCTTCCTGCACAGTAAAGTGTACCGTGTGGTGCACTGTCCCTATGGCATCGGCTACTTTTTGCGCGGCAAGTAAATCCGGCGAACCGGCAAGCCCCACAGCAAAAGAGTGTAAACGCGGCCACCAGGCTTCAGACTCGTCATTATCTTCTACGCGGCGTTTGGCAAATTGCTGTGCAATAGCCGAAATAAGCGAAGAGTCCAGGCCGCCGGACAGTAAGACTCCGTAGGGTACGTCTGACATTAAGTGACTTTTCACGCTGTGCTCCAGCGCGGCTTTTAACTCAGTTAAACTGGCCGGGTTATCTTTTACCGCTTCATAGCTTTGCCAGTCACGCTGATAATATTTACGCAGCTCGCCTATTTTGCTGTCGAAGTAGTGACCCGGCGGAAACTCTTTAATTTGTTTGCACACCGGTACTAAAGCTTTTAACTCCGACGCGACAAACAGCTGGCCGTGTTCGTCGTAACCGTAGTACAGCGGAATAATACCGATATGGTCGCGGGCAATCAGGTAGCGATTTTGCTCAGCGTCATACAAAATAAAGGCAAACATGCCCTGCAGCTGATCAATAAAGTCAGCGCCATGCTCCAGATATAGCGGTAATATCACTTCACAGTCTGACTTGGTTTTGAATGGGTAAGGGCTTGCCAGCTGCTTTTCGAGCTGCTTGTGATTGTAGATCTCACCATTCACTGCCAGAATGTGATTTCGATTATCATTAATCAGAGGCTGGGCACCATTTTCAGTATCTACAATCGCCAGGCGCTCGTGCACTAAAATGGCATTGTCGTTATTCCACACGCCAGACCAGTCTGGCCCGCGGTGACGTAATAACTTGGATAACTGTAGCGCCTGCTGGCGCAAGGCTTTAACATCAGTTTTGATGTCAAGCACCCCGAATATCGAACACATGATAACCTCTATTAATTAGTTTTGGCAGTATGTACGTCTAAACGCACCCCCTGAATGTGCCATGCCATGCTAAAATTGCAAGCGCTTTTTCGCGCTTTTTGTAAGTAATTCATGCTGAGGGTTTTCAGCAACTGCAACAAATAAGACTGCTTATGCAAAAAACTGAAGTAAAAATCCGCTTTATGCCTCCTGCAGATTGGGACAGCGCGCTGCTGCAAACTAACCCGATATTTGCTGATCTCTGTAAGCACTTCATTATTGAGCAGTTGGCACACTACCCCGATATTGATTGGCTTAATCAGTACAGAGCGCAATCTGGCGTATGTTTTGTTGATAATGACGCGCTTAGTAGCGATGGCCGTTATTATGAGGAATATATTTATGCCACCAGGAGCATACCTACCCGCAAAGACAACTGGCACGACTTTTTTGGTGCGCTGATCTGGTGTTTATTTCCGAAAACCAAGGCGCTGCTAAATCAGCTACATATGGCAGAAATTGCTCTGCATGGTTTAAAGCAGCGCAGTAAATTACGTAATAAACTCACCTTGTTTGATGAGTGTGGTGTAGTGATTTGCCTGGAACCTAAAGCCAGCCAGCATGCTGACCTGCTGCGCCAACACCAATGGCAGCAGAGTTTTGTCACAAATCGCAGCGACTGGTGGCAGGGTATAAGGCCAATGATATTTGGCCATGCTATTTACGAGATGGCCACATTGCCTTTTATCGGCTTAACCGCTAAAACGATATTTATTAAAGTGCCGGATGGTTTTAGCCGCTGGCCTTTAACAGCTGCTTACAGTTTTGTTGATGATAAATTGCATGAACAAATTGCTAACGAAGCAGTACTTCTTGATAATCAACAGCTAACGCCTTTGCCATTACTGGGCGTTCCGGGCTGGTATAACGACAATGAAAGCACCGGTTTTTATCACAATACTGACTACTTCCGGCCGCAGCGCAGCACTTAGCGGCTTTAACAACAGGATGGTTGCATGATTGATATTCAGGATTTAGCCAAAGCCTTTGTGCTTAGTAAAAGCAACAAGTTATCAGATACTGAAAAACAAGATGTACGTTACAG
This sequence comes from Rheinheimera lutimaris, assembly GCF_013283795.1. Lineage (GTDB taxonomy): Bacteria > Pseudomonadota > Gammaproteobacteria > Enterobacterales > Alteromonadaceae > Alishewanella > Alishewanella lutimaris. The sequence continues at coordinate 304,120 of NZ_JABSOD010000002.1, forward strand.
CAAAGACGCCTTTCACTCAGTGCGTAATGTCAGTTTCAGCTGCGGCAGCGGTGAGGTGTTGGGATTGTTGGGGCCAAACGGCGCCGGTAAAACTACTACCTTACGTATGCTGTCTACGGCGCTGAAACCTGATGCCGGCTCTGTGCTGTTAAACGGCGTCGATGTACTGAAACAACCGGTAAAAGCGCGGCAGCAAATTGGCTTTTTGTCGGCGGATACCGGTTTATACGGTAAGTTAACGGCGTTTGAAAATATCGCCTATTTCGGCCGTTTGCACGGTATGAGCGAAAGCGCATTAAAGCAGCGCATCGATGAGTTGTTTACGTTGTTAAATATGCATGATTTTGCTAACCGTCGGGCTGACAATATGTCTACCGGCATGAAACAAAAAACTGCTATTGCCCGTGCCGTAGTGCACAGCCCGAAAGTGGTTATTCTGGATGAACCCACAACAGGGCTGGATATTATGACGGTGCAAACGGTACTGGATTTTATTAAAGGCTTAAAAGCAGCCGGTACGCCGGTAATTTTTTCTACCCACCATTTAGATGAAGTGGCCTCCTTGTGTGACCGGGTGGTAGTGATTGATAAAGGTATCAGCGCCTTTTCCGGCGATATTCAGCAGTTTAAAGCTTTGTCCGGCAGCGGTGATTTACGCGAAGCGTTTTTATCGGTGTTACAGGGCAGTGTCAGCACACAACAGCAAGGAGCAGCATAAATGTGGCAGGTTTATTTTAAAGAACTTACTGAACTGATGCGTGATAAAAAAACGCTGATCTTTGTGATTTTGCTGCCGATCTTTATCTTTCCGGTGATCTTTGGCGTAATGGGCCTGGTGTTGTCCAGCACCACCAACAAAGCCATGCAAGAGCAGCACCGCTATGTAATTATTAACGCGCAGCAAGCACCGGAGTTTGCCGATGCCTTGTTTTATCACAAAAATTTTAAACAGCTAACGACAGACAAAACCACAGAAGCCGAGCTGGTAGACGCTATCCGCAACGACGAATTTGATGTGGCAATAGTAGTACCGGCAGACTTTTCTGCTAAGCGCCAGCTGGTTGAGCAAGCGCAGTGGCAGGTTATTTATAACCAGTCATCACAATTTGATTTTATGTACCGTTACTTTACCGACCTGCTGGCCGATTTTAATGAACAGCTGCAACGTGACACCTTAACGCAGTTAAATGTCGACCCGGCAAAGCTGGCGGCCATTATAAAACCGGTTGATGTGCAAAAAGTGGATACCGCGGCGAAGCGGGAGAATATCGGTGAAAAATTCGGTGCTGTTATCGCTTATATTTTAATTCCGCTATGTTTGCTCGGCGCGTCTTACCCCGCCATTGATATGGGCGCCGGTGAAAAAGAGCGTGGCACGCTGGAAACCTTACTGATTTGTCCGATAAGCCGTGTCAGCATAGTGTTGGGTAAGTTTTTAACGGTACTGACCACCGGCCTGGTCGGGGCGTTGATCACTGTGGGCAGCTTCGGGATTTGGGGGGCTATTATCGGCTCTTTTGGTGGGATGGCCGTGGTGCAGGAGGCGATGTCTGCCATTGCGATTACTGAGCTGCTGTTGATTTTCTCGCTGCTACTGCCCATTTCCGCAGTATTTGCTGCGTTGTTGCTGGCCATCTCTATCTACGCCCGCACCTTTAAAGAGGCGCAAAACTATATCAGTCCGTTGTCGATTATGATTTTTTTGCCGCTGGTTGCCGCGATGATGCCGGGTGTTGAGTTAAACGGTAAAACGGCGCTGGTACCTATTATGAACGTGGCATTGGCCATTAAAGAGTTGATTAAAGGCACCGCCGATTACGCTATGCTGGCGCTGATCTTCGGCTCTACGCTGGTGCTGGCTGCTGTAGCTATCGGCTTTTGTGTACATTGGTTCCAACAGGAAAAAGTGCTGTTTCGTTAATTCAGTGAATCAGTTTTACATCAGTACAACGCCAGCTTTATGCTGGCGTTGTTATTAGTAACGATTCAAGTTCACAAATACTATTGATAATGGTTCTTAATAATATTAAAATGCTCGCGTACTGTTATCCGGAGTGCTGTTATGTACGTGTGTTTATGCAAAGCTGTTACTGACAAAGCCATTAAACAAAAGGTGGCCGAAGGTGTATCGACTATGCGCGAACTGAAAATATGCACCGGTGTTGGCAGCCAATGTGGTAAATGTATCTGCCAGGCGCAACAAATTTTGCATAACGAATTAGTGCATATTTCAGACAACTCCTTAGAACTGGCGCAACCTGCAGCCTGATGTGCATTTATATGCTTATTTTTAGCATTTAAATTCTTAATCTATTCTTTTTCTTCAGCACACTGGTCATAATAACGCTCTTGATTTAGGCTAAGCACAGGCTTGGTATAACAGAGCGGTTATAGGCATAGTTATGGATAAAATAAAACAGGTTGCCATCGTCGGTGGCGTGCATGGCAATGAATTTTCGGGTATTTATTTAATCAAGCAATATCAGGCTAAACCAGATTTAGCCAGTCGCGCCAGCTTTAATACTGAACTGGTGTGGGCCAATCCCGAGGCGCATTATGCCAATAAGCGCTATCTGCACAGTGATTTAAACCGTCAGTTTAAAAATACCGATTTAGCCAACCCCCGGCTTGCCAATTACGAGCAAAGCCGCGCTAAAGTACTTAATGCCCAATTAGGCCCCAAAGGCGATGCTAAAACTGATTTGCTGATTGATTTACACAACACCACCAGTAATATGGGCGCCTGTTTAATTCTGACCCAAGCCGGCCCGTTTTATAATCAACTGGCGGCCTATGTAAAGATGATGATGCCCGAGGCGATTATCTCGCGTGATGAAGATCACTTTGCTGCAGAAGAGCACGCGCTGATGTGTACTGTCGGGCGTTATGGCGTGTTAGTTGAAGTTGGCCCACAACCGCAATCAGTGCTGCGCCAGGATGTATTAGAGCTGATGGACTGCATGACACAGCATATTCTCGACTTTGCTGAACTATATAACAGCAACAGCTTACCGGCGTTACCGAAACAAACCGAAGCCTTTCGTTATTTACACAGCATTAAACTGCCAATGAATGACAAAGGTGAGCGCCTCGGTATGGTGCATAAAAATGTGCAGGACAAAGACTACCAGCCGATAAATCCGGGCGACCCTATTTTTACTCTGTTTGACGGCACCGAGATTTACTATGACGGTGACACTACTGTATACCCAACCTTTATCAATGAGGCGGCGTACTACGATAATAATCTTGCCATGTCACTGAACGAAAAAGTCTGGATCACACTGGATTAATTTACCTTATGCTTTACAGCTAAGTTGTTGTTTTGGTTTTCTTTTAATGGTGTCTGTGTTATTAAACTGTTATGAAAGTTTAATGCTGTTAACCAATGGTGCTGAATGAAGTCTGCAAGACGATTTTTTTCAAACGCTGGCAAAGGTTTACTTGTGGCGTTGCTATCTGTAGCTTGTTATGCGCAGCAGCCGATACATTTTTTAACCGAGCACAATCCACCCGGCGAATACCTGAATGAAAAGGGCAAGGTAGCCGGTGTTACCACAGAGCTTATCAGCATTCTGCAACAACGGTTGGCTGAGCCCGGCAATATACACCTGATGCCGTGGGGCAGGGCACTTAGCATCGCCCGAACAACAAACAATACAGCGTTGTTTGAAACGGTGCGCACGCCTGAACGCGAGCATTGGTTTAAATGGGTTGGCCCGCTGAAGCATTATCAAATTTCGCTGTATGGCTTAGAAGAGCGGCTGGGTGAGCGACCGGATCTTAATGTGTTAGCACGGCATTACACTGCTTGCAGTTACCGCAATTCTGCTACGGTAGAAGAGATAAAGCGGCTGGGCTTTAGCGAAGGTAAAAACCTGATCTTAACCAGCAAATCCGGCGATTGCCTGGAAATGTTATTGTTGGGCAGGGTCGATTTAACGGCTGTTAATGAGCTGTCACTGCCTGAGTTTATCAGCGCAGTAGCCGCAGGAGGTAGCCAACTGGTATTAGTGAAATACCTGAGCGAACGTAAACGCTATCTGGCCTTTTCCCGTGATATTACTGATGAGCGTATTGCCCGCTGGCAGCAGGCATTAGAGCAAAGTTACCGTGATGGCACTATGCGTAAGTTATATCAGCCGGTGTATGCTGAAGCGATTATTCAGCGGCTGGAAGATTTTGCCGCTCAGCCTAAGTACTAAAGCCAGCTGACGCTGGCTTTATACTGGTGATGTAGCCGTAGTATTAAAGCGTGTCGTAACGCTCTTTTTTCTGAATAAGCTCTATGGCGTAGTTATCCGGGTCGCGCACAAAGGCGATTTCTGTAGTACCGCCTTTTACCGGGCCGGGTTCACGGCTAATTACACCACCTTTAGCGCGGATTTTATTGCAGGCCTCGTACACGTTTTCCACTTCCAAAGCGATATGGCCATAGGCATTGCCTAAATCGTAGCTATCGGTATCCCAGTTCCAGGTCAGCTCTAATACGGTATTTTCGCTTTCGTCGCCATAGCCGACAAACGCCAGCGTATATTTATACTCAGGGTTTTCTGACTGGCGCAGCAGCTTCATACCCAGCACTTCGGTATAAAAAGCGATGGATTTTTCCAGGTTACCCACGCGCAGCATGGTATGTAGCATTCTCATACAAACTCCTAATCAGTTTTGTCTTTCAACTCGCAGTGCAGGGGGCAATGGTAACATATTCTGCTGCCCCTGCAGGATAGCTCTGTACCAAAAGCCCATAAAACTGGCCTGTTCGTGTTAGCGGTATTTGTTGCTGCTGTTCTTATCATGAGTTTTGGAGTGACTATCGGTTCATCTTTGGGCAAGGTGTGAATCGTCACTATTCAGTCTTATCTTTAAACTCGCAAAGGTCTTCAATAATACAAGAACCACATTTAGGCTTGCGTGCTACGCAGGTGTAGCGGCCATACAATATCAGCCAGTGGTGAACGTCGAGTTTAAACTCGTCCGGCACTACTCTAAGTAATTTATGCTCGACCTCGTCGACATTTTTCCCGGGTGCCAGTTTAGTGCGGTTAGATACGCGGAATATATGCCTATCTACCGCTATAGTGGGCCAGCCCACTATAGCAGTGCGGTAGCGGTTCTTAACATATTTTCTTGACTTACATGGCAGCGACGAGTGCTTAACTATTGGTCATACTGACCAAGAATTTTAGTCCGGCAAACATCCAAAATTTCATCCGCTAAAGCTGAGTCATCCGGGCAAGCTCGTGACAACACTATAGCGCCGACAACCTGTGCAAAAGCAGCAATTCTGTTAGCTCTGGCTTGGTGCTGTTCAGTTTTGCTCAAGTCGGCATCTTTGTCTGCCAAAGTAGCCAGTTGATTTTCGATTCCAACTGCAAATGTCTGTTTGATCACTTCTGACTGACGTCCTGCATCTGCGCATAATGCAGCCATAGTGCAACCTTGGGCTGGCGTATCCCTATGCTCACGGGACAAGTACTGCTTTATAAAATCGGCGATATTAAGCTCAGTACTTTGTTCCGCCGACCTGGCAAAACTACACGCTGCGGCTTCAGCCATCAAGTCAGCCTTAGAGCCAAAGTGTTTGTAAAAGCCGCCGTGGGTAAAACCAGCAGCAGCCATTAACTCGGCGACTCCAACACCGTCATAACCGCGTTCGCGAAACAACATCGAGGCCGTCTCCACAATACGCTCACGGTTTTCCCGTGCCTGCGCCTTTGTCACTTTCATAGCTTTCGCACCTTCTGAAAAATCATCGCCGCAGTATACTTTGATTATGATCATAATCAAAGTGTTTGACATTTTAGATTATGAGTATCATCATAACGGCCATTACCAGCACCCAAATGGAAAACCCAGACCATGACTAACGCTCGTTTATTTCAACCCTACATGCTTGGTTCGCTCGAACTGGCCAATCGCATCGTGATGGCGCCACTGACACGTAATCGTGCCGGATCAGGCTTAGTACCAGGTGAGCTTGCCGCCACCTACTATGCACAGCGTGCATCAGCTGGCTTGTTGATTACTGAAGCAACGCAAATTTCGGCACAAGCTCAGGGCTACCAGGATACTCCGGGGATCTACACCCGGGCTCAGATCGATGCATGGCGTAAAGTAACAGACGCGGTGCATGCCGAAGGTGGAAAAATATTTGTGCAACTGTGGCACGTTGGCCGTATCTCTCATGTTGATTTACAGCCTGGTGGTGCAGCGCCTGTGGCTCCTTCAGCGATCCGCGCAGAGACAAAAACCTTTGTGAATAACGGTTTTCATGATGTCTCAGTGCCGCGAGCGCTGGAACTGGCAGAACTGCCTGGCATTATTGAAGATTTCCGTCAGGCAGCTGTCAATGCCATCACCGCAGGTTTTGATGGTGTTGAGATCCATGCCGCCAATGGCTACCTGTTGGAGCAATTCCTCAAAGACGGTGCTAACCAGCGCACTGACGCTTACGGTGGCTCAGTTGAAAACCGTGCCCGCCTGTTGCTGGAAGTGACTCGGGCCGTGATTAAAGCCATTGGAGCACAACGCACCGGCGTGCGTATTTCTCCTGTCTCACCGGCCAATGCAATTTCATGCACTAACCCGCAGCCACAATACGATTATGTTGCTGACCAACTCAGTGCTCTGGGTGTGGTGTATCTGCATGTTGTCGAAGGGGCAACAGGTGGTCCACGCGATATCGTACCTTTTAACTACGATTCACTACGCCAACGCTTCAAACAAACTTATATCGGCAATAACGGTTACAACGTCGGGCTGGCTGCAGCTCAGCTAGCTGAAGCTAAGGCCGACTTATTCGCCTTTGGCCGGCCATTTATCGCCAACCCTGATTTGATCGAGCGATTAAAAACCGGCGCCGCTTTAAATCCTCTGGACGCCACAACGCTGTATGGCGGGGGTGCCAAAGGATACACAGACTACCCAACACTGGCCGAAGCTGGCCTTTAACTAACTATTTGTGAGTAACATAACATGACAACATCTTCCGTTCTTATCACTGGCGCTTCTACTGGTATTGGCGCTGTCTACGCAGACCGCTTCGCCCGCCGTGGCCATGATCTTGTGCTGGTTGCCCGTGACCAGGCCAAGCTGGAGGCACTTGCAGCACGTTTACAACAAAACTACCGCATTCATGTGGATGTATTGCCGGCCGATCTGACAAAAGCCGGTGACCTTGCCAAGGTAGAAAAACGGCTACAAGACGATCCCCGCATCGATACTCTGATTAACAACGCTGGTATAGCGCAGTCTGGCGGTTTTATTCAGCAAACCTCAAGCAGCATCGATCAACTGATTGCACTGAATACCACAGCCTTAACACGGCTGGCGGCAGCTGTAGCGCCCCGATTGGTGCAAGCCGGGAAAGGTTCGATCGTCAACATTAGTTCAGTGGTGGGCCTGGCGCCTGAGTTCGGTATGTCGGTGTATGGTGCAACCAAAGCCTTTGTGCTGTTCTTGTCTCAGGGTATGAGTATGGAATTATCAGCAAAAGGCGTTTACGTTCAGGCTGTACTGCCCGCCGGAACTTATACCGAGATTTGGCAACGTGCCGGTATCGACATCAGTGATTTCTCCCAAATGATGCATGTCGATGAACTGGTTGATGCAGCACTGGTTGGCTTTGACCGTCGTGAAGGGGTAACCATACCGCCACTACACAAGGCTGAACGTTGGGATAACCTGGATGCAACACGCCAGGCGCTGCTGTCAGATATTAAACAAGCAGAAGCCGCTGAGCGCTACAAAACTGCTTAAGCAATCACGTATTAAAGGAATAGACCTTATGAAAACTAAAGCTGTAGCACTGGTTACTGGCGCATCCTCTGGCATAGGTGAAGCCTCGGCCAAAAAGTTACTGGCCGCTGGTTACACTGTGTATGGCACCAGCAGACGGGGTGGCAAAGCAGGCGAAGGGCTTTTCCCTATGCTGGCGCTTGATGTCACAGATGATGCTTCTGTTAAAGCAGCGGTTGCTGAATTGATACGACGGGAAGGTCGCATCGATTTGTTGGTAAATAACGCCGGTTTTGGCGTGGCACCGGCAGGCGCTGAAGAAAGCTCACTTGAACAGGCCAAGAGTATTTTTGACACCAATTTCTTCGGCATAGTCCGTATGACCCGTGCCGTTGTGCCTCATATGCGTCGCCAGGGCTGCGGCCGTATTATTAATCTGGGCTCGATCATCGGTCTGGTGCCTATGCCCTACGTGGCACTTTATGCCGCCAGCAAGCATGCGGTTGAAGGCTATTCAGAAGCGCTGGATCATGAATTACGCACTCGTGGTATCCGGGTTTCAGTGATCGAACCTGCCTTTACCAAAACTCAGTTTGAGGCCAATAACGTCGAGCCTGATGCCAAACTACCAGAGTATGACCAGATCCGCGCCAAGCTGGCTAAAGTGGTGGCGCAGGCGATGGAAGGCGGAGATAGCCCGGATGTAGTGGCAGAGGTTGTCGTTACAGCAGCTCAGGCAACTACGCCAAAAAGGCGCTATACCGCTGGCAAAGCTGCAGGTCAGCTCAGGTTTCTACGCCGGTTTGCGCCAACCTCAGTACTGGATAAAGGCCTGCGTAAAAATCTGCAACTTGATACCGTTGAAGACGGTGTATGACATTCCGGCACTTAGCAATACTCAGCTCAGTGCTGTTATTTGGTTTAGGTGCGGTATGGATATCCGCGCCTGAGCTAATGTTAACGCAATGGGGAGTGCAGTATTCAGATGGCGCTGTTTTAGTCAGTCGTCGTGCTGCCGCTTTTTACGCCGGCATAGCTCTGATGCTGCTGCTAGCCAGAAATGCCGAAGCATCCAAAGCGCGCTTTGCTTTGGCTAAAGGGGTGAGCCTGACCTGTTTAATATTGGCGACACTCGGAATTTTAGAATGGCAATCTGGCTCAGCCACAGCTCAAATTCTGGTCGCTGTAGTGCTTGAAGCTTTTTTAGCTGTAGCGTTTTTACTAAGTAACAAAGCTAAATAACAGGGCGAAATCAGCAATGGCCAGCTCAACCCATACCCGCTTAATCTATAGCTGTGGAGTATAAATAAATGACGAATCAAAGCATGCAAGCTTTTACCTTTAAGCGTTATGGCAAGTCGCCCGATGTCGGACTGGCCACGACTGCCCGCCCTGCGGCATTAAAAGCCAACGAAATTCTGGTACAGGTGCATGCTGCAGCCCTGAACCCTATTGATAATATGATCCTGACCGGTATGTTTAAACCGGTATTGCATTTTCAGTTGCCCGCCACTATAGGCAGCGATCTGGCTGGTGTGGTAACTGCAGTAGGCAGTCAGGTTACCCGTTTCAAAGTGGGTGATGCGGTATTTGCCAGCATTTTTGATACCGGCACTGGTGCTGTGGCCGAATATGCTGTGGTAGCTGAAAGTGCGGCAGCACTGAAACCTGCAAATCTGGATTTTGTGCAAGCTGCATCTATTCCTATGGTCGGCCTTACCTCATGGCAAGCCTTAAAAGAGCGGGCCGGAGTTAAACCCGGGCAGAAGGTATTTATTCCGGCCGGCTCAGGTGGTATCGGCACTTTTGCCATTCAGCTGGCAAAGTACTTTGGCGCGAAAGTAGCTACTACCACCAGCAGCAAAAACGTTGCATTAGTAAAAAGCCTCGGCGCCGACCAGGTGATTGACTATACCCAACAAGAATTCGACAAAGTGCTGCAGGATTACGATATGGTGCTTGGCACTATCAAGGGCGATGCGATTGAGAAATCAATCGGCATTCTCAAATCCGGAAGCAAAATTGTTTCTCTTGTCGGCCCGCTGGATAAAGCCTTTGCGCAAAGCAAGCGGTTGAACTTTGTGTTGAAATTTGTCTTTGGTTTGATGAGCCGTAAAATCATAGCGCAAGCGAAAAAACGTCAGGTCAGCTATGCATTTCTGTTTATGCGTCCTGATGGTGCTCAACTTACTGAAATCGGCAAACTGCTCGAAACTGAGCAAATTAAACCAGTGATCGACCAAGTGTTTGCATTTGAACAAGCAAAAGATGCACTGGCCTATCTGGCGCAAGGCCGGGCCAAAGGCAAGGTGGTGATAAAAATAGTATAAATATTTGTGCAGAGATTAAACGTATTCTCAGGTCAATATGTGACAACTATTGACCTGCTTTAAAGGCTGCATATATAGAGTATCGTAAGTTACCGGCAATGCCACTATTCAGTCTTCTCTTTGAACTCGCAAAGGTCTTCAATAATACAAGAACCACATTTAGGCTTGCGCGCTACGCAGGTGTAACGGCCGTGCAGGATTAGCCAGTGGTGCACGTCGAGTTTAAACTCCATTGGCACTACTTTAAGTAATTTATGTTCGACCTCGTCGACGTTTTTACCAGGTGCCAGTTTAGTACGGTTGGATACGCGGAAGATATGGGTATCGACCGCTATGGTGGGCCAGCCAAAGGCTGTATTAAGTACCACATTGGCGGTTTTGCGGCCCACGCCCGGCAGGGCTTCTAAGGCTTCGCGATTTTCAGGCACTTCACCGCCGTGTTGTTCAACCAGAATGCGGCAGGTTTTAATTACGTTTTCGGCTTTGGTATTAAACAGGCCAATGGTTTTAATATAGTGCTTTACGCCGTCAACGCCTAAATCCAGCATTTGCTGCGGCGTGCGGGCAACCGGGAAAAAGTGCTTAGTGGCCTTGTTTACACCAACATCGGTGGCTTGAGCGGATAGCAGTACAGCAATTAACAGCTCAAACGGCGAGCTGTATTCCAGCTCGGTAGTTGGGGTAGGGTTGGCTTCCCGCAGCCGGCTGAGGATTTCAATGCGTTTTTGTTTATTCATTATAGTTACTGTGCCGCACCGGTAACGCGGGCGCGGGCGATACTGCCTTTTTCAATAGCTTGTTTTTGTTTAAGTTTATTATCTATAACATTTTTCAGCGCGATTAACAGCCCCATACCAAGAAACGCACCCGGTGGCAGCATGGCGAGTAAAAAGTGGCTGTCGACACTGAACAGTTCAATGCGTAGTGCTTTGGCCCAGTCACCGAGTAATAAATCGGCACCGTCAAATAAGGTGCCCTGGCCAAGTATTTCCCGCATGGCGCCCAGCACCAGCAGCACCAGCATAAAACCCAGCCCCATCATAATGCCGTCAATGGCAGAGGGCAGTACAGCATTTTTTGAAGCAAAGGCTTCGGCGCGGCCGATAATGGCGCAGTTGGTAACAATTAACGGAATAAAAATACCCAGTGACAGATACAAGTCATAGGTGTAGGCGTTCATCAGCAATTCTACTGCGGTAACCAGGCTGGCAATAATTAACACAAACACCGGGATGCGTATTTCGTTGGCGACATGGTTGCGCACTAAGGATACCGCGACATTAGAACCCAGCAACACCAGTAGCGTAGCCGCACCCAGCCCCAGCGCATTGGTTACCGTAGCGGTTACCGCCAGCAGCGGACACAGGCCAAGTAATTGCACCAGCCCCGGGTTGTTTTTCCACAGGCCTTGTAAGGTTAAGTCTTTAAATTGGCTCATCAGCGTGTTGTACCTTATTAATCCGTACAGTTAGCCGGCAGGGTGGCCAGCTCTGGATGCTGCTGCACATACAGCACGGCATTACGCACGGCGTTAATGACTGCGCGCGGTGTAATAGTGGCACCGGTAAACTGGTCAAAGTTGCCGCCATCTTTGCGCACCGCCCACTCATTGGCATTATCAGCAGTTACGGTCTTACCGCTAAAGCTGAAAATCCATGCTGAGCGTCTGGCCTCAATTTTATCGCCCAGGCCGGGTGTTTCCTTATGGTTCAGCACACGGCTGCCTAAGACGGTACCATCAGGGGTCAAGGCAACAATTAAATCTATATTACCGCTGTAGCCATCCGGTGCTGTGGTTTCAATAATATAGGCGCTGAGCTCGCCATCCTGACGCCAACGATACAACGTCTGCGCCGTGTTTTTACCCAGCAGCGTTTCATCCGTTACCTGCAGGCAATCCTGTAACAAGGTTTGGCCGGCCTCAACGCCGGGTAACACTTCAGATAAAATTGCCAGCTTGGCAGCCAGCCGCTGCTCACTGATCCGCGGTGCGGTTTGCTGGTTCACTACACTGAGTATGGCAACACAGACTGCGGCGGCTGCGCCCAGTGCCAGGGCGTTTTTACTGATAGCACGGATCATTTAAGTTCACTCCGTGTACGGTGGCCATAAGTGCGCGGCCGGGTGTAATAATCAATCAAGGGTACTGCCATATTGGCCAGCAATATGGCAAAAGCATAAGCGTCGGGGTAACCGCCGAAATTGCGGATTAAAAACACCAGCAGGCCAATCAGGGCACCGTAGCATAACCGGCCTGTATTGGTGGTAGAGGCCGATACCGGATCGGTGGCAATAAAAAACGCTGCCAACATAGTGCCGCCGCTGAACAAATGAAACAGTGGGCCGGCGATAGTGTCGGGTGTCGCCAGAGCGGCAATAGCGGATAACACGAATAAGCTGCTAAGCACGGCCACCGGAATACGCCAACTGATAATTTTCTGCTGAATTAACAGCAAACCGCCGGCCAGATAGGCCAAATTAAGCCATAACCAGCCGGCACCGGCAAAGCCATAAAATACCGGATTTTGCCGGCTTTCATCTAAGGTTAACCCACGGCTTAAGTCAGTACGTAAGGTATCCAGTGGTGTGGCCATAGTTACGCCGTCAATACTGGTTTGCAACTGAGTTAAGCTAAAGCCACTGCAACTGTATTGGCTGAACACGGCACATACGGCATCCCATGGTGCCAGCTCGATACTTTGTAATGATAACGGCGGTAGCCACTGTGTCATTTGCAGCGGAAAGGACACCAATAACAATACGTAGCCTGCCATAGCCGGATTAAACAGATTATTGCCTAAGCCGCCGTACAGCTGCTTTACCATAATAATGGCAAAGGCGGTGCCGATAACGATTATCCACCAGGGCGCATAAGGCGGTATAGCAATTGCCAGTAATACTGCGGTTAATAAGGCGCTGTGATCTTTTAACCGCACTAAGACGGCTTTACCACGCAGCTTCAGCACCAGCGCTTCGCTGCACCAGGCAGTGACGATGGCCAGAGCCAGTTGTACCAGCACGCCATAGCCAAACAGTACCGCTTGTACTGCGATGCCGGGTAAACAGGCAAGGGCCACCATAAACATAATTTGCGCGGTGCTGCGCTGATTATGCTGGTGCGGTGAACTGGCAATTTTAAAACTCATGAGTTCTCGCTATCCGCTTGTTTGCGTGCTTTGGCCCGCGCAATTGCTGCGGCTATGGCAGCTTTACGTGGATCGGCGCTGGTGTCGGTTACCGGCTCTGCCGCGGCTGTGGCAGGTGCCGGCTGTTCGCTGTCAGTACTGTTGCCTGAACTGTCAGCTGTGGCGTTTTCTGTAAGTTGCTGCTTCGCTTTGGCCCGCGCTATCGCGGCGGCAATGGCGGCTTTGCGTGGATCAGCATCCGGCGTCACCGTTGTTTCTGTCGTTGCACTGCTGTCGCTGTCTGGCGTTGTACCGGCCGGTTGCGGCGCCGCTGCCGTGTGTTGCTGTGCTTTTTTGGCTTTGGCACGCGCCAATGCTGCAGCAACAGCGGCAGCTTTACTGTCGCCTGCCGCAGCCGGTACGTTATCCTGCTGATTATCAGTATTGCCCGGCTTTGCTTCTGCCTGTGCTTTTTGTTGCTGATATTCGCGCGCTTGCTGTTTTTTCAGCTCGCGTTCGGCCAAAATTTGCGCTTTGTTTGCTTCGCCGGCATCTGCCGCCGGAGTTTCTGCCTGAGCCTGCTTCGCTTTGATCCGCGCCAGCGCTTCTGCTACGGCAGTATTGCCACCGCTTTGTTGCTGTTGCTGCTGCCTGGCGGCAGCCAATTGCTGGTTACGCTCCAGTCGCTGTTGTTTTTCCTGCTCCAGCCTGGCGTTACGCGCTTCAAACCGCGCTTTGGCCTGTTCGGCTTTCAGGGTTTCACGCTGCTGCTCGCGTATATCAGCTTTGGCAACACGGTAATACTGCACCAGCGGAATTTCACTGGGGCAGACATAGGCACAAGCGCCACATTCAATGCAGTCGGCCAGGTTATATTGTTTCAGTTTATCGCTGTCTTTGGCTTTGCTGTACCACAACAGCTGCTGCGGCAATAAACTGGCCGGACAGGCATCGGCGCAGGCACTGCAACGGATACAGTCCATTTCTTCTGTGGCTGCGGGCAGCTCTTCTGCCGTGGGCGCCAAAATACAGTTGGTTGTTTTAACGATAGGCACACTTAAGTCGGGCAGGGTAAAGCCCATCATCGGCCCGCCCATAATTACTCTTTGTTGCCGCTGCGGCGCAAAACCACAGGCATCAAGCACTGCCGATACGGGGGTACCCAGCAACGCCAGTACATTTTGCGGTTGGGTCAGGGTGTCGCCGGCTACGGTAACAATACGGGAAATCAGCGGGTGATCGTCTAATACTGCCTGGGCGATGGCAAAGGCGGTACCAACGTTTTGCATCACAATGCCAATATCAACCGGCCGGCGGCCATTGGGTACTTCTTTATTGGTCAGCAACTGAATAAGCTGTTTTTCGCCACCCGACGGGTACTTGGTGGGTACGGCACGCACATAGTAATGCTCGCGCTGGCTGCAGGCCGCCTGCATAGCCGCTTTTGCTATGGGTTTGTCATCTTCAATACCGATTAATACGGCTTTGGGGTTAAGCAGATGACACAGAATATCAATACCTTTAACAATGGTTGTCGCTGCTTCCTGCATCAACAGATCGTCCGCGGTGATATAAGGCTCACACTCCACGGCATTAATGATCAGGTAGTCTACCGGTTGCACAACACCGGTTTTTAAATGGGTGGGAAAACCTGCACCGCCCATGCCTGCAATACCACTGTCCTGGATCCGGTTTAGCAGCGCCATTTTATCGCAGTTAGCAAAATTTAACGGCTCGCGCTGACGCCATTCGTCCAGGCCATCCGGCGCCAACACCAGCGTGAGCTCGGGCAGGGCAGAAGGGTGCGGGCTGGTATGCGGTTCAATGCTCAGCACGGTGCCGGACGTGGGGGCGTGCACAGGCACCGCCATGGAATTATCGGCATTGGTAAGCGCCTGGCCTTTTAATACCCTGTCACCAACGCGGACGATAAGTTGTCCTGCCACCCCAATATGCTGACGCAGCGGTATATAAAGCCGGTCCGGCAACGGCAGCACCGCAATGGGCTTTTGGTTGGTTTGGCTTTTACGCGCAGGCGGATGAATGCCGCCGTGAAAATCCCAGACCTTGCCGGACTGGATCTGTTGAAATACACCCGGCATGTTACTACTCCACCATCTTTACAGGTATGGCCGCCAGGTCCCACTTCCAGCGCTCTGGTGTGGTGGCCAGCGGCACCATATCAATACAATCTACCGGACAAGGTTCAACACACAAGTCGCAACCGGTACACTCATCTATCAGTACGGTGTGCATTAATTTCGACGCGCCGACAATAGCATCAACCGGACAAGCCTGAATGCACTTGGTGCAACCGATACATTCATCCTCGCGGATATAAGCTACCCGTTTTACGCTTTCAGTCTGCGCTTCGTTCAGTGGCGTTGCTTCAACACCCATTAAATCGGCCAGCTTACGGATAGTACTTTCACCACCGGGTGGGCATTTATTAATGTCGTCACCGTTGGCAATGGCTTCGGCATAAGGCCTGCAGCCGGGGTAGCCGCATTGGCCGCATTGCGTTTGCGGCAGTATATCGTCAATTTGTTCTACTAACGGGTCGCTTTCTACTTTGAAGCGGACAGCAGCAAAACCCAGTACCGCACCGAAAATCAGTGCCAGCACGCCAATAGCAATTAAGGCAGTGAGTAAGGTCATCAGGCTTTTACCAGTCCGGTAAAGCCCATAAAAGCCAGCGACATTAACCCGGCGGTGATCATCGCGATAGCGGCGCCTTTAAACGGCAGCGGTACATCAGCCGCGGCTAAACGTTCGCGCATGGCAGCAAACAAAATCAGTACCAGCGAAAACCCCGCTGCAGCCCCAAAACCATACACCACAGAGCTGACAAAGTTATGCCGGGCGTTAACGTTAAGCAAAGCCACACCCAATACAGCGCAGTTGGTGGTGATCAACGGCAGAAAAATACCCAGTAAACGGTATAGCGTCGGGCTGGTTTTATGTACCACCATTTCGGTGAATTGCACCACCACAGCGATGACCAGAATAAACGCCAGGGTGCGCAGATAAAGTAAATCCAGCGGGGCCAGCAGGTAATGATCGACCAGATAACTGCACAGCGAAGCCAGCGTCAGAACGAAAGTGGTCGCCAGTGACATGCCGATCGCCGTTTCCAATTTACCCGACACTCCCATAAAGGGACACAGGCCAAGAAACTTTACCAGCACAAAGTTATTCACCAGTACGGTACTGATTAACAACAGCAGAAATTCAGTCATCGTATCGCTCAGGGAAAAAGAAGGGCTATATTATGCAATTAAGCCGGATAGGACACAACCGGATAAAGTGTGGGGCTATAGCCGCCGCCGGCTGAAATACCGGCGGTTAACTATCGTTAAGATGGCAGCCTCGCTTAAATGGGCGCCGGTTTGCCGACGTAGTAGCCCTGATTACCGTCAATAAACAACGATTCCAGCATATGCTTTTCTTCCTGGGTTTCCACGCTTTCAGCAAATACACCAACGCCAATGCGGTGCGCCAGGTCAATCATTAAGCGCATAAAGTATTGGTTATTTTTATCTTCATTAATATGCCGCGTATAGCTGCCGTCCATTTTGACAAAATCCGGCTTTAAATCGCGGAAGAACTTAAAGGACGTAATACCGACACCGAATTTTTCCACCGTAATGCGTGCGCCGGCACGATGTACCATATCAATAAAGCGTTTACTGGTTTTCAAATTTTGCTGCAGGCCAAACTCGGTGACTTCAAAAATTAATTTGGCTGCGATATGCGCATCTTTTAACAGCCGTCGCTCCAGCCAGATAATAAACTGATCGTCATGTACACAACGGGCTGACAGGTTAAGGCCAAAATACTGGTCCTGTAAGTTTTTGTTTTTTATTGTGGTTAGCGCAGTTTCGATAATCAACCTGTCCACAGCAACGATGCGGTCGAGTTTTTCGGCCATGGCTAAAAAAGATGCGGTAGGCAATATCTGGCCTTCCTGGGTTTTAAACCGTACCAGAATTTCAGAATAGGCTTTGGCAGAGCGGTTAGACGGCTGAATAAGCTGCACTAACAGGCTGATACGATGGTTAGTTAACACATCGTCTATCACATTACGCCAGTTCTGATTACCGTAGCTGCCGCTGGCCATTTCCAGCCCGGCCGATTCTTTTTGCAAATGCCAGGCATTTGGCTGTTTAGTTTGCGCCAGGCTGATAGAGGTATCTGCTACGGCCAGCAATTCACCCAGGGCTTTGCCGGACTCGTAAGTTACCAGGCCGGTGTAGGCAACGGAGTCGAGCTCTGAGGTTTTTTGGTATTCGTTAAAGCGGCTTTGCAGTTGCAGGGCAAAGTTCTCAGCTTCTTTTGGCGTAACGCGCGGCAGCAACAGACCGAAGTCTGAACTGTTTAAGCGGTAAATCCGGTAATCTTTATAGGTACCGGCCAGTTTTTTCAGTATGTCGGCAATCTCTCGTATATAACTGTCGCCTTCCTGATAGCCGCGGGTTTGGTTCAAGGTTTGCAACTCGGTACAGCGGGTAATAGCAAAGACACCGAAGTCATTTTGTTCGTTCTGGCGGATATTTTCTTCATAGTGCTGTACAAAGCGATTACGGTTTGGCAAGTCAGTAACCGGATCTTTGTAGGCTTCTTCGGCAATCTGATGGGCATTAGATGCCATCTCGTTGTACTGACTGCGGGTATAATTGGCCAGTTTTTGCAGCGCAGTATTAATGTCGGAAAACTCCGGCGGTATTTTTTGCCAGTCCGGCTCAGCTTTTTGCGGATCGGTAATAAAGCGGTCAATTAAGTCGTTTACTGCGGCGGTAGTGCGCCGGTAACTGCGGCTAATACTGCTTTTGCTTAGTAATACCGGCAGCCAGCCAATAATAAACGGCAATAAAAATAATACCAGCAGCATCAACTGAAATTGCTGCAGGCGCTCAGTAAAATCCAGCTGATAACTCACCTGAATGTTCTGCTCCTGGTTGCGGATGATATACGGCTTAAACTCAGTGCCAAACCATTGCAGTAAGGTTGTCGCCAACGGGGCTTTATTACCGCTGAGGTTTTGCTCATGCAATATGGTGTTATCCAGTTGACTGATCCGCAGGCTTTTTAATGCAAAGCTGCGATCAAGCTGCCGGCTTAAAATTTTGCCATCGCCGGTAATATGATGACTGATTATTTGTTCGATTGCCTTGTGGGCATTTTGTTGACTACTAATCAGTTGTTGCTGAGTGTAAATAACCATTATTACCAACGCCACCATGGCAAGTATAAGGGCAGACAGCAATTGACTGATAAGCAAAGTTCGGAATATTCTCATAAGCAGTGACCACCAGATATAACCAGTTTCCTTGTCCTAACGCTTACTATAGTTTTAGGCTCGCGCAATAGAAAGCTAATTAAATCAAAAAAATACTGAGAAATATATATATTAGCGATGGGTAACAATAAAAACGCGTGCTATGGATGGCTCCCCAGACTGGACTCGAACCAGTGACCTACGGCTTAACAGTCCGCCGCTCTCACCAACTGAGCTACGAGGGAATTGTGTAAAATGATGCTGTGTAATGCAGGCTGGCTCCCCAGACTGGACTCGACCCAGTGACCTACGGATTAACAGTCCGCCGCTCTAACCAACTGAGCTACTAGGGAATTGTGTAAAATGATGCTGTGTAATGCAGGATGGCTCCCCAGACTGGACTCGAACCAGTGACCTACGGATTAACAGTCCGCCGCTCTAACCAACTGAGCTACTAGGGAATTGTGTAAAATGATGCTGTGTAATGCAGGATGGCTCCCCAGACTGGACTCGAACCAGTGACCTACGGATTAACAGTCCGCCGCTCTAACCAACTGAGCTACTAGGGAAGTGGGTAAAATGATGCTGTGTAATGCAGGATGGCTCCCCAGACTGGACTCGAACCAGTGACCTACGGAGTAACAGTCCGCCGCTCTAACCAACTGAGCTACTCGGGAAATGTACTACAGATATAACATTGTTTAATGCTGTTGGCTCCCCAGACTGGATTCGAACCAGTGACCTACGGATTAACAGTCCGCCGCTCTAACCAACTGAGCTACTCGGGAAATGTACTACAGATATAACATTGTTTAATGCTGTTGGCTCCCCAGACTGGATTCGAACCAGTGACCTACGGATTAACAGTCCGCCGCTCTAACCAACTGAGCTACTAGGGAATTGTACTACAGATATAACATTGTTTAATGCTGTTGGCTCCCCAGACTGGACTCGAACCAGTGACCTACGGATTAACAGTCCGCCGCTCTAACCAACTGAGCTACTAGGGAATTGTACTACAGATATAACATTGTTTAATGCTGTTGGCTCCCCAGACTGGACTCGAACCAGTGACCTACGGATTAACAGTCCGCCGCTCTAACCAACTGAGCTACTAGGGAACAGCATTCAACGGGGCGCAATACTAATGCCAGCTATACCCTCTGTCAACACTTTGCAGCAGGGATTTTCGCCTTGTTGAATCACTTGCATATTGTTTAAGCAAAGCGCGCTTTAGACCAGCAGTTTATGCTGAAAAAAGCAGCGCCTGGTGCGGCTGTTTATCCGAACCGCGCAAAACCATAGTGTGCGGGCATTACACAGAGTTACCCACAGAAACTGTGGATAACTCTGTGAGTTTAATGCGTGTTACCTGGGGGAAGGCTTGATTCTGTTGACCTGGCACTAGGTCAAGCAACTTGCGATGAAAATATTTTTCTATATAAAACAATGAGATAGTTATTTTGTTGTCGGCAAAATTAAATATTGTTTTGTTTCAAACTGGCATAAATTAAGCACGGCGTAATTGTGAACTGTTTTAGCAGTAAATACCGCAGCATGGGCCGTATTAATCGCAATAATGCGCAATTGCACTAAAATAGCGTGGCCCGCGTCGGCGCTTTTCTCTACAATAGCGCCATGCTTTATTAAGCCTGTATTTATGACTACTTCAACCAAAGCTGCTTATTCACTGACAAAAGACGATATTCAATCCACCCTCGTCGCCATGACATTGCCGATGTTGGTAGGCATGATCACCTTAATGACCTTTAACCTGGTGGATACCTTTTTCATCAGTATGCTGGGTACGGCGCAATTAGCCGCCATCAGTTTTACCTTTCCGGTGTCGTTTGCGCTGATCAGTTTATCAATCGGCCTTAGTATCGGCACCTCAGCAGTGATTGCCAAAGCCCTCGGTGCCGGCCGTTTAACCGAAGCCCGCACCGACGGCCAGGTAGCCCTGGGCTTATCTGCTGTTATGGTTGCTGTGCTGGCATTGGCCGGTTATTACTTTACCGTGCCGCTGTTCAGTGCCATGGGCGCCGCCGGCGAGGTGTTACTGTATATTCGCCAGTATATGGATATCTGGTTTGCCGGCGCGGTATTGCTGGTGCTGCCGATGGTGGGCAACGCGGTGCTGCGTGCTGCCGGTGATACCAAAACGCCGTCGATTATTATGGCCTGTTCCGGGTTGGTTAATGCGGTGCTGGATCCGATACTGATTTTCGGTGTCGGGCCTGTGCCGGCATTTGGTATGCAGGGCGCGGCGGTGGCAACCGTTATATCGTGGTTGTTTGGCTCAGCATTGATCTTGTTTTTACTGGTGAAGCGTGACCTTATCAGCACCGGTTGGATCCCATGGCAAGCGCTGTTGACGGTATGCCGGAAAATCCTGCGTATTGGCTTGCCCGCTGCCGGCGCAAATATGTTAACTCCGCTGGCCATGGCAGTGCTTACCGCCATTATGGCCAGCTACGGTGCTGAGGCTGTGGCTGCCTTTGGTGTCGGCGCCAGGTTAGAAAGCATTGCCTGCCTGGTGGTATTGGCACTGTCGATGACCTTACCGCCTTTTGTCAGTCAAAATTACGGTGCCGGTTTATTGCACCGCGTACAGCAGGCCTACCGCTTGTGCGGCCGTTTTGTCATGCTGTGGCAATTTGCCGTGTATCTGCTGTTGGCTGTATTGGCGCAGCCATTGGCGGGTCTGTTCAGCAATGAACCCGAAGTGATACGGATTATTTGTTGGTTTATCTGGATAGTACCGCTGTCTTATGGATTACAGGGCATTATTATTTTAACCAATTCATCCTTTAATGCGCTGCATCAGCCCGGCAGTGCCTTATTGCTAAGCATAGTGCGCTTATTTGTGTTTTATGTGCCGCTGGCTTGGTTGGGCGGCGAGCTTTTCGGCGTTACCGGCTTATTTATCGGTTGTGTGCTGGGCAATATTTTTACCGCTGCTATCGCGTGGGGTTGGTTTAACCGTGCGGTACAGCGTTCACAGCAGGAGGCAGCAGTATGACAAGAGCATTCGAACTGGTATCACACTATCAGCCGGCCGGTGACCAACCGCAAGCCATTGCTAAGTTAGTTGAAGGGCTGGAAGCCGGCCTGGCGCATCAAACCCTGCTGGGTGTTACCGGCTCGGGCAAAACCTTTACCATGGCCAATGTGATAGCAAAAGTAGACCGGCCAACGCTGATTATGGCGCACAACAAAACACTGGCGGCGCAGCTGTACGGTGAGATGAAGGAGTTTTTTCCGCACAACTCGGTGGAATACTTTGTTTCTTATTATGATTATTACCAGCCCGAAGCTTATGTGCCCTCTACCGATACCTTTATAGAAAAAGATGCCTCTATTAACGAACATATCGAACAAATGCGGCTGTCGGCCACCAAGGCCCTGATGGAGCGGCGCGATGTGGTGATTATTGCTTCGGTCTCGGCGATTTACGGCCTGGGCGATCCCGAGTCCTATATGAAAATGCTGCTGCATTTAAAAGTGGGCGATATTGTCGACCAACGTTTTATTTTGCGCCGGCTGGCCGAGCTGCAATACAGCCGTAATGATATCGAGTTTCAACGTGCCACTTATCGGGTTCGCGGTGATGTAATTGATATTTTCCCGGCGGAATCCGACGACATCGCCGTGCGGGTAGAGCTGTTTGACGAAGAGATTGAACGCATCAGTATATTTGACCCGCTTACCGGCTCGGTGGAAAAAGTGGTAACGCGCTACACTGTATACCCGAAAACGCACTATGTTACGCCACGGGAAAAAATTCTTGCGGCAGTGGACAACGTTAAAGTTGAATTGCAACACCGGCGCGACGAGCTGCTGGCGAACAATAAACTGGTAGAAGAGCAGCGCTTAAGTCAGCGCACCTTGTTTGATATTGAAATGATGGTAGAGCTGGGGTATTGCTCCGGCATTGAAAACTACTCGCGCTATTTATCCGGCCGTGCCAACGGTGAGCCCCCGCCAACCTTGCTGGACTATTTCCCGGCCGACGGCCTGATGTTTATTGATGAATCGCACGTTACCGTGTCGCAAATCGGTGCCATGTATAAAGGTGACCGCTCGCGTAAAGAAAATTTGGTGAATTACGGTTTCCGGCTACCCTCGGCGCTGGATAACCGGCCGCTGAAATTTGATGAATTTGAAGCCATAGCACCGCAGCGCATCTATGTTTCTGCTACGCCGGCGGCGTATGAGCTGGAGCAATCGGCCGGTGAAGTAATAGAGCAGGTGGTGCGCCCAACCGGGCTGGTTGACCCGGAGATAGAAATACGGCCGGTGGCAACCCAGGTAGATGATTTATTATCAGAAGCTTTTATTCGTGCAGAGCGCAAAGAGCGGGTATTGGTAACCACCTTAACCAAACGTATGGCAGAAGATTTAACCGACTACCTGAACGAGCACGGCGTTAAAGTGCGCTATTTGCACTCGGATATCGATACCGTAGAGCGGATGGAAATTATCCGCGATTTACGTTTGGGCGTATTTGATGTGCTGGTGGGCATTAACCTGCTGCGTGAAGGTTTGGATATTCCGGAAGTGTCACTGGTGGCGATTCTGGACGCGGATAAAGAGGGCTTTTTGCGCTCCGAGCGCTCATTAATTCAAACCATTGGTCGTGCTGCCCGTAATTTAACCGGTAGGGCAATACTGTATGCCGACCGCATTACCGGCTCTATGCAACGGGCGATGGATGAAACCGACAGGCGCCGTGCCAAGCAGCAGCAGTTTAATACCGAGCACGGTATTTCACCCACGGCGATTAAAAAGAAAATCGCCGATGTTATGGACCTGGGCCAGGATGCAGCCCCGGCCTTGCCGATGGTGGCGGAAAAAGTACGTTTGATTAAAGGTAAAACCCCATATCAGGTAGAGGCTGAAATTAAACAGTTAGAGCAAAAAATGCTGCAGCACGCCCGTGATCTCGAATTTGAGCAAGCGGCACAGCTGCGTGACAAAGTGCATCTGCTAAAGCAAGCACTGCTGGAAATTTAAAGCCGGGCACAGCCTGCACGCCACCGTGGTTTTGCGTTGTCGCGGTGGTGCCGGCATTTTTTGGTGCAGGATAAAAATACTTACTGTTAGTACGCTGATTTTAATGTTAAATAAGGCATTATGCTCAGCTTTGGCTAAGCTTTAACTGCCTTTATGTTCTCTTAACGTTTCAGGATGATAACTATGTTGCGTGTCCCGCCGATAACTCTGTCGTTGTTGTGTTCCTTATTACTGTTGTCAGGTTGCTCCGGGCCGGAGTCTCAAACCGCTGAAACCTTAATACGACCGGTTAAACTGCATACGGTCGGCGCAGAGTCTGCAGCGGCTGTGCGACAGTTTCCGGCGGTGGTTGAGCCCACCGAGCGAGCCAATTTAACCTTCAGGGTTAGCGGTAAATTGGTGCAGCTGATTGCCAGACCCGGTCAAATGGTGCAAAAAGGCGATTTGCTGGCCCGACTGGATGACACCGATTTTAAGTTAAAGCTGGACCAGGCCCGCGCACGGTTTGAACTGGCGCAAACCCAATTTACCCGTGCTGAGCAGCTGGTGGCGCAAAAGCTGGTGTCGCAAGCCGTATTTGACGAGTCTAAAGCACAGTTACAGGTAGCACAGGCCGATTTATCCACCGCTGAAACGGCACTGAGTTATACCCGGTTAGAAGCGCCGTTTGCCGGTAATATTTCGCGTTTACTGGTTGAGAACCACGAAAACGTTGCTGCGCAGCAAGCCATTATGGAGCTGCAGGTACGCGATCAGGTCGATGTGGTGATCCAGGTGCCGGAAGATGTTATTTCCAACGTTCGCAAAGACTTTGATTATCAGCCGGAGGTGGTGTTCGACTCGCACCCGCTGCAACGTTACCGCGCGCGCATTCGCGAATGGGATACCCGCGCCGATCCGGCCACCAACAGCTTTAAAGTGGTGTTTACTATGCCGACACCGGAAGAATTTAACGTGTTGTCCGGCATGACTGCCAATGTGATTGCCGAAGTCAGTAAAATTAATGCCGCCTATGTTGACGCACTGTTTATTCCGGCCACGGCTATTTTTATGCCAAATGATACTGCGCTGGCGGCTCAGCAAAGCTATGTTTGGGTGTATAACGCCGATAGCGGTGTGGTAAGCAAACGCGCGGTAACGGTTAGCAGTTTAACCAGTGCCGGAGCCGCAGTAACCGCCGGCTTAACTGCCGGTGAGCAAGTGGTCAGCGCCGGTGTGCAGCAGTTACAGGAAGGGCAACAGGTCAGGCCCTGGGTGCGTGAGCGGGGGCTGTAAGCATGAATGTGGCCCGCTATTTTATTCAGTACCGTACCTCTTCATGGTTGTTTGCCGCTATCTTATTGTTTGGCGGTATAGTGTCGTACTTCGGCCTTGGCCGGCTGGAAGATCCGCAGTTTACGCTCAAGCAGGCATTGATCATTACCCAGTATCCGGGCGCGTCACCCACTCAGGTTGAGGAAGAGGTGACGTATCCGCTGGAAAATGCCATTCAGCAATTGCCCTATGTTAATCATGTGACCTCGGTGTCCGGCGCCGGGTTATCGCAGCTGATGGTAGAGATGAAAGACACCTACCGCGCCAAAGAGCTAAAACAAATATGGGATGAGCTGCGCCACAAGGTTAACGATTTGCAGCCGCAGTTGCCGCCCGGTGTACAAACCCCGCAGGTAAAAGACGATTTCGGCGATGTTTACGGCATTTTATATGCGTTGACCGGTGCAGGTTACAGCGATGATGAACTGCGCGACTATGTCGATTTTTTACGCCGCGAATTAGTGCTGGTTAACGGCGTGGGCAAGGTAGCGGTAGGCGGGGTGCAACAGGAGCAGGTGATTGTTGAAATTTCCAGGCCGCGTTTAACTGCGCTGGGTATTGCGCCGCAAACCATTGCCTCGCTGTTGCAAAGCCAGAATATGGTCGCCAATGCCGGCTCGATTAAAGTTGGCCCGGACCGGCTGCGTATTTATCCTACCGGCGAATTTCAATCGGTGTCAGAGCTGGAGAGCCTGATAATCTCCAGTCCGGACTCGAAAGAACTAATTTATCTTGGCGATGTGGCACGGGTGTATCGGGAAAACGCTGAGGAGCCCACTCAATTGCTGCGCTTTAATGGCGAAAATGCTTTAACACTGGGCGTGTCCTTTACCGGCGGTGTAAACGTGGTTGAAGCCGGCGAGCTGGTGCAGCAGCGCCTTACTGAGCTTGAGTACAACAAACCGGTAGGTATAGAGCTGCACACTATTTATAACCAGCCGGATGAAGTGGCTAATTCGGTCAGTGGTTTTATTATTAACCTGGCCGAAGCCGTTGCCATTGTTATTGTGGTGTTGTTGCTGTTTATGGGGCTGCGCAGCGGTATTTTAATCGGCCTTATTTTGCTGCTTACGGTACTGGGTACCTTTATCTTTATGCAGCAAATGCAAATTGAATTACAGCGCGTCTCGCTGGGCGCGTTAATCATTGCGCTGGGTATGCTGGTCGATAACGCCATTGTAATTACCGAGGGTATTTTAATCGGTATGCAGCGCCGGCTTAAGCTGGCCGATGCTGCGGCGTTAATTGTTAAGCAAACGCAGTGGCCGTTGCTGGGCGCTACTGTTATTGCCATTGCTGCCTTTGCGCCGATTGGTCTGTCAAGCGATGCCACAGGCGAGTTTGCCGGTAGTCTGTTTTGGGTGCTGTTGGTGTCTCTGCTGCTCAGTTGGGTTACCGCCATTACGTTAACGCCGTTTTTTGCCAGCATGTTATTTAAAGACCAGTTACAGCAAGACACTGAGCCGCAAGCGCTGTATCAGGGCGTGGTGTTTAATGTCTACCGTATCATGTTAAATGCAGCCTTACGTTATCGTGTGCTGACCTACAGCGTTACGCTGCTGCTGTTAGTCGCCGCGGTGCTGGGATTTTCTAAGGTAAAGCAGGTATTTTTTCCGCCGTCGAATACGCCGATTTTTTTGGTGGATTTATGGCAGCCGCAAGGCACGGATATCCGCCAAAGCGCGGCGGACGCTGTAACGCTGATGAATTATTTGTCGTCACTGGAAGGTATCAGCCATGTTACCGCCACCAGCGGGCGCGGGGCCGAGCGCTTTATGTTGACCTATCAACCGGAAAAAAGCTTTGCGGCCTACAGCCAGCTTATAGTGCGGGCAGAGCAGCGCGAGCAATTACCGGCATTGATGCAGCAAACCCGCGAGTATATAACGGCGCAGTTACCGCGTTTGCAGTATAAGTTGCTACGTTTGGAAGTAGGGCCCTCAACACCGGCAAAAATTGAAGCGCGTTTTAGCGGCGCTGACCCGGATGTGTTACGCAGCCTGGCAGAGCAAGCGAAAACCATCTTATTAGCCGATGGCCGGGCGGTCAGTGTGCGTGATAACTGGCGCGAGCGCACTAAAGTGATCCGGCCGCTGTTTAATGAGGCCATGGCTCGCCGCGCCGGCATCAGCAAGCAGGATATCGACGATGTGCTGTTAACGGCGATGTCTGGCCGTACCGTAGGCATTTATCGTGACGGTACCCACTTGTTACCGATAGTGGCACGCTCACCGCTGGCTGAACGTGACAACCCCAATGCCTTGTACGATTTGCAGGTCTACAGCAACAAGCTGCAGCGCTATGTGCCGATAACTCAGGTAGTTACCGGCTTTGACCTGGTATGGGAAGATGCACAAATTCAGCGTCGTGACCGCAAAAGAACCATTACAGTGATGGCAGATCACGATAATTTATCGGATGATACCGCCTCAGCACTGCTGGCCCGGGTAAAAACTGATATTGAAGCTATAGCATTGCCAACCGGCTATTTCCTCAGTTGGGGCGGTGAATATGAAGCGCAGCAAAAAGCGCAGAAGGCGCTGTTCAGCTCATTGCCGCTGGGCTACTTAATGATGTTTATCGTCACGGTGTTGCTGTTTAACTCGATGCGCAGTGCTCTGGTTATTTGGGCTTGTGTGCCGCTGGCTATTATCGGCGTGAGTTTTGGTTTACTGCTACTGGGCGCGCCGTTTGGTTTTATTGCTTTGCTCGGTTTTTTAAGTTTGTCCGGCATGTTGATTAAAAACTGTATTGTGCTGGTAGAGCAAATCAAGTTAGAGCTGGAAGAGGGCAAGGCCGCCTTTAATGCAGTGTTCGACAGTGCGGTTAGCCGCGTACGGCCGGTGTCGATGGCAGCGATCACCACGATATTGGGCATGATCCCGCTACTTGGCGATGAGTTCTTTGCCAGCTTAGCGGTGGTGATTATGTTTGGTTTGGGTTTTGCTACGGTACTTACTCTGCTGTTTTTGCCGGTGCTGTATTGCAGTGTATTTAATATTAAAACAACTCAGGGATCATTATGAGTAAGCTTTCGCCATTATTGCTAAGCGCTGCTATTTTGCTACCGGCGGTGTCGCAGGCTGCAGCCGACTGGTTGCCGCCGTTACCGGCGTGGCAGGGCAGCAGTGAGGCGCTGATTAAAAGCAAGGGGCTGCCCTGGGTAACGCCGGCTGAACTGACAGGGCTTACCGACAGCCCCGATTATGCCGCCACGTTGAAATACCTTAGCGCACTGGTGGATAGCTCCGATTTGCTAATGCTGGAGCAATTTGGTGTCAGTGCGCAGGGCCGGCCGTTGTATGTCGTGAAAGCCAGCAGGGCACTGCATAAAATTGCGCAAAACCCACAACGTCCGTTACTGTTGGTGCAGGCCGGTATTCACAGCGGTGAAATTGACGGTAAAGATGCCGGCTTAATGTTGCTGCGCGATATTGCACAGGGTGATAAAGCGCATTTACTGGCCAATGCCGATTTACTGTTTATTCCGGTGCTGTCGCCCGACGGCCATGAACGCCGTTCGCAGCATAACCGGATGAACCAGCGCGGGCCGCTGCACCAGGGCTGGCGTGCTACCGCGCAAAATCTGAATTTAAACCGCGATTACGCCAAAGCTGACGCGCCGGAAATGCAGGCACTGCTGACGCTGATTAACCGCTACCAGCCGGATCTGTATATCGATGTCCATGTTACCGACGGCGAAGATTATCAGTACGACATTACCTATGGTTTTAATGAGCCGTTTGCTGCTGTCAGTGCCAATGGCGCCAGCTGGCTGGCAAAGTTATATCGCCCGGCGGTCAACGCAGCGTTAACAAAAGCCGGCCATATTGCCGGACCTCTGGTGTTTGGCATCGACAGTAAAGACTTCAGCAAAGGCATCAGCGGCTGGACTGCCAGCCCGCGTTTTTCCAATGGCTATGGTGATGTGCGCCATTTACCTACAGTGCTGGTAGAAAACCACAGTTTAAAACCCTACCGCCAGCGCGTGTTGGGTACCTATGTGCTGCTGGAGCAAAGCTTAACGCTGTTAAATGAGCAGGGCAAAGCACTGATTTTAGCCCGCCAGGCCGATTTACAAGCCAGGCCCAAACGCATGCCGCTTAGCTTTAAAGCCGCTGAGCAGGCCGATAGTATCGATTTTAAAGGCATGAGTTACGAGCTGCGCCAATCGGCCATCAGTGGCGACACTTATGTTGCCTGGACCGGCAAGCCGCAGCTGTATCCGCAGTTGCCGGTGTATTGGGATAAGGTGGTTGATAAAGAGGTTGCCATACCGCAAGCCTACTGGCTGCCGCCGGAGCAACACAGCGTAATACAGCGGCTTAAAATACACGGCATTGAGCTCAGCGTGTTGGAAAAGCCGCAAACAGTCAGTGCGCAGCAGCTTAGCCTAACCGCCTATAAGTTTGCCGAAAAGCCGTTTGAAAGCCGCTTTATGCTGACAGAGGCGGTGTTTAGCCGCGCCACCGTTAACCGTAATTTGACTGCCGGTTGGGTGAAGGTCAGTACTGATCAGCCGTTGGGGCGTTTAGCCGTGGCGTTGCTGGAGCCAACAGCACCGGATTCATTCTTCAGCTGGGGCTTTTTCCCCGGCATGTTTGAGCGCACCGAATACTTCGAGCCCTATGCCATAGAGCCGTTAATTGCACAAATGCTGACACAGCAGCCCGAGCTGCAACAGCAGTTTGAGCAAGCGCTGGCTGAAGATGAGGCGCTGCGCACAAACCCGCGTGAGCGTTATAATTGGTTTTACCGTCAAATGCCATTTTACGACCGGCAATACCTGAAGTATCCGGTATTAATTGAACCCTGATATACACAAGGCCGGCCGATTGTTGGCCTTAACAATAGCAGACAACAACTATCATTACTTTGAGTGAGATACGTCATGACCTTACAAAAAACCTTTATTGTCTGGCTTACCGGCCTGGTTGTTGTCATCGCTATTGTGGTTATAGCGCTGATTTCCGGCCGTGAGACAGATAAAATCACCCTGCAACTGGAGCAAGAACGCACGCAGTTGGGGCGTGAAATCATGGCGTTGCTCACGCTGACCGACAATCTGATGTTATCACAGGTAAAAAGCAGCATGCGCCTGCTGAATCAACGTATCAGCGAAAGCGGTGACGTCAGCGTAGGGCCGCCGGTAGATGTGGCCGGGCGCAAAGTAAACGATTTACTGTTGAATAATACCGGTCAGGCCAACCGGTTTGACTTAGTAGACTCACTAACCGAAATTATGGGCGGAACCGCAACCCTGTTCAGCCGCGATAATGAAGATTTTGTGCGAATTTCTACCAATGTGATTACCAACGACAAAAGGGCTATCGGCACGGTGTTAGCGCCAACGGGTCTGGCTATTGCTGCTATCCGGCGTGGTGAGGCGTTTTATGGTGTGGTAGATATTTTAGGTAACCCCTTTGTCACCGGGTATGAACCTATAAAAGATAGCAGCAACAAAGTTATAGGTATCAGCTACGTAGGCTATCGTGCTGATTTAGATGCGTTAAACCGTCTGGTGATGCAAAGCCGTATATTGTCGCAAGGTTTTGTTGCCATAGAAGATCGCAGCGGTAAAGTGCGGGTTAATTCTGACAACATTCCCGCTGAGACAGTGCAGCAAATTTTGGCCGGGAAAAACGAGGGCTGGCAACAACAGACACTGGAGTTTGCGCCCTGGGGTTACAAAGTGCATCTGGTATATTCTGACCCGGAAAGAAGCAGCCTGGTGTGGCAAACTCTGGGGCCCATTATTGCGTTGGTGGTGTTATTTGGCATTTTGCTGATTGCGTTAGTGTTTTTTCTGACGAAAAAAGTGGTGATCCAACCGTTGAACAAGGTTAATGCCTCTTTAGCGAATATTGTTGAAGGCGAGGGCGATTTAACCGCCCGGCTGAATTTTGCCCGTAAAGATGAGATCGGCATTATGGCTGCCGGTTTCGATGCCCTGTTAAGCCGTGTGCGGCAAACCATAGTAGATGTACAACAAGTGTCAAAAGGCTTGAAACAATCGGCGGACACTATGGATCAGGCTGCTAAGCAGGTGCTGCAAAAAATTACCCGGCAAACGCGGGAAACAACAGAGATTGCTCACGCCATTGAAGAAATGACCTCAACGGCGCATGCGGTAGCCCAGGGCGCTTTAAACGCGGAAACTGCGGCGCAGGAAGTCGCTACGCTGGCACAGCAGGTTATGCAGGTGGTTGAAAACACTGTAACGAATTCACAACAGCAAATGCAGGCGGTGGATCAGTCGGAGCATGCTATCGGCTCGCTAACTAAAGCCAGCGTTGATATCGCCAAAGTACTGGAAGTGATCAGCAGTATTGCTGAGCAAACCAATTTGCTGGCGCTGAACGCCGCCATTGAAGCCGCCAGGGCCGGTGAGCAGGGCCGTGGCTTTAGCGTGGTAGCCGATGAAGTGCGCTCTTTGGCCAGCCGCACCCAGGCATCGACCGGTGAGATAAAGCATATGATTGCCGGGTTGGAAACCGGGGTGTTGTCGGTGGCTGAGATTAACAACCGTTATAAATCAACCGTGCTGGATAACGTAAAGTTTGCCGAAGCGGCGCGTAAGGCTTTGCACGCGGTGCAAGCTGCCGTAGAGCAAATTAAAAGCCAGAATGCCGGCATTGCCAGCGCGGCCGAGCAACAAAGTACAGTGGCTGAAAACATTAACCAAAAAACCCGTCAAATTAGTCAGTTAGCAGAAGACAGTGCGCAGCAGTCTGAAGTGACGCAGCAAACCAGCAGTGGTTTAATGCGCCAGTGCGAAACTCTGGTGACTATTTTGTCCGGTTACAAGGTATAACATCAACGGCGACACGCAATTGGTGCTCGCCGCTACCTTGCAGTACGCCTTTTAGTGGTACCACATCGGCATAATCACGGCCCCATGCTAAGGTCAGGTGCTGCTCGTCGGCCAGCACGTTATTGGTAGGGTCAAAATCAATCCAGCCGAGTGATGGGTCAAATACCGCAAACCAGGCATGCGATGCATCTGCGCCGACTAAACGCGGTTGGCCTTCAGGTGGCCGCGTTTGCAGATAACCGCTGATATAACGTGCCGGCACGCCGACCGAACGCAGACAACTGATGGCAAGTTGGGCAAAGTCCTGACATACGCCTCTTTTATGCTGTAATACTTCGCTAATCGGCGTAATGACAGTGCTGAATTCAGGGTCATACTGAAATTCTTTAAAAATCAGCTGATTAAGCGCTTGCGCCAGTTGCAGTACATTTTTCTCCGCTTGCAGCAGCGGTAAGATCAGAGCTTTAGCTTCAGGCTGCAGTGGGATCATCCGGCTGGCATTAAGACACAGCCTGGCCGCTAATGCTGCGCTGCTGCTATCGGTCGCCAGGTAGTGTGTCAGTTCGCTGATATCTGCGCCGTCGCGTATTTTCAATACATTATGCCGTGCCTGCACCTGCACTACACTGCGGGCTGTTACACTAAGTTGTTGGTGTGGTGGTTGCAGATGAATAAAATGTTGGATATTGCCAAAACTGTCGATGTGCTGTTGCAGTTCAGACGGTGCAGGGCTAACGCTAAGGTCAAACTGCTCTACCTGCTGATACGGCAGGTTGCGCGGTGTTAGCCAGGCCAGGTTGTAGCTGTTAGCTACCATATGGGTATAACGGTACTCGGTGCAGTGGCTAAGCTGGTATTTCATTGTATACAGACCCTGTTAGAAACTCTGCCATTGGCTGCTTAAATCAGCATGATTAAAGTAGGACTGTGTAATGCTGTCAGACAGCTGACGCAACAGTTGTTGCAGCTGATGTAGCAGTAAACTGAGATCCGGCTTTGCGTGTTGCTGTGAGTCAAACAGTTGTTGTGGATCTAATTGGTGTAACAAGGCTACCAATTCCATGGCCAGGCGTTGCTCGCGGCCGGGTTTTAACCCCACACCAGCCTGCAGTGCCGGAAGTTTTTCGGTTTGTCGCAGCAGACTGGCACACTGATAACCTACTGAACGCGGCGTGCTGTCGTCCAACAATAACAAGTCAATAATAGCCGGAGCATACAGCTCAGCCTGATAGCGCCGGCGGTAGGTGAGTAATGTATCCGCCAGGCGTAGCAGGGCCTCAAGCAAAGCATCACCCGGTGGCCTATGAGTAAACACAGCTTGTAGCAGGCTGCAGGTTTGCAGTGCCCGTTCCAGGTGCTGGCCCAGATCCATAAAACGCAACGTTTGGGTACGGCTCATGGTTTCATTGTTCAGGCCGTAAATGGCTGTTTGCAGCAGCACTACCTCGTCCAGTGTACGTTGCAGCGTTGCCATTTGCGGCTGAGCAGAGAGGGCCGGCCACTGATAAACGGCCGTTTGCAGTTTATCCAGTACATACCAGGTATCTTCACTAAAATATTCGCGTACCGACTGGGCATTAAACAACAGGTTTTGCAACACGGCCGCCACGCCGTGCGGATTGGCGGTATTAAATAAGCTTTCCAGTGTTACTTGTGCTGCAGTTATCTTTGCGGGTGCAGCGCTATCGCCACTGCCGTTAGCTTGCAGGCAAAAATGCAGTAAACAGGCGGCGTCCTGTTGTGTTGCGGGCTCACTGCTGCTGAGTAAGGTGAGCGCCGCGCGCAGGGCCCTGCATATCAGGTTCAACCGTTCGTTGTAGCGCCCTAACCAGAATAAATGGTCGGCTACGCGACTGGGCAATAAACCGGAGTGGCGTGACAGCGTAACTTGCTGCTTTGCGCTTTGCAGCAAACTTACAGCGTGAGCTTTGTCTGCCAGTACCCAAACATCTTTGGCTTTGAAAGCCTGATTAAAACCGGCACTGTCAGTCAATTGCAAGGCGTTGCCGTTTGCACTGACACGGCCCAGGGCGCCCGGCATAACGTGCACTTCAATGCCGGTTTCAGCTTGGTTTTCAAGCAAGCTGAACAGACGCAATACCCCCGTTTGTTGTGGCAGCTGCGCATCGGCGGGCGAGCTGTCTGCTAAGCTATTTACCGGCAAAGTGCTCAGTGGCAATAACTGTCTTGCAATGTACGCCGCCGGTTGCAGCAGCAGCTGTTGCCACAACGCTGCGCGCTCTGCGACGTTAAGCTGTGGCAGTAACCATTGTTTGCCGCTGAGTAAATGTTGCAGGCAGTACTGCTGTTGATTGGCTTGCAACTGCGCCAGGTCTTGCTTATCACCACACCACAACGCCGCAACAGTGGGTAACAGTAATGGCTGCTGCAACAAAAACTCGCAACATGGCGCTAAAAACGGCAACAAAGCACCCGAGTCAAGCAGTGCGGTACCCGGTGGGTTAACACAGAGCAGTTGTTGTTGGCGGATACTTTGTAATAGCCCGGCACTGCCACTGCCGGCGGCATCCAGCTCCAGCGAATCACAACTGCTGTCCGGCAGATAGCGCAGCAGGCTTTGCAACGGCTGCAGGCCGCTTAAGGTTTTTAACCACAGTTGGCCGTCTTTAAACATCAGATCTGCACCGTGTACCAGGGCAATGTCGAGGTAGTTGGCCAGAAAAGCGTGCTCAAAATAGGCTGCATCGCGTTTATGGTGCGTTAAGATGCCGGCGGTTTTTTGTCTGTTATCGCCATGGTAGCCTTGCTGCAGTAACTGTTGTAAACGGCGGAAAAAGCCGGCTAACTGGCTTTTTTTAATGCCTGCGTTTAACTCGCCGGTGGTGTTGTTAAATGCCAGCCGGTGCTCCAGTACATAGCCCAAACCGGCTGGTAAGCGGCTGTTATCGCCCCAGGCGCAGAAGTTACCGGCGCTGTTGCGGCCGATATCGGTGGCCAACATGGGCAGCCAAGGCTGTTTGCCGGTTAAGTTAACGCAGGGTAACAGATAATCTTTGTTTAAAAAGATCACTTCCGGCGGAATAATAGCGTGTTGTAACAACTGCTGCGGGCCGTAAAGGTCATGTAAAATGGCGTTTAACAACTGGTGCCGCTGGCTCAGGCCGCTTTCCAGTTGCAGCCATTGTGGCTCGCTGATAAGCCAGGGCATTAAATCCAGCTGACGTTGCGGCTGTTGGCCCGGTGAAAACGCGGTACCATTTTCACGCAGCTGATGTTGCAACTCATCCTGCAGTTGCTGCAGCCTGGCAGGGCTTTGTTGTTGCCACCAGTGCTGCAGATGCTGCCACGGCTTCAGCTGTTGCCAGTGTTGCTGTTCAGCTAAATTGTGCGGCGTAACGCTCACTGACATACGGCTCCTGTTAAATCAGTTCAGGCAGAAAGTTGTTGCTGCTGCGCAGCAGCGGGCTCAGTTATCACCTGATGTAACTGCATAATACCGGCCTGGATCTGGTCTATCAGGCTATGCAACTGTTCGGTTGACAGCTCGCTTAGTGGCGCGGCTTTAAGCAGTGTCTGCAACTGATGCACTTGCTGCAAAATGTTGATGCTGTGCGGTAAGCCTTTGGCTGAAGCGGCAACACGGTTAAAACAATAGGCGATAGAGCGGGGGAAATCCGCAAAAGTCAGCAGATAGTCGATAGCATCAACATCACTGCTTTGATGCGCCAGATAATAATGATATGACTCTATGCCACCCAATGCATTAAGGATAGAGGTCCAGCGAAATTTAGGCCGTTTAATTTGTGTTGGTTGTAATTGTTGCAGCACCATCACATCCATAATGCGGGTGGTCATATCGGCACGCTCTACGTGGCGGCCCATATTAAACAAACCAAAGGCGTCGCTGCGAAGCATTACACCGTCTAACACACCTACCACCATTTGACAGCGCCGGCTTACTTCTGTCATCAGATTATAGCGCTGTTGGCGCCCGCCGGGCTGTTGGCAATGTTGTTGAATAAAACTATCCAGCATATTTAACTCTTCCCACATATCACGCGGGATCAACTGGCGTACAGAGCGGGCGTTGTATTTCAGTTGGCTGCAGGTATGGCGGATAGACACGCTGCTGGCGTTGTTGCTGATTAAATGCGCCATTACCGCATATTCAATGCTGGCTTGTTCCGGCGTGGCATCAGGCGGCAGCTGATAGTCGGCCAGGGTGCTGCTGCTGTCCAGCCCCATTACATCCAGCAGTATCGGCCAACTGAAGCGGGTGTCTTTGTGGCTGTCTATCAGCAGGTGGCTGGTGGCGTTTACCAGCCTTGCGGTATCGTCCAGCCGCTCCAGGTAGCGACCGAGCCAGAAAATATTATCGACAGATTTCAGCAGCATAAGTTATACCTCATCGTTGATAATCCAGGTGTCTTTACTGCCACCGCCCTGGGATGAATTTACCACCAGCGAGCCGCGAGTCAGCGCTACCCGGCTTAAACCGCCGGTGGTGCAGTACAGCTCTTTGCCCTGCAAAATAAAGGGGCGTAAATCGAGGTGACGTGGCTCCAGCGCACCGTCGCACAGTGTCGGTGCGGTAGATAAGTTAAGCGTAGGCTGGGCTATAAAATTGCGTGGGTTAGCCTTTATGGCGGCCGCCATCTGTTGCTGTTCGGCTAATGTTGAGCGCGGGCCGATTAAAATGCCGTAGCCGCCGGACTCGTTGGCCGGTTTTACCACCAGTTTATCCAGGTTTGCTAACACATAACTGCGCTGCTTCGGCTCCAGACACAGGTAGGTTTCTACATTGTCTATAAGTGGTTGCTCGCCTAAGTAATATTGAATAATTTGTGGTACATAGGCATAAATAACTTTGTCATCGGCCACCCCGGATCCCGGCGCATTGGCAATAGCCACATTGCCTTTAGCCCACGCCTTAATCAGGCCAGGTACACCCAGCACCGAGTCGGGACGGAACGTCTGTGGGTCAAGAAACACATCGTCAATACGGCGGTAGATAACGTCAACCCGTTGCTTACCATGCAGCTTTTTCAAATAAACAATGTCATCTTCGACAAATAAATCGGTGTTTTCGGCCAGCTCTATGCCGGTTTGCTGCGCCAGAAAGCTGTGTTCAAAATAGGCCGAGTTATAGATGCCGGGGGTTAGCAGCACTATACAGGGTACATCGCTGCTGCGCGGTGCCAGTGATGCCAGCATGCGCCACAGCTGGTGTGTGTAATCGTCTACCGGATATATGGTTGAGTCAGCAAACAGCTCGGGGAACACCCGTTTCATTACGGTACGGTTTTCCAGCATGTAAGACACCCCTGACGGTACGCGCAGGTTATCTTCCAATACCAGAAAACGGCCTGTCCCGTCACGAACCAAATCAGTGCCGCAAATGTTGGCCCAGACGCCATAACGGGGCGAAATGCCCTGGCATGGTGCAAGATAATTTTTCGATTGCAACACCAGCTCAGCCGGTACTATGCCGTCTTTAAGGATCTGTTGGTCGTTATATAAGTCATCAATAAACAGATTAAGTGCGGTTAA
This sequence comes from Rheinheimera lutimaris, assembly GCF_013283795.1. Taxonomy (GTDB): domain Bacteria; phylum Pseudomonadota; class Gammaproteobacteria; order Enterobacterales; family Alteromonadaceae; genus Alishewanella; species Alishewanella lutimaris. Next base: position 341,248 of record NZ_JABSOD010000002.1, read on the forward strand.
ACGTTGCTTTAAACCGGCGCTGGTACGCTGCCATTCGGAGCCGGGAATAGTGCGCGGCATCACATCTAACGGCCAGGCGCGGTCGATATTGCTGCCATCGCTGTACAGCGTAAAGCACACTCCCATATCGCTAATAGTTTGATTTAACTGAATTTGCCTTTGGCAAAGTTCAGTAGCACCATGTTTATCAATAAAGCGCGCAATGGCAGCGGCCGGCGGGCGCACGCTGCCATCGTCATGAACCAATTCATCAAAGCAGTTGGCGGTTAGCGGATATCCGCCACGGGTAAAACTTTTTACACTCATCGGCAACTCCTTGTACTGCACCCTAAACTCAGCACGGCTGATACAATAAATACAGCAAGGGGTATGCCACAGTATAAATAACAGACAGAAAAAAGCCCCGCAGGTTAACCGGCGGGGCTTTTTTTAAAGCGTTACTGCTTAGTTTTTAGCAGCGGCAGCTTTCTTTTCTTTTTCTTTGGCGATAACAGTTTCTGCTACGTTAGCCGGGCACGGTGAGTAGTGCGAGAACTCCATAGAGAACTGACCACGGCCTGACGTCATAGTACGCAGAGTACTGATGTAACCGAACATTTCTGACAGTGGTACGTCAGCTTTGATACGTACGCCGGTAACACCTGCTTCCTGGCCAGAGATCATGCCGCGACGACGGTTTAAATCACCGATAACATCACCTACGTGATCTTCCGGGGTAAACACGTCAACTTTCATGATTGGCTCAAGCATTTGCGCGCCGGCCTTAGGCATAGATTGACGGAAAGCGCCTTTAGCGGCGATTTCAAACGCGATGGCTGATGAGTCAACAGCGTGGAAACCACCGTCGAATACTTCAACTTCAACGTCTAATACCGGGAAGCCAGCCAGGGTACCGGTTGACATCATAGACTCAAAGCCTTTCTCGATAGCAGGCATAAATTCTTTTGGTACGCTACCACCAACAACGGTAGAGATGAATTTAAAGCCTGAGTTTTGCTCGCCCGGACGAATGCGGTAATCGATTTTACCGTACTGACCAGAACCACCTGATTGCTTCTTGTGGGTGTAGCTGTCTTCGATTTCACGGGTAATAGTTTCGCGGTAAGCAACCTGTGGCTGACCTACAACTAACTCAACGCCGTAAGTACGTTTTAAGATGTCTACTTTGATATCTAAGTGTAATTCACCCATACCTTTAAGGATGGTTTCACCTGAGTCAACGTCAGTTTCAACACGGAAGGTTGGATCTTCAGCAACCATCTTACCGATAGCGATACCCATCTTCTCTACTGAGCCTTTATCTTTTGGCGTAACAGAGATAGAAATTACCGGCTCCGGGAATACCATTGGCTCAAGCGTACAAGGGTGCTTAGGATCACACAAAGTGTGGCCGGTCTGGGTGTTGTTCTTCATACCTACCAGCGCAATGATGTCACCCGCCTGAGCAGTAGTCAGGTCGGTACGGTCATTCGCCTGCATTTCAACCATACGGCCGATACGCTCGGTTTTGCCGGTGAAAGAGTTCAGGATGGTATCACCCTTGTTCAGTACACCAGAGTAGATACGGATAAAGGTCAGGGCGCCGAAACGGTCATCCATGATTTTGAATGCTAAAGCGCGGAACGGCTCGTCAGCAGACACGATAGCGTGTTGGCCGGTTTCGTTACCTTCTTCGTCAGTCAGTGGCTGAGGAATAACTTCAGTCGGGCTTGGCAGATAATCAACAACCGCATCTAACAGTAATTGCATACCTTTGTTTTTAAAGGCTGAACCACAGTAAGTCGGGAAGAATGCCAGGTCGCGACAGCCTTTACGGATACAACGCTTAATGTCTTCCAGAGACGGCTCTTCGCCTTCCATGTACGCCATTAACAGGTCGTCATCTTGCTCTACAGCAGTTTCGATCAGTTGTTGACGGTACATTTCAACGTCGTCAGCCATGTCAGCCGGTACGTCAGTTACGGTGTAGTTTTCCGGTAAGCCGGTTTCATCCCAGATGTAGGCTTTCTGTGTTAACAGGTCAACTACACCTTTGAAGGTGTCTTCACGGCCGATTGGTAACACCATGATCAGTGGGTTTGCGCCCAGAACTTTCTTAACCTGTTCAGTAACACGGATAAAGTCAGCACCGATACGGTCCAGCTTGTTAACGAAGATCAGACGTGATACTTCAGCATCGTTAGCATAGCGCCAGTTAGTTTCTGATTGTGGCTCAACACCGCCTGAACCACAGAATACACCAACACCACCGTCTAATACTTTTAATGAACGGTATACTTCAACAGTGAAGTCAACGTGGCCCGGGGTATCGATAACGTTGAAACGGTAGCCTTTCCAGAAACAGCTAACAGCTGCTGACTGGATAGTAATACCGCGCTCGGCTTCCTGTTCCATAAAGTCGGTAGTAGATTCACCTTCGTGAACTTCACCTAACTTATGGATCTTACCGGTCAGTTTCAGGATACGCTCGGTAGTAGTGGTTTTGCCGGCATCAACGTGGGCGAAGATACCAATGTTTCTGTATAAGGATAAATCTGCTGACATAGTAATCTCAATAAGCTAGGGTTTGAAAATAGTGCGGTAATATACAGGATTTCAAAACGTTTTGCAGGAAAAAAAATGTTGTCGGCGGCTAATTTTTTATCCATGCTGTCAAAGCATAGTTACAATCGCCGCGAAGCACTTTATTTGCCGCGCTTTCAGGCGCGGATTAAGGCTGTAGTGCATGTTATCAGTTGCTTACTCTCAGCTGAGTAAGGCCGGTTGCTGAAAACAGCGCGCACCGGCCTTGTACCTTTATACACATTTTCTCAGGTAGATTAACGATGAACATTATTCCCGGCCGGCTCGACTCGCCGGCGGTCAGGCAGTTATTGCAGGGTCATTTAGACGATATGTATGCCACCTCTCCACCAGAGAGTGTGCACGCGCTGGATATCAGTAAACTACAGGCGCCGGATATCCGTTTCTGGGGCGCCTGGCAGGGTGACACCTTACTGGGCTGTGTGGCGCTTAAACAACACAGCAACGATATGGCAGAAATTAAATCTATGCGCACCGCACCCGAAGCACGCGGGCAGGGCATAGGCCGCGCCTTATTACAGTTTTTGCTAAAAGAGGCCAGCCAAAGCGGTATTAAACAGCTGTTTCTGGAAACCGGCTCGATGGAGTTTTTCCTGCCGGCCCGCACCTTGTACCAAAGCGCCGGCTTTAATTACTGCGGCCGCTTCGCCGATTACCCGGAAGACCCGAACAGTACGTTTATGACAAAAACGCTGGAATAAGGCTGCCATACTATGGCTAACGATATGGCTAACGATATGAATAACGAACAAACAGTATTGCCGGTACAACGCCAGCTGGATGCTTACAACGCTAAAGATCTCGCTGCTTTTATAAGCTGCTACCACAGTGATATTGCTATTTACCGCATGCCGGCAACAGAGCCTGCTTTAACAGGCCGTGAAGCTCTGGCCGCTTTTTATAAAGCCGAGCGCTTTACCATAGCCGCGCTGCGCGCCGAAGTGCTGCAGCGCATGGTGGTGGGTAATAAGGTTATCGACCATGAAAAAGTATACGGCATGGCCGAACAGCCGTATCAGGTAGTAGTGGTGTACGAAGTACAAGATGGCCTGATAATAAATGCCTGGTTTTATCCGGCAGGGTGAAGAGTCAATTTATGACAGAAAAAGCGTTTGTAGAGTTTTACTTATCTCAGCAGTTATTTTTAATGCCGCTGATTATATTGTTCTCAGCGGGGCTTACCATGCTGCTATTTGGCAGTATGGTGGCGGCATTAACTGCTTTGGGAAATCGCAATTGGCTTTGGGGCATAGCAATCTTGTTGTCAGGATGGGTAGCAGGTTTGCCGTATTCACTGCTACATAAACATGCCGACTATGCCAAATCACTGATGCTAAAAGGCATTGCAGTCATTGGCGTATCATTGGTGGCAGCTTGCGTCCTGTGGCTATTGGTATGGTAATACACCCATTTTTAATTGACGCTAAAAGT
>NZ_JABSOD010000020.1 GCF_013283795.1 Rheinheimera lutimaris
CCTAAAATGGTGTCCGGTTTTATTAGACCACTACAAAACGTAACAAGCGCATGTTGTCGGACTGCTTTTCCGCTGCGCTCCAAACCTGCCGCAAATGCGGGCGTTCTACGCCAACCATGAATAGAGTACAGAGTAAATATGGAATTTGATAAAGAAAAATACAAAGTATGGAAGCTTCCGCACCCAATATTGCTCCATTGGATTATTAACCCTGGACTTGCATTTAATGAGCTAATTCTTGGGCAGAGAATCCCCAAGGTAACCCTAATAGATAAAACCAGTGATGCCCCTTTAATGGAGCGGCAGTACGTTCCATGCCCAGAATGTAGTGCGCTGAATGACGGTAGACTCTGGTCTAAAAGCAATACATTTGGCCACTGGTTTGGCTATGTATGCCCAGAGTGCCACGGAAGAATACCGTGCCTTTGGAATATCACCAGCCTTATATTACTTGTCCTAACATTCCCAATTTGGATTTGGTTAAAAATATTCGGCGAGAAAAAATGGATTGAGAAAGAAAAAAGCCGCTTTGCTGAAGTTGTATCAAGTGAGCTCCCTGAGGCCAAAAAAACAAATTGGCTCAAAATGGGCTTAACCTATGGGGTCTTGATGTTTTGCATTATGGTACTGCCAAAAATTTTCCAAAATCAGTTAACTCCTAGCGCAATTGCCATTCAAGCAGCTATCTGGTTAGGTGGCGGTTTGGTGTTCGGTCTGGCAATGAAACTCTTTCTAGGCAGCAGAAAGTGAAACGTAGAACAAACGCGTCAATCAGGACGCTCGCAAGCTCGCGCCTATTACGCGGGCGTTAGAAGGCCATTGAATGAGTCCTGTGAAAAAGTACATTCAATTGATAAATGACTCTTCAATCCAGGCTACGGGCTTAGTTTTACTTTTGCCACCAGCTATCGCGGCGTATTTGCTTTTTCCAGATATCGAATATACACCGTTACTAATCGTTTCTGGCTTTGTATCTATTGCTATCTCATGTGCCCATTTGGCTATAGGAATTTTCGCGTTAGTTAAAAAAGAGTACGCGACAGTTGTTAATTTTTTACTCATGCCAATCGGCATGGGCTGTTTCGTAATGTATTTAGGTTTCAAGTAACATGGCTTCTAACAAACGCCACCAAAAACGCGCCCGTTGGGCGCTCGACTCGCAACAAGTTGCTCGCGTTTGTGGCGGGCGTTAGATTTTGAGATATGTACGGACCAGAAAAATTAGGCTTCTGGAGCAGCGCAAAAGCTCCCAACTGCGGCTCGCAACATCAGTTTCTCATCTCAGGCAAAAGATACCGGGTGATACGAGAGTTTGCAGATTACGATCGCCACCTTCACTGCGAAGGCGAAGAGTGGCTGTTCTTGGGCTATTCGTTTTTGCCTTATGATGATGGGCTTTCTTGGTTTGTATCATTTGATGGAAAGCAGGAATGGCATATTCCTATGCAATGGCGAGATGAAGAGCAGGGAGCAACTATTGATGCGCTAGATCAGTTTGTGCAAGCAATCTAACAATCGGCTGTTGTCGCCCCTTCAGGGCTGGGACGGCCTTTCCGCCGCTGCGCGGCTGCAAGTCCGCCCAAAAGCCGGGCGTTAGCTTTACGGAGTAAAACGACCTGCATCGTATCTGGAAATTAGAAAAAGGCAGCCCATTGCTTCGGGTGTTTGTGTGGCAAAACTTACCACAGAGACAACTTAAAACCTTGATTCATCGGTTTGCTACCAAAGAGGCTGCAAAGTTAAAGCAAGGCAGTCGTGAGTTTTATATTTGGCGTGTACGCAGACTCAAAGCCGTTGCAGTATTCGATAAACGATTTGGCGGCGTACCTGATATTTTCAAAATGCGTAAAATGACGGTTTTAAAGTCATATTACATAAATAACGGTGTTTACTTGTGGCCAACATCTACATTAATTACCGCAAACTAAACAAAGCTAACAAGGCGCATCACTCGCAGCCTGCGGCTGCTGGGACGTCAAACGCTAACGCGTTTTTCCGCCCGTGTGCTTAGCGTTAGGTAGCCGAGTTACCCATGATCAGTAGACACCTTCTATAGTTAGGTATCGTACCTGACACTGAGGTGCAAGATGGCCAGACATAAAACCCAGGCGTACTCAGAAGAGTTCCGTCGTGAAGCCGTAAGATTGTCTGATTTACCCGATAAAACAGCGACGTCTGTTGCTCAGGAATTGGGCATTCACCCGAATCAGATTTACAACTGGCGTGCTCAATTTAACCGCTTGTCTGATAAGCAGTTTAACAGCTTGAATGGGGTGGATTATTCCAAGGATGAAAGCGACAAAATCCGGCAGTTAAAGCGTGAACTGGATACGCTGAAAAAGGAAAATGAATTCCTAAAGAAGGCAGCTGCGTACTTTGCCAGGCAGCAGGAGTAAAGTACGCCCTGATAAGCGAATATGTAGGGCAGTATACGGTTAGGTTGATGTGTCGGGTAATGGACGTATCAGCCTCCGGCTTTTATCGTTGGCGGGGCCGTAAACCCAGCCGTAGCTGCGTTAAACGGGAGCAGCTTGAGCAGCAGGTAATGGACAGCTACGCTCGTTACAAAGCGCGCTACGGCGCGCCCAGACTGGTTAGAGAGCTGAATGCGCTGGGTGTGAGTTGTTGCCTGAACACTGTTGCCGGCATCCTCAAAGCCAGAGGCATACGGGCACGTAACGGCAAGGCGTTTCGCTACGGCCCACGCACTGAAGCGATGACCAATGTAGCAGATAACCTGCTGAAAAGGCGGTTTGACGCCGAGAAACCCAATGTGCGCTGGACCACAGATATCACCTATATCTGGCTGAAAGATAAATGGTTATACCTGGCCACAGTGATGGATTTATACTCCAGAGCGATAGTGGGATGGTCGCTTGATAGCAGCATGACAGAGCGGTTGATTACGCAGGCACTGAGAATGGCGCTGGCACGACGACAGCCAGAGCCGGGCTTGATAGTGCACTCAGACCGCGGTGTGCAATATCGCTCAACCGCCTATCAGGATGAATTAATGCATGCCGGCTGTGTGCCGAGCATGAGCCGTAAAGGCAATTGCTGGGATAATGCGGCGATGGAAGCCTTCTTCAGCCGGTTTAAAGTGGAGCTGATTTATGCCGGGAATTACGACTCGATTGAGCGGGCGAAGTCGGGTATCTTCGAGTACATAGAGATATTTTATAACCGTGTCCGTAGGCACTCAGCGATTGGCTACGTCAGCCCGGCTGAGTTTGAGCGCAAATGCGCATAACCGGGTGTCTACTTTTTATGGGTAAGAACAGTGTAAAGAGAGANGTACATAGAGATATTTTATAACCGTGTCCGTAGGCACTCAGCGATTGGCTACGTCAGCCCGGCTGAGTTTGAGCGCAAATGCGCATAACCGGGTGTCTACTTTTTATGGGTAAGAACAGTGTAAAGAGAGATTATGAGCAAGGAAGTTAGTATTTCGCTTACAGAAGATGAAGCTTGGGTCCTGTTCGAGCTAACCCGAAGATTCAGTGATACCGATAAGTTAATCATTGAAGATCAAGCTGAAGAAAGAGCGTTGTGGAATCTATGCTGCGTTTTTGAGAAGACCTTGCACCAGGAATCTGATCTTTCCTATAAAGACTTTATCGCAACATGTAGAGATAGGCTACGTGATGAAGAGTAGTAAAAATCACATAACAAACATAGGCAACATCGCCCGCAAAAAGCGCGGGCTGGACGGCTTACACTGCGCTTCGCTCCGTTCCAGCCGCCGTTGCTATGGGCGTTATGCATAAAAAGGAGCTTCCGTGCATGTATCTGAAAGTTGGGGGCGAGTATGCAGATCGGGAACTTCAATTTCTCGCAGAGTTGCTGAATAACCTTGATGAAAAAGTAGTCGAGGTTAGCAATCTCATCTTCAAATCAGTTGATCCTGAGTCAGATGGTCTGACTGACCGCGGGGAGTATTTCATAGGCGTTGGTTTCTCAGTAATACAACAATATTTAACTGATACGCTCACCTTGACCGGCGTGAGTAAAAGCAGAGCTTTGGATATTGGCCCTCGCTACTCAGAAGAATTCACTTTTATTTCCGTGGTGAATGCGGCCGCCAACTGGTGGAAACATTCTGCTGAGTGGGTGGGCCAGGAAACAAGGAGTAGGTTGGCATTACAGACGCAAAAAATTGTGGTCGAGACTGCTGAATCGCTGGATTATCCGCTCAGCAATGTGCTTGCCAAGCTACTGGGTACAAGTGAAATTACGCTAAGCGCATTGCTGCCGAATTTGGTGCTGTGGCGGTCAGCACTAGATACTGTGGTGCGTGAAAATGCATAACAATTCGCAGCAGTTCGCGGCCGATGGCCGCCGGACGCTCGTAAACTCGCGCCGCTGTGCTCGGCGTTAAGCGACCACAGAGAAAAATTTCATGGAAATAGGTATTGCAGAAACTGACAAAGAAATTTCTGAGTGTTACGAAGTTTTATCCCAGCTTCGCCCTCAGCTTAAAAAAGATCGTTTCGTAGCACTAATTCACGAACTAATGCTTAGTCAAGGCTATAAACTTATTTATCTAAAAAATCCTGAAATCAAGTCAGTTATGGGTATCCGAATTGGATTGTGGTTGCACACTGGCAAGTATCTTGAAATAGAAGATTTAGTAACGTCCAGTAACAAACGTTCAAATGGGTATGGCATGCAATTGCTTAATTGGGCGAAAGAGTACGCAAAAGCCAATAACTGCAATCAAGTTCGCTTGGTTTCTGGTGTTGCTCGTGAACAAGCACATAAGTTCTACCAAAACAATGGTATGTCATTTGAGGCAAAGTACTTTTCAATTAATATATAGGCAGATAACAATTCGCACCTGTACACGCCCTTCGGGCATAGGACGCGCGTTATGCTTGCCTCGCTTGGTGTTTTCTCGGATTGAAGATTTTGGAGGTAGATATATGAGTGAAATCGAGCATTCTAAGTCTTTAGTAAATCGCAGCACTAGGCATGCGAAAATATGCGGAAATTTCTTCGAAAATCTTGTTTTGTATGTTCTTTCAAGGAATGGCTTCGAAACAGCGTTGGTTGATCACACAGGAATTGACATCTTGGCCAGGAACCCGATTAGTGGTGAATACCTTGGTATATCCGTTAAAGGAAGAACGAGAAACTCTGGTGAGCGAGCGGGGAGAGTTAAAATTGATAATTTCCAGGATCACCTAGACAAGATAGATTCAGCCTGCGTGGCATTCGGGAACGCAACACCTTATCTTGCAGTATTGGTAGATGCTAATAATGAAATCAACGGTACTTTGGTACCTGTTAAAAATGTGAAAGAGAAGTATTGGTCAGGAGATAGAAATTTGAACTGGGGAATGGGAAAAGAATCATTGAACATATATAAAACGGATCCTGATACTAGATTATTCACATTAAAATTTGGTGATAGCATTTGGTTTTGACACCTATATACTTGGTGAGCATAACAAGCCGCGTCATTTGCAGCCTTCGGTTGCTGCGACGCACACAATTTCGCGCGCTTGCGCGGGGCGTTTAGGCTGTAGAAAAACCTCTTTTCAGCCGATCGAGTTTGTGATCAAATAGCGTTGACTGGTTAAAAAATGGACAACACCTAATGCCTAAATACACCCCTTATGATTACAACCAAAGCGCCATGGTAGAAATCAATAGAGTCAGTGATGTTGATTTGATGTAGGTAAAAGTTACATCTCAACTTTAAATCTTTAGATAAGGAAAATCTGAATATGGCACAAAATGAATCGTCTCAAGTTTTTCGTAAGTACTTTATCTATGGCGCGGTGTTTGGTGTAACTGTTACCTTAATACTGTGGTACTTACTCAAATTTTTTTAGTAATACATTCGGTTATACGCCTTACTGGCAAACGCAGGTACAACGCGCCTGCGGCGCCGGGATCACAACAAGTTAACCGCTCAATGTCTTTAAGTATCAATGTGATGTAAATAAATCAAATATAAAAGGATGTACCTTGAAGAAGCTTGTATTAGTTTTATCGTTTATCTCAGGTTCGTTAATCGCCCAAGAAAGCACTTTTGACCGTCAATATTCTGTTGGGGTTGGTTTGGGGGCTATTTACAGTGGATTAGGCGTAAACTTCGCACTTTTGTCGGCTAGTGATATGAAATATATCTCAGCAGGTTGCGTTGAATACAGCTCAATGTATGGTTCCACTTGTGGTTTTGGTGCAGGCTGGATTGTCACTGATCTTTTTAATTCCAATTCAAATAAACATGGTGTCGGTGTTTATGTAACTAAAGCCGGCAGTGAGAGCTATGTATACCTTGACGACAACGGCTTTAATTTTGTAGAAAATCAATATTATGCAGCAGGCATTAGCTATACCTACTTTATGAATGGTATTGATAAACCCGGCTTTAATTTTGGCATCTCCGCCCATGCCACCAATGCTAAATATGAAGAGAAAATTAATGGGTTTTTACAGCTTGGCTATCAGTTTTAAAGCTTAACATCTATGGGCCCTGAAGCAGTCGACAGGCAGGGCAACCGGTCTTTTGGCCGCGGCAGCGGCCAGTTTATTATCCATCAGCAAGATCGTTGCCGGCGCATCTACTGCGGCAGCGCTGCCAGCACTTTACCCACCAGTTGGTTTAGCTCGTCACCATTGCCAATCCAGCGTGTGACAATCAGCAAATCATTGTCCTTATCGATATAAATCACATTACGGCCCGCGCCCTGAAAAGTAACGGCAGTTTCCGGGGCGTTGGGCAGGGCTTTACGGCCCGGGTTTAAAAACCAGTTGGCAAAACCGTATTCGGCATTGGCGCTGCCGCCGGTTCTTGCCATCGCTATAAAATCTTTACTGACTAATTGTTGCTCTTGCCATTGGCCATCGCGCAAGAATAAATAGCCAAAGCGGGCTAAGTCCCAGGCGTTGATAAAGATACCGCCACCCCAATGGCCACCGCCGGAAACCGATTGTACTTTCTGGCCGTCTAGTTCAATCCAGCTGTTGTCATAGCCATACCAGCGCCAGGTAGAGGACGCGCCGATAGGTTGCATAATCTGCTGGTTCAACACTTCAGGCAGTGGTTTACGCCAAACATACAAGGTGGACAGCGCTAACAGGTTAATGCGGACATCGTTGTATTTGTAATGGCTGCCCGGCGTGCGCAGTGGCCGGTTGGGCCAGTCGGCCGGGGTTTTGCCTTCGGGCCGGTCAGCCCAGTCGGGTTTACCCCACAGCGTGCCTTGCCAGTCACTGGTTTGGCGCAGCAAATGCTGCCAGCGAATTTGGCTGTTGTGCTCTCCCTCGTAAAGCGCTGTGCCATGTGGCATATAAGCGTCAACTTTGTCGTTAAGGTCACGGATTAAACCTTGCTGCCATGCCAGGCCGGTTACTGTAGTTAAAAAGGTTTTGGCGATACTGTGGGTCATATCCACACTGTCGACATCGCCCCAGCGCGCAATCAGTTTGCCCTGATAAATAATCAGGCCGTTAGCGGCGGCGCGCACGCCCATCGGGCCGATGATCTGATCATAGGGCTCTTTTGCACCAAAAGTAGTGGCTTGCACTATGGCCTGATCTTTTGCAGCCGGGTTCTCGCTGGCGATAGCGTAGTCAACAGCCGCCGCCAGTTTAGCGCTATTAACACCCAGTGATTGCGGTGGTACTGCGGCCCAATCGCCACGCGGTGGGTAATAGGTTTGCGCCGATAGCGGTAGCGCCAACAGCACCAGTAGTAAGGTAGAAAAACAACGCACAGTAAGCTCCTGTTTGATAACACGGCAACAGCCATAGTGGCCCTGCGGCCAGTGCCCTGCAATAGCCATTAAGCTTATTTGCGGCTGGATAACACTATGCTGCGATTGCTTTTTATATAAACAGTGTTAAGAAAGTGCCGCGGTAGCTTATAAAGAGCATTCATTTTATGTTTAGCTAAGCCGGAGTACCCTGTAAAGATTACCGTTGGCGGGTAAGTTCTACAGCCTGCAGTGCTGATTTTCATGCATAAACAGAGTGTTATTTATAATAAGTAACTGTTTTTATTGTTTTATTCTATACTGGTACAGCCATTGCAGTTCCTTTTGTGGCTATATGCAACACACAACCTGCAGCATTTTGCTGCTTTCCCCGTGTTTACCAAGGAGACATATTATGGCGACTTCTCAAAGTGCGAACAGTAAAACCAACAGCGGTTTAAACTCACCGGTAACCGAAAAAGCCAGTGAAGCAGCGCATCATGCTGTCGATGCCATGGCGGTAAAAGCGGCCACCGCAGAAGACAGTTTGCGTAAAACCGCCGCCAGCTCGCAGGAAAGCCTGGCGCATAAGCAGGAAGAAATTAAACAGCAGCTGCAAAGCGGTTACAGCAAAAGCCGTGAATTTGCCGCGCAAAACCCGGTAGCAGCAGCCGGTATTGCTTTTGCGGCCGGCATGCTGGTCAGCGCTTTACTGCGTCGCCGCTAAGGCCGGCGTATGCATAGCCGTGAAACGTCTGAGGCTGCAGCGCAAGCACCCGGCGCTGAGCTTGGCGCGGCGCAACAGCAAGCAGCGACCAAGCCGCTGACAGAGCAGGCGCTGGACCAACTGACAGAGTTGGCCGCGCTGGGCTGGTCGGTAACTGAGCATTACACTGAACAAGTTAAACTGACCGGAAAAACCGCAAAAGCAGAGTGGCACTTAACCGGCCGCAGCCTTACCATTGCTGCCGCTCTGGTAGTGTGTTTTGGTGCCGGGCTGATTTTGCTTTGGGGTACTATTTTGTCGCTGTTGGGCTATCTGCTGTTTCAGGCTACCGGCTCTGTGGTTATTGCAGCACTGGCATTATTGTTGTTACAAGTTGCCGTGCTGTGGTGGTGCTGGCGCAGTTTAAGTTATGTGTTGTCACAGGTTGGTTTTAGCAAAACCTGGCGGCAATTACGCCGCGTGCTGTTTGCCAAACAGCCGGCAAGGGCAAAAACTAATCCCGGAGCTAACCATGCTGATTGATAAGTTATTGAGCCGGCAAAGATTGCGGGTAGCAGAGTTGGCAGAGCAGGGCCGGCAACGGCAGAAATTGCTGTTGGCTGAAAACTGGTTGTTGCGTCAGCGTGCACTAAGCTTTATCGGCTCTACGCCCGGCTTAATGCTCAGTTTCAGCGCCGGTATGCTTTTTCAACTGCGGCATAACAGCAGCGTGAAAACTGTACGCAGTCTGGTAGGCCTGCGCTGGATAAAACTATTGTTATAACCCGCGGTTAAATTATTAAAGCTGGCGCCTTGGGGCGCCATTTTTTTGCTTGTATCAGCTTTATTCACCTCTGTTGTAATACACCTCCTCTATAGCATTAATTTTAAGCAATTGAATTTAATTACTTTATTTTTGATATTTTTTTCTTTGCCGGAGCAGCTTGCTTTTGTACTGTGTACCACCTAGTATATTGCTGTGCGCTACACAGTATGCGGTGCACAGTATAGGAAACAACGACTATGACCTCTGCACAATTAGACAAGATGCGATTGGAGCTGCGTCGCGGCGTGCTGGTACTGGCGGTGCTGGCATCGCTGAAGCAGCCGCACTACGGTTACTCGCTGCGCAAACAGTTGCAGGATGGCGGTATTGATATTGATGAAGGCACTTTGTATCCGCTGATCCGCCGGCTGGCCGAGCAGGAGTTACTGACCAGCGAATGGCAACAGGGCGAAGGGCGCGAGCGTCGCTATTACCAGCTATCTGAATTGGGTGCGCAGTTACTCGGCCAGTTAACCGACGAATGGCAACATCTTAACGGCGCGCTTGGCAACTTGCTGGGCACAGCATCGAAGGAGAAATAACAATGGAATTAGTAAAACGTTATATTGCTGCTGTGCAGCGTGAGTTACCCGAAGTAAAACGTGATGAAATTGGTCGTGAGCTTACCGCCAATATTATGGACCAGCTGGATGCGTTGGCAGAACAACAAGGCGCACTAACTGAGGCGGATATTGCAGCGCTGCTAAAGCAAATGGGCCATCCGCGCAAAGTAGCGCAGCAATATGTGCCGCCACAGCCATTTATCAATGCCAGCTATATGGCGCTGTATAAAAACACCTTATTTATGGTATTGGGCATATTATTTGTACTGCATCTGGTTGAGGTGACGACGTATTGGCTAAGCAGTGCCAATATGGGCCTGATACGCTACGGTTTTGCCCTGTTTGGCGGCTTTATCGACGAAGCCTGCTTTGGTTTTACCTCTATTACCCTGGCTTATTGGCTTATGTCACGTCAGCAGCCTGTCGCTAATACTGGCTGTGGCGCTAACTGGCAACCGGAGAAACTGCCGCCAGCCGGGCCTGGTTGGCAGCACATAAAGTTACAGGATATTTTTACTGATTTAGCCAGCTACATTTTCTTGCTGGTAGTGATTTGGTACCCGTTGTATATGTCGGCTGAACAACTGGCGCAGAGTGCTCTGTTACTTAGCAGCAATGTCAGGCTGATATTGCAATACAGCACGCCGCTAATTGTATTGGGTATAGTGCATTCTTTGTGGCAGTTGCGCCAGCGGCTGTGGAGCCGCAACATGTTAGCAACCCATGTGCTGCTTAACGCCACCATTGCCGTTATAGCGCTATATCTGGCCAGCACCTCACCATTGCTGCAGCTTAACACTGAGCGCTGGCTTGGTGTGTTTAATTTGCAGCAAATTGAGCGTAGCGCCATGATAACTCTGGTGATTATCGCGCTGTTCCCGGCTTGGGAAGCCTTGCGTGATAGCTTGCGGCTGCGTAACTTGAAATAGTTTGTGTAACAGAGAATGCGGCTGCCTGCTACAGGCGGCCGCTATTGCTTAAGCCAATAATTAAACCGGCGAAACCGGCACCGTAGCCCAGCAGTAAACCGAACACGCACCACAGTTGCTTTTTGCGGTAAGCCGCTGTGCCCTGTTGTTTTAACTGCGGCAGCATTAACTGCCAGCCCCGGTAGTTTGCCCAAAACAAGCCGCTAATAAACAGCGTAAAAGCACTGATTGGCCCCCAGGCACCGGCAGTAAACTCGTAGCTGACAGTTAACAGCACCCCACAGCTGATAACCCAGGCAATAGTGCGGTTACGCAATGTAATTAGCTGCTGTTTTTGCTCAATGCTGGCCGCGCGTTTTATCGGTTGGCGCATACCGGCAATAACACCGACCACACCGGCCAGTGCGCCCAGCATGGCGCCGCTCAGCAGCAGGGTAATTTTGCCCAGCCAGGAGCTTTGGCTGGCTGCTGCCGCGCTTGCCGTAGCGGCGGCAACCGGCGGACTTGCCAGGGTTAGCGCGCTGCAAATAGCACTGGTTAAACCCAGCCCCGGTGCAGTAGTAAGAACAAGCCTGCCGTATTTAGCCAGTAATTGCTCTTTTAACAGTTCGCGCACCCGTTGCAGCTTTTTACGCACGTTGCTTTCGCTTAAGCCCAGCAGCTCTGCCACCTGTTGGCTGTTTTGCTCTTCACGGTAGAACAGCAACACTATTTCCCGGCTATCTTCGGGTAAGCGGCTGATAAAATCTGCCATGATGCGGTTTTGCTGCGCTTTGGCCAAGTCGTCAGTCAGTTCAGTATCACTGGCAAACGCTGCCAATATGCTATCGGGTTCATCACCCCTTAGCTGGCTGCTTAGCTTATTATCGCGCAGGTAGTTAAAGGCCAGGTACCGCGTGATCTGACGTACCCAGGGTAAAAAGCTGGCCGGGTTTTGCAGGGTGTTCAGTTGCTGCCAAATATGGATAAATACTTGTTGGGCAATATCTTCACTGGCATCCAAATCTTTTACTATCGCCAGCGCTATGCTGCTGACACTGCGCTGGCAGCGAGCTACCAGCCGTTCAAAGGCGCGCATATCACCCGATTGTGCGGCGCTGACATCCGGCAGTAATAGTTGCTCTGTCACTGAAATACTCATGCTTAATCCTTTAATGCGCTGGCAATGCGTGCAGTTAACCAGTCTGGCTGGTCCAGCATAATAAAATGCCGTGCCTGATGATTAAACTCAAGTGTGGCATTGGCAATTGATGCAATTTGTTGTTGATACAGCGTTGTGGCGGCGCGGCGGTCGGCCTCATTTGCCATAGCACCACTGGCGCCAATCAGCAGCACCTTACTTGTGATGTTATGTACTTTTGGGCGTAAGTCGGTGGTAAGCAGTTCATATATCGCCTGGCCTGCGGCTTTTGGAACTGACGCCGCGGCCATATCCAGCACTTGTTGTTGGTGTGTCGCGCTGGTTGCCTGAATCAGCAGGCCTTGCGCGGTCATGGCCTTAAGCTGTTCGCTGGTCATCTGCTGGTATTGCATGCGCAAATACCCCGCCTGGCCCTGCATCATTGCCACTGTGGTGTCGTTAGTGCGGGTAAATACCGGTGCCAGATACGGCAGGCCATCGACAGCGATCACGGTACCAATTTTATCCGGTGCAGTGCTTGCCAGATTAAACGCCATAAAGGCGCCTAAACTGTGACCAATCACGGCTGGCTGTTGTAATTGTTGTTGGTCGATATACTGCAGTAATTGTTGTTTTACGGTGGGAAGCAACTCACCTTGTATCGCCGGTTTACCGGCAAAGCCGGCAATACTGATTAAATGCAGCTGATATTGCCCGGCCAGTGCCTCTGCAGTGGGGCGCCAAACACGGGCATCTGACATTAACCCCGGGATCATCAGCACCGGTTTACCATTGCCGATTACCTCAACACTAAAGCTCTCAGCAGCTTTGCTGCTAAAGTTTGTCGCCAGCATGCCGCCGACAATAGTCAGTGAAATAGCGAGGTGAGTCCAGAAGTTGTGTTGCTGTTTCGATTTAGTGGGTTTGTTTGTGTTGTTGTTCATGTTGATACCTTAGTAATGAGTGAGTGACATTACTAAGTACCGCCAGCTAAACCGGCTGTGACAAAAAACTGAAAATATTTTACCGGCAATAAAACTGGAGCGGGTGGCGGGAATCGCACCCGTGTCTAAAGCTTGGGAAGCTGTGCCGGACAGTTGAGCTACACTCAGTTACACAGTATGCTGAACAGGCAACAGTAAGTGGAGTATGTAAATGTTAAATATTCAAATAGACAATCCTGCACTGGAAGCTGATTTAAAACAGACTTTCGGCGATAATCCGCAATCGGTCGCACGTGCCTTTGCTGAGTTTGTACAGACAAAACGTATTGGCGATGACATTAAGGTGTCACTAAGTCAGTTAGAGCAAGGGCAAGCGTTAAAATCGGCCGATGTGTTTAACAGCATCCGCGCCAGGTATGAGTAAACTAACGCTGGTTTTTTCACCCAGAGCCAGTGAACGCCTTGAACAAATAGCAACTCACTTGTCTGAACAAAGTTTACCAAACACCTTTATTGTCGAATATTTAAATCAGTTTGAGTTATGGCTAAATAAAGTGCTGATAGAATTTCCTGACTCAGGCATACCAATGCCGGAATACGGCACTGATATACGAAAAATCTGCTATAAAAAATACAGTTTTGTATATCGGGTAACAGCGATACAGGTTGAAATTCTGACTGTTTACCGGGAAAACTTGCCGTAAAACTGGAGCGGGTGGCGGGAATCGAACCCGTGTCTAAAGCTTGGGAAGCTTTCGTTCTGCCATTGAACTACACCCGCAGTAGCAAACTGCGCAGATAAGAGCCGCTAAAGTAAAGCGCGGCTTGAGATCTGTCAATGGCCTGCCGCAGTTAAATACAGCTATTCGTGACGCGCGGCACATGGTTTGAAAAATGCTTATTCCGTCACAAACAAAAAGATGGTCTACATTCGTTTTAATGCTTCTGTTAAACGGTCTATTTCAATATCTATCGCCCGCACATCGGTATCGTACTGCGCTGCAACAGCGGCCATTTCTTCCGACAGGCTTTCGTTTCGCACGGCACCGGCGAGGTTATTAGCGGAGTATCGTTTTGATTCTTTCAGTTGCGCCATTTTGTTATTGCGCTCTGCCAGTTTGTTGGTTTTATCCGATTGCAGCCGGTTGATGTTGATACGCATATCGCGCTTTTTTACCGACTCGCTTAATCTGTCCATGGTTGCTGCTGCTTCTGCGGCAGTGCTGTTATTCTGCGGCAGCATTGCGGTGGCTTCTTCTCTGGCGTAATCCGTTACCTGCACATCTTCACTACAGGGAATTTGGCTGTAGGTAATAACACCTTTGACTTTACATTTATACACGTTGGCGGATGCGATAAGCGGCGACAGCAATAACAAAATTAATAACGTTTTCATCTGAATACCTTTACATTCCTGTTACGGGTAATAATAGATAATCAGGGACAAAATTGCACCCTGAAATTGTTGTTTTGCACTAAAGCAGATACGTTATACTCGGGACAATGGAATATTACAGGGCTGAAAGCTGATATGCGTTTTATGCTGACTGCGTTACTGGCATTTGTGTTACTACCCGCCGTGGCAAAGGCTACGCCGCAATTCACTGAGTCTCAGTGTCAGATGTTAAATGCGCAGCGGTTAGAGGTGCGCAGGCAGCTGCGTCAGCCTTATAACGCAGAGCATGGCCAGCAGCTGCAGGCGCGGCAAAAAGAGCTTGAGCGTTTACTTAAACAGCACTGTAAGCAGCCGGTTAAAGATCCGCCTGCGGCTCTGGCTCAGCAGCCGCTGCCGGTTCAGCCACTGCAGCAGTTACGCTAAACCGGATCAGGCCGATAAGCTGCTCTGATTCCGTGACAACCTGAACCTGCCATTTGCCCACGGCGTTGGCAGGGAAATTTTGCTTGCGGGTCCAGGCACGGTAGCCGCTGGCGCGTCCGCCGGTAATATCCAGCTTTATACGATCTACTTCTTTGCCGTTGTGCAGCCAAACATGAAAAATTTGCTCATGCAGGCCACGCGGCGCTTTTACCGCAGTAAAACTAAACAGTCCCTGGCGGTGTAAGGTGGTTTCATCCAGCCGGCTAATACTGCGGCCGGGTTTACGTTGTTCGTAGTCGATATCATGTGACAAGGTTATGGCGTTAAGGCGCAGAGCGGCCGGCGGCACCCAACTGCGCAGTTGCCATAAACCGGCACTGAGCGCGCTGAGTAACAGCAACAGTAAAGGAATACGCCACCAGTGGCCGTTTGGCAGTATGGCGCCCAGGGCCGGCAGGCTTAATATTACTGCCGTGGCAAGTGCCGCCGCCAGGCTTTGGCTGCTGGTAAGTTGCAGCAATACCGGCAACACTATCAGCAATACCACAAATAATGCAAACGCATGAAACACCACAAATAAGGTGCGTTGTGGCGCCAGTTTTTTGAAGTATAACGGGTCGACGACGGATACCAGAGCACACAGCACGATAAGCCCGGTGAATACCGCCTGGCCATGGTGCCAGCTGGTAACCGCCAAAAAAAACGGTAAAGCAAAAAACAGGCTTTCCTGATGCACCATTTGCAGCGCAAACCGCACAACGTTGGGCGATAAGGCAACACCAAAACGCTGCTCTATCCGGTCCCTCAGCCAGTTATCCAGCAACAGCCACAGCCAACTAAGCAATAAAAACACCGCGATAAATTGTGCCAGCGACTCTTTGCGTTCTACCAGGATATAACTGGCAACACCACTGACAAAGGCCAGCACGGCCAAAAGCCCGGGCCGGCGCTGCAGTAGCGCAACGGTTTTTTGCATCAGGCTGACAGGCGATATCATGCGGGTGGTGGCTCCGGACTGCCCGTTACGGGCACTAATACAACACAGCTTATGCGCCTAGCATAAGCTGTTTCGCCGTGTTATTACCAGTACTGTACAGACTTTCCTTTGGTGGCTTGTTTTACCGCGCGATCAGGGCTGATTAATCAGCCCTTTGGCTGCCATATATTGCGCTACTTCGGCCACGCTGGCCGGGTCGTCAATGGTGGAGGGCACAGTGTAGCTTGCGCCGTCAGCAATTTGCCGCAGTAATTTGCGTAAAATTTTACCGCTGCGGGTTTTCGGCAGCCGTTTAACGACGATGGCCTTTTTAAAGCACGCCAGGGCGCCGATTTCTTCACGCACCATCGCCACCAGTTCGGCCTCTAAAATGGTTTCGTCTACCGTAATACCGTTTTTAAGCAGCAACAGTGCTAAGGGTTGCTGGCCCTTGATGGGCTCATGAATGCCGATAACACAGCATTCTGCCACGGCGGGGTGATTGGCAACAATTTGCTCCATTTCACCGGTAGATAAGCGGTGGCCGGCGACGTTGATCACATCGTCAGTGCGGCCCATGACAAACAAATAGCCGTCTTCGTCGATATAACCGCCATCGCCGCTGGCGTAGTAGCCGGGGAACGTATCGAGGTAACCGGCAACAAAGCGTTCGTCATTGCCCCAGATGGTGCTTAAGCAGCCGGGCGGCAGCGGCAGCTTAAGCGCAATATAACCCTGCTCATTGGCACGTAACACTTTGCCGCTGTCATCAAGAATGCGCACATTAAAGCCCGGCACCGGCACGGTTGAAGAGCCGGGTTTGGCGGTCATTAACTCAAGCCCTGCCGGGTTAGCGGCAATAGGCCAGCCGGTTTCGGTTTGCCACCAATGATCAATCACCGGCTTGCCAAGTTGCTCATGCACCCATTGGTACGTGGCCGGGTCCAACCGTTCACCGGCAACAAAAATGGCGCGCAGGGCAGATAAATCGTAGCGTTGCAGCTGTGCTTGCGGATCTTCTTTGCGAATGGCGCGAAATGCAGTGGGAGCGGCAAACAGGGTGTTTACTTTATATTCGGCGCACAAGCGCCAAAATGCGCCGGCGTCGGGGGTAAATACCGGCTTGCCTTCGTACAATACGCTGGTACAGCCGGCAATAAGCGGGCCGTACACAATGTAAGAGTGGCCTACTACCCAGCCGACATCGGATGCCGCCCAGAATACATCACCCGGTTTGCAGTTATACACCGCCTGCATGCTGTAATTCAGTGCTACCGCATGGCCGCCGTTGTCACGTACCACGCCTTTGGGTTTGCCGGTAGTGCCGGAGGTATACAGGATATATAGCGGATCGGTGGCTTTTACCGGCACGCAGGGCGCACTTTCGGCTTTAGCCATGGCTTGTTGCCAGTCCAGATCGCGGCCGCTTTGCATAGCAGCCTGCAGCTGTGGCCGTTGATAGATTACACAGTAGTCCGGTTTATGTTGCGCTTTAACCAGGGCGTCATCTAAAAGCGGTTTGTAGGCAATAAGTTTACTTATCTCAATGCCGCAGGATGCACTTACCACCACTTTAGGTTGTGCATCGTCAATACGCAGTGCCAGCTCGTGCGCCGAAAAACCGCCAAACACCACCGAATGCACCGCGCCAAGCCTGGCCACGGCCAGCATGGCTATTGCCGCTTGCGGGATCATCGGCATATAAATAACTACCCGGTCACCGCGGCCTACGCCCAGTGCTTTTAACACGCCGGCAAAGCGGGCAACGTCATCACGCAACTCACGGTAAGTAAATTGCTGTTTGGTATTGGTTACCGGTGAGTCGTAAATCAGCGCGGTTTGTTCCCCCCGGCCTTGTTCAATATGGCTGTCCAGCGCCAGATAAGCAGTATTCAGTACGCCGTCGCTAAACCATTGATAATGGTAGTCATCGGTTTGCTGCAAAATGCCGTTAGGTGCTTTGTACCAATTCAGTTTAGCGGCCTGTTGCTGCCAGAACAGCTGCGGGCTGCTAACGGCAGCGTGATACTCTGATTGATAAGGGCTTTGAGACGTCGTTGTCATACTTGCATCCTCGCGTCGGTAGGGGGAACGACAATAGCCATACTTTAGCTAAAAAGTGCTGTTAACGAACTTAGACTTAAGGTGCATAGACTTTAGGCTTAGTCGCTAAACTTGTATCAAGCCGCCGCTTATGGTCTGATCGCGTTATCAACGCAGTAACCTTAAAGCGACAGTATGGCAATTCAGATTTCAGGCAGTGTGCTGCTTAATGACAACGAACTGGAGTGGCAGTTTATCCGCTCCAGTGGCGCCGGTGGCCAGCATGTGAATAAAGTGTCCACTGCCGCCCAACTTATTTTTGATATTAATGCTTCCAGTCTGCCGCAGTTTTATAAAGATAAGCTGCTGGCAAAATCAGACCATCGTATTACGCAAAGCGGCAAAATTATTATTAAGTGCCAGCAAAGCCGCAGCCAGGAGATGAACCGCGAGCAGGCGTTGGCGCAGTTTATTGAACTGGTGCAATCTGCCGCCAGGGTGGCAAAAAAACGTGTGGCAACGAAAGCGACTTATGGCAGCCAGCAGCGGCGGCTGGAGCATAAAAAACAGCGCGGCGCGACTAAGGCATTACGCCAGGGAAAGCCGCAGATTTAGGGCGTATTAAAGTTATGGAGTTATGCATGAACCGGTTTGCCCACGCAAACACGCCGTGAATACATCCTTGTAAGCTCGATTATGAGCTTCATCCTTGAAGCTCATCCTGCGGACCAGCACAGCTGTTCAAATTCGCTCCCGGCGAATTTGTCAGCATCCATGCCTTCAACGGTTCACTTAGGGCAAACCGATTCTCACGCAGAGGTTAATGCCGGCAATTATTACAGCGCTCTGGCGCGGATGCTTTTGCCTTTAATTTTGCCTTGTTGGATTAACTGCAGTGCCAGCTTTACTGCCGTGCGTTTTACCGCAACAAAACTCCAGATATCGTGCAGCTGAATTTTACCTAAGTCATCGTTAGTCAGTTGCTTGCTGGCGGTAAGGGCGCCGACTATGTCGCCGGCACGGATTTTATGCTTTTTACCACCATCCAGTTGCAGCGTCGCCATTAACGGTTTGGCGGGTTTTAACGTGGCAATATCCACAGCCGGCAGCTCAGCGGCATCAATTTTAATGCCCAGGCCATCTTCCAGCGGGATAAGTTTACCGGCGTCTGCAGCGGTAAATAAGCTTAGCGCGATACCGCTTTGGCCGGCGCGGCCGGTGCGGCCAATACGGTGAGTATGGGTATCGGCGTCGTGCGCCAGCTGGTAGTTAAATACCGCATCAACGCTGCTGATATCCAAACCGCGTGCGGCGACATCGGTTGCTACTAAAATGCAGGCGCTGCCATTGGCAAATTGCACCAGAGTTTGGTCGCGGTCTTTTTGCTCCATATCACCGTGCAGTGCCAGTACGCTGAAACCGTAGCCGAGAAGTGCGTCGGCTACGTCCTGGGTTTCACGTTTGGTATTGCAAAATACCATGCTGCTTTGGCCCTGATACTGCAGCAGCAATGCTCTTAAGGCACTTAAGCGGGCGTGGTTGTCACTTACCTGAAAAAACTGCTGTTGTATGCTGCTGGTGTTGTGCTGCTCTGCCACTGTTACCTGCAGCGGATCTTTAAGCAGGCGCTCGCTTAGCTTAGCGATGGCATTGGGGTAGGTGGCGCTGAACAGTAACGTTTGGCGTGCGGCAGGGGCTTTGGCGATAACCGCGTCTAAATCGGCTTGAAAGCCCATTTCCAACATGCGGTCGGCTTCATCCAATACCAGAGTGGTTAAATCGTCCAGTCGCAGGCGGTCTTTGTCTAAGTGGTCAATAACCCGGCCCGGGGTGCCGACAATAATATGCGCACCATGTTCCAGCGAGCCAATTTGCGGGCCTATAGGTACACCACCACACAGGGTAAGAATTTTAATATTGTGAATGCTGCGCGCTAATTTACGTAGCTCTGCTGCCACTTGATCCGCCAGCTCGCGGGTAGGGCACAACACCAGCGTTTGCACGCGGAAATACTTTACATCTAATTTGGCCAGCAGGCCCAGGCCAAAGGCCGCAGTTTTGCCCGAGCCGGTTTTAGCCTGGCCGATAACATCCTTGCCGGCCAATATCGCCGGTAACGCCTGCGCCTGAATGTCTGTCATGCTGTTGTAGCCTAAATCGTTCAGATTGCTGATTAAAGCGTCCGGTAAATTCAGGCTGGAAAAAGAGGTATTGCTCATGCTGCTGCTCCGCAAAAGAAAAAACTGCGGGCCATTGCCTGCAAAAGGGGCGGCATTGTAGCAGAACGCGAAGGTTTTGCATCAGTTGATGCTGAAATTTTCAGCAAGGCCGGCAAGGGCCTTGCTGTGCAGAGGGATTAGCGTTTTTTTAGCGAAAGCCAGATCAGCCGGTTTTGTCGCCGGCGGTTTTATTTTCAAGCGTTTTAGCGGCTTGTTCTTTGTCTTCTTTTGGCAGGCTGACAACATGCTCGGATGAGGTAGGCAGGGTTTTACCCAGAAAGCTGCCGCCGCGCTCTATGCTTAAATCATCACAATGAATAACACCGTGGGCTTTACCCTGAGGTAAAATTTCCACGTTGTTGGCATAGCATTCACCGTCAAACAAGCCGTTAATAATCACTTTGTCGGCGGTAACTTCGCCTTTAATTCGGCCGGATGCGCTGATAATCAGGGTTTTGTCGCTGACAATTTTGCCTTCAACATAGCCATCTACCTGCATATCGCAACTTAATCGGAGGTTGCCGTTAATTGAGCATCCTTGTGCGATGACAGTTGTAACTGTGTGCTTGCTTTGGTTTCCAGCATGCTTACTAAAGAGTCCCATTTAATGCTCCTTTCCTTTTCAAACACCAGATCGAAGTTAGTGGCGTCCCAATCCATAAAGCTTTGCGGATTAAGCGCCCGATCAAGGAAATGTACTTCGTAGTGTAAATGTGGTGCGGTAGATAAACCGGTATTGCCTGAAGTAGCAATCAGCTCGCCCTTGTGCACAAAGTGGCCGCTTTTTACTTTGAACTCATCTAAATGTGCATACAAGGTAGAGAAACCAAAAGCATGGCGGATTTTCAGTAAGTTGCCGTAACCTGATTTGCTTGGCCGTATTACTTCAATAACGCCATCAGCAGGGGCATAAATGGGCGTGCCGCGATTGGCGGATAAGTCGACGCCTTTGTGATGCTGTTGCTTGCCGACAATAGGATGGCTACGCAAACCAAACCGCGACGAGCGCCGGTTAAAGTCCAGTGGTGAACCGTTTGGCACCAGCTGTAGCATCGCCTGACGGGCAGACGAGTTCACTGACGCCGTATCAAGCCGGTTTTCTAAGTTCTGCGGATATTGCTGTTCCAGCCCCAATGCCAGTTCGATTTCGCCGACTCGGTTAATAACCTGCAACATTTCATCTTGTTTCACATTCAGCTCTTGTTCCAGCTGTAATTTGCTGCTGGTCAGTTCAGCAATTTCGCTGCGTAAACTGTTGGCGTGCTGTGACAAATGAGAACGTTGCTGCTGGCTTTTTTCTACGCTGCGCACCAAATAATCGATAACTGCGGCGGTGATAAGCAGGCCAAACAAGGCCAGCCACATGGCGATCACGGCATTGCGTTTAAACAACTTACTGACATTAAAATGGCGTGTACCATTGATTGTCGAGACGGAAATGATAATACGATCTTTCATTCGGGCCGGATATGCTCAATGGTTGGCTAATAAATAAGAGGGTAAAAATAGGGGGCTTTGGCTCTGCTGTCAAGAATTTACTGCCTGGGCCTGATGTGGGCTACCACCTGGCAAAATGATCCTCGGCCAGCCCGGGCACTTGATCCAGAATCAGTTTTTCACCATTTTTCAGCAAAATTTCGCCGAAAAAAAAACCACAATACTGGCGAAAATTACTGGCTAAAATACCCAGGTTCAGCCGCTCGCGCCGGCATTGTTGCGGCGTAAACCGCAGACAAACGTGCTTATCGGCACTTTGAAACAGCCATGGCTGTGCCGGTTGCTGCCGGTTAAAGCCGATGCTTACCGGCGGCAGTAATTGCAGCCGGCCGTTGAGCCACAGGCAGTTTTCAGTTGTACCTGTTTCGTTTACGCCATTGGCCAGATTCAGGCCAAAGCGGCCTTGTGGCAAGGTCGCACTGATGCTGCCCCAGCGCCAACTGGTTTCGCGGCGCATATAGCCGGCGGAAAAATCATAGCCGCCAAGGGCAGCGCTGACATCCAATGCCGTGCCACGGTATTGCAGCGCTCCGGTTATGGCCATGGCATTGTGTTTTTGGGTGTAAGTCCAGCCGTTATAACCGGTAGGAGTGCATAGCGCTAACGGTTGAGCGTCGCTGCCGCCATGCAGGCTGATATTGCCGCTCAGCAGCTCACCTTGCAGCGCTAAGTGCCAGTTGTAACCGTCGGCTGTAAGGCTTATTTGTTGTTTGCCGTTGATGTGCGCCGTGCCTGCCACCGGTGAGCGGCTCATTTGAACGCCGAGGCTGAACGGCTTTAACAGGCTTATTTCATCTAACTGTTGTGTACTGCGCTGATAAAAGTAGCAAAAAGCGCTGGCGACATAGCGGATATCGGCAATAGCGACACCAATTTGCCAATCGGCGTGGCTGATACTGATAAACTGAAACTGCTTGTAGTGCAGATATTTCGCCAGTGCAGAGGCGGGTTTATCCATCAGGTTGTAATAAGCAAACTGCGCGGTATCAAGCCGGGTAACAGGGTGGTTAAAGTGGCCAAATCTCGGCCGGCCCCCGCTGTCAAATAAGTTGTTATCAGCTGGCGTGTCAGTGGGTGAGGAAGCGTTCATACGGCGGAATAAGGCTGACCCTTGCGGGTCAGTACTTGTTCACAAAACGATTAATGACCGGCGTGGCCATCAATGCCATGCACATGGCCGTGAGCTAACTCTTCTTCAGTGGCGTCGCGTACCAGCATGACTTCAACGTCGAAGGTCAGGTCTATGCCGGACAGCGGGTGGTTACCGTCTACCACGACTTCTTCCTCGGTAACTTCCAGCACGATAACCGACTGTTCGCGACCATCCGGGCCGGCAGCACGAAAACGCATACCTACTGCAACCTCCATGCCTTCAAACATCGATTTTGGTACTGCTTGGGTCAGCGCATCGTGGCGCTCACCATAGGCTTCAGCTGCGGCAATATCGGCTTTAAATTTGTCGCCGCTGGTTTTTCCCGCCAGTGCCTGTTCTAAACCCGGAATTAATGAACCGTGGCCAAATAAGAAGACTAAAGGCTCGCCGCCAACGGAAGTATCCAGTTCGTTACCTTCTTTATCGGTAACGGTGTAGTGCATGGCGACAACTTTGTCCTGAGAAATGGTCATGAAAACCTCTTTAATTAATCGAATAAGGTAACGGCTGCAGGCTAAGTGCCGGTGCACTGTCGCTGCTAAGCCGTAATGAGTCTGCCGGTGTTGTGTCGTTGGGTAACACAGCAATTAACCATAAACGGTTATTGATATTTGCTGCATTGACAACCTGGCCGCTCCGGCGCCAGTTCTCACCTAATTGTACTTCAATGTCTGTTCCGGCGGCGGGCACTTCGTCTGTCTGTGCCGTCAGAATATAGGCTGCTCGTTTATTGCCGCCACGATACTTCAACCTGGCAACCGTTTCCTGGCCGATATAACAGCCTTTGGTAAAACTGATGGCGTCGAGCGCCTGTAAGTTAAGCATTTGTGGCACAAAGGCGCCAATTAATGCTTGTTCCAGATAGCTGAAACCGTGTTGAATGTGCTGTGCCAGCCAAAGTGTTGGTGCGGCAAACGGCAGCGGTTGTTGCATTAGCGGCTGTGCCTCAGCTTGGGCTATTAATAGCATAAAATGATCGTCAGCTAAACCAAGCAATATGGCGTTGGGTTTGCGGCTAAGCGTGCCGGGCGCAGGTACGCTGAAACCTAATTGTTTGATCAATTTTTCGCTGTCACTGCCGCCGATACCAAAGACGGCATAGTGTTGCTGGCCGGAAGCAAAACTGACTTTAGAGAAGACGCCAAATTTTTTCCACTGCGCAGCAGAGGCGTTTAATTCGTCACGAAACGCCAATACAACCAGTTGCTCACCGTCACTGACCAGGTGAAACTGCGACCACATTTTGCCTTTGGCATCACAGTGCGCGCCACGTAAAAAATTTTCCGGCTGTAATTGGTCTAGATCACAGGTGGTTTGGCCCTGCAGATATTTGCGGTTATCCGGTCCGCTTATCAGCAAGGTTTCAAATGCAGGTAAAGGTGCGATAAAGGCGCCCTGAACCTGAGTGGATAATTGCGCGTATTGTTCTGCGGTTAACCAGGATGTATGCATAATAACGTTGTGTATCGCTATGCTGATAAGTAATCTTGCTATCATTGGGGGAAAGCAGCAAAAGCTCAACCCCGCAGGCAGAAATTTGTTAGAATCAGCGGCAAACCGACGCAACATTTGCGGCAAATTAAGGTGTTTATGACAGAATTAATGATAAAACCACGTTTACGCTGGGCCTGCCGGCGCGGCATGTTAGAGCTGGATATATTGTTGGCGCCTTTTGTGGAGCAAGGCTACGACGCCCTGAGCCTGCAACAAAAGCAGGATTTTGAGCGTTTACTGGCGTGTGATGACCCGGATTTATTTGCCTGGTTTATGGGCCATGCCAAATCCGGCGACGCGGCGCTACAGGCGCTGGTACAGCTGATTTTGGACCGTGTCCGCGTATAATATTGCGCTTAAACCGTCACGCTACTGCCAATATGGTTTAGTGGTATTAACGGTTTTGCCGGCGCTGGTGTTGGCAGTTACGCCGTTACCCTTGTTATGGTGGTTATGGCTGGTGCCGGTGTTGTTGCTGTTTTACTGCCAATGCTATGCTCAGTGGTTCGCATTACAGCAAAGTGCGGCGCTGGCGCTGTTAGCGGATGGGCAACTGCGCTGGTTTGGCGTGGCGTTGCCGCCAGGCCGGCTGAGTGATACCGGTCTAATCAGCCAATATGCGATTCGCCTGGATTGGCGTGGCGAGGGGCAACGCCGTTACCGGCGCTGGATTTTTGCCGACCAATGCCCGGAAGCAGATTTCAGGGCATTGGCACGGGTAGTTAATCAGCGTAACTGGCAATCTGCCGCGGCTGATACCACTACCTCTGCTGATGCCTCACGCCGCCTAAGGCGTAAGTACGGTGGGTTTGCTGTCCGGCGTTAATTCCGGATAATCCAGATTATAGTGCAGGCCGCGGCTTTCTTTACGCTGCATAGCGCAGCGGATAATCAGCTCGGACACCTGCACCAGGTTGCGTAACTCCAGCAAATGATGGCTTACCCTGAAGTGGCTGTAATATTCGTGAATTTCGCGCTGCAGCAGCTCTACGCGGTGCAGTGCGCGTTCCAGCCTTTTATTGGTGCGCACTATACCTACGTAATCCCACATAAACAGCCGCAATTCATGCCAGTTGTGGGTAATGACCACTTCCTCGTCTGAATCGCTGACGCGGCTGTCATCCCATGGTGGCAACAGCGGCAACTCACTGGTGGGGTCCAGTTGCGCCAAAATATGTTTGGCGGCGGCTTGGGCAAACACCACACATTCCAGCAGCGAATTACTGGCCATGCGATTAGCGCCATGTAAGCCGGTATAAGCCACTTCGCCGATAGCATACAAGTTGGCAATATCGGTTTGGCCGTTCAGATTGGTCATTACGCCGCCACAGGTGTAGTGCGCTGCCGGCACTACCGGAATAGGCTGACGGGTAATATCAATGCCGACGCTTAAGCATTTGGCATAAATAGTCGGGAAATGCTCAATAACAAAGTTTTTTGGCTTATGGCTGATATCCAGATACACACAGTTAGCACCCAGACGCTTCATTTCATAGTCGATAGCACGGGCGACGATATCGCGCGGGGCTAATTCTGCCCGCTCGTCAAAATCCGGCATAAAGCGGCTGCCGTCTGGGCGTTTTAAATAGGCACCTTCGCCGCGCATGGCTTCGGTAATTAAAAAGTTCGGTGCATCCGGATGGTACAAACTGGTGGGGTGGAACTGGTTAAATTCCATATTGGCGACCCGGCAGCCGGCGCGCCATGCCATGGCAATACCATCGCCACTGGCAACATCGGGGTTGCTGGTGTACAGGTAGACTTTACTGGCACCGCCGGTAGCCAACGCAATAAAGCGGGCCCGCACCAGTTCAACTTTGGCGGCGTCTTTATTCCAAACATAAGCGCCATAGCAGTGCTTAGGATCTTTACCAATTTTGCGCCCGTTAATCAGGTCAATGGCGTTGTAGTTTTCCAGCAAGCGAATATTCGGATGGGCTTTAACTTTGTCGACCAGGGTAATTTGTACCGCCTGGCCGGTCGCGTCGGCAGCGTGTAAAATTCGCCGGTGGCTGTGGCCGCCTTCGCGGGTAAGATGGTATTTCAGGCTGCCGTCCTGATCCTGATATTGATCAAAGGGCACGCCCTGGGCAATCAGCCATTCCATTGCTGCTTTAGCATTACCGGCCGTAAACTGCACCGCTGCTTCCTCGCATAAGCCGGCGCCGGCAATCAGGGTATCGTCAACGTGGGATGCGATGCTGTCACTTTCATCAAACACGGCGGCAATACCGCCCTGAGCATAAAGGGTCGAACCTTCACGCAGCGGGCCTTTGCTTAACACCAACACGTTGGCATGATCGGCCAATTGCAATGCCAGCGACAACCCGGCAGCACCGCTGCCAATAATTAAAACGTCACAGAGATATTCTTTTGCTTGCGTCATGCGATACACTTGCCGTCAGTCAATGTCGGGCTATTGTAGCTTTTTTGCCACATTTAGCAGAACTATTTCTGGCAGTTACGGTCATACCAGCACGCTAGACCAGCGCCAGTTAGCATAACAATTAGTATTACAGGGGATTAGCTCGAACATGAGCGAGCAAGAATTGGACTGGCAGATTGTCCAGCGTGTACAGCAAGGCGATAAAGCCGCGTTTAATGTATTGGTGCGAAAATATCAGCATCGTATTGCGAACTTAATTTCACGTTATGTCTCTAACCACGGAGACGTAGCCGATGTGGCGCAGGAAGCCTTTATTAAAGCGTATCGGGCTATTCCCGGTTTTCGTGGCGAAAGCGCCTTTTATACCTGGCTATACCGGATAGCGGTAAACAGTGCGAAAAATTATCTTGTTGCCAATGGCCGTAAACCGCCGGCTACAGATGTAGACGCTGAAGACGCAGAATATTTTGACGGCAGCGATGCGTTAAAAGAGCAGGACTCACCGGAAAAGCTATTGTTATCCGATGAAATCCGTAATGTGGTGTTCAGCACCATTGAAAAATTACCGGACGAGTTGCGTACAGCTATTACGTTGCGTGAGCTTGAAGGGTTAAGTTATGAAGAAATTGCGGACGTAATGGCCTGCCCAATCGGCACCGTCAGAAGCCGCATTTTCAGAGCACGTGAAGCAATTGATTTGCAGCTTAAGCCGTTAATAAGCTAACAGTCAGGGCAAAAACCAGTAATTTAAGACAGGAAACATTATGTCGTCAGAACATCAGGATTGGCTCTCTGCCGCCAGTGACAATCAGCAACTGACCGCGCAACAGCTCGACAGCTTGCTGCAAGACACTGAGCTGCAACACAAGCTTGAGCGATATCACACGATAGGTGCAGTGCTGCGTCGTGAACCGCAAAGCGCGCTGACAATAAATTTTGCTGATGATTTTGCCGCCAGGCTGGCGGATGAGCCGCAGTATCAATTGCAAAGTAACCGCGGTCTGGTACGCCGGATTAAAACCGGTTTAAGTTATGCTGCTAACGGTCGCTGGTTACAGCCGGTGGCACAGGGTGCTATCGCTGCAGGTGTAGCATTAATGGCGGTGTTTGGTGTACAGCAGTATCAGCAGTCGCCACAACAAGATAGCTTGTCGCCACTGCCGTTGTTGCAGACCCAACCGGTAGCGGGTTTTGCAACTCCGGTAAGTTTAAGCCAAACCACGGTCGGAGATCGCTTTGCCGAACAAGAACAGCAAGCGATGCTGGAGCAGCAAAAGCGCCTGCAAGCGTTGCTTAATGCGCATCGCCAACAAGTGCGCGTGATGGAACAAGCGCAGCAAGCCAGTCACGACGTTAAAGATAACAACGGAACAGCAAACGACGGGCAATAATGATGCGATTCTCTGGCTTATGCAGTGCCATAGTACTGGTAGTAGTGTCAGGCCTGGCGCAAGCCGGGCAGGAAGGTTGGGCACTGTTTGACAAAGTGCAGCACGCCGTTAAGCAGTATAATTTTGATACCTCCTTTGTCGTGCTCAAAGGTGGCAACGCTGATACTTATCGCTGGATCCATGGTGTTAAAGGCCAGCAGGAAATAGAGCATTTAATCCCGTTAGACACCAGTGGCGTAGATATCTTACGCCGCGATGCGCTGGTGTATTACCTGTTAACCGATAAACCGGCTTTTGTCACCCGTGGCAACAGTATTCCTGAGTTGCCGGCGTTATTGTTTGAAGATAAAGCCGTTATCACTGAGTTGTATAACGCCGTTGCCGGCAGCAGCTCAGTGATGTCGGGCCGCAGCGCCCAGTTGCTGCGCTTAACGGCAAAAGAAGGCGGCCGCTACCATTACTGGCTGTGGCTGGATGCTGAAACCGGTTTTCCGCTACGTATTGATACCTTGTCAGCACAGCAAAACGCGCTGGAGCGCTGGCTGGTAACCCATATGCAAATTTCGGCTGAATTTCCTGACACCCTGCAGGCTTTGCTGGTAGCCGAGCTACCACAGCCGCCGGCGGTTGCCGGCCATACAGTACCGCAAACTGCACACCAACTTACCTGGTTACCGCAGGGGTTTCGTCAGATAGCAGAACCGGCAGATTTACCACAACTGGCTGACAGTTTGCTGAGTTATTGGTTGCTGAGCGATGGTCTGCATCAGGTATCGGTATTTGTTCAGGACAGCAACCGTTTGCCTACGCAAGCCTTTCGTGACGGCGCCACTACTATTTATGTCCAAACCGGGGAGCAGTTAGAAATCACCGTTATTGGCCCGGTCAGCATTGAAATTGCCCGCCAGTTGGCGGCGGCGGTGCGCTGATGGTCGAGGAAATCGCTACCGTGGTTGCGGTTGAAGCCGGAGGTGTTTGGTTAAGTACCACACCGGTGGCCAGTTGCAACGCCTGCAATGTCAGTGATGACTGCGGTACCGGCATAGTGGCAAAAACCATGACGCCACGCCAAAACCGTTTTTTTATCACCACGCCGTTGGCCTTATTGCCGGGCGAGCAGGTAAAAATCGGCTTACAGGAAAACAGCCTGCTGATGGCAGCGCTAATGGTATATTTGTTGCCATTGCTGTTGTTGTTGGGTGGTGCAGTAACTGCCGGGCTTGCCGGGTTGGCAGAAGGCTGGGTAATACTCGCTGCACTTACCGGCGCGATAGCAGGTTTTATGTTGGCGCGTCGCTATGGCCGCTTACAGCAAAGTACAGAACAAATCAGTATTGTTGAAGTGCTGCCGCAGCTTGCGGTGCAGCGCCTCAGCTAAGTCAGCACCATGCAGCAATCCCGGCTTTACGTTGAATACACATAGCAAGCTGACGTGGGATAGAGTACAATTCGCGCTAATTTATCGGAATAACCCGCGTTAGCGCAGGAGGTTGTGGCTTAGCAGCTATAAGTTTTCAACCTTGCGTTACGCCTACAGTTTTGCGGACAACATGCCTAAACTTAATCACATCAGAAACTTTTCTATCATTGCCCATATCGACCATGGTAAATCAACACTGTCTGATCGCTTGATCCAGTATTGTGGTGGTTTATCTGACCGTGAAATGCAGCAGCAAGTGCTGGACTCGATGGATCTTGAGCGTGAGCGCGGTATTACCATTAAAGCGCAAAGTGTCACGCTGTATTATCCGGCTGATGATGGCAATACTTACCAACTGAATTTTATCGACACGCCGGGCCACGTTGACTTTACCTATGAAGTAAGCCGCTCATTAGCTGCGTGTGAAGGCGCACTGTTGGTAGTAGATGCCGGCCAGGGCGTGGAAGCGCAAACGGTAGCGAACTGCTATACCGCGCTGGAAATGAATTTAGAAGTGCTGCCGGTACTGAATAAAATTGACCTGCCGCAGGCTGATCCGGATCGCGTATCAGAAGAAATTGAAGACAT
The DNA here is from genome assembly GCF_013283795.1 of Rheinheimera lutimaris. Taxonomy (GTDB): domain Bacteria; phylum Pseudomonadota; class Gammaproteobacteria; order Enterobacterales; family Alteromonadaceae; genus Alishewanella; species Alishewanella lutimaris. The sequence continues at coordinate 29,781 of NZ_JABSOD010000020.1, forward strand.
TATTGGTATTGAAGCTATAGGTGCAGTGCAATGTTCAGCCAAAACCGGGCTGGGTATTAAAGATGTGCTGGAAACCATCGTTAAGAAAATACCGCCACCGGAAGGTGAGCCGGAACAACCCACTCAGGCATTGATCATTGATTCCTGGTTTGATGCTTATCAGGGCGTGGTATCACTGGTACGGGTTAAGCACGGCAGCATTAAAGCCAAAGACAAAATTAAAGTAATGTCGACCGGCCAGAGCTACGAAGTAGACAAAGTGGGCGTATTCAGCCCTAAAGCCACCAATACCGGCGAATTAAAAACCGGTGAAGTAGGTTTTGTTATTGCCGGTATTAAAGAGATTAAAGGCGCGCCGGTAGGCGACACCTTAACCCTGGCAAAAAACAGCGCAGAAAAAGCGCTGCCGGGTTTTAAACGCATTAAGCCACAGGTTTATGCCGGTGTATTTCCGGTATCCAGCGACGATTACGAAGATTTCCGCGATGCGCTGGCTAAGTTAAGCCTGAACGACTCATCACTGTTTTATGAGCCGGAAAACTCCGGTGCATTAGGTTTTGGTTTCCGTATTGGTTTCCTTGGCATGCTGCACATGGAAATTATTCAGGAACGTTTAGAACGTGAATACGACCTGGATTTGATCACCACCGCGCCAACCGTAGTCTATGAAGTGCTGAAAAAGAACGGCGAAACGGTGATGGTGGACAACCCCAGCGCGTTGCCGGCGGTAAATGATATTGATGAAATTCGCGAGCCCATCGTAGAAGCGCATATTTTGGTGCCACAGGAATACCTCGGTAACGTTATTACCCTGTGTATCGAAAAGCGCGGCGTGCAGATGAATATGAGCTACCACGGCCGTCAGGTGGCAGTGGTGTATGAGCTGCCGATGGCGGAAGTTGTAATGGACTTCTTTGACCGGTTAAAGTCGACCAGCCGCGGTTATGCCTCACTGGATTATGCCTTTAAGCGCTTTCAAACCTCGAATATGCAGCGGGTGGATATTTTGATCAACGGTGAGCGTGTTGATGCGCTGGCCATTATCAGCCATATCGATTTTGCTCAGGGCCGCGGCCGGCAACTGGCAGATAAGTTAAAAGAGCTGATCCCGCGGCAAATGTTCGATATCGCTATTCAGGCGGCTATCGGCAACCATGTTATTGCCCGTACTACGGTTAAGCAGATGCGCAAGAACGTACTGGCAAAATGTTATGGCGGTGATATCAGCCGCAAGAAAAAACTGCTGCAAAAGCAGAAAGACGGTAAAAAGCGGATGAAGCAGGTAGGTAATGTGGAAGTACCACAGGAAGCCTTCCTTGCCATTCTGAAAGTCGGTAAATAATTAAGGGATTTTCATGGCAGGTTACTTTGCAATTTTTCTGGTGCTGTTGACACTGGCCAGTGGTTTAGTCTGGTTATTAGATGCGCTGGTGTTAGCGCCAAAACGGCAACAACGCTTAGTGTTGGCGCAAAGTTCTGCCGGCGGTGACTTACCTGCCAATGTTAGCGAACAACTGGTGAAAGAGCCGCAATTGGTGGAAACGGCGAAGTCGATTTTTCCGGTGATTGCGCTTATCACCATTTTTCGCTCCTTTATTTATGAACCGTTTCAAATTCCGTCAGGCTCAATGATGCCTACTTTACTGGTAGGCGATTTTATCCTGGTGGAAAAGTTTTCCTACGATGTGAAAGACCCGGTGTGGCGTAAAACGCTGTACAGCAATAATAAGCCGCAGCGCGGCGATGTGGCGGTATTTAAATATCCTGAGCAACCGACAGTAGATTACATCAAACGTGTTATCGGCTTACCGGGCGATCGGGTTATTTACCGCAATAAACAATTGTTTATTGAAAAAGCCTGTAACGGTGACAATGCAGCAAGCTGCGGTAAGCTGGAAATGGTGGCATTGCAGTTGAAGAACGAAGGCGAGTTTTATCAGGAGCAATACGCTCAGCGGCGCTACACTGAACAATTAGGCACAGTAGCGCATGATATTTTGCAAACGCCGGCACGGCGTGAGCATACCGAGTTTTTCTTTAAACAACACGGCACCGCCATTGATGAGTTTGTCGTGCCGGACGGCCATTATTTTGTGTTGGGTGACAACCGCGATAACAGCCGCGACGGCCGGTTCTGGGGGTTTGTACCGGAGCACAATATGGTAGGTAAAGCGGTATTTATCTGGATGAGTTTTGAATTTAATGAGGATCCAAACAGCTGGTTACCCGGCTGGATCCCAACCGGAGTGCGCTTTGACCGCCTTGGTGCTATTCACTAAACCGGCACAGCGTTCACCGTTAAGAGACAGACATGCAAAAATCGTTAAAACCACTGCAAGCCCGGTTGGGCTATCAGTTTCAACAGCAAGCCTTGCTGGAGCAAGCGCTTACCCATCGCAGTTGCAAAGGTCAGCACAATGAGCGGCTGGAGTTTCTCGGCGATGCGGTGCTAAGCTTAGTTATCGCCGAAACCCTGTATGAACATTTCCCTAAGGCGCGTGAAGGTGATTTAACCCGCATGCGCGCGGCACTGGTAAAAGGCGTCACCCTGGCTGAAGTTGCTCAGGAGTTACAATTATCTGAACACCTGCGACTGGGCCCGGGCGAGCTGAAAAGCGGCGGCTTTCGCCGTGAGTCTATTTTAGCCGATACAGTAGAGGCCATTTTGGGCGCTATCTATCTGGATACCGGCATGGCAGCCTGTAAAGAGCGGATTTTATTGTGGTTTGGCACCAGGCTTGAAACCATTACCCCCGGTGAGCAGAAAGACTCGAAAACCCTGTTGCAGGAATATCTGCAGGGACTACGCTTAGCCTTACCGGTGTACGACGTTATTGCCACTGTGGGCGAAGCGCATCAGCAAACCTTCACTGTGCGTTGTACTATCGCCGGCATGACACCTTTTACCGCTACCGGCAGTTCACGCCGCAAGGCAGAGCAGGACGCCGCTCATATGGCGCTGGAAAAAATTAAGCATGACAGATAACAGCACAACACCTACCTACGCTGCGTTAGTGGCGATAGTGGGCCGGCCAAATGTGGGCAAATCCACCTTACTGAACAAACTGGTGGGGCAGAAGGTCAGTATTACCTCGAAAAAACCACAAACTACGCGCCACCGTATTGTGGGTATTGATACCCGCGACAATTACCAAACGGTGTATGTTGACACGCCGGGCCTGCATATCGAAGAAAAGCGCGCTATTAACCGGCTGATGAATAAAGCCGCAGCCAGTTCTATTCTGGATGTTGAGTTTGTGTTGTTTGTGGTGGAAGGCACCCGCTGGACCGATGATGATCAGATGGTGCTTAACCGCTTAATTGCGTCGAAAAAGCCGGTGATCCTGGTGGTGAACAAGGTTGATTTATATCGCGATAAAGACACCTTACTGCCGCATTTACAATGGTTGGGTAGCCAGCTTAATTTTATTGATGTGGTGCCGTTGTCGGCGGAAACCGGCGATAACGTGGAAGCACTGCGCAACGTCGTAAAGCAGCATTTACCGCTGTGTGAGTTTTTCTTCCCGGACGATTATGTCACCGACCGCTCAATGCGCTTTATGGCCGCCGAAATAGTACGCGAAAAGCTGATGCGCTTTTTGGGCGATGAGCTGCCGTATTCGGTTACGGTAGAAATTGAACGGTTTAAATGGGAAGAGAAACACTACCATATCGCGGCGCTGGTGTTGGTCGAGCGGGAAAGTCAAAAGCGCATGGTGATCGGCAATAAAGGCGAGCGTATTAAAACTATTGCTACCGAGGCGCGTATTGATATGGCCGCCATGCTGGAGCAGCCGGTATTCCTGCAGGTTTGGGTCAAGGTAAAATCGGGCTGGGCCGATGACGAGCGTGCGCTGCGCAGTTTAGGCTACGGCGACGACTAAGGCGGCCTATGCACGCTGAGCTTTGGCCGGGGTATATTCTGCACAGCCGGCAGCTGGGTGAAGACAAGCTGATTTTGCAGCTGTTATTACCTGAGCTGGGGCGGTTATCGGCAGTGGTACGCAAACGCCAGGGCAAGCAACGTTTGGCGCTGCAGCCGTTTCAGTTGTTTAGCTTGCAGCTAACCGGACGCAATGAGCTGAAAACGGTAAAAAGTATTGATGAAGCGGCACCGGCTTTTATGTTCAGTGGCAAGGTGCTGTACAGCGGTATGTATTTAAACGAGCTGGTATGCCGGTTGTGGCCGGATAATCTGGCCGCAGAGCAGTTATTTGCCTTATATCAACACAGCCTGCAGCAGCTAAGCCAGGTGCAGCAGGGCAGTGCAGAGCTGGAGCCCTGTTTACGCGAATTTGAATTTGCGCTGTTAACGGAGCTTGGCCAACCGATAGATTGGCAACAGGATGCGCTTGGCAATGCTGTTAACAGCAACAGTTGCTATCAGTGGCAAAGTGAGCAGGGTTTTGTACCTGCTGAGCGTGGATACCGCGGTGCACAGCTGCTGCAAATTGGTCTGGGCCAGTGGCACAATGCTGAGGCCAAACGCTGCGCCAAGCAACTCAGTCGTCAGCTGTTGGCGCCGCTGCTGGGTACTAAGCCGTTGGCCAGCCGCGCATTATTTGCATCAGGTTAATATTCATTTTTTGTTGTCCGGAGTCAGGCATGCATAACCCTATTTTTCTCGGCGTTAATATTGATCACGTAGCTACGCTGCGCCAGGCGCGGGGTACTTATTACCCTGAACCGGTGCATGCAGCTCTAATGGCCGAGCAGGCCGGCGCTGACGGTATTACCGTGCACTTACGCGAAGACCGCCGGCATATTATTGACCGCGATGTATTTGTGCTGCGCCAGACCATTGCCACGCGGCTGAATTTTGAAATGGCAGTTACCGACGAAATGTTGGCTATTGCCACTGAGTTAAAACCGCATTTTGCCTGTTTTGTGCCGGAAAAACGCCAGGAGCTGACCACTGAGGGCGGTCTGGAAGTGGCCGGACAATTACACCGTATTACCGATGCGGTAACGCAGATGAGTGAGCAAAACATTCTGGTATCACTGTTTATTGATGCCGACAAACAACAAATTGAAGCTGCCGCCCGTGCCGGTGCGCCCTATATCGAGATCCATACCGGTAAATACGCCGAAAGCAAAGATGCTGCTGTGCAGGCGGCTGAGCTTAACCGTATTCGCCAGGCCGCTGAATTTGCCGCATCGCTGGGCTTAATTGTTAATGCCGGCCATGGTTTGCATTATCATAATGTGCAACCCATAGCGGCGATACCGCAGATGTATGAGCTGAATATCGGCCATGCCATCGTGGCGCGTGCGGTGTTCAGCGGTTTAGATGCCGCAGTGCGTGAGATGAAGCGTTTAATGACAGAGGCACGCCGCTAAATGGCCATTGTTGGTCTTGGCACCGATATTGTGGAAATTGCCCGTATTGAGCAAAGCCTGGCACGTAGCCCGGCGTTGCTAAAGCGGGTGCTCACAGCTGCCGAGCAAGCGATTTATCAAAGCCATGCTGAAAAACAACCGGCCATTGCCGCGCGCTATTTTGCCAAGCGCTTTGCTGCCAAAGAGGCCGCAGCCAAAGCGCTGGGCACCGGCATCGGCCGCGGCGTATCGTTTCAGCACATCAGTGTCAGTAATAATACTGTGGGGGCGCCGCAGCTGGCGCTGACCGACTACGCGGCAGAGTTGGCAGCTACTATGGGGGTAAACCATATCTGGTTGTCTATCAGCGACGAGCAAGCCTATGCCGCTGCTACCGTGATCCTCGAGCGGCAATAAATCCGGCCAGGCTCACCTGCTTACCATTTTGGCCACTGCTGGCTTTCCTGCCACAGCGCCTGTAACACATCATCCAGTTCAAGCAGCTCCGGTTCCAACTGCGCCGGGGTTTTGCCTTGTTTCAGTTGGGTTTCCAGCAGTTCCGCCAGTTGTTTCAGCGCCGGTACCCCGGTATAACAACAGGCCCCGTGTAGCTTGTGGATCTGTTGCAGCAATTGCTCGTTATCGTGTGTCACCAGCGCTTGCTGTATAGCCGCGCGGGTTGAGGTAATACCTGCCACCAGCATTTGCAGCATTTCAGTCATCAGGTTGCATTTACCGCCGGCTCTTTCCATCGCCAGCGGCCAATCTACCAGTTTGCTGGCCGGCCAGTTATTGCTAAGGCCCTGTAATTTTCCGGCCGGGCAAAACTCCTGCAAGCTGCAATGCAGCATTTTTTCGTCCAGCGGTTTACTTAAAAACTCATTAAAACCCAGGGTTAATAAGCGGGCGCGTTCGCCGTCTACCGCGTGGGCTGTAACAGCAACAATCGGCGTATGTTCGTTTAACGAACTTTGCCGAATGCGCTGGCACGCTGTTACGCCGTCCATCACCGGCATATTAATATCCATAAAAATAATATCGTAGGCGTGTTGTGTGGCTTTATGCCAGGCTTCTGCCCCGTCGCGGGCTGAATCTATATGCTCAACATACTCGGCCAGCAAGGTATTAATCAGCTTCAGATTGGCGTCGTTATCATCTACCGTCAGCACTTTCAGGCTGGCGTTTTTAGGCGGGCTGCTTTGTTCTGCTATCTGCTGTTGCTGCACATAAGGTTGCGCCAGGATGGTGGCCAGTTTGCGCCAATGCGGCGGTTTGGACAGGCAGGCATCGGCGCCGCTGCCCAGCAGAGTTTCACGCAGATGCGGCGATAAGGTATTAACCAGCAGACAGGTGTAGTTACAGTGTTGCTTTACCTGGCGGATTAATGCGGTTACCTGATTAACCTGGTTAATGGCAATGGTGCGGCCTATCAGGCCGATGTCATAGTGTTGCTGGTGCGCCAATGCTTGTTGCAACTGACCTTTGGTTGCGCAGGCGGTAACCTGCATGCCCCAGCTATGCAATAAGCTTAACGTGGCTTCGCGTGAATGTTGTTGTGGCTCAAAATACAGAATTTGTTTATTTTCAATCAGTTCCAGCGGCAGGCTGTCGGCGACCGATAACTGATGACGCTGGCATTTAATGGTAAACCAGAACGTAGAGCCCTCTGCCGGTTTACTCTCAAAGCCGATATTACCGCCCATGGCCTGCACCAGGCGTTGTGAGATCATCAGCCCCAGGCCCGAGCCGGATTGATGGCTGCGTTGCTCGTTGGTGCTAAAGCCCTGAAACAGCATAAGCTGCTGCTCTTCATTGATACCGCGGCCGGTGTCCTGCACTGAACAATGTAAGATAAGCTGATCTTCGTTCAGCAAGCTGGCTGATACACGGATAACAATACTGCCGTGATCGGTAAATTTAATGGCATTGCCGGCAATATTCATCAGCACCTGCGCAAACCTGGCCGGGTCGGCAATTAAATCATCCGGACAACCCGGGTCGACCAGCAGCACCAGCTCCAAATGCTTATCAAAGGCATTAGCCGCCAGCAGTTCAGTGGCGTCGTTGAGTAAATCGCGCAGCGAGAACGGTTCGGGGTTTATCGATAAGCGGCCTTCTTCCAACCGGGAGAAATCCAGCACATCATTTACCAGATGCAGTAAGCTGTTGGCTGACTTTTGAATAGTCGTTAAGTAGTCATGCTGGCTGCTGGACAGCCGGGTTTTCAGCAGTTGCCGCGTAAAGCCGATAACACCGTTTAACGGCGTGCGCAGCTCATGGCTCATTTTGGCTAAAAATTCGGATTTTTGCCGGTTTTCTTCCAGCGCTTTGCGTCTGGCAAAATCGAGCTGAATATTATGGACTTCCAATTGCTCCATGCTCTGCTGTAAGTCACTGGTTACCTGTTCAATCTGCTGCTGCACTTCCTGCTCATGATGTGCCAGGTGCTCACCCAGCCGGTTTAAATCCTGTTGCAATGCCGCCAGCTCCCGCACTATGCCGGGTACGCCGGCGGTGGGCGTTTGACCGCTTAACAACTGCGCCAACTGATATTGCATGCCGGCCAGTGGCCGGTGCAACCGGCGCAGTAAATACAAGGTAGGCAATATCACGGCCAGCAGGCAGGCCAGTACCAGCAAGGCAATATGTAACAACAATGTTTGTTGCTGCAGCCGCAGCTGTGCTTTGGGCAGTTGTAACAGCAGATAGCCGTTGCTGCTGGCTGTATTGCCGCTAACCGCGACCTGGCTACTGAGCAAAGGCTGATATACCAAAGCAGTATCGCTGCCGGCAATCATTAAACCGGTAGCAGGCAATGTGGTTGGGTCTTGCAGCGACAGTGCAACAGAAAATTGCTGCGGGTTACTGCTTAGTACGGCCTCGTTTTGCGCGTTAAACAAGGTAATATTGCTCAGCAAAGGGGAATTCAGCCGGTGTGCACTGTCGAGCAGTTGCTGTAGCGCCGCATAATTTTGCCGGCTGAGTAAGTCGTCGGCACTGATGGCCAGCGGCAGCGCAATATGCTGCGCCCGCTCTGTTAAAGAAAGTGCTAACTCCTGATAGCGAACATAGCTAAAATAGCCGGCGCAGAATACACTTACCAGCAGCGCCGGTAGCAGGCTGCAGAGTAATAACCACGAACGCAAACCAATTTTTGTCATTGATAAAGGCAAAGAAGTCGTAAATGTTGTACTGATAATGACATATCAGGCCGCACTTGCCTACAACCCGATAGAGAGCCCATGCTTAACCTATACAAAGCCAAACCTAAAACCAGTTTAACCGGTAAAACACTGACGTTCAGCATCGACAGCAGTGACTATGAGGTGCATGGCATCGGTAAACATGAGCAAAAAATTGCTTTTATCAACGGCGCGCTGCCGGGTGAAAAGGTACAGGCAAAAGTGCTGGAAGATAAAGCCGGTTATATTAAAGCCGACAGCGTTAAAGTGCTGCAGGCTTCGCCTTTACGTATCGCACCGCCTTGTGTTTATGCGAAACAATGTGGTGGTTGCCAGTTGCAGCATTTGAGTGTCGAAAACCAGCGTGAGCTAAAGCAGCAGGGGATCAGTAAGCTGATTTGTCACCAAACCGGACTAACGTCATTGCCGTGGCAGCCGATGCTGAGCGCAACCGACAGCGGTTATCGCCGTCGCGCCCGTATCGGTATTTGGTACGATAAAAAGCAGCGCCGCTTTAGTGTGGGGTTCCGTCAACATGGCGATAAACACATTATCGCTGTGGATAGCTGCATGGTGTTGTCGCCGCTGTTAGCACCGGTGTTCGACGCATTAAACCAGGCCTTAGTGCAACTGCAAGACCCTACTGCGGTAACCCATGCGGAAGTGCTGGAAGCCGGTGGCACTGCCTTTGTTATAGTGCGGCATGTTAAAGCATTGACGCCGGCTGAGCAGCAGCATTTTGTTGCCGCCTGGCCGCAAGCAGTTTGGTTGGGCGAGGCTGACTCCGGCCAATTTAGTTACTGGAATACCGTAGTAACACCGCAATACCACTTGCAACAGCAAAACCTGACATTACAATTTTCGCCGGATGACTTTATTCAGGTAAACGCCGCAATAAACCAGCAAATGGTAACGCAGGCACTGGATTGGCTGCAGCCCGGTAGCAATGATACCGTGCTGGATTTGTATGCCGGCATTGGTAATTTTACTCTGGCATTGGCGCAACGCGCCAAAACGGTGCGGGCACTGGAAGGTGTGGCTAAAATGGTGCATCAACTGGCAACCAATGCTAAGTTAAACGGTCTTAGCAACGTGGAAGCATATCAGGCAGACTTACATCTGACCTGGCCGAAAGAGCGCTGGAACAAAGCAGAGTATAGTAAGGTGTTACTGGATCCGGCCCGCGCCGGTGCTCAGGGCGCGGTAGAGCAAATTGCCAGGCTAAAACCGGCACAGATATTGTACGTGTCGTGCAATGCCGCCACCTTCGCCCGTGATGCCAAAGTATTGCTGCAACGTGGCTACAATCTGGAAAAAATCGGCGGCGTTGATATGTTTGCTCATACCAGTCATCTGGAATTAATGGCGTTGTTCAGCCGGTCGTAAAAGTAGAGGGAACAGCACATGGTAAGGGTTCGCCAGTCGCACAGCACTGACTACAACAGTGGTGAAACGCTGGAATGGTTATGCTCACTGGGGCTGACTGAGAAAAAAATCAGCAGTTTAATGGCAGCAGCAGAGTGGCTGAAACAGCATCAACTGGTAGAGCCGGAGCCGGCTGTGCGCACCGGTTGGGAAATGGTCGAGATACTTGCCGATCTGCGTATGGACAGTGATTCACTGCTGGCAGCATTGTTTTTCCCGCAATTAGAAGCCGGGCTGCTTAGCCTGGAACAGTTAGAACCGGCATTTCCGGCCAATGTACTGGTGATGTTGCGTGCGGTGCAGCAAATGGAAGCCATCCGTACTATTCCTACCGGGCCAAATCAAAGTGTTAACCCGCAACAGGCCGATAATTTGCGCCGTATGCTGCTGGCGATGGTAGAAGATGTCCGCGCGGTGGTGATTAAACTGGCAGCGCAAATTTGCTATCTGCGGGAAGTTAAAAACGCCGACGAAGAAACCCGGGTACTGGCAGCCAAAGAAACCAACGCTATTTTTGCGCCGCTGGCTAACCGCCTCGGTATCGGCCAGCTGAAATGGGAACTGGAAGATTTAGCCTTTCGCTACCTGCACCCGCAATTATATAAACAAATTGCCGGTTTACTGGAAGAGCGCCGGTTAGACCGTGAGCAGTATATGCAGGATTTTGTCGCCTCGGTGCGGCAAAAAATGGCAGATGCCAATTTAGCCGCAGAGGTATACGGCCGGCCCAAGCATATTTTCAGTATTTGGAAAAAAATGCAGAAAAAGCAGCTGGCCTTTGATCAGCTGTACGATATCCGTGCGGTGCGCATTATCACCGAGCGGGTACAGGATTGTTACGGCGCCTTAGGTATAGTGCATACCGGCTGGCGCCATTTGCCAAAAGAGTTTGATGATTACATCGCCACGCCTAAACAAAACGGCTACCAGTCTATTCATACCGTGGTGCTTGGGCCGCAGGGCCGGCCGGTGGAGATCCAGATCCGCACACGCCAGATGCATGAAGACTCCGAGCTTGGCGTAGCGGCGCACTGGCGTTACAAAGAAGGTGCAGCAAATGCTAAAGACGGCGCCAACGATGAAAAAATAGGCTGGTTGCGTAAGTTACTGCAATGGCAGGAAGATGTGGTCGACAGCAGTGATTTAGCCGAAGAGCTGCGTAACCAGGTGATTGAAGATCGCGTTTACGTCTTTACCCCCAAAGGTGACATCGTCGATTTACCGATGGGCTCCACGCCGCTGGATTTTGCCTATTATGTGCACTCCAACGTAGGCCATCGCTGTATTGGTGCCAAGGTATCCGGCCGTATCGTGCCCTTTACTTATCAGATGAAAACCGGCGATCAGGTAGAAATTCTGACCGGGCGTGAACCCAACCCCAGTCGTGACTGGTTAAACCCGCATTTGGGCTATTTAAAATCCAGCCGGGCCAGGTCTAAAGTACAGTATTGGTTTCGTCTGCAAGACCGTGATAAAAACCTCGCGGCTGGCAAAGAGTTGCTTGATACCGAACTGACACGACTAAACCTGGTGATGGAATACCCGGCCAAAGTGCTGACGCGGTTTAACGTAAACAGCATGGATGAGCTGTTGGTGGGCATTGGTGGCGGCGAAATTAAAGTGACCCAGGTGGTGCACTTTATTCAAAGCCAATATGTAAAAGAAGAGCCGGAAATTGACCCGCGCTTAATTACCAAACCACTGCCGGCCAGCAAAGCGAAAAGCGATGTGGTGGTGCAGGGCGTAGGCAACTTGTTAACCCATATGGCGGGTTGCTGTCATCCGCTGCCGGGCGATGCCATTATCGGCTACATTACTCAGGGCCGCGGTATTGCTATTCACCGTGATGACTGCGATCAATTCAAAACGCTGCAGGACAGCCACCCCGAACGGGTGGTAGATGCCACCTGGGGCGATAAATACGCCTCCGGCTATGAGGTAGATATCCGTATCGTGGCGCACGATCGCAATGGCTTATTGCGCGACATCACCAGTATTTTGGCGAACGAAAAAGCCAACGTCACCAAAATGAGCAGCAGCTCGGATATTAAAGCGCAAACGGCGGTAATTAATATGACAATGGAGCTGTATAATCTCGACTCGCTTAATAAGTTATTAAGTAAAATCAGCCAGATAGATGATGTTGTAGAGGCCAAGCGCTTTCATCATTAATCTGTAGCCGTCAAAAACAGAAAGGGAGCAGTGTGTCAGATAATATTACCCGGCTGTTAAGCATTATGAGCCGCTTGCGTGACCCGCAAAGCGGTTGCCCGTGGGATTTAAAACAAAGCTACGCCACTATAGTGCCGTACACGCTGGAAGAGGCTTACGAAGTGGCTGACGCCATAGCGCGTGAGAGCTTTGACGAGTTAAAAGACGAGCTGGGTGATTTACTGTTTCAGGTGGTGTTTTACGCCCAACTAGCCAAAGAAGACGGCCGCTTTGAGTTTGATGATTGCGTCGCGGCTATTTGCGACAAGTTAGAGCGGCGCCACCCGCATATCTTCAGCGATGTGACGGCAGAAGACGCTGACACTGTACTTAGAAACTGGGAAGCGCTGAAAAGCGCGGAGCGTAAAGACAGCGGCCTGCACAGTGTGTTGGATAATATCCCGCAGGCAATGCCGGCACTAAGCCGGGCCTGTAAGCTGCAAAAACGCTGCGCCAATGTCGGTTTTGACTGGCCAACCGTAGAAGGCTGCTGGGATAAGGTAAAAGAAGAAATTATTGAAGTAGAGCAAACTGCAGCCGGTAGCCCGGAGCTGGCTGAGGAGCTGGGTGATTTAATGTTTGCCCTGGTTAACGTAGTACGCAAACACAAACTTGACCCGGAAGCGGTGCTACGCGCTGCCAACAGTAAATTTGAGCGCCGCTTTCGCGGCGTAGAACAAGCGTTGGCCTTGCAGGGCAATAGCCCGCAGCAATCTAACCTGGATGAAATGGAAGCGTTGTGGCAGCAGGTAAAGAAACAAGCACCGTAAAAGGGCGCAGCTGATAGCGTAATGCGGCGCCCTGTTTTGCTTAAGAATTAACTGACTTCGTCCGGCTGAACAAATTCGGCGTTGCCCGCCCGGACATGTTTATCGCGTAACTTACCCACTACTGAGCTTAGCTTGCGCTGTATTTTGTCGGCGGCGCCGGTAATGGCCTGGCCAACAGTGGCGGCATGCTCTGTTATTGCTACCGGGTCTAAGCCTTCAAAGCGGGCCTCTAACAAGCAGCGTTTGTCGTTGCCATCGTTTTTCTGCTGGCCATTTTCGTCACTTAAATGCACTTCAATCCTGGTCAGGTGATCGGCAAAACGGCTGAGTTTGGTTTGCAGTGTGTCGCGGATAAATTCAGCTAAACGCTCGTCTGATTGGATGTGACGGTCTGTGTGAACTTGAATTTGCATAGGCTACTCCTGTGATTGACTAAATGGCGGGTTAAGCTTAATTAACAGACCCCGCCGGCGTCGAATGGTTTCCATCTGCTATTACTAATCTTGAGGCGCCAAGCATTATAGTCAAGGCTGCAGCGGTAAAATAACCGTGCGGCTGACAATCGCATATAAATCACATTAGCCTGCAGCTTTACGTTGAGTGGCGCAGCACGCTTTGCTATACTTTCCTCCCGTCCTGATACCAATTCTTGAACAACCGTTGTACCCCAGTGTTTGCGCACCGGGCGCTTGGTGTTTTTCAGATTTGGTATTCATCTATTGATTAACATTGTCTCAGGGGTCTCATGACTACAAGATATATCTTTGTGACGGGTGGCGTGGTTTCCTCCTTAGGTAAAGGCATTGCCGCAGCGTCGCTGGCAGCTATTTTGGAAGCGCGTGGCCTGAAAGTCACCATCCTTAAACTTGACCCCTACATTAACGTTGACCCGGGCACCATGAGCCCTATTCAGCACGGCGAAGTATTTGTTACTGAAGACGGTGCTGAAACTGACCTTGACCTTGGCCATTACGAGCGTTTTATCCGCACTAAAATGACCAAACGTAATAACTTTACTCAGGGCCGTATTTACGCCGACGTGTTGCGCCGTGAGCGCCGTGGCGATTATTTGGGCGCTACTATTCAGGTTATTCCGCACATTACCAACGAAATTAAAAGCCGTGTCGTCGCCGGCGCCGAAGGCTACGATATTGCTATCGTTGAAATTGGCGGTACTGTTGGTGATATTGAGTCGCTGCCGTTTTTAGAAGCTATTCGACAGTTAGGTACTGAAGTGGGCCGCGAGCGCACATTGTATATGCACCTGACGCTGGTGCCGTACTTAGGCACTGCCGGTGAAATTAAAACCAAGCCAACCCAGCATTCGGTAAAAGAGCTGCGCTCTATCGGTATTCAGCCGGATATTCTGGTGTGTCGCTCAGACCGTGCTATTCCGTCCAACGAGCGCGCAAAAATTGCGCTGTTTACCAATGTGGAAGAAAAAGCGGTTATCTCGTTAAAAGACGTCTCAAGTATTTACCAAATTCCGGCGCTGTTAAAATCACAAGGGCTGGACGATTTAGTCTGTCGCCGTTTTTATATTGAAGCGCCGGAAGCTGACCTGGTTGAGTGGGAACAAGTGCTGTACCAGGAGTCGAACCCTACCGGCGAAATTACCATTGGTATGGTGGGTAAGTATGTTGAACTGCCGGATGCGTATAAATCGGTAAACGAAGCGCTGGGCCATGCCGGGCTGAAAAATCGTGTTAGCGTGCATATTAAATACATCGACTCACAAGATGTTGAGAGTAAAGGCGTTGGCATTTTAGCCGGGCTGGACGGTATTTTAGTACCGGGCGGCTTTGGTGAGCGCGGCGTTGAAGGGAAAATTCTGGCGGCGCAGTATGCCCGCGAGCACAAAGTGCCGTATCTGGGTATCTGTTTAGGTATGCAGGTGGCATTAATTGAATTTGCCCGTAATGTGGTAGGCATGAGCCATGCACATTCCACCGAATTTAACAAAGATACACCTTACCCGGTAGTGGGTTTAATTACCGAATGGCGCGATGCCGACGGCTCAGTGGAAACCCGTTCAGACAAGTCTGATTTGGGCGGCACTATGCGTCTTGGCAGCCAGAACTGTAACCTTGTTGCTAATACCAAAGCCCGTGAAATTTATGGCAAAGCGGTTATTCAGGAGCGGCATCGTCACCGCTATGAAGTGAATAACAACTTACGGCCACAATTAGAAGAGGCAGGATTAGTGGTGTCGGGTTTGTCGGCCGACAATCAGCTGGTAGAGATGATAGAAATACCGTCGCACCCGTTTTTTGTTGCCGGGCAATTTCACCCGGAATTTAATTCGACGCCGCGTGATGGTCATCCGCTGTTTCAGGCCTTTGTCGCAGCCGCGTACAAAGTGCAGAAGCAGCAACGCGTATAACTTGTGCTAAGCCGTGTCACCTCACACGGCTTTTTCGTTTTAACAGGGAAACTTAACATGTCTGAAATCGTAAAAATTATCGCCCGCGAAATTATGGATTCACGCGGCAACCCAACAGTAGAAGCTGATGTGTACTTAGCCAGTGGTGCCATGGGCCGTGGTTGTGCGCCGTCCGGTGCCTCTACCGGTTCACGCGAAGCGTTAGAGCTGCGTGACGGCGACAAAAGCCGTTATCTGGGTAAAGGTGTAACTAAAGCGGTTGCCAATATCGACGGCGCAATTCAGGCGGCGTTAAAAGGCAAAAATGCGTATAACCAGGCGCAAATCGACCAGATCATGATCGATTTAGACGGTACTGAAACCAAGAGTAAGCTGGGTGCCAATGCTATTCTGGCGGTGTCATTAGCGGTAGCCCGCGCCGCTGCTGCCGATAAAAAGATCCCGTTGTATCAGCATATTGCTGATTTAAACGGTACCTCTGGTGTGTATAGCATGCCGGTGCCGATGATGAACATTATTAACGGTGGCGAGCACGCCGATAATAACGTGGATATTCAGGAGTTTATGGTACAGCCGGTTGGCGCCAAAACTTTCGCTGAAGCACTGCGCATGGGCGCCGAGATTTTCCACAGCCTGAAGAAAGAACTGCAAAAGCGCGGTTTAAATACGGCGGTGGGTGATGAAGGCGGTTTTGCACCAGATTTAAAATCAAACGAAGAAGCACTGTCTGTTATCGTTGAAGCAGTAAAAGCGGCCGGTTACCAGATGGACAAAGACATCACACTGGCGCTGGATTGTGCAGCTTCTGAGTTTTACAAAGACGGTAAGTACGTATTAAGCGGCGAGAACAAGAGCTTTGATTCTTACGGCTTTAACGATTATTTAGCCGGTTTAAGCCAGCGTTACCCTATAGTGTCTATCGAAGATGGTTTAGATGAAAGCGACTGGGATGGTTGGAAAGACTTAACCAACAAAATTGGTAATAAAGTGCAGCTGGTAGGTGATGATTTATTTGTTACCAACACCAAAATTTTAACCCGTGGTATTGAGCAGGGCATTGGTAACTCTATCCTGATCAAGTTTAACCAGATTGGTTCGTTAACCGAAACCCTGGCGGCGATTAAAATGGCGAAAGACGCCGGCTTCACGGCGGTTATTTCACACCGCAGTGGCGAAACTGAAGATGCCTTTATTGCTGATTTAGCCGTGGGCACTGCTGCCGGCCAGATTAAAACCGGCTCACTGTGCCGCTCGGATCGCGTATCTAAATACAACCAGTTACTGCGTATCGAGCAGGAACTGGGCAGCAAAGCGCCATACAAAGGCCGCAGCGAAATTAAAGGCCAGTAACTACAGCTCAGTAAGTACTGACTGTCGCTATATGTCTGACAGAAACAACAAAGCCACCTTAGGGTGGCTTTGTTGTTTCTGTGACTTCGTTTCTATGGCTGTTGCCAATAACCCGGCTGCTGGCGATGGTGTGCAACAGCAAATATCACTATTTCACCAGGGTATTCTTTGTAGATGACTGAGTATGGAAACGTTTTGACGATAACACGACGAAAGTTGGCGGGTAATTGATAACCGGCGTCAGGAAATTGGTTTAGTATAGATACAGCGGTAAATACAGCCTGATAAAAGCGGCTGCCAAGGTTGTCTGCTTGTTCTGAGTAGAACGCTATTCCTGCTAATAATTCAGCCTCTGCAGACGCCATGAAACGTACCGGTTTCACTTAAGCTGCTTTCTCGCGTTGGCAAAAACAGTATCTGCATCAATTAACGTCGCCTCGCCGTTCAGATACTGAGCTTCACGCTCCGCTACTTCATGCAGCCATTTCGCTTCTATAGCTGCATCTGCAGGTGGCGCTAATGCTGCAAGCAAGGTATTTACTAACCTGGCTTGCTCTTCTTTACTGAGTAGCTGTGCTTGTTTTTCCACATCAATATAAGTGGTTGTCATATCTCACCGCGCTTTGTTGCAATATACCCGGCTAACTTTAGCAAAGATGCAGTGCTGCAGCTATGTCATATTTCAGTCACACAATCCCCGTACGATAACGACCTGTCAGGATGGCTGTTGGTAACGGGTGGGATAGGACTGTATTAATCGGCATTAAAATGAGTGGCTGTCTTGGGATTAAGTGATTTTCATCGTACCGAGCTTGAGCGCATCCTGGCGCATAAACTGCTTACTCCGTTGTTTCAACCCTTAGTGGCCCTTAGTGACGGCAGCGTTTGGGGTTATGAAGCGCTGATCCGCGGGCCGTCCGACAGTGCGCTCCACTCACCGATCCTGCTGTTTAAAACCGCCCAGGCGTTTGATTTACTTGAACAGCTGGAATTGCTGTGCCGGCAAATCAGCATTAATGCGTTTGCCGCCGCCGGGGTAGACGGCTTACTGTTTCTTAACGTTAATCCGTTGTTGTTGCTTACCTCTGATCATCCGTCCGGTTTGACGAAGAAATATATTCAGCAAGCAGGGCTGGAGCCGGATCGCATCGTTATTGAGCTGTCTGAGCAGTTTCAGGTAGAGGACACCGGGCTGTTTATCAGTGCAGTAAAGCACTACCGTGATTTTGGTTTTAAAATTGCCATCGACGATTTAGGCAGTGGCTTTTCCGGCTTAAAGCTCTGGTCGGAGCTACAGCCGGATATCGTTAAAATAGATCGCTATTTTATTGATCAACTGCATCTGGATCCGATTAAAAAAGCCTTTGTGAAAAACATTATTGAGCTGGCGAAAAATACACAGTCGGTCATCGTGGCCGAGGGTATCGAAACCAGCGAAGAGCTGCTCACCTGCAAAGAATTAGGTGCTGATTTTGGCCAGGGCTATTTATTGGGCCGGCCCGACGCCCGGGTGAAATACGATGCATTGCAATTGGCGCAATTGCTGCGCACTGATACTAAAGGCCCAGCGCTGAACGACGCACTGGAATCGGTGATCAGCCGAACAGCTGCGGTGGCAGATAACACTCCGGCGCAGCAGGTGGCAGACTTGTTTCGGGCCGACAAAAATCTGCCCTGCGTCGCTGTGGTTAACCGTGACAACTTTCCGGTGGGTATTGTTAGCCGCAGTATGATTAACGAGCGCTTCTCGCATCAGTTTGGCCGTGCGTTGTATGAGAAAAAGCCGGTAAAACATTGTATGGAACAGGCGCCGCTGATTGTCGATAAGCAATTATCGCTGGATAAGGTCAGCGCTATTTTAACTGCGGAAACTGACGAAGAAGCCGGCTTGTTTTTTATTGTTACCGATAAAGGTAAATACTATGGCATCGGTTCGGTGCGCAAAGTACTGAAACAGCTCAGCGAGAATAAGATCCAACTGGCACGCTACGCTAACCCGTTGACACTACTGCCGGGGAATGTGCCGATTAATACCCGCATCGACCAACTGCTGAAACATAATCTGGCCTTTACCGTGGCCTATATTGATATCGACAACTTTAAGCCTTACAACGACCAATATGGTTACAGCAAAGGTGATTTAGTCATAGAGCTGTTAGCACAAATTATTCAGTCCGCCGTTGACCCGACACAGGACTTTGTCGGCCATATTGGCGGCGATGATTTTATTGTGTTGTTTGCCGCAGGCAGGCCGCAAGATGTGGCAGAGCGCATAGTGGCGGAGTTTGATCAGCGTGTACGGCACTATTATCTGGCGCAGCATCTGGCAGACAATGGTTTTAGTGCCAAAGACCGGCTTGGCGCAGAGTCATTCTATCCGCTGTTGAGTCTTTCTGTTGGCCTGGCGCAGCCGGATCCGGCATTGTGCACCAGCCATCATGATGTGTCTGCGCTGGCCTCTGCTGCCAAGCTACAGGCGAAGAAGTTGCAAGGCTCAGCTATTTTCAGCAATAAACGGCGCGCACCGGATACAACAACGCCACTGTATGGCTTATCAGCTCAGGCTGATTTGGCTTAAGTGACTTTGCAGGTGCAGGTAATGCGCTTTAAAGTAATCAATTTTATTCAGCTCCCCAAAAGCAAAGTGCGGCTCCAGCCGGTCCTGCCAGGCAATAAATTGCTCCAGCACATACACCAGCTCGGCTTGTGCCACACTGTTGGGGACCTCTTTTACTAACTCAGGCGCACCCGGAATAGCCTCATCCAGCGGGTGGTGCATACTGCCTTTGGCGACAAAGGTATTAAAAGCGGCTTTGCCGGCCGTGAGTTGAAACAGCGCCGGTTTAGCCTGCGGATAGCCGGTCATGGAGTAGCGGATACTTTGGGCGCAGTGCTGAAAAATTTCGCTGACATTCCAGCTGCCGCTGCTGCTGAGTTTATCTGCCGGCAGGGCTTTTATCTCACGCAACATTTGCCCCAAAGGGTAATGGCGTAAGGTCGCAACACTTTTAATACCTAGTACCAATACGACAGGTGTGCAAAGCGCACCAATGATAAACTGTCTGCGATTCATGATAAGCCCGCTGTTTAATCCTTGTTGTTATATACGGCTACTTTAGCAGTTAAACGCCGCTCGTAGTTGAGTTTTGCACTTTTATCAAGCTAATCAAAGAAATAATTGCCGAAAAAACCGGCATATGTTAGATTCGTGCAACTTTTATGACACAGGGATGTAGGGCGAAATGCAAAGGAATGTGTTACTGACAGATGCCGAACGCGGCTATTTTGCTGAGCTGTTCGATGAAGATATTCAGCTTGCCCCTGCGCAGCAGGATGGTCTGAACCATATGATTTCGGTTACCACCGAAATACCGCAGTTAATTGCTTCTTTATTGGGCAAAGCTACCTTTACCTTATTGGCCGAAGTGGGTAATTACAAACTGTGGTTTCCGCTGGAAATGTCATTAGATGAATTTGGCCAGCCCAGCCCCGTACTGGGTATTCCGGAAGTGTTGGAATATTGTGGCGCCGAGCGTAGTTGGCGCTTGCAAGCTGAGCCTGAGCTGTGCCTCAACGATACGCAGTACGCCGGTAAAGTAAAGGTGTTGTCGCTGTCCAGTAGCGGTATGGCGCTGCTGCCCGATAACGTGCACACCGCAGAGCAACTGATGCAAACTAACGAGCTAACGCTGAGCCTGCCCGATGGCCAGTTACTGCGGCTGGGTATTGAACCGGTGCGGCGTGAGAATAATATTCTTGCAACCCGTATCAGCGCCTGTAAGCAAAATCGTGATACCTTACGCCGTTACCTGTTTCAGCGCCACCGGCAACGTCATCCGGCGTTGTATCAGGGTTTAAGCTGAAAAACAGCCGCTAAACCAGGGGTTTCGCTTTGCAAACGACCCCTGATTGGCTAACATCTGCCCATGATCGATGCAAGCCTTAACCAACCCCATTTCTGGCAGGTGTCCGGAGATAATCAAACTTATACTGAGCTTTGCAACGCTTTGTATGAGCGTGAGCTGTTACGCCTGTCACAACTGAGTAGCGAACAACTGCTGCGCTTACCTAATCGCTTAGCCAGTTTACCGTTTTATATCCGGCGTGCGGCGGCCAATATTTTACAGCAAAGCAGTGAACTGCAATTGGATAGCCAAAATGCGTCCTGGTATTATAAACAGGCTGCTACGTGCCCGGCGCGTAAACAGCAGGCGGATCCGATAGAGGCGTTTTATCGCAAGTATGCCAGGCCTGGCCTTATTGTACCGGTATATATAACGCAACTGACGCAGGAGCGCATAGTACTGGACAGTGTCGATGAGGTTGATGCTGAGGGGATGCGTTTACATTGCAATGAACACGGCTGGTTTGCTTTTGCCGGTACACCCCTCGCACAACAAAACAGCGACAAATTCTTATTAAAACCGGCCAAAGCGATACTGAGCGCTGCGTGCTGTGGCCATCAATGGCTAAACGGTAATAAAACACCACCACGGCTGCTTAGCCTGCGCGAGCTGCTGTTAGCCAGTCGGCTGAATTGGCAAAATTTTGCCAAACCTTTACCGGCCTTATTACCCTGATGCTGTTATTCCTGCTTTGCAATCAGCCTCTCAGGCTTCATAATAACCGCACTGTATTTAACGAAGCTGTGTTATGCGAATACTCACTGTACTGCTGATAGTCGTGCTGGGCTTGCTGCAATACCGGTTATGGTTTGGGCAGCACAGCATTGCCGACTATTTTCGTCTGCAAGAAGAACTTAACATACAAGCAACCAGTAATCTGGAGCTGGAAAAACGCAACCGTTTACTCAGGGCTGATGTGAAAGATTTACAGCAGGGTATTGAAGCTATTGAAGAGCGTGCCCGTAATGAACTGGGGTTGATTAAACAAGACGAGGTATTTTTCCGCTTGTTTAGCCAGAACCCGGCCGCAGGCCAAACCGATGACTAACGATAGCGTTACAGCTATTGCTGCAGTAATGCCGGCTGCCGGTATCGGCTCACGGATGCAGGCGAAGCTGCCGAAACAATATTTGCAACTGCATGGCAAAACAATTTTAGAGCACAGTGTTGCAAGGCTACAGGCTGTACCGGCAATTAGCCGCATTTGGTTGGCACTGGCCGCCGATGATCCTTACTTTGCCGGCACAGCGCTGGAACAAAGCGATATAGTTCGGGTAAAAGGCGGGGCTGAGCGTATGCATTCGGTGCTGAACGCCTTGCAGTTTATTGATGAACATCTGTATCCCTGGGTGCTGGTGCATGATGCCGCCAGACCTGTAGTAAGGCGCAGTGATATCGAGCTGTTAGTTGCGCGTTGTCTGGCAGCAGAGCAGGGCGGTATTCTGGCCTGCCGCGTGCGCGATACCATGAAGCGTGGCGAGCTAAAAGTCAGCGAAACTGTGAGCCGCGAGCATTTATGGCATGCACTGACACCGCAATTTTTTCCTACCGCTTTACTGCGTGCCGCACTCAAAGATGCCATAACTGCCGGTGTGCACGTTACTGATGAAGCGTCAGCGATGGAGTGGGCCGGACACAGTGTCCTGTTGGTTGAAGGACACAGCGATAATATAAAGATTACTCAGCCGGCTGATTTAGCGTTGGCGGCATTTTATCTGGAGCAGATTGTTTAATGAATATGCGGATTGGCCACGGTTTTGATGTACATGCTTTTGGTGGCGCGGGCCCGGTAACCCTGGGTGGTGTAAAGATTGATTATAGCCAAGGCCTGCTGGCGCATTCTGATGGTGATGTGGTGTTGCATGCGCTGTCAGACGCCTTGCTGGGTGCGGTGGCACTGGGCGATATTGGTCATCATTTTCCGGATACTGACGCCGCGTTTAAGGGTATCGACAGCCGCATTTTGCTGCGCAAGGTGTTTGCCGCTGTCACCGCCGCAGGTTACAAAATCGGTAACCTGGATATTACGGTTATGGCACAAGCGCCTAAAATGGCACCGCATATTAATGCCATGCGTCAGTGCATAGCAGCTGATTTAAACTGCGACTTGTCACAGGTTAATGTTAAAGCGACGACGACAGAGCAACTTGGTTTTGTCGGACGTAAAGAAGGTATAGCGGCAGAAGCCGTGGTACTGCTGGTTGGCGCATGACAGCTACACCAGCATGGCAATATTTGTATGGCGAACCGGCAGTAACAGGGCTTTTACGCCAGCAAGCAGACGATTTTATTGTCGAAGAGCAGCTTAACTTCAGTTCCAGCGGGGCCGGTGAGCATATTTTGCTGTACATCGAAAAAACCGGCCAGAACACCCAATATGTCGCTAAACAACTGGCAGAGCTTACGGGGCTGCGCGCCCGTGATATCAGCTATGCCGGATTAAAAGACCGCCATGCAGTGACACGGCAATGGTTTTGTTTTAAATGGCCGATAAAGCAGGCTCTGGATTGGCAAAGCTGGCAGCTTGAAGGCTGCAGGGTGCTGGACGTGCAGCGTCACTATCGCAAACTGCGGTTAGGGGCCTTGAAAGCTAATTATTTTCGTATCCGGGTGCGCCGGGTATCAGATTGCGCAGAGGTGCTGCAGCGTGCAGAGCAGGTGCGACAGGGTGTACCTAACTATTATGGTGAACAGCGCTTTGGCATTAACGGCGGTAATTTAGTACTGGCGCAGCAGTTGTTTAATGGCCAAAGTATTACTGACCGTAAGTTGCGTGGTTTGGCATTATCCGCAGCGCGCTCATTTTTATTTAATTGTCAGGTCAGTGCCAGAATCAGCGCCGCGCAGTTTAATACGGTGCTTGATGGTGACGTATTGCAACTGGATGGCAGCGGCTCGGTATTTCGTGTGCCGCAAGCGGATGCCACCTTGCAGCAACGTCTGACAGAGCGGGATGTACATGTAACTGCCGCCTTGCCTGGTATCGGCGAGCCGATGGTAAGCGGGCCGGCGGCACAGTCCGAACAACAAGCTCTGGCAGCCTATCCATTGTTGCTGCAGGGCTTGCAGGATTACCGCTTGAAAGCCGAGCGCAGAGGCATGCGGCTGGTACCGCAACAGTTGCAACTGCAACAAGATGGCAATGATATGCTTATAAGCTTTGCCTTGCCGGCCGGCTGTTTTGCCACCAGTGTGCTGCGTGAATTAGTGCAGTATCGTGATTGTGGCCGCAAGACGACAGAAATGGAGTAGCAAATGCGGATTTTACTCAGTAATGATGATGGGGTGCATGCCAAAGGCATGCAGGTGTTACAGCAGGCCCTGAGCCAGTTTGCCGAGGTTACCACGGTAGGCCCGGATCGTAACTGCAGTGGCGCCAGCAACTCATTAACCTTAATTAACCCGCTGCGGGTGCAGCATATGGACAACGGTTATTACTCTGTTAATGGCACGCCAACCGATTGCGTGCATCTGGCAATCAGCCAGCTGTTGGATTTCACTCCCGATTTAGTGGTGGCCGGCATTAACCACGGTGCCAACCTGGGTGATGATGTGTTGTATTCCGGTACCGTTGCGGCGGCGACAGAGGGCCGTCATTTAGGCTTGCCGGCTATAGCCGTCAGCCTGGCCGGGCGGGATGAAGAACATTTTGCCACCGCCGCTTTTGTTACCTCTCAGGTGATTAAAAAATTGAAGTCGCACCCGCTACCGGCAGATCAGATATTAAATATCAATGTACCTGCTGTCAGTATTGAGCAATTAAAAGGTATTCAGGTGACACGGCTGGGCCGGCGTCATAAAGCTGAAACCATGACCAGTACAACTGATCCGTGGGGGCGGAAGATATACTGGTATGGTTCACTCGGGCCGGAGCTGGATGCCGGTGAAGGTACAGATTTTCATGCTATAGCCAATGGTTATGCATCTGTCACACCGCTGCAAATTGATATGTCTGCCTACAAAAGCATGGACAGGCTAAAACAATGGTTAGAGGGGATCAGGTTGTAATATGGCAGTCGCGACATCACGCAGCGCCGCGGTACTGGCGCAAAAACTTCAAAGCGACGGCATTACTAACGCACCGGTGTTAGCGGCTATTGCCCATACACCACGCCACTTGTTTGTTGAGGCAGTGCTGGCGCACAAAGCCTATGAAAATACCGCTTTGCCAATCGGCCAGGGCCAGACCATCTCGCAGCCTTACATAGTGGCACGCATGACAGAATTACTGCTGCAGGATAAAGCACCGGGTAAAGTGCTGGAAATTGGCACCGGTTCCGGTTATCAAACCGCCATTCTGGCCCGGTTGTTTTCGCATGTTTGCAGCGTGGAGCGGATAAAAGCGCTGCAGTTTCAGGCGAAGCGCCGCTTGCAGCAATTAGATTTACACAACGTCTCGATGAAACATGGCGACGGTTGGCAGGGCTGGCCCAGTAAAGCACCGTTCGACAGCATTATTGTTACCGCCGCACCCACTGAAGTGCCGGTAGCCCTGTTGCAGCAATTAACTGACGGCGGTCGTTTAGTGATCCCCGTTGGCTTGCATGACCAGGTGCTGCGGGTGTACCAGCGTAACGGTGATGAAATAAGCAGTAAAGATATTGAAGCGGTGCGTTTTGTGCCGTTGGTTCCCGGCGAATTGGCCTGATTTAAGGATAGCGCATGCAGTACATACAATGGATGATAAAAGGCCTGGCGATGGGCGCTGCCGACGTGGTACCCGGTGTGTCCGGCGGCACCCTGGCGTTTATTCTGGGCATTTATGAGCGCTTGTTGGCGGCTATCAGCAGCTGCAACTTGCAAGCGTTAAGCTTGCTGTGTCGTGGCCGGTTTAAAGCGTTGTGGCAACATATCGACGGCACTTTTCTGTTGTGTTTATTCAGCGGTATCTTGTTAAGTATTTTCTCACTGGCCGGCATTATCAGTTATTTGCTGCAAAACCGGCCTATTCCGCTGTGGGCCTTGTTCACAGCGCTGATCCTTACCGCTTTACCTCACCTGTGCCGCAGCTTGCGCTGGAACGCCGTGCGCTTGTTACTCTGTTTATGCGGCATCGTGTTTGCGGTATTGGTTGGCATGCTAACGCCAAGAGAATTACAGCCGGCTAACTGGATGTTCTTTGTTGCCGGTGCTGTGGCCATTTGTGCCATGATCCTGCCTGGTATTTCCGGCAGTTTTATTCTGCTGATGTCGGGAATGTATGCGCCGGTACTACTGGCTGTAACCGAGTTGCAGCTGGGCGTGTTGGCATTATTTATGTTGGGTTGCATTATAGGTTTACTGGGCTTTTCCCGTGTGCTTAACTGGCTGCTGCAACATTATCATGATGCCAGCCTGGCGCTGCTGATTGGTATTGTTATTGGTGCGCTGTACCGCATTTGGCCGTGGCAGCTGCAGCAGCAATTGTACCTGCCGTGGCAGTACGCCGCCAAAACCGGCCAGGCCGACACGGTGCCGGCATTGCTGAGCGCCGCAGCCGGAGTAGTGATTATGTGGCTGTTACTGAATTTGGAAAAGTGGTTTAATTCGCCTGCGCAACACCGCAAGCCGACAGCAGACTGAAAAGGAGTCCGGTATTCGTTGTTCTTACCTGCGTAATCTGCAACTGATATTACACCGTCCCGCGCTTTTCGGCGGTAAGGCGGTGCTGCTACTGTTGTTTATGGTGTTAGCAGGGTGTTCTTCGCGCTCGGGGCCGGCACCGGTTACCACGTTAGAGCTGCGGGAGAACTTTTATCAGCAGCGTAACCGTGGCACGCTAAATACCAGTAGCTATAAAGTGCAGCGCGGTGACACCTTATATTCAATTGCGTTTCGTGCCGGCAAAGACGTGCGTGAACTGGCCGGTATTAACGGCATTGCCAATCCGTATACTATCTACCCCGGTCAGGTTATTCACTTTAGCGGTAAAGCAAAACCGGTGGCACGTAAGCCGGCAAAACCGACAGTGGTAGCAAAACAAAATACAAATACGAATAGTTCAAGCCAAGTAAAATCAAATAGTTCGGTAAAACCGGCTAAACCTGTTGCACCACAAAATCAAAAGGGTTATGTTCAAACCACGCCTGCAAAAAATAACAAAGCTGCGAACTCTACCCTAAATAGGGACTTGGTGCAATGGCAATGGCCGGTTAAAGGCAAAATAATTTCCGGTTTTTCGCACAAGCAGCAAGGTAACAAAGGCATAGATGTGTCCGGGCGCGAAGGTGACAGAGTTAATGCTGCTGCCAGTGGCCAGGTGGTATATGCCGGCAACGCATTAAGGGGCTACGGTAACTTAATTATTATTAAACATAATGATGATTACTTAAGTGCTTATGCACATAACAGTAAGTTACTGGTAGCAGAGAAACAAATGGTAACTGCGGGACAGCAGGTTGCCGAGTTGGGCAGTACCGATGCTACGGATCCGCGCTTGCATTTTGAGATCCGCTTTCGTGGCAGTTCGGTTGACCCGCTGAAATACTTACCAAAATTATAAGATCGACAACATAAGTAATATCAGGAATGGATGCGATACGCCTTAGCTGGCCCCTGACCCTATAGACGTGGGAGAAAGGATATGGGACAAAAAAGTAGTGATGACGAAGTTTTAGATTTTAAAGACGACGAGCTTAACGAAGATGCGATGCTTGATGACGACGCAGAGCCGGATGCTGCTGCACTCGTAACAGAAGAAAGCAGCAGTGAAGATGTGTTTGCCCGCGATGACAGCCAAAAAACGATGGATGCCACGCAGATTTACCTCGGGGAAATTGGTTTTTCGCCGTTATTGTCAGCAGAGGAGGAAGTGTATTTCTCCAGGCTGGCACTAAAAGGTGATCAAGCTGCCCGCAAACGCATGATCGAAAGTAATTTACGTTTGGTGGTAAAAATTGCCAGACGTTACATCAATCGCGGTTTAGCTCTGCTGGATCTGATTGAAGAGGGCAACCTCGGCCTTATTCGCGCGGTAGAAAAGTTTGACCCCGAACGCGGTTTCCGCTTTTCAACCTACGCCACCTGGTGGATCCGTCAAACCATAGAGCGGGCCATTATGAACCAAACCCGCACTATTCGCTTACCTATTCATGTGGTTAAAGAGCTGAATATTTATCTGCGTGCGGCGCGTGAGTTATCGCAAAAGCTGGACCATGAACCGACAGCGGAAGAAATTGCCAAATCGCTGGACCGACCGGTAGAAGAAGTACGCAAAATGCTGAAGTTAAATGAAAAAATAACTTCAGTGGATACGCCGGTCGCCGGCGCGTCAGAAAAGCAGTTACTGGATGTTATTGCGGACGAAAAAGAACTCGGGCCGGAAACGGAACTGCAGGATGAAGACATTCGTCAGCATTTGGTGGTGTGGCTGAATGAACTAAACCCGAAGCAGCGTGAAGTTTTAGCGCGGCGCTTTGGTTTACTGGGCTATGAACCGTCAACGCTGGAAGATGTCGGCCATGAAATTGGTTTAACCCGTGAGCGGGTGCGGCAAATTCAGGTCGAAGCGCTTAGGCGGTTACGCGAGATAGTCACTCATCAGGGCTTGAATATCGAAACGCTGTTTCAGGAATAGCAGCCATACTGCGGCGCTACCTTTTTGCCGGTATGTTACAGCCAACAAGGCGCCATCAGGCGTCTTGTTTGTTTTTAAGATACTGCACCAACAAGGCTGCGGCATGACTGATATGCGCAGTGAGCAACGCGCAGGCTGCTGTCGTGTCTTTGCTGCGCAGCAGCGCCAGTAATTGCTGATGTTCGTCGGCACTGGTGCCGGCGTAATCTAATGCATGCTCCTGATAACCCAGATAGCGCGAGACCTGCTGATGTAACTGGTCGAGCAATTGCAACAAGTGTGGCTTGTCGCACGGCTGATACAGCAAACGATGAAATTGCCAGTTTAATTCACCGCGCTGATAAGGCGGCAGCGCTTTGCCACAATGCATTTGTTGCAATACATCTTCTGCCAGGCCCAATTGGCTAAAATTTAACTTTGGCGCGGCGAGCGTCAGCGCTAACGGTTCCAGTTGTAGGCGCAACATGGCTAATTCTTCTGCTTCAGCCGCACTAAAACCGGGCACCCGCATACCGGCTTTACCATGGGCGGTTAACCAGCCTTCGCTCAGCAGTGTTTGCTGCGCATCGCGCACCACGATGCGGCTGACCGCATAATGCTGCGCCAGTTGCTGCTGGGTTAACACCTGGCCCGCAGCCCAATGTTGCAGCTGAATATCCTGCTTAAATTGTTGATACAGTTGCTGTTTTTTCAGCATTAACGGCTCCGGCGCAGGCCGTTAACCAGCAGCAGAGTTAAGCCGCCGGCAATAATGCCCCAAAATGCCGCGGCTATACCAAAGAAGCTCACCCCCGACGCGGTAACCAATAAGGTGACTACCGCGGCCTCCCTGTGTTCGCCCTCGTTGGTGGCTACAGCCAAATTTGCGCCTATGGTGCCCAACAGTGCCAAGCCTGCCAGCGTAGCAATCATCTCTTTTGGTAAGGCGGCAAATAACGCTACCACGCTGGCACCGGCAAGGCCGGCCAATAAGTAAAATAGCCCTGCGGCAATGCCGGCGATATAGCGTTTGTCTTTATCGGGGTGCGCTTCCGGCCCGGTGCAAATGGCGGCGGTTATAGCGGCAAGATTGATAGAAAACGCGCCCCAGGGTGCCAGCAGCAGGGTGGACAGCGCAGTGCTGCTGATAAGTGGCGACACCGGTGTCTGATAGCCGCTGGTGCGGATAACGGCAACGCCGGGAATATTCTGCGACGCCATCGTTACCAGCAACAAGGGCAGGCCAACACCCAACAGTGCACTGACTGACCAATGCGGCGTGACCCAAACCGGCGTGGTAAAGCTTAAGGTTACCGCGCTGTAGTCAAATTGGCCTTGCAGCAGCACGCTGATCAGGCCGCTGAGCAGCACCCATAAAATGGCATAACGCGGCATTAAGCGTTTTGCCAGCAAATAGCTGATACACATTATGCCAACCAACAGCAGCTGGCTTTGTAGTGAGGTAAAAATACTTAAACCAAATTGCAGTAAAATACCCGCCAACATCGCGCTGGCCAGCGGCAATGGAATAAGCCTGGTAAGTTTATCAAACCAGCCACTGATGCCGATAATAACGCCCAGCGCAGCGGTAAAGATAAATACCCCGACGGCTTCGTTAATAGTTAGTCCCTGCAGGCTGGTTGCCAACAGCGCCGCGCCCGGGGTAGACCAGGCGGTAATAATAGGGGCTTTATAATACCAGGATAAACCAATACAGGTTACCGCCATACCAATACCCAGCGCCAGTAACCAAGACGCCATCATATCCTGCGTCGCACCGGCCGCTGCGGCCGCTTGTAATACAATAGCCACCGAGCTGGCAAAGCCCACCAGTACCGCAACAAAACCGGCCACTATTGCTGACAGGCTGAGATCTTTAACCGACATAAGCTAACTCAAACTAAAAAAGTATACCTAATTTAAAATGTATACATTTTTTGTCAAGTAATTACAGTGAACGGGATGCAGATTAATGTGGCGGCCCGAACCGGTTTGTCCACGCTGACACGCCGTAAATACATCCCTGTAGGCTCGATTCGGCCATCCTGGCCTGCAACGGTCAGCTTAGAACAAACCGATTCTGGCTGGATTGTCCATCGGAGTTATAGCTGTTGCTTTAATTGATACAACAACTCCAGCGCCTGGCGGGCGGTTAAATCATCCGGGTTTAGTGTCCGCAGCTGCTCTACAATCGGGTGCTCTTCATGCAGTAGGCTCAGCTGGGGCTGCACGGCTACGGCAGTTTTCTGCGCTGGGGTGCTGCTGTGCAGCTCCAGCTCGCCCAGTTTATGCCGTGCCCGCTGAATTACCGCTTTGGGCACACCGGCTAATTGCGCAACCTGTAAACCGAAACTTTTACTGGCGGCGCCGTCCTGCACATGGTGCATAAAGACGATATCGTCACCGTGCTCTACCGCGTCTAAATGCACATTAGCCAAGCCCGGTAATTGCTCTGCCAGTTCGGTCAGTTCAAAGTAGTGTGTAGCAAACAGTGTCAGGGCTTTAATTTTGGTAGCAAGATAATCAGCACAGGCCCAAGCCAGGCTTAAGCCATCGTAGGTGCTGGTACCGCGGCCTATTTCATCCATCAGCACCAGGCTGTGCTCGGTGGCATGATGCAAAATAGTCGCGGTTTCGGTCATCTCCACCATAAAAGTAGAGCGGCCGGAGGCTAAGTCGTCTGACGCACCGATACGGGTGAAAATGCGGTCTATCGGGCCGATTTGCGCTTTGGCAGCCGGCACAAAACAGCCGATACAGGCCATTAAGGTAATGAGTGCGGTTTGGCGCATATAAGTCGATTTACCGCCCATGTTAGGGCCGGTAATCATCAGCATACGGCGCTGGCTGTTAAGCGTTAGCGGGTTCGCGATAAAGGGCTCGGTTAGCACTTGCTCTACCACCGGGTGGCGCGCTTGCTCCAGCACAATACCTGGCTGGCTGCTCAGTTGTGGCCGGCAGTAATTCAGGCTGTCGGCCCGTTCGCTAAAGGTACATAACACATCCAGCTCGGCCAGTGCCTGTGCCAGCTGCTGCAGCGGTGCTAAAAACGGTGCTGTCAGTTCAAATAACTGTTCATACAGCTGTTTTTCTACCACTAAAGCTTTGCTCTGGCTGCCCAGTACTTTATCTTCGTACTCTTTTAACTCCGGAATAATATAGCGCTCGTTGTTTTTCAGCGTTTGGCGTCGTACATACTCCGGCGGTACTTTAGTGTCAGCACTGCGGCCGGTTTCAATGTAGTAACCGTGCACCCGGTTAAAGCCCACCTTAAGCGAGGCAATGCCGGTGCGCTCACGCTCGCGCAGCTCCAGTTGCTCTAAATAATCGGTCGCGCCGGTGGCCAGTGCCCGCCAGTGATCCAGTTCACTGTTGTAACCCGGCGCAATAACGCCGCCATCACGGATTAATACCGGTGGCGCCTCGACGATGGCTTGCTCCAGCAACCGGCATAGCTGTGGCAGTGGTTGGGCGGCCTGGCTTATTTGTTTTAACAAGGCGCCGTCAAATGCTGCAAGTTGCGGTGCTAACAGCGGCAATTGCTGCAGTGCCTGGCGCAAGCGGGCGAAATCGCGCGGCCTTGCGCTACGCAGGGCTAGCCGGGCGATAACCCGTTCAATATCACCAATTTGTTTTAATTGCGGTTGCAGTTGCTCATAGTCTGCGGCCAACTCTGTGACGGAATCCAGCCGGGCATTAATTTGGCTTTGATCGCGCAGCGGCGCATGGATCCAGCGCTTTAATAACCGCGAGCCCATCGCCGTTTGGCTGCGATCCAGCACCGCCGCCAGCGTATGCTCATAGTTACCGGCCAGGTTTTGCGTCAGCTCCAGATTACGCCTGGTAGCCGCGTCCAATACGATATTGTCTTGTGAGCGTTCCAGCGCCACAGCGCGGATATGCGGCAGGGCTGCACGCTGAGTGTCTTTGACATATTGCATTACGCAGCCGGCGGCCATTAGCGCCACCGGTGCATCATCCACACCAAAACTGAGTAAATCTTTAGTGCCAAACTGCAGGCACAATAAGCGCTTAGCGGTAGCCAGTTCAAACTCCCACACCGGCCGGCGGCGCGCACCTTTGCGTTTTTCCACTAAATAAGTATCGGCAAAATCTTCCGGGTAGAGTAACTCGGCCGGGTTTAGCCGCTGTAGCAGCGCGGCCAGGTCGTCGATATTATCCACCTGATTTAACAAAAAGCGGCCGCTGCTGATATCCAGCTGTGCCAGACCATAATGGCCACGCAGCACACTGATGGCACAAAGCAAATTATCCTGGCGCTCATTCAGCAGTGCTTCGTCAGTGACGGTGCCTGGGGTAACAATGCGTACGACTTTGCGTTCTACCGGGCCTTTGCTGGTGGCCGGGTCGCCGATTTGCTCACAAATAGCGGCGGATTCGCCCAGCTGTACCAGCCTGGCTAAATAGCCCTCGACGGCATGATAGGGCACACCGGCCATCGGTATCGGCGTACCGGCGCTCTGGCCGCGTTTGGTCAGTGAAATATCTAATAACGCCGAGGCACGTTTGGCATCATCAAAAAATAACTCGTAAAAGTCACCCATGCGGTAAAACAGCAAAATATCCGGATGTTCACTTTTTAAACCCAAATATTGCTGCATCATTGGGGTATGTGCGCTTAAGGCTTGCTCCGTTTTCTGGTCTGACGGCATAATAGCGTTCTGAATTCCCTGTTGGATAAAATATGACGGTCGCAGCAGACAGCCTGCAGCTGGCGACAGAATTAGGCCAGCTATTATTACGGAAAAAGTGGACTATCACCACTGCTGAATCCTGTACCGGCGGCGGCATTGGTTATTGGTTAACCGCCGTGCCCGGCAGCTCAGCTTATGTCGACCGTGGTTTTATTACCTACAGCAACAAAGCCAAACAGCAGCTACTGGCGGTGCGCAGTGCCACCTTACTGCAATTTGGTGCGGTAAGCGAACAGACCGTGCGTGAAATGGCCGAAGGTGCCGCTAAAGCCGCCAATGCCAATATGGCCATTGCGGTATCCGGCATTGCCGGGCCTGATGGCGGCTCGGTGTATAAGCCGGTGGGCACGGTCTGTTTTGGTTTTTGTGTTAATGGCAACGTTGCCAGCAGTCATTTGGTCTTTGCCGGTGACCGCCAACAAGTACGTCAGCAAGCCATCGATTATGCCCTCAAACAAAGCATTGAGCTGTTGACAGCTTTAGCAAACTAGACTACTGTACGAGTATACAGTGTTAATTGTCCGGCAAGCCCGGCTCAACCATGGATATCAAAATGGACGACAACAAACAAAAAGCGCTCGCCGCCGCCTTAGGTCAAATTGAACGTCAGTTCGGTAAAGGCTCTATCATGCGTTTGGGCGACAGCACCGCGCTGGATATTGCTGCAGTATCTACCGGCTCATTAGGCCTGGACATCGCACTGGGTATCGGCGGTTTACCTTATGGCCGTATCGTGGAAATTTATGGCCCGGAGTCGTCCGGTAAAACTACGTTAACCTTACAGGTTATTGCCGAGGCACAAAAAGCCGGTAAAACCTGTGCCTTTATCGATGCCGAGCACGCATTAGACCCGGTGTACGCGAAAAAGCTGGGGGTAAATGTCGAGCAGTTGCTGGTGTCGCAGCCGGATACCGGTGAGCAGGCGCTGGAAATTTGTGACATGTTAGTGCGCTCTGCTGCAGTAGATGTGGTGATTGTCGACTCGGTAGCGGCGTTAACACCAAAAGCAGAAATTGAAGGCGACATGGGTGACAGCCACATGGGCTTGCAAGCTCGCTTAATGTCACAGGCGCTGCGTAAACTTACCGGTAATATTAAACGCTCTAATACCTTGTGTATTTTTATCAACCAGATCCGTATGAAGATCGGCGTAATGTTCGGTAACCCGGAAACCACTACCGGTGGTAATGCCTTGAAATTCTACGCCTCTGTGCGCCTGGATATTCGCCGTATCGGCTCGGTAAAAGACGGTGATGAAATTACCGGTAATGAAACTCGTGTTAAAGTGGTAAAAAACAAGGTGGCACCGCCGTTTAAACAAGCCGAGTTTATTATTCAGTATGGTGCCGGTATTAATAAGCTGGGCGAATTGATTGATTTAGGCGTAGCCCAGGGCCTGGTTGATAAAGCCGGTGCCTGGTATGCTTATCAGGGCAATAAAATTGGCCAGGGTAAAGCCAATGCAATGAAGTTCCTTGCCGATAACCAACCGGTAGCTGACGAAATTGAGAAAGAGTTGCGCGCCCGCTTGTTGTTAAAGCCGGGTGAAAAACCGATTGAAGAGAGCATACCAGAGGCGTTTGAAGCCGATTTATAAGGCCTGTTCATCTGCCATTAATAAAGCCAGCTTATGCTGGCTTTTTTTGTTGTCGGCCTTAAACCACCTCCTATGGAGG
>NZ_JABSOD010000021.1 GCF_013283795.1 Rheinheimera lutimaris
GTTTTGAAATACCTGCAAGCGGTTATTTAAGAAAACTGTTTAACCGCTGTTTAAATGAGCAAAAGCAGGTTTTACCGAACCACAGCTTTACGGCTATTATACTCAGCAATCATCTGCTGCATTTGCGCTTCGTCGTATGGCATCAGGTTACTTAGTATCATACGTTTCTCACCTTTACCGATTTGCTCTCCCTGCTCTGTTAAAGAGAACTCCAGTAATGCATTACCACGCTTACCATCAACCAATAAAGAGGAGTTCGTCAGGCTTAAGCCAACTTCCTGTTGCGGCAGGCGGCTAAAACTCAATGCCATGCTCTCATAGATAACCAATGGCCGGGTCGGATTAATCATTACCTGGTGCTGTTGCATCAGGGGTTGCAATATATGTGGAAAGTTCTGGCCGGAAAACTTCACATAATCACGGATTAAGGGTTCGATTACCGCAAGATCATGCTGACAAGCCCCGCTATGTCGCAACGACAGATATACCTTCCCCTGACTATCACAAATAGAAATAAGGTTATCCTGCTCTTTGCATTGCAGCAAAACGTCAGCCGCCACCATACCGGCAAACTGACAACTAAGTTGCTCCGTAACGCCATAACGGGTAAGTAAGTAGGAAAACAATAAATCGCCGGGGACACAAAAGCGCTTCGCGTCTTCGTCATGGATCGGATTAAAATCTGTCGCCACCTGTTTGGCAAACTCACATGCCTGTTTGCGGCTGAAACTAAAACCTTCGTCGCTTTGGTTAACGTACTTTTCTAACAACATCGATCGTTGACTCTCTTTCAGTATAAGCCGGTCATTCTACCCAAATTTACAGCTGCAATGGTCCAGCCAGTAAAAAATTACTTATCAAAGCAAAAATATGCTTGCTTTATGTACACACGCAAACTACTGTATATCCATACACTGTACAAATAAACATGCAGAGGCTGATATGTACCATCGTTTACGCGGCGCCCAATACAAGCGTTTAACCAAAACCACTTATAACGATAACAGCTTACTAAAAATACACTCTGTAACAGACAGCAATGCGTTGACGGCAGATCACTCGCGGCACAGCTTATTGCAGCTTATTCAGCAGCATCAGCACCAAAAAGGCTGGATTTTGTTGATTGCTCCCACTTATATACCTGATAAAGAGTGGGCAGAACATTATCAACTATCTTTACATAATGTCTTGGTTGTACATCAAAAACAGATTAACGATTTAAACGCGACAATTAAACAAGCACTTCGCTCTGCCAGTTGTAAGGTTGTGATTAACTTTGCCAGCCAGTTAGACCAACAACAATTGGACTCTTGTCGTAAATTGGCAGTAGGCAATAACACCTGGTTTTATCAATGTGAACAGATGCAACAGCCGCAGCTGGCACATTAACGGTATTGCATACCTGAACGACAAATATAACAACCTGAGTTAAAATAGCCGTTTTATAACGGTAAATAAGTTCAGTATGCTGTGTTATTGCGGTTCAACTAAAACATTCACTCTATGCTGCCAGCCTTTATTAACGGGGTTGGCCAGTGCAGCTGGCTGCGAGATATTAATGAGATCACGCTACAGCGCTTATTGCGTGGGTGATGTTGACTATATATACCGCACTTATCATTTATCCTGCCGTGCTGATAATCCCAAACCGGCTTTGGCTGCTTTTGCTGATAACAGTCATTTTATCGCCCTTAAAGTGCTGTCTTCTGAGCAAAGTAGCCAGCAAGGCTATGTCAACTTTAACGTCCGCTATATACAACAGAATATGCTGTACGAATTTACTGAGCGCTCCAGATTCGTGTTTGAAGATGCCTGGTATTATGTTGATGGTGTTGTGACAGACATTGCGCCGGTTAAAATACTCCGGAATGCGCTCTGCCCCTGCAACAGCGGAAAAAAATTTAAACAATGTAACCCGCACCGGCTATCCGGCAGTTAATATTCGCTTGTTAAGCCGCATTTACACCATGTAGTTGTTCCAGCACTTCATAAAGTGCTGCCGGATTAATATCCGGTTTATCGGGTGTTGTTTGTTGTAAACGTCTGCGACAGTGCAGGCTCAGACTTTGCCATACTTCAGCGGCCAATCTGCTTTTATCATCAAATTGTGTTAACGGAGGCTGATTCAGATACGTTGCTAACTTTAGCTGCGTTAATCCGCCCTGCTGTAATGCTGCGCTATGATGTTGCATTAACATAATATCGGTTTCCGTTTGGCAAAAAGTCCTGGCTTGTTGCACACCGAGTTGTTGCAGTAAGTTTTGCTCAATACGCTCTGTTAGAGCTTCTGGTGTAAAAAACTGAGCAGATTCATCAACCGCAGGTGTAAGCCATGCAAGATACATGGCGAAGTCTGCCCGTTGTGCGCTTTGCAAAGCACGATTTAACTTACCATCAAGTTGCCACTCGTTGATGACCATCGTCATATTCTGCTAATTCACCGGTAAAATTGTTGTCTTGTTGGAATTATCGGCAGTCAGACAAAAAAGTTTAGTAAATGGCTTTACATCAAAAGTAAGTTTGATAATATGCCGTCCACTCGTGGAGGGGTTCCCGAGTGGCCAAAGGGATCAGACTGTAAATCTGCCGGCACTGCCTTCGAAGGTTCGAATCCTTCCCCCTCCACCATTTCCTACTGTCATTTCTGACCATCAACACACTTACTGCACTTAAACTGTCTGCTGTACTATTCTCGTTAATGTTCTTGCTTATCTCTGTGTTATTTCCGACACTTACGTAATTCCTTTAATTACTACGTGGTGCAGATGGATAATAAGACGCTTGAGAATCAACGGGTATTAATAGTTGATGATCAACGGGCCTTTCAGCTGATGTTCAAAGGCATCCTCTACTCTATGGGCGCAACCAATGTTGCATTCGCCCCAACCGGCGAACAGGCATTGGCAAAATGTGCCAATGTCAGCTATGACATTTTGTTTGTCGATTACCACTTAGGCGTCGGTAAAAACGGTAAGCAACTACTGGAAGATTTACGCGAAAAAAAACTCCTGGCTCCCCACAGCATTTTTATGCTGGTTACCGGCGAGAATAGCGTTCCTATGGTTATGAGCGCAGTTGAGCTTGAACCAGACGATTACTTAGTTAAACCCTTCTCACAAAACGTATTACGCAGAAGAATTCAACGCATAAAAAGGAAGAAGACAC
Organism: Rheinheimera lutimaris; assembly: GCF_013283795.1. Classification (GTDB taxonomy): domain Bacteria; phylum Pseudomonadota; class Gammaproteobacteria; order Enterobacterales; family Alteromonadaceae; genus Alishewanella; species Alishewanella lutimaris. The sequence continues at coordinate 3,166 of NZ_JABSOD010000021.1, forward strand.
AATTAGCTGCGCTGTATCAGGCGCTGTTTGATGAGCAGGCAGAACAGATTATTGAATTATGCCAGCAGGAAATTGCAACTGAAGGCCGCTATCAGCAATTTTGTAAACGGGTATTGGTCGAAAACCTGATTGCGCAACAACACTACGCCCCGGCAGAGCAGATACTGCAAGCTACATTATCACAACGACGTAATGGTTGGGCCTTGTTGTTACAGGCCAAACTCTGTTTTGCACAACAGCGTTATGAGGAGTCGTTGTTGTTGTGTCAGGAAGCAATAGAAGATAATCGTTATTTCGCCGAAGCCTACGACATTCAGGCACAAGTTTATCTCGCGCAAAAAGAGCCGGAACTGGCATTCGACAGTATTCAAACTGCGGCAGAAATAGCCCCTTTTAATATGGCCAGGCAATATCTGTTACTCGGGATCGCCAGAGAGTTAAACCATGTACCACAGCAGGTGCAGGCCAGCAAACAGCTATATGAAATTACCCGACGCTCAGTAAAACAAGATGTCGTGCATTTACTGAATTATGTACGCACCATAATTGACGCGGCAGTCAGAGCTGATGATGCCTCAGTACGTAATCGTTATCTGCAGGAAGTGTCATTAGCCCTGCAGCGGGTAAAACGCGATGACAGCATGACCCGTGAAATTAATTTTAATTTATTCGAAGACCTGTGCCAGGCCAGGCTTGAGTCACTTAATGGTGCACAGTACCAGGCAAAAAAAACCTATGCCGCTATTGCTGAGCAATTACAAGACGAACACCAGGTACTGCCGGACGCAATATTTTTGCTAAATCAGATTGGCGAATTTGAACAAGCCACAGCGCTACGTCAGTTAATGCCTGCAGAACAAATGAAGAACCCGGTGTTAAAAGCCTTGTTCAATGACCAACAAAGCTTTGTCGATCAGAAGCAGTTGCAGTTTGGTGAGCTTAATAAAGCCGGTATCAAAAGTTATAAGGCTGGTAATTACGCCGCAGCGGTAACGCAGTTTGAAGCAGCATTGGAGCTGGCACCAATGAATACCGGTAGCGCACTCAACTTAATCCAGGCATCTATCCAACTATTAAACAGTCAGCAAAAACGTAAGTCCGTCGAGTTATTTGACCGCTGTAAGAAAACCTTCCGGGTTGTCGATAATATGCCCTTACCGGAACATCACAGGGTTCGCTACAAAGAGCTGCTACAGCAGTTTGACAAACTACGGGAAGAGTTTCGCCGCTAATCAGCTTCGCTGAGTTTTTCTGCCAATTCATTAACCAGTGCACTTGCGCCAATACGCATGCCGGCGCTGGTAGCCACCTTTCCGCTGATATCTTCATACAGCTGCAGCAATGTCAGCGCCTGAGCTACAGTGCGGATACCGCCGGAGGCTTTGAAGCCAACGTCTCTTTGCGCAGCCGCTATCACAGTTAACATAATTCGGGCTGCTTCGTGCGTCACGCCAACCGGCACTTTACCGGTTGAAGTTTTAACAAAATCTGCCCCGCCCTCAATGGCTAACTCGGTAGCCTTAGCGACTTGTTGTGCAGTTACCAGCTCTCCGGACTCAATAATAACTTTCAGACAGACTCCGGCACAGGCCTGGCGTACGTCATACAGAAAGCTTTTAACAAATCCATGCTCACCGCGCAAAAGCGCCTTATAAGGCAGCACACAATCTATTTCAGAAGCCCCTGCAGCAATGGCTTGCTGAATTTGCTCACATACCAGATCGGCCGGTAAATCTCCTGACGGAAAGTTAACTACTGTCGCCAGTGCTGCCTGAGTGCGACGTTCAGACCAGGCGGCCAGCGCAGGCAGATACTGCGGGTATACACAATAAGCTGCTGCCGGCAAAGGCGGAACCGTATCAAGCCAACCTGCGAATGAATCTGCAGTGTCCGTATCTTGTAGTCTGGTGATATCAAGCAGCTTTGCCAATTGTTGCAAGCGTAATATGTTAGTCATAAGTCTATGTCCGGTAGCAATGCAGCCTGCGGGCTGTCTAAGCATTATTTATAAGCACTCTGTTGATGGCGTGGAGCTTAAACTAAATGGTGGCAAAAAAGCAAAAACAGTAACGGAAAAAATATCTGAAATATTTTTGAATTATTCTGTAGCGGCGCAGTCCTATCTTGCAGTAGTTGTTAAGTAGTATCTGTTCTCTCCTGTTTCGATGTCCTAGTGTTTGCGCCGGTTTTATGCCGGCGCTTTTTTTTACAACTCCATTTGCTGATGCTGCTGCCTGAGCCACGATTTTGCCTGCTCTGCCTGAGGATAATGCTGTCTGACCAATTGCCAGAAACGGGGGGAATGATTCAGGTGTTTAAGGTGGGCCAGCTCATGCACCACCACATAATCAGCAACCCAGGCCGGAGCCATCAGCAGGCGACGGTTAAACCCCAACTCCGTATTGTGCTTACAATAGCCCCACTTCGTTTGCCAATTTCCTATAATTACCGGACCAGCCTGTAGTTGCATCCGGCCCTGCCAATACGCTACCCGCTCAGAAAACCAGCTAACCGCCTGTTGTTGATACCATTGTTGTATTAAAACCAACGCACGACGCTGAACATTTTGCGCTGCAGTGCGTGTAGATACGGTAATAATAAGAGAATTATCAACATGTTGTACCTGTGATTTCACGCCAGACCGCAATTGCAACGGCATCATAGTGCCAAGCATCGGCACTTGCTGCTGCATCAGCCAATCGGGTTTGGTTTGTTGTTCCGAGTGTTGCAGGTGTTTTACTATCCATGGCTGCTTTTGCGCCACTAAGGTTTTAATGTCAGTCAGGCTGTATCCAAAAGGGGCCCGCACAGTCAACTTGCCCTGCTTAATCTGCAACGCCACACTGCGCCTTTTTGCACTGTAATGCAGGCTGTAACTAAAGGTATCACTTTCTATCACTAAAGCTGACACTACTTACTCCACGTACCGGCTTGTTACTGTACTTAACGTCGTCATTGTGCCACAGCTGCAAATAAAGTGTTATGATCCAAACACTTTGCCGCAAAAAACAGATTAAGGGCTTCTTCGAAAATGAAAATTATATCTTTTAATATCAATGGCATTCGTGCACGACTACATCAGTTACAAGCATTGATAAACAAGCACCAGCCTGACATTATCGGCTTGCAGGAAATTAAAGTACATGACGATGAGTTTCCGTTAGCAGATGTGCAGGCTATGGGGTATCACGTGTACCATTTCGGCCAGAAAGGCCATTACGGTGTCGCTATTTTAAGTAAAGTGCCGGCGTTAAATATGCAATATGGTTTCCCGACTGATGAGGCTGAAGCACAACGCCGTATGCTGATAGGACGTTTTGCCATGCCGGACGGCACGCCGTTGACTGTGCTTAACGGCTATTTCCCACAGGGCGAAAATCGTGACCATCCGGTAAAGTTTCCGGCTAAAACCCGCTTCTATGCCGATTTACAACAGTATCTGCTTACTCATCATACACCGGACGAACTGGTCGCAGTTATCGGGGATATCAATATATCGCCGATTGATCTGGATATCGGCATAGGCGAAGCCAATGCCAAGCGTTGGTTACGTGAAGGCAAAACATCTTTCTTACCGGAAGAGCGTGACTGGCTGCAGCGTCTGAAAGACTGGGGCTTGATTGATACCTTTCGTGCATTACACCCGACAGCTGATGCACAGTACAGTTGGTTTGACTACCGCTCTAAAGGTTTTGATGATAATCGTGGCTTGCGCATAGATGTAGTGATGGCAACAGCACCACTGGCGCAGCGCTGCATTGAAAGTGGTATTGATTATGAACTGCGTGGAATTGAGCGCCCGTCTGACCATGCCCCGGTATGGTCAGTGTTTAACTAATTCAGCTTAAAAAACATGAGTGGCTGTAACAACCTACAGCCACTGCTTAATAAACGTTTTGTCCAATTGCTGATAAGCCTTTTGCAACAATAAGGCTAAGTCTTTATAACTGCCCGGTTGTGACACCGGTGCCAGCTGAATACCATGTTGCTGCATTTGTTGGCTGATGTGTTGATACCAGGCCGCAATTGACGGCGGCAGCGGCGTTGCCGAGCGCACGCCTAACCAATACCAGCCCTGCAACGGTAAAGCCGCCAGAAAAACCAGCATAGTAATAATTTGCGGTAAATGCGCCAGTCCCAGGTAGCTTAACTGCACAGCAGCACAAACCAGAGCCAGTGCCGGTAAATAACGCCACGCAACAGAAGTAAGCAAAATCACCTTATTTTCCACAAACAAGCCGTTCAATTCAGCTTTAGCCGGCCATTGCTTACTGTACTCCCGCCCTGCACGCAAGGTTGTATAAAGCGGATACTGCATTACTACCCCCAACTTCGTCAGACTTCTGCTAAACGATAGCATAAAATCTACCCGGTTACCTCTGTCAGGGTGACAGCTAAGCAAACGAAGCGGCCGCCGATGCAAATAACTTAGAGAAAAACGCAGAATACAGCAGTCACAGCACGCTTTTTTAACCGGAAAACATCAGACAGTTACATGCTTTAGCATTAGCAGATACTAAAACAGTGTTTTTAGCGCTATTTACTAAAGCTTTAAGTTAAAGCTAACCTAACAAAAAATATGCCAATACATAATGCTTTTAAATTACATGCAGATAGCAACGTTAAACAGTGTTACACACAAAGTTATCCACAAAATCTGTGGACAACCCTACGTCATATATTGCAGCGAAACAAACCCTGCTGTCAGGTTATTTGCCAGCACAAATGTCACTTTCAACAAAGTTTCATTATAAGTGCGTCAAATTGTCACATTTAGCATTTCAGCTATTACCGGCTAAGCGTCTTCTAACGCCGGTTTCTGTAACAACAACCCGCGAAGATGTCTTGAGTCCGGGCTGACAACTGGATTAGGATACGGGTCTGTATTACTTTACGGATATACTGCTGTTGTTAACCTGGCTACCTCAATTAACCGGACTTGACGGTATCGCTGTTAAAAGCCCGGCTACCGGCATGGTGTTACCCTTAAGCGCACATCCGGATCTGTTATATAACGCAAACGTCTTAGCACTGGCTTTGTGTATCAAACTACAGCACGGTACACTGACAGCGCCGTTTGCCGGACACTATAGTGCGTGCTTGCAAAGCAATCGCCGGTTACGCTTCAGGCATAGCAGCGGTTTAACAGCCCAACTGGATTTGCCTCACAGCGTAACGAACAGTAACGGCAAAGGCATGATTACGCTTACCCATGCTGACAGTATGGTGCGTGCCGGACAGCCTGTAGTAAAACTTGATTTGCAGTACCTGCAAAACGATAACAGCAGTTGTTATGCGGTATTAATGTTATTGCCGCACCCTGCTATACAAAATGTATTCTGCGCCGAACATTATGTAGAGGCAGCAAGCGATACAGCAATTATTATTCAGCTTAATAATAAGTAACCCATATGACGATTATCTACGGTATTAAAAATTGTGACACCATAAAAAAGGCCCGTAACTGGCTGGAACAACAGCAAATTCCCTATCAATTTGTCGATTACCGCACCGACGGATTAACGGCTGAACAGTTAAAAAAGTTCAGTCAGCACTGTGGCTGGCAAAATTTACTCAATACCCGCGGAACAACTTACCGCCAACTGCCTGACAGCGACAAAACGGCTCTGGATGAATCAAAAGCACTGGCGCTGATGTTAGCGCAGCCGGCAATGATAAAGCGGCCTTTGTTAGTGCACAATAACGAATATCACCTTGGGTTTAAGCCGGCAGATTATCAACGTATTTTCGGACTATCAGCATGACAGCAAACAGCGCGGTAATTGCGTTAACCAAAGATCTTATCTCCCGTGCCTCTGTTACGCCGGAAGATGCCGGCTGTCAGCAATTGATGGCTCAGCGCCTGGCTGCAGTAGGGTTTGACATTGAAGTAATGCACTTTGAAGACACATTAAATATGTGGGCCAGACGTGGCAGCGGTAAACCGTTATTCTGCTTCGCCGGTCATACCGATGTGGTTCCAACCGGACCGCTGGAGCAATGGCATACACCACCGTTTGAACCCACTATTATCGGCGACACTCTGTATGGCCGCGGCGCCGCAGATATGAAAGGCAGCCTTGCCGCTATGGTTGTTGCCACAGAGCGCTTTTTGCAGCGTTTCCCGACACCCAAGTTCGACTTAGCTTATCTTATCACCAGTGATGAGGAAGGCCCCTTTATCAACGGTACCAAAAGAGTTATCGAAACCCTGGAAGCGCGAAACGAAAAAATTAACTGGTGTATTGTCGGCGAGCCGTCCAGCAGCCAAAAAGCCGGCGATGTGGTTAAAAACGGCCGGCGCGGTTCCTTAACCGGACATTTAACCGTAAAAGGTATTCAGGGGCATGTTGCCTACCCGCAGCTGGCCGATAATCCGGTGCATAAAGCGGCAGCAGCTCTGGCTGAGCTGGCAGCGGAGCAATGGGATAACGGCAATGCTTATTTTCCGGCTACCAGCTTCCAGATTGCCAATATTCATGCCGGCACCGGGGCCTCAAATGTGATCCCCGGTGAGTTAAGCGTCATGTTTAATTTTCGCTACAGTACACAAAGCACTGCCGAACAACTGCAACAGCGTGTGATCGCCCTGCTGGATAAACACGGCTTGAACTATACTTTGGACTGGACATTAAACGGCCTGCCGTTTCTGACAGATAGCGGCAGCCTGGTGGCAGCAACCGTCAAAGCGATTTATCAGGTACAAGGCTTTGAAACCCGGTTGGAAACCAGCGGCGGCACTTCAGATGGCCGTTTTATTGCGCCAACCGGCGCCCAGGTAGTTGAACTTGGCCCTTGTAATGCCACTATTCATAAAATTAACGAGTGCGTGTCAGTCACCGATCTGGAGCAATTGGTCAAAATGTACGAAGCCATATTGGAACAACTAGAACTGAGCCTATGACCGCCATTAGCAATGCTATTCTGACCGGCCTGAGCGAACAGCATCTGCTAACCGGGCCGGACGGTTTTATGTTGCATAAAGACGTTGCAGGCCCCTTTACTGCGCTGTGTAAAGCGGCTCAAGCACAAGGCATGGACATAAGAATTGTTTCGGCGTTTCGCTCATACCAGCGTCAGGCTGCGATCTGGCAAGCAAAACTCAGCGGCCAGCGTCCGGTGTATGATCTGTCGGGTAATACCGTTGATATCACTGTACTAACCGGCAAAGCTAAACTAGACGCAGTGCTGCTGTATTCGGCTTTACCAGGCGCCAGCCGTCACCATTGGGGCACCGAGTTGGATGTGTACGATGCCGCCGCCGTAGCCGCGGATTATAAGCCGCTACTTAACCCTGCCGAATATGCCCCCAACGGCCCGTTTTACCGTCTGCATCAATGGCTGAGTGTTCATGGTGCGCAGTTTGGTTTTTTTCAGCCATACCGCCAATTTCAGGGCGGGGTTGCGGCTGAGCCCTGGCATCTAAGTTATCAGCCGCTGGCCAGTCGCTATCTTGCAGCCTTTAATGCAGACACACTTAAACAATGCATTACACAATTTCCGCTGGCGGAGCAACAACTGGTGCTGACTCATCTGGACAGCATATTTCAGCAGTACGTTGTAAACATTTGCGAAACAGCGCCATGAACTGGCCGCTGTTTTGGGCATTGACACTGGCGTTTGGCTTCGTGCTGGGGAATATTATGCTGCTAAAGCACGCGGCAAAGTTGAAGATGCCCTCTGCGCCGAAACAACAAGAGGGCAATACCGGCAAAATTATCGGGCAGAATGATCCTGCTCAGCAGAGCCCTCAGCGCGGTCAAACGCCGAATAGCCCTGAATAAAACGTTGCAGTTGATCACGTAAATTCGGTGGCGTGCCTTTAATCAACAGAGTGTCGCTGTGCGCATCATATTGCACCCTGTCGCCGAGCAGCTTTTGCTCAAAACTTAACGACAAACCGGCGCCCTGTCCGCTGAATTTGATCAGTTTTTTCAGCTCTTTCACTTCCACCGGAAATTGCTCTGCCACCTCAAGTTGCTGCTCCTGGCAATAACGCAAAAAGCCCTGTTGTTCCTGTTCGTCAATTACGGCGGACAACTCGGTTAGCCGCACATCCTGGCCGGCTTTGGCACGCTCTTCACAGTAGCTGAACACTTGTTTACGGGCGTCGTTCTTTTCGTTGTTATCAAATTCTGCCGCGGTGAAGTATTCCTCCACTGAGGCCAGTACCACTTTACTGTTCACTTTAGCATCCGTACCTTCTTCACAGCCGAGAAAATCAAGAAAAAAGTCCGCCACCTTACGCCCGGCGCGGCCACGGATAAAACTGATATACTTACCCTGCTCCGGTGAGCTTTGGTATTCGGTTAAATCAATCCGTGCAGCCAGTTGCATCCGCGCAATATCTAAATGACGTGATGTCGCCAGCTCCAGATCTTCAGTTAATGAAAAATGATCCTTGCTGCCTAATAAGCAAAACAACAGGTAGTCACTAGCCAGATAGCGATAGTGACAAACCAATAAATAACCGCTTTCCGGCAGCTGATGCGCCTGTAATTGTTGCTCCAGTGCTGCGGTTGACGTGTTGGCCAATACCAGAAAATCTGAGGTTTGCTTTTGCCAGTCATGCAACACAGTCATCACCTGCGGATCTTTAGCGGCATTAAAAGCAGCATAGCCCTTGGCCGGTTTACCGTTGTATGCCAGATGCAACTGCTCGACCAAATGCGCTACAGCTGCCGTAGGTGCAACCAATGACGGCCGGTAATGCGCTTTGCTCTGCGTCTGCTCGTCCAGCTCAAGGTAATTTATCGCCAACTGCTGTACATCTACTGACATAATTTTTCCTGTTTAAAATGAATTCTGTTACTATTCTACCTGTTTAAACCACATGACTTGCGGATAATTCATGCCAATTGTATCAAAGTATTCCACCGCGCAGATTGAAAAACTGGTAAATCAATTACTGGACGTACTGCACAGCGAAAATGCCACCACCGAATTAAGCTTAATGTGTTTGGGTAATGCTATCAGCCATGTGGTAAACAGCAGCGTACCTGCAGCACAACGCGAAGCCGTGGTCAGCCACTTTAACCAGGCATTAGCTGATGCCGTAACAAGCAAAGCAAACTAAGCGCTTATGGTGCTGGAAAATAATCTGTCATTGGTTAAAAAAGTAAACCGCCTGCTGAATTGGGGCCATTGGTTCAGCTTTTTTAACATTCTGTTGGCGCTGGTAGTCACATCGGCTTATTGGTTATCAGAGCCCGGCCCGGTGTCTGCACTGGGCTGGTTGTATCTGCTGCTGAACTGGATTGGCCACACCGCCTTTTTGTGTTTTATGTTCTTTATCCTTACCGTGTTCCCGGTGTCACTGATATTTCCTTATCAGCGACATGTGCGCGGCATGGCCGCCATACTGGCAACTACTGCCCTGGTGATATTGATTTTCGATGCTTACGTCTACGCCAGCCTCGGCTATCACATTGGCAGCGCCTCGTTTGAGCAGGCCGCAGAGCTGCTGCGCCAGCAAATTGTGACTAACTTACGTAATTTTGTGCTGATTGTACTGGCCGTCGGCGCCATCTTACTGGCGGTTGAGCTGACAATAAGTAATTACTGCTGGAAGAAAGTAGAACGCTTAAAGCAATCCGGTGTAGCTGCGCCGTTATTCGGCATTTTTATCGGCAGTTTTATGCTTAGTCATCTGCTGCATATCTATGCTGACGCTAATTTAAAATATGACGTAACCCGGCAAGACAACGTACTGCCCTTATCATATCCGGCAACCGCCAAAACATTTTTAGCCCGATACCAGTTGGTAGACTTAAACAGCCGCGCTCAGCGCCAGTTAGATAAACTCAGCTTGCCGGGTCAGCTTGACACCGGTAGCGCACTGCAGTGCAGCGCTGAACAAGGCAAAGCCACGACATTGTTATTGATCAGTGAGCAACTGACCACAGCACAGCAGCGCATTCTGAGCCAACAGGGTTTAAAACCACTGGAGCAACACTTTGCGCCGCGCACAGCAAACGAAGCCATGCTGAATTTGTTGTACGGTAAGTTTTGGCTTGATGATAGCAGCCAACTGCCGCTGGACGCTCCACCTGGCTGGCTGGCACAGCTACCACCGGCCTTACTCAGCATAAGCCGTGATAACAATACGCCGGTGGTAAATCTACCGTGGCTGACAACAACTGCTGCTGCGACCAAATATGCCATTATTTTTGACAATGCCCCGGAGCAGCGCTGGTTGCAATATAAGCAATACAGCAACATCGTCGTGATGACTGCCAGCGGTCGTCATAATCAATTTAATCTGGCGCCGGCACAGGTATGGTCTAACTGGACAGCACTGCGCCAGCTACAGCAACACCAGGTTACCCAGCATCTGGATTGGTTACCCACCTTGTTGGCGCAAGCCGGTTGTAATTCGCACGCCAGCTGGCTGGGTGACAACCTGCTGAAACCTCAGCCGTTACCCAAGCTTAATATCAGTGGCCAGGAAATCATCAGCTTCAAAAAAGATAAAATGGTGATACTGCGCGCCGACGGCAGCTATGGTGTATGGTCTGCCGGTACCTTAGTGCCGCTGCAAGACAAACTGGACTTACCGATGTTAACCGATGCCTTAAAACGTATTGAGCAAATAAGCCACTAAGATGCTTTGCACGACACTTTTAACCACCTGCTCAGGCATTACTAATGCTGTGTTGTATCAGGCCGCTTCGGCGGCCTGCCGGCTAATTCTAACTCAGCCAGATGTAACATATTCGTCAAAGCTATCGGTGCCGCCGGCGTCGAAAAACGCTCAACATAAGCTACCGCCGCATCTTTTAACATCTGTTGGCACAGTTGATCGTAGACACTATAACCATCATAGGCCAACGGCTCGTTTAAGGTTGCCAAACCCACCTCACGCTGCCGGCGCATAAACCAATGCAGTAAAAACTCATACTGTTTTACATCCAGCCACTGCCGCCAATCCATATCTGTCTCCGTTAATGCGATTGCATGGCATTGTACGTCAGTATTGATAAAAGCGATTACAGCAAACAGATTAATTCACTTTAAACAATAATAAGAACCGCTATCATCTATTTCACAGCTAAGATAGAGGACAGCGCCATGACTAAGACCATCACTTTTGCCATTATGCATTTTACTATCGCCTTTGCCGTTACCTACCTGATCACCGGCAGCTTTGTACTGGGCGGCCTGATAGCGGTAATAGAACCGGCGGTAAACACCGTCGGCTATTTCTTTCACGAGAAAATCTGGCAAAAATACGCCAACGCTGAACTGGCGACAAAGCCGGTAAAATATTTCAGCTAAAAGCTTATTTAATCTGCTGATGGCTTAGCCTGACACCAGTGTTGCTGCTGTGCTGCAGTTAGAAAGCTCCAGGCCAGAATACGGCTCACTTTCTGGCCCTGACGCATCTCGATAACCTCTGATTGCACCACACCCACACTACGCAGCAGCTTTTGCAACGGCGCCAGGTGTTTTTGCTGTGACACCAGGCTGCTAAACCAGCATACCTGCTGTTTGAATAACTGGCTTTGCGTAATCATCCGGCTGACAAACTTAAGCTCGCCACCTTCGCACCACAGCTCATGCTGCCGGCCGGCAAAGTTACGCCGGCCACCCTGCTCTGCTTTACCCAGATTAGTCCATTTACGGTTACCGGCGGCTTCCGCTTCCGCTTGCGAAGCAAAAAACGGCGGGTTGCACATGGTTAAGTGAAAACGCTGGCCGCTTGCTATTACGCCGGAAAATATCGCCTCAGCATCCGGCTGTGCCACTATATTGATGCGTGGCTTAAGTACCGCATTGGCCGTTACAATCAGCGCGGCGGCTTTAAGCGCCACGTTGTCAATATCGCTGCCGGTTACCTGCCAACCGTAACTTTGTGCAGCAATAATCGGATAAATAACATTTGCGCCGGTACCAATATCTAACAGTTGGACCTGTTTCCTCTCAGGTAAAGCCGGATAACTACGGGCTAACAAATCGGCCAGATAATGCACATAGTCGGCGCGTCCCGGGATTGGCGGACACAAATACCCATCAGGTAGCTGCCAATATTTTACCTGATAATACTTTGCCAACAGCGCTTTGTTCAGCATCAGTACTGCCGCGGGATCAGTAAAATCAATCGTTGGCTCGCCTGCCGGGTTAGTGCGGACAAACGCAGCAAGTTGAGGCTCCGTGGCCGTCAGTTTGGCAAAATCATACCGGCCCTGATGAAGATTACGTGGATGAAGTAACTGCGGTAAAGACACTGTCGGCACCAGCCTTTGCAAAGAAAATCGGCGCTCAGTTTACCACGGCACAGCTAATATAAAGCAGCGCGACAAAAAAACCGTTACAATAGCCGCCATTGTGACCTGCCCTGTCGGGCGAACTTATGGATACCGCATGCTGGCTCTTGGAAAAATTAACCGTTTAACGGTAAAAAAACAGGTTAAATTCGGCTTTTACCTTGATGGTTTAAGTTGGGGCGAAATTTTACTGCCTAATAACGTCGCCCCGGCCGGATTAGAGATTGGCCGTGAGCTGGACGTATTTTTGTATCTGGATTCAGAAGATCAGTTAATTGCCACCACTGAGCAGCCAAAAATTAAAGTCGGCGAAGTGGCACAGTTACCGGTAGTGGCCAGCACTAAAGTGGGCGCCTTTGTTAACTGGGGTCTGAAAAAAGACTTACTGGTACCCTTTAGTGAACAGCAAATTCCGCTGAAAGAGGGACAAAAGTACCTGTTGTACTGCTATGTGGATAACAGCAACCGCATTGTGGCCTCCAGCAAACTCGACCGCCACCTGCACAAAACCACGCCGCAATATAACGCCGGCGATAAAGTGGACATCATCGTCAGCGAGCAAACCGACATTGGTTATAAAGTGATAGTAAATCACCAACACTGGGGTGTATTGTATAAAAACGAAGTGTTTAAACCACTGCGTCGCGGCGAAAAAATGCAGGCTTTTATTGTAAAAGTGCGTGACGACGGCAAAATAGATTTGCGGCTAAATGTCACGACTTACAAACAAGCACTGGAACTGACTGAGCAAGTATTAAAAAAACTGCAGCAAAATGATGGCAAACTGGCGTTAACCGATAAAAGCTCACCGGAGCTGATTTATGCCACTTTCGGCGTCAGCAAAAAAGCCTATAAACAGGCTATAGGTACCTTGTATAAAGAGAAGAAAATTGTTATCAGCGAGCATGGTATTTTGCTGGTGCCTAAAACATCATAAAACAACGCCGGGTTTAACCCGGCGTTGTTTTATCTGCAGTCGTTTTATACGCTGCGGTTTTGTGGTTTTGTCAGCACCAAATGTACAGCACTGGTAGCGCGTTCCATAAAGCCACCTTCGCAATAACATAAATAAAAATGCCACAACCGGACAAAACTGTCGTCATATCCCAGCTGATGCACTTTGTCGCGGGCATGCATAAAGTTATCACACCAATCTTTCAGGGTACGGGCATAATCAAAACCAATATCCTGCAAGTGGCGTACAATGAAATCTGTTTTACGGCTTATGGCATCAGTCATCCGGCTAACCGAAGGCAGGCTGCCGCCGGGAAACACATAGCGTTTGATAAAATCCACTTCGCGCACATATTGCTGGTAACGCTGGTCAACAATAGTAATAGCCTGCAGAACCATAACGCCTTGTGGCGTTAACAAACTTGCACACTTTTCAAAATAGGTGTCCAGGTACTCTTCACCTACCGCCTCAATCATTTCGATTGATACCAGCTTGTCATACTGCCCGGTTAAATCGCGGTAGTCATTAAACAGTAAGGTAATTTGTTGCTGCAGGCCCAGTTCTTCTATTCGGGCTTTAGCATAATCAAACTGCTGTTGCGAAATAGTGGTGGTCGTTACCTTACAGCCGTAATGCTGTGCGGCAAATATCGCCATACTGCCCCAACCGGTGCCAATTTCCAGCAGATGGTCTGTCGGCTTTAATTGCAACTTGTCGCAAATCATCTGTAGTTTATGTTGCTGAGCTTGGGCTAAATCAGCTTGCGCATGCGGATACACTGCGCTGGAATACATCATGCTGTTATCCAGAAACAACCGGTACATGTCATTACCGAGGTCATAGTGTGCGGCGATATTTTTTCTGGCTTGTTGCTTCGAATTGCGGTTACGCCAGTTAAGCAACTTTAACAGCGGCCGACCCAAGCGGGTAATTGCCGAGTCTAACTTATCCAGTGTCGCGAGATTTAGCGCAAAAATACGAACTAATGCAGTAAGGTTGTCGCAGCGCCACCAGCCATGGGTATAGGCCTCACCGCCACCTACTGAGCCTGCCATCACCATCTTCTGATAAAACGCCGGGTCCAGCACGGTAATCACCGTTTTTAACTCCGCGTGCTCATCGCCGAAACGTAAACGCTGATTGCCTTCCACTACGGTAATATCGCCATGCTGCAGCTGACTGATAAAATCTAACGCAAACTTGCGACATAAGCGGTCAAACCAGGTTAGGTTATCAAATACCGAGGCTTCTGTAAGACTCATTGTCATGCATTTTTATCCTTTGTTTTGGGGTGGGCATGAACCGGTACACCTTTAAAATACAGCTTCAGTGCATGCCAATATATTCTCAGTACAACCTGTACGTTTTGCCAGGGTTGACGGATCAGCCAACTTCGTTTCCATTTTGCCGTCAACTCATGTCGCTGTAAGCTGATCCAGGCGCTGAAAATCTGCTTATCTGCCTGACTATTTGCAATACTGCAACGTAAATTGTCCGCAGGCGGGCTGATTTGCCAGTGATACTGCATATCAAGCGGATGAAACGGTGAGACATGAAACGCCTTGTTATGCTGATAATGCTGCTCACCAGCAACAATATGTTGTAAGTAATAGTGCCGCTCATTCCACGGTGTATTGCTGACCTCGGCCAGCAAATAACAAAAATTGTTCTGCTCATCATAGCAGTAGTACAGTGTTAACGGACTGAAATACAGACCCCAGTTCGCCAGAGGCGTTAAGATAAACACCCGCGATGGCATTACAGTACCGCCAAGAGCAACCACTTTCTCACACACTGCAGCAAAGACGGTATCTGCACCGGCAAGATAATCTTTACGGCGAAAGCTCAGCGCGCCAAAGCGCTCATAGCTGATACCTTTGGCTGCAAGTGCGCTGTCATCCAGTGCCGCGCTGTCTAACCAGTAATACGCCAGCGAATAACTAAAACCATGCCGGCGGGGGGTTAACCGCAGGTGCCCCACCTCGCCCTGATACACGGCATGACCGGCTTGCATCAGTATGTAACCCCAAGCAATGCTGCTACATCTACCGCACTTTTGGCGCCATCTTCATGAAAACCGTTGTACCAGTATGCACCACAAAAGTACGTATGATTATGGCCATTTATTTTACTGCGATGTTTTTGCGCAGCCAGGGTGTAATGGTTATACACCGGGTGATCGTACTGATACACACCCAATATTTTTGCCGGATCAATCGCTGCGGTGTTATTCAATGTAACGCAAAAGGTTACCGGCGCAGTAATACCCTGCAATAAGTTCATATTGTAGGTTAAGGTGGCACGATCGTTAACGGTAGCATCGAGATTGTAATTCCATGCAGCCCAGGCACGCCGGCGTTTGGGTAATAAGCGGGTATCGGTATGCAACACTACGTCGTTTTTCTGATAAGCAATCCCCCCCAGCACAGCGCGCTCCTGCTCTGTCGCGTTGTCACCGAGCAAACGCAATGCCTGGTCACTATGGCAAGCCAGCACCAGCTTGTCGTAGTGCTCTGTGCGGCCGTCAGTAAAGGTTAGCGTTACGCCGCCATCGTCACGACTTATGGCGCTGATCTGTTGCTTCAGCTTAACGCTGTCTTTTCCCAGTTTCGCCTGCAAGGCTTCAACATAGCGTTTTGAGCCGCCTTTTATTACTGACCACTGCGGTCGGTCGTTAATATTCAGCAAGCCATGATTATTGAAAAAGCGCAGAAAAAACCGTACCGGAAATGCCGGCATATCTGCCAAGCCAGCAGACCAGATAGCCGCCCCCATTGGCATAAGATAGTTATCACGGATGGCAACGCCAAAATCATGCTTCAGCAAAAAATCACCCAAGGACAGATCTAAATCGGCATCATCGGCCGCCAGCAGCCGTTTACCCAGCTTATTAAAACGCATAATGTCGCTAAGCATAAACCAAAATGACGGCCGCAATAAATTACGGCGCTGAGCAAATAAACTGCTGAGCGTATTGCCGTTATATTCGAGGTTTTGCACGGTGTTCTTAACCGAGAAGCTCATTTCAGTGTGCTGAAAAGGCACATTGAGTTCTGCAATAAAACGATTAAATACCGGGTAAGTGCGGTCATTAAATACTATAAAACCAGTATCAATGGCATAAGTTTGCCCTGCTACTTCAACATCTACCGTTGCCGTATGGCCGCCCAGATAATCATTGGCTTCAAGCAGAGTAACATCGTGCTTTTGCTGCAATAAATACCATGCCATCATGCCCGAAATACCACCACCTACTACTGCTACCCGCATACTGCTTCCTTTATCCTGCCATACGTTGTTTAACTTTGCCGGTTAACCAGCCAAGCACCGGCAAGTGCCGGTATACCATGTCATTTAAATCATAATAATCGCGATGATAAATAATCAAACCATCCTGCCAACGCAGCACGGTACAACCTTCAACCTCGATTATCTTGCCGTTACCGATAGCCTGATGGGCAAAGCGCATACGCCAGCTTAAAAAGCCCTGGTCCGCCTGCTCCATACACGCAGAGCCGCTGAACTCACAATGTTGCAAGCGGGCGTATGCATGCTCAAAATATTGATTTAACGCCTTACGGCCGTGAATTTCATGTACCGGGTCAATAAAGACCACATCAGTATGGTACAAGCTGTCCAACAACTGCATATTATGGCTGGATAAACCATTATAGAAGTTAAGAAACTGCGCTATACGCGGTGCAGCTTCAATGTCCATCGCTACAGTATTCATCCGGGTTTCTTTACCTCAGCAAAAAGGGCTAATGTCTGCTTACGTGCTACGGCATGGTCGACCACAGGCGCCGGGTAGCCTTTAACGCCCCCCAACGTATGCGGCCAGTGCAATGCTTTGCCGTGCAACTTACTCAGCTGTGGCACATACAAACGGATAAAGTCTCCTTGTGGATCAAACTTTTCACTTTGGCTTACGGGGTTAAAAATACGAAAATACGGAGCTGCATCAGTGCCGGTAGACGCGGCCCATTGCCAGCCACCGTTGTTGGCAGCAAAATCGCCGTCAATCAGCTTTGACATAAAGTAGCGCTCGCCCAATCGCCAGTCGATGTGTAAGTCTTTCACCAGAAAGCCGGCGGCGATCATACGTAACCGGTTATGCATCCAGCCGGTTTGGTTTAGCTGTCGCATTGCCGCATCGACAATCGGGTAGCCGGTCATACCATCGCACCAGGCTTGAAACAGGCTGTTGTTGTTACTCCAGCGGATCGCGGCAGTGTCTGCCTGAAACGGTTGATGTTTAATCAACTGCGGCCAGGCTACCAAAATATGCTTATAGAATTCGCGCCAAATAAGCTCCGACAACCAGACTTCCGCACCGCTTTTATCCTGCTGCCAGCTGTCGGCAGCTTCGAGTTGCAGCCGCGCTACACACTGAGAGGGCGACAACACCCCCAGCGCCAGATAAGCCGACAGCTTTGATGTACCGTCGATGGCAGGAAAATCGCGGGCCTGATGATAATCCTGCACCTTACTGCGGCAAAATGCCCGCATCAGATCCAGCACTTCAGCTTCGGCTACCGGCCAGGCTGCTGAGCTGTTATCAGCGTTTTTCAGTGCCGGCAGTTGCGGCAGCACAAATTGCAGGTTGCTTGCCGGCAGTGCTTCAGGCTTTGCCAGACACTGCACGCCCTGCTCTTTTAATCTGCTTAACCAGGTACGCTTAAATGGGGTAAATACTTTATAAATATCACCTTGTTGCGTGCGTATTGTGCCAGGCGGCATAATGCATTGGGTATCAAAACGAATAAATTGACCGGCCTGTGCCACCACTAACTGCTCTACCGCAGCATCGCGCTGTTGTTCACGCAGCTCATATTCAGTTTGCACAAATACCTTTAACTGAAATTGCCGGCTTAACGAGGTAAATACACCGGTTACCTGCCGGTAACTGCTACCTTCGACAGCCAGCAGCGGAATATTTAACAGCATCATTTCGTGCTGTAACTGCATCACACGACGACGAATTAAATCTTGCTTTATCGGCGCCATGTCATGCTGTTGCCACGTTTGCGGTGTGGCAATAAACAACGCCAGCACTGCAGCACCGGTTCTGGCGGCATCTTCTGCGGCGCTGCATAGCACCGCATTATCAAAGTAACGCAAATCATTGCGTAGCCAAACTACATTTAATAGTTGCATATCAGGCACGTAATCCCAGGTTTTCCGGATAAGGGTCAAAATAACGTTGGTTACTTACATAGGCGTTCGGATGTTGTTTCAAATGATGCTGCAATAATGTAAGCGGTGCTAACAGCGGCACAAAGCCCTGGCGGTAGCGGTGGATCAGATCAGACAGCTCCTGCTTAGCTTCTGCCGTTAAACCGTGCTTTAAAAACCCCTGTAAATGTTGCAACACATTGGTATGCTGCTTACGGCTGGCAATGTTTTTCAACGCCTGCATCAAGTCCAGCAAATAACGCTGTTGTAACTCTGCCGGAGCAAACAACTTAGCTTGTGCTACCAGACGGCCAAGCTCGCGGTAGGCTACCGGGCTGTGGGCCATCACCAGGAATTTATAGCGGCTGTGAAACGCTACCAGTTTGCCGACAGTAAAACCATCCAGCATAGTTTGTTGATAGTCATAACAGCTGAAGACACGACAGATAAAGTTTTCTTTTAACGCCGGATCAAACAAACGGCCGTCTTCTTCTACCGGCAACCAGGGATAAGTCTGCATTAGCTGTCGTGTATAGAGTCCTACGCCGAGCTTACCCAGCTGCTGCCCTTTAGCATCAAACAGCCGCACCCGCTCCATACCGCAGCTGGGCGATTTGGCACAAACAATATAACCGCTAAGTTCTGCCAATTGCGGCAGTTTAGTGTCAGTGTAAGCCAGCATTGCCGCGGTATGATCAATCTTGCTGTCGTTACTTTGCACCAGATGCACTTTGTGCTCATCATCCAATTGCAGCCTGATGGCCGGCCTTGGCGCGCTCATGCCAATGGCCATTTCCGGACATACCGGCACATACTTTACCCAAGAGGCTAACTGCTGCAGACAAAACGCCGAAGCCTTATGCCCGCCGTCGTAACGCACTTTCTCACCCAATACACAGGCACTGATCCCCAGCTTAATTGTCATAACTTTACCGCATGAATTACGTCAGTGTTATTTACACAGCATACGCCATTTCAGATCGGAATTTTTTGCCAACACTGAACTGTTTGCATAAAAAAACGGCAAGTTGCCAAAGCAACTTGCCGTTTTTTTATGATTTTGACGCAAAAATTACTTTTTGCCGGTGCCTACTTCAACACGGGATTTTAATTTTTGTCCGGGTCGGAAAGTTACCACACAACGGGCAGAAATCGGTATATCTTCACCGGTTTTCGGGTTACGTCCCGGCCGCTCATTTTTAACCCGCAGGTCAAAATTGCCAAAGCCGGATAACTTTACCTGATCACCCGCTTCTAATGCTACGCGGATTTCCTCAAAAAAAGCTTCCACTATTAATTTGGCATCGCGTTTGCTAACACCAAACTTTGTAAACAGACGTTCTGCTAAATCGGCTTTGGTAAGCGCCATTCTTAATCCCTCAACGTTGCGTTGAACTCTTCACCAAGCGCGCTAACTACTTGATTTACCAACTGTTGGATATCTTTATCCTCCAGGGTACGCGCTATATCCTGCAGGGTCAGAGCGATGGCCAGCGATTTAAAACCCTCTGCCACACCCGTGCCTGTATATACGTCAAACAATTTTAGGTCAACTAATTGATTTCCGCTAACTTTTTTTATAGTAGCAGCAATATCAGCAAAACGCACCTCTGATTTCACTACCACAGCTAAATCGCGCCGGTTCGCCGGATACTTCGACAGCTCCCGTGCCTGCACGATATCGCGCAAGCCAAGCGCTTCGACTTCCAACTCAAACAGATAAGCCTTACCCTTAATACCCAGCTTACGCTCAGCCTCCGGATGCAGAGCCCCGACATAACCTACCAACTTATCGGCACGGTATACCCCGGCAGTTTGCCCGGGGTGTAAGGCACTGTGTTCTGCGCTGTTGAAACGAAAATCAGCTGTTGCTGATGTCTGCGCCAATATAGCCTCAACATCGCCTTTAATATCATAGAAGTCGGCAACACGGTTTTCCATATTCCAGTGCTCGTTGTGCATAGAGCCAACGATAACGCCACCGAGCACCGCAACCTGACGCACGCCGCCTTCGGCAGTTGCATCGGGGATAAATTTCAAACCATACTCAAATAACCGGATGCGGCCTTGCTGCCGGTTTTGGTTGTATTGCACGGTTTGCAATAAGCCCGGCCACAAATTTAACCGCATAGCAGACATATCAGCTGAAATAGGATTAGGTAATACCAGTGCCTGTTGCGCCGGAAACAGTTGCTGTTGAACTTTCGGGTCAACAAAGCTGTAGGTAATGGCTTCCTGGTAACCGCGGTCTACCAATACTGTGCGCAGGCGTTGCACATTTAACTCTGCTTCGCGGAATTTACGCATTTTTAAACTGGCTTGCGGCGCCACATTGGGAATGTTGTTGTAACCGTATACCCTGGCCACTTCCTCAATTAAATCTTCCGCTATGCTGATATCAAAGCGATACCCCGGCACAGTTACCTGCCAACCGTCGCCGGTTTCAGCAACCACCAGGCCCAAACGGCCGAAAATCGCTGTAACGTCGGCTTTGCTAATACTGATGCCTAAAATACGCGCCAGTTTAGCTTCGGTCAGGCTGATCACCGCCGCCTTTGGTAAATGTTGCTCAGATACAGCTTCAACGACCGGGCCTGCCTCACCACCACAAATTTGCAGTAAAAGCGACGTAGCACGCTCCATCGCCGTATGTTGTAGCTGCGGATCGACACCACGCTCGTAGCGGTGAGATGCATCGGTGTGCAAACCATATTGCCGTGCTTTGCCGGCTATCGCCAGCGGGGCAAAAAAAGCACTCTCAAGGAAAATATCCTTAGTTTCGCCGGTAACACCACTGTGCAAACCACCGAAAATACCGGCCATTGCCAGCGCTTTGCTGTTATCGGCAATTAGCAATGTATTGCTTTTCAGCGTGACTTCGCTCTCATCCAGCAGCACCAGGGTTTCACCTTCAGTGGCAAGACGAACATTAATCTCGCCGTCAATGCCTGCCAAATCAAATGCATGCATCGGGTGGCCCAGCTCAAGCAAAACAAAGTTGGTGATATCTACCACGGCATCTATGCTTCGCACACCACAACGCCGCAGCTTTTCAGTTAACCACAGCGGGCTTGGCGCTTTAACATTCACATTACGCACTACCCGGCCTAAATAACGCGGACAAGCGTCCGGCGCACTTAAGGTAATCGCCTTTTTATCTGCAATTGTCGCCGCTACCGGAGTAATTTTTGGCACACACACTGCCAGCTTATTCAGTACGCCAACTTCGCGCGCCAGGCCTTTGATACCCAAACAGTCTGCGCGGTTTGGCGTCAAGTCAACCTCAATAATGCGATCGTCCAGTTGTAAATATTGACGAATATCCTGCCCTACCGGCGCATCGTGCGGCAACTCAATGATACCGTCTGAGGCTTCTGCCATACCAAGCTCAGATAACGAGCACAACATACCGTGCGATGGCTGGCCGCGTAATTTGGCTTTTTTAATCACGAAATCGCCGGGCAGTACCGCGCCCACTGTTGCTACCGCAACTTTTAACCCCTGACGACAATTTTTTGCACCACAGACAATATCCAGCAGCTCATCACCGCCGATATTAACTTTGGTTACCTGTAATTTATCGGCATCCGGATGTTGGCCGCATTCAACCACTTCACCCACTACCACGCCGCTGAAATCGCCGGCTACGGTTTCAATACCGTCTACTTCCAAACCGGCCATCGACAGCTGTTCAGATAAGGTGTTGCTGTCAATGGCTGGGTTTACCCATTCGCGTAACCAGGCTTCACTGAATTTCATCTAGATTAACTCCGCTTATCTGAACTGTTTTAAGAAACGTAAATCGTTTTCGAAGAAGGCACGCAAATCAGTAACACCGTAGCGCAACATGGTCAGGCGCTCTACGCCCATACCAAAAGCAAAACCGCTGTATACCTCAGGGTCAATACCGACAGAACGCAGCACATTCGGATGCACCATGCCGCAGCCCAACACTTCTAACCACTTGCCGTTTTTACCCATTACATCTACTTCAGCTGAAGGCTCGGTGAACGGAAAAAACGATGGCCGAAAGCGGATCTGTAAGTCTTCCTCAAAAAAGTTATGCAAAAAGTCATGCAAAATGCCTTTGAGCTCAGTAAAGCTGACCTTAGTGTCGACCATTAAGCCCTCTACCTGGTGAAACATCGGTGTATGGGTTTGGTCATAGTCGTTGCGATATACACGGCCGGGCGAAATAATGCGCAGCGGCGGCTGTTGCTGCTCCATAGTGCGGATTTGTACACCGGAAGTTTGAGTGCGAAGCATCAGCTTAGGATTAAAATAAAAGGTATCGTGATCCGCCCGCGCCGGGTGATGATCCGGAATATTCAGCGCATCAAAATTATGAAAATCATCTTCTATTTCCGGGCCGTGCTTTACTTCAAAGCCAAGTTCAGCGAAAAAGGCGGATATACGTTCAATAGTGCGGGTCACCGGATGCAAACCACCGGTTTCCAGCATACGGCCAGGCAAGGTAACATCAATTTGTTCCTGCGCCAGCTTGGCGGCTAATTGTGCGTGCTGTAACAGATCGCGGCGCGCATTTAGCGCATCCTGCACCTGCTGCTTTAATTCGTTAATTTCAGCACCGGCTTGCTTGCGCTGCTCCGGGTCCATGGCGCCAAGCGATTTCAGTAATTCTGTGATGCTGCCTTTTTTTCCGAGAAACTCTACGCGGATAGTCTCCAGAGCCGGAATATCTGCGGCGGCGGCAACGGCCCGTAAGGCGTTTTCCAATATTGCTGTCAGGTTCATCTGTATCCTCAAGGCAGCTAGTGTTTATGTCATATCAAAGCCGGATATAATACACCAGAATACGCGCTAAACGCAGGCTATTACGCGCTTTTTTCTGCAAACCAAACGGATTAATTCAGGATTTCTTTCACGAAAGGGATGGTCAGCTTACGCTGATGCACTATAGTGGCTTTGTCGAGTTTATCTAAAGTAGAAACAAGGGCGCGAATATCACGATCCTGGTGGTTTAATAAATAACGCGCTACCTCATCCGGCAGCTCCATGCCACGCAGCCTGGCTTTTTGTTGCAGCAATTTGTGTTTGTCATCATCAGTTAATAAACGCAATTGAAACGCTGTACAGGCTTGCAGGCGCGATACCAGGTCGGCCAGTTGCAGCCCTAATTGCTGCGGAGCTTCATTGCCGACAATAATCAAGGCCTTACCTTGTTCAGCCATGCGGTTATACAAATCAAATACCGCTGTTTGCCAACTCAGCTCACCGGCAATGGCCTGAATATTATCCAGACATACCAGGTCAAGCTGCTCTAAATCATCCAGTAAACGTGGCGTAAGCAAGCGACAATCATCCAGGGTCAGCAACTGGCTGGTTAACCCCTGCTCCTGCGCTTGCACACAGGCGGCATACAATAAATGCGATTTACCACTGCCGCTGGCACCAAACAAATACACGGGACTTTGCTGCTGAGGCTCTGCCAGATAGGCTTTTAAGAATGCGACGGCAGCGGTTTGCCCTGCCGCATAAAAGCTGTCCAGTGTTTCATCTTCCGGCAGTGTTACCGCCAGGGTGTATTGCAAAGGTTGCATCAATGCAGACATCACCCTCTGGTAAACTCAAACGTTGCCAGCACCACAGGTTCAGCGGCATTTATCGGTTCAGTTGTGCTTGGGTCAGTTGCTCCGGCAGTAACCGGGCGTATCTGCTTATTAAAATTCAGTGCTTTGAGAAAACCGTCAGCGGCGACACTGCTGCTGACCTGATAGTACGCCATACCGGCCTGATAGCGGCTGATCGTTACTTGCGATACGCCAACCATTTGCTGCAACAGCTTTTGCACTTGCACCAAATCTGCAAGGTTATGCAAGCCCTGCACTTTTAACAATAAATCAGCGCTGTCCGTTGCCGACATCACACTGGCGTAGCGCTGTGCTAGCTGGCCAGCCAGTCCGGCGGCAAAAGCTTGCATCAGTGTGGCTTCGTCTGCAGCTGTCACTTCATCGCGGTAGGTCCTGCCATCACTCTGCCGCTGCCAGGTCAACCGCCACAACGGCTCTGCATCAGTACTAATCTGATCTATCGTCGCCGCAACCACAACATCTGCGGTATAGCGTTGACTCGCCAGATTAATTTGCTGCCAAAACCCGGCCCATACGTCGGTTTCAGCAATATTCAGCAAGTCGTCCATATCATACAATGGTTGCAGCAACGGCAAAGCCGCACGGCGAAAAGCCAGTTGCAACCCCGTATTTAATACATGCCCTGCCTGACGGACAAACTGCCGCTCTGAGCCCTGTTGCTGCACTAACCAGACTAAAATATCAGGCCGCAGTGCGCCCCATACCGGGATATTATGCTGTTGCAGCAGTTGATTTACTTTAACTGCATCCAGCAATACCCGCATCCGGTTACCGTCGGCATGCCTTACGGCCTCAAACTGTTTAACATAACCGGACGCCCGCTTCAGCTCAGCTGCAATATCAGTTTGCGTAACAATATCGGCCTTGCCGCTAACCCGGGTTAATACCTGTGCCAGCGCCTGTTGTTGCCATTGCGCTGTGCTGCCTTCTGCCGCGACATCGGCCTGATACAGATCCGCTACCTGAGCAGCATTCACTGCTCCTGCCAATATCAGGCCAGATAATACACTGAAAATGCGCACTAATTTATTCACTATTTAACACCTTAAGCCAGTATCGTCCGGTGATCTGCCCGTATTATCAAATAACTCTGCGAGTCCGGTACAGCCGCACTGCTACAACTCTATTCTGGCTAACCGTATGGCTTGTACAAAAGGCTCATGCAATGCCAGCATAGTTTCAGCAGCCAGATGTTCTCCGGCCTTATCGCGTAAGCTGATTGCCGTGCCTTCTTTAATTCGGCTTAGCACCAGCTGATATTCGCCGTTTGCTACCGGTAATACCGGCTTTTCATCGCCGCCCCACAACTTCGACCAAAAACCGGCTTCCGGCTTTTCATAACTCAGGTAATAAGTAAACGTAGAGCGGTTAATATCGGTGACATCTAAATTTAACTCACCAAACAGCGCTTCTAACTGTGACCAGGCGACGTCTATCGGTTGCGGTGTTAAGAGCGCCGGGTTGCCGTCTTTATCCATGCCGGGCTCCAGCGCTACATCCGGCGCTTTAGCTTTATTTGCCTTGGCAATAATAATCTCTTCTTTGCCGATGCGGTCAATAATCTGATTCAGTAACGCCACTTCCTGGCGCCGGGTTGCCTGAGCCGATAAAGCGGCTTCCGGCGTAAAGTACTGATGCTCAAGCATAGCAACACTCATGCTGGCAGAACGACCATGCGTTCTGGCATCAATTTTAATACTAAAACGCGCCTGTTCAGTCTGTTCCGATGATTTCCAAAACCAAAAGCCTTGCTCTTCGCTGCGGGTAACCCAGCCGGTGACATATTCCAGGCCCTGCTCATCCTGTTGCACCAGCTCAACATCTTGTTCAGCAAATTGTGTTTTCAACATCTGCTGTAAAAATGGCACTAAATCGCCGGTATAGTCATTGCGATCAAACCAAACGCGGGATAATTTATCGCCTTCTTCCATCCGGCTGCTGGCGGCGGTAGCCAATACCATGGCCGGAGCCCGCGTATCAACGCCCGCGGCAGTTGCAGACGTCGCCGGAATATCAAACTGGCCGGGGGTTGCCGGCGCTTGTAAGCCGGCCGGCACTTTAATCGTCTGTCTGGTTGGCTCAGGCACGCTGGTTTGCTCAACCTGCGAGGTTGAACAGCCGGCCAGCAAAATACCTAACGCTACACTACTCTTTACCCAATGTTGCACTTTACTACTCCTGAATTTGCTACTGTGCTGTGTTATCACAGCGTAATACCAGCCTGCGTCAATGCCTGTTCGATTACCGCGCCGTGAATTGGTTCAAGCGGTGTCAGAGGTAAACGCATCAGATCTGAACTGATTAACCCCATTCTGTACAGCGCCCATTTCGCCGGAATGGGGTTAGCTTCGATAAATAAATCATGGTGCAACGCTTGTAAGCTGCGATCAATTTGTTGCGTCAACGCTTTATCACCGGCCAATGCCGCCTGACACAGTTGCGCCATTTGTCGCGGTGCTATGTTAGTGGTAACAGAAATAACACCATGGCCACCTTGTAACATAAATTCAGCCGCTGAGGCATCATCACCGCTTAATAACATAAAGTCTGCCGGACAATGCTGCTGCAAGTCAGCCAGGCGCTGCATAGAGCCGGTCGCTTCTTTAATACCGACGATATTGCCCGTTTTAGCGAGCTCAGCTACCGTTTCCGGTAATAAGTCGACGCCGGTGCGGCCGGGCACATTATATAAAAGCACCGGTTTGTCAGTAGCCGCAGCTACCGCGTTAAAGTGCAGCACCATACCTTTTTGCATCGGTTTGTTATAAAACGGCGTAACCGTTAAGAAGCCGTCTATTGGTAATCGGGACAAAGCCCGGGTGCGTTCTACCGCTTCCGCCGTTGAGTTTGCGCCGTTACCGGCCACAACAGCAATACGTCCTGCCACCTGGGTGCAAACAGCAGCAATAACATCCAATTGTTCAGCAAAACTAATGGTTGCCGCTTCACCGGTCGTGCCCATAATAACCAGGCCCTGAGTACCGTTTTGCAGATGAAAATCTACCAGCCGTTTCAGACTGAGATAATCAATTTCACCCTGCCCAACCATCGGTGTTATCAGTGCAACCCAACTTCCTCTGAACATCTTTATTACTGCCCCGTTTACCATTAAGGCCGCCTATGTTAAAGAGACACCGGCGTAAACACAAGAATCCGTTTGGCCTTAACGCAACACAGCACAAACGGATGAAATCCTTTAGCCTTATGCTACACTGGCGCGCATCATTTTTGCTCAGTGTATTTTTTGTTGTCACCGGGGTTTTTATACTATGCCACAACAACTTGTCGTAACCGCCATCGGCACTGACCGTACCGGCATTGTCAGTAAGCTTGCCCGATTAGTCACAGATTGTAATTGCAATATTACCGACAGCCGCATGGCCATTTTTGGTGGTGAATTTACTTTTATTATGCTACTGAGCGGCGATCCTGCCGCCATCAGTCGTATCGAGCATCTGTTGCCGGTTTTAGGTGTAGAACTTGATCTAACCACCATGACTAAACGTACCGGTTCGCACCAACATAAAGAGGTAGCAGCACATTACGTGTTGGAGTACACCGGACCGGACCGCGTTGGCACCTTAGGTGCTATTACCGGCTTACTGGCCAGCCGTCAGGTGTATATCGGCTCATTACAATCGCAGAGTAAAACCGCGGCAGATGGTCAAAGTATTATGCACACCATGATGACGTTGGAATTGCCACAAAGCGAGCCCGCAGCACAAATAGAGGCCGACATTGGCGCTTTGATGCAGCAAATGAATTTAACCGGCAGTTTTCATGCCCAAACCTGATAGGGAGCACACCATGCAATATTTAGCCGCCGGCAGTACGGCACCCGACTTCACCCTTACAGATCAACATAATAATTCAATACAGCTGAGTAATTTGTTAAAGCAAAGCCGCGTACTGGTGTATTTCTACCCTAAAGCGATGACACCCGGCTGCACCGTGCAAGCTTGTGCACTGCGCGACAGCAAAGCAAAGCTGGCAGCCAAAGGCGTAACGGTAGTCGGTATCAGCACCGACGCCCCGGCCAGACTGGCTAAATTTGCCCAGCGTGACGAGCTGAATTTCACCCTGTTATCAGATGAAGATCACAGCATCGCAGATGCTTTTGGCGTCTGGGGCGAAAAAAAGTTTATGGGCAAAGTATATGATGGCTTGCACCGTATCAGCTTCCTGATTGCGCAGGACGGCAAAGTAGAACACGTGTTTGACAGCTTTAAAACCAAAGATCATCACCAGGTGGTGTTGGATTATTTAGGTTAAGTCACCACGCTTAATAATGTAGTTTGATTGCTTATTTTTTCACTGCCGGGAGAGCACCATGCAAAAACAATTAATGGCGGTATTTATCGCCCTGACAGTCAGCCAAAGTGTGCAGGCTGCAGAGCTTGTTACCGAAAAAGCTACCTTAACAATAGATACCGTAGCCTCGGGTTTAAAACATCCGTGGGGCATGACCTTTCTGCCCGATGGCAGTATGCTGGTAACAGAGCGCAACGGTGGCCTGCTGCGGGTTGATACCAACGGCAATAAAAGTGCACCACTGAGTGGCTTGCCCGAAATTGATGCACGGGGTCAGGGTGGTTTGCTTGACGTAACTCTGGCGCCGGACTTTGCTACCAGCAATAAACTGTATTTCAGCTTCAGTGAACCGGGCTCTGACGGCAACAGCACAGCCGTTGCCAGTGCCATACTTGGTACAGACAAACTCAGCGATGTCACGGTTATTTTCAGTCAACAACCGAAGTATGACAGCCGCCACCATTTTGGCAGCCGGTTGGTATTTGATAACAGCGGCAAGCTATTTATCACGACCGGTGACCGTGGTAGCCAGCGCCACCAGGCACAAAAGCCGGACAACCATATCGGCAAGGTGATACGCATTAATACCGATGGTACCGCAGCACAAGATAACCCTTATGTGAACGACGCCGCCGCCAAAGCCGAAGTTTGGTCCTACGGCCATCGTAATATTCAGGGAGCAGCATTGCACCCGCAAACAGGCATGCTATGGACGCACGAACACGGCCCCCAGGGCGGCGACGAAATTAATATCGCTGAAGCAGGTAAAAACTATGGTTGGCCGGTTATCACCTATGGTGAAGAATACGGCGGCGGTGTAATTGGTCAAACCAAACAAGATGGCCTTGAGCAACCACTACATTATTGGGTGCCGTCAATCGCGCCAAGTGGTATGGCATTTTACAACGCGGAGCTGTTTAGTGGCTGGAACAATAACCTGTTAGTCGGTTCACTCAAATTTGGCCAATTGGTGCGTTTAGAATTAAGCGGAAACAAGGTTAGTCATGAAGAACGTATAATGATTGGCCAACGTATCCGCGATGTAAGGCAAGGCCCGGATGGCGCGGTGTACCTGCTTACTGACAGCTCTGATGGCGAGATCCTGCGCTTAACTCCGGCGAAATAACCACCTTGATGACCGTTAAATCTTATGCCGGCAAGCTTAGCTTGCTGGCCCTGGCGCTGCCGTGTTTATTCAGCCGCAGTGCACAGGCCGACACCGAAATAATTATCGTAAGTGCCACCGAACAACGCGAAAGCTGGCTTGCCAGCCCCGCATCGGTTGAACTGAGTACTGCGCCAGAACAGGGGATCCTGATCGACAGCGCGCAATTGCTCAACAGTATCAGTGGTGTGCAAGCCGACAGCCGTGCCAACTTCGCCCAGGATACACGCATAAGCATTCGTGGTTTTGGTAGTCGCAGCGCTTTTGGCATCCGCGGTTTATATTTACAACAGGATGGCATTCCGTTGTCTACCCCGGATGGCCAGGGCCAGCTGTCCAGTGTATTACTCGACAACATAGCCCGGGTAGAAGTGTTAAAA
This sequence comes from Rheinheimera lutimaris, assembly GCF_013283795.1. Classification (GTDB taxonomy): domain Bacteria; phylum Pseudomonadota; class Gammaproteobacteria; order Enterobacterales; family Alteromonadaceae; genus Alishewanella; species Alishewanella lutimaris. The sequence goes on from NZ_JABSOD010000021.1 coordinate 33,030, forward strand.
GGGCCACTGGCGGCGCTTTACGGCAACGCGTCCGGTGGCGTTATTTCACTTTACAGCCATGAGCCGGCACAAAATGCGTTGGCTGTCAGCGTGGCAGGTAGTGAACAACACCGGCAGTATCAATTGCATGCTGATTGGGTCAATGGTGACAGCAGTCTGAGTACCACCCTGAAACAATTTACCACTGATGGTTACCGGCCGCACTCTGCAGCTAAAAAGCAACAAGCTCAACTGCTGTACCGCACCGCACTGGCAGAAACAGTGAAGCTGACGGCCAGGCTGGACTATGCCAGAGATCCGCAACTGCAAGACCCGCTGGGGTTATCTGTCGCCGACTGGCGTCAAAGTCCACAGCAAACCGACGCGGCGGCAACGTTATTCGATACAGAAAAACACAGTCGTCAGCGCCAGCTCAGTGTCAGCCTCACTGATTACCACGATGCCGAACTATGGCAACTAAGCAGTTGGCGGGGCGATCGCAATATCGGCCAACGGCTGGCTTTTACCGGCAGTGCCTTATCCTCTGCCGGTGGTGAAGTAGCCTTACAGCGCAGTTTCAGTGGCATCAGCGGCAGCTACCGGCTGGCACAAGGTGCACATTATCAGCTACGCGTCGGCGGTAGCATGGTACAAAGTGATGATGACAGACAAGGTTTTGTAAATGACTTTGGCCAGCGTGGTGAGCTGCGCCGCGATCAAACTGACCGTGCAGATAACACCGATATGTTCGCCCGCTTTAACTGGCAACCGGCAACACGCTGGCAATTGCAGGGGGGCTGGCGTTACAGCGAGCTGCAACTGGCTGTTGCCGACCGCTACATTAATGCCGGTAACCCGGACGACAGCGGCAGCAAGCGCTTTTACAACCAGGCTCTGGCACTGGGGCTCAGTTACCGGATCAATGATGACGTTAGCGGTTTTATCAGTGCCGGCCGCGGGTTTGAAAGCCCGACGTTAGCAGAAATTGCTTATCGTAGTGATGGCAGCGGGGTAAATCTGGCGCTGGATGCCAGTACCAACCGGCAATGGGAAGGCGGTATTAAGTGGCAACAAAGCAGCGCCAGTGGTAATCCTTTTACCGGTAGTGTCAGCCTGTTTACTATCAGCACCGATAATGAACTGTTGGTAGACGCCTCAACCGGCGGTCGCACCAGCTATCGCAATGCCGCCAAAACCGAACGTTTTGGCACAGAGCTACAACTAAACTGGCAGCAAAATGCTTATCTGCGGCATCAACTTAACGCTCACTATTTAACGGCTGAGTTTGCTGATGCGATACTTGATGACAAGCATTTACCCGGCGTAGCCAACCGCCAATTACATTGGCAACTGCAGTACCGGCCGTGGCAAACTGACACCGTGTTGGCGTTACACAGCCAATACCGCAGTAAAGTATATCTGGATGATGCCAACAGTGACTCTGCACCGGCGGCAGTAAGCTTTTCTGTCAGTGCCCGCCACAGCGAACAATGGCAGCAACTGGCACTGGACTACTGGCTGGCACTGGATAATCTTACTGACAAAACCTATGTTGGCTCGGTAATTGTTAATCAGAGCAATGGCCGTGCCATTGAACCGGCACCCGGGCGTCAATTCAGTGCCGGTATCAGCGCAGGTTTTTCCTGGTAGTTAACACAGCAGTACGCTAAGGCGTTACTGCTGTGTCTTCGTTTCCTCTGCGTGCGGATGCACCCTGCCCGACCAGGCATTTACAGTGGCTTTTACTAGCGAAGCCAGCGGTATCGCGAAGAAAATCCCCCAAAAACCAAACAAACCGCCAAAAAACAACACAGCAATAATAATAAATACCGGATTCAAATCTACGGCCTCTGAAAACAGCAACGGTACCAATAAATTTCCATCAAGTGCCTGAATAATGCCATACGCCAGCATTAAATAACCAAACTCAGCCGTCGGCCCCCATTGAAAAAAAGCTACCAGCGCTACCGGTAAAGTGACAACAGCCGCTCCAACATAAGGTATTAACACCGACAGCCCGACCAGCACCCCCAACAGCAAGGGATAATTCAGACCAAACACAGCAAACACGGCATAACTGCAGGCACCAACAATTAAAATTTCCAGAATTTTACCGCGGATATAATTCATAATTTGCGCGTTCATCTCATGCCACACCTGCGAGATCAGTTTGCGCTCTGTCGGCAATAACTGCACAAAGCTGGTGGTCAGTTGCGTTTTATCCTTCAGCATAAAAAATACCATTAACGGCACCAGTACCAAATAAATCAGTAACGCAACCAAATCAACGATCGATGCCAGTGACAACTGCAGCATATTGGTACCGAACTTCATTAAGCGCTCATCTACCGAGTGCATTAATATATTAATCTGCTCCACACTGACCACCCCGGGAAACGATACCGGTAACTCCAGTAAATAGGCTTTACCCTGCTCAATCATTTGCGGTAAATCGCGCAGCAAATTACGTCCCTGATACCATACTATCGGGATCAACCACATCAGCGTTAACGTCGCCACACCAATAAACGCCGCTACCACCAGCACAGTGCTGACGCCCCTTGACAGGCCAAGCTTGCCAAGGCGCACTACCGGCCACTCCAACAGATAAGCAAACGCTATAGCCACCAGCACCGGTGCCATAATGCCACTTAACCAGTAAATCGCCATAAAACCGATAAGCAACAATAAAAACAGAGTTACCACCTGAGGATCAGAAAATTTATTGGCATACCATTTTTTTAACCAATCCAGCATAGGTCCGTGCTCCGGTTTATACAAAAGGACTAACTGACGAAAACAACAGCAAGTATACCTAAGATAACGGTTAATTTGGCAGTTAACTCTCTGTCATAACAAAATATATGCTAAATTAGCTGCGCTGTACTGACGGAACTAATTCGCGTAAAACCAGACAAAGTCTGCATTAGCGGTCAGACCAATCATTAAAACAGGGTCAGGTGTTTTTGACATGACATTCTCTGCAGTAACGAAACCTTTAGCGCTCGGCTTGCTGGCTGCCTGCATCCAGCTGTTACCCGGCAAGGCATCTGCTGTATTGCCCGATTTGGGCGGTAATGCATTCAGTACCATAACACCGGAAAAAGAAAAGCAACTTGGCGATGTAATGATGCGTCAAACCCGCGGCAGCTTGCCAATGGTGTACGATCCACTATTGGATGAATATATCAACTCATTAGGCAACAAGCTGGTAGCCCGCGCCAATGACGTAAAATTCCCGTTTAAGTTTTACTGGGTAGAAGATAAAAATATTAATGCTTTTGCCACCCTCGGCGGCAATATTGTCTCGCATACCGGCACCCTGTCCGTGGCAGAGAGTGAAAGTGAGTTCGCCTCGGTTATGGCACATGAAATTGCCCACGTTACCCAGCGCCATATCGCCCGTTTTGTTGAAGCGCAGAGCCAAAAAGCCCCACTAACACTGGCCGGAGTCCTTGGCGCTATAGTATTGGCGACGGTAAATCCTGATGCCGGTATGGCTGCACTGATGGCCACCCAGGGCGCGGCGCAGCAAAGTGCCATTAACTTTACCCGCAGTAACGAGCAGGAAGCCGACCGCATTGGTATGCAAATACTATCAGAAGCCGGCTTTGACCCGCACGCCGTGCCGAACTTTTTCCGTAAGCTAACGGAGCAAAGCCGGTTCGTAAACCAGCAGTTATCCTTTTTACAAACCCACCCACTGTCACAAAGCCGGGTGAGCGATACGCGGATGCGCGCCGAGCAGTTTCCGCAACGGTTCGTGCCGGACAGCCAGGATTTTACTCTGAGTAAGGCCCGCGTTATGGCCCGATACCAGTATGATAAAAAAAATGCTGAAGTCATCTTCCGTAAGATGCTCCGTGAGCCAGGTGGCAATACCCGCGCCAATCAATATGGCCTTGCCATAGTCTTATTAGACAGTGGCAAGCCGGAACAAGCTCGCAAGTTAATAGAGCAGCTGCTGGCAAAGGATGAGCACAATCTTTACTACATCGATGTCTACACCGACATCTTACTGGCGCAGAAAGAATATCAGCTGTGCTTAGAGATGTTAGAACAGCAATATCTGTTGCGGCCGAATAATCAGGTGGTTACGCTTAATTATGCTAACGCAGCAATGAAGTCCAATGCCAACCGCCTGGCCATTCATCTGTTAAAAAGCCTGCTGTTTTATAAAAACGACAACATTTTGGCCTACGATCTGCTTTCTGAAGCCTATAAAGCTGCCGGTGACTTTGCCAAGTTTTATGAAGCCCGCGCCGATTTAAGATATCAGATGGCCAATTATCCGTTGGCCATTGACGATTTAAACGAAGCACTTAATCATTTAAAGCCGGAAGAAAAACTGGAAAGCCGCCGGCTGGAAGCTAAAAAAGTGCAACTGCAAACTGAATTTGACCGGTTGCGCCGTATGTAGCCAACCACACTGCTTAACAGGACACCTTATGCTAACCATTTACCATAACCCTCGTTGCTCTAAAAGCCGCGAAACTCTGGCATTGTTGCAACAGCAATCACAGCCACTGCAGATCATCGAGTATTTGAAAACACCGCCGACTGCAGATGAACTGCGTCATCTGCTGCAATTACTTGGCCTGAGTGCCCGTCAGTTGCTGCGCACCAAAGAAGATGAATACCGGCAATTGGGGTTGGCCGATACCACCCTGAGCGAGCAACAACTTATTGCCGCTATGGTAGCGCAGCCAAAGTTAATTGAGCGGCCTGTGGTGGTTAACGGTAATAAAGCCGTAATTGGCCGGCCGGCAACTAATGTGCTGAATATACTGCCATGAGCGGTTATGTGTTGGTGCTGTATTATTCGCGCCATGGTGCTGTTGCCGCTTTGGCAGACAAAATCGCCATTGGTATTCAACAGGCAGGAGCAGAAGCCATGGTGCGCTGCATACCGCCATTGGACAATAGCAGCACCAGCCGCCATGCCATTGTTACCCTGGCGGAGCTAAGCGGCTGTGACGGTTTGGCTTTTGGCAGCCCGGTGCGGTTTGGCAATATGGTGGCTGATGCCAAAGCCTTCTGGGATGGCACCACCAGCCTGTGGCTTAAGGGCGAATTAATTGATAAACCGGCCGGGGTGTTCACCTCTTCCGGCAGTATGCATGGCGGTAATGAAACCACTTTGCTCAGTATGAGCCTACCGTTGTTACATCATGGTATGCTGTTAACAGGCATCCCCTACAGCGAACCGGAATTACACCAAACCAGCAGCGGCGGCACACCTTACGGGCCAAGCCATGTTAGCGGCCATCATGCTGACAACAAGCTAAGCGTCGATGAACAGCGTCTGGCTATCGCTTTTGGCAAACGATTGGCCGGTTTAAGCCGGCAACTCAAACAACACAGGTAATCATCATGCAACACAGCAGTACTATTGCAATGTCCGCCAAAACCGCCCGCTATCTGTTGCTGGGCCGGTTGGGCTTTTTTGGCTTGTGGTTATTGCAACCTTTGTGGATCTTATGGCTGGCACCGCCGCAACTGGGCAATGCTTATACCTTGCTGACTTTACTCTGGCTGCCTTTGTGGTTCCCGCTTTACGGTATGATAAAAGGCCATGCTTACACGCTGGCTTGGGCTAACTTTATTGTGATGATTTACTTCCTGCACAGCCTGACTAACTTGTGGGTTAGCACTGGTATGCATCAGTTGTTGTCGGTTACAGAACTGCTGCTGGCCAGCATGATGTTTATCGGCTGCACCTATTATGCCCGCTTTCGCGGCCAGGAGTTGGGCTTAAAGATCCCGAAACTGAAGGATGATCCGCGTCGCTGAGTTAGTCGGCGGCCAGCCGGCCCATATAAAATGTCAGCCGGCGCTGAATAAAGCCACTTTGCACCATCCGGCTCAGGGCTGCATTAAGCTGCTGTGCGCCGGCAGGGTTATGCCTGCTTAAACCACAATATACAGCCGGCGGTGCCGACCACAGCGGATCAGCGGCAAAGCTTTGATCGTCCGATGTTTTTATATAGAAGTGATAAGATAAATCCACCGTCATAACGATATCCAACCGGCCTTGCTTTAACCTGAGCAAATTACTTTCCAACGAATGGGCATCATCACGTATCACGTCGCCGGAGCGAAACACCTGCTCCAACTCGGGGTAAGTAAAACCACGGGTAGTGCCTACCCGCTTACCTGCCAAATGCTGCACCGCGCTAACCGGCTTGGCATCGCGCAAGCGTACCATCAGTTGTTGCGTATTAAACAGCGCTTCGGTCCACAGTAATTGCTTAGGGTGTATCACCCAGTCGGGGCTTAAAAAACAGGCTATATCAGCTTCCCCCTGCAATAACCAGGGTTCAACCCGGGCACGGGGTAAATTTAAATACTGCACCGGCCGGCTTAATTGCCGCGCCAGCTCATCAATAATGTCCTTACTTAAACCGGCCTGCAGTACGTTATCCGCATTGAAAATAGCATAAGGCGGTGTATTGGAATCACTGACAATAGCACGGACAGGATCGCTGGCATTTGCCGCCGGCAGTACAGAAAAACACAGTAATATCAGGCAGAGTGCTCGCATTAACCCTCGCTATACAACAGCTTACTGCACTTAAGCAAAAGTGCCGGCTTACTTTACTGAGTATCAATACTAGCCCGGTCGTCGTCTTCCAGCCATTCTGCTTTTTCTATCTGGCTGAACCTGCTGCTGATTTTATGTGCCGAGGTATGAATTTGCTTCACATCGGTTGCGGCCTGATCAATATGTTTGGCTAAATTATCAAAGCGGCCGCGAAACCGGTCAAAATCTACCGCTAACTTAACAAGGTGTTCCTGAATAAGGTGCACCTGGCGACGGGTGGCGTCATCCTTTAACACACTGCGTGCCGTAGTTAATACCGCCATCAAGGTGGTGGGCGATGTTAACCATACGCGGCGACGATACGCTTCTTCAACAATATCAGCATGGTAAGCATGCAACTCGGCAAAAATAGCCTCTGCCGGCAAAAACATAATGGCACCGTCGGCGGTTTCATTGGCAATGATGTATTTGTCGGCAATATCATTAATATGCTTTTTAATATCCAGCTTAAACTGGCGCTGTGCTTGTTTGCGCTCTTCCGTGCCGTATTGCGGATCGGTCATCTTTTTATAACTCTCCAGCGGAAACTTGGCATCAATAGCAATATCACCGCTGGGTTTGGGTAAAAACAACATACAGTCGGCAATACGGCCGTTGCTTAATGTGTGTTGCAAAGAAAAATGCTGTTCCGGCAGGACATTACGAATAAGCGCGGTTAACTGCACTTCACCAAAAGCGCCGCGTGAGCGTTTATCGGCCAACACTTCCTGCAGGCTGACGACATTAGTAGACAGCTCGGTAATTTTCTTTTGCGCATCATCAATCAGTGCCAGCCGTTTGACAATATCAGTAAAGGTTTGGTTAGTTTTCTCAAAACCTTCACTTAAGCGCCGCTCTACCTGACCGGCAATATCTTTTAAACGCAGATCCGTGCTTTGTGTCAGCTGTTTTACCTGCTCTGCTAACATAATTGCCTGTTGTTGCAGGTTTTTACTCAGTTCAAACCGGGCGGCTTGCTGAGTGTCGGTAATTTTCTGCAGCACTTGCAACACATTATCCTGTTGCTGCTGCTGTAGTTGCTGACGCTGGTTATGCAACTGCTCCAGCAACTGCTGCTGAAATCGTCCCTGCTGTTGCACCAGCTCCAGCTTGTGTTGTGCCAGTTGCTCAGCCAACCCTGCGCCCGGGGCGCGGCGAAATAATTGCACTAACAGTAAAATCAGGTTCAGGGCTAACAGCGCGGTAATCAAATAAATAAAGTGTTGTGTCGACATAAAACCTCTGCGTTGGCAAACCATTGCCGGTTACTTAACGTATAACCAGGCACTATACAACTTTATCAGCAGTACTATGAAACAACTGGCGTTATTTCCGTTAAACAGTTTTATCTTACCTGAAGGTCGCATGCGCTTGCGGATTTTTGAGCCGCGTTATGTCCGGCTGATCAGCGAAGCCAGTGCCGGCAAACGTGATTTTGCTCTGGCACAAATTAACCCTTATGTCAGCCAGCAACATCCGGACCGTATTCTGCCACTGGCGACCCGGGTGTGTATTGAAGACTTTGAGCAATTAGATGATGGCTTGTTGGGCATTACTATCGCCGGGGTAGAAAAAGTTCAGATCACAGAGCGTTGGCAGGAAGCGGATCAGTTACACGTTGCCACAGTAAGCTGCGTAGAGAATTGGCCGGCGCTGGCACTCGACGCCGGCTACCGGCCACTAATGCAACAACTGCAAAAACTGTTACAGCAGCAGCCGGCATTACAGCAGCTTTATCCCAGTCCGAAATACAGCGATGCCGGCTGGCTGGCTTCACGTTGGCTGGAGCTGCTGCCAATGCAACCGGCTTTGAAACAGCGGCTGGCTCTGGAGGATAGCCCGGCGCCCTGTCTGGACAGCTTGCAAGCCTGGTTGTCACATCAAACCTGAGCTTTTACAACCCGATCATAAGCGGCTTGTTCATCATCAGTGATAATTGATACAACTTGCCAGCTTCCCTGCTGAGATTGCAAAGTATAAGAGGTATGGCAGGTAAACATAACAATGTTGTTATTGTCATAAAAGCGCCAATACAGGCTGACAAACTGCAATTGGTCAGACAAGCGCAGCTGATGCTGCAGCACAAAATCGACCGTTGCCACGCCCAAGGCCAGATACTTGGCCACCTGGCCCAGCACATGCCGGTGCAAACCGTCGGTATCGGTCAACAAGGTTTTACTGTCGCCGGCTAATAATAAGCTGGGCAACGAGATAAGCTTTTGAAATGCCTCCGGCTCAGAGTTAATATAGGCTTTGGCATAGGTCTGAAAAAACTGCTCTACCGTTTGCATTTAGCTGATCCCCAAATATTTATGTACCTGCACACTTAAGCGCCAGTTATGTTGTTTGCACATCGCAATGGCCAATTCTGTGGCACGGCGCTGCTGGCTTATCGGCTGTAAGTAAATCAGCTTAGCTTTAGTATCAGTATGTTGCAATAACTGCAACAGCTCATCGATATGTTTTTGCATCGCCACCGGATGCTTTATCTCGTTGGCCCGGTCCAGCGCACTTTGCAGTACTTTATAGCCACCGGCCATATTCACTTTCGGTGACACCGTAACCCAGGTTTGTGCCGGCGCTTTAATGTCAAAGGTACCACTGGTTTCAATTTGTGTGCTGTAGCCTTTACTGTGCAGCGCATTACACAACGGAGTTAAATCATACATGCAGGGCTCACCACCGGTGATCACCACATGCCTGGCCTGGTAGCCCTCACGGGCAAACAAAGCAATTAAATCCTCAGCACTGACACCGGCCCAGTGTTCTGTCTCCGCAGTTTTAACCACAATATCACCCAGCGGTTGGCGCAGCTCATCTTTTATTTCCCAGGTGTGCTTGGTATCACACCAGCTGCAACCCACCGGGCAGCCCTGCAAGCGGATAAAAATGGCCGGCGCGCCGGTAAAACTACCCTCGCCCTGGATAGTTTCGAAAACCTCGTTAACTTTATACACTCTGTGCTTTGCCCTTTAGCCTGTGGCTGATTTACTGTACAATGCGCGCCCCGCACTGCTTGGCGGGCCATGTCGCAAAATTTGAGTTGTATTATACAAGAGAGAGCCTGCTATGCCGAACAAAGTTGTGGTGATTTATTCCGGTGGGATGGACTCCTTCACCGTGTTACACAAAGCGGTGCAGGCCGGCCATGATGTTTATGCGCTGTCGTTTAACTACGGCCAGCGCCATGTCAAAGAGCTGCAGTGTGCGGCACAGGTGTGTCAGGAACTGGGTATCAAACACAAAATTGTCGATATCTCTGCCATTAACCAGCTGTTAGCCGGTTCATCACTGACCGACAATATTGATATTCCGGAAGGCCATTACGCCGCCGACAATATGAAATCAACCGTGGTACCTAACCGTAATATGATTTTATTATCCTTAGCAGTGGGCTATGCGGTGTCTATCGGTGCCAACCAGGTGTATTACGGCGCCCACAGCGGCGATCACTTTATTTACCCGGACTGCCGGCCGGAGTTTGTGCAAAAAATGCATGATGTCTGCCAAATTGCCAACTACGAGCCGGTCGATATTATCAGCCCGTACTTAGCACAAACTAAAATTGAAATTCTGGCCGATGGTCTGGCGATGGGGTTGGATTACAGCAAAACCTGGACCTGCTACAACGGCCGTGAAAAAGCCTGTGGTAAATGTGGCTCTTGTCAGGAGCGCCTGGAAGCCTTTACGCTGAATAACACTACAGACCCACTGCCTTACGAATAAGTCGCCAAAACGATCCAGAACAGCTGGTTATAACATATAGAAAAGCGGCCTTGTGGCTGCTTTTTTCGTCTCTATAATGTCGAAATCTTATGTTATGGCAGTAATTTATGTTTAGTTTTTGGTTTGCTATCCCATTTTGGCAGAGAGTACTTGGTGCGCTGTTGCTCGGCGTGACTACCGGTGTACTGTTGGGCGAAACAGCAACAGTATTTAAACCACTGGGCACGCTGTTTATCAATGCCATCCGCATGTTAGTGGTGCCACTGGTATTTTTTGCCCTGATCAGCAGCATTACCTCACTGGCCGACAGCGGAAAAATGCAGCGGCTGGCGTTTAAAACCGTCGGTCTGTTTTTGTTTACCGCCTTTATTGCCAGTTTAATTGGCTTAGCTATCGGCTCTTTAGTTAATTGGGGCGATGCAGTGCAACTGACAGCGGCGGAAGTAAAACCGCGCGATATTCCACCGGTTGCTGATGTGCTGACTAACCTTATCCCCACCAACCCGCTGGCTGCCATGGTAAATGGCAATATTCTGCAAATTATTGTGTTTGCTTCTTTAGTCGGCATTGCCATTAATAAACTGGGTGATAAAGCCGCACCGATGAAAAAAGTGCTGCTGTCCGGCGCCGATATTATGTACCAAATCACCCGTATGGTATTAGAGCTGACACCGCTGGGCGTGTTCGGTTTAATGGCCTGGGTAGTCGGCAACTACGGCCTGGATACCCTGCTGCCACTGGGTAAGTTTATTCTGGCGATTTATCTGGCCTGCTTTATCCATATCCTGTTTACCTATGGCGGCCTGGTTAAGTTGTTTGGCGGTATACGCCTGCGGAATTACTTTAAAGCCATTTTACCGACGCAGTTAGTCGCCTACAGCAGCGCCAGCAGCTACGGCACCTTGCCGGTAAGTCATAAAGTGGTCACCGAAAATTTAGGCGTGTCAAAAGATTACGCCAGCTTTGTGCTGCCATTGGGCGCCACCATTAATATGGATGGCTGTGGTGGTATTTACCCGGCTATTGCGGCCATTTTTATTGCCCATTTGTATGGTATTGAATTAGCGGCTGTAGATTACCTGCTGATAGCCGGTACCGCCACACTGGCCTCGGTCGGCACCGCCGGCGTACCCGGCACGGCCATGGTCATGCTAACGGTAACCTTAAGTGTGGTGGGTTTGCCGATAGAAGGTATTGCGTTTATTGCTGCGGTAGACAGGATCATCGATATGATGCGCACCGCCACCAATGTAACCGGCGATACCATGGTAGCGCTGGTTATCGGCCGCTCTGAAGGCCTGGTTAAGGCTCCGCTTGCTGCCACCACCGGGCAAGATAACCCCGCAGCAGCGTCTTAACGCTTACTGCTGCGGGTGTTTGCTCAGGCTGCACTAAACAAGCTTTGGTGCAGCTGTTTTACCACGCCGGGTGCATCGGCGTCCTGTACTAAAAAGCACAGGTTATGTTTAGAGGCACCGTGGCAAATCAGCCGCATATTAATACGCTCCAGCGTATTAAATAAATCACCGGTAATGCCTTTGCTGCTGTGTAAATGATTGCCGATAACCGCTATCAGGCTTAAGCCCTGCTCTACCGCCACTTCACAAAAACTGCGCAGCTCTGCCAGGGCCGGCTCTACCGAGGCGCTGAAGGCGCTGGTCATGCCGCCTTCGTCCAACGTTAAGGCAACACTGATTTCTGAGGTAGTCACCAAATCTACTGAGATTTGATGCCGGCTTAAAATATCAAACACCCGGGTTAAAAAACCGGCGGCGTGCAACATGGCCGGGCTTTTTACTGTGATCAGCGTTTGTGATTTACGCAGCGCAATAGCCCGGTACGGCGGCCGTTCTTTGACCTCTTTGGCTATCCAGGTACCGCCGGCTTGTGGTTCACGGCTGGAGCCGACAAAAACGCCGATATTGCAGCGCATTGCCGGTATTAATGTGGCCGGATGCAGTACTTTGGCACCAAAGGTAGCCATTTCGGCCGCTTCATCGAAGCTGATTTCTTTAATGCAGCGCGCTTGTTCAGTTAAACGCGGATCGGTAGTAAAAATGCCGACGACATCGGTCCATATTTGTACTACAGACGCCTTTAATGCTTCACCCAGCAAGGCAGCGCTGTAATCCGAGCCCCCACGACCTAAGGTGGTAGTTTGCCCCACGTCATCGGCGCCGATGAAGCCCTGAGTTACCACTACATTGTCGGCCAGCAACGGCCGTAATTGTATGGCACACAGCTCACTGATCTGCGCTATTTGCGGCTCACCTTTACCAAAGCGACTGTCGGTGCGCATAACCCGGCGGGCGTCAAAACATAAACCGGCAGCACCGCGCTCACGCAGCACCTGAGCAAATAATACTGAACTTAAGCGCTCGCCAAAGGATTGAATTTCATCTTTATGCGCCGCGCTGTACACAGCACCGCTTTGCTCTATCAACGCTTTTAATGCTGCCAGTAACTGTGCGATATCCGCCGCTACAGCATCAGGCTGCTGCAAGCGGTTTAATACCGCCAACGTAATACCCTCAATGCCCTGATAGCAGGCATAGCGTTCAGTGACGTCAGTATGTTTGGTAATATCGACCAGCAGATTAGTTACGCCGGAACTGGCGCTAACCACCACTAAACGAATAGCGGGTTCTGCCAGGATAATGTCGGCACAGCGCGACATAGCATCGAAGTCTGCGACACTGGTGCCGCCGAATTTTGCAACAATAAGATTGGACAAGGGTGCCTCTCCTTATAAAACATAATAAGCAGAGCATGGCATTTGCTAACAGCAAAACGAGAATGAAACAGACTGCTTCTGTAATTTCTGTAAACTGTAGTTAACAAAGGCCAGAAGCTCTCCACCGAAATTCAGGTGACAGTCGTAAGGATTCAGCCTTAACGACCGGGACAGGCAGCTCTATAACTACCCCTCCCTCGGCGTTAGTCCCCCTTATTCAGGCTACGATGTATAGACATCTGTCCTGAACTACCTGGCTAACGCACCTCTTCTGGTCTATCAGATATGATTGACGGGCGACACCTTACCCTGTTTTCCGGCATCAGGCAATAGCCTTTTAGCCGTCTAAACAATTCTTTATTCAGATAACACCCGCTGTCGCGTCTGCCAGCGCTTATAATTGTGCGCTATGGTAGCGGTTTAAGCTGAACAAATCCTTAGCAACTATGAAATAAATCAGTAGTCGCGGTTAATTTTTTTAAGCTGTGCCACAAAAGCATCCATATCAGCCTCATTGGCAGCATCACTGTGCCATTTATTATGAAAACCCAGCGTTAACTGCACCTTGCCGTCGCTGAAATACACTTCATAGCCGTCAAAGCCGGAATTTACTGTTATGCCATCCAGGACAAAGCCAGCGCCCAACTCGTTGTTAACCGCGCTACCATGTTTTTCTACCTTGCCAAATACGCTGAGGAGAAATTTACCATCTAATTCATTCTGCATTCGTATGCTCCTGTCTCAATTGCCATAAGAGTATCACCGGTTTGCAGCGAATACATACAAAGGTTATAGTCCGGCGCAGTTATACCAGAACAATAAGGAAAATATATGCATAACAACCTGCTCACAACCTCTGTTGCCCTGAGTTTCTCCCTCGTCGCTTTGGCCGCCACCGCTGATATTGTGCAGCCGGCGCCACTGGTGTCTATTGCCAGCCACGATGCCTACTTTGATAATCTTCGCGCACATTGCGGTAAAGCCTATCAAGGCAAAGTAGTAATGGACAACCCGAAGAGCGATGGCTTTGACGGTAAGCTGATTATGCATGTGCGTAAATGTACCGACAGTCAATTGCAGATCCCGTTCCATGTCGGTGACAATCATTCCCGCACCTGGATTATCACTAAAACCGGCTCGGGCCTGAGCTTAAAGCATGATCATCGCAATAAAGACGGCAGCCATGATGTCTCCACCATGTACGGTGGCCATACGCTGGATGCCGGCTGGCCGACAGTACAAAGCTTTCCGGCCGATCAGTACTCGAAAGAACTGTTTGTGCGCCTGGGTATTCCGGCCTCTAATGGCAATACCTGGCAAATGTATATTTATCCGCAAACGTTCAGCTATCGGCTGGTGCGTGATGGCCGTGAATTTCGTGTTGACTTTGATTTAACCAAACCGGTGGCTTTACCACCAACGCCCTGGGGTTATAAAGACTAAGCGCACTACAACTGCGACCACTATTACTGGTCGCTGATTTTCACATGCGTTAAGATAAAGCGTTTTAACACTGAGCGCTGAGACTACAGCGACATATAACGATAAAAAACCACGGAGTGACTATGATTACCCTTTCCAGGTTTACGCTGCTTGCCGGCGTATTAGCTACAGGCGCCTTACTTGGTGCTTGCTCTGAGCAACCAGCAGACGTAAAAACTGCTGAAGTAAAAGCACCAGAGTTGGCAGACACCGCCATTAAGAACACTGAATTACAATTTGCCGACGTAAACCCGCGTCTGGGCGAATATATTAAAACGCTATCAGCCGATGAGTTTCAGGGCCGCGCCCCTGCCACCAAAGGCGAAGAGTTAACCGTGGCCTTTTTAGAAGATAACTTTCGCCGTATCGGCCTAAAACCAATCGATGGCGACAGCTATAAACAGCCGGTATCACTGGTACAAATTGACCCGAAACAAGTGTCTGCCATGAGCTTAAAAGGCGACAAACTGCCGGCGCAGTTCAACTACCGTGACGACATGACCGCCTGGACCACCCGGGTAACAGAACAGGTAGAGGTAACCGACAGCGAGATGGTATTTGTTGGCTACGGCATAGTTGCCCCGGAATACAACTGGAACGACTACGAAGGCTTAGATGTTAAAGGCAAAACCGTAGTAATGTTTGTTAACGACCCCGGCTTTGCAACGCAAGATCCTGAGTTGTTTAACGGCAATGCCATGACCTACTACGGCCGCTGGACTTATAAATATGAAGAAGCGGCCCGCCAGGGTGCTGCAATGGCGCTGATTATCCATGAAACCGATGCGGCCAGTTATGGCTGGGGCGTAGTAGCACATGGCTCGCCGATTAAATTTGATTTAATCAACGAAAACAAAAACATGGACCGTGCCCAAATTGAGGGTTGGGTAACCACTGAGTCGGCTGAAAAGCTGTTTGCCAATATCGGCACCGACTTAGCCACTATGCATAAAAAAGCGTTGGAAAAAGATTTTGCGCCCATCGCACTTAACGCCACCGCTTCGGTCAGCGTAAAGAACAACCTGCGCGAGCTCACTTCCAGCAACGTGGTCGGCTATATCGAAGGCAGCAAATACCCGGACGAATATGTGCTGTATATGGCGCACTGGGATCACCTGGGCATGGATTTTTCCAACCCGACCAATAAGGTATTTAACGGCGCCCAGGATAATGCGTCCGGCACCGGTGGTTTACTGGCACTGGCTGAATACTTTACCCAACAAGCGCAGCCTGAGCGCTCTGTAGTATTTGTCGCGGTAACCGCGGAAGAGCGCGGCTTATTAGGCTCAGCCTGGTATGCAGCCAACCCGGTATTCCCGCTGGAAAAAACCGTTGTTGGCATCAATATGGACGTAATGAACGTGTACGGCCCGATGAAAGACATGGTAATTGTCGGCCTGGGTAACAATAACGCTGAAGACATTTTAGTTAAATACACCGAACAGCAAGGCCGCTATGCGGTGCGCGAGCATAACCCGGAAGCCGGCATTGCTTATCGCTCAGATCACTTTAACCTGTCGAAAAAAGGCGTACCTATTTTGTATGCTAAAGGCGGTAACAACCATTTTGAAAATGGCGAAGCATGGGGCAAAGCGCAGCGTGCCGAGTACAATAAGTGTTGTTATCACAAAGTCGGTGACGAGTGGAATGATAATTGGGACTTACGCGGCGCACAACAAGACTTGTTCCTGTTCTATCAGGTCGGTAACGAGCTGGCGAACAGCCGCAACTGGCCAAACTGGAACGAGGGCAACGAGTTCCGCGCCCTGCGTGATGCTTCAGCCGCAGCGCGTAAAGAGTAGCTTGTGACAAGTGACAAGTGACAAGTGACAAGTGACAAGATTAGATAATATCGGGGCAGCATTGGCTGCCCTTTTTTATAGGTAAATAATGTGATGGCATAACAGCAGCTTAAACATCGTGGTATATTCATTGTCTATTCAGTAGCTTCGGTTTAGTGTCGGCTTAACAACCTGAAGGATCACCTATGCGCCGGTGGCAAAAAATGCTGCTTACAGCTTTCGCTCTGTTACTGCTGTTAACAGCGGCAGCGTATTGGTATCTGCAAAAAAACCTTGCCGCCCTGCCGCTGCACAACCTGCAATACCAGATCAGCAGCCTTAGCCTGCGCCAGTTACAGCTTAGCAGTGTAAGTTTCAGCCTGGATAAGCCGCAACTGCAGGTTCAACTCACTGATATCAGCATCAACTGGCAGCTGTTAAACAGCAAAATAACCCGCTTACAACTTGGCAGCGCCAATATCCGCCTGCTGCAATGGCCACAAACCACAGATAAGAATGCCGCGCCGGCAACTGCGCCGTCTTTACCCGCCGATTGGCAAGTGCCGGCCAATTTTCCCGATAACATAAACATTGACCGGCTTACGCTGCAACTGCCCTGCGCTGCCAGCGACTGTCATTATCTGCTATCGGCCAAGGTAAGCCACTCAGCACAGCAACTGCAGTACCGGCTTACGGCTGCAGATGCCGCCACTCCGACACTGCCACGGTTAACGCTTAGCGGCGATTATCACGCCGTGCAACAGCTGCCGGTGCTGAATATGCAGCTGGAGCTGGATAACAGCACACAGCTCAAGCTACACCAGCAACTAAGCAGTGAAAACGGTATCAGCGCCAACGGCGAGCTGAAATTAGATATCGCGCCACCCTCGCCCTGGTTAATACAGCAGCTAAAGCTGTGGCAGCCGGCAATTGCGCAAGATGCCTTAGCACAATTTACCGCCCCGGTATCCGTGCAAAGCAACTGGCAACTGCAACTCCCGCCTGGCATGGATCTCGCCGGTATCGCCTCACACGCCAGCGGCAATTGGCAACTCAGTGCCAACCTGCCGGCACCGTTAACCGTGCCGGGCATAGGACAAGTACAAGGCACAGTGCAGGCAGAGCTGGCTCTGGAGCGCGGCGAGCTGAACCGTTATCAGTTAAATGCACAGTTGGCGGTAAAGCAGCCACAGCTACCAGAGCAGCTGCAGCAGTTTGGCGCTGATGCAGAGCAGTTACAGATAGCTGTCAGTGCCGATGGCCAAAGCCAACCACAACTTAACGCCCTGCCGCTCAGTTTTAGTATTAGCAGCAGCGGTGACACAACACTGCAACTGGCCGCCGACGCCACGCTGAACCTGACACCGCCGCTAAGTGCCGCACTGCGTAACGGCCGGCTTAACTTAGTGCAGAAACAACTAACATTGCCAGGTGATGTTACTGCGAAGAACCTGACACTAAACAGCCACTTTAACGCCTCCTGGCTGGTGGACAGCTGGCAACTTGCACTGTTAAACACAGAGGCCAGCATTGCGCAGCTAAACACTGCCGATGTACAGGCGCGTGACATTCGCCTTGTTGCCGCGTCAGGTCAGTTTAGCGGCGACAGTAACTTTAACCAGACTACACTGCGCACTGATGTTGACGTAAATGTGGCGACCTTAACGCAGGCACAATTAAAACCGCTGAGCTGGCAGTGGCACGGTAAGCTTAGCGGCTCAACCGCAGCGCTAAATATCGACGGCAAGCTCAGTAACAGTGCCAGCCTTGGTCTTAGCCATCAGCTGCGCTATACGCCGGACAACACCGCTGTCAGCTGGCAGCTGGACGAGATATTCTTACTGGCCGGCAACCCGCTTTCTGCCACCCTTACCGCCTGGCCGGCATTGCTGGAATTTAACCGTGGCCGGCTTAGCGCCGGTGGCGAGATGACATTGCTGCCGGATACCAGTGTTGACGCCACCCTCGCATTATCCGGTATCAATGGTATTTATGATCGCAGCCTGTTTAAAGAGCTGGCCGGCACATTGCAGATGCAATACCGGCACAACAACGTATTGCTGGCCACAGACAACATTACAGTAGCGGAAATTCTGCACGGGGTTAGCGTCGGGCCATTGGCCCTCAGTGCGCAGTATGCCGCGCCTGTAGAAACACCAACGGCAGGTAAGCTGAATATTCAACAACTGCAGCTGCTGGCTATGGGGGGCAAGGTGTTGGTGCAGCCGGTGCAGCTGGATTTAGCGCAGGCACAGCAGCAACTGCAACTTGAACTACAACAAATAGACTTAAGCCAGCTACTGCAACAGCATCCAACCACAGATTTAACCGGCAACGGCCGTATTTCCGGCAGCATTCCACTGCAGCTTGGCAGCAATGGCGCCAGTGTAACCGATGGTAGCATTGCCGCCGAAAGCCCGGGTGGTAAGCTGCAATACCGCCCGTCTGCAGCACAAGGTATGGCAGCAAGCAACCAGGGTATGAAGGTGGTACTGAACGCGCTGGACGATTTCCATTACTCGGTGCTGTCGAGCAATGTCAGCTATGATACCAGCGGTAAGTTATTACTGGCGCTGAATCTGCAGGGCCAAAATCCGGCACTGGAACAAGGCCGGGCAATAAATTTAAATATTAACCTGGAAGAAGATATTCCGGCGCTTATCACCAGCTTGCAACTTAGCAGCCAAATCAGTGACAAAATAAAACAACGGGTACAACAACGCATCCAACAGCAACGCGTAAACAACGCCAATGGAGTAAAACCATGATACCAAAACTAAGCGCAGCGATAGTGCTGGCGCTGCTTCTGGCCGCTTGCACCCCTAAGGTGCAGGTCGCTTTACCAGCCGAGCCCATCAACATTAACCTGAACGTTAAAATTCAGCATGAAATTTATATCAAGGTCGACAAGCAGCTGGACGAACTGTTCAGCGACGACAGCGGTTTATTCTGAGGAGCACAACATGACACTGATTAAACATATTAAAATGCTACTGTTACCGGCCCTGTTCGCGTTGAGCCTGCCGGTGCTGGCAATGAATTTACAACAAGCCATGGCGGCCCTGGGTAACGCTAAAGCACAAGGCCTGGTCGGCGAGCAAGCCAACGGCTACCTGGGGGTAGTACAAAACAACAACGATGCCGCCGCTATTGTAAAGCTGATTAACGACGCCCGTCGCGCCGAGTATGCCAGGCTGGCCCAGCAAAACAATATTGCTGTGGCCGATGTTGAAGCCATGGCCGGTAAAAAAGCACTGGAGCGCACCAGCACAGGGCATTTTATTTTGCTGGATGGTAATTGGGTGCAAAAGCGCTGAACGGCGTAAATAAAAGTCTTCTGCGCCGCACAGTATCGGCTATGCTGATAAGGTCTTGCTCAGTGGTTAATTTATGTCTTTGAATAAAATCATTTTCAGCGCGGTGCTGTTGCTCAGTTGTGTGGTAAAAGCCGCACCTGAGCAGTTCGACCAACTGGTGCAGCAAATTGAGAGCGGCCAGCGTTATTTTTTTAGTCTGGCAGACTATCAAACAGCGCTGACTGATCTTGAAGCCGCCCTGCCGCCGAATGACATAACACGACAACACCGGCTGGACCGCTTGCGCTGCCAACTCGGCTATACCGACAAGCCGGCCGCCGGCATAGCTTACAGTGACAGCAAAATTCAACAGGCTGAACAGCGCAATGATCAAGCCGCATTGGCCGATTATTACGTGTGCCGCTATTACCTGTTTAGCCAGGCCGGCGACACAAACCTTGCAACACAAAGCGCCCAACAAGCGCATGACGCCGCCACCGCCAGTGAAAACCCGTTGAGTATTGCCATTAGCCTGACGCTGCTGGGAAACCTGGCGTCATACACAGGCAACTATGCCGATGCCATGGAGCATTATGTTACCGCGTATCAGCTGCAACGCGGCCTGGGCTATAAGCCCTACATCAGTGATCTGGTGTTATCGATAGCCGCAACCTATCGCCGTATGGGGCTGTATCAGGATGCGCTGAATTATATCGAACAAGCAGAGCAGAAATTCACCTCAGCGGATGAGCAATTCCGCCATGCACTGATTATGCACGAGAAAGCCTATTCATATGCCGAGCTGGGGCAATATGAACAAGCTTTGGCGCTGTTTGAGCAATCAATGTTGGTGTATCAGCAATTACAAGAGCCGCTGTGGCAAACATATACCAAGGTTAACCTGGTATGGATCCGCAACCTGCTGCAACAGTACCCGCAAGCCTTAGCGCTTGCAATCGAAGCCAAAGCGGAACTGGCGACACTGAATGCACCGGATTTATCTACCCTGGAAAGCTACAAAGGCTTACTGGCGATGTATCAGGGTGAAGCCCTGCACGCACTGAACCGCACGCAAGAAGCACTGCAAAGCTTTGACGAGTCGCAGCAATACCTGATTAAAGAAAATAACCCGCGTTATATGTTAATGCTGTATGCCGCCAGAGCCCCGGCTGAAGCAGCATTGGGTAATTACCGCCAGGCGTACGACTTGCTGACGCGCTATATCAAGCTAAATAAAACACAGCAAAAATTGGCGAAAGAGCATCAAAGCAACATTTTGCGTTTTCAGTTCGACTCTGCCCGCCAGCAGGAATGGCACAACCAGTTAACGGCCGAAAAACAAATGATGCAACAGCATGTCAGCACACTGCAATTGGCGCAGCGCTGGCAATATGCCGCCTTGTCATTAATTGCATTGCTGTTGCTGATTTTGTTCAGTTTTGCCATATCACTAAAGCGGCGAAACCACCGCTTGCATCGTCTGGCCATGACCGACGAGCTAACCAATATAGCCAACCGGCGCCGCATTATGATGCAGGCCGAACAAGAACGGGTAAAAGCCATCGACACCACTGAGCCACTTAGCTTTCTGATCCTGGATCTGGATCACTTTAAGCAGGTGAATGACCGCTTTGGCCATGATGTCGGTGATACTGTGCTGCAACAAATGTGTATGACGGTATCGGCTATGCTGCGCCAGCAAGATCACTTCGGCCGCACCGGTGGCGAAGAATTTTTAATTGTGCTGCCGGATACCGGGCTGGAGCCGGCGCTGGTCATTGCTGAACGCTTGCGTCTGGCCATTGCGGCGATAAGTTTTGCTGACGGGCCAGCGGCACTTAACATTACCTGCAGTATTGGCGTATCAGAATATCAACCGGACGAAGCCCTGAATGTCAGCCTGGCGCGCGCTGATGACGCCTTATATAAAGCCAAAGCCGATGGCCGTAACAAGGTGGTGGCTGCTGACTAACACGACTTTAGTCTAATGGCCGGGCCCGTCATTTTTTTGTACTATGCTTACCCTACCGTTACCCTAACTATAACAACACCTTACAGAGGCCTCTGATGAATGCCATTTTTCTGATGTTGATGGGGCTTGGTGCTATGGCACTGGGCTATTTTGTCTACTCTAAGTTTATCTGCGAAAAAATCTTTAAAGTTGACCCACACTTTCGCACCCCTGCACACGAAATGCAGGACGGTGTCGACTATGTCCCGACGAACAAGTACATCCTTTGGGGCCACCACTTCACCTCAGTGGCCGGCGCCGCGCCTATTATCGGCCCTGCTATTGCCGTGATCTGGGGCTGGGTACCGGCGTTTTTATGGGTGGTATTCGGCACTATTTTCTTCGCCGGTGTGCACGATGCCGGTGCTATCTGGGCCAGCAGCCGCAATAAAGCCAAATCTATCGGTGCCTTAACCGGTGATATCGTTGGTAACCGTGCCCGCAGTATCTTTATGATTGTTATTTTCCTGGTATTGCTGATGGTAAACGCGGTATTTGCTGTGGTAATCGCCGGCCAGTTAATTAACTTCCCCAGCGCCACTATTCCGGTGTGGGGCGCAATCGTTGTCGCACTGATTATCGGCCAGCTGATATACCGCAAAAATATGAGCCTGCTGCTGGTTACCATTGTTGGTGTAATAGCACTGTACGGTATGATTTACGTCGGCCCTATGATGCCGCTGGCGTTACCGGAAATGGTAGGCCCGCTTAGCGATAACCAAAGCTGGATCATTATGCTGTTTGTTTATGCTGCTATTGCATCCTTACTGCCGGTATGGATGTTGTTGCAACCGCGTGACTACATCAACGGTATTCAGCTGTTTATTGGTTTAATTCTGCTGTACGGCGCCGTATTAATTTCCGGCCCTGATGTGGTAGCGCCGGCGTTTAATAGCGATGTTCCTGAGGGCACACCGTCTCTTATCCCGCTGCTGTTTGTTACCATCGCCTGTGGTGCCATCTCCGGTTTCCATGGTCTGGTCTCCAGTGGTACCACCTCCAAGCAGCTTGATAAAGAGCCGGACGTACGTTTTGTCGGTTATTTTGGTGCCGTAGGCGAAGGCTCATTAGCGCTGGCCGCCATCATTGCCGCTACCGCCGGTTTTGCAACTCTTGCCGACTGGCAAGCTATCTACAGTGGTTTTGGCAAAGGCGGTGTGTCAGCCTTTATAACCGGTGGTGCTAACATCCTGCAACAAGGCATTGGCCTGGATACCGTGTTGTCACAAACCCTGCTAACGGTAATGGTAGTATTGTTTGCCGGCACCACCATGGATACCGGCCTGCGCCTGCAGCGCTATATTTTCCAGGAATGGGGCAGCATTTATAACATCGGTTGGATGCAGAAAGCCGCGCCGGCCACCTTACTGGCGGTAGGTTCGTGTTTATTACTGGCCTTTGGTGCCGGTGGCGATGGCTCCGGCGGTTTAATGATCTGGCCACTGTTTGGCACCACTAACCAGTTGCTGGCCGGTTTAACCCTGCTGGTCATCACGGTAATGTTAGTTAAGCTGCGCCGCCCTATGTGGTACACCCTGGCACCGTTAATCTTTTTACTGATCATGACCACCCTGGGTCTGTTAATTCAGTTAAAAAGCTTCTACGACAAGGGCGACTGGTTCCTGTTCACCATGGATTTAATCGTGCTGGTAGCCGCGATTCTGGTATCACTGGAGTGTAGCTCGGCCTTAACCAAGCAAATTAAAGCCAACAAAGCTAACCCCGCTGCCAAAGAAGCATGAGTTTAGACAAGTTTAAGGCCTGGTTCCGCCAGGCCAGCTTTTACGCTGAAGAAGCCTATAACGCGCCCTACCGCAGTGCGATAGCGCGCGCCAAACGTGAGCAGGATGATTTATTTATGCTGCTCATCTTCTCTGAAATGATGGGCGTACCCAACCCCGCCAGTTACTACACCCTCGAGCTGCAACCGTTATTAATGGAACGCTTTCATGACTGGCATATTCGTATGGGCATGGAGCACTCGCCACTGGACAACATCAAATGCTGTTAACTGATAAACGCGTACTGCTTATCGGCGGTAAAGGCGGCGTGGGTAAAACCACCACTTCCTCTGCGCTGGCGTTGTTGGCAGCCAGCCGCGGTAAAAAAGTGCTACTGGTCTCTACCGACCCGGCGCACAGCTTAGCCGATGCGTTCGACCGTGAAATTGGCGATAATATTACCCGCTTAGCACCGAATGTAGATGGACTGGAGCTGGACCCCGACCGCGAAGTAGAACAACACCTGGCTAAAGTCACCGCGCAGTTAAAGCGCTTTACCAGGCCGGAGATGTTCAGCGAAATAGAGCGGCAAATGCGGCTAACCCGCCAATCCCCGGGCGCCCAGGAAGCGGCCATGCTGGAGCGCATCGCCAATGTTATTGAACTGG
Source organism: Rheinheimera lutimaris (assembly GCF_013283795.1). Taxonomy (GTDB): domain Bacteria; phylum Pseudomonadota; class Gammaproteobacteria; order Enterobacterales; family Alteromonadaceae; genus Alishewanella; species Alishewanella lutimaris. The sequence continues at coordinate 57,011 of NZ_JABSOD010000021.1, forward strand.
GTTTAAAAGATTATGATGTAGTGGTGTTTGATACCGCCCCTACCGGCCATACTCTGCGCCTGCTAAGCCTGCCGGAAGCCATGGCGGCCTGGACTCAGGGCCTGCTCAATGCCAATAAACGTTCAGAAAAACTCGGTGATGTGCTGGGGCATTTAACCCCCAACGCCGGGCGCGATATTGACAGTCCGCTGGCCGACCCTAACCAGCACGCCACCGCCGGTATGGATGCACGCAACAAAGCCATTACCGAAACCCTGCTGACACGCCAGCGTTTATTACAGCGCACCCGCGAGGTGTTAACCGATAACAGCCGCACCGCGCTGCTGTTTGTGTTAACGCCGGAAAAACTGCCAATACTGGAAACCGGCCGCGCCGTACAAAGCCTGCAACAGGAAAAACTGCCACTGGCAGGTTTAGTGGTTAACCGCATTTTACCCGACAGTGCTGATGGTGATTTTCTTGCCGCACGCCGCAGCCAGGAAAAGGTGCATCTGGCCCAGATAGAGCAGGATTTTGCCAAACTGCCGCGCTACAAAGTGCCGCTGCAAGCCACCGATATACAAGGCTTAACCGCCCTGCAGCATATGGCGGGTTTACTTGAGCAAGCCGGTTTATAACCGGCGCTGTTGCCGGGCAATACCCCTGTCAAAGAAAGATAAAAGCAACTAACAGGTAGTGAAGCCGTCATGTTGTAACGACACCACTGCCGCTTTTAATGCTGACCTGACAACACACGCCACAACAGTGGCTACAACAGCTTTAGAGCACCTTGCCCACAGATTCGCCTATAGTCACGCCGAAGCTCATCACCAGAACTGCAGCAACAAACGCCGCTAACACTATCAGCCCGGCCTTCTGAGCTTTTGGCACTGAGCTCCACCAAATTTTTAATTCATTAATCAAGTTATCTCCTATACACCTAAACGTGAAATTACTAAGTTATACCAACTAAGATGGGTTGCCGCAGCGCACTATAGGTAGTCCCGTGGAGGCTACGCTTTTTGTGGTCGGAACGAAATTAAGACAATTTGTTATGTGTCTGTTGATTCATTAAACAATATCCTGTTTGAAAACGGATCTGTTACAGTAAAACATCTTGCACCCCAAGCAGCTTCTTCAATGCTTGGTTTGTTGTATTTATAAGGCTTTGCAGTAACTTGTGCAAAAAGTTGATCGATATGGCTGACATTAACGAAAACCTTGCTGCCTGGCGCACAATCACCAGAATGCTCACTTAGGTGTAAGACAAAATCGCCAAGCGATACTTGTATGTAAATTGGGTAGCCATCCTCAAAGCGATGCTCCCAATCTAATTCCATACCGAGAAAGCCAAGGTAAAACTCTTTGGCTTTATCTTCGTCAAAAATCCGCATAATCGGGATTGTCTGAAACTCCATGCCATCTACTCCATTACACATAACGCTCAAAGCAGCTGCGCGGTACGCGTCGGCTGGCTTTGCTTGTTATATTTTTTTGAAATTACAGCTGCAAGTGAATAAAACACACCTGAAAACGCCAGCCAAAATAGCACTTGCATGGTTAGTGAATCTAAAAGCTCAATCGAAAGCACAAACCAATGTACTGCTCCGAGTAGCAGTGTTACCAACACTGCAAACACGTTGAGCATGTTTACTTTGGATACCAACTGAACCGTGATTAATGCAACTAGAGATATAAAACAGTACGCTGAGCCAATTAACAAGCTAAGTTGGAAGGTGCCCCAACAGCCAAACTTTGGATCGCAGCTACCAATAAGCAATATTTTGTATGCCTGATAAGCGGTTATCGGCAACATAAATAAAAGCAGTGACGTTATTACAGTTCTAATTATTGTGCTCATGACTACTCAAAAAATATAACGCATTACTAATTGGCTGCCGCAGCGCAGCGTAGGCAGTCCAGTGGAGGCCACGTTGTTTGTGGCCGGAACGAAATTAAGCAATAACATGGACTCCCCCTCACTATCCGGCATCGACGTGCCACACTGAGAGTGTCTAATCAAACAGTCACAAGTAAGGGGAAGTCGCATGGAACAGTTTATACGTTGCGGGATTGATATTGCAAAGCTCGTGTTTCAAATTCATGGCGTTAATGCTAAATCCGGTGAAACCGTTATGGTCAAAAAGTTAGCCAGAGGCGAAATGCTGCGCTATTTCGCTAATAAACCACGGATGCTGATTGGCATTGAAGCCTGTGGCGGTGCGCATTATTGGGCGCGTGAACTGACTAAGCTTGGCCATACTGTAAAGCTGATGACACCGCAGTATGTTGCGCCTTACCGCCGTGGCGGTAAAAACGATGCCAATGATGCCGAAGCCATTTGTGAAGCGCTGGCACGGCCGAATATGCGTTTTGTTGCTGTTAAGTCAGAATCACAACAAGCAGTACTGGTGATGCACCGCATGCGAGACCAATGGGTGCGTGAACGCACGTCCTTGATGAACCAAATCCGCAGCTACCTGCACGAATTTGGCATTGTGATTAATCAGGGCCGTGCGGCGCTGGCCAAAACATTACCATGGGTTGCTGAAGATGAAACACTGCCGGTGCTGTTTCGTCAAAGCATGGCAGATTTAGCCGATAGGCTAACCGATTTAGAGCAGCGCATTGAGGCGTTGAACAAACGGATTGAAAGCTGGGGTAAGCAAGACAGTGCGGCGCAGGCGTTGCTCACCCTTTGCGGTGTCGGAAGTATTACTGCTAGCGCCGCTGTAGCTACCGCCGGAGATGTGTCAGTATTTAAAAACGGCAGACAATTCGCCGCCTGGCTCGGTTTAGTGCCCAAGCAGAATTCATCCGGTGGTAAAAACCAGCTTGGTGCTATAACCAAGCGCGGAGACCGTTACTTGCGAACGTTGCTGGTGCAAGGTGCCCGCACGGTAATGTTAGCGGCCAGCAGAGCCCAAAAGTCCACCCAAACCAACCCGATGTTTGAGTGGATTTATAAGCTGCAAGAGCGACGACCCAATAATGTTGTTGCCGTGGCTATCGCAGCCAAACAGGCCAGAATGCTGTGGGCGATTATGGCAAAGCAACAGCGGCAAGATGCTTTAGGTTTGGCAATATGATGTAGCAGTACAGCGCAGTAAAACCGTAAGTTAACGACAACTCTCAACCAACGAATTGCACTACAAAGCGGATAAAACAAAGCGGCAACGACCGTGCGCAGGAAGGGTAATACACCCATTTTTAATTGACGCTAAAAGTA
>NZ_JABSOD010000022.1 GCF_013283795.1 Rheinheimera lutimaris
TTTTGAAATACCTGCAAGCGGTTATTTAAGAAAACTTGTGCTTTTGAGATCGTTCGCTGGATAATTGCACAAAACGACAAAAAATCAGACAAAATACACTAACTTTTACCCGCCCGGATAACTACAGCAGTTTTAAGCCGGTTTTTACCGTAGCTAAAAGCTTTGATAAATACACTGTGCTCTACCGGGATATATTGCCGCTCCGCACTGGACAGCCAGGGGATATCTTCAGTATCAGGATCGTTGATATAGACAAAGTGCTCATCGACAGCACATACCACTACCCAATGCGGCGCTTTGCTTTTATCAAATTGCCAGGTGCTGATTAACACCAACAGCAGAGCACCTTCCTGCAACAACTGTTTTATCTTACTGATACCAAGCTCGCTACGATGTATAGGTATAGCACTTTGTTCAACCTTTTGCCGGTAGGAATCATGCACCCGCTGCAAAATTGCTTTTTTTACTTCACTGCGTACAGTATCGGTAAACAAGGGCCCCTCTTTATTTAAATAAATCGCTACATCAAAGCCTCTGTTATATGCAGCCAACGCTAAGCCTCTTGGCCCACAGCCGCCATGACCCGATGTCATAAAGATGGTAGTTGCTTCGCGCCAGATATCTATCTCCAGCGACAGTGGATCATATTTACCGGGTTCAAAGTAATTAAACGCCATCAACAGGCAAGCAGGCCCACAGGTAAAAGGTGTGGTTTGCGCTATATAGGGCACTTGCCGGCTTACTGACTCAGTATCAAATTGGATAATCTGCTTTTGCATACAGATAGCATCGGAATGATCTTCATAAAAATCATGCTTTACGGCAAATTCCTGATAGTTCAGTTTTTGATATAAGCGGATAGCCGCAGTATTGTCATAGCGCACTTCCAGGCGCAGCAATACACAACGTCGCGAAGCAGCAGTTTTTTCTGCCTCAAGCATAAAAAATTCGGCTATACCTTGTTTACGATAGTCAGGGTCTACCGCAAGTGAATATAAGCGCGCCAAACTGGTACCGCGGCGGTAAATAAGCAGAAAGTACCCTAAGATCTTATTATCACGCTCAACCAACAACAGATCACTGCGCTTTTCTGTGATAAAACGCTTAAAGCTGCGCAAACTAATACGATCAGCGGTAAAACACTTGTGCTCCAACGCCACTAAGGTCGTGGCATCGGGCAAACTTGCATTTCTGATGGATAACACTGCCGCAGCTGCGGTTAACGCCATAACTTCACTCACTATTGCCTTTGGCTGATTTTTAACTAAGTTTAGGATAACAACAGCTAAACAAATGAAAAGCCAACAAGAAATTTAACTGTTGTGGTAAAGATTTCTTCGCTGTCTTTTTTTGTCACACCACGACATGCTTTAACAAACTTACAGGAGTGGCGATGGCCAAGCTTATTATCGTAGTCGACAAAGCGCAGGATTGGGCACCTTTCCATCAATACGATGGAGTAATGACCTTGCCCGCTTATTTAAAATGGTCGGCAAAAAACAAACAACGCACCCGCGTGATAAACTTATGCCGCCAGGCACAGTATTTAGGCAGCGGCTACTATTGTTCATTGCTGGCAGAGGCGCGTGGCCACCACGTAGTGCCCTCTGTCCGAGCCTTTAATAAATTTAACCGCCATGAAATCGCCGATATTGCCGAAGAAATTCCCGGTACCATCTTAACCCAGCTCAACAAAGCCTTAGTCGATGAAACCAGCACACAGCTGGTTTTTAACATTTACTTTGGCGAAACCGAACATAAGGCCCTGAAAAAAGTTGCCGGCTACCTGTTTGATGCCTTTTCCGTACCTATACTACGCGTAGAATTACATAAAAAAGCAACCTGGCAGGTGAAAACGCTGAAGATAGGCAGCGTGCATAAATTAAATGAGCAAGAACAAAGCTTATTCGGCAATACACTGGAGCGTTACAGCCACAAGATCTGGCGGGTTGAACCAATCAATCGCAAGTACAAGTATGATTTGGCGGTATTGGTTGATCCGAAAGAGAAATTCCCGCCCTGTACACCTAAATCGCTTGAGCTGTTTAGTAAAGCAGCAAAAAGAGCCGCGATGGATACCGAACAAATTAGCGCTAAAGACATCCACCGGCTGGCAGAATTCGATGGTTTGTTTATTCGTGAAACCACAGGCGTAAATCATCACACCTTTCATATGGCTTTAAAAGCCGAACGCGAGGGCTTAGCGGTAATTGACGATCCTAACTCGATACTGCGCTGTGGCAATAAGGTGTATCTGCAAACCTTATTTGAACAACATAAAGTACCTATGCCCGACGGCATTATGCTGTTTAAGCAAGATGAAGATAACTTAGAGCGCGCTGCCGACACTCTGGGGTTGCCCTTAGTGTTAAAAATTCCGGATGGCAGCTTTTCCCGTGGCGTGGTGAAAGTAAAAACCCTGACCGAGCTGCGCTCACAACTTGATGCCCTGTTTGAACAAAGCGCTATTATTCTGGCGCAGCGCTACACCTTTACTGAATACGACTGGCGTATTGGTGTGTTAAACGGTATGGCCATTTTTGCCTGTAAGTACTTTATGGCACGCAACCATTGGCAAATTTATAAACACGGCAAAGCCAAAACTGAGAGTGGTGGTTTTAGTACCTGCGCCATTACTGAAGTACCAACCCACGTCTTAGATGCCGCCATTCGTGCCTGCGCCCCTATCGGTGATAGTTTATACGGCGTAGATATAAAACAAGACGGTGAAAAGGTTTACGTAATAGAAGTGAACGATAATCCGAATATTGATGATGGCGTAGAAGATTTGTTTCTGGGCAATAAACTGTACGACATGATTGTGGAGGACTTTATCCGTCGCATCGAACTAAAACGGTGAATTTTGGATGCAAAAAAACCGGCATAAGCCGGTTGATTTGGTGCAGATGGAGAGACTCGAACTCTCACGCCTTGTGGGCACAAACACCTGAAGCTTGCGTGTCTACCAATTCCACCACATCTGCGTTATGCTTCCGCTACCGCGTTGACATGGCGTGCAGTATAGCGACTTTATAAAACCAGTCAACTATGAAACTGCACATTTTCTATCGTTTTGCACCGTTCGGATAAATACTAAGCAAGATGCTTAGTATTTGCTCTTTTTCAGTAAGCCAATCTCTTCTAAACGCTGCATTAAGTAGTCGTTAGAGTTAATCGGCTCAGGGTAACGGTTGGGCCTGTCGGCACTGATGCAACTATCCAGGGTCTTAATAACATAATCCGGGTTCGGATGCATAAAGAACGGAATAGAATAACGCGGCTCACCTGCCGCTGCACCCGCCGGATTAACCACCCGATGTGTGGTGGATGGCAATACATGGTTGGTCAAACGCTGCAGCATATCGCCAATGTTCACTACTATAGTGCCTTCAATAGTAGTTACCGGCAGCCAACTGCCATCACGACGTAAAATTTCAAGCCCAGCTTCATTTGACCCCACCAACAAAGTGATAAGGTTAATATCTTCATGCTGGCCGGCGCGGATAGACTGTGTGCTGGTATCTTTAATCGGCGGATAATGTATAGGCCGTAAAATCGAGTTACCGTAATTTACTTTATCGGCAAAGTAACTTTGTTCCTGGCCCAAAAACAACGCCAGCGCTTCCAATACCGTATTGCCAAGCTTTTCCAACTCGCTATACAGCGCGTAAGTAGCTTGCTTAAAACCTTCTACCTCAGTTGGCCATGCATTAGGGTATAAACTCGGATGCGGTGCCGGACCATCCAGCTCACGACCAACATGCCAGAACTCTTTTAAATCCGGGTGATTAGAGTCTTTAGCTTTTTCGACGCCAACCGCAGTATAACCGCGAGCGCCGCCCTGCCCCGGCTTATGGTATTTCGCTTTAACCTCATTGGGTAAAGCAAAAAACTGCTTAATTGCGGTATAAGTATTTGCTACCACTTCATCCGGAATACCATGGCCGCTAATGCCGCAGAATCCAAACTCAGTGTAGGCCTTGCCAATTTCGGCAACAAAGTTATCTTTGTCGGTGGCAAACCGTCTTATATCTAACGTTGGAACTTGCTGTGTCATATAAAAGACCTGTTTTTTAGCCTAAAGAAAAAAAGAACCCTGCAATAGCAGCGCTCATTAAGTTCGCCAATGTTGCCGCCAGCAAGGCTTTTAAACCCAGCTCGGCAATATCAGCGCGGCGACTTGGTGCCATACCACCCAAACCGCCTAATAAAATAGCAATAGAAGAAAAGTTAGCAAAACCACACAGAGCGATTGTTACTATCACCTGAGTATGAGCGCTTAACTGCTCTTTCACCTGCACAAAGTCGAGGTATGCGACAAATTCATTAATAACTAACTTTTGACCGATAAAACTGCCGGCCATTCGGGCTTCATCCCATGACACGCCCAAAATAAATGCCAATGGCTGGAATACATAACCGAAGATCACCTGCAGTGTTAAACCTTCGATACCAAACCAGCCGGCAATACCACCAATAGCGCCGTTTACCAGCGCAATCAGGCCAACAAAGGCAAGCAACATAGCACCAACATTTAAAGCTAACTGCATACCACTGGATGCACCCGCAGCGGCGGCATCTATAAGGTTAGTATGTTGGGTATCTGCTTTTATTTCATTCAGCTCGTTTTTCGGCTGTTCGGTTTCCGGCAAAATTAACTTTGCCATTAAAAAGCCGCCTGGCGCAGCCATAAAGCTGGCCGCGATAAGATATTTCAGCTCAATGCCCAAACCGGCATAGCCAGCCAGAACCGAACCGGCAACCGAGGCTAAGCCACCTACCATTACCGCAAATAACTCTGAGCGGGTCATTGTAGGGATAAAAGGCCGCACTATTAACGGTGCTTCAGTCTGGCCAACAAAGATATTGGCTGCCGCCGACATGGATTCCGGCCGACTGGTACCCAACAGTTTTTGTAAGCCGCCGCCAATAATGCGGATAATCCAGGTCATCACACCTATGTGGTACAGCACGGCAATTAACGACGAGAAGAAAATAATAATCGTCAGAACATGAATGGCAAAAATAAAGCCCTGAGATTTGCGGCCAATATCACCAAACAGGAACTCGATGCCCGAAGTGGCATAACTGATAATATCAGCGACAAAGGTAGAAATGCTGTACAGCACATCCTGACCAAAGGGCACATAGAGTACAAAGGCCCCGATCGCCAGTTGAATAGCAAAAGCCCCGCCTACGGTACGCCAGTTAATACGGCTGCGATTGGCAGAAGCCAAATACGCTACCAACAACAGGGCAACAATGCCCACTAATCCCATCATACGTTATTCCCTGATTATTATTATTCTGCCAGCAACTGGCGAATTTTTGCTTTTATTATGTCAATAGCGATCTGGTTTTTTCCACCACGGGTAACCACCAGATCAGCATACTGTTTGGAAGGCGCGATAAACTCAAAAAACGCCGGCCGTACCGAGTTTTCATACTGCTCTGTTACCGAGCTTAAACTGCGACCTCTGTCTTCTAAATCCCGCTTGATACGCCGCAACAAACAGACATCTAATGGCGTATCCATAAATACGGTTATATCAAACTGCTCACGCAGTTGCTCATCAGTAAGTAATAAAATACCTTCGACCAGAATCACTTTGGCTGGCTGCACTGTTATGGTTTCGTCAGTACGGGTATGGTTTTTATAGCTGTACTGCGGCATCTGAATGGCTTTACCAGCGCGTAGTGCCCGCAAATGTGCCGCCAGCAGTTCGTGCTCAAAAGCTGCCGGATGATCGTAGTTGGTTAGAGTGCGCTGCTCAAATGACAAGTGACTCTGATCGCGGTAATAGGCATCTTCGGACAAAATAGCGATACGCTCGCCGCCTAATTCAGCCACCAATTCCTGGTATACCGTTGAAGCAAAAAGGCTTTTACCTGATGCCGAAGCACCGGCAATAGCAATAATAGTATTTTTTCCCACAGAAACATTCACTTTGGCAGAAATTAGCCGATGATTATCGCTAAAAACGGCTTATTTAGAAATAAAAAAATGCCCGCTCAAAGCGGGCATTTACTAATTACTCCGAAAAGAGCATCAGAACTTGTAACTCACACCAATCTTCATCCGCCATGCAGACTCAATATTGCGGAAAGTCTGTGGTACTTCAGTTCTTGCAGTAGGAGCACTATATACGTATTGATTTGCATCGGCATCATACGCGACATCGGCGATTCTCTGATACCCCGGGAAAGCAGTTTCGTATACACGGCCTGCACTACTATCAATCATATTAAGTAAGTTCTTTATTTCTATATAGAACGAACCTTTGTGCCCATCCATAAAACCAGGGGTTTCCTGCTCAAACTTAAAGTCTAGAGTATTTGTATAACGGCCTGACTCAGTATTACGCGGCATAATTTGACCTGCGTACTTATCTAGCCCTGCAGCGACAAAATCATCCCAACCGAAATCTCCGCTGTAACGCACATTCGCGTCATCCGGACCAGTAGGGATATAAGGTAAATATCCATTACGGTCATCAGTACCGCCATTGCTACCATTGTCACCAAAGGCACGGCCCGGGCCTACTGTCCAGCTGTAAGGGCGACCTGAACGACGCTCGCCATAAAGCGTGAAGTTACTGTTATAGCCGGCAAAAAACTCGTGGCTATAGGTCAAAGTGAAATTAAAGCGATGCTTAATTTCATAACCTGCTGTACCAACAGTTGATGCGTTACGGTCTACTGCTGCATATCGCGAGAAATTTGAAGCCGCTTGAGCAGAAGTACCCGATGACAAGTCTTTAACATTTTGATGTGCATAACCAAAACGAATACTCAAATCATCAAACTTAGTTGCCGCACCAAAAGCATAAACATTACTTCTTCCACCTGCACCATTAACAAACAGGATGTCGTTACGATTAGGCACACCAGCAGCTAACACGCCGGTATAGATGTTACGACCATCCGGGCCGGTTACAACCTCATAATTTTCCCGATGCAAATCTTTCCAGATAACATCACGATCTTTATTCGAGTGGATATATTCAGCTGTCAGATCCCAATTACCGAAATCAGATTGCAGCAGGTAATCTACTGCCAGGTTATATTTCCATTCAGATGGCAGTTTAAAGTTTGGATCAATTGCGTTGACGTTACCATCTCCCGGAACCAATGACTCTGTCACGGAATCAGGTATGTTTGTAAAATCAATATCGGTCTGATTAGCCGTAGCAGAACCTGGTGCCTGCACCAGAATTATACCATCGTTAGAAAAGCCGTTTGCCAGCCACACATTAGGACGGCCACCACTAAAGCGACCAATACCACCGCGAATTATCGTGTTATCCAAACCACGCCAATTAAAGCCGAAGCGCGGCATCAAAAGATCCTTGCCGTCCATATTCTCGGTGTTGACAATATCGTAGCGCTCAACAAAGTTTTCATTCAGCCGAGGCTCACTATCTGAATTATAACGTTCATAACGCAGACCAAAATCTAACGTTAAATCATAATCAAACAAATCCCAACTGTCCTGTAGGTAAAATGCATCTGTACCGAATTTAAATGCTGCTGCTGCATCAACCGGGTTTAACGTATATGCGTTTTGATAGCTAAAGCCCGATGATGTTTGCTGTAAGAAACGGTCAAGGCCACTAACAGTTACTACACCATCAACTACAGTGTCATGGAACTGCCAGGTACCTTTGCTGTTTGACACAAACAGGTTGTATACATCAAGCTTTTCGTGTTCCCAACCAAAGCTAATGGTATGGTCTTCAAACAGATACTCACCGGCTAACCGAAGCTGAAATAAATCGTTAGTTAATTCGTTAGCATGTCTAAATGTATCAGGGCCAAAAATTACCCGACCAGAAGGTGTGTCAACCTGAACCTGGCCATAAGTATTACCGCGTAACGGGTTTTGGCCAACTTCAACTTCTTTCCAGGCTACTTTAACTTCAGTACTGAAACTGTCACTCCACACAGAGTACAAATGCCCGGCGAAGGCCTCTAAATCCTGTTGGTTGTTGTAAAAGTTAGTGTCAAGTGCAATTTGGGTAGCTCTTGAGCCAGCTCCGGTGTTTATAGCATTACTTTCTGTTTTTTGATAAGTGAAAGATGCACGGTGGTCATCATTAATATTCCAGTCCAGTTTGGCTAGCAGTTTCTTATCTTCCAAATCGTCTGCAACATTCCACTGCCCGGCTTCTACGCCATAAACTTCGCGGGCAATTCGTGCAACTTCGTCAATATCAGACTGAGTAACGCTGGCAGAGTTTGGTGCACTTGAACCTGCAGCACCCCACAGCGTGTTGTATGGCTCAACTAAATCTTCATAGGCAACGAAAAAAAACAATTTGTCTTCAACCAGCGCGCCACCTAAGCTTGCGCCCCAAACCTTACGGTTAAAATCCAGCAACTCAACTTTCTCACGGCCAGGCGCACCTGATTTACCGGAAAGTGACTGATCCATATACTCGTAGAAAAATGACCCTTTCAGCTCATTGGTACCAGACTTAGTTACAGCATTAATACCTGCACCGGTAAAGCCACCTGATTTCACATTAAATGGTGCTGTACTAACAGTAATCTGATCCAGTGCAGACAGCGGGATGGGTGAGCGCTGCGTTGGGTAGCCATTATCATTCAGACCAAAATCATCATCCTGACGTACACCATCAACTGTCAGACTGTTATAACGTGGATTAGCACCGGCAACAGACATTGATGATGTAGCATCTCCAAGCACCACAACCAACGGGTCTTGTCTTACAACATCTTTCAAATCCCGATCAAAAAGCGGCATGCTATTAATCTGTGAGGCATTAAAAGTAGTAGATGTACCCATCTTGCCTGCGTTTAGCAAGCTCATTGCTGAGCCTGTCACCGCAATCCTCTCAACGCCCTGCTCAACTTCAGGTTCCAATTGTGCATTTAAACGGAAAGTTTCACCGAGAGATAGAAAAATATTGTCATAAACCCGTGTTCCCTCTGCGCTGGTTATAGTAATGATATAAGGACCACCAACGCGCAAACCACTACTAACAAATGAACCGGATTCATTTGAGGTTGTTACTGAACGGGTATTAGAAGGCACATGCAAGATATCAACACGGGCATTAGAAGCAGTCTGGCCTTCCTGAGTGACAATATTACCGCGAATTGATGAAGCCGTGTCGGCAAGCGCTGCATTGCTTACGCCGAGCGCCAGCGTGACAGCCAAAGCTATATTTTTAATTTTCATATCGTTTTTCACCTGGTAGTTGTAGGTATTTATCTAAATCCATTTGAATACAGATGCTGCTTTCAATTTGGGAGATAATGGTAACTAAACCATATTACATTTTTTTTACGCCCATCAGATTTACGGGAACTTTTTGTTCCTCTCATTGTCTTAGGCGATTGCCACATAAGTGTAACATAGCTGGTCTGAGTTGCGCACTATGCTGACTAAAATTGGTTAAAAAACGACATCATACGCATTTTCAGCTATTTACTGGTGTTTACCTGCGAAGCCTTTTATCCTTAGCGTCTGCCTGAATTAACGGTCTACTTTCGATGAAAAAACGCGCTTTAACTCTTATTTTCTGTTCGCTGTTTAGCTTTGGAGCATCAAGTAATATGAGTGTCGCTGAAATCACCTTTGCCACTTTCAACGTCAGCATGGAAGCGCAAAATTATTTACCACAGGGTGAAACCGGCGATGCCACCGTGCTGGAAAAGTTACTGCAAACCGGCAGCCAGCCGCAAATTCGCAATATTGCCCACATTATCCAACTGGTGCGGCCGGATGTGTTGTTGCTAAACGAATTTGATTACATTGCCGACGCGGATAAAGGTATTGAGGCGTTTATTCAGAACTATCTGCAGCAGCCACAAGGCTCTGCTACTGCAATTGATTACCCCTACTTCTATTACAGTACGGTAAATACCGGCCAACCCAGCCCTTATGATCTGGATAACAACGGCAAGGCAACCGGCACCGGCGCCGATGCCTGGGGCTATGGCTTTTATCCGGGCCAATACGGCATGGTTCTGCTGTCTAAATACCCGATAGACACCGCCAAAGTACGCACTTTTCAGCGGTTTAAATGGCAGGACATGCCTGGCTTTATGCCAACAAAAAAAGCTGATGGCAGCCCCTGGTACAGCAAAGCAGCCTGGGCTGAGTTTCCGTTATCGTCTAAAAGCCATTGGGATATCCCACTTAATGTAAACGGTAAAACGGTACATGTATTGGCCAGCCATCCTACACCACCGGTATTTGACGGTGAGGAAAACCGTAACGGCATTCGCAACCATGACGAAATTCGTTTATGGGTTGATTACTTAACGCCGCAAAACGCCGGCTATATCTATGATGACAATGGCAATAAGGGTGGCTTAGCTGCCGATGCACGCTTTGTATTACTGGGCGATCAAAATGCCTCTGCCGATGGCGAAGGTGATGCACTCAACGCAGCAATCAGCGCGCTGTACAACCATCCGCGCATTAACAATGCCATGCCGCCACAAAGCAAAGGAGCTGTTGAAAATACACCGGATAACCCAAAAGCCGCCTTTCATACCGCCGGTTGGCGTATGCGGGCAGATTACGTGCTGCCGTCTAAAGCCGGTTTTGTGTTAAAAGACAGTGGCGTTTTTTGGCCGGAAACAACCAGCCCGCTGTATCCGCTGGTGGGTTCGCGCGGTGCCAGCTCAGACCATCGTTTAGTGTGGGTCAAGCTGGAGCTCAGCGCTGAATAATCGGCACTGAGCTCATCGGTAGCTATCAGAATTTCAGTACCAGGTTTTGCACGTGTACCGTTACTTCTTCGCGGTCATGGTACAGGTGCTTAACTTGTAAGCGGAATTTAATATCGGCATCGACCAGACGTTGCTCAAGCTGCGCCAATATCTCTGTTACCGTTTCATAGCGCTTTTTCATCGGCAGTTTTAAATTGAATATTGTTTCCTGACACCAGCCGTTAATCAGCCAATCGCCCATTCGCTCAGCAACCCGCTGCGGCTGTTCAATCATGTCGCAAACCACCCAATAGACATTTTTCTTTTGTGGTTCAAACTTAAAACCATCAACCGTTAAATGCTTAACCTGGCCGGTTTCCATCAGCGATTCCGCCATAGGGCCGTTGTCGATAGCGGTAACCATCATGCTGCGTTTGACCAGTTGATAAGTCCAGCCGCCCGGGCTCGCGCCTAAATCAACCGCATTTAAGCCACCGCCCAGGCGCTTGTCCCATTCCTGTTTCGGAATAAACTGCAAAAAAGCTTCTTCCAACTTTAAGGTACTGCGGCTGGGAGCTTCATTGGGAAATTTCAGCCGCATAATGCCGTTTTCCAGCGGGCTGTTATTCTCCGGGTAGGACAAGCCAATATAGCCCTGCTGACCGGTTAGTAAAAACAAATGCAGCACCGGTGCGCGCTTTTGCTCTTTTGCCAGCATTACCCCGGCCTGGCGCAGTGCCTGACGCAGCGGTACTGTTAGTTTGCGCGCCAACGTCGACAGGGTTTTGCCGTCGTTAGTTTCCGGATACTCTACTCTTAGCTCACCACAGCCGCTCAGCTCAGCTGCAAGTAATGCCTGCAGTACCGGCGCGATACGATCTGCTGGTGGCAGTTCAAGCAATTCCGCCTGCAGCAAGCACCACTGGCGGATAAAGATAAACTGCTCAAACGGATAATCACGGTAAAACTGCGCCAAACTATCAGCGTCATAGGCTTCAAAAATAACAAAAGCACTGTTGGCGCTGAGCTTACAATAACCGAACACATCATACTGCCCGGCTTTATCCTGAATTTCTGCCGCACATTCTTTTTCAAAACCGGCGCGACAGTACAGTAATAGTTGTTTCATGTTAACTCCGCCGCCAGGCGCTTATTGCAAGCAACAGCCAGGCAGCTATAAGGAGCTGGCCACCTATTGGCGCCAACTGTGAATAATAAAACGGCAAGGCAAATACCCCCGCCAGTATAGTCCAGACAAAACACCACAGCCCCAGATGCCAGACAATCGCCACCAGCTTTGTCAGTTTTGCCTCGCTGTGTTGCCGGCCCAGCGCCAACAGCGCCAGACAATGAAATGCCAGCATGCCCAAAGCGCTCAACACCCGGGCCAAAGCCTCAGTACTTAACTGCCCCTGCCACAAATGCATCACAACCGCGCTTAAGCCCACTACGGTGGCGCCATACAAAGCGGTTACGCTGTTACTGCTTTGCCAAAAGTACTTCATCTATTTTCCTGCTACAAAACTGTGCCGCCTGCGCTATCAACTGTTGTTGGGTCAGGCCGCTTTTAACTCTGGGTTTAAAATCATGATCGCCATCTGTCAGCCAGTGCAATGCTACTTTGGGCCATTGCATGGCTGCCAGTTCAGTTTTAGTGCCAAAAGCATCCCGATCACCCTGGGCAATAAACAACGGGCAGGCTAAAGCAGCAAAATGCTCAGTGCGCCAACTGTGCTTTTTCGGCGGGTGAAACGGATAACCAAAAGCAAATACCGCTTCTACACCAGGGTGGCTGCTTAACAAGCTGGCGACCCGGCCGCCCATAGATTTACCGCCGATAAACAGCGGTAAATCAGCCGGGCATTTGTCGAGCTGTTGCATAAACTCTTGCTGCAATAGCGGCATTTTCGCCGGCAAGCTGCGTTTGTCGCTATCAATAAAGCGCTGCATATAAGCAAAGTTAAAGCGCCACACTTCTATATTATGCGCAGCCAACTGCTGTGCCAATTGCTGCATAAACTCACTTTGCGCACCGGCGCCGGCGCCATGTGACAGCAGCAAGCGGGCTTTAGGCTGACTGGCGTTATTAATAATGATATCAGTCAAGTGCCACCGCATTGGTAAACTGCTGCTCGGCAAACGCAGCCTGCTCAGCCTCTACCATCGACACCATCCATTGGCGAAAGGCGGTTATTTTACCCAGCTCGGTCTGGCTTTCACGGCAGACCAAATAATACGCATCTTTGGATATCAACACATGGTTAAACGGCACTATTAAGCGGCCGGAATTAATGTCCGGTCGTGCCAGCACATTGTGCGCCAACGCTACGCCCTGGCCATGAATAGCCGCTTGCAACACCATAGAAGAGTGACTGAATATGGGCCCCTGATTGACATTAAAATGTTTAAAGTTTTGCGTGGTAAACCAGGCCTTCCATGCGCGGCGCGAGCCATCGTGCAATAAATTATGGTATTGCAGATCTGTCGGCTCCTGCAGCGGTTTACTACTGTTTAGCAGTAGTGGTGAACATACCGGCAGCAGGTATTCGGTGTGCAGTTTATCGGCGTGCAAATTGCGCCAGCTGCCACGGCCGTAGTAAATGGCAACGTCGACATCATCCGTTAACGAGCCTTCGTCTAAGTCGACCGCCTTAATACGTACATCAATATCCGGGTGTTGCTCACTAAACTGATTAAGCCGTGGTACCAGCCACTGAATAGCAAAGCTTGGTTGCAGGCTTACTGTTAGTGAGCCCTTGGCACCGCGGGCCAACAGTTTTTCTGTCGACTCATGTAGCTGCAGGAATATTTCTTTAATATCCAGAAAATAGCTCTGCCCCTCTTCGGTTAGCAACAAAGAGCGGTTTTTACGCATAAACAGTTTCAGGCCAAGATGGTCTTCCAGCGCTTTAATCTGATGGCTGATAGCGGCTTGGGTAACGTACATTTCTTCTGCCGCCTTGGTAAAACTTAAATGCCGGGCGGCGGTTTCAAAGGCTTTTAAGGCATTTAGCGGAGGCAGGCGACGCGCCATAATATCTCTTAGATGATTAAATCAGTGATTAAATTTTCTAATCCGAATTATAGCGCCGCTGTCGCCACGACGCCAGCAAAGAGCTACGCTAAGTTTACTTCTCTACCGGCTTATAACCCTCAATTTCAACGTCTTCACCTTTAAACAGGAAGGCTTCCATTTGTGCTTCCAAAAACTGACGGTGTTCGGGGTTCATCATGTTCAGTTTTTTTTCATTAATCAGCATAATCTGTTTTGCCTGCCACAGGGCAAAGGCTTCTTTACTGATACTGTTAAAAATTTTTTTGCCTAAATCGCCCGGATACAGCTGAAAATCCAGCCCCGGGGCTTCTTTTTTAAGGTATTCGCAAAATATACTACGGCTCATAATGGTTTATCCTTGTTGCCCGTGCTTGCAGCTAATAACTGTTGAAACAGTTGTTTTGCCGGCGCCGACAAACCAACCTGTGGAATGCGATCTATTGTAAACCAAGTCGCCGCTGATTGCTCCTGCACTGTATCAGGCTTGCATTTGAGCTTAAGCAATTGCGGTTGGATCCATAAGTGAAAATGGCTGAAAGTATGCCGAAAGCCCGCCAGCTCTTCGCTACTTTCTGCTTGCAAGGCATTTATCGCTATATACTGCTCACGCTCAGTTGCTGAGGCAAACTCGATAAAACCAAACAGCCCGCCCCACAAACCCGATGCCGGGCGCTGCGCCAGCAACACTTGGCTGTCATGCTGCAACAGCAGCCAGAAACTCTGCTTTTCCGGCAGAGCTTTTTTTGGCTTTTTGCCGGGATACAACGCCTGCTCGCCAGTCAATGCGGCCCGGCATTTCAGTTTCAACGGGCACTCTGCGCAGCGCGGTTTACTGCGGCTGCAAAGTGTTGCGCCAAGGTCCATCATCGCCTGGTTAAATTCGGCTACGGTGTGTTTCGGCGTTAACTGCTCTGCCAGTTGCCATAACTGTTGCTCAGTTTTTTTCTCACCGGGCCAACCGGATACAGCAGCAAAGCGTGCCAGTACCCTTTTGCAGTTACCGTCTAATATCGGGTAGTGCTGCCCCAACGCTAATGACAAAACTGCACCAGCGGTCGAACGGCCTATGCCGGGCAACGCCAGCACCTGGTCAAATTCAGTTGGAAAATCGCCGTTGTACTGCGCTGCTATAGTTTGTGCGGTTTTGTGTAAATTACGCGCCCTGGCGTAATAGCCAAGCCCGGTCCACAAATGCAACACTTCATCCAGCGGCGCTGCGGCCAGTGCATTAATATCAGCAAAACGTGCGGTAAAGCGCTCAAAGTAAGGAATAACAGTCGCAACCTGGGTTTGCTGCAGCATCACTTCACTGAGCCAGGTTTTATACGGGCTTTTATTCAGCTGCCAGGGTAGTGTTTTGCGCCCGTGTTGCTGATACCAGCTAACCAACTGATTTGAAAACCAAACTGCATCCTGTTGCGGCAACATAACGGCCCCTGTATAAACAATTGCGCGCAGTATAAGCAGCCCTCTTTAGCTTGCCAACCATAATCGCGGTTGAGCAAAGCCGCTAATACAAGGATAATACGCGCCGTTAACGATTATGCGGAGCAACAGATGACAGACAGTACCGGCCAACAGCAAGATGATCAGGCTGAAAACACCACCTATATGCGCAGAATTCGCTCTTTTGTGCTGCGCGAAGGCCGGCTGACCAAAGGCCAGCAACATGCACTTGATACTTACTGGGCCGATTACGGTTTAAGCTATCAGCCACAGCCGCTGCAATTAGCAGAGGTATTTGGCCGCGATAACCACAGGGTGCTGGAAATTGGCTTTGGTATGGGTAAATCGCTGGTGCAAATGGCAAAAGAAGCGCCGGAAAAAGATTTTATCGGTATTGAAGTGCACCGGCCGGGTGTGGGCGCCTGCTTATCTGAAGCGGTAGCTCAGCAGGTTAAAAACTTAAAAGTGTTTGAGCATGACGCGGTAGAAGTGCTGGAGCACAGCATTGCCGACAATAGCCTGGATACAGTGCAGCTGTTTTTCCCCGATCCGTGGCATAAAAAGCGCCACCACAAGCGCCGCATAGTGCAGGGCGAATTTGTGCAACTGCTGCGGCGTAAGTTAAAGCCAGGCGGCGTGTTTCATATGGCTACCGACTGGGAAAACTATGCTGAACATATGCTCGAAGTAATGTCAGCCGCTGAGGGTTTCAGCAATTTATCTGCCGACAGTACCTATGTTGAGCGGCCAGAGCAGCGGCCACTGACTAAATTCGAACAACGTGGCCAGCGTTTGGGCCATGGTGTTTGGGATCTGATGTTTAAAAAGGAAAGCTAAATGCTAGCAACAGCCAGTCAACTGGTATTACGTAACATCGACGATCTCAGCGGCAAAGTACTGCTGGTTGAACCCTTAGCCGATAATTTAGCCACTGAACTGCAGCACTTGGCGCCGCAGCTTACACTGAGCTGCTACAGCACTGATGCAGCCGTAGCCGCCAGCTGGAGCCAGGATAAGGTAACGCTGTACCGCGACGTTAGCCCGGTGTTCAGCGACAGCTTTGACACCGTGGTGCTGTTTTATCCGAAAAGCAAAGAGCAACTGGCCTTTACCCTGGCGCAACTTAAACCGGTGCTTAGCGCAACCACGGCGGTGTTTGTTACCGGCGACAATAAAGGCGGCATTAAAAGCCTGAGCAGCCATGCGCAAAAACTGGGGTTAAATGCCAATAAACTGGACAACGCCAAGCACTGTTTATGGTTTACCTTACATGGTGATTTTCAGCAGTTGCCACAAGCTAAGGCAGTAAGTTTTAACATTAGCGCTGCCGGTGAAACCTTAACGCTGCATTCACTGCCGGGCGTATTTAACCACGGCAAGCTTGATGTTGGCACTGCACTGTTGCTGGATAATTTACCGGAAGTAAACCAAGGCAAAGTGCTGGATTTTGCCTGCGGTTGCGGCGTAGTGGGCGCTATGCTAAAACGCAAACATCCGGATATAGAACTATTCAGTTCTGATATCAGCAGTTTAGCAGTAGTATCAACTCAGCAGACATTAGCCGCCAATAACCTGAGCGGTACTGTGATAGCCGCTGATGGCTTGCCGGCGATACCAAAACAATTTGACTGTATTGTCAGTAATCCGCCGTTTCACACCGGCATAAAAACCGACTACAGTATTGTTGATGCTTTTATCAGCCAAAGCGCTGCCAGACTCAGTAGCAATGGCAGCCTTACCATTGTTGCTAACAGCCACCTTTCTTATCTGGAGCTGTTACAGCAGGCGTTTAAAAAGGTTACAGTCAAAGCTAAAGCCAATGGTTTTGTGGTGTATCGGGCAACCAATCAAAATTAAGGAAAATGCTATGCGCATACTCTCAGCTTTGCTTTTGCTGTTCTGGCTAACGCCGGCTAAAGCCGCTGATACTGTGCGCTGCATTCAAAACCCAAAGCGGATTAAAGCCTGTCCTCATCTGTTGTATCGGGTAGCACAATTACCCGATATGACAGCACCAGCTGTTATCTGCATTTGTGTCAGCGACTTCGAACAGCTGTTGGTAAAACCTACGGATGAAGCCCAAACAATTAAGTTAAATATGACTAAACGGCAATTGGAAGTGCAACATGGCAATAAGCTGCAACCGGTATTGGATATACTGCAGCGGCAGAACTAATCCGGCAACAACACCAAACGCTCACTAAACCGACCGAGGCTTTCCTCATTTTGCCGCATTAACACCGGTACCAAAAATAACTCGCCCTGCTCCACCCAATAAATAGCATTTTGTTCAAAGCGCACGGCCAGTTGCACAGCACAGCTCTTGTCGCACAATACAATCCAGCTCTTTTCCTGAAAGCTCAAGTCCGGAGCGCTACCTATTACTGAGCGATAGGGCAAACGCTGCTGATTCAGATAAGCCTGCAATTCATTGTCACGACGTAAATTAAGGTAGGGATGTTCGGTGGTTCCGGCGGGGTTTTGTGCACTGACAATAGCAAAATCAACATCACATTTCAGTGCCTGGTGGCACAGGAAGATACTCGTTTTATAACTTTCCCACAGGTTCATAAGCTAACCCAAAAGTAACAAGTGCTTCTACTATAAACGGCTTTGCTAAATTTGCCACTGTTGTTTGCTAAAAAGCATTAATGTGCATAACATCAATGCAGGGCTGGCAAAACCGCCCCACGAAACGGGTTGAACGAGATAAATGAATGATTAGCATAGATAAAACCACGTCAATAAAAAGCGCTTTAATTTGGGTGATCATGCTCATATGCAGCCTCACGCTTTGTCTGGCGATGGTGATATCAACCATGCAGGATGTAAAACTGCAGCGTAAAAAGCTGATATCGCAATTAGACGGCTATGTCAGCATTATCGCCTTTAATGCCCGCAACAGCATTTTGCAGGATGATGCCGACACCGAAGACAACCGGCTCAGCTCTTTTGCCGCAGTAAACATTTTGCACAATGTGCATATTTATAAAAAGCTGCCGGACTCTGAGCAGCTAAGCTTTTTCTCCAGTTACAACCGCCGCGATATCGGCCCGCATCCGGTGCAATTTGAGCGCGTGCCACAACTGCTTAAACCTTACATCAGCGACGATTACATCGAGCTGAGTAAAGCCATTAAAGACAATGATACCCTGCTGGGTTATGCCTATCTGCGGGCCAGCCAGGAAGAATTGAGCGCCTATATCCAGACGCGGATCCTGTTGGATATATTAATCGCCCTGGTTGCACTGGCCAGTGCCTTTATCATCAGTTCAAAATTACAACGCCGTTTCACCACACCAATAGATACGCTGTTAGACGTGGTGCAAAAAGTGGCGAAAGAAAAAGACTACCGCATTCGCGCGCCGATAGCGCCTATCAAAGAATACAATATGCTAAGCCGCGCTTTTAACACTATGCTGGACAGAATTGAGCAGCAAATAAGTAAGCTGCAACAGGCTGAGCAGGAAAACCGGCGCCTGACCTTAAGCCTGGAGCAGAAAATTGAGCAACGCACTGATGCGCTGAAAACCTCCAACCAGGAGTTACTCAATACCTTAGCAACCCTGCACCAATACCAAAACCAAATTGTCGAAACAGAAAAAATGGCCAGCTTAGGCCAGATGGTTGCCGGTGTCGCGCACGAGGTTAACACCCCTATCGGCCTTGGCGTAACGGCCTCCACCCTGTTACAAGATAAGCTGGCTGATATTCAAAAAGCCTTTGATGAAAAAAAACTCACCTCATCACAACTGGCTAAGTTTTTGTCTGAGAGCAAAGAAAATCTGGGTATTATCTATCGCAATATGGAACGCGCTGCCAGTTTAATCTCCAGCTTTAAGCGGGTTGCTGTTGATCAATCAAACGAAAACCGCCGGCAGTTTAATATGCTGCAACTGATCAACGAAGTATTGCTGTCGTTGCGGCCAAATCTGAAGAAAACCCAACACCAAATCAACGTTAATTGCCCTGAGGAACTGGAACTCGACAGCAAGCCCGGCCCGATAAACCAAATTTTAATCAACCTGATCATGAACAGTCTGATCCATGCTTTTGAGCATATTGAGCAAGGCGAAATACAGATAAATGTCAGTGTCGAAAACAATAACTGCAAGCTGGTATATCAGGATAACGGTGCCGGTGTGCCGGAGTCGATTAAAAAACGTATTTTCGATCCCTTCGTTACCACCAAGCGTGGTGAGGGCGGCAGCGGTTTGGGCTTACATCTGGTGTATAACCTGGTTACCCAGGCACTGAACGGTAAAATTCAACTGGAAAGCAGCCTTGGCCAGGGCATTAAAATACAAATAGATTTCCCGGTGATAGTGCGCAGCAATAAATCTGTTAAATCATCAGCTTAAACGGAAAAACGCCTAAAAACCGGGCTACAACAGCATTAGAAAAATCTAATTGTTAACAAAAAACTTGTTAACAATTGGACAGATGGTTATAATTGCGTATTATTTGACAAAAGCACGTCATCTATAAAACGTAAACGCATTATAAATGTCACAAAATTCACATAAGGTTTAACTCCAATGCAAACACCTGTGATTCTGATCGTTGAAGACGAAGAAGTAACCCGCCTGAACCTGGTTAGTCTATTCCAGGGCGAAGGCTATGATGTCATTGAAGCTGTGAATGGCGAAGAAATGAACCAAAAGCTTACCGACAACAAGGTGAACCTGGTAGTAATGGATATTAATCTGCCTGGTAAAAACGGTTTGATCCTGGCGCGGGAGTTACGCCAGAGAGAAAATATCGGCCTGATCTTCTTAACCGGCCGCGACAGCGAAGTAGACCGCATTCTGGGTCTGGAAATTGGTGCTGACGATTATCTTACCAAGCCATTTAACCCGCGTGAATTAACTATTCGTGCCCGTAACCTGTTAACCCGCACTGTAGCGCAACCTGTGGTTGAAGAGCACAAAAGTGTGGTGAAATTTAACGGTTGGACGCTGGATGAAAACAGCCGTAATCTTACTTCCCCTAAAGGTGTAGCGCGTCGTTTACCAAAAGGCGAATACCGCGCCTTACGGTTAATGTTGGATACTCCGGGCAAGATTTTCACCCGTGAGCAATTAATCCGTCATATGACCGGCCGTGATTTACGCCCGAACGATCGTACAGTGGATGTTACCATCCGCCGTATCCGTAAGCATTTTGAATCTGATATCGACAGCCCTGAGTTAATCAGCACCATTCATGGTGAAGGTTACCGCTTTGTGGGTAAATTAGAAAAGTAAGCCGCTAAGCTTGTTCGATGTATTCTGCCAGAGCAGCCAGGTGCTGCTCTGTTTTTAAGTGAAAGTCTACCAGTTGCCGCTCCAAACCCTGCCAGTTAACCGGCTCTTGCTCAAAACGTTTCGCCTGCTGTTGCACCCACAATAACCCCACTGACGCTGCTGCACCTTTAAGCTTATGCGCTGCTTCCTGAAATTCACGCTCCTGACGCTGCACCGCGGTTTCCATCATGCGATTCATATAACCCGGCAATAATTGCGTAAACAACTGTGCACTGCGCTTCATCGCATCTTTACCCAACGATTGGATGTAGTCATTCAACGTTGCCTGGTCCAGCAACTGCTGCTCATTGTCAGCCACAGGTAGTTTCGGTAGCTGCAACTTCATCGCGCTGGGCGAAAACAACCGCGCCAGCACTTGATCCAACTTAGCCGTGTTCAGCGGCTTGGCCAGAGCACCGTCAATCTGTAAACCATCCAACTGTTGCTCAGCTTTACGCACATTGGCGCTGAGTACCACTATGGGTAACGCCGACAACCTGGTTTCACTGCGAATATAAGCAGCAATTTGTTCACCACTCATATCCGGCAACTGCATATCCAGCAGCACTAAATCGATATCGTCTTCGGTTTCCAGCAGTGCTATGGCATCTTCACCTGTTTCGGCATGTATTACGCTGTGGCCGCGCTGTTCCAGTAAACCGATAGCAATTTCGGCATTCAGCGGTACATCTTCTACCAGCAGTATGGTAAGTTCAGGACAACTAATCGCCTGCTGCTTCTCCTGCTGCAGTACTTCTGTTGGCAGGCTGACAGCAAAACGGCTACCTTGCGCCACCGCGCTGCTGACACTGATCTCGCCCTGCATCGCTTCCACCAGCGCTCTTGAAACCGATAAACCAATACCTGAGCCGACAATACTTAACCGGCGACCATCATTGGCTTTGTAGTACATGTCAAAGATCCGCTCCTGCTCCTGAGCAGCAATACCAATCCCGGTGTCTTCAACCACGAAGTTAAGCCGGTTATCGTTCAGCTGACAAAACAAACTAACGGACCCGTTGGCGGTAAATTTCACAGCATTATTCAGCAGGTTCCACAGTACCTGACGCAGACGCGTTGGGTCCAACCGCAAATAAACATCGGTATCACCCTTGCAGCTGAGATTAAACTGCAAGCCTTTTTGCTGGCACAGCAACTCGGCAAAATTAGCGATATCATTAATAAACTGCTGTAAAGAGACGTTGTGATAGACAATATCCAGGTCCTGGCGGTCTATCTTGTCCAGGTCGATAATGTCATTAAAAATGTTACCCAGGGTTTCGGCGCTACTGAAAATGGTATTGGCCCAGCCATGCTGCTGTTTGCTGAGTTTACTTTCCAGTAAGCGCCGGCTTAAACCAACAATGCCGTTTAACGGCGTTCTCAGCTCATGGCTTAGTGTGGCAATAAACTTGCCTTTATCGAGGTAGGCTTTTTCCAGTGCTTGTTCGGCCAGCTTACGCGAGGTAATGTCACGGCCAAAGCCAAGCAAACCGATATAACGGCCATGGCGGTCATAAAACGGTACTTTACGCATTTCAAACCACAGTATCTGGCCGTCATCTTTTATAAATTCGACATCCAGCGTTAATTCTGACGCCGGCATATCGCTGTTGTATTCTGTCAGAATAGCCGCCTGCGCGCTGTCATCGGTGTAAATTTCGGCCGGATAATGCCCAATCAGCTCAGCGGCTGTTTTGCCCATTATCGCTTCAAACATTTTATTACAGCTGGCAAAGCGGCCGGTTTCATCGCGGTAGTAGAATAGGTCAGGTGAGCTATCAACAATAGAACGGATCAACAAGCTTTGTTCTTCCAGTTCTATTTGCGCTTTTTTACGCTCCGCAATTTCTTTACGCAGTTCATCTATCGCGCGGCGTTTGGCTTGAAAAGCCTTTTTACGCTCTTCAATCTCAAAATTAAGCTGACGGATATTGTCCTGCATACCTTCGTTCAGCAAACGTTCCTGATGCGCAGAATCTTCCAGATACAACAGAGCAGCATCTAAATGCAGCACCAGATAAAACACGAAAGCGATAAACACAGGGCCCAATAACAGCACTACCAAAGCAGCGCCTTTTACCGCAGGCCAATCGATGCTATTGCTCATAACAACACTAAAAGCCGCACTTATTGCACCGCCGAGCACCAGCAACAGTAACTGGCAAAACAGGGCAAGCCGCAGCTTGCCCCATTTACGGATCCAACTTGCTACGGCTTTAACCTGTGGATGAACCGGTCCTTGCATCAGGTTGTCACCTCGCTAACCGGGCAGATATCAAAGTACAGGTTGAATATCCATCATCAGATTACGGTACGAGCAATACTGCACTTCGCTATCTTGTAAACGAAATATGCCCTGACGTGTATAAGATGAATGATCTTTATACAGGCTTATCTGATGCCCCTGACCAACTTTAACCGCCTTGCCATCAGCTTTACGGCTCTGTGTCAGACAAAGTAAATGCGCCAGCTGTTTGTAGTTATCACGCTCGAATAGTTCACCGGAGCTCAGCATCGGTGCCTGGGTATTGCTTGGTGCAAACTTCCACTCGGCAAAACGCGTTCTGAGCACCCCGTCTTTTATCTCCAGCGTATCATCACGGGTTAAATAATGCGTGGTAACGCCACGAATTGCAGCAGCACTGCCCTCGCCTTCTGCTACGGTATTCTGATTATCTACCACATACACCCCGGCAGCGCCCAGCACCGCCATTTTTACCTCCGGTGCATTTTCTGCTGTGTCAAAACCCACCAATAATGCCGTAGCTTCATCTACGCCAAAACCAAACCTGGTTTGTGTATCATATTGCAAACGGATTAAACGGCCCTGACGGCCACGCTCAGAAAAATGCGTATCCAACACGCCCCATGGAAATAAGCCCAGGCCGCCAGTTGACGTAAAGGTAAGATGATTTTCTGCCAAACCGTTACTGCAACTTTGATCTTTATCACAACCCGGTTTAGGTGCCGGTAAATCAAAAGCGCCAAACTGCATGGCATTGTAACTGTCGCCGTTACTAATCATCGGCGTATTGCGGCCGGCATAACTGGCGCCGGACATAACCGCCGTGCCGGCACTGGTTCCGGCAACAATAATTTGCCCGGCAGCTAACATAGACTGTAGCTGTTTTAATTCAGCAGATGCGCTGCCATCTTCCTGCCTGAATGCCTGCAATGTCAGGCTTTGGTCACCACCGTTAATAAAGATTGCGTCTGCCCGGCGGATTTGCTCTACCGCAGCCTCGCTGCCCTGCTGACAAAACGTCATTTGCTGCTGCATCAAATCAGGATATATCCGCTCGCGCTGGTAAGTACCGTGGTATGCCGCCAAATATTGTGGTAGCTGTGCACACGAAGGGTCATTGTCAACGCGATTTTGTTGCGCGGCACGGTAGGCGGCATTGATCGGTAACCAGCTCACTTCAGCACCGGCTTCGTCGAATAAATTAGTATAAAAATCAACTGCCGCATAAGGATCTCGGCCTGAAGCAGTTACTACCAGCAAACGTGGCTTACGCGTTGGCCCGGCTACCTGCTGCGCTAACTCAACGATTTTGCGATACAGCTCAACCGAAAAAGCATCACTGGTTTTTGCCAGGTTGGCATATTCTTTTTGTCGTTGAGGCTGGCTACGCCGGTTAGTGTTACCAGGTGCAATTGCCATCACCTGCAAGTTATCCAGCACAAAGTCACGTTCGCGATCGCTCAGTTGATTGTAATTCTCGCGACCGGACACCCAAATACCATCAATTTCTATTTCTGCTGAGCGCCACAATCTAACCAACTCACGCTCTGATACACGCTCAGTAGTCAGCCTGCTGCGAACAAACTGCAGTAATGCCAGAGTTTGTTGCTGCTCGATAGCGCGCTCGCTACTCCAAAAGCTGTCACTGGCAATGTTATTCAGGTTAGCTGCCGACAGGCTGAAAACATCTGCTGACTTTGCAGCCTCGCTAAACACATCCGGCTCTGCACAGGCGCGGGTATTGGCCGAGCTGCAGCTTTGTAAACCGCCACCAATTAGCACCATTGAATAATCGGGAAATTTTTTATTGCCCCCTGTGTTTGCGGCAGAAACAGAGCAAGCCAACAGGCTGGCTGTGATATATAAGCTGAGTGATCTCATTATTCTCTTTCTTATCTTAAGCGCAGAAGTATGTAACTACCGTAACTTCAGGTAGCCAGCAAAAATTTCAGATAGCATAGATTATCCTGTATTGACTTCTTTGCCAATTAGCAGTAATTCTATTAGCGTTGTTTAATTGATCACACATCATTTTTGGTAGCGATATGTTAAAGAAAGCCTTCGCGCTTAGCTTATATCACTACTCGTCCTACTACCTGTCGGAGTGGTTTAACGAGTAGACAAGTGTCAGGCACTAAACTGTGTTTGGCAGGCGTTTGTCCTGTATACCACAACTCACACACAACGAATTATAAGCACTGCTGTATGGCGGGAGTATGCTCCGCTTATTCAGCTTTTCTGCAGGTAACTTTTATGTCTACCGTAACAAAAAAGCCGCTATCGATGCCTGATGCCTTTGTCATCCTGTTCTTTGTGATGATACTGGCGGCTGTCGCATCGCATCTGGTACCGGCCGGCTCTTTTACGCTGCTGGAACCGGCACCTGCGGCGGAAGGCGCCGCTAAACTGAAAGGCAAAATAGACCCTGACAGTTTTAGCTTCGTCAACGACAGCCAACAAGGCGTACCACTGTTTGCTGAAGGCGGCGGCATCGGCTTTTTTAACTATGCCTTTGAAGGCTTGGTTTCGGGCAATAAATGGGGCTCTGCCATTGGCGTAGTAGCCTTTATTCTGCTTACCGGTGGTGCTTTTGGCATCATTATGAAAACCGGGGCTATTCATAACGGCATTCTGGCCTTGATAGACAAAACCAAACGTATGGAGTTTTTATTTATTCCGCTGATGTTTGGCTTGTTTTCTTTAGGCGGTGCTGTGTTTGGTATGGGCGAGGAAGCCATCGCCTTTTGTATCGTACTGCTGCCGCTGATGCTGGCACTGGGCTACGACGCCATCACCACCGTGCTGGTAACCTACGTTGCCACTCAGATTGGTTTTGCCACCTCCTGGATGAACCCGTTTAACGTAGCGATAGCCCAGGGTATTGCTGAAATCCCGCTGATGTCAGGTAAAGATCTGCGCGTGGTTATGTGGGCGGTGTTTACCCTGTTTGGCATTATTTTTACCATGCGCTACGCCGCTAAAGTAAAAGCAAACCCCGAGCTGTCGTTAAGTTTTGCTACTGACCAAAAACTGCGGGCACAACAAAGCGCTGAAGCGAAAAACAGCTACAGCCGGCTGGATTCGGTAATACTGCTGGCGTTTTTTGCCGGTTTAATTTGGATTATCTGGGGCGTAACAACGCGCCAGTATTACATTCCGGAAATTGCCAGCCAGTTTTTTACCATCGGCATTGTGATTGCCGTGATTGCCGTGCTGGGTAAACGCCTGAGCATGAACGACGCTGCCGACGGTTTTAAGCACGGTGCCGCCGAGTTATTGCCGGCAGCGCTTATCGTCGGTATGGCCAAAGGCATCGTGTTATTGCTCGGAGGCGACGAGGCTGATTCGCCCTCAGTACTCAATACCCTGCTGTATTACAGCGGTCAGGCGCTGGGCGATTTACCGGCGTTTTTATCCGCCTGGTTAATGCTGATTATCCAATCAGTGATTAACTTCTTTGTCGCCTCCGGCTCCGGTCAGGCGGCGCTGACCATGCCACTTATTGCACCACTGGCCGATTTAGTCGGACTTTCGCGCCAAATTGCGGTATTGGCTTTTCAACTGGGTGATGGCTTAACCAACTGTATTATTCCAACCTCTGCGGCCTTAATCGGCTGTTTGGGCGTGGTACGGGTTGACTGGACAGTGTGGTTTCGTTTTGTCTGGAAATTACAACTATGGCTGTTCGCGCTGGCCAGCGCCTTTATGTTTCTGGCCGTGGCCATAGGTTATCAATAGCCACAGTGTGGCTGTTTTGAGGTTACTATTTTGAATCATATTATACTTATAAAAAATGCCGAGCTGTACGCACCACAAGCACTGGGCAAAATGGACGTAGTAATAGCCGGTGGCTGTATTGCCGCCGTCGGCAGAGATTTTAACCTGGCAGGCAGCAACTTACCGGTAACGGTAATTGACGCCGGCGATTTCTATTTAACACCGGGCTTTGTTGATTCCTTAGTCCATTTTATCGGTGGCGGTGGCGAGGGCGGCTTTGCTACCCGTACACCGGAGATGCAACTCACCGATGCCACGTTGGGCGGTGTTACCACGGCCATTGGCGTGCTGGGTACCGATGCCACTACACGCACCTTAACCAACCTGTTAGCCAAAGCGCATGCGCTGGATATTGAAGGTATCACTACTTACTGCCATACCGGCTCGTACGAAATCCCCTGTCGCACCCTTACCGGCAATATTACTGATGACTTAATTTTAATCGACAAGTTTATCGGTGTCGGCGAAATTGCCATCAGCGATCACCGCTCTTCGCAACCCACTACCGATGAAATTCGTAAAGTTGCCGCCGCCGCCCGCGTTGGTGGCATTTTGGCCGGTAAAAGCGGCATAGTAAGTGTGCATATGGGCGCTGGCGAACGCATTTTACAACCGATTTATCAGGCCGTCGCCGGTACCGAGCTAAAGCTGAAACAGTTTTATCCCACCCATATGAACCGCAACCGCCGCGTATTTGAAGCCGGGCTGGAGTTTGCCACTAAAGGCGGCGTTATTGACTTTACCACCAGTACCACCGACTTCGACTTAAAACACGGTGAAGTGGCCGCCGCCGCTGCGCTGGCTGAAGCACTGGCATTTGGTATTAAGCCAATGCAACTGACACTAAGCTCAGATGGCAACGCCAGCCTGCCGATATACAACGATGAAGGCGTATTACTTGGCCTACAGGTAGGTACAGTACAAAGCCTGTATCAGTCGGCCCGCGAGGCTATAACACAGCACAAGGTCAACATTGCTGACGCCATCTGCAGCATTACTGCCGCACCGGCAGCCATACTGGGCTTAAAGCAAAAAGGTCGTATTGCTGCCGGGTTGGATGCTGACATCGTGCTGCTGCGCCGTGATGACCTGGCCATCGACAGTGTTATCGGTAAAGGTAAGCTGTTGGTACAACAAGGCGAAGTCCTCGTCAAAGGCACTTTTGAGCAATAAGTGTCAGAGGCAGCATAAAAGCAAACAAGACAAATTCGCATAAATATGGCGCATCAAGCCATAGCTATCGAGGCTAAAAAGCTGCTACGGCAGCTTTTTTTATCGCCTGCGCCGCCATCATTGGCAAAAATATCGCCAATTCATGTAATTTATTTTCATTTTCAAAAGTTAGCTTTCTGCGACACATCCACTGCTCTGCACTGCAAAGTCAGCTTGCTTTTTACTAAAAATGGCGGTATACCTGTACATTCTTGAACGTTTAGATGGCTAAACATTTCCAGAGCAAATACTCTACAACGCATTGACCTCTGAAAGAGTAACCGTTATTTTCTTTCAGCAGCAGCAAAACCAAATAAAAGAATAATAATTCATAAATAATAAATATTTATTAAATATCAGGACAAGTGTGGAGGTTAGTCATGGCGTTGTACCAGCACAGTCAGGCAAGAGAGAACTGTGGCTTCGGTCTGATAGCGCATCTGGAAGGCGCTGCCAGCCACCGGATCGTCAGAACCGCAATTAACGGCCTTGACCGTATGCAGCACCGCGGCGGTATTTCTGCCGACGGTAAAACCGGTGACGGTTGTGGCTTATTAATGCAAAAACCGGACAGCTTCTTCCGTGCTATTGCCGAAGAAAACGGTTGGAATTTGGCGAAAAAATACGGCGTCGGCATGATTTTCTTCAGTCAGGACCCGGTAAAAGCCGCCTTAGCAAAAAAAATTATCGAGCAGGAAATTGCCCGTGAAACCCTGACCCTGGTGGCCTGGCGCACAGTGCCGGTAGATGCCGGCGTGTTGGGCCCGTTAGCGCTTAAATCAATGCCGGGTATTGAACAGGTAATTGTTAATGCGCCGCACGGCTGGGGCGATCACGACTTAGAACGCCGCCTCTACATGCTGCGCCGCCGCATTGAAAAACAACTAAGCGACGATGCCGATTTCTATATCCCCAGCTTCTCGTCGCTGGTTACCGTATTTAAAGGCCTGATGATGCCGGCCGATTTACCGCGCTATTATCTCGACTTAGCCGATATCCGCATGGAAACCGCCATTTGCGTGTTCCACCAGCGTTTTTCTACCAATACCATGCCGCGCTGGCAGCTGGCGCAACCGTTTCGCTTTTTAGCCCACAACGGTGAAATTAATACCATTACCGGTAACCGCCAATGGGCCCGCGCACGGCAGTATAAGTTTGCCTCGCCGCTGTTAAGTGATTTACAAGATGCTGCGCCCTTTGTCAGCCAAAGCGGCTCCGACTCCAGCTCGCTGGACAATATGCTGGAATTGCTGTTAGCCGGCGGTATGGACTTATTCCGTGCTATGCGTTTGTTAGTGCCGCCAGCCTGGCAAGGCAACCGCGTAATGGATGACAACTTAAAAGCGTTTTACGAATTTAACTCCATGCATATGGAGCCGTGGGACGGCCCGGCCGGTATCGTAATGACCAACGGCCAGCACGTAGCTTGTAATTTAGATCGCAACGGCCTGCGCCCTGCCCGCTTTGTTATTACCCGCGATAAGCTAATCACCTTAGCGTCTGAAGTGGGCATTTGGGATTACACCCCGGATGAAGTGGTGGAAAAAGGTCGCGTAGGCCCGGGCGAAATGCTGGCAATCGATACCACTACCGGCAAAATCTGGCGCTCGGATGAAATCGACACCGATTTAATGGCCCGCCATACCTACCGTGACTGGTTAAACGCCAACGTGCAGCGGCTGGTACCGTACGAAAAATACGAAACCGACTTAATCGGCAAACGGGTATTTTCCGATGACGACATGCTGGTATTCCACAAGCTGTTTAACTATAGCTATGAAGAAATCGATCAGGTAATGACAGTGCTGGCCAAAGACGGCCAGGAAGCCGTTGGCTCTATGGGTGATGATACGCCAATGGCGGTATTATCGCGCAAGCCACGCACCTTATATGATTATTTCCGCCAGCAGTTTGCTCAGGTGACCAACCCGCCTATCGATCCGCTGCGCGAATCCCACGTTATGTCGCTGGCTACCAGCATCGGCCGCGAACACAACGTATTTAAAGAAACCGCCGGTTACGCCCGCCGCATTCAGTTTGAATCGCCGGTAATGATGTACTCCGACTTAAAGCAGCTAAAACAAGCCGACGAAAAGTACTACAAACATCAGATTTTCTCGCTGAACTTTGACCCGGCCGCGGTAAACCTTGAGCAAGCCGTGCAGCAGCTATGTGACAATGTTATCAGTGCCGTGCGCGACAATAACGTGGTGCTGGTGATCTTAACTGACCGGCGTATTGAGCAAGGCAAGTTACCCATTCCGGCCGCGATGGCAGTAGGTGCGGTGCAACATGCTTTAGTTAACGCCCAGCTGCGCTGCGACTCCAACATTATTGTTGAAACCGCCTCAGCGCGCGACTCGCACCATTTTGCGGTATTAATTGGTTTAGGTGCTACCGGCATTTACCCCTTTATGGCCTATGAAACGGTCGAGCAACTGGTCGAAAAAGGTGTTATTACCTTAACTGCACGCCAGGCGGTGCTGAATTACCGCAAAGGCATTAATAAAGGCCTGTACAAAATCATGTCGAAGATGGGTATTTCAACAGTGGCCAGCTATCGCTGCTCTAACCTGTTTGAAGCCGTCGGCATTGATAAAGCGGTGATGCAGCTGTGTTTTGCCGACATCCCGTCGCGTTTGGGCGGTGCCGGCTTTAGCGACTTTGAGCAAGATGTGCAGCAACTGGCCAAAATAGCCTGGTTAAAACGTAAACCGCTAAACCACGGTGGTTTATTAAAATACGTGCACGACGGCGAATACCACGCCTATAACCCGGATGTAGTGCAAACGCTGCAAAAAGCCGTGCGCTCCGGCAAGTATGAAGATTACCGGCAGTACAGCAGCATAGTGAACGAGCGGCCGGTGGCGCACTTGCGCGATCTGTTTAAACTGGCTGACAGCACGCCGGTGGCGCTGGAGCAGGTAGAGAGCGAGCAAAACCTCTATCCGCGCTTTGACAGCGCCGCTATGTCTATCGGTGCACTAAGCCCGGAAGCACATGAGGCGCTGGCTATTGCGATGAACCGCCTTGGCGGGCGCTCTAACTCGGGTGAAGGCGGTGAAGATCCACGCCGTTTTGGCACCGAGAAAAACTCCAAGATTAAACAGGTTGCCTCCGGTCGCTTTGGCGTAACACCGCATTACCTGGTAAATGCCGAAGTTATTCAGATCAAAGTAGCCCAGGGCGCTAAGCCCGGCGAAGGTGGCCAGTTACCCGGTGAAAAAGTTACCGCCGAAATTGCCCGGCTGCGTTACTCGGTGCCCGGCGTAACGTTAATTTCGCCGCCACCGCACCATGATATTTACTCAATTGAAGATTTAGCCCAGCTGATTTTCGATCTAAAGCAGGTGAATCCGCAGGCGCTGATCTCGGTAAAACTGGTATCAGAGCCTGGCATCGGCACCATCGCCGCCGGCGTGGCCAAAGCCTATGCCGATTTAATCACCGTATCCGGCTATGACGGCGGCACCGGCGCCAGCCCGTTAACCTCGGTGAAATACGCCGGTAGTCCATGGGAGCTTGGCTTAGCCGAAGTGCACCAGGCTTTAGTCGAAAACGGCCTGCGTGATCGCGTGCGGCTGCAGGTAGACGGCGGCTTAAAAACCGGGCTGGATGTCATTAAAGCTGCCATTTTAGGTGCCGAAAGCTTTGGCTTTGGTACCGGGCCTATGGTGGCGTTGGGCTGTAAGTTTTTACGTATTTGCCATTTAAATAACTGTGCCACCGGGGTGGCAACCCAGGATGCCACATTGCGGCGCGATCACTTTACCGGCTTGCCGGAAATGGTGATGAACTACTTTAAGTTCTTAGCCTTTGAAGTGCGCGAACTGATGGCACAGCTGGGGGTAACCGAGCTGACCCAGCTAATCGGCCGCACCGATTTGCTGGCAATAAAAGACAGCGAAACGCAAAAACAAGCCAAGCTGGATTTAACACTAATATTGCAAGCCAGCGGCGTGAAATCTGACAAGGCGCTGTTTTGTGTAAAAAACAATACACCGTTTGATGAAGGCGCACTAAACCAGCAACTGCTGAAAAGCTGCGAGCAAATGGTACTGCATAAAAGCGGTGGCCGGTTAAACCTGAATATCCGCAATACCGACCGCTCGGTTGGTGCAGCGTTGTCGGGCTTTATCGCCCGCCAGCATGGTAATCAGGGTATGGCAACCGATCCTATCCGCATCCGCTTTAACGGCACCGCCGGCCAAAGCTTTGGCGTGTGGAATGCCGGTGGCCTGCATATGTCACTGCAGGGCGACGCTAACGACTACGTTGGTAAAGGCATGACCGGCGGCCAGTTGGCTATTTTCCCTGCCAAGGGCGCCAGCTTTGCCAAAAACGGCTTTACCATTGCCGGTAACACCTGCCTTTACGGCGCCACCGGCGGCCGGCTGTATGCCGCAGGCCAGGTGGGCGAGCGCTTTGCCGTACGAAATTCGGGCGCTTTAGCCGTGGTAGAAGGCACCGGCGACAACTGCTGCGAATATATGACCGGCGGTGTGGTCGTAGTACTGGGCTGCACCGGGGTG
Organism: Rheinheimera lutimaris; assembly: GCF_013283795.1. GTDB lineage: Bacteria > Pseudomonadota > Gammaproteobacteria > Enterobacterales > Alteromonadaceae > Alishewanella > Alishewanella lutimaris. Next base: position 32,242 of record NZ_JABSOD010000022.1, read on the forward strand.
AACTTTGGTGCCGGTATGACAGGCGGCTTTGCTTATTTACTCGATGAGCAAAACGATTTAGAGCTTAGGTTAAACCCCGAGCTGGTAGAGGCGCTGGAAGTTAGCACGCCGATACTGCAGGAACACCTGCGCAGCCTGTTGCACCAGCACGTGGAAGAAACCAGCAGCGAAAAAGCACAGAAAATCTTAAACGACTTCAACCGTTATTTAAGTCAATTTAAGCTGGTTAAACCAAAAACCAGCGATGTAAACACCTTGCTGGGACACCGCGCACGCTCGTCAGCCGAGCTGCGGGTTCAGGCGATGTAGGGAGGCGTTATGGCACAGAATGTATACCAGTTTATTGACGTAAAACGGATTGATCCGCCAAAACGCTCACACAGCGAACGCACTATAGAGTTCGTTGAAATTTATCAGCCGATGACCAACACCCAGGTAGAAGGCCAGGCTGATCGCTGCCTCGATTGCGGCAATCCTTACTGTGAATGGAAGTGCCCGGTGCACAACTATATTCCGCAGTGGTTAAAGCTGGCTAACGAAGGCAAAATTATTGAAGCTGCCGAACTGGCGCACAAAACCAACAGCCTGCCGGAAGTATGCGGCCGGGTGTGCCCGCAAGACCGCTTATGCGAAGGCGCCTGCACGCTGGATGAAGGTTTTGGCGCGGTGACCATCGGCAGTATTGAAAAATACATTACCGACAAAGCCTTTGAAATGGGCTGGCGGCCGGACCTTTCCGCCGTGGTTAAAACCGAGCGCCGCGTCGCAGTAATCGGTGCCGGCCCGGCCGGTTTAGCCTGTGCCGACGTACTGGTACGCAACGGCGTAACCCCGGTAGTGTTTGACCGCTATCCGGAAATTGGCGGCCTGCTTACCTTTGGCATACCGCCGTTTAAGCTGGAAAAAAGCGTACTAAGCCTGCGCCGCGAAATCTTTACCGATATGGGTATCGAGTTTCGCTTAAACACTAACGTCGGCGTCGATGTCAGCTTTGACAGCTTACTCAGCGAGTACGACGCGGTGTTTTTAGCGCTGGGCACCTACACGCCAATGAAAGGCGGTTTAACCAATGAAGATGCACCAGGCGTATACGAAGCGCTGCCGTTTTTAATCGGCAATATCAATAACCTGATGGGCTGGCAAACAGAACACCCGTACGTTAGCTTAAAAGATAAAACCGTGGTGGTATTAGGCGGTGGCGACACGGCAATGGACTGCGTACGCACTTCCATTCGTCAGGGCGCCACCAAGGTAAGCTGCGCCTACCGGCGCGACGAAGCCAATATGCCAGGTTCACGTAAAGAAGTACAAAACGCGCGCGAAGAAGGCGTGGAGTTTTTGTTTAACTTACAACCACTGGGTATCGAAGTAGACAGCAGCGGTAAGGTGTGTGGCGTTAAAGTGGTGACTACCGAGATGGGCGCGCCTGATGCCAAAGGCCGCAGAAGCCCGCAGCCGGTAGAGGGCTCCGAGCAGATCCTGCCGGCAGATGCAGTGGTAATCGCCTTTGGTTTCCAACCCAGCCCGCCACAATGGCTGGTAGATATGGGTGTTGAGCTGGACGCTAAAGGCCGCGTTATCGCCAGTGAAAAAAGCACTTATGCTATGCAAACCAACGAGCATAAAATCTTTGCCGGTGGCGATATGGTATTAGGCTCAGATTTGGTAGTAACCGCTATCGCCCAGGGCCGTAAAGCCGCCGAGGGGATACTGGATTACTTAGAAGTATAAGCTTGGAAGTATAAGCCAGGAAGTATAAACAGCAGGTGTAGCAACCTGCTGTTGCTTGTGCCATCTGCAGCAGCGGACTGTTAAAGCGGGATTAAACTGCCGGTTGAGGCTAAATACTCGAACCGGCTTACCCACGTCGACACGCCGTAAACCCATCCCTGGGGGCTCGTCTCAGCCCGTCCGGGGCTTCAACGGTCAGCTTAGGGTAAGCCTAATCTCGCTTTATCGTTTCCGGTTGAGGTTCCAACAACAAGGAGTTCGTTATGCCGCCATTCACCCTACCCGATTTATGCGACGCCCATGCGGCTTATATCCGCGTAACTGAACCGATTTTCACCAACTACGGTGGCAAAACCGCCTTTGGCGGGCAAATTGTTACGGTGAAATGCTTTGAAGATAACTCCAAAGTAAAACAGCTGGTAGCCACGCCGGGCAACGGCAAGGTGTTGGTGGTAGACGGTGGCGGCTCTAAACGCCATGCGCTGCTGGGCGATATGCTGGCCGAACAGGCGGCAGCAAACGGCTGGGAAGGTATAATTATCAACGGCTGTATTCGCGACATCGACGAGATACGCCAAACGCCACTTGGTGTACAAGCGCTGGGGATTCACCCGATGAAAACCGACAAACGCGATCTAGGTGATATCAACCTAACGGTGACGTTTGCCGGAGTAGACTTTATCCCCGGCCAGTTTGTCTATGCCGATAATAACGGTGTGTTAGTGGCGACTAAGCAGTTGATATAGAAAAGTTACTCTGCAATATCGTCGTTAGCGAGCAATTGGCGGCAGTTTCGGACAGTCAGAATATACACATCTTGCCCTAAGCGATAGATCACGCGGTAATAGCCGAAGAATATTTCCCGATACTGACTGCTGGCTAACTCGGGAACCTGCCTTCCCATTTCAGGCAGAGTGGCAAGCAATTCAGCTTTATCGAAAACGTCATTCACCCAGTTTTCCGCCGCAACCGGATTATCCAGCGCAATAAAGGCGGCTGCGTCGCCCAGCTTTTCAATCGCCAGTGGCGACCAAATAACTTTCACCCTTTTATACGCGCCAACACCTGCGCCCTTGCATCACTATTGCTAACACCCGCGCCTGAGTTTAGCTGCGCTTCGGCCATGCGTAACTCTTCCAGCAATTCAATTTTTTCCTGCATAGCTTCGTATTCAGCCACATCAAGCACCACAGCTACGCCTTTGCCGCGCTGGGTAATCACCAGCGGGCGGCGGGTTTCGTTGATTTGCTTTATATAGCTTGCAACACCGGCGCGGAATTCAGACAACGGCTGAATGTCTTTATCGAAATGAATACGGCTCATACCCCACCTTTACAGTACAAAATAACGTACAAATAATAGTGCAATAGATGCCATATAACAAGAAAGCACTATTACAGCCCGGCTTGAACCAGCTGCTTTATCTTCAGTGCTTTTTCAAAATGATCCAGCCGGTGGGTTTGGATCCACCAGGTTGCCGCTTCCATTAATAACGCCGGGTCGTCGTTTTTATTGGCGAAAAAGGCGTAAAACGACACGCCGACTGTCTCGCCTTTGGCGAGGATTTTCTTATCACAAACAGCAATAATCTTTTGTCTTAATGCATCGCGCATAGTGCGGTATTTCCTGCGGTTAAAATGGATTACAAACTGTGCCTTGATGAAAAACCATCTGCCATTTTTCACCGTCAAAACGGTAGAGTGAGCTGCGCACCGAGTAAGTTGGAGAGTTGTCGTCTGCGCGCTGTATCGTGGCGCGGTAAGTCAGCTGCGCCAGCCCATCGGCTAAAACCCTGCAGGCAAAATCTTGCTGGCTAATAACAGGCGGCGTTTCGGCTGGTAAACGCTCCAGCACATCCGCTTTACCAAAACAGCGGCCGGTAGCGGCGATTTCGTAAAAATCATCCGCCAGATAGTGGTTTAGCAGCTCAACTGACAACCGGGTGGCAGGTTGCACCAATAACTGTTCCAGTTCAATTAAATGCTGTTTAATGGTGTCGCTATGCAATTTTTAAAATCTCCGGTTAAGCCGATCTAACACATAGTACTGGCCGCAAAACACTCCAAAAGGACTTTCTATTTCCAAAAAGACATTGGACAAGTCTGTCCCCATAATAAGTGATAATACTTTCCTGAGAATTGTCCTCGACAATTATCAATTAAACTTTTTAAAATCAAAGGCATTTCAGACATATACTTATCTTCTTGGAACTCCAAACATACCTGAGTGCTTCGGATCTGCTCAGGTAGCAACGTAATGTAATTATCTTCTCCATTGCTTTCTTTGTTATTTGAGTAAACGAATGAGTCATAGCCTTTACCAAGCGCCCATTTTCTTAGTTTAAAAGTGAAATCCAACCAGACTACCTCTTGATACTGAGCAATACCAAAATCCTCTCCTATGGCGCGTGACCGTTCCTTTCTTTTATTTAGTTCGTCTTTAAAAAAATAGTTACCTGAATATTTTTGCTTTATGCGTTTAATTTCCCTTAGTGGTAATGTTTTGAAAATATGGGGAGGATGAATGACACTAGAAAATGGATAAAATATATCTTCCACTTCCTTTTGCTCGATAGATGTTAACTGACCTTGAGCTACAACTCCTGGTCCTGCGCTACCAATTGGATCATCGTCCCATAAATCAATTAATCGAAGTGGTTTAGAAGAAGTAATAACGTACTCAGAGATAGCAAATTTTTTCACATGCTCACAGAAATCTGCCAAATAATGCTCCAAAGATTTTTCATTTATTACTCTGCCGAGAACATCAAGGAAACTTACTGAATAGTCTAAATTAAAAGCACAATTATTCTGGTTAGCAAACATGCCCTCAACACGATTAGCAGCCGCTGCAGCCGAGATTCCAACATGCTTAAAAACACTACTTTTATTTTTAGAATCTTTTCTATATGCGTTATACACTCGCATGCACTTTACCTGTATTAGCCATGTTGAATTTATGTTGTTAGAATCATTAAAATCATTTTCTTTAAGTAACTTCATTCTAAAATCAGTGACTCCGCCACGCGATTCTGGGCTGAACAACGTAGTGTCAGCTGCGCTCCACAGCTCTATTTATACCATTCTGCCTTGATTGCAGCGATGTCCATGTCCTTCCATTCTTCCTTCCAAAGTTCCCAGTATGGAATATCATTTGACGAAGGTGCAGGGTCACACTGATCGATTTGAACAATCGAAGGCAGAACGACTGATTCGCCTACAAGCAGCGCTTCGCCCTGACGTAGTGAGGTCATCTTATCGATAAGTGTTCCAAGGGAATCAGGTAGCAATTTCTTGACGTACCCTTGGTCAACTGGATTTGTCAGCCGCATCGCTATGAAATTGTTGCACTGCGAGAAGATCGTCTCTGAAATTTCGGACGGGCGTTGGCTTGCGAGGAGTAAGGTTACACCATATTTACGGCCTTCTTTTGCAATACGCTCAATGGAAATTTTCGACGATCGGTATTTAGATAGATCGCTATTTGGTACGTATTTATGTGCCTCTTCGTAGACTAGGAGGATAGGTACGTCATTGTTGATCCTTTCACTCGAATCCTTAGCACATCGCAAACGCTTATAGATATACCCGTATTCGAAAACCAGACGAGAAATAAGCGAGACAGTTATGCTGAGAACTTCAAAAGGTACGCCGCTGAGGTCTATGATTGTAACGTTTGATTTTTTATCTGCCGTGTAGCCGAGGAGAGATTCAAGCGTCTGCTCAAATGTGATGGTCTTCGACCGCTCACCTAGAAAGAACTCAAGCCGACTATCGTTGATTTTGCTTTCTAAACGATTGATAAAGTTTGTGAGCTTTGAGTGCAAGCTCCCGTTCTCGAACTTCGGTTGGCCCGCCTTTTCTTTGTTAGTTGCAGCGTATACTTCACCTGTCTCCAAACGTTCTGTGTTCTTTGCAATAGCAAATTTCAAGACCTCTTGAATGTCGAACGGAAGGGGAGAGTCAAGGTGAATACGTTGGGTATCACCGGACGAGCCTGTGAACTTAGCACGTCGGTCTTGCAGCACTGCTTCTTTAAAAACATTCCGCTGGTTGTGATCATTTGCTTCGGTGTCAATGAAGAATTCCTGCAACTCCTCAGCATTTAGCATCCAGTAAGGTAAAACTAAGTTCGAAACGTCAATGAAGTTAGCTTTTGGAAATGCGGAACGGTATTCCGAGTGAATGTCGAAAATAATTACATGAGAGTTGTTTAGCGTAAAATCCTTTGCCTTTTCTGAGACCGCTTTTTGAACAATAGTTGCGAGTGTGTGCGATTTACCAGATCCGGTTGATCCAACGATAGCTATGTGTTTATTGAAGAACTTATTGCCATTGACCGGCACTCGGACCTCGGGATTTGACGCAAGACTAGAGAAACAGAAGCTTTGCGCTTCCGTTACCGACCCTGAATAGATACGCCTAATATCTTCAATCGTCGCTGGTTCTACACTCTTCGGAGGTATCGCAAGTGAGTCGCCACCGCGTTCGAACTTGCCGTCTCTCAAAACACCTAAAGGGAATGCCTCTATGACGTGATTTCGCGTTCCATCGTCACGAGCTACAATTTGGAAATTTTCGATGATAGCGATAAGAACAGCGTTCTCATTGTCGGCGATTCGGACATAAGAACCAACGCGAAGGGATTCCTCTGCAATTTTAAAATCTTCCAACTTGTCGACTACAATGCGGACTTTGTCTGGGAAAACTGCAACCACTTGGGCATTGAGATTATCTGCTGTAGCTTCTACTGTCATTTCCGCCTCCGATTTGGTTAGATAATTGCTTTAATATCTGTAAATTTTTTAACTTGGATCTGAATGTGCTTAACCGCTTCGTTCGCGGGTTCAAAGTAGCTTTTTCCCAAATGAAACTGGTAGACCTCTCGAGTCTTCGTAACGCTGCCCACAGTTACCTCAAGATTGGCGATTGAATTCAGCACTTTCAACTTTATTCCATTGTCATGTGAGGCGCGTTTCGCAATCGACTTCACGCTGAAGTCTGCGCCTTGAAAGTCGTACCCGTCGATGAAGCAAAACTCCTCAGTCGCCAACTCTTTTTTGAGTGTAACTAATTCGTCATCGGGTAACCCATGCACGTATACATAAGGGCAAAACGACGAGTTTCCATCGCGTTTGCTCGTCTTTGACCACTTCTTCGATAACAGATGCAGCACTTCTTTGAGATCACTCCGGACAAAAGTCTCGGGGCTCACTTCGATGAGAAAAAAGCGCTCGAACGGTGATAAGTTCAAGCCAGAAAAGTAAGCCTTCTTCAATGCTGAAAAGTGTGATTTCTCACCCTTCTTTCGTACGAACCATTCGTTAAACAGCACACCAGAGGTGTCTGCTACCTTTAAAAACGCCCCCTTGGTTGTAGTGCGATTAGTTGGCAGCGTTTGGATCGTTAACTCTCGCATCAAAGCAAGAGCATTGTTGTAGTAAAAATACTCGGCCTCGAATGGTGTGCAGCCGTACGCAATCTGCAACTGCCGAATTACCTCGGTGAATTGATCCTCAAGGCTCGCTGCATTGATATCAATGTCCAGAACCGACAGAAATTCAGCGAGGGCAGTATCACTAAGACCAAGCTCTTCGTGATGGCGGCGCTCCAACCTCTTTTCGCTGTATGTTAGAAAGTGTTGCTTTAGAAAAGTAACGTCTATGGGCAATATCAACTTGTGCTGGCCTGAGTTGTAGTGACCGCGGAGCAAGTACTTAACGGGCAACTTTCCATCATCTTTGATTTTCTTGAAATGAGACAACATGAACATAACAGCCGGTTTGATAACCGAGTGATTGTACTCAGTGCCCGCGTAGTACTTGCACTGCACAGCTGTAACTTCTGTAGCAGTATGAATGTCAACGTCTTCGATGCACTCGACAGCAATTGAGTCATCGCAATCGAGCAATTGGAGTACTTTAAGTATCGAGTAATCAAACTGGTAGAAATATCCGCGTATCGTGTCAACAGCGCTGCGGTCTGTCATGCGCTTATCTCCAAAACTTCATCGACAAGTTGCCTTTTGCCGCTTTTTCTTTTGTCTTATCAAAGTAGGCACCTCAAATCATCTACCGCTTTTACCTTAAACTTAAACACCGTCAAGCATTTAAAACGGCTAAGTCTTTGAATTGCTGTGATGCACTTCGCCATGGCCAACGGCAACACATGCCATACTGCTATTTTGATACCAAATAAAACCAACGAACTGATGATTTAATGCTGATATTGCCGTGTTTGGGTTATTTTTTGTGCTAAACGCTTCTGCTGGCGTTAGCTAAAGCCTGCTTCAATAAGTAAAAAATTTTCTGTTCCATGTAATCTCACCTTATTAAGCAACCGCAAAACCCGGCTAGAAAGCTATTTTTCTGCTTGCTCACCACAGTCAGAATAGTTACTATTTTTTAACCTTTGTTTACAAGGATGAGAAATGAAACAAGCAAGCCACCAACGTACTGATCGCACATATGCCCAGTTAAGAGAGCAAAGCCGGATGCTGATTACTGAGGAATTACCAGTACGGTATCGCGACTCGGTTACTTTTGATGATATTAACGGCCGCGCTATGGCGCAGTTATCCCGCTGGGAAGCGCATCCTGATCGCCGGGTAATGTGGTCGTGGCCGGCATGGGCAAGCCGTTACGCCTCGATTTACCCCAAGCGGTTTGAACTGACAATCTGGTTTCATAGCATGCTGTGCAGTGTATCTTTGGGCCGACCAACCTGGGGTGCAGGTAAATTGCGACTAGATATGATTGAATCTTCGCCGGAAAGAACCCCTCTAAGCGGAAATACCGTAAACTTAACGGTCACAGCGGCCCGAGCCTATGCTCGTATGATTGGTGCAAGCCAAATCAGAATTATGAACCCGATTAACAGTAAAGTGCGTTCACATTATGAGTCACTGGGATTTACTTATGTTGGTGGCAAAAGTGATTATTGCACTATGGATTTAGTATGAAAAAACATAAAGACAGACCAAAGCCAGGCACGCCGGAATTTGATCTATGGCTGCGCGAGAAAATTCGCGAAGACTTCAAAAACATGGAGAATGCGCCAGAACTGGATCAGTTAGGTATATCGTCTGGCAAACCGGAAAATCTAACCCAAACCGATGCTGAAGCCTTTCCTGACGAGCCGGAAGAATATATGCCGCATGAGCGGGTTAAAATTGTGGTCGACAACACCGGTAAAAAGAAGTCTTAACAGCCATTGTTAAAAAACTATAACTTTCGGAAAAAGGGGTCGGAGACAATTAAAGTTAATTCCGGAAAAAGGGGTCGGAGACAATTAAAGTTAATTCTGGCTAATCCGTTACTTTTCAGTGATTTAAGTAATAAATGGTGATTATTAGCTCCGACCCCTTTTTCCCTTTTTCCTAACCTACACCTCTGCCCATATCGTTTGACTACAGTAGCTTACGCCACTGATTTGGCAATATTCTGCGCCACAACATAGGCTTTGTATTGGGCGTCAATTTTAAAAAAAACCTCTACCGGAGTGTTATAAACCCGCTTTATCTTGGTTGCCAGCTCAATGCTTAACTCACTTTCGCCGTTGATAAAACGGGTGATGGTCGATTTGGCAACGTTAAGATCACGGGCTGCGTCGGCTGCTGTCAGGTTTTTACGCTGCAGATAGCGTTTAAAATGCGCACCGGCCGCTTTTGGCGGGCCAATCAGGCCCATCTCGCGCAGGTTTTCACTGCTTAGCAATTCAGTATTGTTTGTCATTTCATCTATTACCTTAACGTTGAACCGCGCGTTGAATTTAAACGGCGAACCTTATGCAGACATAGCTTAGCCATAGCGAATAACCTCTATCATCAGCATGTCTTCCCCCTCGCTTTCACCCAGCAAACCCGCTACCACAAACTGAAAATTTTCCTTTATCGACACACTAAAACTGTTGCCCTCGATAACCATGTCGCCTAACAAGATTTCCTTGGCCTCCTGCAGTGAAATTGCATTGACCAGAATATCTATCACGTCAGTTACCTCCTCCCTGGCAAGTGATGGCAGGCTGCTAATTGCCGCAGTTGTGCTGGCCTCTTTTCCCGGCTTAATAACTACCTGCAATAAACACCTCCTTGTTGATCATTACACAGCGATGTCACCATTCTAGACGCAAGTTGCGCAACCCGCAACTCAGTTTGCTAATCTATGCGTATAGAGAAAAAGGGGGCGGAGCTGATAATTATTATCTCTTACGCAAATCACTGAGACATAATGGATTAGCTAAACCTACCTCTAATTGTCTCCGACCCTTTATGCTTATCCTTGTGAATTACCGCTGCGATGCTGTTAAAAACGCGATAATCTCACTCTGATATTGCTGGGCAAGCCCGCCGTGGCCGCCACCGGCTATTTTTAAATGCTGATATCGATACGGATATTGATGTTGCTGCAGCCGCTGCATAATCCTGTCAGACATTTCGCTGGATGGCCACAGCTCATCAGCTGTGCCTGAGATAAGTAACACGTCGGCCTGCATTTGCTGCACCGGGATTAGCGCTTGCTGGTAAGCCTGTTGATTTTGCATAGCAATTTCATAGCCCCGGCGAATATTGCCTCGTAGCAACGGCAGTGCCGAGCGCAGGCTAAAAGGCACAAAAGCAATGGGTTGGCCCTGCCAGCTCCAGGACGAACTGGTGCTATACCACTGTGGGCTACCAAACACCACGTCACTGCCGACCACCGCAATTACAGTGCTGATTTGCGCCGAACGACTGGCCAGCAATAAGGCTAACTCCGCCCCCTTTGACACACCCAGCACGGACAGTTTTTCTGCGTCGATGGCAGGATTGCTGCGGGTATGTTCAATAGCGTCAAGCACCCCGCCAAGCTCTATCCGATCCAAACCAGATGGAATACCCGGCAAGCCAAAATAACCGACCACCAATAGTGCAAAACCCGCGTCCAGATAGGCTTGCCGCTCTGGCGCACTGCGCGCACTGGTCATGCTCATGCCACCTTCTGAGCCACCGAAAAACACCAACAGCGGCGCGGGCTTGTCTGCACTTGCTGTTGCGGGTAAATACAATTGGCTTTGCACCTTGCCCTGGTTAGACAAGGGCACAAACAGGGTAATTAACTGCGGTAACTGGCTGCATAGCAACAACAGTGCGAGTAGCAACAGCGCTATCGTTTTGAATTTGCTTAATTTTAATGCTTTGGGTGTAGCAGATAATGTCGAAAACATAAAGCTTTGCCTGAGTAATTAAACCTGACGCCTATTGTTTATTAACGGCAGCAACAAAGGCAGCGCTTGTTGTCATCAAAGTTGGCTGACAAATGTCAGCTGTTGGTTGGAAAAATGCACCCGGGTATAGGGGCCTTGCCTTTTGCCTGATACACCCTGCTTTGTATATCAACCCCAAAACAGCTTCGACCTTTGTCTAATTTGCCTTTATAGACGATCGGTCTATTATTTTTGCATGACTACATTTATTACCACACCACGCAGAGGCCGGCCGCCAAAATCAGCTGCACAACAGCGGGATATCCGCGCTGAGCTGATTCGGAGCGGCCTTGAGCATTTAACCGAAATCGGCTTTACCGCCTCGGGCTTAGATAAGATTCTGAAAAACGTCGGGGTGCCTAAAGGCTCGTTTTATTTTTACTTTAACAGTAAAGAAGCCTTTGGCCTTGCCGTGCTTGATAGCTACGCCAACTACTTTGCCAACAAGCTGGATAGCTGCTTGCTGGATAACAGCTTTTCGCCGCTGCAGCGGATCCGTAATTTTGTCGATGATGCCAGGCATGGCATTGCCCGGCATCAGTTTAAGCGCGGCTGCCTGGTGGGTAATTTAGGCCAGGAAGTAGATGTATTACCCGAAAGCTTTCGCCCGGTGCTGATAGCCATCTTTAAAAGCTGGCAGCAGCGCATTGCTGCTTGCCTGCGCGAAGCACAACTGGCCGGTGAGTTAGCGCCAGCGGCTGATTGCGATGCGTTAGCGGAGTTTTTCTGGATTGGCTGGGAGGGCGCGGTCAGCCGGTCACGGCTGGAGCAAAGCACACAGCCGCTGGATAGGTATGCAGAACGGTTTATGCAGAGCTTAGTCGGCTAATTTTTTTATTAATAAATAGACAACCGGTCTATTTAGGAGGCGATATGTTTAAAGGTGTATTAATTGAAAAAGACGAGGGCGGTTATCGTGCCGCGCTAAAAGATTTAGACGATGCCGCACTGATGGACGGCGATACGCTGATTAAAGTGGCTTACAGCACACTAAATTATAAAGATGCGCTGGCTATTAGCGGTAAATCACCGGTGGTGCGCAAATTCCCGCTGATCCCCGGCATTGATTTAGCCGGCACGGTAATAAGCTGTGCCTCAGGCAAGTTTAACCCCGGTGACGAAGTACTGCTAAACGGCTTTGGTGTTGGCGAAGCGCATTGCGGCGGTCTGGCGCAAAAGGCACAGCTAAAAAGTGACTGGTTAATTGCACTGCCCAAAGGGTTGTCGGCCAAACAAGCGATGGCAATTGGCACCGCAGGCTACACCGCTATGCTGTGTGTGATGGCGCTGCAAAAGCATGGTGTAGTGCCGGAGAGTGGCGAGATATTGGTTACCGGTGCCAATGGTGGCGTGGGCAGCTACGCTATCGCTATTTTAGCCAAGCTGGGTTACAGCGTTGTCGCCGCCACCGGCCGGGTTGAAGAAGCTGAGTATTTAAAAGCGCTTGGCGCCTGCGAGGTTATTGACCGCCATACCCTTTCCGAGCCCGGCCGGCCGCTGGCGAAAGAGCGTTGGGCCGCTGTAATTGACTCAGTGGGCAGCCATACCCTGGTTAATGCCTGCGCCGGCACCAAATACGGCGGCATAGTTGCCGCTTGTGGCTTGGCACAAGGCATGGACTTGCCGGGCACGGTAGCGCCGTTTATCTTGCGCGGTGTTACCTTAGCCGGTATCGACAGTGTCATGCGCCCGCTTAAAGACCGTATCGAAGCCTGGGATAGATTGGCCAAAGTGCTGGATGCCAACACACTGGAAAACGTGGCCACCGAGATAGGTTTAGCACAGGTGTGTGATACCGCACAGCGTTTACTCGACGGCCAGGTGCGCGGCCGCATAGTAGTTAATGTTAATCAGTTTTGAAAGTGCAGCTAACCCGGGGCAGTTAAACATATAAGCTTATCTAACTGATGCTGATAACCCACTTCAGCAAAGGCTTGTGATGCCGGGTTCATAAAGCCGTGCGCGTAGTCTGTACTAACAGCCGTTACGCCCGGCTTTTGTTGTAACTGATTACAGATATCAGCTACGGCAAAATGTGGCTCGCTGTGGCCAAAAATAACCTGCATTTGCACAGCTGGTGTTAGCGCCAGATGCTGATGAATTTGGCCAGGATAAAACAGCACGGCTTGTTTTACCAAACCGGCATCAGCTTGCGCCAGCGCGCGCCATAAAGCAGTGGCGCCGGCGCTAAAACCAATTGCTACATCAAACGGCCGGGCGGCGTTTTGCAGTGCCTGTTGTACTGTAGCAGCATAAGTATCATGGCCGCATTGTGCACTATATGCCGCATACGCCTGCGCTTCATCGGCAAACTGCTGGCGTTTGCCCTGGTATGGGTCGATAAGCTGAACAGCGGCACCAGCCTGGCTTAAATCAGCCAGCAGACGCTCAAGGCCGGCACATAAGCCAAAAATATCGCTTAGCACTACTACCCGTGTTGTCACTTTTGCTCCTTTTAATTAGTACCACTACAAAGCCAAACTAACAGATCAGCCCCGGTTTTATGCTTAGCGCGGAACAAATTCAACCACTTCCACATTTCAGCGACTTTTTAGTCACAATGGCTTTGCTAACCTCACAACGTTGCATCGGATAAATACGGCTGATAGTTGGAGGAATAATAATATGAGCAGGCAATTAAGCAAGGTATCGTGGTTGAGATTGTGGACGCTGCTGCTTGGCATGCCGGTTTTGGGCTGGCCCATTTTTGCCGGCGCCGCAGAGGCCCCCGGGGCGCTGACGGTTATCGTTAAAAATCAGCAGACAGACCGGCCACTTGGCACTGTGCAGATCACGCTGACGGAACGGCAAAGCAATACCACCCAAACGCTAACCACCGATGAGCAAGGTCGTATCGTCGTGGCACAGCTTAACCCCGGCCTCTACGCGGTAAACCTGGCTAAAAGCGGCTTTGCTGCCGTGTATGAACCCAGCGTACGGGTGATTACGCGCAAAAATATCAAGCTTGAATTCAAACTCAGCGAAGTGGAAATTGAGAAAGTGCTGGTGCGCGGACAGCAAACTACTGCCTTTGGCTCAGGCTCAGGCACCTATCTCGACCGGGAAACCTTGCGCAGCGCTGTAGGCGGTGGCGCAGATCCACTGCTGTCGCTGGACGGTTTACCCGGCCTGGCATCCGCCAGCGAATTCGCCAGCTTTAGTGTACGCGGCCGTGGCCCGAGAGATAATTTGCTGCTGGTTGATGACTTTCCGTTTGATAAAGCGGTGCACTTTGATGCCACCCTGGGTGAAGAGGAAGATGTTGGTGGTGGTGGCCGTTTCTCAATTTTTGCACCGAATGTTATAGGTGGTGCCGACTTCTCGCCGGGTGGCTGGAGTGCAGCTTATGGTGGCCGTGCGGCATCGCTGCTGAAACTGGATGTCGCCGATGGCAACCCGGGCCCGTCAGCCAGTTTCCGTTACGACCTTGCCGGTTATGAAGTGGGTTACGACGGCCCTGCCGGTATCACACCAGATGCAACGATGCTGATTTCGGCGCGGCGGCTGGATTTCGGCAAGTTGTTTGAAACCATTGAGGAGCTGGACATTGGCGAGCCGGTGTTAAGGGACATCATCGTAAAATCGGTGATACCCATCAACCAAAACCACACTTTAGAAGTGCTGCTGATAGATACCCACGAGGACTATAGCCGAGACGTGACACACGTGTTTGAGTCGCCCGATTTCGAAGATGTTGCGCTGCAATATGCTGAACAGGATAGCGACTTATACGGTTTGACATTACGCTCATTAGTGGGTGATAAAGCGGTCTGGACCAACAGAGCTTACTACCGCTCAAGCGACAAGCTGAGTTCAGAGGGTGAAGCCTTTCCTGATCTGGTACCTGAAGGCTCACCGGCGGCTGATTTTCCGCTGCGGGAAGACATTATTACCATCGCTGAAGCTGAAACAGAGGTTGGCTGGCGCAGCGATTTTGAGACCGTGAATAAATGGGGTCTGTTCAGTGCTGGTGTGCGGCTAACGCAAATTGAACTGGACTATAGCACGGTGTTAGACCGTGATTGGATCCGCTTTGTTTACGACGACGATGATTTCAGACCCGATCCAGAGCAACGTTATATTGTGCTTACGCCCGACAGCTTAAACTCGGCAATACGCCGCAAAGAAACCAGCTATGCCGGCTACGCAGAGCAGGTATTTCAGCGCGGCAATTGGGATTTTGGCACCGGCTTACGGCTGGAGCGCGATGGTTTTGCCGACGAAAGCTTCGCCTCGCCCAGGTTCAGCGTCAACTGGCAGCCCGGTAAAAAAGTGCGCTATTTTGCCAGCGCAGGGCTGTTTCGTCAGTCACCTCGCTATTTAGAACTTGCTGCTAACGAGTCTAATAAGCTGAAGACGGAAAAAATTACTCATACCAGCGTCGGTGTAAAATATTTCCCCGCCAACAATTGGTCGGTGTTGACCGAGGCTTATTATCAAAAGCTCGACGACCTGGTGACAGATCTGGACCGCGCCAACGGCACCTATGCCAATATCGCTGACGGCAGCTCTTATGGTGTTGATATTGTGGTTAACGGTATGCTGTTCGAAGGCCTGTACGCCAGCGCAACCTATTCTTACAACGATGCCGTGGTTGATCGCAAAGACGGTCGCGGTGACGTAGCCGCTGAATTTAACCGCAAGCATGTGGCAACGCTGGGCCTGACGTGGGAAATCAGCAACCGCTGGAAGGTCGCCGGGCGCTATAAATATCTTTCCGGCCGGCCGGACGACAACTTTATTATTCACGCAGACGTATTGGGACCAGGGCAACCGCTACGCTACGCAAAAGAGATCACAGAGCGCAATGTCGGTCGCAAAGACAGCTCAGGCTTGTTGAACGTTCGCGTTGACTACCGGCGCGCATTCGGCCCGATAGATGTCACCGCCTTTTTGGATGTAATCAACGTAACGGCCGCGTCGTCGGGCGACGACAGCGAGTTTGACTATCGCCGCGGCGTGCTGGTAAAAGACAGTAGCGAAGCCGAGCCGCTGATTGGTTTGCGGCTGGACTATGCATGGTAGACCTGACGTGGTAAACCTGGCATGGTAGACCTTGTATGGTAAATCGGGCCAGGTAAAAACGGGTAGGAAGGAGTCGCAGATGTTACGCAAACTTGGTGAAGTGCCGGTTAGAGTGCTGATTGTTGAAGACAACCGCGACATCTGCGACAACATTGCGGCCTATCTTGCAAAGCATAGCTATGTCATGGATTTTGCCTATGACGGCATCAGCGCAATGCAGCTGGCGTTGACCAACCCGTTCGACGTTATTGTGCTGGATCTGATGCTGCCGGGCATGGATGGCCTGAGTTTCTGCCAAAAACTGCGCACTGATGCCGAAATAACAACCCCGGTGCTGATGCTAACGGCAAGAGACACACTTGACGATAAACTAAAAGGCTTTGCCGCAGGCGCCGATGACTATCTGGTCAAGCCATTCGCCTTACAAGAGCTGCATGCCAGGTTGCAGGCGCTGTACAAACGTAGCCACGGCAGAACCGACAACCTGTTAGCTGTGGCTGATTTGACGCTGAACCGGGCCACGCAGCAGGTACATCGCGCAGGGCAACGCATCGATCTCAGCGCTGCCGGCATGAGACTACTGCAACGCCTGATGGAACAAGCGCCTTCTGTTGTCGCCCGCGATGAGCTTGAAACGTTGTTGTGGGCTGACGAGCCCCCCGATGGTGATGCCCTGCGCTCGCACCTTTACAAACTGCGCCAGGTCATAGACAAGCCGTTTAACAACCCGCTGATCCATACCGTGCATCGCATCGGCTACCGCCTTGCAGAGGATGCTGCAGATATGGAGGATGCAAAGTAATGTACCGGCACAGTTTACGTCAGCGTGTCGCTATTGCCTTTGCACTCTGTGTTGCGGTACTTAGCATAGCTTGGGGATTGGCTTTCTTCGCTGCGATAAGGCTCAGCGAAGACCGGGTGCTGACGCAGCAGCTGCAGGTTGCCGCCCAAAGCTACCCTGTGATGCCGGCGAACCTGCGCGGCTATGATACGGTTGCCGGCTTACCGGAATCACTGCGGGCCTGGGCACAGACCAACCCTGGCGAGGGAATATATGAGTTCGAAGCCGAAGAGTTGCATGTCGCGGTAATCAAAACCGCTAATGAACCGCAACAAGCCTTTGTGGTGTTCGACGTTGCCGGCATTGAAGCGGCGTCATCAGAGGACTGGTGGTTGCTGTTGGTTATCAGCGGTGTTGTCGGTACGCTCGGTGTGCTGGGTTTCGGCCTGGGCGTGTTGGTAATGCGCAGAGCTGTTGCTCCTGTGACGCAACTGGCCAAAGCGGTCGCAGACATCGACACTGAGCAGCTGTCGATGGATGATTATAAACGCATAGAATCCGGCCGGTTCGGTGATGATGAGGTGGGTGTACTTGCTGCGACCATTGAAAAGACACTTGAGCGGATCAGCGCCTTTGTCGCCAGGGAGCGCTACTTTACCAGTTCAGCCAGTCATGAGCTGCGCACCCCTATCACCGTTATTACCGGCGCACTTGAGCTGCTGGAACAGAGCGAGCTGTCAGCGGCCGATATCAAGACGCTGGATCGGGTGCGCCGCGCCACCCTTGATATGCAAACCACCATTGAAATGTTCCTTTGCCTTGCCCGCGAAACCGACGACGGATTGTATGACGAGCAGTTTTTCGTACTGCCGCTGGTAAGCAATGCCATAGAGCTGCAGCGCCACTTGCTAAGCCGCAAGATGGTCGATGTTGAGATAGACCATCTTGCCAATCCCCGCGTTTGCGGCCATCCGCAGGCTTTTGCTATCGCGGTGAATAATCTGGTACGAAATGCCTTCGAACATACGCTCGCCGGGCAGGGGCCGGTAACCATTCGTATCGCAGAGCATGAGCTGTTAGTCACCAATCAGCTGAGCAGTGCTGCGGATGAGCAGCACTCACCAACCGCGGCATCGTCGCATGGCTATGGTTTGGGTCTGGGGATAGTGCAACGGTTATGTGAGCGCAATGGCTGGTCGTTTTCGCTGCTAGCGGATGAAGCGCGGGTCGTCGCCCGTCTTTCATGGTAAAAACGACAGGCGTTATTTAGTGCTCTTTAAACGCCTTCCAAACCCTGCAATTTTTACAATTCTTACTCCCTAACGTGAATACCTTACCGGTCCGGACTAAGGTTAACCAGGTTAAGCTGCCCTGCCGGCGTGCTGTTGCCGGATTGGAACAGCTCTTGCTGCTTTACAGGTAGAGACATAGCCAGCTTAACCGTACAGATAACATTTTTGTTGTCGACGACACAGCTTATTAATTAAGGAGAACCCTATGGCGATTATCAATTGGGCAACAGCAAAATATGAAGGCTTGGGCAAAGACGGCAAAGGCCATGTGTCTACCCAATCGGGAGCACTTAAAGACCAACCTTACGGTTTTAATACCCGCTTCGACAACCAGCCCGGCACGAACCCGGAAGAACAAATCGCCGCGGCGCATGCTTCGTGTTTTACCATGGCACTGTCGTTTGGCCTGGCCAAACTGGGATATACCAAAGGCAGCCTGGCTTCTAAGGTCGACATTACCCTGGTAAAAGATGGTGACGGCTTTGCGGTAACCAAGTCTGAAATAAAGTTAGATGCCAAAGTGCCCGGCATGAACGGTGCCGATTTTGAAAAAGCCGCAGTAGAGGCCAAACTGAACTGCCCGATATCTAAACTGCTAAGCTGCGACGTGACATTAGATATTACCTCGTTTGAAGGCAGTTAATTGCCACGGCATTTTCGCCTTGCCCGTTTTAACCGCGTTAAAGCGGGCGACGTTTAACCATACAGGGGTACCGCATGACATCTGAGCAAACAGAGCAGAACTCACGCAGTTTTATGCGCTATGAAGCACTGAAAACAGCGATTGCTAACAACGAAGAGCTGCGGCTGAAAGAGTTATTGGCACAGCACAGCATGCAGCCGTTAGAAAAAGGCTACTTGCTGGATTTAGCTAAGCTAAACAACAATCGCGCTATTGTCGCCATACTGGAAGCTGTGCCGGTAACAGCATAAAAATACTTCACTCAGCTACTTACTAAATTCTGGTACATCAGTGCCAGCGTCTCTGACAATTGCGCTTGTTGCCCGGCTGTTATTCCAACCAGCATTTTTCCGGCTATTTGGCGCTTTTTTGCTTTTAGTTGCGCAGCTAATTGCTGGCCTTGCTCTGACAATACCAGCAACTGGCGCCGGCCATCTGCAGGGTCGCTTTGACGCTGTAACAAAGCCGCTTGCTGTAAATCATTTAACAAACGGGTAATTTGCGCTTTATCCCGCCTTAGTAATTCTGTTAGCTGCTGTGCTGTGCTACCCGGTTTTGCCGCCAACATCAACAACAGCCGGCCATGCATTGCTGATAGCCCTGGCAACCCCGGACCCAATTGCTGAAAAAACTGACCACGCAATTCAGCAGTGAGCTGTTGCAGCTGGTCGAGTAAATCCTGCTTTCTATCCATAACACCGCCCCAAACAAGTTGATATTATCAACCAAAAACCCAATAATAAAGTTGATTATATCAACCAAGCCAACAAAAACCACTGAGGAGTTTAGAATGTCTGATATCCATCAATGCCCAACCTGTAACGCCAGAGCGAAAAAAATCATCAACCCGCAAAACGGCGAATACCAGCTTAAAGCATTACAAGACGACGAAGCCGCAGCAAAAATACTGCAGCTGAAAAAAATGCTGGAAAAAGAGAAACAGCGTAACGAGCAATTAAAAGCGCGGCTGGCTGAACTGACGCAACACAACCCGGCACAATAACAACTGCAAGCAAGTGTTTTCCCGGCGAGATACGCTTCAATTTCGCCTGAAAAACGTTACCAATAATGAGATCATTGCTATCACACAAAAAGCGGGAATTAACAGCACCACACCTGCAATAGCAATGCCGGTAATGATATCCGGGTAATTAAAACTGCTCATACAACCACTGTTGTTGCCTCCGCCAAAGCTGAGGCAAAGATCAGCAAAAATTAGTGCGCAGCCAAGCCATGCCGCACCGGTAAACAGTGTAAGTAGCCAGTAAAAGCCTGCAGTTTTGCGCTTTTTTTCGGTATTCTGCTTTTTCATAATGCCCGATATTTGCTTAAGACGCACATAAGATACAATACCCTTTGCTGAACGCACTATTATTACTTTCGCCCTTCAATTCAAGGATGACCATGAGAACCCTGCTTAGTTTTAACCTGCTGCTTGCCTGTTGCCTGAGCTTGCAAAGCTGCACCGGTGTGCCTGATGGCGTAACACCGGTAACGCCGTTTGAACTTAATCGCTACCTTGGGGAGTGGCATGAAATTGCCAGGTTAGATCATCGCTTTGAGCGCGGTTTAACCGAAGTAACTGCTAACTACGCCATGCGCGACGACGGTGGTGTAAAAGTGATTAACCGTGGTTTTAATGCTGCAGAAGGCGATTGGCAACAGGCTGAAGGTAAAGCGTATTTCGTCGGCGACACTAACACCGGCGCACTTAAAGTGTCGTTTTTCGGCCCGTTTTACGGCGGCTATAATATTGCCAAATTAAACGATGATTACAGCGTGGCACTGGTGGTTGGCCCATCAACAGATTACGCCTGGCTGCTGGCTCGCAGTAAAACCCCGGCCAAAGCGTTGTGCGATGACTATATGGCATTTGCCAACAGCATCGGCATTAGCGCTGAGCAGTGGATTTGGTTGCAGCAATGCCGCTGAGTTTGTCACACTGACAAATACGGTTTAACGGTTGTGCATTGCTTTAGCTTGCTGCCGTGGTTAAAGTAATTTTAATTCAGCCAGTTAGAGCCAACAGTACAATGAACACTGAACACACTGATAACAACGCCGGTATTAAGGAAGTTTCGCCTGATACTTTCGTCGACAGCAGCGGCCATCAGTTATCTGAGCAACAGGTACGCGCCGTGGTAACGCCACATGTATTTGCTGTAGCACCGGAGTTGATTGGCCAGCCGCTGGCTAAACCTGCGCGACGTGGTGTAGCCATGCTGATCGACGGCTTTTTTATTGCCGCGCTGACCTCCGGCAGCTTGATATTCGTGTTGCCGATGCTGGGCTATCTTGCCTGGTCACGCCGGCAGGCAGCAAAAACCGGTCAGATGGCATTATTGCTAACTGCGGCGCTGGTATTGTTTATTACTAATAATTGGTTGCCGTCACTGGCGTCGAAAGACCAGGTACAGCAATTTACCGGCAGTGCTATCTTTGTCAGCAGTGCGTTAAAGCTGGCGCAGGAAAGCTGCGATACCGCCTGTGCCAGGAACCAGCTGATGCTTGTGGTGCCGCAGTTACAGGCTGCGCAACTGAAAAAAGCTCAACAAAAAGATGTGCTCGAAGGCTTGCTGGACGCCAGTGACATTACCGACGCAGACAAAACCGTACTGTATAAAGAGCTGCTTAATCAACTGCAAACCGCGCCGGACACTGCAGTAAAAGTAGCGCAAAGCCAACCCGTCAAAGCGTCGTGGTGGCAGCGCCTGCAGCAATCTGATCACAGTGTTTTAAAATGGATCCGCGGCATTCTGGCCGATTTAGGCATTGGCTTTGGTTGGGCCATCGGTTATTTCACCCTATTTATTGCCTGGAACAATGGCCAGACTATCGGCAAAAAGCTTTGTGGCATCCGCGTCGTACAACTGGATAACAAACCACTGTCGCTGTGGGGCGCTTTTGGCCGTCAGGGCGGTTACAGCGCAGGTTTTGCCACCGGCTTACTGGGCTTTTTGCAAATTTACTGGGACCCGAACCGACAAGCGATCCAGGATAAACTGGCCGATACTCTGGTGCTGCGGCTAAAGGAGTAAGCATAAGCAATTCGGCCATAAGTGGCAAAACCAGCAATAGAAACTGAAGTTTTAGCTTATCAGCAGAATTTTATGCTAAAAAAATCAACATAAGCCATTAAAACTATGGTTTTACCAACAAAATAAACCAGCCTATTTTGTGGCATTTTCTTTAGTATGCGAAGTAGAGATTATTGCTAACCCGGCGCCGGCGTTATGAAAACGCAGCGCCCCCGTTATAGGCTGACTTATGTTATTTGATGCTGATTTAACCACCCGCTGCCCGCTGCGACAAAAGATCCGTAACTACTACCGTATCGACGAAAATGCCGCCATTAACCATTTACTGCCACTGGCTGAAGTGGGCGTTAAAGCGCGCAGCCGCGCCTGGGAGCGGGCACGGCAAATTGTGCATACCATTCGTAAAGATCAGGATGGCCAAGGTGGTATTGATGCACTGTTAAATGAGTTTTCGTTATCCAGCGAAGAAGGCGTGGTGCTGATGTGCCTGGCCGAAGCCCTGCTTAGGGTGCCGGATAAAAGTACCCAGGAAGCGCTGATCCGCGACAAGTTAGCCAAAGGTGACTGGAGCTCGCATTTGGGCAGCAGCGACTCGCTGTTTGTTAATGCCTCGTCCTGGGGTTTGTTGGTTACCGGTAAAATGGTGAACTACAACGATAAAACCAAGGCGCAGCAATTTGGCGTACTGAAAAAAACCCTGGGCCGCTTAGGCGAGCCGGTGATCCGTAAGTCGGTTAACTTTGCCATGAAAATTATGGGCAAACAGTTTGTTATGGGCACCAACATTGACGATGCGATAGAGCGTGCCTTTGATACCGAGAAAAAAGGCTATGTCTATTCCTACGATATGCTGGGCGAAGGTGCCCGTACCATGGCCGATGCCGAGCGTTACTACCAAAGCTACTTAACCGCTATTCATGCTATTGGTAAAGCCGCTAACGGCAAGGGGCCAATCAAAAGCCCCGGCATTTCAGTTAAGTTATCGGCTATTCATCCGCGCTATGAATTCAGCCACCGCGAGCGGGTGATGAGCGAGCTGCTGCCAAAACTTAAAGCGCTGGTGCTGGTGGCCAAAAGTTACGATATCGGCTTTACCGTCGATGCCGAAGAAGCCGACCGCTTAGATATTTCGCTGGATATTATCGAAGCGATTTTATCCGACGACGAGCTGGGTGATTGGGCCGGTTTTGGCCTGGCGGTACAGGCCTATCAAAAGCGCGCTATCTTCGTTATTGAATGGCTGACTGATTTAGCCCGCAAAGTAAACCGCAAACTGATGGTGCGGCTGGTAAAAGGCGCGTACTGGGACACCGAAATTAAAACCACCCAGCAAAAAGGCCTCGATCACTACCCGGTGTTTACCCGTAAAGCCTCGACTGACGTATCATACAAAGCCTGCGCCATTAAACTATTAGAAGCGCGTGATGTATTGTACCCGCAGTTTGCTACTCACAATGCTTACACCGCCGCTACTATTTTAGAGGTAGCCAAAGGCAATAACAGCGGCTTTGAGTTTCAGCGCTTACACGGTATGGGCGAGTCGTTATTTGACCAGATTGTCAGCAGTGAAAAAATTCAGTGCCGCGTCTATGCCCCGGTGGGCGAGCATGAAAACCTGTTGGCGTATTTAGTGCGGCGCTTACTGGAAAACGGCGCTAACTCGTCTTTTGTTAATGCTATTGTCGATACCAGCCAGCCGGTTGAAGCCCTGCTGCCCGACCCGGTAGAAACCCTGCAAAGCCTGCGCAATAAATACAATACGCAAATAAAGCTACCGCTGGAGTTATACGGCAGCGAACGGGCAAACTCCAAAGGCCTGGATTTAACCGATGTTGATAGCCTGACCACCTTTAAAGCTAACCTGGATAACTGGTTCAGCAGCCATTTGCTGCAGCCAGATCAGATCCCGGAGGGCGCCATTGCGGTAAAAAGCCCGGCCAATCATACTGAAATCATTGGCCATGTGCGGCTGCACAGTACAGAGCAGATGCAGCAACTGCTGGAAAATGCCGACAACGCCTTTGCCAGCTGGTCGCAAATACCGGTAACCGAGCGCGCCAACTTGCTGCGCCGTATCGCCGATATTATCGAACGCCACCATGATGAGTTAGTCGCCATTTGTATTAAAGAAGCCGGCAAGGTAGCGCAAGATGGCATTGATGAAGTGCGCGAAGCGGTCGATTTTTGCCGTTATTATGCCGCAAGAGCAGAAGAGCTGGCTAAAGATGAGCGCTTTGAGCCGCGCGGCGTTATTTTGTGCATCAGCCCGTGGAATTTCCCGCTGGCGATATTTTTAGGCCAGGTGGCAGCAGCCATCGTGACCGGCAATACCGTTATTGCCAAACCGGCCGAGCAAACCAGCCTGATTGCACTGCGCGCCATTGAGCTGATGCACGCGGTCGGCTTACCCGAGCATGTGGTGCAGGCGGTAATTGCCCGTGGTAGCGAAGTGGGCAAAACCATAGTGCCGGACAGCCGCATTCAGGCAGTGATGTTTACCGGCTCCACCGAGACCGGCAGCCTGATTTCACGCACTCTGGCACAGCGTAACGATATTCAGGTACCACTGATTGCCGAAACCGGTGGCCAAAACTGCATGATAGTCGACTCCACCGCCCTGCCGGAGCAAGTGGTAGACGATGTAATCAGCTCAGGCTTTCAAAGTGCCGGCCAGCGCTGCTCAGCGCTTCGGGTGTTGTTTATTCAGCAGGATGTCGCTGACGGCATTATCGACATGCTAAAGGGCGCATTGGAGCAGCTGCATGTTGGCGACCCGGCCTGGCTTAGCACCGACATTGGTCCGGTTATTGATGATAAAGCACTGAAAAACCTGCAACAGCATGTGGAATATTTAAAAGATAAAGCCACCTTGCATTATCAGTGCGATATTCCGGACAACGCTGAAAACGGCGCTTATTTCTTTGCGCCACGCTTGTACGAAATAAGCGATTTATCGCTGCTGAAACGCGAAGTATTTGGCCCCTGCGTACATGTGATCCGCTTTAAAGCCAGTGAGCTGGATCAGGTTATCGACCAGATTAACGCTACCGGCTACGGCCTGACCATGGGCATACATTCGCGTATTGAAGACCGCTGCAATTATCTGGCAAAAATGTCGCGCGCCGGTAATGTCTATATAAACCGTAATATGATTGGTGCCATTGTCGGTGCCCAACCGTTTGGCGGCCGCGGCTTATCCGGTACCGGGCCTAAAGCCGGCGGGCCGAACTACTTACTACGGCTGGTAAAAGAGAAAGCCTCGCCGGACAACGTGCAAATGACCAATTTAAGCCCGGATCAGCTGAGTCAGCACCATAACCCTGATGCTGATGCACAAGTGCAACAGCTGATGGCTAACTCGCTTAGGGATGAAAAAATCTGGCGCGCTACGCCGCTGAATGACCGTGTATCGGCCGTGCGGCAATTGCTGGCGAAAATTGCCACGGTAGATATTATCGACGAGCTGGCCGACGATTTAGCGCTGACGCTTTCAGATGCCCGTGCCCAGCTAAACCGGCTGGAAAAACATATGCGCAAGTGTACTACCCTGCCTGGCCCGACCGGCGAGTCGAATACTCTGCATATTGAGCCGCGCGGCTGCGTGGTGTGTTACGCCGATAAAAGTACTTCGTTTAACTTCTGGGCCATTTCGATTATTACCGCGCTGGCGGCCGGTAATACCGTAATTACGGTAGCGTCAGAGTTGTTCTATGAAGAAGCGATGGCGTTTAAAGACAAGTTTATTGCCACCGGCGTGGCCGCCGGCGTATTTCAGGTAGCCAAGCCGGATCAGTTGCAAGCCATTTTGGCGCACCCGCATCTGGCCGGTGCGGTAGTGGCGGCGCGCTCGTCCCGCTTAGGCTATTTCAGCCAGCAATTGGCACAGCGCGATGGTGCTATCTTGCCGGTGATCAGCGCCGAGTACTACGATACGCTGATCAAACGCCTGGTTACCGAGAAAACCATCAGTATTGATACCACCGCATCAGGTGGCAATACTTCATTGATGACCATGGTGGAAGACGACGAGTAACGCCGTAATAACAGTAAAGCCACCCTTAACGGGTAATGCCGGTCAGTTAAGCTGACCGGCATTTTTCT
>NZ_JABSOD010000023.1 GCF_013283795.1 Rheinheimera lutimaris
CGCAAAGCCACCTCCTATGGAGGTGGATTTTTACTTATTGCATTAGATGTTAATTTTCAATTTGCCACTGAATAAACTCCAGCGCCAACTCGGGCGTGACAAATACCGTAGCATAGATATTGTCCGGGTTGTGTGGGTCCGGATGCACTGCTATTAATTTGTGTGGCAGCTGTGTTTTGCGGGTCTCACCGGTCGCTGGGTTGTACTGTTCTATATGGCCCAGCATACTGTAGCGATACTGCTGCCCGGCTTGCAATAACCAAACACCGACAAAGCTGTTGTCGCTGCTACTATTCACTTCAATATCGTTTTTTTTGCCATCTACGTAACGATACAGCTTACCATCACGGTGATAATGTAACTGGCCTTGTTGATCATACTGAGCAAAGCTGCCGGCAGAGAATGTTAATTGAGTTAACTCGTTACTTATCAGGTCAAGCTGCCACAAATTTTGGCTGTTGCCCTGCAGTCGCGTCAATATAAGGCCGCTGTTGTCCGGCAGCCACACCGGTTGGCCAATATCGTTGTTTTCCAGCTTGGTTATCAGTTGCTGGCGCTGCGTATCATATAAATGCAGATTACCCTGTTGTACAAAAGCGATATAGCGGCCATCACCTGACCAGCTAATACCGTTGACCGGTTGATTATCTGCTATTAACTCAGTCACTTGCTTGTTCCGGCCATCAACACTTAGCCATAATTGCCAGTTGCCGGTCCAGTTGGCAGCAAAGGCATAACGGCTGGCGTCTGTCGGGGATATTGCTATTGCCATATCGCTGCCGGCGGCATTATTTAAAAAGCTGATTTCGCGGTTTGCAGTATCAAAAGCCCGCGTCACCTTAACCAACTGCATACCGCTTTGAGTAGTGGTGTTGGCTGTCATCGGTGAGATGTAAGCCTGGTTTTCTGTCAGCAGAGACATCTCACCAACGATAATATTGTCCGGCAGTTTTAGCAGACTACGGCTTTTATCCGTCAGATTAATCTGCAAAATGCCATTGCCACCCGGTAACAGTAAGCTGCTTTGATCGGCGCTCCATTCCAACCCCAGTAGCAATATCGGTATTGGCAGGCTGGCTACGCGGCTGTGCTCGCGGCTGACAGGATCATAAATATAGATATCAGGGTGGTTAGACTCAGGCATCAGAACATAAGCCAGTTTGCTGCCATCGGCAGACAGTGCCAACAAGGTGACGCCGAGCCCAGCCGAGGGGGCATCAAGCAATGTTTGCACTGTGCCATTGATCAGGTTTTCTGCCAGCAGTGCGTTGCCAGAATATAGGCCGGCACTGCTTTTGCTGTAATATAGCCACTGACCATCTGGGCTAACTTGTGCTGTACCAAGGGTCATACCGGTACAGCCGGTTAAACGCGTTACGCTATAAGTTGGAAATTGGCTAAAATCATAATTTTGATACTCACAATGGCTACCGTCTTCATTTACTGCCTGAACCAATAATTTATTACTCTGCGGCTGCCAGGTTTGCACACTGTATATTTTGCCTTGCTCTTCAATCGCCACTTCCTGCAACAGGTTGCCGGTGTTTATGCCCAATTTGCGTATCATGGTGCGGACACTGCCATCGGGTTGAGAATGACTGTAAGCCAGTAACTGTTTATCCGGCGACACTAAAGGTCTGGATTCAATGCCCTTAAACCAGGTGATTTTCTGTTGCGTGGTGATGTTGAGCGTAATGTCGCCGCTTGTTCGTTTTTCTGTTGCTACCTGTTGTAGCGCGGTATTGTCCGGCAATATTCGGTAGCCGATAAAAACAACAACAAACAGCGTGGCCAGAGCCAATACTATAGCGGGTATCGTCAAACGCCGGCGTGGCAGCGCAGTATTATTGTTTACCGCCGTATCTTCATTAACTTTCGCAGGATTAAAACCGGTTAATTGCAGGCTATAGCCTTTGCGGTGATGAGTTTTAATCGGCGATTCTGTCAGGCTTTCGTGCTGCAACGCTTTACGCAGTTCAGATATGGCGCGGTTTATTGCATTGTCATCGACATAGCTTTGCTGCCAGATGGTATCAATCAGTTGTTGGCGGGAAATGATCTTGCCCGGATTAGCTGCAAAATACTGCAGCAGTTTACACAGCAGTGGCTCCAGCTCTTTACGCTGTGCTGCGTGTTTAATGCTGAAATCAGCCGGCGTAAAGATCCATGGACCAAGCTGTATAACATCCATCTGTTAATTATTCTTTCTATTTTGAACAAGCTGTAACTGTAACAGAAGCAATTGCTGATTCAAGTTAAATAACCACTGCGCGCTAAAGCTTATAAATTCATCATAAGGTTTTCATAAGGTTTGTTTTATTTATTTAAAAACAGAGGTTTATATTTTTTTTTCTTAGCAATAAATTGCTTAGCTTCTGATAAGGGACTTTTTGTCACCGGCTGGCTAGAGTGAGCTCAACAACGTAACGGACAGGCAGTGAGTCCGCAGTTGTCAATAGACAAACATACTTACTGAACCAGAAGGAATAGCAAAATGAAAACATTCACGTCTAATGTCGCCCGCTTAGTTGTCGTTAGTGCATTGTTTGCCAGTTCTGCCGTGTTGGCGCAGCCGCAAGCTGGCAATTCAGAGCAACCGCAAACAGTTAACGAGATAAATATCAATCAACAGCAGCTTGTTGATGATTTACACCAGCAGCTGGTTAGCGGCATTAAGCAGCAGGTATCAACGACGTTGCAATCTATGGCTGAATCATTAAAAAGCCTGATTACAAACTGAATTACTTTAAAGCCTGATACATTATTGTTTATCAGGTTTTGTATTAAATTAACAATAAAAACAAGGAGTTTAGTATGAACCCAT
Source organism: Rheinheimera lutimaris (assembly GCF_013283795.1). Taxonomy (GTDB): domain Bacteria; phylum Pseudomonadota; class Gammaproteobacteria; order Enterobacterales; family Alteromonadaceae; genus Alishewanella; species Alishewanella lutimaris. The sequence goes on from NZ_JABSOD010000023.1 coordinate 2,825, forward strand.
CTCAAGTTGACATAGCTGCACCTGTTTTAACTGCGCATGTGGCGCCGACTTTTGCTAAGTCGATTGTATGGTTGCTCGCATTCTTTTTGCTTTATTTGGCGGGGGCAATTTTATATGCAGCTGGTTACGGCGCCTATTTAGGCGGCAGTGGCACAGTTGCTCCTGACGATATCGGCGACATAGTCGTGCAACATATGGCTACTCCAACTGGGCTAACCTTATCTTATCTACTTATAAGTGTCCTGACACTGCCCTGGGTGTTGAAGGCAGCAAACCTCAGCGGTTCGCCGTGGCGTCAGACGCTGGCGCTAAAAGCGGTAACTGCAAAGCAATTGCTACCATGGATAGTGGCATACCTGATCTTCGCTGTGGCGCAAACTCTGATCAATCATTTGTTTGAAGTTGACGCTGGTGACTTTATCGGTGCGATTTTGGGCAGCCGTGATATTGGCCTGTTGCTGGTATTTGTGGTTGCGGCTCCGATACTGGAAGAAGCTGTATTTCGTGGTTATCTGTTCAAAGCCTGGCGCACTGGTTTTCTTGGTTTGTGGGGCACTTTATTACTGACATCTCTACTGTTTACCTTGTTACATGCCGGCCAGTATCCGGGTATTTTACTCGGCATGCTGTTTGCGTTCAGTCTGTTATTAGGGCTGGCACGTGAGCGCAGTGGTTCTTTGTATGTTCCTGTGGCACTGCATGCACTTAATAACCTGATCGCCTGGATATTGGTGGTGTATTTGGGATTGGCGTAACAGCGGTATTCTTGAGCAAAATAATGATAAATAAGGGCTTATTATGGAATTGAAGAATAGTATAAAAACACTTTGTGGCTCGCTGGTGCTGGTCGCATTAAGTTCAACAGCCGTTTTGGCAGAAACATCAATATGGAAAGTCAGCAAGGGTAATGACTATCTGTATATCGGCGGTACCGTGCATCTATTGCCGGAGTCCGCATTTCCACTGCCCGCAGAGTTTGATCAGGCTTATGCTGCGACCGATACTCTGGTGCTGGAGGCGAAAATTCCTGAGCCTACTGATACCGAAATGCAAACCGCTTTGATAAAAGCCATGGCTTACACTGATGGCCGCAGTTTATCTAAGGTACTGTCGCCTGAAGTGTATCAGCAGGTGGCAGACTATTTTGCCCCTTACGGCGTGCAACTTCAGCAGTTGGATGGCTACAAACCGGGCTTTATTATACTGCAGATGCTGTCGATGGAAATGATGAAGGCACAAATGGCCGGCGAAGGTGTCGACAGTTACTTCAATAAAAAAGCTAAAGCCGATGGTAAAACGCTGGCTTATTTGGAAAGCGTGGAAAGCCAGATTAACTTGTTGGCTAACATGGGGGACGGTTATGAAGATGCCTTTATAAAGATGAACCTCGAGCAGTTCGATGACTTTAAAGCTTACTTCACAGCTATCATCGCCGCATGGCGTGCCGGTGATATGGCTGCGCTGGATAGCCTGGCGGTAAAGCCCGCCTGTGAACTGGACCCAGTATTGTATCAAGCGCTGTTTGTGCAGCGTAACAACGACTGGCTACCACAAATTAAGCAAATGTTTGGCAATAACAGCAAAGAACTGGTGTTGGTAGGTGGCGGTCACCTTGCAGGTGCAGACAGCGTACTGGCATTGCTGGAGCACGCGGGCTATACCGTTGAGCAAGTTAATTAGGAGGCGGTTATGTTACTGCGCAGAGGATTAAGCAAGGATGGTGCAGCAGTTCTGTTTGCCGCAGGTTGTTGGATAGCGCTGTGGACCTGGTTCAACTTGCAGCTGATACACAGCTTAAGCATATTTGTTTAACCGGTGTTCAGCAAAACTTCACCCCGGCCCTGTAATCTGCGGCGTTATCTATTAGAATAACCGCACCAGCGATAAGACGCATGATTACAGGGATCCTTCTATGGCATTAAATGTAGTGATTCTGGCGGCCGGCAAAGGCACGCGGATGAAATCAGATTTACCCAAAGTACTGCACAAGGTAGCAGAGCGGCCGATGGTACAACACGTAATCGATACCGCCAGAGCCTTGGGCGCCGCTAAACCACAGTTGGTTTATGGCTACGGTGCCGATGCGTTGCAGGCCGGCCTTAGCGAACAAGCATTGCACTGGGTATTACAGGCCGAGCAGCTCGGCACCGGCCATGCCGTGGCGCAGGCGATACCGAATATCGCTGATGACGATACCGTGCTGGTGCTATACGGCGACGTACCGTTAACCCGTTTAGAAACCCTGCAGCAATTGCTGGCGGTTAAACCGGCTGATGGCCTGGCGATTTTAACGGTCAATTTGGCCAACCCGACCGGTTATGGCCGTATTGTGCGTGAAAACGGCAAAGTAACCGGCATTGTTGAGCAAAAAGATGCCAGTGCTGAACAGTTACTTATTAAGGAAGTGAACAGCGGCATTATGGCGCTGCCCGGCAAACAATTAAAAAGTTGGCTCGGCCGCTTATCTAACAGCAATGCCCAGGGCGAATACTACTTAACTGATGTTATCGCTATGGCACACAATGAAGGCGTGGCTATTGCCACCGCCCAGCCGCAAAATCCGATGGAAGTGGAAGGCGCTAATAACCGCGTGCAACTGGCGGCGTTAGAACGGGCTTATCAGCAGCGTAAAGCTGAAGAGTTAATGCTGGCCGGCGCTAACCTGCGCGACCCGGCGCGGATAGATGTGCGTGGCGAGGTTAGCGTTGGCAATGACGTGATGATTGATATCAATGTTATTTTTGAAGGTAGAGTAGTGTTAGGTAAAGGTGTTAGCGTTGGAGCCAACTGTATATTAAAAGACTGTGTTGTTGGCGATAACACACAAATTAAACCGAACTCGATGATCGAAAAAGCCAGTGTAGGCGCCGATTGTTCAGTAGGCCCCTACGCCCGGTTGCGGCCGGACAGCGTGATGCTGGATGACAGCCATGTTGGTAACTTTGTCGAGATGAAAAAAACCACCCTGGGTAAAGGCTCTAAAGCCAACCATTTAACTTATCTTGGCGATGCAGTAATAGGCGACAAGGTCAATGTAGGTGCCGGTACTATTACCTGCAACTATGATGGCGCGAATAAGTTTGTTACTACCATTAAAGACGGCGCCTTTATCGGTTCGAACAGTGCGTTAGTGGCGCCGGTAACCGTGGGCATAAACGCCACTGTTGGTGCCGGTTCAGTATTGACCCGTGATGCCGCCGATGGCGAGCTGGTGGTAGCCCGCGCTAAACAGCGGCATATTGCTGATTGGCAAAGGCCTGTAAAAATTAAAAAGTAACCGAAACTAAACAGCCCGCAATAGCGGGCTGTTTTATTATTGTTCGGATGGAGTAGCTCCGGTTGCAATTCCCGCTCTGGCTCGTCACAGCAACTAGCTAGGGCCTCCTGCCCAAGCCCTTTCAGGCCAGCGTAGCTGTTCAAATTCGTTCCTGACGAATTTGTCGCCTACTGCCTGCGGCAGGGCTCAGACACTCTGTGACGCCCAAATCGGGATTCCAACCTACACTATCAGTGTGTAACTCATTCAGCTTTGTCTACGAGCACCGCAATAGCGCCATCGCCGGTAACATTACAGGCAGTGCCAAAGCTGTCTTGTGCCATATACAGCGCAATCATCAGTGCTATGGCTGCTTCGCCGAAACCCAGCATTGAACCCAGCAGGCCCACCGCAGACATTACCGCACCGCCGGGTACGCCAGGCGCTGCCAGCATTACTACGCCAAGCATTAAAATAAACGGCAGTACAGTTAATAACGACGGCATTTCGAGGCCATTTACCATGGTAACAACGGCCATGGCGCAGGTCACGATAGTAATGGTAGATCCGGACAAATGAATGGTTGCGCACAGCGGTACGGTAAAGTTAGCCACATCCGGTTTCACGCCATTGGCTTTAGTGGCTTGTAGTGAAACCGGAATGGTCGCCGCGCTCGACATGGTGCCCAGTGCTGTAAAATAGGCGGGCATCATGGTTTTAATTGAGGTAAAAGGCGACTTACCGGCTTTAATTCCAGCAATAGTGTATAGCGTAATAATCCAGCACCAATGCATGACAACCGCCAGTACAAGTACGATGCCGAAGGTTTTCAGTGTGGTAAATACGGTACCCGCTGCCGCCATTTGTGCGAACTCACCCGCGATATACAATGGCAGTAGTGGAATAATGACTTTTTCCAGCATTAGCTGAATAACATCACGGCCTTGATCTGATAACTGTCTTAATTGCCGGGCTTGTGTTGCAGCAATACCTAAACCAAAAATAAATGCCAGTGCTAAGGCTGTCATTACACTAATTGCCGGAGGAATGTCCATTTCGATAAAAGCGGTTAAATGTGTCACTTCTGTTGGCGCAGCAGCAGTATTTGCGCTGGTTAGCATAGGCACTACTACACTGGCAACCAAAAACGCTAAGGTGCCCGCAATGACGGTAGACAAGTAGGCAAAACCCAGCGTGCGACTAAGTAATTTGCCGGAGTTTCGCGGTAAAGCTGCGATTCCGCTGGTAATAAAAAACAGAATAAGTAGTGGCACGGTGAAGAACAACAGTTCGCCAAACAAGCCTTTAAAGGTAATTAATAGTTGTGTTAGCCAATGTGGTGCATACAAGCCACACAACATACCCAGCACTATGCCGGCAATCAGTTTAATTATTAAAGCCATAGTTGTTTCTCGTTATAGTGTGAAGGTCCCTTAGCGTGGCTGAGCATACCATAAGTTGTTTCGGCTGGCTGCGCTTTGCTGGTCGGCTGTGTTTCACGTGGAGCATAAGCCAATTCAGCTAAAAGTCAGCCAACGCATACTATCGTCTGATATTTAGTTACACTGGGTGTGCGTGGCAAAAAATTTGAAACATAACAGCGTTTTAATAAGGCAGATAAACGGATGAGAAAACTTATAGCATTAGCATGGTTAACCTTGCTGTTAAGTTGCAGCCAATTGCAGCAAATGTCAGCTTACAATGTCAGCGAGGCGGATTTAGAACAGTTATTACGTGGCCAGGTATCCAAACTGACGCAGCAGGCCACCGTAGCCGGCATCCCGCTGAAAATGCAGGTTGACAACATGCAGGTAGAAATAGGCCCGGATAATTCAGATCGGGTAAGGTTAAATACGTCGGCCAGTGCTGCGCTGTCGTTATTTGGTTTAAGTTATCCGGCTAACTTGCAACTGCAGGTAGAAGGCGTGCCATATTACGACGGTACGGAAAAAGCCGTGTATTTGCGCTCGGTAAAGTTGCTGGATTCCAATATTGAAGCCTCCGGCTATCGTGGCAACCTGGCACCGGTAAGCAATGAACTGTTTAAACTGGTTAACAGCTTTTTGGCAACGAACCCGGTATACCGGCTGGATACAACTAACCCCACCGTTAAACTGCTGACGGCGGTGCCGCTGAATATGGCGGTACAAAATGGCCGCATAAGCTTTATGCCGGGTAAAAACTAATACAGATCGCGCCGGTAGCGGCCTTGCAGTTGCAAGCGGTTTAGCTCGTTTTCACCCAGGGTGTCGCTTAATACCCCGTGCACTGCGCTGCCCAAGCCTTGCAGGCTGCCGCAGACGTAGATAGCCGCCCCTTGCGCCAGCCACTGCTGTAAGCGATCGCTGTGTGCTGCCAATGCATGTTGGACGTAGTATTTATCCGGCTGATCTTGTGAAAAGGCTAAATCACAATGTGTGATAAAACCTTGCTGTTGCCACTGACGAATGTCTTTAGCAAAGAAAAAGTCGGTGTGCTGGCGCCGCTCTCCAAACAACAGCCAGTTTTGCTGTTGCCCGCGTTTAACCCGTTGCGCCAGCAAAGCGCGAATGCCGGCGATGCCGGTGCCGTTGGCGATAAAAATAACCGGTTTGTTGTCTGCCGGTAAGTGAAATGCACTGTGGCGGCGTAGCCGCAGCTGCAGCGGTTGTTCCTCCATGGCCCAGGCCGTTAACCAGCCGGAGCCGATTCCTAAACTGCCGTTTGCTTGCTGCACCTGGCGCACCAGCAGCGTTAACGGCCCTTCTTCCGGTATTGAGGCAATGGAATAACTACGCAGCGGCAGCTTAGGTTGCGCGGCCAACCAGGACGCTAAAGGCTCGCCGGCGGCCGGTGGTTGCACTTTGTCCAGTTGTAACTCTGCCAGTGCCCAGCATAACGGCACATGGCGGTCATGGTAGTACACTGCCTGACAGCCGTTAATCAAATGCTTGGTCAGCCACAGCGCCACGCTGCATTTGCTGTTTTCCGGTTGTACTTCAAGCAAATCACCGGCTTGCCACTGCAGTGAGGTGGGCACCTGCAGCTTAACGACATAGCAAGGCAAACCGCTGCTGGCCGGGTTAGCAATATAGCGGCTTGCAAGCGCAGCGTTAAACCAGTTTGATTCGGCCGGTTCAGCCGGTAGTGTTTGTCGGGTCAGGCTGCTCAGCAGTTGTTGCCATTGTGATAAGGCTTGTGGCTGGCGCTCTGAGCTGTCCAGCTCCAGCAGCGGCTGCAATGCTGTTGCTTGCCGGCTGTGCAGCCATTGATCCAGCCAATGGCCAAAACCGCAAAACTGCTGATAGCTGCGATCGCCCAGCGCCAATACAGCATACTGCAATTGTCCCAGTGATTGTTGCCACTGTTGCGCCAGTTGATAAAACCGGCTGGCATTGTCCGGCGGCTCGCCTTCGCCATAGGTGCTGACGACAAACAATGCCTTTTGATGTTGTTGTAATTGTTGTTGTGTTAATTGGTCTAATCCGGCTAACGCAACCTGAAAGCCGGCCTCGCGCAGTTGCTTTGCTGTGCGTTCTGCTAACTGTTGTGCCATACCGGACTGGCTGGCATAGCCAACTAACCAGCTTAAGGGCGTGCTGCTGCCGGCAGCGCCGGGTGTGCGATAAACCAGATACAAGCGCAGCGCTAAACCGGCTAGCGCCAGCTGAGTGCTTAGCCACAGCAGCTGTGCATCAAATGCGCTAAACGGCGCCAGCGGTAAATAAAACCAGTACAGCAGGGTAAGTATCAGCGCCAGAAATAAATGCTGCTCCAGCCAGGCTGCTGCGACTGGCGGTGGTAGCGTGTTGCAATAGCGTTTTAACCGCAGTGCGGCGGCCAGCGCTGTAGCGTTAGTGATATAAAGCAGCAGTAAAGAGCTGAGCGGTGCTGAGGTCGGTAGCAAGATGGCATACAGTGGCAATAACAGCAGCAGGGCCAAATTCAGCCATTCCAGGATATTTTGCCAGCGCTGTAACATAAAGCCTCAAAGAAAAAGCAGGGGTAGCAAAACCTACCCCTTAATGTGCAAGACAAGTAAAACAACGACCAGAGAAGCCCATCCGGGGCCGGAACAACGTTCATCCCTGAACGGAGAAGACTATAATACGACTAATTATCAAATGCAAATAATTCTCATTAAATAATTCGAGCATATGGATATCGCAACATTTTGCTTGCAAAAGCAGCAATAGCCAGTAAAATATCTTTCGTTTCGAAACTTAAGCGAAAGAAATGAATAAACGTAATACCCAACAACGGCGGCATCTGATTGTCAGCCAACTGCAGCAACAGGGCGAACTGTCGGTAGAGCAGTTGGCTGTGCAGTTCAATACGTCGGAAGTTACCATTCGCAAAGACTTAACCGTGTTGGACCAGGCCGGTTTACTGTTGCGCCGTTACGGTGGCGCTGTGCCGGTACCGCAGGACTTTGTCAGCGATTCCAGTTTAGAGAAGGTTTCAAAGCGAAAGCTGGCAATTGCTAAAGCCGCTGCCGGGCTGATTAAAGATCACTACCGCATTATTATCGACAGTGGCCGCACTACCGCCGCCTTGTTGCCGGAATTAGCCGGCAAGCGCGGCCTGGTGGTTATGACCAACTCGCTGGCGATTGCCAATACCCTGCGCGAGCTGGAGAACGAGCCAACGCTGCTGATGACCGGCGGCACCTGGGATCCGCAATCGGAAGCATTTCAGGGCCAGTTAGCCGAGCAAATGCTGCGCAACTATGATTTTGACCAGCTGTTTATCGGTGCCGACGGCATCGACCTGGCCCGCGGCACCACCACTTACAACGAGTTATACAGCTTAAGCCGGGTGATGGCGGAAGTGGCCCGCGAAGTGATTGTGATGTTGGAGTCCGACAAGCTGGGGCGCAAAATTCATAACCTGGAATTACCCTGGGCGATGGTCAAAGTGCTGATCACCGATGAAGGCTTATCGGTAGCCGATGCCAAACAAATTGAACAACAGGGTGTGAAGGTAATTCGGGTTCAGGCCTGATTCACTGCCACATCTTAACGTAACATCATAATAGTAAAGATTTTCGGAGAATAATTATGTGTGGAATAGTCGGCGCCGTAGCGCAACGTGATGTAGTGGATATTCTGGTAGAAGGTCTGCGTCGGTTAGAATACCGCGGTTATGATTCGGCCGGTGTGGCCGTGGTAACTGAAGCGGGCGAACTGACCCGTTTGCGCCGTTTAGGTAAAGTAAAAGAGTTATCTGACGCTGTTGCAGCACAGCCGGTTAATGGCGGCACGGGTATTGCCCACACCCGCTGGGCTACCCATGGCGAGCCAAGCGAGCGCAATGCTCACCCACATGTATCCAGCAATATTACCGTGGTGCATAACGGCATTATTGAAAACCACAGCCCGCTGCGTGATGCCTTAAAAGCTAAAGGCTATGTGTTTACCTCTGACACCGACACCGAAGTTATCGCCCACTTAGTCGAAGAAGAACTGAAAAGCGCCGGCTCACTGTTGGCAGCGGTACAAAAATCGGTGAAACAGCTGCACGGCGCGTATGGCACGGTGTTAATGGATAAAACCGATGCCAGCCGCGTGGTAGTGGCCCGCTCAGGCAGCCCGCTGGTGATTGGTTTAGGCATTGGTGAAAACTTTATTGCCTCTGATCAGCTGGCGCTATTGCCTGTGACCCGCCGCTTTATCTTCTTAGAAGAAGGCGATGTAGCTGAAATTACCCGCCATAGCGTCAGCATTTTCGATAAAAACGGCGTGGCCATCGAGCGCGAAGTGCACGAGTCAAATGTGAGCTACGACGCCGGCGACAAAGGCCAGTACCGCCACTTTATGCTTAAAGAAATCTACGAGCAGCCGCATGCCATTAACAACACGCTGGAAGGCCGTTTAAGTGCCGATTCTGTGTTGGATGAAACCTTCGGCAACGGCGCTGCCGAGCTGTTCAAAAAAGTAAAACATGTGCAAATTGTTGCCTGTGGTACCAGCTACCACTCCGGTATGGTAGCGCGCTACTGGTTAGAGTCGTTAGGCGGCATTTCCTGTAACGTTGAAATTGCTTCAGAATTCCGTTACCGCAAATCCTTTGTACAGCCAAACAGCCTGCTGGTGAGCATTTCGCAATCAGGCGAAACCGCCGACACCTTAGCCGCACTGCGTCTGGCCAAAGAAGCCGGCTATTTAGGCAGCTTAACCATTTGTAACGTGGCCGGTTCATCACTGGTACGTGAATCAGATTTAGCCTTTATGACCCGCGCCGGTGCCGAAATCGGCGTGGCCTCTACCAAAGCCTTTACTACGCAATTAGTTGGTTTGGCGATGCTGACGATGGCCATTGGTAAATATAACGGCTTAACCGCCGCGCAACAGCGCGAGCTGACTGATGCGTTAAAGAGCCTGCCAGCGAAACTGGAGCAAACCCTGGCGCTGGCACCACAAATTGAAGCCCTGGCCGAAGAATTTGCCGACAAGCACCACTCACTGTTTTTAGGCCGTGGCGATCAGTACCCAATCGCGATGGAAGGTGCGTTAAAGCTGAAAGAAATTTCCTACATCCACGCTGAAGCCTACGCCGCCGGTGAGTTAAAACACGGCCCGCTGGCACTGATTGACGCAGAAATGCCAATTATTGTGGTAGCACCTAATAACGAGCTGTTAGAAAAGCTGCAATCTAACGTGGAAGAAGTGCGCGCCCGCGGCGGTATTTTATACGTATTCGCCGACGCCGACGCCCGCTTCCAGTCAGACGCGACTATGCGCGTTATCAACGTGCCACACGTCGCCGACATCCTGGCGCCTATCGTCTACACCCTGCCACTGCAGTTACTCAGCTACTACGTCGCCATTATCAAAGGCACCGACGTAGACCAGCCACGTAATTTGGCGAAGTCAGTTACGGTGGAATAAGCTCGTAAGTTGTTTATAGTAAAAATGTGGGGTGAAAATAAAATTTCACCCTGCAAAATAAAGTATCATCATGTAAAATGTACTGGCTCAGACTTTATCTGACAGTTACCAGTTTTTCACGGTGTCTGTCAGATTAGATTTGAGTCAGATTCTTCTGCTCCCAAACCCGCTTTCCATCCAGCAAAGTATCCATTGGCGTTCTGCCATTGCACATCTTGTCTCTTGCCCTGATGAGTTCGGTCATTGTTGTAATAAACCAGCCATTCGTCCAGACTTGGCTTCCAGCGCCTTCAAACGCTTCTCAAAGTTCTCCAGATCGTGTCGTAGCCAGATACGAACACCGTGTTGTAGCTGATACCATGAGCATGGAGGATTTTAGTCAATTCGTTGCTGACTATCGACTGGGTGAGGACTTTGAAACAACACTTGAGCAGGAGCTGCTGCGCCACTTTGACGCTATGATTTCACCTTTCGATCCCGAAACCAAAGTCAGCCAGCATGACAATTTGATCTTATTTGAAACTAAAAGCCATCTGGCTTTATTTCAACGTAACGACGACCACTGGTTACTAACCAAGGCGGTATTGCCGTCGCAGAAATAGCACAGCAAGGTCGATTCATACTTATCTGCCAGTGCTGTCGTAACTCTTGGCAAAGATCAACAAATTGGCGCAATATCCGGACGATATTGCGCTATCGGCTTTTTTATTGCTGGTCAGATGATGGCAGCTGTTTAGCGTCAAACTGCTGCGTTTTCTCTGCCAGTAGTGCTGTTAACTGCTGCTCCAGCTTTTCTACTTTCTCGCGGGTGCGAAGCAATACCTGGCGCTGCACGTCAAATTCTTCGCGGCTGACAAAATCCAAATCGGCCAATTTATGCTGTAGCACCTGCTTTACTTTGGCTTCGACATCATCGGCAAACTGACGCACTTGTGGCGGAATGGCGTTGCCGATTTGTTTGGCGATATCTTCAATTTTTTTCGGGTCTATCATGCTGTTCTCCTGTGTCGCAGCAATAGCTTACGACGTTATGCAAAACCAATACGGTTATTCTACAGACCAAAAGCGCAATGGCGAATGCTATTTGCCGGCAAATTTCGTTACAATGCCTGCTTAAGTGTAAGGGTGAGTCAATGAAGTTAAATCCGCAACAAAATGCTGCTGTTAAATTTATCTCCGGGCCTTGCCTGGTGCTGGCCGGTGCCGGCAGCGGTAAAACCCGGGTGATTATCAACAAAATTGCCTATTTAATTCAGCAATGCGACATGCCGGCACGGCATATCGCGGCGGTTACTTTTACCAATAAAGCGGCGCGCGAAATGCGCGAGCGGATTAACCACGAACTGCCGAAAACCGCCACCCGTGGCCTGACTATCTCTACTTTTCATACCCTCGGGCTGGAGATCCTGAAAAAGGAATACCGCCATATTGGCTATAAAGCCAACTTTACCCTGTTTGATGATCAGGACAGCATGGCGCTGTTAAAAGAGCTGAGCGAAAACGATATTCAGGGCGATAAAGACTTACTGCGCGCACTGCAAAGCCGTATCAGCAGTTGGAAAAATGAATTAACGCTGCCGGCCAAAGCCATTAGCGAGGCGCAGGATGCGCAAAGCATCAGCTTTGCTAATTATTATCAGCATTACACGCAACAGCTTACCGCCTACAACGCACTGGATTTTGACGACCTTATTTTAATGCCTACTTTGCTGTTTCAGCACAACGCAGAGGTACGGCAAAAGTGGCAGCAGAAAATTCAGTACCTGCTGGTGGATGAGTATCAGGATACCAACACCAGCCAATACCAGTTGGTGAAATGGCTGGTGGGTGAGCGTCAGCGTTTTACCGTGGTGGGCGATGATGACCAGTCTATTTACTCCTGGCGCGGGGCAAGGCCGCAAAACCTGGCACTGTTAAAAACTGACTTTCCGTCATTAAATGTGATTAAGCTGGAGCAAAACTACCGCTCGGCCGAGCGCATTTTAAAGGCCGCCAATATATTAATTGCCAATAACCCGCACGAGTTCGATAAGCAGCTGTTCAGTGAAAACGGTTACGGTGTGCCGTTAAAAGTGTTGCCCTGTAAGCACGAAGAAGACGAAGCGGAAAAAGTGGTGGCCGAGATCATCTCGCACCGCTTTATTAACCGCAGCCAATACCGCGACTATGCCTTGTTGTACCGCGGTAACCATCAATCGCGCTTATTTGAAAAAGCGCTGATGACCAACCGCATACCCTACAAAATATCCGGCGGTACCTCGTTTTTTTCCCGCAGTGAAATTAAAGATGTGATGGCGTACTTGCGTTTGATAGTAAACCAGGACGACGATAACGCTTTGCTTCGGATTATTAACGTGCCGCGGCGTGAAATTGGTGCGGCAACCTTACAACAGGTGGGCAACCTGGCCAATGAAAAACACATCAGTTTGTTTGAGGCCTGCTGCGACAGCGAGCTGTCGATGCATTTATCCGCCCGCGCCCATAATGCGGTAAAACAGTTTGCCCAGTGGATAAGTAACATAGCCGATAACGTACAACGCGCCGACCCGGCTGAAGCGATACGCGATTTAATTCGCCAGAGCCATTATGAAGCCTGGTTATTTGAAACCAGCACCAGCCCGAAAGCCGCCGAAATGGCGCTGAAAAACGTTAACGAGCTGTATCGCTGGATCAGCGAAATGCTGCAAGGCAAAGATGACGACGAACCGATGACCTTGCCCGAAGTCGTCACCCGCTTAACACTGCGCGATATGATGGAACGCCAGGAGCAGGACGACAATGCCGATCAGGTGCAACTACTTACTCTGCACGCCTCCAAAGGGCTGGAATTCCCCTATGTATTTATGGTGGGCATGGAAGAGGGTATTTTGCCGCATCAGGTCAGCATAGATGAGGATAACGTTGAGGAAGAGCGCCGGCTGGCCTATGTCGGTATTACCCGTGCCCAACGCGAACTGATTTTTACCTATGCCAAAGAACGCCGCCAATTTGGCGAAGTGATACGGCCGGAGCCCAGCCGGTTTTTGTACGAATTGCCGCAGGATGATTTAGAATGGCAAAGCACAGTACCGGTGAAAACAGCCGAGCAGCGTCAGCAAACCGGCCAGGCGCATATAGACCGCTTACGCCAGCTGCTGAAAAACAACTGACGGTGTGTTGGCCAGCTCTTGTGCCGACAACAAGCCGGCAACATACTTACCCTGCATAAAACAACAGCCTTCTGCCAGCAGCAGGTTAAGTAAATCGGCGTTGTCCACACCGTCGGCCAGTAAACGGAATTTATAACTTAACGCCAGCGACTGCAGCATTTGCAGTAGTTGGCGTTTTTGTTCATTGCGCGGTAGCTGCCGGCAAAAAGCAGCGTCCAGTTTAACAAAGTCGAACAACTGCTGTAGTAGCAAGCCCACAGGCGCGGCATCAGCGGCAAAGTTATGCAATGCCAGCCGCACCCCGGTTTGCTTCAACTGCTGCAACGATGCCTGTGCAGTCGATGTCGTTTGTAACACTTCGCGCTCGGTAAACGCCAGGCACAAGCGATGTTTATGCTGCACTGTGGCTATTTGCCGCTTTAATACCTCAAACAGTTCAGCTTGCTGCACGTGCTGTATGCTCAGACGCACGGTTAACAAACCGGTGTCGTCGCTACTTATCGCTAACTGCCGGCAGGCCTGGTGTAGCATCAGCTGCTCAATTTGTGGCATTAAGCCGGCTTCAGTGGCGTATTTATTAAAATCGTACTGGGTACCCAGTTGCGGATGCTGCCATTGCGTATGCACCTCATAGCCCATCAGGCTACGGGCCTGGCCACACAACACCGGTTCATATACCGCGGTAAACTGTTGCTGCTCTAATGCCTGCTGCATTACCTGCTCCATCGTCAGGGCCTGCAACATTTGTTCGCGCATGGTTTCGTTAAAAATAACAAAGCGGTTGCGCCCCATCGATTTTGCCTGATACATAGCCGCATCAGCATCGCGCAATAAGGCTTCAGCTTTACTGTGATCACTGTCGAAATAAGCAATGCCGATGCTGGCACCGGAATGCACTTGCTGCCCCTGCAGTAAAAATGGCTGCCGTACCTTATCGATAATCCGCTCGGCCACGTCTTCAGCATCGGTGTCATGCAACAGGCTGGTCAGCAACACGACAAACTCGTCACCGCCAAGACGGGCAACTAAATCGTGCTCGCGCACCGTGCTTTGCAGACGTTTGCTAACTTCAATTAAAAACGCATCGCCAACATGATGGCCCAAACTGTCGTTAATCAGCTTAAAGCGGTCTAAGTCGATAAACAGTAACGCCATACTCAGCTGCGGCTGGCGTTTACTCAGGGCAAATTGTTGTTTTAGTTGTTGCAGAAACATTTGCCGGTTAGCCAACCCGGTCAGTGCGTCATGATTGGCTTCATAAAACAGTTTTTGCTCGGCCTTTTTACGCTCCTCTACCTGTAAGCGTAAAAACAGATTGGTTTGGCGCAGCTCGCGGGTGCTTTCGAATACCTTGCGCTCTAACTCTTCCTGATGCCGTTTTTGTTGCTCTGTGCCCAATTTACGTTGAATAGCCACCGCGATGTGCTGTGACACAAAACGTAAAATGTTCAGCTCGACCTCACCATAGCTGTAACTTTGCTCATAAGACTGCAGCGCGATAACACCAATAACCTGCTGGTCGATCAATAACGGCGCGCCAAGCCAACTGGTCGAATGCAGGGCCGGTCGCATGGGGTCAGCCATACCGCGTCTGATTTCGCCGGCTTCAACCAATTGTTGCGCACTGGCACTGTTAATTAAGCGCGCATCCGCACAGCGAATCACATATTCAGTAAAGCCACGGCTTATCGGACGCTCGCGCGCCGGCGGCGAATATTGATCAAGATAAAACGGGAAGGTTAGTTTGGTTCTGTCCTGATCCAGCAAGGCGATGTAACAGTTTTCTGCCGGCATCAGCTCCGACAACACCACATGCACCGCTTTATAAAAACTGTTCATATCACGGCTACTGGCCGTTAACTCTGAGATCCGGTACAACGCCGCCTGCAATTGCTCGGCATTCGTGCGCTCTTTAATTTCTTTTTGCAGCGACTGATTGATCTTTTGTAACTGCTGCGTACGCTGGCGCACTGTGTCTTCCAGCAGTTCGCGGCTTTTCACCCGGTCCAGAGCGCTGATAGTGTGGCCACCTATGCTGCTGAACAACGCAAGGTCACTGTCGGTATATAGCTGTTTGGCATTATACGACTGAATGGCCATTACACCGATAACCTGAGTACCGCGGCACAGCGGAATACCTAACCAGTGGTCGCTGGCTGAACCTTGTTGCTGAATATGGCCTTGCAAAACCAGTTGGCTGAATTGTTCACGATCACATAACAACGCTTGCCCGGTGCGCGCAACGTAGCCGGTTAACCCCGACGAGAATGCGCCGGATGGCACTTGTGCAATAAGTTGCTGGTCTTTTTCATCAGAAAAATACTGCGGCGAATAATGCTCACTGTCACTGTCGTAAAACACCACATAGAAATTTTCAGCGTGCAGCAGTTCAGATACCATTTTATGGATAGCCGGATAAAAGTCCCGCATATCACTAATAGTACTGGCTAATTCTGACAGCTTTAACAGAGCACCCTGGGTGATGTACGCCTGTTTATAACGTTTTGTCAGTAACGTTAAGCGGCGTATTTTATTTTCAGCCAGTTGCAAACGTTTGTTCAGTTGTGTTGCTTCCTTCAACCCTGACTCTTGTGATTTTTTGTCGACCATACCAGAACGACTTATTATTTAATTGCGCCCATTATGCACAAAATTTAACCACATGGAAGAGCCTACACGGCATTAGCAGCCTCTGTGCTTAGGCAAAATTATTTTATTCAGGTACAAAAAAGCCTAAGGCTGCAATAACGCAGCCTTAGGCGCGATAGAAATAATAAAACAGTTACACGCCGTCAGTCATAAATTTAATGGCAGCGGCAATTTCATCATCAGAGCAATCGGCACAAGTACCGCGGGCCGGCATATTGCGGATCCCCTCAATAGCATGCTTAAGCAGGGTATCGAAGCCCTGTTCCATCCGTGCTTTCCACGCCACATCACCCTTTTTTGGTGCATCCAGTGCGCCGGTGCCATGACAGGCAAAACAGGCTGTCTGATATACTTTTTCGCCACTGCGCGGGCCGGAAGCCGCTTCTGAAGCCACCACTGCACCAGCAACATACACCTGACCGACCGGAGCCAGACGTTTAGCTAACGCTTCCTTATCTGCTTCTGCACTGGCTTGAATGCCAAAAGTTGTTAACAGCAAGGCGAAAGCGATAGTTATTTTTTTCATCTTCTGGGTTCCTGTCGTAAAGTCCGCACAAAGTTTGCGCCATTATAGCCTCCAAGCTGCGGTAAGGGGAAGCCCTGTACTGCAGCCAGTGTTTCACCTCGGTAACAAGCATGGTTACTACATATACTTTTCGCTTAGGTTAGCGGTTTTTTTTAAAGCAAAATTATTTAACGGTTTCGCTTTGAATCTGGCGGCAATATGATAGTCTATTTGACCGGTGTGTTAGGGCAACCTGTGTGTTAACTACCGGCAGGAAAGCGCTACTAAACGTTTTCCACAAAACAAAAGTATAAGAATAATAATATGGGCACTGTAGTACACCCCTATTTTTTTAAACTAAAAACAATGACTTAAGTATTATAATAACCGGATCTTTGTTCGAGAAGCCGGCATTTCCGCTTTGGTTTTGCACAAAGTTATCCACAGGTTTGCCTAAACGCGCCGCTGCGCTGTTACTGGCAGCCAGCCTGGCTCTGTGGCATGCTATAGCTTTATTTCTGCAGGACAAACATTCATGGTTACCATCTGTGGCACGCCGCTGATCCTGGTCGACGGATCCTCCTATTTATTCCGCGCTTATCATTCGCCACCGCACTTAACTAACTCCCGCGGTGAAGCTACCGGCGCCATCTATGGTGTGGTTAACATGTTGAAAAGCTTGCTACGCCAATATCAGCCAACACAGATGGCAGTAGTGTTCGATGCTAAAGGGCCGACCTTTCGCAATGAAATGTACAGTGAATACAAAGCCCACCGCCCGCCAATGCCGGATGATCTGCGCAGCCAAATTGAACCGCTGCACCGCATTATTGAAGCCATGGGCCTGCCTTTGTTATGTGTTAGTGGTGTAGAAGCCGACGATGTGATTGGCACACTGTCACGCCAGGCCAGCCGTGAAGGCCGGCATACGCTGATTTCAACCGGCGACAAAGATATGGCTCAGTTGGTAGACGAGCATGTTACGTTGATCAATACCATGACCAACACCCTGCTTGACCCGCAAGGCGTAACAGAAAAATTTGGCGTTGGTCCGGAGCTGATTATCGATTATCTGGCACTGATGGGTGACAAAGTCGATAACATCCCGGGCTTACCCGGCGTAGGCGAGAAAACTGCCGCCGCATTATTGCAGGGTTTAGGTTCTATTGAGCAGATATATCAGCAATTGGACAAGGTGCCGGCACTGAGCTTTCGTGGTGCCAAAACCATGGTTGCCAAGCTGGAGGAGTTTCATGAGCAGTTAAAATTGTCCTATCAGTTGGCTACCATCAAAACCGATGTCGAGCTACCGTATCAATTGGCCGATCTGGCCATTAAAGCAGCGGACAATAGCCGGCTGGCAAAGCTGTACACCGAATGCGAATTCCGCCGCTGGTTAGCCGAAGTGTTGGATAACGAACCCGCTGCAGCCAGAGCAAAGCCACAAACCGCGCAAACGGATATGTTCGCCGGCACTGATGATACCGACAGTAACGTCGCCAACGCAGCCGCGGCAAATTACCTCACCGTACTGGACGAAGCAGCATTTAATGCCATGCTGCGGCAATTGCACAGCTGCGAACTGGTTGCCTTTGATACCGAAACCACCAGCCTGGACTATATGCAGGCAGAACTGGTGGGCTTGTCAGTAGCCACTGCCGCCGGCTGCGCCTGGTATGTACCGGTAGCACACGATTATGTCGGCGCGCCGGAACAATTGAAGCGCGATTGGGTACTGGCGCAACTAAAACCCTGGCTGGAAGATGACAGCAAAGCCAAAGTCGGACAGAACCTGAAATACGACCAAAGTGTGCTGGCGCGCTATGGCATAGCATTAAAAGGTGTGCGTTTTGACACCATGCTGGAGTCTTATGTGCTGAACTCAGTGGCATCGCGCCATGATATGGACAGCCTGGCGCTGAAATATCTGGGGCAGAAAACCATCAGCTTTGAAGATATTGCCGGCAAAGGCGCCAAACAACTGACCTTTAACCAGATAGAGCTGGAGAAAGCCGCGCAATACGCCGCCGAAGATGCCGATATCACGCTGCAGTTGCATCAGAAACTATGGCCGCAGCTGCAACAGCATAGCGGCCTGGTCAGCGTATTACGCGATATCGAAATGCCGCTGGTAGATATCCTGTCGCGCATCGAACGTTACGGCGTATTAATAGACAGTAGCTTGCTGGCAAAACAAAGCGAGCAATTAGCCAACCGTATTGCTGAGCTGGAGCAGCTCGCTTATGAGCAGGCCGGCAAGCCGTTTAATTTATCTTCGCCCAAGCAGTTGCAGGAAATTCTGTTTGAGCAAATGGGCCTGCCGGTACTGAAAAAAACGCCCACCGGCGCGCCGTCTACCGCTGAAGAAGTATTGGCAGAACTGGCATTAGAATATGAATTTCCCAAGCTGATCACAGAACACCGCGGTTTAAGCAAGCTTAAATCTACTTATACCGATAAGCTGCCGAAAATGCAGCATCCGCTAAGCGGCCGGGTGCATACCTCTTATCATCAGGCTGTCGCGGCTACCGGCCGTTTAAGTTCTACCGATCCTAACCTGCAGAATATCCCTATCCGTACCGAAGAAGGCCGTCGCATTCGCCGGGCTTTTATTGCACCGCCCGGCAAAAAAATTGTCGCCGTCGACTATTCACAAATTGAACTGCGTATTATGGCGCACTTGTCGCAAGATAAGGCCTTGCTGGATGCTTTTGCACAAGGTCGCGATATTCACCGTGCTACTGCAGCAGAAGTGTTCGGCGTTAAATTGGATGAGGTTACATCAGATCAACGCCGCAGCGCCAAAGCCGTGAACTTTGGTCTGATTTACGGTATGTCGGCATTTGGCCTGGCGAAACAACTGGGGGTTAGCCGCAACGAAGCGCAGCAATATGTCGACCGCTATTTTGAACGTTTCCCCGGCGTACTGGACTATATGGAACGCACCCGTAAACAAGCTCACGAGCAAGGCTATGTCGAAACCTTGTTTGGCCGGCGTTTGTATTTGCCGGAAATTAATGCGCAAAATATGATGCGCCGAAAAGGCGCAGAGCGTGCCGCCATTAACGCACCAATGCAAGGCACCGCAGCTGATATCATTAAGAAAGCGATGATAGTGGTAGACAACTGGCTGCAACAGCAGGCTAACCCGGCCGCCAACATGATTATGCAAGTACACGATGAACTGGTGTTTGAAGTTGATGCCGACAAAGTTGACGCGGTAAAACAACAACTGGTGGCGCTAATGGCCACCGCAGCTGAACTCGATGTTCCACTGTTGGCAGAAGCCGGTTCCGGCGATAACTGGGACGAAGCACATTAGCAGGGAACTTAATTCTGCCTACGCAGTCAGAGATTATAGTTAAGTTAATCTCTCTCCTGTCACACTTTCATGCCCCGTTATTTAGCGGGGCTTTTTTTATCTTAACGCATGCTAAAACAAGTAATTAAATTACCAAAAAAAGTAATAAGCACAAATAAAAAGCACTTTTTGTAGTTTTATTACAGAAAAAACTTGCATTTCTGCGCTGGCAGATTAAAATTTCAACTGTAGGGTACAGAGGTAAGATGTTCTATCTTTCAGGCCAGCGTTGTTGCGCTACCGCCAATGAAAGTAGGCTTATTTAGCCGCCCCATTGCTTGCAATGGGGCGTTTTTTTTGCCTGAAAAACCAGCAGAATCAACAAATTTATCGGTAACAACGGTGAAAGCTACTATGTTGCCCGGCAACACAGCGGAAGCGAAACTGAAAATTTCTTAGATTTTTTAGAGCAAATACTTCAAACATTAAAAATTTGCTGTATAATGGCGTTGTCTTAGCGATAAGACACCCTGTTGATTTGAAATTATAGCTTCTCCCCGTTTGCTATGGCCGACACCCAAGGGTGTCGGTTTTTTTATGTCTGCTATTCAGCAGCAGCGACGTTTTCTGCGCCGTACCACAAGTCCAATACCTGCTCTAACTCCGGCAAACCAAGCTTGTTTAGTGAGCTGAAAGCATGCACAGTAATGTCACCCATAAACGCCAGTGTCGCCTCACGTACTTCCAGCACCGTTTTCTTGCGGGCGCCGGAGGCCAGCTTGTCGGCTTTAGTCAGTAAGATCAGCACAGACAGTTTGCTGTCAATTGCCCATTGAATAAGATCCTGATCTAAATCTTTTAACGGATGGCGAATATCCATCAGTACCACCAACCCTTTCAAACTGGCGCGTTTTGTAAGATACTCCGCCAGCGACTTTTGCCACTTTTCTTTTACTGCCAGCGGTACTTTGGCAAAACCATAGCCGGGTAAATCGATCAGTCGGCGCTGCTCGTCCAAACTAAAAGTATTAATCAGCTGGGTACGGCCCGGTGTTTTACTGGTGCGGGCTAAACTATTTTGCCGCGTCAGCGTATTTAACGCACTGGACTTACCGGCATTAGACCGGCCGGCAAAGGCAACTTCAATGCCAGTATCTGCCGGTAATGCCCTGATATCAGGGGCACTGGTTAAAAATGTGGTGCGCTGATAATTAATTTTTGACTTGTACACTGCCTTCTCCGGCGAATAATTTGACGTCATTGTAGCGGATCTGAGAGATCGGCAGAAGCTTTTGCGCGCTGTATGGGATTTTACTTTGAGCAGTTTCGTGTAAAATAGGCATAAAAATTAGGGTTATTATACTTGGTTGCCAGTATGCTGGCGGTTTAATGCGGACAGAGACGGATAAAAAATGAAAAAAATTCTACTTCCACTGACGCTGTTACTCGGTCTAATCGGAACAGCCCAAGCGTTTGACGGCGATGCCGAAGCAGGTAAAGCGAAAGCTGCAGTATGTGCCGCCTGCCACAGTGCAGATGGTAACAGTGTAGTTGACATGTATCCCAAAATTGCCGGCCAACATGCACCTTACCTGTATAAGCAGCTGAGGAACTATAAACAAGGTATGGAAACAGGCGGCAAGCAAGGCCGTAACAACAGTATTATGTTTGGTATGGTGGCAGCCCTGTCAGATCAAGATATGAAAGATTTAGCCGCTTACTTTGCTTCACAAAAAATGAAAGCCGGTACTACGCCGGAAAATGTTATTGCCCGCGGCGAACAACTGTACCGTGGTGGTGATGCTGAACGTGGCATTGCAGCCTGCATTGCTTGTCATGGTCCGCGCGGTTCAGGCACCAGCCTGGGAGGTTTTCCGAAAATCTCTTTCCAGCATGCCAATTATCTGAAAACCACCTTGAAAGAATTCCGCAGCGGCCAACGCGCAAATGACCTGAATGGTATGATGCAGGATATCGCGAAAAAATTGACCGATGACGATATCGAAGTGTTGTCACAGTATCTGGGCGGGTTACATTAAGCCGGCTTATCACCGCGTTAATCGCAAAAAAGCCGGCGTTAATCGCCGGTTTTTTTATGCGCTGCAGCGTTATTTGTGAGATATATCTCACATTTTCTGTGAGAAAAGAGCGGGCATTACAAATTTATTGAACTTTCCCCATACCATGTATTCTCCATAAGTGGCTGAAAATAATCTATAAAAATGCTTAGCAAAACTAAGAAACGTTTTTTTTTTCACCAATGTCTTGCCATCTGAGCAGATAAGAGTAAATTGTTCAGCAGTTACACTTTGTAACGAATTAAAACAGGGACTAGCCGCAGGGAAGTAATAGTACCAGTACGCAAGTGCGCGGTGCCTTAGTTTTAGTCACATCAGGAAGATGTGCTGCGTGGTTTCACGCTCAGGGATGATTACGAAAGCATCAGGAAGATCGTAAAAAATAAAATCAGATAGCCAGGACGGCGCTATAACAAACGGAATAAGAACAGACAGGGCGTTGAAGCAACATCAGGAAGATGACAGCGAATGAGAGAAGTGTCCACTTGACACAAATATATCCGGGGCGATAAGACATCTTATCGCCCTTTTTCTTTTAGTTAGTTTAGCCTGTTATTATGCCCAATAACCATTGCCCGCTTTGCTATGCAAACAGTATTCTACCTTTCCATCAAGACACGCGCCGCCATTATCTCCAGTGCCAGCAATGTCAGCTGGTGTTTGCCGATCGCAGCAGCTTGCTGTCTGACACCGAAGAGTTGGCGCAATATCAGCTGCACGAAAATAATCTGGACGACCCGGGTTACCGCCGATTTTTAAACCGGCTGGCGCAGCCGTTGTTATCCAGTTTACCGGCGACAGGTTTGTCGGGACTGGATTTTGGCTGCGGTCCCGGGCCCCTACTGGCTAAGATGCTGCGCGAAGCCGGCCAACATATGGCTGTATGGGATCCTTATTTTGCGGCCGATACAACGGTACTGCAACAACGCTACGACTTTATCAGCTGCAGTGAAGCTATAGAGCATTTTGTTAACCCGGCACACGAATGGGCACAGTGGCTAAAACTACTGAAACCAGGTGGCATTCTGGCGATTATGACCAAGCGTTATACCACTGCAGCTGCGTTTGCCGGTTGGCACTATAAATTGGACCCGACCCATGTCAGTTTTTTTTCAGTAAACACCTTTGCTTATTTGGCAGAGCGTGATGGTTTTACTCTGAATATTGCCGATAAAGATGTGGTAATACTGCAGCGCCGAAAGCATTAGTGTTTCGGCGTAAAACTGGTTAAAATGTGCGCCCTTTTTTACAGGTAACAAACATGACTCGTCAGAAAAAAACCCGCTCCGCCGGCCCGAATGGTTTACGCCATTTGTCAGCGGAAGATGCCCGCAAAACCCGCGAGCCCAAAGAGGAAACCAAGAAAAAGGGATCCGGCCTGAAGTCAGGTAACCGCAATAATGTAGTGGCAATAAAAACTGAGGCCGTAAAAGAGTCCGGTAAGAAAGACAAACGTATTGGCAGCAAAACGCCGGTTTCGTTAACGCCGCAGGCTGAAAAACCACAACAGCCGCCGGTATTACTGCAGCCCAAAGCCAGTTTGGCTAAGGCCAAAGCCGCTGAGTTAACGCCGCAGCAGGAACTGGCACTGATAGAAAACGACAGCTATCTGCAACAATTACTGGAGCGGGTAGAGCAAAACGAGGTCCTGACCGGTAAAGATGCCAAGTATTTTAATGCCAAAACCGCAAGGCTGGAGCAACTAATGGATATGCTGGGGCTGGGCGTTGACACGGACGATGCTGAGATTGATCCGCTGGCGGCATTTGAGAGTAAAGACTGGCGTAAAGATTTATTAGGTGACGAGGACTAACATTGAACAGCACAACTGTAATGTTACTGGTGGTGGCCGTAATTGTGGTAGCAGCATTGGCATTTTATGCCGGTAGCTTATTATGGCAACTGCAGCAGCAAACTAAGTTGCAGCAACAGCAAAAAGCCGACAAAGAACAGTACTTACGCGACAGTATAGTACTGATTTGCAAGGCCATGCTGGAGCAACAATGTGAACTGTCGGAAGGAGCACTGCGGTTGTGGGTGTTGCTGGATCATCTGGTACCGGAGCATAAACCTGACCCGGTGCAAAGCTATCCCGGCCTGCACCAGATGTATCAGGTAGTTAAGGATATGCCGACACATAAAGCACGCAAACAGCAGGATAAAACGCTGACACAGCAACAAGACAATGTCAGGTTACAGGCAGAGCAAGACTTAAAAGACTTTATTCTTGCCGATGCAGCTGCTTTGTTAGCTCGCTTCCGGCCGGCATAACCGGCCGTTATAACGCCTTACTGCCGGTATATCTGGCCGGCTTTCATAACAAATCTCACCTCACCCATCCGGTTGATATCCTGCAGCGGATCGCCGGCTACTGCGATAATGTCGGCAATCTTACCCACTTTAATACTGCCCAGCTCGTTTTGGATGCCTAACAGCTTTGCCCCTTCAATGGTGGCGCTATGGATGGCCTCAAGTGCCGGCATACCGGCTTCTGTCATATAGACAAATTCACGCCAATTGTTGCCATGTTCAAATACGCCTGCATCGGTGCCAAAAGCTATTTTAACCCCTGCTTTATAAGCTTCAGCAAAAGTTTGCTGAATTCTGCCGCCGATAGTGGCCGCTTTTGGCCGCACCAACTCAGGGAAAAAACCGGCAATGGCTGATTTTTCCTCTGCCCATTTGCCGGCGCTGATGGTTGGCACAAAATAGGTGCCTTGCTTACGCATCATCGCCATGGTGGTTTTATCCATATAGGTGCCATGCTCAATCGAATCAACGCCGGCTTTTATTGCCCGTTCCATGCCTTCTTTACCATGCGCATGTACCGCTACTTTCATGCCGTAATCTTTAGCTGTGCTGACAATAGCGGCCAGCTCTTCATCGGTAAATTGTGGGTTGCTGCCACTTTTCGCCACGCTGAGCACACCGCCGGTTGCGGTAATTTTTATCAGGTCTGAACCTTCTTTATAACGTTGGCGTACCGCTTTGCGTGCATCGTCAGCACCGTTAATGACCCCTTCTTTCGGCCCCGGGTCCGCCATTAACGCAAACGCTATACCGTTAGTCGGGTCGGCATGACCGCCGGTGGTGGCAATAGATTTGCCGGCAGCAAAAATACGCGGGCCTTTGACATACCCTTTGGCAATGGCTTTTTTCAGCGCCGTGCTGATCTGGTGGTTGTCACCGAGCTCACGTACTGTGGTAAAACCGGCTAACAGCGTTTTCTCCGCAAAGGTGGCGCCGCGCAAGGCATAATCGGCCTCATTCATGGTAAAGCCTTCGCTATACACTGTCGGGCTGAACTGGGTATAAAAATGTGTATGCATATCCATCAGACCAGGCATCACAGTATGGCTGCTCAAATCAATCAGGGTATCAGTTGCGGTTGCCGGGCGGAAGCCGGCTTCCACTGCGGTAATTTTATCTTGTTCTATTACAATGGTTTGATTAGTCAGAACTTTGTTATCTTCTGCGGTAATCAACTTACCGGCGTGGATCAGGGTAGCAGCATGACCGGGTAAACCGGCCAGCAAGGAGCCAAGCAACAGCGCAACGGGCGTTTTTTTCATTTTATTTAAGCCTTTTGACATTGTGGGTAGTTAAACAGTGATAACAGAGCTGTGGTATACAACAAGCTGCTTGAGACAAAGTGCCGGTTTTTACCGACCATTCTTTGGTGCCGCCTGCTGGTTGCTACACTATGGCGAAGCTAAACGGATAACCGGCACTTTTCAGCTGATAGTGCTCCCGGCCATCGCACCATATAGCATTGGTTTGCTCAGCCAACTGATAATAGACATTCCGGCTTAGTTTCGCCTGTAAACCACGCCAAAGCTGTAAATAAGGCAACAACTGCTGCTGTGGATCTTGCTGCAGTAACAACGGGTAAGCAGGACTGACAACCAATTGTTGCTGTAAATTAGTACTAAGCACCAGGGCCTGGCCGGTATCGGTTGGCTGCCAGTGCCAGTCGGTAATTAACAGCGGCGCATCAGCCACGCTAATGCGCACCTTTTCTACCGGCGTTTGCAGAAAATACTCCTGCTGCTGTCGCACCAGTACAGAGGCGAATAACTTTACCAATGCCGGCCGTTGGATCAGGCTGTCTTGATAAAACCAACGGCCTTCGGCGTCGATATGAATGGCGATGTCACCACAAAATTCCGGTTGCCAGCTCTCTACCGGCGGCATATCTGCTTGCTGCAATTGTTGCTGTAACGAAGCTAAATTAATCATGCAGGGGGTTCAAAGCTAAGATAAATGCTAACAGTTTAGCAAAAGTGAGTGCTGTAGTGGTATGCCATGTTGGCCGGCGGAATTAAAGTGGGGTGACTGATGGGGCTCGAACCCACGACAACCGGAATCACAATCCGGGGCTCTACCAACTGAGCTACAATCACCACAGAGAGGCGTATATTTTAGCGTTTTTTTCCGCTGCTACCAAGCTTTTTCCGGCATCAGAAGTTAACAATTTGTGCCATGCTCCGCGCCTGGCCAGCTGTTTTCTATGCTATTATTTGCGCTGTTTGCCAGATCCAGACCAAAAAAAGGACGACACTATGGAAGAAATTACTAAGTTATTTCAGGAAAACCACGAGGTACTCCTCGGTTACCTGCTGCAAATCGTCGCTGCCATCGTTATTTTTTATATTGGTCGCTTTATCGCCAAAGGCGTGCGGCGCTTTCTCGATAAGTCGCTGTTATCACGCGGCGTAGATAAGGCCGTGGTGTCTTTTGTTACAAGTATTGTGTATGTGGTTATTCTGATTGCGACTGCCTTAATGGCGTTGTCGCAAATTGGTGTGCAAACCACCTCGTTTATTGCCATCCTCGGTGCCGCTGGTTTGGCAATAGGTTTGGCATTACAGGGCTCTTTAGCCAATTTTGCCTCCGGTATTTTAATTATTCTGTTCCGGCCGTTTAAATCCGGCGATTTTATTGATGCCGGTGGTATTACCGGTACTGTGGATAAAATTGAAATATTCCAAACCATTATGAAAACACCGGATAACAAGCTGGTGATAGTACCCAATGCTCAGGTTACCGGCAGCGCTATTACCAATTATTCCGCTGAACCCATCCGTCGCGTTGATTTGTTAATCGGTATCAGTTACGACGCCGACTTGCGTAAAGCGAAACAAATTCTTACTGATATTATTAAACAGGATGCCCGGGTATTGGCCGATCCTGCACCGGTTATCGCAGTAGCTGCCCTGGCAGATTCATCGGTAAACATCCATGTCCGGCCCTGGGTTAACTCTGCGGACTACTGGGGTGTGTACTGGGACACGCTGGAAAAAGTAAAACTGACTTTTGATGAACAGGGTATCGGCATTCCGTTTCCGCAAATGGATGTGCATATTAAGCAAGACAAGCAGGAGTAAACATGAAGTATTCTTTTTTGGCGGCTGCTCTGGCCGTCAGCGCCTTTAATGTCATGGCAGATGATAACAGTGACAAAGTATGGACCACCTCAGCCGAGCTGGGTGCCATTACCACATCAGGTAACACAGTGGGTACCTCTGTCACCGGTAAAATAGATGCCAAACAAGAGCTGCAGCAATGGAGCAACCAGTATGTTTTCAGCGCATTTTTTAAAGAAGATGAAAACGACGACGGCGTGACCGAACGGTCGGCAGAACGTTATCTGATTTCAGCCAAAGCGGCTTATAAACTGGATAATGAGTTTGATAAGTTATTTGTGTTTGGTTCTTACACCGATGACAAATTCGGCGCTTACCTCAAGTACACCACCTTAGCTGTAGGTTATGGCACCCGGCTGTATAACGTCGAAGATAAGTCGCTGGATGTCGAAATTGGTCCGGGTTATTTCAATGGCGAACGTTCCACCGGTGAAACAGAAAACGGTATGATCGTACGTGGTGCAGCAGCGTTTAACTGGACAATCAGCGAGTCAGCCAGTTTTGCCCAGACATTAAGCGTTGAGTACGGTGAAGACAACACCCGTACTATTGCCGAGACTTCATTGCTGGCCAAAATTAACGGTTCGTTGCAAATGAAAGCGGCCTTTTTGGTGCAGAACGACTCTGATGTACCGGTCGATAAAAAGAAAACCGATACACAAACGTCTCTTACCTTGGTGTACTCATTCTGATGAATACGGGCCCGCTTTATGCGGGCCCTTTACTATCAACAGTTTGATCTACCGTCATTTTGTATCACCGCCGAATAATTGCGCTATGCTTGCTGTAACAGATAAATTATCAGTTCCCAAGCAGGTGTAATGATCGTAAATAAGCAACAGCATAAACCATCCGTACTACACCGGCCCTGGTTTGGCGCTGCCATGTACCTTGTATTTGGTCTGCTGTGGATCAGCGGCAGTGACAGGTTATTAGCAGTGCTGATAAGCGACGCCGCCACACTGACACAATATCAGAGCTACAAGGGCTATTTTTATGTCAGCCTGACGGCTGCAATCGCGTGGTTTTTACTCAATCAAAAACAACTTTACGCCAAGTCACTGCGTGTTTCTGAACGGGCATTAAGTGATACCTTTGACTACGCCGCTGCCGGCATTGCCCATGTCTCATTACAAGGTGCTCTGTTACACGTAAATCGGGCTTTTTGTCAGATGTTAGGTTACAGCTACGCTGAGCTGACAAAACTGACTTTTCAGCAGCTAACGCACCCACTCGATTTAGAAAAAGATCTTGAATCATTACAGCGTGTTATTAACGGCGAGACTGAAGAGTATACATTGGAAAAACGTTATCTGCGCAAAGACGGAAGTACACTGTGGACCAGATTATCGGTGGCTATTGTCCGCACTAACGAAACTGCCTATTTCATTTCCGTGATCCATGATATCAGCGAGCAACGCGCCACACGGCAAAAACTGGCAGAAAGCGAATTGCGCTTTCGCACCCTGCTGGACAACACGCCGCAAATCGCTATCCAGGGCTACAATGCCGACGGCACAACCATATTTTGGAACAAAGCCAGCGAGCTCATTTATGGCTACAGTAAAGCAGAAGCGCTTGGCAGTAATCTGCTTGATCTGATTATTCCCCCGGCGATGCATAAAGCTGTGGGTACCGCCATGGCGCAAATGGCGGCTACGGGTGTCGCTATCCCCTCCGAAGAGCTGCTGTTGCAGCGCAAAGACGGCAGTATGGTTGCAGTTTTTTCCGGCCATGCGGTAGTGCAGCTGGCAGACGGTGAACCACAAATATACTGTATTGATGTTGATTTAACCGCGGGCAAGCAACAAACTAACTGACAATCCGGATTTGGCTGTACCCCAGGCCCTGCTGCTTTTCTACTTTAATTTGCAGCGGGATCCGCTCTTTTAACGCTTCTACGTGACTGATAATGCCAATCATCTTGCCGTTGGCGTGCAGGTTATCCAATGCATTAAGTGCACTGTCGAGCGTATCCGCATCCAGGGTGCCAAAACCTTCATCCAAAAACAGCGAATCTATACGGGTTTTGTTGCTGACTAAATCTGACAGCGCCAGAGCTAAGGCCAAACTGACCAAAAAACTCTCTCCGCCGGACAAGGTCTTGGTATCACGCAGGCTGTCCGCTTGCCAGGTATCCAGCACCACTAATTCCAGTTCAGTCTCACTATGCCGCGCCAGCTGATAGCGGTTGTGTAGCAGCGCCAGCTGACGATTCGCCAACACAATAAGTTGTTGCAGAGTCAGCCCCTGGGCAAAGCGGCGGTATTTGGCGCCATCGGCCGAGCCAATCAGGCTGTTTAACCGCTGCCAGTGCTCATATTGCTGTTGTTGAGCGGCAATCAGCTGCAACAGCTGTTGCTGTGTATCACGCCGTTCAGCATTACTGCTGAGTTGCTGCTGCAGCCGGCCCTGCTGCTCTGTCAGCCGCTGCACATCCTGCTCCTGCTGTTGCAATGTATCACTCAGCTCTGCTGCCGTCAGCGGCGTTTGCTGCTGTTGCGCCAACAGGTCGCGTCGTTGCTGCCAATCTGTCAGCAGTCGCCGGGCTGCCACCTCAGCTTGCTGCAGGCGTTGCTGCAGCTGTTGTAAGCTGCTTAGCTGTACATCAGTTAACAGGGCCGCTTTAAAATCCGCTTCGCTGGCAAAACTGCTGCCGGCCAACGCTTGCTGCCATTGTTGCTCTGCCTGGTGTAGTTGCGCCGCAAGTTGCTGTTGCTGACGCGCCAACACCTGCTGTTGCCCCTGCCATTGCTGCACTTGTTGTTGTAATTGCTGTAAGCCGGCCGTCAGCTCTGCCGGCGTTATAGCCGCAGCGGGCACTGCAGGTTCCGGTTGTTGCATCGCCTGCCACTGCTGCTGCCAATCGCTGTATTGGCTGTTCAGCTCTGCTTGTTGTTCGTCTAAGCGCTGGCTTTGCTGGTGCGCCAGTTGCAAACGGTGTTGCAGTGCAGCCTGCTGCCGCTCTGTGTCCTGCACTTGTTGTTTTACCTGCAGCAACTGCTGTTGTGCCAGTTCCAACTGATGAAGTTTCTGCCCGGCGTTATCGAGCTCTGTCAGCAGAATCTGTAACGACTCTGCAATGCTGTCTGCTGTGCTACCGGGCGCTGCGCGTTCAATATCGGTATGCAGTGCGGTCAAATCCGCACTAAGCTGCGTTATTTGCTGCTGCAACTGCTGTATCTCTGCCTGCAACGCGGCGTCTGTTTTATTTAACTGATCGCCGCGCAACCGTGTTTGCTCCAGCTCTGCCTCCCGTGCCTGTAACTCCTGTTCAGTCGTGCTGCTACTAAGCTGTTGATAAGCACTCACTGCCGGGTGTTCAGTGGCGCCGCACAGCGGGCAGGGTTGCTCTGGCTGCAAGCGGTCACGATGCGCAGACAACTGCATTATCAGTTGTTGCTGCTGCAGTAACTGCTTTTTGTCGCGGATCTGCTCTTGTAATACCTGATACTGCCGGCGCAATGCCGCCAGCTCTGTCTGCACCGGCTGTAGTGCCTGCTGTGCGCTACTGAGCTGCTGTTTTAACACCTCACATTGTTGCTGCCATTTGTGCTGTTGCTGCAACTGCTGTTGCACCTGCTGCAAACGGTATTGCTGCTCACGACGTTGTTGCTGTTGCTGGCGCAATTGCTCAAAGGCTACACCATCTAACTGCGTCGCCAGTTGTTGCGCCGTGGCGCTAAGCTCGCTCTGTTGTGCTGTTAACACTGTCTGTTGCTGCACATCTTGTTGCTGCTGAGTGTGTAACTGCTGCATCTGCTGCCGGTTGGCCTGCTGCAGCCGTTGCAAAGACTGCGTGCCCTGCCACAGCATATCAGCCTGCCGCTTGATTGCCTGTGACAGCTGCGTTGTCAGGCTTTGCTGTTCCTGCCGGCACTGCTGCTCTTGCTGTTGCAATGCTTGCATGGCGCTGTGCAGCGGGGCCAGCTTACTGGCAGGCTGATAAGCGCTCAGCCTGGCCAACTGTGGCTGGTGGGCGGCTGTATCGGCCAGCGCCTGCTGTAATTCCTGCTCTGCGCGCTGTAGCTCTTGCTCTGCACTACTCAGATATTCGCGCCACTGCAGCAACTTGCGCTGCTCTGTCACAGCCTGCTGCTGTTGCATCAGTGCAGTTTTTAAACCTGCCAGCTCTGCGGCTAACGTTTGTTGCTGTTCCTCGCTAAGCAACTCTACTGCACCAGCTCTGGCTTGCAGCAATTCCAACTGGCCTTTTTGCTCACGGCAATCAACAAACACCTGTGCTGAAATACGGCCATAGATGTCAGTGCCGGTAAGCTCTTCCAGCAATTCTGCACGCTCGTTGGCATCGGCATTTAAAAACGCAGCAAAACCACCCTGCGCCAGCAGCATTGATTTGGTAAAACGGCCAAAATCCAATCCGGTAATCTCAGTAACCAGCCGCAGCTTGTCGCTGGTTTTCTCTGCCAAAATAGTGCCGTCCAGCCTGGCCAGTTCGGTTTTTGCCGCCTGCAGGTTGCCGTCACTCTGCCCTCTGGCACGGCGCTGGCTCCAAAATGCACGGTAACCGACACCAGCTACTTCAAATTCGACTTCCGCCAAACATTCACTGGTATGCCGTGTCATCAGTTCATTACTGGTGGGTGAGGTTTTTAAACGCGGGGTTTGGTGATACAACGCCAGGCAAATAGCATCAAGAATGGTGGTTTTGCCGGCACCGGTCGGCCCGGTAATAGCAAATATATTACTTTGACTAAACGGCGCCTGACGAAAATCAATCTGCCACTCGCCGCGCAGTGAGTTCAGGTTTTGCAGCCGTACCGACAAAATTTTCATTGCGCCTCCTGCACCTTTTCCAGCACCTGCTGATGCAGGCCGGTTAACTGCTGCTGTTGTTCCGCACTCAGCGATTCCGTCTCCAGCCGCGCCTGCCACACTTCAGTGGCGGATAACTCGGCCAGGCTTTGTTGTGCAGCTACCGTTAAACCGGCCGCCTGGCTACTGCGTTGCCGGCGCAGCCGCAGCAGTTCTACCGGCAAGTCTTGTAGTAACTGCTCTACCCTTTGTTGTAAGTCAGAAAGATAGGCATCGGTTTCGCTGATCACTAACTCTAACCACAAGCGTTCACCCGCTGCTAACTCAGCAACCGCCTGCTGTACCTTTGCCGTTAGACCGGCCAGGTCGGTTTTAATACTGCGCAGCGGCTGAAAACACGGAATAGCCAGACTGGTCACACTTTTATTACCCGCGCTGAACTGCAGTAACCAGGCCTGCTTTTGTTGGCCTGCTTCATCGAAACTCAGCGCTATAGGTGAGCCGCTGTAGCGAATGTCCGTGCCGGCTTTTAATTGCTGACTTTGATGGATATGCCCCAGCGCGATATAGTCTGCAGCGGGAAACGCATCTGCCGGAAAGGCCTCAAGGGTACCAATATAAATATCACGTACCGACTCAGACCGGCTCAC
The DNA here is from genome assembly GCF_013283795.1 of Rheinheimera lutimaris. GTDB lineage: Bacteria > Pseudomonadota > Gammaproteobacteria > Enterobacterales > Alteromonadaceae > Alishewanella > Alishewanella lutimaris. The sequence goes on from NZ_JABSOD010000023.1 coordinate 35,484, forward strand.
GCCCAGTGTGGTAAGGTGGCCGGTCATAATAATCGGCAGTTGTTGTTGATGCTGTGCATTATATTGCTGCGCCAGCGCATACAATTGCTGATAATGTTCTGCTATCGCTTGTTGCAGGCTGCGTTGCTTATCAGCAGCACTTTGTCCGCCCTGGCTTTGCAGTAGATCCCGCGCGCGTAAAAACGGTACTGCGCACAACAGCGCCGCCGGTTGTTGTTGTCTGTCTTTTAGCAACACCAGTTGCTCTGCCAGTTCAGCGCTGCCGCCGGCAAATACCTGCGTATTAAGGTACTGCAACAGGTTTTTGCTTTCGTTCAGTACCGCCGCAGCATCATGGTTACCGGCTAAGATCACTAACTGACAGCGACTGCGTTGCAAGGCGCCGATAAAGCGGTTGTACAGCTCCCGCGCATAGCTGGGCGGGGTGGCGGTGTCAAAAATATCGCCGGCAACAATAATGGCGTCAATTTGCAGCTCATCTACCTGTGTGATCAACCAGTGCAAAAATGCCTGATGCTCAGCAGCACGGCTACGGCCGATAAAGTGCTGGCCCAAATGCCAGTCTGAAGTGTGCAAAATGCGCATAATAAAAACACCACTGCAATCAGTGGCCAGAGCATACCGGATAGTGCAACAGACAGCAAAACGCCGATCCGGCGGTGAAGCACAGATCGGCGTTTATTTTACTCAACGCGGCGCAGGCCGCTATTGTTGCTCATTGCACCTTATTATTGTGCAACTTCCAGCTTGTCTATCACGCGGCTGACATCAGTGGTGTTTTTTGCTATCGCTACCGCTAAGTCTTTTTCCGCATCAGACTCCACTTCGCCCTGCAGCGTTACCACGCCGTTTTTGGCATCAACATCAATGGCGGTGCCGCTGACTTCTGATTCAAACAATAAACGGGTTTTTACCACAGTGGCAATTTTGGCATCTTTTAAGCCGCTGTTATCTTTGCCGGCAGCTTTGCTGTCAGACGCCATAACTGTCAGCTGATTATCTACCCCGGTGACACCGTCCAGGTTTTCTACCAGCTCTTCTGCCAGTGCTTTATCTACGTCACTTTCTACTTTACCGGTAAGTGTTACCGCACCGTTTTTCACATCGGTATTAATATCAAACGAATTCAAGTTGCCGTTCAATAACAGGGTCGTTTCAACTTTACCGTCAATCCACGCATCTTTGGCACCGTCTTTCCAATCGTTGGCAGTCACTGCAGTTGTGGTTAACGCCAAAGCCATCATCATTGTTAAAGTTGTACGTTTCATGTTGTCGCTCCTTTGTAGTGAGACGTTAAACCTGATGCCAGTTTAGTGCCAAAACATAAGCAGCTGTTTTTAATCACCATTTTTTAAACATTCAGTTTATGTTAATTTTTTGTTTGTAGTTATTGCCGGGTAACCGGTAATTCTTTCAGTAGTGGCTGTAGCTGGTCATTGCTAATTTGCAGCTCTGCCACCAATTGGGCTAAGGCTACTCTGGCCGGCTTACTGCGCAAAGTGGCCGTAAGCCGGCGCAGCACCCGCAGTTGCTGTTGCAGCAAACCGGACAGCTCAGTAAGGGCAGGCTGCTGTAAAGCTTGTTCCGGTAACGTGGCGGTTTGATGCAGATACCAAAACTGCACTGCAGCCAGCTCATTATTCACATCGATCACTTTAGTTGGCTGAGCGCCGGTGCCAGGCAGACGCTGCGCTGCTTCGCGGTGCAAGGTGGCTAACTGTATGAATTTATAGCGTAAATTGCTGCTGGCTACCTGTTGTGTCGCACGACAAAAAAATTGCTCCGCGGATACACACACCGTATAGGCACCATGCAGTAAGCGCGCTTCAGCAGCACTCAGCTGAGTTGACTGCGTCCAACCGGAATATCCCATGACATTGCTCCTTATACTTATCGCTGTCACAGTTCATATTCAATTCATATACCAAGATGTAATATTATGATTTATCTGATATTTTTTTATCGCCTGTCATTTAACCTGCTGCAACAGGTAACTTCTACCTGGTGATATTGTTATATTTACCGTAGCGGATGCTGTACTTCACTGAATTGAAATAAACTAGTTTTAGCGTACTGAAGCAGGGTACAGTGTATAAGCCGGCAGCAAGTCAGGCGTAACAACCGGGAACGGATAAATGACACAACCACGTTTATTTTTGCACGTACAGGATAACGAACTGGCAACACAGTTGCTGCAATCTGCTGCTGTACGCCGCTTCGTGGTAGTAAGAAGCAGCGACACCGCGCCCTGGTCAGAACAACTGTTGCAACAACCCTGTGATTTGGCGTTTATTCAGGCCGATCAACACAGCGAGACGGATTATCAGCGGCTGACTGCCAGTAAGTTGTTGGCTGAGATTGATTTTATTTTGATCAGTGACGGCAGGCCGGATCCGGTATTGGATAAACTGATGCGCGGAGGTGCCGGCTATCACTTTCGCCGGCCGTTAGACCTCGGTTGTATTCTGGATACCTTAGAGGATTTTTATCAGCAACTGAGCGACAGCCGGCAACCGGTAAAAGCTAATACCAGCGCCCTGGATCAGTTTGGTTTGCTGGTTGGCTCATCCCGCGCTATGCTCAAGTTGTACCGAACCTTGCGTAAGGTCGCCGTTACTGAAGCCAATGTATTGATTGTCGGTGAAAGCGGTGCCGGTAAAGAACTGGTCGCCAATACACTGCATTTAGCCAGTTACCGCGCTGAGCAGCCTTTTGTCGCCATTAACTGCGGCGCCTTAAGCCCCGAATTAGTTGACAGTGAGTTGTTCGGCCATACCAAAGGCGCTTTTACCGGTGCGCAGCGTGAGCATCAAGGCGTGTTTGCCCAGGCAGAAGGCGGTACTTTATTTTTGGATGAGGTAACCGAAATGCCGCTTGAGCAGCAGGTTAAACTGCTGCGGGTGCTGGAAAGCGGTGAATACCGCCCGGTAGGCAGCGATAAGGTATTACACGCCAACGTGCGTATTGTTGCTGCGACTAACCGTGATCCGCAGCAAGCTATTGCTGAAGGGGTGCTGCGGGAAGATTTGTATTTCCGCTTAGCGCAGTTTCCGGTGCAGGTGCCGCCGCTGCGTGATCGCGGTGATGATATATGTGGCTTAGCCCAACATTTTCTGGCGTACCGCAACGCACAGGAGCAGCAACAAAAGCAACTGGCTGCAGACACTGTGGCGCTAATTGCCAACCATAGCTGGCCGGGTAATGTGCGGGAATTAAAACACGCTATAGAGCGCGCTTACATCCTGGCCGACAACCATATTCAGCCTGAGCACTTACTGTTAGAACAATCTGCCGACAGCGATGAGGACGAATGCCTCGCTGAAGTACCCTGTGGTTTGCCATTGGAAGAGCTGGAAAAAGCAGCCATTTTAAATACGCTGGAGCAAAATGCCGGCAATAAAACCGACACAGCGCGGCAGTTAGGTATCAGCGTTAAAACCTTGTATAACAAGCTGGAAAAGTACCAGCAAGCCGAATCCTGAATTGCAACTGTAGCAAAGGCAGCAGCATCATGCTGCTGCCTGCGGTTTAGCAGTCTTTGTCTTCGGCGTCAGCTTTATCTTTGACATCCTCACACAAGTCCTCAACTTTGTTACCGGCATCGGTGACGACTTCATCGATTGTCTCACCGGCCTCTTCGGCATCGTTGTCACCGCAAGCTACCACTGAAAACGCCAACCCGGCTATCAGCATCAGGCGAAATAATAAATTAGTTAATGTCATACTTAGTCCTCTTCAACGAAAAAAATTACAGTCTGGGCGATTTACCGCGTAATGCGTTAACCAGCAACGAAATAACCAGCAGCACGATAAAGATAAAAAAGATTACCTTAGCTATACCGGCAGCTGCACCGGCAATACCACCAAAGCCCAGCACAGCAGCAATCAGTGCAATAATTAAAAATGTTAATGCCCAACCCAACATAGTTTGCTCCTTAGTGCGCGATGGCACAGATATATAAAAAACTACGCCTGCACTACTGCCAAAGCCGTGCCAGAATTTTATTTATTGATAAGGCATTGAATATAAATAAATTTATTTTAAGCTATAACGAAAGAATGAATATTGGCAGGCAGATGATGTGAAACAGTTACCTGTAAACAGGTAACTGTTTCACACTAAACGGGATCTTGGCGAAAACGCTGAGCAAGCCGTTACAGCTGTTGCAGTAACGCCGTTAAGTCGGTGCTGTCAAACTGATAGGTGGTGTTGCAGTATTCGCAGCTGATGTCCAGTTTACCCTCTGCGATATGTTCTTTAATAACCTCTGTGCCCAGGCTGATAATAGCCGCGCTGCATTTTTCACGCGAGCAACCACAGACAAAGCTAACGTCTTGTGGCGTAAACAACTCTACTTCTTCCTGGTGAAACAAACGGTACAGCAGTTGTTCTGTCGGCAGGTTAAAGATTTCGTCTTGCGTCAGAGTGTCACTCAGCATAACTAAATCGGCAAAGTCGGCTTTGGCTTTTTGTTGTTCAACCGGCAGCACTTGCAGCATAAAGCCCGCAGCACGGTTATGCTGTTGCTGAATATCGGTGTACAGGTATAGCCGGGTGGGCAATTGCTCTGATTGCGCAAAATAAGCTTCCAGCGTACTGGTTAAACTATCGCCGGTAAGCGGAATAATACCCTGATAGCGTTCGCCCTGTTTCGGCGTAATAGTAACCAGCATATAACCTTCGCCAATTAAACTACGAAAGCTGTCGCCCTGCAGCTCAGACTGCATCCGCACTACGCCACGAAATTGTTGCTTATCAGTACCATTTACCGCCGCAAAACGCACCGGGCCATCGCCCTGAACCTGCACGGCAATATCACCGTCAAATTTCAATGTCGCCGTTAACAGGCTGGTTGCCGCCACTAATTCTGCCAGCAACTGCTTTACCGGCAGCGGATAATCATGTTGCAGCAACATTTGGTCCAGGCTGGCAGACAGTTGTACCAGTTCGCCGCGGACGTGCTTTTGCTGAAATAAAAATCGATATAACTTATCTGAGTTCATGCTGTTCTCTTACTGCTGCGATTTTAATAAAAGCAGCTTCCGCCGCTCTTTTTTGTCAGGTTTAGTGTCCGGATGCGGCGCAAACAGGCTGTTGGTTTTGCGCAATTCGGCACGTTTTTCACGTTGTATTATGCTGTCTGCCGTTTCTTCATACAGTGCCTGCGCCAAAGGCGCGGCCAAACGTTTATCAGACAAACCCAGTACCAGCACTACTTTTTCATCTACACCCTGGCTAATACGCACCATTGCCCCGGGTTCCACCGTTTTGCTGGCTTTGCACCGCTGGCCATTATAATGTACTTTACCGCCGTCGATCATCTCTTTAGCCAAACTACGGGTTTTATAGAAACGACAGGCCCACAGCCATTTATCTAAACGTAATGTTGCGGTGTCATACTGAGCAGATTGTTTCGGTTGCGCCATAATTTACACTGTGTTGCCGAACTAAGACCGCCATTATAGTGCCAAACAGTCTGATTTGGCGGCAACAGCAAGAAAAACACCGTTAATATGTTGTAAATGTGCCACGCCGACTTGTTGGTAGCACGACAACCGGGTAAGATAAATTCCGTTTTTAATGCAGAAGTCCGTTTTATACATACAGAAATTCTGTTTATTGAGCTAAGAATTTTTACAGACATTAAGAAGTGCGCAATGAAGCCGTTAGCAGACACGCAGCAATTAGTGAAGCGACTACAACAAATACCTCTGAACCGGGTGCAGCCTGTGCTGAATCTGATATTGGTGTTGCTATTGGCATGGCTGTTTGCCCGGTTAAGCTGGCAACTGATACCGGCGCCCACTGCAGCCCCTTTACCGCCGGCCGGCGTCGACAGCACTACCGTAACAAAACGTGGCGGTGTAAATTTAACCTCGTTGCTTAATTTTTCATTATTCGGCAAAGCCGCTGTACAAACAACAGCAGAGCCGGTAGCGGTTGTCGCTGAGGCGCCGAAAACGCAGCTGAATGTTAAACTAACCGGCTTAGTTGCCATGACAACAGCGCCGGGCCAGGGTAGCGCCATTATTGAAAGCCGCGGTGCCGAGGCAACCTATGCCGTTGACGACACCATAGCAGGTACCAATGCCGTATTAAAACAGGTGCTCATTGATCGGGTGTTGTTGCAACAAGCCGGGCGCTATGAAACCCTGATGCTGGATGGCATTGAATACACCAAAATTGCCCAGGCCAATGCCGGATTAGGCCGTGCCGATGAGCAGGGTGCAGAAGAAACAATGGATATGGCGCCGGAGCCTGAACCAATGGAAATGGCACCGATGCAGGCTAACGAAGCGTTAGAGCTGCGCCGGGAAGAGCTGATTGCCGAGCCGATGAAGTTTTTCGACTATATCCGCATTACGCCACACCGGCCCAACGGGCAGTTGGCCGGCTATCGTTTAATGCCGGGTAAAGACCCGGCTTTGTTTACGCAGCTTGGCTTACAAGCCAATGATCTGGCAATAGAAATCAACGGTATTCCGTTAAATGATATGCAGCAGGCCATGAGCGTAATTAACGAGTTACGCGAGGCCAAAGAGGCAGCAATTAAAATAGAACGCGATGGTGAGATCAGAGATATTCTGGTGAACCTGTCACAATAATTATTAAAATTAATTGGTTATAAGCTAATGAAATCAGGGCAATCTGCTTTTTTCTCCCGTCGCTCGCTGGCCAGCCTGATGGTTGCTGCCGCACTGACCGTGGTTATTCCGGGTGTTACTGTCGTAGCACAGGAAGAGGTGATGTACTCACCTAACTTTAAAGGTACCGATATTAATGAGTTTATTAATATTGTTGGTATGAACCTGAAAAAAACCATTATTGTCGACCCCCAGGTACGCGGCCGCATCAATGTGCGCAGTTATGAAATGCTCAATGAACAACAGTATTACCAATTCTTTCTTAACGTACTTGAAGTGTACAGCTTTGCCGTGGTGGAAATGGACAACGGTGTATTAAAAGTTGTACGCAACAAAGACGCAAAAACCAGTAATATTCCGGTAGTCAGCGATGATGCACCGGGCCGGGGCGACGAGATGGTTACCCGCGTAGTGCAGGTGCGCAATGTGTCGGTTCGTGAATTAGCCCCCTTGTTGCGCCAGTTCAGCAACCAGGCCGGTGGCGGCCATGTGGTCAACTACGACCCGTCCAACGTGATTATGATGACTGGCCCGGCAGCAGTGGTAAACCGGCTGGTAGATATTATTCAACGGGTAGATAAAGCCGGCGACCAGGAGCTGGAAATTGTCAAAATGCAGTATGCTTCGGCGCCGGAAATTGTACGGATCCTCGAGAGCATTTATAAAAGCCAGGGCCGCGCCGAACAACCGGATTTTCTGGTGCCGCGCATCGTAGCAGATGAGCGCACCAACAGTGTTATTGTTAGCGGAGAATTACAGGCTCGCCAGCGTGTTATTGAGTTGGCAAAACGGCTGGACAGCGAACTGCAAACCAGCGGCAATACCCGGGTGTTTTATTTAAAGTATGCCAAAGCTGAAGAGCTGGTACCGGTATTAAAAGGCGTTAGCGAGTCTATCGTAGCCGAAGTACAGGGCGGCGCAGCAGGCGCACAGGGCGGACGTGGTGCCGCCGCCAATACCGGCCGTGCCATCAGTATCGAAGCTCATGCCGACAGCAACTCGCTGGTGATTACCGCTCAGCCGGATATGATGCGCTCGTTAGAGGAAGTATTACGTCAGTTAGATATCCGCCGTGCTCAGGTGTTGGTAGAGGCCATTATTGTTGAAGTATTTGAAGGCGACGGCACCGACTTTGGTGTGCAGTGGCTCAATGCCAACGGCGGCGGTACTAATTTTAGCAACGGCAATACTATTCCCATTATCAGCGTCGCTGGTGGTGCTGCGGTGGCATCACAAGTCACAAAAGGCTCTACAACTACAACTATCATAGATGGCCGGGAAGTTGTTACCTCGGTACCTGATTCTAACCGCGACTATTCTGCTTTGGCCCAAGTGTTAAGCGGTTTAAATGGTGCAATGATGGGTTTTTATAAAGGCGATTGGGCTGCCATTTTACAGGCCGTACGCACCAGTACCAATTCTAACGTATTGGCCACGCCGCATATTACTACCATGGATAACCAGGAAGCGTTTTTCCTCGTTGGTCAGGAAGTACCGGTTATTACCGGCTCTACCACCGGTTCAAATAACACTAACCCGTTCCAACAGGTACAACGCCAGGAAGTGGGTATTAAACTGAAAGTAACACCGCAAATTAACGAAGGTGATGCAGTACAACTGACCATTGAGCAGGAAGTGTCCAGTATTGGTGGCGCAACTGCGGTAGATATCACCATTAATAAACGCGAAATTAAAACCACAGTTATGGCCGATGATGGCGCAACCGTGGTGCTGGGCGGTTTAATTGACGAAGACGTACAGGAAAGTGAATCTAAGGTACCGCTGCTGGGTGACATTCCTATTTTGGGGCACTTATTTAAATCGACCAGTGTTACCAAGCAAAAGCGCAACCTGATGGTCTTTATTAAAGCTACCATAGTGCGCGAAGGCTCGGCTATTTCCGGTATTTCAAAAACCAAATATAACTATATCCGCGCCGAGCAATTAAAACGCGAAGAGGAAGGCATTCGTTTAATGCCCAATACCAAACAGGTTGTGTTGCCGCAGTGGGATGACTCACTGGCATTGCCGCCGACTTTTGATGAATATATGAATAAACAGCAACCCGTTGCTGCTGAGCCCGGGAAACAAGACTAATGGATGCGTTGGAAGCAGAGCAGGTAAAACCTGCCAGCAATCGCATTCGCCTGCCGTTTGGTTTTGCCAAGCGCCACGGCGTGCTGCTGCAACAACAAGCGCACGGTTGGCAATTGTATATCCATACCGCTACGGCACCGGCAGCGGTGTTGGAAGTACGCCGCATGCTGGCCGAGCCTTTTGTGTTGCAGCGTTTATCCGCGGTAGAGTTTGAGGCGATGCTGGAGGCCTGCTATCAGCGCGATTCGTCAGAAGCCCAGCAACTGATGGAAGACATTGGCAACGAGGTAAATTTAGCTTCACTGGCCGATGATATTCAGGAAAGTGAAGACTTACTGGAAAACGAAGACGACGCGCCTATTATCAAGCTGATTAACGCCATGCTGGGCGAAGCCATTAAATTAGGTGCCTCAGACATCCATGTCGAAACCTTTGAAAAAGCGCTGATAGTACGTTTTCGGGTCGATGGTATTTTGCGTGAAGTACTGCGGCCAAACCGGCGTTTATCCAGCTTGCTGGTATCGCGGATTAAGGTAATGGCCAGGTTGGATATCGCTGAAAAGCGCGTGCCGCAAGATGGTCGCATCAGCCTACGGATTGCCGGCCGGGCCGTGGATGTGCGGGTGTCAACTATGCCATCCAGCCACGGCGAACGGGTGGTAATGCGCTTACTGGATAAAAACAACTCACACCTGAATTTAGCCGACCTGGGTATGACACTGTCGGTACAGCAAGCGTTTTCGCAGCTGATTTTAAAACCGCACGGTATTATTCTGGTTACCGGCCCTACCGGTTCCGGTAAAAGTACCACCTTGTACGCCGGCTTAACCGAAATTAACACTAAAGATCGCAATATTCTTACCGTAGAAGACCCGATTGAATACGAGCTGGAAGGCATTGGCCAAACCCAGGTTAACACCAAAGTCAGCATGACCTTTGCCCGCGGTTTACGCGCCATTTTACGCCAGGACCCGGACGTGGTAATGGTAGGCGAAATACGCGACCTGGAAACTGCACAAATTGCGGTACAGGCCAGTTTAACCGGCCATTTGGTGTTATCTACCCTGCACACTAACACAGCCGCCGGTGCGATAACGCGGCTGGAAGATATGGGTGTAGAAGCCTTTTTGCTGTCATCCAGTTTACTCGGCGTACTGGCACAGCGCCTGGTACGTACTCTGTGCCCGCACTGCAAAGAAGCGCACGAACCGGATAAAGAAGAGCGGAACTTACTCAGCGTAACTAAAAAAGAAGGCGTGCTGATTTACCGCGCCCGGGGCTGTGAGCACTGTAACCAAACCGGTTATCGCGGCCGTACCGGTATTCATGAGCTGCTGCTGGTAGATGAGCATATCCGTGAACTGATCCACAACGGCAAAGGCGAACAGGCGATAGAAAAATACGTACGCCAGCATAGCCCGGGCATTCGCGCCGATGGTTTCAGCAAGGTACTCAGCGGTGAAACCACGCTGGAAGAAGTACTGCGCGTAACGCGTGAGGATGTGTAATGGCGGCGTTTGAGTATCAGGCGCTGGATGCGCGCGGCAAAAATGCCAAAGGCGTACTGGAAGCAGACAACGCCCGCCATGCCAGGTCGTTACTGCGCGAGCAAAAATTAACGCCGGTTAGCGTGGCACTGGCCTCGCAGCAGGAAAAACTGCTGGCATCCGGTAAACAGTGGTTTAAACGTAATATCTCGGCCTCTGAACTGGCCTTGCTTACCAGACAATTAGCCACGCTGGTAGAAGCCGCATTACCGATTGAAAGCGCTTTATTGGCGGTGGCCGAGCAATGCGACAAACCGCGGTTGAAAAATATGATGATGGCTGTGCGCTCTAAAGTGGTAGAGGGTTACAGCCTGGCAGAAGGCCTGGCCGAATTTCCTTACGTGTTTGATCATTTATTCCGCTCTATGGTGGCGGCCGGAGAAAAATCCGGCCATTTAGACCAGGTATTGAACCGGCTGGCCGATTACACCGAACAACGTCAACATATGCGCAGCCAAATTCTGCAGGCGCTGTTGTACCCTATTATCCTTACCTGCTTCGCCGTGCTGGTTATCTCTATCTTATTAGCCGCGGTGGTGCCGAAAATTGTCGGCCAGTTTGAGCATATGGGCCAAAGCCTGCCCGGTTCCACCTTATTTTTAATTGCCGCCAGTGACTTTTTACGCGCTTACGGCATCTTTGTGCTGATTGCTGTTATGTTGGCGCTGGTGCTGTTTAAGCGCGCCCTGCTAAAGCCGGCTGTGCGGTTTCGCTGGGACCAACTGGTATTAAAAAGCCGTATTATCGGCAAAGTAACCAAGGGGCTGAACACCGCCCGGTTTGCCCGCACCTTAAGTATTCTGAATGCTTCGGCGGTACCGTTGCTGGAAGCTATGCGCATCAGTGCTGATGTGCTGAGCAATACCTTTATGAAACAAGCCGTAACCGATGCCACCGCCAGAGTGCGCGAAGGTACTTCACTGCGCAACGCGCTGGAGCAAACCAAGCTGTTTCCGCCGATGATGTTGCATATGATTGCCAGCGGTGAAAAAAGCGGCCAGCTGGATTCTATGCTGGAGCGCGCCGCTAATACCCAGGATCGCGAATTTGAAACCTTGGTTACCGTATCATTAAAAGTGTTTGAACCGGTGTTAGTGGCGGTTATGGCCGGTATGGTGTTATTTATTGTCATGGCGATTTTGCAGCCAATCTTAGCGTTAAACAATATGGTAGGTGGTGGTTAATATGGTTAAGCAACTTAAAGCAACAGCACAACGCGGTTTTACGCTGTTAGAAGTTATGGTGGTTATTGTTATTCTGGGCATTATTGCCAGCATGGTTGTGCCCAACCTGATCGGTAATCAGGAGCAGGCTGCACGACAAAAAGCGGTGGTAGATATTCAGCAACTGGAAAGTGCGCTGGATATGTATCGCTTACGTAACGGCTTTTACCCCACCACAGAACAAGGTATGCAGGCCTTAGTTACCGCGCCGGCCTCGCAACCGGTGCCACGCTCATTCCCGGAAGGCGGCTTTATCCGTCGCTTGCCAAAAGATCCGTGGGATGAAGACTATATCCTGGTAAGCCCGGGTCAGGTTGGCCGGATTGATATTCTCAGTAAAGGCCCGGATCGCACCGCCGGTACCGATGATGATATCGGCAACTGGAACCCGGACGCCAACCAAGGCAACAGCAACTAATGCTGCCACTGCCCGCGGCCAGGCAACACCAAACCGGCTTTACCTTAGTTGAGGTGATGCTGGTTATGCTGTTAATTGGCTTGCTGGCGACCACAGTGGTGATGAATTTCAGCGGTGAATCACGCGAAGAGCGGCTGGAAAAAGAAGCCGAACGGTTTCAGCAGATTTTTCATTTTGTCGCCGAAACGGCGCTGTTAAAACAGCAGGAATGGGGTTTGTATATCATGCCGGACCGCTACGGCTTTTTATACTACAGCAACAGCGATGCCAAATGGCTGGCGGCAGAACAGCCGGCCGGGTTGCAACAGCACAAGTTGCCGGCCGATATTAGTCTGAAACTGGAGTTGGAAGGCCTGGCAGGTGAAGAATCGAACCTGCTGAGCCAGTTAGACTGGCAGCTTGATGACGACGAACAACCGGAGCAGGACACCGACATTCCGGTATTACCCCAGGTGTTTATTTTGTCATCCGGTGAAATCAGCCCGTTTCAGCTGCTGTTTGTGGAAAGCTCCGATCTGACACCGCTGTACAGCAGTGTCAGCACCGATTTTGCTATACCGCTGAACCGCACCGCAGTGTCGACGGAGCTGCCATGAAGCGCAATGGCTTTACCTTGCTGGAGCTGCTAGTTGCCATGGCAATTTTTGCCACCGCCGGAATGGCCATTATGCAAGCCAGCTCGGCGCATATCCGCAGCTTAAGTCAGTTGGATGATTTAACTGTTGCCAGCTATATCGCCAACAACCAGATGCAGCTGGCATTGTTAGATAAAGACTGGCCCGGCAAGGAAAAATCACAGCAACAGGTTGAAATGGCTAACCGGCAATGGTTATGGCAACAGCAGTTGAGTAAGCTGCCGGATGACGACTTACGCCTGGTGCAAATCAGCGTTAGCCTGGCAGAAACACCGGACGAGGTGTTATATCAGTTACAAAGCTATAAAGGTAAGCCCGGTGGTTAAGGCCAACAGCGGTTTTACCTTTATTGAGATGTTGCTGGCGGCAGCCATTTTTGCCCTGGTGGGGTTGGCGTCTGTCGCCATACTCAGCAGCGTAACGCAAAGCGACGAGTTATCACAGCAAGCCAGTGAGCGCTTAGTGCAGCTGCAACGCACTATGCTGATGCTGGAGCGTGACTTTATGCAGATAAGTGTGCGCCATGTGCGCCTTGACGGCGAAGCACCACAGAAATTCCGCCTGTTCGGCGAAAAGTTTTTGCTAGATAGTGAAGATCATGGCGTAAGTTTTACCCGCCAGGGCTGGCGTAACCCCGGCATGATTTTACCGCGCAGCGAAATCCAAACCGTGGCTTACCGCTTACAGGAAGGCACTTTGCAACGCCTGTTTACCCTGTATCCGGATGCCGTAACCGGCACCGAGCCGAAAATACAGCTGCTGCAAACCAACTTAACCGGCTTTGAAGTGCATTACCTGCAAGGCGGGGAATGGCAGGAACGTTGGCAAGACGCCAATTTCCCCGCTGCCGTAAGGGTAACCCTGGTTGATGAAAACCTTGGCCGGCTGGAGCGCATTTTTATGTTGCCGGACGCCGTTGTCAGCGAAGGCGGTATAGAATGACAGCACCGTGCAAGCAACAAGGCGTCGCGCTGGTGGCCGTGTTGATGATCATTGCCATCGTGGTGGTGATCGCCGTAAACATGACCGGCCGGCTGCAACTGCAGTTGCAACGCCAGCAAAATATGCAGCAACAACAACAGGCGCTGTGGTTTGCCATGGGTGCTGAGCAATTTGCCAAAGTATTACTGGCGCGCACCCTGGCCGGGCAGGAAACGGTAAATTTGTCCCAGGATTGGGCGCAGAGCGGCGCTACCTTCCCGGTAGAAAATGGCACTATTTCAGGTGATATCAGTGATTTGCGCAGCTGTTTTAACTTAAATGCGCTGCAAAATATCAGCCCGGCCAACGGTGCACAGCCGCAGCAAAGCCCTGCACAAAAGGCCTTTCAGCGTTTGCTGGAGTTGAAAGTAACCGAACTGAGTATGCCGGCAGAATACCTTACTGCCCGTATTGGTGACTGGTTGGATGAAGACAGCTTACTCAGCACCGCCGGCAGCGCCGAAGACGATGATTATGCCGCGCTGAATTTTGCTTATTACACAGCCAATACGCTGATGGCCGACCCGTCAGAGCTGCGGGCAATACTGGATTTAACACCAAATGACTATCAGTTACTGCAGCCTTATGTTTGCGTGGTGCCGGAAGATAACCGGCTGTTGTTAAATGTGAATACCTTAACTGAAGATACAGCCGTATTGCTGGCCGCGCTGATCCCGGAATTAACGGAGCAGGCCGCAATGGATTTAATCGCCAACCGGCCGGAACAAGGCTTTGCCAACGCAGAAGAATTACTGGCCGACCCGGCACTGGCGGGTATAACAGTGCCGGATGAGGTAAAAAGTATGCTGGCAGTGAAATCTGACAGCTTCCGCTTGCTGGCCACAACAGCTTATTTGGAGACAGGGTTTGTGTTAACGTCGGTGCTGAAAATAAATGATAATAACCAGGTTAAAGTACTGGCGCGGCGCTTTGGAGGCCAGCAGTGAGTGAACAATTGGTGATCCGGCTTGGCAGCCGGGCAGAGCAAACCGTCAGCTGGCTGGTATGGGCCAGCCATAGCAAAGAAGTTATCGCCAGTGGCGAACTGTCCGGTGCCGAACAACTGCCGGACTTAGCCATACGGCTGGGTCAGCGCCCGGTTATCGCATTAGTACCGGCATCTGATGTGGTATTAAAACAGGTTAACTTGCCGGGCAAACCCACGCGGCAGCTGCTGCAAGCACTGCCGTATATGCTGGAAGAAGATCAGGCCGAAGACATTGAGCAGCTGTTTCTGGCCTTGGGCAGCTTGGTGCAGCATGACGGCCAGTACTGCCAACAAGTAGCCGTGTGCCGCCACGAGCGGATGGAGCAATGGCTGCATTGGCTGCAATCAGCCGGTTTCAGTGTCAGCCGCATGCTTCCCGATGCCTTACTGATACCCGAGCAACAATTACCGGCCTGTATTCAGCTGCACGAGCAATGGTTGTTAAAGCAAAACAGTTGGCAGGTTAGTGCCATAGACGCGGTATGGTGGGGCGACTACCTGCAACTGGCGGCCTTACCGATGCTAACCAGCTACAGCCCCTGGCCGGAAGAAATACTGCAGCCATATCAGGCTGCCGAGCCGGAGCTACCTTTGGCGTTACTGGCCGCGCAGTTGACCCACAACGACTTTAATTTGCTGCAGGGTGACTATAAACCGAAACGGCACAGCAATCCGCAACTGCAATTATGGCGCAGCAGTGCCATTTTGGCCGGTCTGTGTCTTACGCTGTATTTACTGCAACTGGGCATCACCAACTGGCAACTGGGCCGGCAAAGCCTGGCATTGCAACAACAAAGCCTGGCTTTGTATCAGCAAGCCTTTCCGGGTGAGCGGGTGGTTAACCTTAATCTGCAACTGCAGCAAAAACTGGCGGCTGCCGGTGCCGGCGGTGCAGAGCAAAGCTTTCTCGCTTTGCTGGCTCAGTTACAACAACAACTGGCAAAGGTGCCGGATATCAGTTTGGAAAACTTGCGCTTTGATGCCAAACGCGCTGAATTGCGTTTTCAGGCAAAAGGCGATGGCTTTCAAAGCTTTGAGCGGCTGAAAAACGCGCTTGAGCAAGCCGGCTTCAGCGTCGAACAAGGCGCACTGAGTAATGATGGCGGCAAAGTTCAGGGCAGTGTCGCGATGCGGGGCAAAGTATGAAACAACAGTTTTTAAGCTGGTGGACCGGGCTGCAACAGCGCGAGCAACGGCTGGTGGCCGGGGCCGCCGTAGTGGTAGTCATTGGCTTGTTTTATTGGTTACTGTGGCAACCACTGCACCAGGCAAAACAAACGCAACAACAAAAACTGCAAACTGCACAGCGCCAGCTAAGCCAGTTACAGCAGCTGATCCCGCAGCTTAAAGCGGCCGGCGCAGCAACCGCCCGTAGCGGTGGCAGCCTGGCGCAAATTATCAGTAACAGTGCACGCAGCGGTGGCATTAAAGTCAGCCGGATGCAGCCGCAAAATGAACAACTGACATTGGTGCTGGAAGATGTCAGTTTTGAGCAACTGTTAAGCTGGCTGCATGCCTTGCAGTATCAGCACGGTATTAAACTGGTAAATGTCGATCTGGCAACAGCAGACAAACCCGGCATAGTGCGGGTAAGACGCATGGTCGTAGAGTAGGTATAAAAGCAGGATGACAAAAACAAAACTTATTATTACCGGTGTCTGCAGCTATTTGCTGTTTACGCTGCTGTTAACGCCGGCGGCCTGGTGGCTGAAACTGGCACCGCTGCCGCCACAACTGCAATTGGGTGCGGTATCCGGTACCTTATGGCAAGGCGATATAGCCGGCTTACGTTATCAGCAACTGCAATTTGACAGCTTACGCTGGAAATTACACGGCTGGCAGTTATTTAGCGGCAAGCTGCAATTTGAGCTGCAAAGCGGCAGCGCACAGAACAGCGCAGTGCCGTATGTTACCGGCACTGCTAATTATGATTTTTCCGGTGCAGCACTGCATAACACCCTGGTAAAACTGCCGGTAGCGCAATTGCTGCCGATGCTACCCCTGCCCTTGCCGGTGCAGGCAACCGGCGAATTAGTACTGGATGTACCTCAATATCAACAAGGCCAGCCCTGGTGCAGCGCACTGAGCGGCAATGCCAGTTGGCAGGACGCCCGCTTACAAAGCCCTACCGGTACCTGGCTTGAGCTTCAAAGCCTGTTTGGTGACTTAAGCTGCGCAGACGGCACTGTCGTACTGACTACCGACGGCGCTAACCTGCTGGGCTTGGACATTAAAGCGGTGATTAATGCACAGCAACTGTTGCTGAACGGCACACTGAAACCGGATAGCAGCATGCCACAGGAAGTGCATCAGGCGATGCAGTTCCTCGGTAAACCGGATGCACAGGGCCGCTATCGTATCAGCTTCTGAGGCTGCGAATATCATCCAGCAGTACGCTGTAATCAGTAATCGCCGGAAATTCGGTAATTTGCCGGCTAAGTTGCTGGCTGTCGGGGTTGGCCACCGCCAGCAAATGTTTAATGCCGTAATCCTGCGCGGCTTTTAAAATCGGCAGGCTGTCATCAACAAACAAGGTGCGCGCCGGGTCAAAACCGAGCCGGTGTTGTAATTTTTGCCACAGCGCCCAATTTTCTTTTGTTACACCAAATTCATGCGTTGAAATCAGCGTATCAATGT
The DNA here is from genome assembly GCF_013283795.1 of Rheinheimera lutimaris. GTDB lineage: Bacteria > Pseudomonadota > Gammaproteobacteria > Enterobacterales > Alteromonadaceae > Alishewanella > Alishewanella lutimaris. Next base: position 52,655 of record NZ_JABSOD010000023.1, read on the forward strand.
AATTGGCCAGCTCTGTACGCTCTATTTTTAACGATAAGCTGTCCGGGTGGGCATTGGTTACCAGCACTATGTCACGGCCACTGTGCTTTAACGCGGTCAGAAATTCCGGCACATCGGCGCGCATGGCAATTTTGTGCATCACTTCGCGCTTTAACTCCGTAATAGGCAGTTGCAACCGCTTGCCCCAATAATCCAGGCAATACCATTCCAGCTTACCGTTTAGTTCGGCGTATTCGGCTTTTAACTGCGCTTCTGCATCGCTGACACTGATGCCGCTAATCTCTGCCCAGCGCTGCGGTAAATGCTGTAACCAAAAGTAGTTATCAAAGTGCAGGTCCAGCAGCGTACCGTCCATATCCAACAGCACCGTATCAATATCAGCCCAGTTCAGCATAGGTTTTTCCTGTTAATCGTTTTATAGTACAGGCTCGGGATTGTAGCAGAGGTGGCAGCATGACGCAGCGGCACGACGATAAACACCACAGTAAACAAAAACCACAAATTTTAAGTGCAGATATCGTGGCGCAAAGCCGCTTATTTAAAATTGAGCAGTTGGAATTGCAATTCAGCAATGGCGAGCAGCGTACTTACGAGCGCATGCGCGGCAGTGGCCGTGGTGCAGTAATGATTATCGCCTGCCCCGATGCAGAGCATTTTTATCTGATCCGCGAATACTGTGCCGGTACGCACGATTATCAGCTTGGCTTTCCCAAAGGCTTAATTGACCCGGGAGAAGATATCGTAACGGCAGCTAACCGCGAGTTAAAAGAAGAAATTGGCTTTGGTGCCGGCCGGTTTGTACAGTTAAAATCACTGGCGTTAGCCCCTGGCTATTTTAATGCTACAATGCATATAGTTCTGGCCTTTGATTTATATGCAGAAAGCCTTGAAGGCGACGAGCCGGAACCGCTGGAATTAGTGCGCTGGTCACGTAATGAAAGTACCGCACTGTTACAGCAGGCCGATTTTACTGAAGCCAGAAGTGTCGCCGCCCTGTTATTAGCGCAGCAATATTTGGAAGCGAACCCGGATGTTTTTAAGCAGACTGCTTGACCCCGTAAAATCTGCCGCCCGCGAGGCCGGGGCAGAATTATGGCAGTTGTACCAAAGCGGTGATTTCGAGCAACAACAAAAAGCTGATTTAAGCCCGGTAACCTCAGCTGATTTAGCTGCCAACCGGATTATCATCAATCGTTTATCTGAATTAACGCCCGACATTCCGGTGATCTCGGAAGAGTCTTATTGCATTCCCTTAGGGCAACGACAAGACTGGCCACGCTACTGGCTGATTGATCCGATGGACGGTACCCAGGAATTTGTCGCCAGAAGCGGCGATTTTGCCGTCAGCATCGCCTTGGTAGAGCACGGTTGGCCGGCACTGGGGGTAATTTACTGGCCAAAAGAAGATGTGCTGTACTACGCTACCCGCGGCCATGGCGCCTTCAAACAACAGCGCAATTTAATTAACCGCATCAGAGTTAACGAACATCAGAGCGGCGATATATTAAAAATTGCTATCAGCCGGCGCCAGCCATTACAGCCTATTGTTGATTTACTGCAGAATAAACACGACGTTGAATATGTTGCGCTGGGCAGTTGCTCATTAAAAAGCTGTCTGGTGGCAGAAGGCAAAGCCGATTGCTACCTGCGCCTTGGCCCCACCGGCGAATGGGATACCGGAGCGGTGCACGTAATAGTAGAAGAAGCCGGCGGTAAGATTCTTGACAGTGAATTTACCCCGCTCAGTTACAACCGGCGTGACACTCTGGCCAACCCTGATTTTATGGTGATGGGCCAGGCCAGCATTCCCTGGCAGCAACTGATCAAAGCCAGAGTAACAGAGCGCAACCTGACAGCCTGATACTGAAAGTTTTCATAACTACCCACAAATAATGCATAGCTTTGCTGCATACCAGTGTTGACGCGGTTTTTAGCCAAATCAGCGCAATTGCCAACTATCTTTTCTGTCGGAAAAACGCTATTATGCCGTCGGGTTTTTGCGCAGAAAAACAACATTTCGTGACAAAAGCACCGGAAATTTAAGTCCGCCAGAGACTGCACCCTTACCTACAGTACCCTTAGGAGTTACATCATGTCCGAGCTGGATCTGGGCCAATACGGCATCACAGATGTCACGGAAATTATTTATAACCCTTCGTATGATCAATTATTTGCGGAAGAAACCCGCAGTGATTTACAAGGTTATGAACAAGGCAAACTGACCAAATCAGGCGCGGTTTCAGTCGATACCGGCATCTTTACCGGCCGCTCGCCGAAAGATAAGTACATCGTGCGCGATGACACCACCCGCGACACCGTATGGTGGTCTGATCAAGGCAAAAACGACAATAAAGCCATAACACCTGCCGTCTGGGCTGATTTAAAAGCTTTAGTCACCAAACAATTGTCCGGCAAACGCTTATTTGTTGTTGATACTTTCTGTGGCGCCAATGCCGATACCCGCTTAGCTGTGCGCTTTATTACTGAAGTAGCCTGGCAGGCACATTTCGTAAAAAACATGTTTATCCGCCCGACGGATGCCGAGCTGGAAACTTACAAGCCGGATTTCATTGTAATGAACGGCGCCAAGTGCACCAACCCGGATTGGCAGAAGCATGGTTTAAATTCAGAAAACTTCGTTGCCTTTAACCTTACTGAGCGTATTCAGCTGATCGGTGGCACCTGGTACGGCGGTGAAATGAAAAAAGGTATGTTCTCCATGATGAACTACTTTTTACCGCTGCAGGGTATCGCCTCTATGCATTGCTCTGCCAACGTGGGTAAAGACGGCGATGTGGCGGTATTCTTTGGTTTATCCGGCACCGGTAAAACCACCTTATCAACCGATCCGAAGCGCCAGTTAATTGGTGATGATGAACACGGCTGGGATGACGCCGGCGTGTTTAATTTTGAAGGCGGTTGCTACGCTAAAACCATTAACCTGTCTGCCGAGAACGAACCGGATATTTATAATGCCATCCGTCGTGATGCATTGTTAGAAAACGTCACTGTGCTGGCCGACGGCACTATTGACTATAATGACGGCTCGAAAACCGAGAATACCCGGGTGTCATACCCGATTTATCATATCGATAATATTGTTACTCCGGTGTCTAAAGCCGGTCATGCGAAAAAAGTTATCTTTTTAACAGCAGATGCCTTTGGTGTATTACCACCGGTGTCTAAGCTGACCAAAGATCAGGCTAAATACCATTTCCTGTCTGGCTTTACCGCTAAGCTGGCCGGTACCGAGCGCGGCATTACCGAGCCTACCCCTACCTTTTCCAGCTGTTTTGGCGCGGCGTTTTTAAGCCTGCACCCAACGCAATATGCAGAAGTGTTAGGTAAACGTATGGCAGCCTCCGGCGCTGAAGCCTACCTGGTTAATACCGGTTGGAACGGTACCGGCAAACGTATTTCGATTAAGGCCACCCGCGCCATTATCGATGCTATTTTAGATGGCAGCATTGAAAATGCTGAGTTTGTCCCGTTGCCGTACTTTAACCTGGCCATGCCAACCGCATTGCACGGTGTTGACGATGTGTCGATGCTTGACCCACGCAACACTTATGCTAACGCCGCAGACTGGGACGTTAAAGCCAAAGACTTAGCCAAGCGCTTTGTTGATAACTTTGCCAAGTTTACCGATAACGCTGAAGGTAAAGCTTTGGTAGCCGCCGGGCCGCAACTTTAACAACAGCACCAAACAAAACAGGCCGCGTAAGCGTAATGCCGATCAGATAAGAATTTTTCAGATCG
>NZ_JABSOD010000024.1 GCF_013283795.1 Rheinheimera lutimaris
ATCTAATTTACTGTCCGGAATTAGTTGACCACTACACATACTTTCCAATTATGAAAGCAATGGCCGCTGAATTTACAGCGTTATCAAACACAAAGAGCGATGTGGCCAATTTACTGGTACCGTTGTTTGAGTTTCCGCAGAGGCCGCAGCGCAAGGCTTATACTGAATCAACTAATCCAAACGAACTTTATATTAGTGATACCTGCAAAGAAATAAGCAATGTTTGGGCTGGTCGGCCTGCAATGTTCGATACCTTTCATTGGAATCCTTCAACAACTCTGGAAAACGGTGAACATCTGACTACTAGTATATATAACCAGTTACGATCACTGGGTATTACTGCTGTGCCAGTCGTAGGCTATGACCGCTGGAGTATATACGACTATCAACTTGCTTTAAAAAGCATCATCTCGATGCATACAGGTAAAGTGTGTATTAGATTGGATCATCACGCCTTCGAAGATTCAGCTGAACCTGATTTTTTAAAAGAGATCATAGATGAAATGATTGATTTGCTGGAGCTGGAACCTGCTAACTGTCATGTACTTTTAGATTTTGAAGATGTTTATAGCGATTCGACTATCGAACTCTTTGATAAATTTGATGCGCTGTTTGACCTAATCAAAGATTACAACTTTGGCAGTTATTCTATCGCTGGCTGTTCATTACCAAAAACTATAGATATGGCGGTCTCAAAGCATAATTCATGTGGATCTGTTTTAAGAAAAGAAATGTTGCTTTGGAAAAACATTCGCACCCAGTATCCAAACCATTCAATTGGCTTTGGCGATTATGCGGTTAGAGGCCCTAGCAGTAACGCTGGCTTTCCGAACCCACATACAAATGGAAAAATTCGCTATACCAAAGAGAATGAATACTTTGTCGCTAGAGGACAAGCTATGACAAAGCCACCAAAAGGCAAGCAGCATTGGGCTTTAGCAGAAAAAGTGATAAATTCAGGACATTATTTAGGCCCTACTTTTAGTTGGGGTGACAATGAAATAATGCGATGTAAAAACCAAGAATTCCCCGGTGGAAATGCTCAGGTCTGGATCAAAATTGACACTAACCATCATCTAGCATTTGTTGTGTCAGAAATTTTTGAATACGAACGTGCTTTAACAGCGAGAGCTTTAGAAAACAATTCCAACGTACGGGCATAAGCGAAAAACTTTAGCTTGTTGGAAAATTTGGTGCCTAGGGTCGGACTCGAACCGACACGGAGTTTCCCCCGGCGGATTTTGAATCCGCTGCGTCTACCGATTTCGCCACCCAGGCACTGAGGGATATTTTGAGGTAAACGCCTGCATTATACGACGCGAATGGCGATGCGCAAGCGAATTTATGCCACAACGGTTTAGTTGCACAAAATTACAGCAGCTTCGAAAAAAGCACACTGCATGCTACACTTGCGCGGTTTTTACTGGCGGATAACACTATGTTTGCTGATGCACCCCGTGCGGGTTTAATTCGCCGTTTGGCGGCAATGCTGTATGACTGGTTAATTTTAGCTGCGCTTTGGATGGCAGCGATGGGGCTGGCGTTAGTGCTGGTAGCGCTGTTAAACAGCATTGGCGTAATTTCACTGGCCAATTATACCGACCATGCCGACTTTATTACTCAACATAAAGTCTGGTTTCAGCTGTATTCGCTGTTGTGGTTCTTTTGGTTTTATCTGTACTTTTGGTACAAAGGCGGCCAAACCCTGGGTATGCGTGCCTGGCGTTTGTTATTAGTACAGCAAAACGGTGCTGCTATCAGCTTTAAGCAAGGCTTGCTACGTGCGCTTACGGCGTTATTGGGGCTGGGTAATTTGTGGCTTTGGCTGCGCTGGGGTAAAGGCCTGGCGCTGCAGGATCAGTTAACTGATACTCAGGTAATAGTGCTGACTAAAGAGCAAAGCAAGCTGCTAAACCTGCATAAAGCAGCGCGGTGATTAAGCGCTAACAACCCGATTGCACTAAGCCAACCGTTAAACGCACGGCAGCGTGTTGGTGTGTGCAATTGGGTTGGTAAAAATTAACTATACCTTCTTACGCATTAAGTACACCGATAAGGCGATAAACAGCGCGCTGGGTACTATGGCGCCGGCCAGCGGCGGCAGCTGATACACCAGCGCCATCGGGCCAAATACCTCGTTAGCCATATAAAAACCAAAGCCGGTTAAAATACCCATAAGTACGCGGGCCGCCATGGTAACGCTGCGCAGCGGGCCAAAGATAAACGACAATGCCATTAACAACATGGCGATAATGGTCAATGGCTGCAGCGCTTTGCGCCAAAAAGCTAATTCGTAACGGCTGGAATCCTGAGCGTTTTGCTGCAGGTAATCGACGTAGTCATTTAAGCCGCTTAACGACAGCATTTCCGGCTTGATGGTTACCACACCCAGTTTGTCCGGCGTTAACGACGAGCGCCAGCCCTGCTCCGGCCACTGCTGTTTTACCACCCGCAGTTCGGTTAAATCCAACCGCTTTACCTGCTGCAGTTGCCAGGCGTCGTTATTGTACACCGCACTGTCGGCACTGGTGACCGACACTAACTGCAACTGGCTGTCGAACTGGTAAATAACAATGCCTTCCAGGTTGCCGAAATCGTCTACTTTGCTGATATTAACAAACTGATCGCCGTCTTTGGCCCAAATACCTTGCTGTGCGGCAAACAGGCTACCATCAGAAATGGCTTTGGTGCGCAGCTCGCGGGCGATGCGGTCGCTTACCGGTGCGCCCCACTCGGCCACCGCCATAACAAGCAACATCATCACCACCGCGGTTTTCATTACCGAGCTGATAATATTAAAACGCGACAAGCCGGCGGCCTGCATAACCACCAGCTCACTGCTGCTGGCCAACATACCCAGGCCAATTAAGCCGCCAATCAGGGCTGCCATCGGGAAAAAGGTCACCAGGTCGCCCGGTACGCTATACAGCGTAAATAAGGCGGCGTGTACCATATCGTAATAACCGCGGCCAACCGAACGCATCTGGTCAATAAACTTAAACATGGCGGAAATGGCCAACAACACACTTAGCGTTAACATGGAGGTGTTTAAGATGGTACGGCCGATATATAAATCAATAATTTTCAGCATCTTAACCCCTACCCGCCAGCCAGGCTCTGAAGCGTTGTGCACTACTGCGGCTGTTCATAATCAGTACCGTACCCAATAGCAAGGCGCAGCCATGCAGCCACCACATGCCCAGTGCCGGCGGAATTTTGCCATCCTCCAGTGCCGAACGGGCAATAATTAACAGCGAATAGTAGCCGAGGTATAACAGCAGCGCCGGCAGCAGGCGGCCGAATTTGCCCTGGCGCGGATTTACCCGGCTTAACGGCACAGCAATAAGTGCCAACAGCGGAATAGACAACGGTATAGCAATACGCCAGTGCCATTCGGCAATGGCTTCGTTGCTGTCCATTGTCATCAACTCGGCAGTAGAGACACTGCCCAGCTTACGCCGGCGCTGCTCTACTTCCTGTTCACGAATTTGAATTTGGTAACGCTCAAACTCGGTAATTTCAAACGCCGGTGACGCGGCATCACCGGCATAACGCCGGCCCTGCTCCAGTTGCAGCACCTGAGCGCCGTTGGCGTCTTCTTTTACATTACCGCTTTGCGCATACACAATGGAGTGGCCTGGTTCGTCGCGGGCATTACTTTGCGCCACAAACACACGGGATAACTCGCCGCTACTGCTGCCACGACCTACGTCGTGCACAAAGATCACCGCTTTTTCATTAGAGGTGTGCTGAAACCGGCCCGGCACTACCGACAACAAGCCGGCATTAGCATCGGCTTTTTCCAGAATGCGGTATTCCTGCTCGGTGGCCCAGGGGCTTAAAAACAGCGTTACAGCGCCGGCCAGTATCGCCATAGCGACAGACAGCATTAAAGTTAAGCGCGTAACGTACCACTCGCTTACGCCGGTGGCATGCAAGACGGTCATTTCGCTGTCGGCATACACACGGCCATATGCCACTAAGATGCCGATAAAAGCACTGAGCGGCAGAATGATCACCGCCAGTTGCGGCAATTTAAGCGCCACTATGCTCATGACCAACTGACCCGGGATTTCACCTTCAGACGCATCGGCCAGAATTTTGACAAAGCGCTGGCTAATGATAATGGTCATCAGAATGATAAATACCGCTAACTGAGACTTAAACACCTCACCTAACAGGTAACGAAAAATAATCAACGCGCCCCCTAAAAACCTGCCTTTTTACTGGAACCCTGGCGATTTTTCAGTAAACTTGATATTTATAGCAATTATTATCGACCAAACGGCGCAGAAAACCGAGCTTTTTTATAAAATCGCGGTAGAATTTAGCCGTTAATGGTCGGGTTATGTTAGCACAATCTCTTAGAATCAGGAGTTAGCATGGAGTTCAGCGTAAAAAGCGGAAGTCCGGAAAAACAACGCAGTGCATGCATTGTTGTCGGCGTGTACGAACCACGTCGTCTTTCCGCTGTAGCAGAACAACTGGATAAAATCAGTGAAGGATATATCAGCAACTTGCTGCGTCGCGGCGATTTGGAAGGTAAACCCGGCCAAATGCTGCTGTTGCATCACGTGCCTAACGTACTGAGCGAACGCGTATTATTGGTAGGTTGTGGCAAAGAGCGTGAGCTGGACGAGCGCCAGTATCGCCAGATCATCGCCAAAACAATCAGCACGTTAAACGAAACCGGCTCGATGGAAGCGGTATGCTTTTTATCTGAATTGCACGTAAAAGGCCGCGATACGTACTGGAAAGTGCGCCACGCTGTGGAAACCACGCAAGACTGCCTGTACGTTTTTGACCGCTTAAAAAGCAAAAAAGATGAAACGCGCCGCCCGCTGCGCAAAATTGTGTTTAATGTCCCTACACGGCGCGACTTAACCATTGGCGAAAAAGCGGTAGAGCAAGGCCTGGCCATTGCCGCCGGTATTAAACAATGTAAAGACGTCGGCAATATGCCGCCGAATATCTGTACGCCACAATATCTGGCCGACCAGGCACTGCTGCTGGCCGAAAGCTCAGCCAAAATCAGTGTCGATGTATTAGGCCCGGAAGAGCTGGCCGCACACGGTATGAATTCTTATCTCGCGGTAGGCCGCGGCTCGGTTAACGGCCCGCGTATGGCAGTTATTAAGTACAACGGCGCCGGCAATGACAGCGCACCGGTGGTGCTGGTGGGTAAAGGTTTAACCTTTGACTCCGGCGGCATCAGCTTAAAACCCGGTGATGGCATGGACGAGATGAAATACGACATGTGTGGCGCCGCCTCTGTGTTGGGTACCATGCATGCCGTTGTGCAGCTTAACCTGCCGGTTAACATTGTTGCCGTGCTGGCTGCGGCTGAAAATATGCCGGATGCCAATGCTTACCGGCCGGGTGATATTTTAACCACCATGTCGGGCCAAACGGTAGAAGTGCTGAACACCGACGCCGAGGGCCGGCTGGTGCTGTGTGATGCCTTAACATATGTTGAGCGCTTTGACCCCGAACTGGTAATAGACGTTGCCACCCTAACCGGTGCCTGCGTTATCGCACTGGGTAAGCATGCTACCGGCTTGCTGAGCAACCACAACCCGCTGGCGCATGAGATTTTAAATGCCTCAGAGCAAAGTGGTGACCGCGCCTGGCGCCTGCCGCTGTGGGATGATTATCAGGATCAGCTGGAAAGCCCGTTTGCCGATTTCAGTAACTTAGGTGGCCGCGCTGCCGGCACTATTACCGCCGCCTGCTTTTTGTCACGCTTTACCCGCAAATATAACTGGGCGCACCTGGACATTGCCGGTACCGCCTGGCGCAGTGGTGGCAAAGATAAAGGCAGCACCGGCCGGCCGGTATCCTTGTTAACCCAGTTTTTAATTAACCGGGTTGGCCAGCAGCAGGATAACTGATGCACGTTAGCTTTTATCTGCTAAGCGACACACCGGCAGAAGATCAAGCGATACAAAATGAGCTGAGCAGCACGCCAGCTCATTTTGCTTTAGCGTGCCGGCTCTGTGCCGACTTGTACCGCGCCAAACAACGGGTTTTCGTTTATACTGCCGACCAGCAACAGGCCGAAGCGTTTGACGAGCTGCTGTGGCAGTTTGATGCCGAACGCTTTGTACCGCATAACTTAAGCGGTGAAGGCCCGAAATACGGCGCGCCGGTAGAAATAAGCTGGCAGGCGCCACGGCAAAACCGGCAAGTGCTGATCAATTTAGCCACTGAGATCCCGGCCTTCGCCAACCGTTTTAGCCAAATCATCGAATTTGTTCCCACCGCCGAGCAACTAAAAGCACAGGCGCGGGAGCGTTTTAAGCAATATCGTCAGTTGGGCGTTAACCCGCAAACCGTTAACGCCCCCTGAGTACAGGTACTATCATGGAAAAGACGTTTAACCCCAGTGAAATAGAACAAGCCATGTATGACGCGTGGCAAGCCAAAGGCTACTTTGCGCCGAACGGCGATGAAAGCAACGGCAACTATTGCATTATGATCCCGCCGCCGAATGTTACCGGTAGCCTGCATATGGGCCATGCCTTTCAGCAAACCATTATGGATGCATTAACCCGCTATCAGCGCATGCAGGGTAAAAACACCCTGTGGCAGGTTGGTACCGACCATGCCGGAATCGCCACCCAAATGGTGGTAGAGCGTAAACTGGCTGCTGAAGGCCAACCGGGCCGCCACGCGCTTGGCCGCGATGCTTTTATTGAAAAAGTCTGGCAGTGGAAAGAAGAGTCCGGCGGCACTATTACCTCGCAAATGCGCCGCTTGGGTAACTCAGTAGACTGGCAGCGCGAACGCTTTACCATGGATGAAGGCTTATCCAATGCGGTGCAGGAAGTATTTGTGCGGCTGTATGACGACGAGCTGATATACCGCGGTAAACGGCTGGTAAACTGGGATCCGAAACTGCACACCGCCATCTCTGATTTGGAAGTGGAAAACAAAGAGCAAAAAGGCCATATGTGGCATTTACGCTATCCACTGGCTGACGGCGCAGTAACAGCTGATGGTAAGAATTACCTGGTTGTGGCCACCACGCGGCCGGAAACCATGCTGGGTGACACCGGTGTGGCAGTAAACCCGGAAGATCCGCGCTATCAAGCGCTGATTGGCAAAGAAATCCTGTTGCCGCTGGTTAACCGCCGTATTCCGGTGGTAGCCGATGAGCATGCCGATATGGAAAAAGGCACCGGCTGCGTCAAAATTACCCCGGCGCACGATTTTAACGACTATGAAGTCGGCAAACGCCAACAGCTGCCGATGATTAACGTGATGACACCGGATGCCACTATCCGCAGCGAAGGTGAAGGTTTTCACCCCAACGGCGAATTAAACCCGGCGCTGGTCGGCTTTATTCCTGCTGAGTATCAGGGGCTGGACCGTTATGCTGCGCGTAAAGCCATTGTCGCTGCCTTTGATGAGGCCGGCTTGCTGGAAAAAGTGGAAGATCACAACAACACCCTGCCCTATGGGGATCGCAGCGGCGTGGTAATCGAGCCGCTGCTAACCGATCAATGGTATGTGCGGGTTGCGCCACTGGCGAAAACCGCTACCGAAGCGGTAGAAAGCGGCCAGATTGAATTTGTGCCCAAGCAGTATGAAAACATGTACTACAGCTGGATGCGCGATATTCAGGATTGGTGTATTTCACGCCAGCTATGGTGGGGCCACCGTATTCCGGCCTGGTACGACCAAAACGACAAAGTGTATGTTGGCCGCAATGAAGCTGAAGTGCGCGCTAAACATCAGTTAGCCGACTCTGTGGTATTAAAGCAGGACGATGACGTATTAGACACCTGGTTCAGCTCAGCACTGTGGACCTTCTCTACTCTGGGTTGGCCGGACAATACTGAGGCGCTGCGTACCTTCCACCCCACCAATGTGTTGGTAACCGGTTTTGACATTATTTTCTTCTGGGTTGCCAGAATGATCATGATGACCATGCACTTTATTAAAGATAAAGACGGCAAACCGCAGGTACCGTTTAAGACCGTGTATGTAACCGGGCTTATCCGCGATGAAAACGGCGACAAGATGTCAAAATCCAAGGGCAACGTGGTTGACCCGCTGGATATGATTGACGGCATTACGCTGGACGCTCTGCTGGCCAAACGTACCAGCAATATGATGCAGCCCAAAGATGCTGAGAAAATTGCTGATCGCACCCGTAAGCAATTCCCCGACGGTATCAGCGCCAGCGGCACCGATGCGCTGCGCTTTACCTTAGCCGCACTGGCATCAACCGGCCGGGATATTAACTGGGATATGAAGCGCTTAGAGGGCTACCGCAACTTCTGCAATAAACTGTGGAACGCCAGCCGCTATGTGCTGATGAACACCGAAGACAAAGACTGCGGCTTTAACGGTGGCGACATGCAGTTATCGCTGGCCGATAAATGGATATTGGCGCAGTACCAGCAAACCGTTAAACAAGTGCGGCAGTACTTTGATACTTACCGCTTTGATTTAGCCGCCACCGCCTTGTACGAGTTTACCTGGAACCAGTTCTGTGACTGGTATTTAGAGCTGACCAAGCCGGTGCTGTTTAAAGGTAACGACGCCCAGCAACGCGCTACCCGCCATACGCTGGTTACCGTGCTGGAAAGCCTGCTGCGCTTAATGCACCCGATTATGCCGTTTATTACCGAAACTATCTGGCAATCGGTAAAACCATTAGCCGGCGCTACTATCAACAACAACGCCGACAGCATTATGCTGCAAGCTTACCCGCAAGTGGATGACAGCCTGGTTGATGCTACAGCGACAGCAGACCTGGAATGGTTAAAGGCAGTGATCACTGCTATCCGTAACGTGCGCGGCGAGATGAACATTGCGCCGGGTAAGCCGCTGAGCATATTGCTGCGCAACGTAAACAGTGAAGAGCAGCGCCGTTTAACGGAAAACGAAAGCTTTCTGATGAACCTGGCCAAGCTGGAGCAAATCACCGTGCTCTCAGCAGGTGCAACGCCACCTAGCTGTGCCACACAATTAATCGGCAGCATGGATTTACTTATTCCCATGGCTGGCTTAATTGATAAAGACGCTGAGCTTAGCCGCATTGCCAAACAGCTGGAGAAAACCCAACAGGAGTTGGCCCGGGTAGCCGGCAAGCTTGGCAACGCAGGTTTTGTCGCCAAAGCACCGGAAGCCGTGCTGGAAAAAGAGCGCGCCAAGCAAGCCGAGCTGGAGCAAGCCGTAGTCAAGCTGCAAGCGCAGCAAGCTGAGATCGCTGCGTTGTAACAGCATCTTGGCTGATAAAAAACCGGGCTTTATGTCCGGTTTTTTCTTGCCGCTACACGTTGCCGGCTAAGGCCCGGTTGAAAGATTCCATTTGTAGAAAAAATAATTTTTGCTATGATTGCGCGGTATTTCGGCAACTGGCTGACTATACGTTTACACTGCGTATTTATGCAGTAGCATCTGATGTTTAGCGCTGATGTTTTTGGGCGCGGCACGGCCGCTATATGCAAAATATTGTAAACAGCCGCTCCGTTGAGTTGGGTTATCTGCTGCAACGGTTCACTTAACTTTTATCCGGCCAGCCGGAAGTTTAATGAGAATAATAAATGATGTCAGCAGATACCCTGGTCGAGAGTCTCGCCGAACCTGTTGCAGCGGCGGCCGAAGCGGCCGCCGTAGTTGTCACTACCCCTTCTGCTATCAGTTTAATACCACCGGTTGTCGTATTAGCTATCGCTATTTGGTTAAAACGGCCCATATTGGCGCTGGTGATGGGTGCCATAGCAGGGTTGCTGTTGTTATCGCCGGTTGGCGCCCTGGGTAACTTTGCCGAAACCTCGCTTCGGGTAATGCAAGATGAAACCATTGGCTGGTTAATTCTGGTGTGTGGTGGTTTTGGCTCACTTATCGCGTTACTGGTGCATACCGGTGGCGCTTTTGCCTTTGGCCGCGCCGCACAAAATGTGGCCAAAGGCCGCAAGTCATCACTGCTGATGACCTGTTTCCTCGGCATTGTAATTTTTGTTGATGATTACTTAAACGCGCTGACCGTGGGTGAAACCATGAAGCGCATCACCGACAAATACAAAGTATCGCGTGAAATGCTGGCTTATATTGTCGACTCTACCGCCGCGCCGATTTGCGTACTTATTCCTATTTCTACCTGGGCAGTGTTTTTTGGTGGTTTACTGGTCGCCAACGATGTTGCGCCGGCCGGCGACACCAGTGGCATTCAAACCTATATCTCAGCTATTCCTTACATGCTGTATGCCTGGCTGGCGATGATTATGGTGATCTTAGTCATTTTGGGCATAGTACCGATATTTGGCCCGATGAAAAAGGCCGAGTTGGCAGCACAACAATCCATGATTGCCGCCGAAGATGCGCCTAACTCTGCAACGACGGCACAAGACACCCATTCTGCCGATGATTTTGCCGTACAATCATTTGAAGAAGAATTTGAGCAAAGCAACCGTAAAACCGGCAAGCTGCATAACTTTTTGCTGCCGATGATTATGCTGGTTGGTTTTACTATATGGTTTGAAATTGATGTATGGCAGGGCCTGTTAATGACCTTCCTGCTCACTTTGCCACTGTATTTAGCACAGCGCCTGATGAACATCTCCGAGATGATGGACGTGATGATCCACGGTTTTAAAACCATGCTACCGGCTATTTGTACCGTAATTGCCGCCTTTATCTTTAAAGACGTGTGCGACCAATTGGGTTTGCCGCAATATATTATTGATAACCTGGCGCCCTATATGAGCGCGCAGCTGCTGCCGGCATTGGTGTTCTTCTCTATGGCGATTCTGGCCTTTGCTACCGGTTCGTCCTGGGGTATTTTTGCTGTGTCTATTCCTATTGTGATGCCACTGGCGTTTGCGGTAGAAGCCAATATTCCGCTGGTAATAGGTGCGCTGTTATCCGCCAGTTCATTCGGTAGCCAGGCTTGTTTTTACAGTGACTCTACCGTACTGGCAGCACAAGGCTCGGGGTGCAACCTGATGAGCCACGCACTAACACAGTTTCCGTACGCCTTTATGGCGGCTGTGTTGGCGTTTTTTGGCTTTATTGCCTTGGCGTAAGGATAAGGCGCCGTTAGCGGCGCCTTTAACAAAGTATCAGCCAGTAATGGTTAGTTCTGAAAGACCGGAATTGTTATTTTTTGCAATCTAATGAATGAAATGTTATTTTTTAATTGAAGTTAGCTTTTTGAGTTGTTATTTTGTCCCCACTTTGGTTCAGACTTTATAACATAGGAAATTTAAGCTATGGGGTTAAAAAATGTATTCATCTGTGCTGCTGCAATAACATTCTCAATCCCATGGAGTGTCCAAGCCAGCGATGCCTTGTTTTGTCAGAATTGTACTTCTGAGACGTTAGCAAAGCAGGAAGCGGCAAATCATGCTCCCCGTCTGTATTGCCAGAGCCCTAATCCTGATGAGTTTATGACTCCAGATAACCAGTATTGCTACTCTACGCAAAAAAGAGTGATTTTGGTTAATCCTGATACAAAGTCTATATACGCTTATAGTGTTGGTCATGTTCAGGCGGCGCCGTGGAATACTACTGTAACACCTGTTTCAATTACTTCAGCTCAAAGAACGGGTTATTTGAAAGTAGTCGATTTTTACAAAGATTATAAAAACGCCGTAGCTGACGCAGAGTATGTCCTAAATGCCAATGCCAGATCACAGTGGAAAGGGCGTACAGTAGTGAGCACAGCAAGCAGTTCATCCGAATGTCCGGTAAATACTGCCTTGGATTATTTTACCGATCCGTCAAAAATGACAGCTTTGCGCGATACAATTGCCTTGCAGATTGCGACCGGACTAAAAGGCAATATTAATGACTATTTTCAGTCTGGCGCACAAGTTAATAATATTGGTGTCTCTCTGTTAGGAAGTGGATTTTCTATTGGCTGGAATTCCAGCACGAAGAAACCAGTTTTTATTAAAAGTTTCACTCATAGTGAGCTGCCATCCAGTTTTGATGATACTCTTATTTTTGATATGGAATTAAACGGATTTTCCGCTAATGGGCTGCCACAAATAGGTTTTAAAGTAAATGATACTTCCCGAGTGGCGGGCTATCAGATATCTGATCTTAAAGGAAATTTCGGGGCCTTGCCGATAACCAATAATTGTGTGTTAGAAAAACTCCAACGATTGACTGCAGATGGTGATTTTCTAAATAAAGACGGTAAACCTGTAAATATAGGAGGTGGCTTCGATAACACCCCTGCACCAGGAACGGGTGGCGGCGGGGGCGGAAGCGGCCAAACTTGTACAGTTTATTTTTATCAAAGTGGCCAGTTGCTGTACGTGTTCAGAACGATGTGTTGAATGCATTTAGTTTGTTTTTATTTTAGTAAAAGCGCCACTCGTGGCGCTTTATCTCTTTTTAAGGCATCTCTAAATTAACGTGGCTTATGTTCAACAGTTTTCCGCTGACAAAAAACCGGTAGGCTGTTACCTTATATGGCAACCTTATATAACAACTTTATACAGCCTGTTTACCGGAGTGTTTATGCTTACCTTAGTGGCTAAAATTCTGAAAGTGCTTAACTCTGAAGCCTCACCCTGGCAAATTGGCTGGGCCATTGCACTGGGCCTGTTTGCTGGCGTGCTGCCGTTTGGCTTACTCACCTTACTGATCATCTTAATTGTCTGCCTGCTGACCATTAATCTGTCGACCTTTATCGTGGTATGGGGCTTAACCTCCGGGCTGATGTTACTGCTTGCCGACCCGCTGGAACGCCTGACCTGGCAGTACGCGCAACACGATAACTTGCTGGCGTTATTGGCCAATACCGAAACCCTGCAATTGCTGCATTTACACCATACCCTGACACTGGGCGCCTTTGTGCTGGGTGCCGTGCTATTGCTACCCGTGGCCTGGTTAAGTAAAGCCCTGGTGCTGCAATACCGCGTACGCATTATGGCCAGCGTACAAAAATGGAAAATTATGCAGATGCTCAAAGCCAGCAAGCTGTTTGCGCTATACGAAAAATTGAATTAAGGAGCACGATATGATCATTCGTAAATCCGGTTGGTTAGTATTTATTGTGTTCTTCGCCGCCTTACTGGCACTGGTGTATCTGTTGGCAGGTCCGGCTATCCGGCTTGGCATGGTGTATAGCCTGGAAAAAACCGTTGGCGCTGAAGTTAATATCAGCAAGGTATCGCTTGAGCTGGCCCCGCTGGCGCTGCGTATCAACGACCTGCAGATAACCGATGCCGCTAAGCCGACACACAACAGTTTAAGCTTTGGTCACGCACGCGCATCGCTGGAACTGTGGCCGGCGCTATTGGGTTATTATGTTATTGAAGAGCTGACAGTAGATGGCCTGCAATACGGTGCTCAGCGCAGCAGTGAAGGCAAGGTGTACCGCCAACCCGGCGTTGAGGGCGAAAAAGTTGATATCGCCAAACTGCTGCAGGTCGATTTACCCGATGCTGATGAACTGGTAGCACGGGCGAACCTGCAAACCCCGGCCAAAGCCGACGCCTTAAAGCAGTTAGCCGCAACAGAGCAGCAACAACTAAAAGGCCTGCAAGACCAGCTCCCCACTAAAGAGACGCTGGCGCAATATCAGGCTGACATTAAAGCCCTGACTGACAGTAAAATTACCAACGCTGCCGACCTCGCTGCCAAGGCAGAACAGCTGCAGCAGTTAAAAGACAAACTGAATGCGGAAAAAGCTAAAGTAGCACAGGTAAAACAACAGCTGTCGCAAAGCAAAGACAGCCTGCAGCAAGCCGTTGCTGAATTAAAAGCCGCCAGTGCCGCCGATTACACCAAAGTGCAACAGTTAGCTAATTTAACTGACGGCGGTTTAGCCGGTATCAGCCAGATTTTACTCGGCGATGTATGGGGCGCACGTATTGCGCAGTTACAAAGCCTGTATTTATTGGCTAAACCCTATCTGCCGGAAAAAACGGCAGCAACAGAGGATAAAACAACAGAACCCGAAGTCGTCTTGCCCAACCGCATTTTGCCGTTACCGGGCCAGCCTTACCCCGATTTTTGGGTAAAAACCGCCAGAGTTAACTGGCTTATCGGCGGCGGCGAAGCCACCATCGCCTTGCAGGATGTGACCGCCCAGCACGCACTGATTAACAGCGCCACCACATTTTCGCTGGACGTAGAACAGCTGCCGCAACTGGCCGCGTTTAAATTAAACGGCGACTTTGCGATTATGCAGCAAATGGTCACCAACCTGAACTGGCAGTTGGAGGGGTTAAACTTGCAACCGCTTACTTTGGGTAAGGGCGACACGGCACTGGATTTGGCAGCGGGCCTTATCAGTTCAACCGGTAAACTTAACCTGACCGACGACCAAATTGCACAGCAAGCCAGTGTGGTATTAGCAGCGGCGAACTTTAACAGCAGCGGTAATAAGTATCTGCAACAACTGGCGGCGTTATTAAACCAGCAACAGCAAATTCCGCTTAATATTGCCACCAGCGGCTTAATCAGCGAGCCGGATGTCAGTATCCGCTCCTCGCTGGACAAATTGCTCGGCGATGCGCTGCTGGGTGAAGCCAAGCAAAAAGTGGCCGCCTACCAAAGCGAGCTGCAGGCTAAACTGAACAGCCAGTTGCAAACCGCATTAGCCGGCCAGCAAGACTGGGCCGCCCTGCTGACACAGCAAGACGGTGCTGCAGCTGATGCCAGCGGCAGTATTGAAGAGATGCTTAATGCCAAGCTGGCCGATGTAAAAGATCAGGCCAAAGACAAGCTGAAAGATAAACTGCTGAATAAACTCGGCGGCGGCTGAACACTGATTTCCGACGGGGTCGCGGTAATGCGGCCCTTTTTTGAATACACACAATCTCATTTGTTTTACATTTAGTTTAAATTAATGCAAACTTCAACCTACCTGTTTAAACCAAGCAATGCGTTGCTTAAGGAACCGGTATGACGCTGGGTTGGACCATCTTTGCCTGCATAGGCACATTCTTTTTATCTTATGTGGTGTTAGCCATCGGCTTTGTTACCGCCTTTGGCTTACAGCAACACAGCAAGCTGCTGAACTACTACGTCGTCAGTGCCTGGGCCTGGTTACCGGGCTCCGGTATTTTGGCCATTATTCTGGCTATCGGTAATTACCGCAGTGGTGCAGCGGCCGATGGCTATTGGGTGCTGTTGCTGCCGTTTGCTGCCCTGACGGTCTATTTTGCCGGCCTGTTATTGTTAGACAAAAAACGTGAATATGTATTATCGCCAGCGGTAAACGGCCGTGTTACCCAAGATGGCTTACCCTGCCGGGGCGCTTGTGTAGTGCGCACACTGATGCACGGCGAAACCCGGTATGAAGACGAAGCCGTGACCGATGAACAGGGCCGGTTTCAGTTTGCCGCCAAAACTGTGATATCGCGCGGCTGGTTTAAAAGCCGTTATCGTCAAGAGTTGTACCTGAAAACCGACAGTGATGCCGGGCTGCTGTGGTATATCAGCGCCGACAGCGTGTTAAGCCACAAGAGCATTGATATTTTACTGCAACAGCTGCAATGCGAGTTAACCAACCCTGAAGTGGAGTACGAGCTGGTCAACTTTGAGCAACCGGAACAACCGCTAACCGCCGTCAGCCGCAGCATCTTTAACCAGCCACAGCTGGTTAAAACCATAACACCTTGTTAAAGGCATAAAAAAGCCGCTTTTCAGCGGCTTTTTTGTTTTCAGTAAGCGTTATTCTTCGTCGTCATCCAGCTCTATTTCATCTTCGTCGCTTTCAAAATAGGTGCCCCAGCCGTCGTACTCGACTTTGTGCTTGTGTGCCAACTCTTCTAACTTAACGGCGTCGGCCACTATGCTGTCGGCATCCAGTGGTTGCTCACGGATGGCATCGAATACCCAGGCATTGCTGCCGTCTTCAAACTCTACTTCTTCGGCATCGGTAACTTCGTAGCCCAGTTTAAACAGCTCTACTGCCAGCTTTTCCAGTTTGGCAAAGTCTTTGTCGTAGAAGTGATGCTCAACCGTGTAAAGCGCATCCGGATCGCTGCCGTCTTCTAACAAGGCGGCGATGGTGTCTTCGGTAAATTCCTGCCAGTTTTCCATAAAGTTACTCTTTAGCTGCAATATTACCGGCAGTGTAGTCGTTGCCCAGTTCGCTATCAAGTTCGGCGATTTTTGTCTGCATCTGAGCGTGCATATTTTGCGCGAAATCACGGATATTCAATTGCTCTTTCGGCAGTTCTACCGGTGCCATCAGTTCAATAATCACTTTGCCGTTGTTCCAGCGGTTTAGCTTAAACTGGCCGTGGGTATTGCTCATACACACCGGCACCAATGCCACTTTAGCTTCCAGCGCGATATGAAAGGCGCCGGTTTTAAACGGCAGCAGGCCGCGGCCGTAGCTGCGGGTACCCTCAGGGAACATCCAAACCGAAATATTGTGCTTACTGATCCGCTCGGCCGCACCTAACATAGCGCCCAAAGCACGGCTTTTGTTTTGCCGATCGATAAGGATATTACCGCTAAGCCAATACAGCTGGCCGAAAAACGGAATGTACTTCAGGCTTTTTTTACCGATAGTAACGGTACGCGGCTGCACACCGTTGCTGATGGTAAATAAATCGAGGTTATTCTGATGGTTGGCAATGTACACATAGGGTGTAGCCGGGTCGATATCCGGGTGGCGGCGCACTTCAACGCTGATACCAAAAATACGTGATACCCAACCGTACCAATGCGAGAAAATATACACATTATTCGGATGAAATGGCCGCACCAGACAAATCAGCAAACCCGCCACTGTACTGATAAGAAAAAACAGCACCAATAAAATTAACCTGACTACCGCTATCACCGCACACTCCGCTTTGCCGTTTTGTTCCGGCTGTTGTCACTGGCGCAAAACAAGGGCGCCGTAAAAAAGGCGCCCAGTATAGCGGTTTTACTCCGGGCTGCTGGTTTGATCACTGGCCGTTTCGGCGCTTTGATTCAGTAAAATCTCATCAATGCGCTGTAAACCCCGCGGCAGCTTATTACCACGCCGGCCACGCTCGCCATGGTAATGCGCCAAATCGTCGGCTTTAAGGCCCAGCTTACGTTTACCGGCGACCAGGGTTACGCTGCCATCTGCCGGCACTATCGCCAGCTGACACACATATTCTTCGCGGCTGGCAGCACGGCTTGACGGTATCGACATCAGCTTATTGCCTTTGCCTTTGCTCAGCTTCGGCAAATCCGCTACCGGGAAAACCAACATGCGGCCTTCGTTAGAAATACACAGCACTAAATCGGTATCCGGCTGTTTTACCACTAACGGCGGTAACACTTTAGCGCCTGTCGGTAAACTCAGCACCGCTTTACCGGCCTTGTTACGGCTGAGTAAATCGCTGTATTGCGCCACAAAACCGTAGCCTGCATCACTGGCTAATAACAGCGTTTGTTTATCATCGCCCAGCAACACATGATCGAACGATTCGCCGGCTACCACCGCAAAACGACCGCTTAACGGCTCACCCTGACCACGGGCCGAGGGCAGCTCGTGTGCTTCGGTAGCAAAACTACGCCCGGACGAATCAATAAACACGGCTAATTGATTAGAGCGGCCGCTGGCCAGGGCTTTAAAGGCATCACCGGCTTTGTAACTTAGTGCATTGCCATCGACATCATGGCCTTTAGCACAGCGCACCCAGCCTTTCTCTGACAACACTACGGTTACCGGCTCGCTGGGCAGCAGTTCTTTTTCGCTCAGTGCTTTGGCTTCACCGCGCATCACCAGCGGGCTGCGCCGGTCATCACCGTATTTCTGCGCATCGGCCAATAACTCGTCGCGGATTAATTTTGTCAGCTTTTTCTCTGAGCCTAAAATGCCGGCTAACTTATCACGCTCTTTGGCCAGTTCATCCTGCTCACCGCGGATCTTGGTTTCTTCCAGTTTGGCTAAATGACGTAACTTCAGCTCTAAAATGGCTTCAGCCTGGCGCTCACTGATACCGAAAAAGGCAATCAGCTCGGGCTTGGGCTCATCAAAGGTGCGGATAATACGGATCACATCATCAATATTTAAAAAGGCGATTAATAAACCTTCTAATACATGTAGGCGATCCAACACTTTGTCGAGGCGATACTGCAAACGCCGGCGCACCGTATCACGACGGAACACTAACCATTCACTGAGAATTTCCAGCAGGTTTTTCACCCGCGGCCGCTGGTCCAGACCGAGGATATTAATATTAACGCGGTAGCTTTTTTCCAGATCGGTAGTAGCAAACAGATGCTGCATTAACTGCTCAACATCAATGCGGTTTGACCGCGGCACTATCACGATACGGGTCGGGTTTTCGTGATCTGACTCATCACGTAAATCACTGACCATCGGCAGTTTTTTCGCCTGCATTTGCGCCGCAATTTGTTCCAGCACTTTAGAACCGGATGTTTGATGCGGCAGTGCAGTAATAACAATGTCGCCGTCTTCCTGCATATACACGGCACGCATTTTTATACTGCCGCGGCCGGTTTCATAAATAGCTGCTAAGTCAGCCGCTGGGCTGATAATCTCAGCATCAGTCGGGTAATCCGGGCCTTTTACGTACTGCATTAAGTCCGTTACGCTGCTGTGCGGGTTATCCAGTAAGGCGGCACAGGCGTGCGCCACTTCACGGGCGTTGTGCGGCGGTATATCGGTCGCCATACCAACAGCAATGCCGGTAATACCGTTCAATAAGATATGCGGTAACCTGGCCGGTAACACTTTGGGCTCTTCCAGGGTGCCGTCAAAGTTTGGCAGCCAGTCGGTGGTACCGGCACCCAACTCAGATAATAGCACCTCAGAGAAGCGCGATAGTTTGGCTTCAGTGTAACGCATGGCGGCGAACGATTTCGGATCGTCCGGCGCACCCCAGTTACCCTGACCATCTACCAGCGGGTAGCGGTAAGAAAACGGCTGAGCCATTAACACCATAGCTTCATAACAGGCAGAATCGCCGTGTGGGTGGAATTTACCCAATACGTCACCCACGGTACGGGCCGATTTTTTAAACTTGGCCAGGTGCGATAAACCCAGTTCAGACATGGCATAGATAATACGCCGTTGTACCGGCTTTAACCCATCGCCGATATGCGGCAGGGCGCGGTCCATAATGACGTACATTGAATAGTTTAAGTAAGCGTCTTCAGTAAAACGGCGCAGCGGTAACTGCTCTACCCCATCATGTGATATTACGGTTTCTGTCATAACTTATCCTGTCTGCACCGGGCTCTCAGTGCCCGCTGCGGTTTTTTTATCTGTACGCCGCGTCAGTTGCCACAGCAATAAAATCAGCAATACAAGGGTTGTGCACCCGAGGATACCCAGCCATAAAAATTGCAGTTGCCGGGCACGTTCTGCCTGCGCCAACCGTAAGGCTTTTAATTCGTTGTCCTGCTCCAGCAAACGCTGCACTTGCAGCTGCCGTTCGTGATCAAAGTTCAGCCGCATTTGCTCTATGGCCAACTCATTTTCTTTATTACGCACATCCTGAAACGCGAAGACAAATTCATGCAGTTGCTGATAAGCCCGCTGAAACTCCCCCTGGTCGGCCAGCAACTGCGCTTTTAAATACCATACATTTAACCGTGTCGGACTGTCGGCTTCGACGCCCTCACTGGTCAGGCTGTCTTCGTACAACATCACCTGTTGCAGCGCCAGCGAGGTTTGCTTCAGTTTGCGGTAAATCAGCGCTTTTTCGTAATAATGCGTGGAGATATGCGAGGTAGATTGCAGCTGCGGTAAATACTCTTCCGCTTTGCGGATATAAGATAATGCCGCCTCAGAGCGGCCGCTGTCACTGCTGGTAATCGCCAGGCCCAAATAAGCATGATACAGATTCACCATATCCTGCACTTGCAGGCTTTTTTGCAACATTTTATTGTAAGTTTGCAATGACAGCTCATAGCGCTCTAAAAAGCTGTAAGTGCGGGCCAGATTAAACAACACGGTGATCTGGTTTTTCTGCCAACCCAGTTGCTCATACAAGCTTAACGCGGTTTCCAGCAGTTCTATCGCTTCATCTTCATATGCCAAAGAGGCATACAACAGCCCCAGTTCACCGTTAATTTCTGCTGATACCTCAGGGTCGTTTAAGCGCATGGCGCGCTGATACACATCCTGCAGCAGTGCTAACGCCTGCTGTTGCTGATTCTGCACATTAAGAATAGCCGCCTGATTAATCTGCCCCATCAGCAGCTGTTTTTTATCTTCCAGCAACGTAGCCAGCGCTATACCCTGCTGATAATGTTGCATCGCCGCGTTGTAATCTGTTTGCATTTCTCTGGCAAAACCAAGCTCGTACAGCAGTTTTACCTTCAGTACCGACTGCTGCTGGCCCAACAATGCCAAGCCTTGTTCCGCAGCTTGTTGCTGTTGCTGATGCCGGCCCAGGCCGTCAAATATTGTCGCCTGTAAATAGTACCAAT
Source organism: Rheinheimera lutimaris (assembly GCF_013283795.1). Classification (GTDB taxonomy): domain Bacteria; phylum Pseudomonadota; class Gammaproteobacteria; order Enterobacterales; family Alteromonadaceae; genus Alishewanella; species Alishewanella lutimaris. The sequence continues at coordinate 20,368 of NZ_JABSOD010000024.1, forward strand.
GGGCCTGCTGCTGCTGCGTTAAGCTTTGCAGTTCATGCTGATGTTGTTGTAACAGCGCCAACATCGCTTCCGGCTGTTGGCGTTTTTCTGCGGCAACCTGCTGTAACCAGCCGGGCAGTTCTGCTGTTGTTACTATATCCTGTGCCGCGTCCTGTGCCGCCAGCGTTGAGGGCATGCCAAATTGCAAACCGCAGCCTAACAGCATCAGAGTAAAGTATCTTTTCACGGTATTCAGCGCCTTGTTATTGTCGGGTATGCGTTACACACTGATCGCAGCTTTATCACCTTTTAACTCTAACCAGTCACGCCGGTCAGTCGCGCGCTTTTTCGCCAACAACATATCCATCAACTCCATGGTTTGCGCCACATCATCGATGGTTAGCTGCACTAAACGCCGGGTATTCGGGTCCATGGTAGTTTCACGCAGCTGCAACGGGTTCATTTCACCCAAGCCTTTAAAACGCTGCACATTGACCTTGCCGCGCTTTTTCTCTGCTTCTATGCGGTCAAGAATGCCGTTTTTCTCATCTTCATCCAGCGCATAATAGACTTCTTTACCTATATCAATACGGTATAGCGGCGGCATTGCTACATAGACATGGCCGGCTTCCACCAGGCTGCTAAAATGCCGCATAAACAATGCGCACAGTAAGGTAGCAATGTGTAATCCGTCGGAGTCAGCATCAGCTAAAATACACAGTTTGCCGTAACGTAAGCCGGTTAAATCTTCGCTGTCCGGGTCCATACCAATCGCGACAGAAATATCATGTACCTCCTGCGAAGCTAAAATTTGGCCGGACTCCACTTCCCAGGTGTTAAGTATTTTACCGCGCAGCGGCATTACCGCCTGAAATTCACGGTCGCGGGCTTGTTTGGCGCTGCCGCCGGCTGAATCACCTTCTACCAGAAACAGTTCAGTGCGGTTAAGATCCTGCGCCGAGCAATCTGCCAGTTTGCCGGGCAAGGCCGGGCCGGAGGTGACTTTTTTGCGCACCACTTTTTTCGCTGCTTTTAAGCGTTTTTGTGCGTTGTTAATGCAGAAATCGGCCAGACTCTCCGCAATATCCGTATGCTCGTTCAGCCATAAGCTAAAGGCATCTTTAACAATACCGGAGACAAAAGCCGACGACTGGCGCGACGACAAACGCTCTTTGGTTTGGCCGGCAAACTGCGGGTCCTGCATTTTTAACGATAAAATATAGGAGCAGCGGTCCCAGACGTCTTCCGGCGATAGTTTAATACCGCGCGGCAACAGGTTACGAAACTCACAAAATTCGCGCAGTGCCTCCAGCAAGCCCTGGCGTAAGCCATTAACATGAGTACCGCCCTGGGCGGTGGGAATTAAGTTAACATAGCTTTCAGTAACCAGCTCGCCGCCTTCAGGCAACCATAACAGCGCCCACTCTACGGCTTCGGTACTGGCACTGAAGCTGCCGGTAAAGGGTTTTTCCGGCAGGCAAATGTAATCTTTTACCGACTCGGCCAGATAATCTTTAATACCGTTTTGATAGCACCACTGGTACTGCTGCTGGTTCACTTTATCGTCAAAACTGACGGTTAAACCCGGACACAATACCGCTTTGGCTTTCAGTACATGCAACATGCGGCTGACAGAGAACTTTGGCGAGTCAAAATAAGACGGCGTAGGCCAAAACCGCACCCGGGTGCCGGTATTACGCTTACCTACGGTGCCGGTAACGGCCAGTTCGGCCACTTTATTGCCGTGTTCAAACGCCATTTCATAAATATTGCCGTCACGGCGCACGGTTACATCTACACGGCTGGATAAGGCGTTAACCACCGAGATACCCACGCCGTGCAAGCCACCGGAGAATTGATAATTTTTATTGGAAAATTTACCGCCGGCGTGCAGGCGGCAGAAAATCAGCTCGACGCCGGTAACACCCTCTTCAGGGTGAATATCGACCGGCATACCACGGCCGTTATCAATCACTTCCAGCGACTGATCATCATGCAGAATAACCTGCACCGTATCCGCATGCCCGGCTAAGGCTTCATCCACACTGTTATCAATAACTTCCTGGCCCAAATGGTTAGGCCGGGTGGTATCGGTATACATTCCCGGGCGACGTTGCACCGGCTCTAATCCGGTCAGTACTTCAATCGAGTCGGCATTGTATTGTTGTGCAGTCATAGTCTCGTCACTGGCTGATAGGATTAAGCGCGTTTTTACGCGAGTTGGCAAAAATTGGCAATAGTCTGCAACTGGCCGGCATAGCCGACATAGCTGTGATCGCCACCTTCGCTCAGGTTTATGTTTGCGCCCTGATAGTAATCAAGCGCAAGACGGTAATCTAACACTTCATCGCCGCTTTGCAACAGCAGCAGATAATTCTCTGGCCGCTGCAACCGCTGCGGCATCAGCTGTGCTAACACCCCGATTTGTCCGGTGCCGACATCATAGTGTTGTTGCAGCACCGGATGGTAATAGCGACCTAAATGTTGATTTAATACAGTATGCGGTGCCACCGCCGGATTAATCAGGCAGGCACGGCAGTTAATCTGTTCGGCGATACAGGTCGCCAGAAAGCCACCCAGCGAGCTGCCGATCAGCGCGACATCCCGCCTGCTGCCGATATGTTGCTGCAATAACTGCATGGCGGCTGTTGGATCGTAGGGTAAATCCGGCGCGCTGAACTCGATGCGGGGATAATGCTGCTGAAAAAAATCGCGGGTCAGTACCGCTTTATCTGACTGCGATGAGCTGGCAAAGCCATGTAAATACACTACTTTTTTATTCATTATTTATGCTTACTACTTAATTTTCAGTTATTTATTTACTTAACTGCAGCCGGCGAAACTGCCAGCTGACACTGCCTTGTGCCGCAAAATACCAATCGCACCACTGCGGCCCGTCGTCTTTAGTTTGCCAGTCCGGCGTTGCTAAAAACTGCACTGAGCTGGCCGGACAACCGACAATAGTTACGCCCTGTTGCTGCGACTGATAGGCATAATGTGCATGACCATGGGCAATACCGGCAATACGCGGCTCTGTTGCTATGTTTTGCCACAACGCCGCAGCATCCTGTTGGCCGTGTTTATCAATAAAGCAGTGTAACGGCGCCGGATGATGATGGCAAAACAACCAGATTGCCGCGGCACTGCTATGTTTGCATGCGGTTTGCAGCCAGGCTTGTTCTGCCGGCACAAAAGCGCCGGCCGGGGTATCGCCTTTGCTGTTAAGTAACAGTAACTGCCAATCGCCCAACTGTAAGTTGCGCTCCGGCCGGAACGGCGCCTCGCTGCACAATTGCGCCAACATGGCGATATCATCATGATTCCCCGGCAGACAAAATACCGGGCAGGAAAGCGGCGCCAGTAACTTAGCCAACAACTGATAAGATGCCGCTGTATGATCCTGCGTTAAATCGCCGGTTAGCAGCACCGCGTCAGGTTGCTCTATCACCAGAGTAGCGACTATGGCAGCAAGATGAGCAGCCGGCTGCACCTGATGGTAAACACCCTCTGCGCTGGCCAGTAAATGACAATCGGTGATTTGCGCCAGTCGGTACTGCGCTTTGGCACTGAACGAATACTGCATCAACCGAACGCCAGCTCCCGGTTAATATAGCCCTGGCCGGCGCACAATTTTAACCAGTCACGCAGCAGCAGGTTAATTTGCCGTTTTTCGTCCGGCAGTAACATTTCGGCATTGGGGTAATCGTAACGGGCTTTAAAACGGCTGATATGCTGGCAAGACAACACTTCGGCCACCTGCGCATCATGATACAAACGCACGACAAAACCGGGACGAAAATAGTGCTCGCGCTCGTCAGTCAGTTCAATCTGTAAGGTGGTGGTAAAACGCGCAACCTCCGTCACACTGATCCGGTACTGATGCTGCTCTGTCACATTGATTACCGTGGCCTGACCAGGTGTAGTGCCATCAGCCAGATAGCGGTTTAGCTGAGCGTAGTTACGCTCACACAATGCCAGAAAATCCGGTAGCTTAGGTACATATTTCCGGCGTTTAAACCACACGTTACGCCCTCCAGGCCTGCTGTACTTTATCAAGGTTAAGCGCCAGCCATTGCAGCGCAATAACACTGGCGGCATTATCTATCTTTTGTTCTGCCAGCAGCTGCATAGCCGCCGGGCGTGTAACAACATGCACTTTAATATCTTCATGCTCGTCGGCCAGACCAAAAATACCGTTTTGCACCGGTTGCGTCAGCCGGCCCAAAAACAGTTGTATGCGCTCGGTAGTGCCGCCCGGGCTGGATAAGTAGCTAAGCATAGGCCAAAGTTCATTAATTGTTAACCCCGCTTCTTCCTCTGCTTCGCGCCTGGCCACCTGCTCTGCGCTCTCGCCGGGCTCAATCATACCGGCTATTGCTTCAAGCAACCAGGGGCTGGAGCTGGTCAACGCGGCACCAAGCCGGACCTGCTCTATCAGCACTATTTCATCAGTGTCGGCATTGTACGGCAACACTACAGCGGCGTGACCGCGCTCGAAAATTTCACGTTGCATCGGCTCACTCCAGCCACCGTTAAACAAACGATGGCGTAAGGTATAGCGGTCTAAGCGGAAAAAACCTTGAAAAACCGTGCTTTTGTCGAGAATTTCCAGATCCTGGCGATTAAATGAGGGATACTGCGGCATATTGTTTTCAGACATAACTGCACTCACATTCTGTTACACTCTTGCATGTAACTTTACGGTTTAATGATTACTTAGTTTACAGTATCAGAGTATTATTCGTGCAGTTTCCTTTTAGCTGGCCAGGATTGGTAAAATGAAAAAAACCTTATTAAGCACTTTGTTAGCGTCATCTTTCGCACTGTTAAGTTGGCACACCGCTGCAGCAGATCTGCAGGAAATTTATCAGTTAGCCACACAAAAAGACCCAACCGTATTGCGCGCTGCTGCAACTCGAGATGCCGCAGCCTTAAATATTGATGTATCTCGGGCATCACTGTTACCTAACATCACTGCCAGCGCCAGCTTTGGCCGCGATGACAGAAGCAGCAGCAGTTTTGATGCTCCTAACAGCTCCTCCGCCGGCATAACGTTGCAGCAGAGCCTGTTTAACTGGAGCGATTGGGGTCGTTTATCCCGTGCCGAGCAGGTTGCATTGCAAGTGCAAACCGTTTACGACAGCGAAGTGCAAAACCTGATAGTCCGGGTAACCCAATCCTATTTTAATGTTTTAGGTGCTATTGATGATCTGGGTTTTGCTCAGGCCGAAAAACGCGCCATTGAACGCCAGTTGGAACAGACCAAGCAACGCTTTGCGGTGGGTTTAACCGCGATTACCGACGTACATGAAGCCCAGGCTCAGTATGACAGTGCAGTAGCACGTGAAATTGCTGCAGAAAACGAATTGGAGAACGCCCGCGAGTTCTTGCGTGAGATTACCGGCCAGTACCACGAAGATTTAGCGCTGTTAAACACCGACAAATTTGCTCCGGGCTCGCCATCACCGGCCGCGGTGCAAGATTGGGTTAAGCTGGCCCAAGATTATAATTTGGTACTAAAAAGCCAGCGCGTACTGTTGGATATTGCCGATAAAGATATCGATTTGGCCAAAGCCGGCCATTACCCGACATTAGGTCTGACGGCACGCATGGGGACAGGTAAAGTTTCCGGCGCTGATCGCGTTGACACCAGCTCTGTCGGCATTGAGCTGGCGGTGCCTATTTACAGCGGAGGTGGTGTATCGGCCGGAGTAGAAGTAGCGAAAGCGAACTATGTTGAAGTAGGCCAAACGCTGGAGTTGAACCACCGTGCGGTTATCCGCCAGGTACGCAGTTCATTTAACGGTGTAAATGCGCAAATTTCCTCTATCCGCGCCTTAGAGCAAGCTGTGGTGTCTGCCGAAAGTGCATTAAACGCCACTGAGGCCGGCTTTGAAGTAGGTACCCGTACTATTGTGGATGTACTGCAAAGTACCCGTAACCTGTTTGAGGCACGCCGTAATTTATCCAGCGCCCGTTATACCTATATCGTTACCATGTTGCAGTTAAAACAAGCTGCAGGTAGCCTATCTGAACAGGATTTAGCGGCAATTAACCAGGCGTTGACCAACTAGTCAGGTACTCTTCGCTTCTAAGGTTCACCGCGTCCGCGGTGAACCTCTTACCAGTTTTCACTATCACCGCCGCCGATTTTCGTTACAATAGCGCATTATTTTTTTGCTGAGGACAGCGCGTGGTTCAGGCTCCGCAGTTTAGCTGGCGTTTTTTACTGCCAAAATATTGGTTATTGTGGCTTGGTGCCGCCTTACTCTGGTTAATCAGCTGGTTACCTTATCCGGTATTAATGTGGCTGGGGGCAGGCTTTGGCCGTGTGTTGCACCGGTTGCTTAAATCACGGCGTAAAGTAGCGCGGCGCAATATTCAGCTGTGCTTTCCTGCTATGCCCGCCGCCGAACAAGCTGCGTTGGTAAAACGCAATTTTGAGGAAACAGGCAAAGCCCTGTTTGATACTGTGATTGGCTGGTGGTGGCCGGACTGGCGCATTAAAAAGCTGGCCCATTTCAGTGGTTATCAACATATTGAAGCCGCGACTGCGCAAGGCAAAGGTGTGTTATTGTTAGCGGCGCATTTTCTGCATTTGGAAGGTGCCTGCCGCGTTTTTGGCTTAACCCACCCCAGCGTGGGCTTTTACCGGCCGCATAATAATCCGTTGATGGACTACCTGCAGTACCACGGCCGTAACAAAGCCAATAAATATATGGTAGGCAAACGCGATGTTAAAGGCCTGATTAGCGCCCTGAATCAGCAGGAAGTGTGTTTTTACCTGCCGGATCAGGATTATGGCCGCAACCGCAGCGAGTTTGTGCCGTTTTTTGCCGTTAGTGACACTGCCACCACTACCGGTACTTTGTTGTTTGCTAACGCCGCTAACTGCGTGGTTATACCGGTGGTGACCAGCCGGTTGCCCGGTAATAAAGGTTATCATATTGATGTACTGCCACCGTTAACGCCCTTTCCAACCGGGGATGACAAGGCTGACGTTACCAGAGTTAACCAATGGGTTGAGCAGGCAGTATTGCGCCAACCTGAGCAATATATGTGGCTGCATCGCCGGTTTAAAACCAGGCCGCAGGCAGATGCCCCTTCGCTGTATAAAGGAGACTAAAGTATGTGGTTTTGGTTGCGTAATCTGACAATATTAGTGGTATTAGGCACTCTGGCGTATCTGATTCTGACACGGCCGGACTTTTTGATTCGTAAAAACTCTGCCAATGAAGCCGCCGAAGGTTTCAGTGAGTTTTACAGCAAAATTCGCGGCTCTATTGCCGATGGTGCCCGCGAAATATCCGAGTTTCGCCTTACCCTGCCTGATACCAGCGACAAATTAACCGGGCAATTAAAGCAACGCGCTAAAGTAGTAGTGCCTGGCGATGACAACTGGCGCGGCCAGGTAACTGACCGGCGCTTTCGTGAAGGTGACACCGTTAAAACCAAACTGACAGAATATGCCCGGGCCGAGGGCGTCGAACTGTTTTGGACCTTGCCGCGCGATTACGTAGTTAAGCAATATTTTCAAACAGACAGCACCTTAATAGAAACTATCTACGAAGTGGGCGTTGCCATCGCACCGGATTTCTCCTCGCCGGTGCTGTCTTATTATTGTCCGCGCGAACGCGCCGCGGTGATAACCGACAAAGCCAACGACCATCTGCAACAAAACTGCATTACCGCAGATACCAAGCCCAAAGCTAAATAACGCTGAGGGCTAAAGCGGATAAAATAGCTGCTGCCATACGTGTTCAACCTGCTGCCTGGCCTGCTGCAGGCTGTCAAGGGAAGGCAGCGTAGCCGGCGCCAGTGTTTGACGGTGGCCGGCACCGCGTAACAACTGATAAGCCTGCTGCAACTGCACTACCTGCTCTGTGCTGAGTAAACCGGCGGCTGCAGCTGCATCCAGAATGCGGATATTATCGCTGTAGCGGTATAAGCTGCTGTCTGTTGCGGCATGCGCCAACACCAGGTATTGGCTGATAAATTCCAGGTCCACTATGCCGCCGCTGCTGTGCTTAGGATCTGCGGCGTCGGCAGCATGATGCTGACGCAGTTTTTCCCGCATTTGCACTACATCTGCCTTGAGGCTGGTTAGATCACGGGGCTGGCTGAGAATGCGCTGACGAATTTGCTCAAACTGCTGCTGTAATGCTGCGCTGCCATAAATCAGCCGCGCCCGTACTAACGCCTGATGCTCCCAGGTCCAGGCTTCCTGCTGCAAATACTCGCCATAGGTATTGATATGAATGGCCAGCAAGCCCGAGTTACCTGAGGGACGCAGCCGGGTATCTATGTCGTACAGCACCCCGCTGTTAGTGCGGGTGGTGCACAGATGCAGCACCCGCTGCACCAGTTTTAAATAAAACTGTTTTGAATCAATACTACGCTCACCATTGGTTGCCTGCTGGCTGTCGCAGTTATGCACAAATACCAGGTCCAGATCAGAGCCGTAACCCAGCTCCAGCCCGCCCAGTTTGCCATAGGCTATAACAGCAAAGCCTTTATCTTCTGCGCTGGCATTCGCCGGTACGCCATAGCGCTCTGCCATTTGCTGCCACGCCAGCTCAACCACCTGCGCCATCACTTCTTCGGCCAGCCAGGTCAGGTGATCGCTCACCTTCATCAGCGGCAACACACCACTGATATCAGCAGCGGCGATACGCAGCTGTTGTGCTTGTTTATATTGGCGCAGTGTTTCCATCTGCAGCTCTAAATCATCCGCCGGTACACGCAGCATGTGCTGGCGCAAGCGGTCGCTGTAGTCGGTGCGGCTGGCAACCTGATATAACTGCGCCGGGTCAATAAGCTCGTCCAGCAACATCGGGTAGCGCGCCAATTGTTCTGCCAACCAACCACTTTGATTACACAGCAACACTAATTGCTGCAGCGCGGCGGTATTTTCAAACAGCAGCTCCAGATAGGCGGTACGGGTAACAATGTGGCGGAACACGCCCAGCACCCGTGCCAATACCGTGGGCTGGCTTTGCTGCTGTTGCAGCATATGTAATAACAACGGCACCAGCTTAGCCAGAAAGTCACGGCCACGCGGACCGACACTGCGCTTTTGACAGTCTTGCTTAAACTCGTGTAACTGCGCAATCAGTGCCATTGCATCCGGCACATCCAGCCAGTCCAGTTGCGGGGCTAAATCCTCTGCCGGCTGTTCGCTGTCCCACAGCAATTTACCCACGCTGGTGTCCTGTTGCTCCGGCTCTTCGCCGTTGTCTATCACCAGTTTAAATTGTTGATGCACCCGTGCCATAGCGCCATCTACCTGGTGTTGCAGCGTTGCCCAGCTATCCAGTTGCAGTGCAGCGAGCAATTGTGCTCGCGGTAACTCATCTTGCGGCAAGGTTTGGGTTTGCTGATCGTCTATGCCCTGCAATGCCTGCTCTACGCGGCGCAACAATAAATAATCGCTGCGCAGTTCATCGGCTTGTTCTGGCGTTAACACCGCCTCGTGCGCCAGTACCGGCAGCGCTTTTAGCAATGACGGTTGCTGCATAGCCGGAATCCGGCCACCGCGGATCAGTTGCAGCGTTTGTACGATAAATTCCACTTCGCGGATACCGCCAACACCCAGCTTAATATTGTCGCGCCGGTTTAAACGGCGGTTTTCCTGCTCAATTTGTTGTTTCATCCGCCGCAGCGATTCGATGGCAGAAAAGTCGATATAACGCCGGTAAATAAAGGGCTTAAGCAGCTGCTGCAACTCAGCGCTGTGCCGGCCGTCCGGATTCAGCACCCGCGCCTTTAACATGGCGTAACGTTCCCACTCGCGGCCTTGCTCCTGATAATAATCTTCCATCGCGGCAAAGCTCAGCACCAAAGGGCCACTGTCACCAAAAGGCCGCAGCCGCATATCGACGCGATAAGCAAAACCGTCAGCGGTAACCTGATGCAACGCCGCTATCAGCTTTTGCCCCAGCTTAGTGAAAAACTGCTGGTGCTCGGTGCTGCGCCGGCCACCGCTGGTGTCGCCGTTAGCCGGATAGGTGAAAATTAAATCAATATCAGAGGAGAAGTTCAGCTCGCCACCGCCCAGTTTACCCATCCCCAGAATAAGCAACGGCATCGGCTTGCCCTGATCATCCAACGGCGTTCCCCACTGCACGCTCAACTGCTGATAGGCCCAGTGGTAAGCGGTATTGATCAGCACATCAGCCAACTGCGATACCTGCTGTAAACTGGCTTCGATCTGCTGTAACTGCAAAATATCAGCCGCCAGAATGCGACACAGCTGCGCATTGCGGTAGCGGCGCAGCGCGGCAAACACTGCCGCTTCATCTGTTGGTGCGGTATCTGCCGCCAGTACAGGGCCTGGCGTGGCCAGCTGCTGCTGTAAGGTTGCCGGGTCACAAAACTCTGCCAGTAGCCGGGGTTGTTGCTGCAACGTACGGCCGATAAAACTGCTGGCACTGAGCAAGCGCTGCAGTTGCTGCAGTTGTTTGCTGCTCAGACTGCTTAGCTCAAACCGGCTGAGTATTTGCGCCAGATAATCGTTTAATGCAGCATTATTTTGCGTCATTGTTAGCTCCGCATCACTGGTTATGGTACAGGTACTCAGATACGGCCAACAGCAGCAGATGATAATTTTGCTGCGTAAGTACACTGGCATCTGACATCAGCTGCGACGCCAGCCCGGCCGCTTGCGGGCTTAACGGCTGCAATAGCGGCACGGCCTGCATACTGACTGCCAGCGCCGATAATGCTGTTGCCGCAGCGGCTAAAGCGGCACTACCGGCTTGCTGTTGATAACAAGCCGCTGCTTGTTGTAAGGCGTTAATTTGCGTCAGCAGGCTGTCACCGTTGTGCGCCGGCACGGCAAGCTGTTGCCGTGTTGCCAGGCCATAGCCACGCGCGGCTTTACTCAGCCAACCGGTTTGCAGCGGTAACTGTTGTAACAACTGCCGCGCCAGATTAAATAATTGCTGTGCCTCACCACTTAACAGCTCTAACTCCAGCTCGGCAATTGGTTGCGTACGCTGCGCAGCCTGTACCTTACCCTGGTCATACACCAGCTCTACCATGCTGCCGTCACTGCATTGCAGTTGCCAGCTTTTGCGGTTGAAGTCGGTGCGGAATAACTCAGTAAGCTGCTGCTGTAACTGCGCTATATCAGTAGCCGGCGGCCAGATGTGCGCCGGGAAAGCCGCCAGTTGCGGCAGCACAGTCGCGCAGGCAACATTGTATTCAGGTCGCATTTGCATAGCGCCGTGCTGCCGGCCGGCCAGTTTAATGGTTTGTTCATAACAGCCGCGCTTAAGACGGCTACGCAGCCCCATATCATGGCGGCGAAACCAGTTATCGTCAGTATCAAAGTAGGCATTCAGTAAGTTGGTGTCATCACTGCCCTGCACCTTGCCCAGCTGTGGCAGCAACGCGATCAGCTGCGGTAAATACGACGGCGGCATTAAAAACTTCAGTTCCAGTTCAGTGCTCATCTGCTACTCTGTTTGCTACGGTAGCGGTGCTGTGCCACCTTACCGTTTTAACCCTTGTCAATTGCCGCGCAACTCCCTATCATCCAAGGAGTTGGCTGCAAAGCTATTTTGTACAAATAAGCTCAGGATACCTATGTTCAGATTAATTAAAAGCTCCCTGCTGGTATTATTTTCGGCGTACTGCTTAAGCCTTGCCGGCGCAGCCGTTGCCCAGACAGAAAGCAAACCGGCGTTTATCAGCGATGCATTATTTGTTTATCTGCATTCCGGCCCCAGCAACCAGTACCGCATTATCGGTACGGTAAATGCCGGCCAGAGCGTAACCTTTCTGTCCGAAGATGCAGACACCGGTTATGCGCAAATTCAGTTTGAAGGTAACAAGACCGGCTGGCTGCCGAAAGAGTATGTTACCTATACGCCCGGGCTGGTCAGCCAGTTAGAGCAACTGAAGTCAGACTATGCCAATCATAACGAAAATATTATGCAGTTGGAGCAACAACGTGATCAGTTGAACAGCCAGCTGAACAAAGCTGTGGCTGAACGCCAAACTGCAATTGAACAGCTTGAACAGGCAAACCGCGCCTACGAGCAGTTAAAAGGCCAGGTGGAGGCCACGCAAACCTCTATTTGGCAAAAGCCCATGGTGCTGGGTTCTTTGATCTTGCTGGCAGGGTTAATCTTTGGCTTATTATTGCCACTGCTGATGCCAAAACGCCGCGACAGCGAGCGCTGGATGTAAATTGCTCTACTTAGCTTGTAACGCCGGCGCCCGCCGTGCAGTTACAAGCTAATGCTTAACTCTGGCCGGTTTCGCTGCTTTTTAACGGCAAGCCGGTATCGCTCTTTACCTGCTCAATAACCACATAGGTATGGGTTTGTGCTACCCCGGGTAAATCAACAATTAGCGCCAGGATACTGCGATATGCATCCATATTTGGCAGGCGTAATTTTAATAAGTAATCGAAACCGCCGGCCACCATATGGCACTCGGCAACCTGCGGAATTTGTACTACCGCATCGCGAAACTTATCAAACACCTCACTGGTGGTTCTGTCCAGCGTAACCTGAATAAACGCGGCGGTGCCAAAACCCAGCCTGGCGGCATTTAATCTTGCACCGAACCCGTCTATATAGCCCTCTTTTTCCAGCCGCTTTACCCTGTCGATACAAGGGCTGGCGCTTAAATTCACTTTTTTTGCCAAATCAACATTAGCAATACGGCCGTCGCGCTGCAGCGTATCCAGAATACTGATATCTATCCGGTCCAGCCCTTTACTCTTAGCAGGTGTACTCATGGCAGCAACTTTTCTGGTTTTGTTTGATGTTGGCAGAATTATATAGGGTTAAAGCAAAAAAATAACCACCCTATGCGGCAGAGTTTTCACTAGAATGCCGCATTCTCAAATCTTGTCAGGAAGCTTACTGCCATGCTGTATAACGGTTCCCTGGTTGCCACCCAACCGCTGCGTCAAATTATTCGTGATTTCTATCGTGCCGATGAAGATAAGGTATTAGATTACCTGCTGCCACTGGCCGACATAGGCGTTAATGCCCGCAGCCGGGCATGGGAGCGGGCCCGCAGGTTAGTACTTAACATCCGTCAGGCGCAAGCCGGCAAGGGCGGTGTTGATGCACTGTTAAATGAGTTCTCGTTGTCGACAGATGAAGGCCTGGTGCTGATGTGTTTGGCCGAAGCCCTACTGCGTGTGCCGGATAAAACCACGGCCGACCGCCTTATTCGCGATAAATTGTCTCAAGGTGACTGGAGTGCGCATCTGGGCAACAGCAGCTCGTTATTTGTTAACGCATCGGCCTGGGGCCTGCTGTTAACCGGTAAGTTGGTGAACTACTCTGACGAGCAGAAAAAACAACAGTTTGGTTTGCTGAAACGCACCTGCGGCCGCCTGGGCGAGCCGGTGATCCGCCAGGCTGTGCGTTATGCCATGCAAATTATGGGCGCGCAGTTTGTCATGGGCACCACCATAGGCGAAGCATTAACCCGTGCCACAGAAATGGAAGCGAAAGGCTTTCGCTACTCCTACGATATGCTGGGCGAAGGCGCCCGCACTATGGCGGATGCCGATCGTTACTTCGACAGTTATATGCAGGCGATAGACACCATTGGCAAAGCCGCCAAAGGCCGCGGCCCGTTTAACAGCCCCGGCATTTCGGTGAAATTGTCGGCCATTCACCCGCGCTATGAATTCAGCCATCGCGACCGCGTAATGGCCGAGTTGGTGCCGCGGGTAAAACAACTGGCATTAGCTGCTAAAGCCTATGATATCGGTTTTACTATTGATGCCGAGGAAGCCGACCGACTGGATTTATCGCTGGATATCATTGAAGCTGTGTTCAGTGACCCGGCGCTGGAAAACTGGCAAGGCTTTGGTCTGGCGGTACAGGCTTACCAGAAACGCGGCATCCATGTGATTGAGTGGCTGCGTGATTTAACCGTGAAAGTTGGTCGCAAAATGATGGTGCGGCTGGTTAAAGGTGCTTATTGGGACAGCGAAATTAAACTCAGCCAGTTGGAGGGGTTCAGTGATTTTCCGGTGTTCAGCCGCAAGCCTGCTACCGATGTGTCTTATCAGGCTTGTGCAAAGAAAATGCTCAGCTACCGCGACAGTATCTACCCGCAGTTTGCTACGCACAATGCCTATACTGTGGCCAGCATCATGGAAATGACCACAGATTACACTGGTTTTGAGTTTCAGCGTTTACACGGCATGGGCGATGCGCTGTACGACGAAATCGTCATTAAAGATAACATCCCCTGCCGTATCTACGCGCCGGTTGGCGAACACTCTGACTTATTGGCCTATTTAGTGCGGCGCTTGCTGGAAAACGGCGCTAACAGCTCCTTCGTCAATAACATCGTCGATGAAAGCATCCCGGTAGAATCACTGCTGGGCGACCCGGTAGAAACGGTGCGCGGCTGGCACAAAAAGCGCAATCAACAGATCCCGTTACCTGCCGCGTTGTATGGTTCTGAACGGCAAAACTCTGCCGGGCTGGATTTAACCGATATTGACCGGATAGAACCGGTAAAAACAGCAATGGCTAAGTGGTTTGACAGCACTAAGCAACTGACTGTGCAACATGACGCTGTGGCGGTAACCAACCCGGCAAATCTTGATGAAGTTATCGGTTATCTGCACTATGCCGACCAGAGCAAAATGCAGCAAATACTGGCCAATGCTGAAGCGGCTTTTGCCGGCTGGTCAGTAACCGCCGCCGCTGAACGTGCCGCCCTGCTGCGCCGTATTGCCGATGCGTTGGAAAGCCACCGTGATGAACTGTTGGCACTATGCATTAAAGAGGCCGGTAAAACCTTAGGCGACAGCGTTGCTGAAATACGTGAAGCAGTCGACTTTTGCCGCTACTATGCCGCCCGCGCTGATGAGCTGTTTGCCCGGCCACAGCAAGCCCGCGGCGTATTTTTATGTATCAGCCCGTGGAATTTCCCGCTGGCCATTTTCCTCGGCCAGGTAGCCGCTGCTATTGTTACCGGTAACAGCGTAGTGGCCAAACCGGCAGAACAAACCAGTTTAATTGCCGTACGTACAGTTGAAATAATGCAGCAGTGCGGCATGCCGGAGCATGTGGTGCAGTTGGTTATTGCGCCCGGCAGTCAGGTGGGTGAGCACATAGTGCCGGACAGCCGCATTAAGGGCGTGATGTTTACCGGCTCGACGGAAACCGGTTGCTGGATCGCCCGTAAACTGGCAGAACGCGGCGGCGAGCCGGTACCGCTGATTGCCGAAACCGGTGGCCAGAACTGTATGATTGTCGACTCAACCGCCTTGCCGGAGCAGGTAGTGGATGATGTTATTTCATCCGGTTTCCAAAGTGCCGGCCAGCGCTGCTCGGCACTGCGGGTATTATTCCTGCAGGAAGATGTGGCAGATAAGATTATCACCATGCTAAAAGGCGCCATGGCACAGTTGCATGTGGGCGACCCACAGTGGCTCAGTACTGATTTAGGCCCGGTTATTGATGCCAAAGCACTGGATCGCTTAAACAGCCATGTGCAGTATTTAGCCGATAAAGCTACCCTACACTACGAGTGCAGCATTCCATCGGGTGAGCGGCACTACTTCTTCGCCCCGCGGTTATACGAAATCAGCGACTTAACCGTGCTGGAGCGCGAGGTGTTTGGCCCGGTAGTGCATATTATCCGCTTTAATGCCAACCAGCTGGATAGCATTATTAACCAAATCAACGCCACCGGCTATGGCCTTACCATGGGCGTACACAGCCGTATTGAGCAGTTTACCCAACGCATCGCCCGCGATATCAAAGCCGGCAATATCTATATTAACCGCAATATGATTGGTGCTGTGGTTGGCGTACAGCCGTTTGGTGGTCGTGGCCTGTCCGGTACCGGCCCAAAAGCCGGCGGCCCGTTGTATTTAACACGGCTGGTTAAAGATAACACCGATGTCAGCTGCGCAGAGCTCAGCGAACAAAAGCGCCGGCGTCTGCTTAATGAAACCACCAGCAATGCTGTAGCCTATGCAATGCCAACGGCGGCAGCGGCGCAGCAACAATGGGCGCAACTGAACATTAACCAGCGCACCTCGGTATTGCGTCAGTTCCTCGCGTCTTTGGCGGCGAACGCGGTAGTACATAAACTGGAACCGGATTTAGAACAAGTGCTTACTCTGGCGCAGCAAAAACTGCAACGGGTCGAGCGTGAGCTGCAAAAACCGGTAATGTTGCCGGGGCCAACCGGTGAGAGCAATATGTTGGTACTGGACCCACGCGGCATTCTGGCACTGGTGCGGGATGAAACCAGCTCGTTCAGTCATTGGCTGGTCGCTATTATCACTGCGCTGGCTGCCGGAAACGCAGTGATCACCGCGGTAGAAGACAGCGACATTGCCGAAGCAGAAGCCTGTATTAAAGCACTGTTGCAAGCCGGCATGCCGGCACATCTGTTAGCGGTAGTGCGGTTGGACTGCCTGACCACACTGCTGGCTCATGCTGAGCTGGCAGGGGCCATAGTGGAAGTGAGCAGCGCAGTAAAACCGTTGTGTGCTGAATTACTTGCCAGCCGTGAAGGTGCTATTTTACCGTTGATTACTGCACCGGCCGGACAACGCTTGCTGCAGCGCTTAATCACCGAAAAAACGGTGACTATCAACACCACAGCCGCCGGCGGTAATGCGTCTTTGATGACCATGGCAGATAACGCCGGCTAAACACGCGGTTGTTACTGCCGGCAGCGTTGCTGTTGAGCCAAGACTAAAGCCCGCTGTTGCGGGCTTTATGCTATGTTTTACAGCATGCTATCGCAGCATTATGACAAATCGACTCTTTGTTAATATACAGTTAAGCAACATCAGGTATACTACGCGGCTGATGTAATGATGGGGTGCAGGCTAAACACAAGATGGCGTATCAGGAAGTAAACATCACCGATTTACAGCCGGGAAGCTATGTGGTGCAGGTACTGCAACAAACCGGCGATGTAATCGTAAAACATGCCGGCTGGGTTCGCACAACACAGGCGGTTGATGTGCTGCGCCAAAAAGGCGTGCGCGTACTGCTGATTGATCCTGATAAAAAACTGCCGGTTAAAACGCCCCCGGCCCCGGTACCAGAGGCTGCCGCCACTGCAAACGAGCCGCCGGCGCGCAGTTTGTTCAGCACAGAATGGCCCAAAGCAGAAAAAGTATTACAACAAACCGGTAAAGCGCAGCGCCAGTTACTGGACGCCGTGCGGCTGGAAAAAGCCATAGATCTGAGTTTAATTTATGAAGTCAGTGCCGGTTTGTCAGAGTCAGTTGCCCGCAATCAGGATGTTCTGCTGTGCCTGACCCGCATTGCCGAGCAAAGCGATGTCCTGCTGCAACACAGTATCAGCTGCGCCATTTATATGGCCGCTTTCGGCCGTTACCTTGGCTTACCGCCGCATAAGGTGCAGGCGTTGATCACCGCCGCCCTGCTGCATGATATCGGCAAAACCACTAACTCAGATTATCTTAACGCTGCCGATCATGTTGCTATAGCCGCCAGTATGGCTGCCCTGCAAAAAACGCCGCATCTGGCCGGCGAAATTTCTCTGTGGATCAGCCAACACTGTGCTTATCTCGATGGCAGTGGTTCGCCGAAAATCAGCAGCAAACAAATTGATAAAGGTAGCCGCATGCTGGCTATTGTAAACCATTACGAAAACCTGACTTCACCCCAGCCGGGCAAGCAGGGGCCATTGAGTGCATCACGCCAGTTGCTCGACCTTACTCCCAATCAGTTAGATGCTGAATTACTGCAACTGTTTATTAAATGTATCGGCGTGTATCCGCCGGGCTCAGTGGTAAAGCTCAGCAGTGGCCGGCTGGCACTGGTGCTGGAAAACAATCCGAAAAAGCCGGTGCAACCGAAAGTAAAAGTGTTTTACCACAGCGTACATCAGCACCATATCCCTGCAAAAATGCTCGACCTGGCGCGGCAGCAGGAAGAACAGATCGAAGGCTGCGTTGATTTAAAAAAATTTGGTTTGGACGTACGCAACTATTTGTAATGACCCGGTAACCCCCTGCAATTTCCTCTGTTTAACACGGCCCTTGTTTAAGCCGGCGCCAGGCACTAGTATCCTATAAATATGTCATTAATAAAGTGTGCCTATAGTGAAGACAATTCCCATTGATCAACTGATCTGCGGTATGTTTATTGTCAACATCGCGCAACAGCAAGCCGGCGCCAGCCTGAATGTAAAGGGGCTGATAAAAGATCCTGCACAAATTGCCCTGCTTAAAAGCAAGGGGGTAACTGCGGTGGTCATTGACCCGGCCAAACAACAGGTTACCAGCTTAGACGACGGCGACGACGGCGAATTTCGCCATGCCAGGGCCGGTACTGCGCCAACGGTACTGAGCGCCAGACAAAGCACCAAAAAAACCAGCATGGCACAAGAGCTGGCGCGGGCCGAAAAACTCTATGCCGAAGCCAAAAACCTGCAAAAACGTGCCTTTCGCGATATCAGTAACGGTAAAACCATTGATGTTGCCGACTTTCGTAACTGCGCTGACGGTATTATTGACTCGGTATTTCGCAACCAGGATGCCTTATTGTGCATGAGCCGCATTCGCGACAAAGACGCCTATTTACTTGAGCACTCGGTAAACGTCTCCATTTTGATGAGCATCTTTGCCAAGTATCTCAATATGGAAGAGTCGGTGATTGAGCAACTGGCTACCGGTGCCTTATTGCATGACATTGGTAAAATTCAGGTGCCGGACGCGGTGTTAAATAAACCCGGCCGGCTTACTGACGAAGAATTTGTAGAAATGCGCAAGCACGTCGAGTACAGCCGCGATATTTTGCAACAAACCGAAGGTATTTCAGCGATAAGTTTAGATGTGGCCGCAAATCACCACGAACGCCTTGATGGTAAAGGTTACCCAGCCGGTTTAAGCGGTGAGCAAATATCCTTGTACAGCCGGATGATTGCCATTGTTGATACCTATGATGCCATTACCGCACAACGAGTGTATAAAAGCGGCCAAACCAGCGTTAAAGCGCTGAAAATTTTACTCGCCGATAGCCCGCATCATTTCGACCCGGTATTGGTAAAACAGTTTATCAGCGCCATAGGGATGTACCCGCCCGGCACCCTGGTAAAACTGGATAGCGAGAAACTTGCACTGGTGCTGGAAAACAATCCCGGCAGCCTGACCTGCCCTATTGTTAAAGTGTTCTACCATGGCACCAAGCGGCACTATTTAACCCCGGTTACGCTGGATTTGACCAACGCGCGTTGCAATGATGCCATTAATACCGCGGTAGACGCACTGGAATATAAGATTGATCTGAAGAAGTTTTTTAATCAGTTTATGTTAAAAACCTGAGCCAACCGGGCTAGCTGCCCGGCCATTCTGTCAGCGCTGCCATGCTGAACAACTGGCTACCCCACTGCAACAGCACAAATTGCGGCGTAATTTCTTTAATACGGATATCTGCCGTTACCCACTGGCCTTCCTGCAGCGTTTTGCCGTTTACTTTCACCCAACGTTGGCTGGCCGTGGTGGCATAAACATGCGCATCAAAGCGCAGCGGCGGGATCTGCTGCTGCAGTTGCCGCTCAAGGCTATTAATATCGCGCGCCGGAGCTGCAGCATTGCGTTGCACGGTATTACTACGCCGGCTGTCTTCGGTAGCCTCTATCGCCGAAGCAAATTTATCCCTCAGCTCTGCTGATACCTCAGGGTCAACAGCAGGCTCAGGCGTAGCCGCTATTAACGGCTGAGGTTCCGCTGCAGCAGTGCCTGCTGTCACCATCGCCATGGCAGGTTCACTGGCCAGCTGCTCCTGCACCACTTGCGGTTGCAGCGGTTGCGGCGTTAGTGCCCGGGTTAATTCGGTAACAACAGCCGGTGCTGTTTTATCTGCTGCCGCTTTATCTACTACCGCGTCGCCGGCGTGGCTTAATGCCGCCAGAATAGCCTCGGGTTGCGCCGGTATCACTACCTCTGCAGCAGGAGTTACAGTGGGTTTAACCAGCGGCATTAACAGATAGGCGGCGACGGCGCCGGTTAGCAGCGCCAACAGTAAGGCCAGCGCCAATGCCAGTTTACGCCAAAACGCGCTGCCATCTGCCACCACCGCTGCGGTTTGATGTTGCTGTTTCAGGGCTTGCATTAAAATTGACATAAAGTTCAAAACCCGGTTAGTGCTGCGTGATTAACTGTGCAGCAGCGGCATCAACACCACTGCCAGGCTAAAGCCCAGCACTATAGCGCAAAGGCCCAATACAGGCCAGAACCAGCGCGGCGGTGCAACCTTGTTTACCTGCTCAGACAACGGCAGAATTTCCGCAGCAGCCTGTTGCACTAATTTATGGCTGACGATGGCCTGTTGCTGGCTATAGGCACCAAGCAAGGCGCGATCTGCCATCAGATTTAACAGCCGTGGTATACCGCCACTAAGCTGAAACAGCTTTTTTACCGCGGCATCACTAAATACCGGCCGGCTGCAGCCCGCTACCTGCAATCGAAACTTAAGGTAGTGTTTTACTTCATCCAGGCTAAGCGGCAACAAGTGATAGCGCGCCGTAATGCGCTGCGCTAACTGGCGTAAATCATTACGTTTTAACAGTTGCTGCAGCTCCGGCTGGCCAATCAAAATCACCTGCAGCAACTTACGGGTATTG
Source organism: Rheinheimera lutimaris (assembly GCF_013283795.1). GTDB lineage: Bacteria > Pseudomonadota > Gammaproteobacteria > Enterobacterales > Alteromonadaceae > Alishewanella > Alishewanella lutimaris. Next base: position 40,957 of record NZ_JABSOD010000024.1, read on the forward strand.
GTTTCCAGGTTGGTAAGCAAGCGCAGCTGCTCCAGCACCGCCGGCTGCAGATGTTGCGCCTCATCAATAATTAACAACGTATGCTTGCCGGCGTCGTGGTTTTTTATTAACCGTGCTTTTATTTTGTCGCCCAACAGCTTTAAGCTGGCATCGGCTTTTTTGTAACGGATTTTCAGCTCATCGCAAATGGCCGCCAACAGCTCCAGCTCAGATAAGGTCGGGTTTAAGATAAAAGCCACCTCGGCACTTTCATCCAGCTCCTGCAATAAACAACGCGACACGGTGGTTTTACCGGTTCCCACTTCACCGGTCAGCAGCACAAAGCCCCCGGCCTCCCCCAGACCATAACGTAAATGTGCTAACGCCTCGGCATGGCGCGGGCTTAAATACATAAAGTCAGGGTTGGGGGCGATGGAGAACGGGGCACTGGTTAAGCCGAAAAATCCGCTGTACATACTGCTTCCTGCTGGTGATGGCGCTGCCATTTGTTGCGACCGTGCATTTTGAAAGACGACGGGTATAATGGCAAAAAAATTGGCAACAGGAAAGCCGGTGCAACGATATCTGGTAGGTGGTGCAGTACGCGACAGTCTTTTGGGCTACCCGTTTCACGAGCGGGATTGGGTGGTGGTGGGCGCAACACCGCAGCAAATGCTGGATTTGGGCTATCAGCAAGTCGGTAAAGACTTTCCGGTATTTTTGCACCCGCAGACCAAAGAAGAGCACGCGCTGGCCCGTACCGAGCGTAAAAGCGGCAAAGGCTACACCGGCTTTAGTGTCTATGCCGCAGCGGATGTTACGCTGGAGCAGGATTTATTGCGCCGTGATTTAACCATTAACGCCATTGCGCAGGCCGATGACGGCACTTTAGTTGACCCCTTTGGTGGCGTGGCTGATATTAAACAAAAAATTCTGCGTCACGTGTCTGACGCCTTTGCTGAAGACCCGCTGCGCGTGCTGCGGGTAGCACGTTTCTATGCCCGCTATGCCCATTTAGGCTTTAGTGTTGCCGCAGATACCCAAGCGCTGATGCGCAGGCTGAGTGACGAGCTCAGCACTCTGACGCCGGAGCGGGTATGGCAGGAAACGGCCAAAGCGCTTAGCGAGCAAACGCCACAGGCGTATTTTCAACTGTTACGCGATACCGCGGCGCTGGCAACACTCATGCCTGAGCTGGATGCACTATGGGGCGTACCGCAACCACCGCAGTGGCACCCGGAAATTGATACCGGCGTGCATATGCTGATGGTACTGCAGCAAGCCGCGCTGTTATCACCGAGGCTGGATATCCGTTTTGCCGCTCTGGTGCATGACTTAGGCAAAGGCATTACCAGCCCGGAATTGTGGCCATCACATCATGGTCATGAACATAGCGGTTTGCCGCTGATTCAGCAGCTGTGCGACAGGTTACGGGTACCGAATGACTGTCGCGAGCTGGCATTGCTGGTGTGTGAATATCACCAATTGGTGCACCGCGCCCGGGAGCTTAAAAGCAGCACAGTATTAAAGCTGTTTGATGCCATTGATATCTGGCGCAAGCCTGAGCGGCTTAACGACATCTTATTGTGCTGCACGGCTGATTTACGTGGTCGCACCGGTTTTGAGCAGGCAGAGTACCCACAGGCTGCCTATTTGCAGGCACTGGCCGGCGCAGCGCGGCTGATAAATGCCAAAGAGTTAGTGGCACAGGGCTTAACAGGTGAAGCGATAAAACATGGCCTGCAGCGTGGCCGCCTGTCGGCAATTAAGGCGGCTAAGCTGCAATGGCAAGCAAAAAATTAAGCGGCACTACCCAGCACTGCCAGCAGTACTACACCCAATAACAAGCGGTAGATAACAAACGGCAACATGCCCATGCGCTCTATGACTTTTAAAAACAAATGAATACAAATAAAGGCGCTGACAAAAGACAAACCGGTTCCCAGCAAGATCGCCGTTATATCGTAATGGGTAGGCTCTGCCAGTAACTTGCTGCCCTGATAGCCACCGCTTAATATGATAATCGGGATAGACAGTAAAAAAGAGAACCGTGCCGCACTGACTCTGTCCAGCCCCAGCATCAGCGCGGCAGTCATGGTAATACCTGAGCGTGAAGTGCCGGGAATAAGCGCAACAGCCTGGGCTATACCAATCAACAACGCTTGTTTCCAGCTTAGCTGTTCCATGCTTTGCACTTGTTTTGCCGTAGCATCTGCCAGCCACAACGCCAAACCAAATACGATGGTCGTGATAGCAATAACATAAGGCGAGCGCAGGAAGGTTTCTATCAAATCAGCTGCCAGTAAGCCGGCTAAACCAGCCGGAATGGTAGCTAATATCACCCACCAGGCCAGTTTACTCCCGGTGCTGTGTTTGCCACCCAGGCTTTGAAACCAGCCCACCGTTAACTGGCCGATATCACGGCGGAAATACAGCATTACGGCTAATAAGGTGCCGACATGCACAGCAACATCAAACACCAGCCCCTGATCCTGCCAGCCAAATACGGCAGAGGGCAAAATAAGATGAGCAGAGGACGAAATAGGTAAAAACTCGGTAAGACCTTGAATAATAGCTAAAATAATCACTTCCACTGTACTCACTGCTTATCACTCCAGTTAAATGGCACCGGCCATAGTTTTTGTCGTTTATCATAGTTTTGCCACAAGCGGGCATAGCTTTGCCCGCTGCCCGGATGCAGCACATCCGGCGCTAATTCGGCCAGCGGCCACAATACAAAGGCGTTTTCGGTTATTTCCTGCCGCGGCAGAATGACAGGGCTATCGCATATTACGTCATCATAGGTCAGCAGGTCTAAATCCAGCGTGCGGCCGCAAAACTTCTCTGCACCGCGCACTCTGCCAAACTTATCTTCAATCTGTTTTAACAGCGCCACGCACTGCGCAATGCTTAAATCGGTGTCGGCCGCGGCCACCATATTGTAAAACGCATCACCACTAAAACCGACCGCCTCGCTTTCATACACGGATGACAGTTGCACCGCAGCAAAATGCTGTTGTAAGGCGTGTACGCCGGCACGAACATAGTATTCACGCTCGATATTGCTGCCAATGCTGATATAAATACGCGCCATCAGCTGCGGCTCCTGACAATATGTACACCCACAGTTTGCGCTTGTTTCACCGCGCCGGGCTTACTTACTGTCACTTCCACTTTAGTGGTGGCAAACTCACTCAGCAGCAGTTGCGCAACCCGCTCGGCCACGGTTTCAATTAGCTCTATCGGCGCAGCAGTAATAAGCTGAGTGACTTTTTCAGCAATAACCGCGTAATCCAGCGTTAATTTAATATCATCTGATGCGGCCGCACTGCGTTGATCTGCCGTTAGCGCCAGATCGAGAAATAAGCTTTGCGTTATCGCCTTTTCCCACTCATAGACCCCAATTACGGTATCAACTTGTAGCTGTTTTATAAAAACTATGTCCATTCAGTTACATCCGCATTGCGTTATTTCTCGTATCAGGTAGGCTGGTCGGATAGGCAAAACTGCGAAAACCCTATATTCTGCAGGCGCTACGCCGGGATGCAATCTTAACGTAAAAACTGGTGCTGAGGAACCGCCTTAATGACCCCGCTGATTGGAATTATGATGTTGGCTGCCTATTTGTTAGGCTCCGTTTCGTCGGCAGTGCTGGTCAGCAAGCTGTTTCGCTTACCCGACCCCCGCCTACACGGCTCCGGCAACCCGGGCGCCACCAACGTATTACGCCTGGGCGGTAAACTACCGGCCATTTTGGTACTGCTGTTTGATATCTTAAAGGGCACCATTCCGGTGTGGGGGTCTTACTTTCTTAAAATTGAGCCGCTGTTTCTCGGCTTAATTGCTATCTGTGCCTGTGTCGGTCATATTTTCCCGCTGTTTTTTGGTTTTAAAGGCGGCAAAGCGGTGGCAACGGCCTTTGGTGCCATGATGCCCATCGGGCTGGATTTAGCCGGTTTGCTGATCGCCAGTTGGCTGATTATCGTGGCCCTCAGCGGTTACTCCTCGTTGGCGGCTATTTTAACCGTTACCTTAGCACCGCTGTTTACCTGGTTTATAAAACCGCTGTATACCATACCGGTGCTGATGCTGAGTATTCTGATTATTGTGCGCCACCGCGAGAATATCGTTAGGCTGTGGCGCGGCAAAGAAAGCAAAGTGTGGGATAAAAGCAAACGAATTCGGGAGTGAACAGCAGCTTCGGCTGTGCTTTCGGTTGCAACTCCCACTCTGGCTCGCCACAGCAACTCGCCCTACTGCCTACGGCAGGGCTCAGACACTCTGTGGCGCCCAAATCGGGATTCCAACCTTCAGTCCAAACTACTGACTTATCAAATTAGACCGCCGGCAAGTCCTGCATTGGCCAGCGCGGTGTTACGCCGATAGTTAAATCCTGCTGCTGCCCGGCCGCTAAACGGTAATACCCCGCCAGCGCTATCATGGCGCCATTGTCGGTGCAAAACTCTTTGCGCGGATAAAACACTTCGCCACCATGGCGCTTAAGTAACTGCGCTAACTGCTCACGCAGCGACGTATTAGCACTAACACCACCGGCGATCACCAGACGTTTGTAGCCGGTTTGCTGCAGCGCGCGCTCACATTTAATCACCAGGGTATCTACCACAGCCTGCTGAAACGAGGCTGCAATATCGGCTTGTACCTGCGTACCGCTGCCCTCTTTGGCTATGACATTCGCCGCAGAGGTTTTTAAACCGCTAAAGCTGAAATCCAGCCCGGGCCGGTCAGTCATTGGCCGCGGAAACTTGTACTTTTTACTGTCGCCCTGGGTCGCCAATTTTGCCAGTAAGGGGCCGCCGGGATAATCCAGCCCCATGAGTTTGGCGGTTTTATCAAAGGCCTCACCGGCAGCGTCATCAATAGACTCGCCTAGCAGCTCATAGCGGCCAATACCTTCGACGCCCACTAACTGAGTGTGGCCACCCGAGACCAACAGCGCTAAAAACGGAAACTGCGGCGGGTTGGCTTCCAGCATCGGCGCCAGCAAATGGCCTTCCATATGATGTACTGCCAGCGCCGGTTTATTCCACGCCATAGCCAAAGACCGGCCAATAGCTGCGCCAACCAACAAAGCGCCGGCTAAACCCGGCCCGGCAGTATAGGCCACGCCATCAATATCGGCCGGCTGGCAGTTAGCTTCGCGCAGCGCTTGTTTAATCAGCGGTATGGTTTTGCGGATATGGTCGCGCGAGGCAAGCTCCGGCACTACACCGCCGTAATCGGCATGTAACGGGATCTGGCTGTACAGGACATGGCTTAACAAACCCAGCTTGTCGTCATACACGGCAATACCGGTTTCATCGCAGGATGTTTCTATACCTAAAACTCGCATCTGTGTCTCAATTCCGCTAAAATGGCCGCCATTGTACCGGCTCAGTTCATTCAGAGCCAGAGGATCGGATTTAGATCGCAGAACTGCTTTACATCGCCCTGTCTTTTTGCGTAAAATGCCGCACCATTTTTAATCGTATTGGTTCACAGATAACCAATTTGGCCCTGAGGTGAGAATTTAATGCCTGTTGTTAAAGTAAAAGAAAACGAACCGTTTGACGTAGCATTACGTCGTTTCAAGCGCTCATGCGAAAAAGCTGGTGTATTAGCTGACGTTCGCGCTAAAGAATTCTACGAGAAGCCAACCTGGATCCGTAAGCGTAAAAAAGCAGCAGCTGTTAAGCGTCATGCTAAGAAGCTGTCTCGCGAAAACGCACGTCGCATCAAGCTGTACTAAGCCTAACCGGCTGTTAGTACCCGCTTAGCGACACCGGTGCTGTCTGCTGTGCACACTACGCCAGCAATGCTAATAGCAAAGAGCAGCCCGATGTAACAGCGCAAAGTCGACATCTGCATACCGTGCCCGCAAGGCACGGTTTGTCTTTTTCTGAATAACGCCGAAGGAAAAAGGTGGCAGGACAAATCCCCAGACAGTTTATCGACGAGTTGTTGGCCCGCACCGACATCGTTGAACTGATAGACCAGCGCGTACCGCTGAAAAAAGCCGGTAGAAATTACGCTGCCTGTTGTCCGTTCCATAGTGAAAAATCGCCCTCTTTTACCGTTAGCCCCGACAAGCAGTTTTACCATTGCTTTGGCTGTGGCGCGCACGGCAATGCCATCAGCTTTATGATGGAGTTTGAACAACTCGAATTTGTTGAAGCCATTGAAGAGCTGGCGCAGCAACATCATCTTGAAGTTCCACGCGAGCAAGGCACCGGCCCTAAACGCCCTGCGGCGCAGGCTGATGATTATCACCTGATGCAGCAAGCCGCGGAGTTTTATCAACAGCAATTACAACAGCACCCTAATGCTGCCATGGTGCAGCAGTATGTTGCCGGGCGCGGCTTAACAGCGAAAACCCTGGCCGACTTTGCTATTGGCTACGCGCCGGACGGCTGGGATAACCTGCTTAAACGCCTAAGCCCGGGCAACAATAAGCCACTGCGCGACCAGTTAGCTGAGCTGCGGCTAATCAACCGCAACGACAACGGCCGCGAGTATGACTTTTTCCGCGAACGCTTAATGTTTCCCATCCGCGACAAACGCGGCCGCGTTATTGCCTTTGGTGGCCGCGTGTTGGGCGACGGCACGCCGAAATATTTAAATTCGCCGGAAAGTCGTTTATTTCATAAAGGTCGCGAACTGTATGGCCTGTACGAAGTGCGCCAACAACCGGGCCATGTTGAGCAAATACTGGTGGTTGAAGGCTATATGGATGTGGTGGCGCTGGCCGAACACGATATCCGCTTTGCCGTGGCCTGCCTGGGTACTGCCACTACGTCGGATCATATGCATACGCTGTTTCGCTATACACCCAAAGTGGTGTGCTGCTACGACGGTGACCGTGCCGGTCGCGATGCCGCCTGGCGTGCCTTGCAAAGTGCCCTGCCGCAATTAAAAGACGGCGTAGAATTAAATTTTGTGTTTTTGCCCGACGGCGAAGACCCGGACTCACTGGTGCAAAAAGAAGGCAAAGCTGCGTTTTTACAGCGTATTGCCGGCGCCATGCCGCTGAATCAGTACTTTTTTGAGCATTTGGTGCAGGAATTTGACCCGGCTACCGATGCCGGTAAATCGGCGCTATCGGTAAAAGCCGCTGAGCTGATTAAACAAATACCCAGTGAATTTTATCGCGACAGTTTAAGCGATAAATTAGCCAACCTGCTTGGCAAGCCGCGTGAGCGCACAAAAGCCGGCGTAAACCGCGCGTCAAACCGGGTAAAACCGGCGGCGATGAAGATAACACCAATGCGCCGTGCTATTGGTTTATTGCTGCAGTACCCCAACTTAGTTAACTTAATGCCGGATGCGCCGGAGTTGGCTGAAGCCAATATTCCCGGTATTGCCTTGTTATTATCACTGCAACACCGGCTGTTGCAGCAACCTGAGCTGACGACAGCACAGTTGATCGAGCAGTGGCGGGATTTACCCGAACACAGCATTTTAATGACACTGGCCACCTGGGATCACCAGATAGCACAGGAACAATTATCACAGGAATTTGTCGATACCTTTCACTCAATAGAGGATCAGTATCTGCAACAACGGCTGGAAGCCCTGGAACGAAAAGACAAATTGCAACAACTGACGAAAGCCGAATGGCATGAGTACAAACTGCTGTTGCAAGCGCTGAAAAGCAAAAAACCAAAGCTTGTGAACTAATGCGGCTGGCTAGAAAAGCCGCGCTTTGTTATAATCGCTAGTTCGCAATTTTACATTAATCAAATTGGTGGAAGATAAGTCTCTATGGAGCAAAATCCTCAGTCGCAGTTAAAACTCCTGATCATTAAAGGTAAAGAGCAAGGTTATCTTACCTTTGCTGAGGTGAACGATCACCTGCCGCAAGACATTATCGATTCAGATCAGATAGAAGACATTATCCGCATGATCAATGACATGGGTATTCAGGTGTTTGAAAGCGCCCCTGATGCCGATGACTTGATCATGACCGATGCCACCACAGATGAAGACGCCGTTGAAGAAGCGGCACAAGCCTTAGTCAGCGTGGACAAAGAACTGGGCCGCACTACCGACCCGGTACGGATGTACATGCGTGAAATGGGCACCGTAGAGCTTCTGACCCGTGAAGGCGAAATCGACATTGCCAAGCGCATTGAAGACGGCATTAACACGGTACAAAGCTCTGTAGCAGAATATCCGGAAGCCATCACTTACCTGCTGGAGCAGTGGGATAAGTACGAAGCCGAAGAAATTCGCTTAAGCGACATTGTTACCGCCTTTATCGATCCGAACGAAATTGACGATGCGCCGGTTGCCGGCAGCCATATCGGCTCTGACGTGCCGGAAGATAAAATGGACGACGATGACAGCGACGACGATGACGACGATGATAGCGACGCTGACGACGGCGACACCGGCCCGGATCCGGAGATGGCCCGGCTGAAGTTCGGCGAACTGCGTACCCAGTACGACGTTACCCGCAACTCGATCGTGAAAAACGGCCGTGAGCACGCTACCACCAAAGTTGAAATTGAAAAATTAAGCGAAGTGTTCCGCTGCTTCCGCCTGGTACCAAAACAGTTCGATCGCCTGGTTAAAAACATGCGCGAAATGATGGACCGTGTGCGCGTGCAGGAACGCATCGTGATGAAACACTGCGTTGAATACGCAAAAATGCCGAAGAAGAACTTTGTTAAAGCCTTTACCGGCTTTGAAACCTCTACGGCATGGTTATCCGCAGAAATTGCGGCTAACAAACCTTATTCTGCCAAACTGCAGGAAATGCAGGAAGAACTGGTTCGCAGCATTGAAAAGCTGAAAAAGGTAGAAGAAGAAACCGGCTTAAGTATCTTTAAAATTAAAGATATTAACCGTCGCATGTCGATTGGCGAAGCCAAAGCCCGCCGCGCCAAGAAAGAGATGGTAGAAGCAAACTTACGTTTGGTTATCTCTATTGCGAAAAAGTACACCAACCGTGGTTTGCAGTTCCTTGACCTGATCCAGGAAGGTAACATCGGCTTGATGAAAGCGGTAGATAAGTTTGAATACCGTCGCGGCTATAAGTTTTCAACCTACGCCACCTGGTGGATCCGTCAGGCCATTACGCGTTCTATCGCCGACCAGGCCCGCACCATCCGTATTCCGGTGCATATGATTGAAACCATCAACAAGCTGAACCGTATTTCGCGGCAGATGTTACAGGAAATGGGCCGCGAGCCGTCACCGGAAGAATTATCTGAGCGCATGCAAATGCCGGAAGATAAAATCCGCAAGGTGCTGAAAATCGCCAAAGAGCCGATTTCAATGGAAACACCGATTGGTGATGATGAAGACTCGCATCTGGGCGACTTTATCGAAGATGCCACCGGTGAATCACCGCTGGACTCTGCCACCATGGAAAGCCTGAAAAACGCTACCAACGAAGTACTGGCCGGCTTAACCGCCCGCGAAGCCAAAGTACTGCGTATGCGCTTCGGTATCGATATGAACACCGACCACACGCTGGAAGAAGTCGGCAAACAGTTTGACGTAACACGCGAGCGTATCCGTCAAATTGAAGCCAAAGCCCTGCGTAAACTGCGCCACCCGTCACGTTCAGAAGTATTAAAAAGCTTCCTTGACGAGTAAGTTCATTAAACAAAAAGGCGCCGTAAGGCGCCTTTTTACTTTGTACCGTGCAAAAAATAAGCAGTTAAACCCGTACCGGCAGATAAGCCAGATGACAAAGCCGGCAAAACTTCTTATACTGCACGCCGCTGCTTATACCGTCTGGTATTTAAAGCGGAAATGGCCCCATAGCTCAGTTGGTTAGAGCGCTCGACTCATAATCGATCGGTCGCTGGTTCTTATGTGGTATAGTAATAACTTGCGTACTTAAAAGGGGATAAAATCAAGGTCTAAAGCCTTGACAGAAAAGAGAGGCAGGAAGTATCTTTGCTACAATACGCTTGCGTATATAAATGACAATTTGGCCCGTTAGCTCAGTTGGTTAGAGCACCCGACTCATAAATAATTGTGACCTATATCCGTAATGATATATGGAAAAATCGGATGAATTGCTGGAAAGCTTCATTTCTTAAGAAATATGCCAATCAGCAGCCAAGCCTAAGAGGCGTCTTAGGAAGGTTCAGAGACTAGGTGGAGCAGCACGAACTTGCTGTGTAATACACCATTAGCGTCCGACACCCCACCGTGTAAACGAGGGTGATGATATAGTCCAGTCCAGTGCGAAAGCATTGGGGTAACTGAATCGGTAGGTCCCGTGTTCAAGTCACGGACGGGCCACCACTCCTCTGTCATTTATCTAGACGGCTCTATAAAACGAGCCTGTTTTTTATTTACCCATACCCACTAGATTTTAATCACAAAAAAGCAACTTGTATCTCATTGGAAAATTTTGTGATTTTCAATTAAATACGCAACAACACTTACTTAAATTAAAAGTGCTGGTATACTGGGTTTATCTCGGAGAAACCTTAATGCCAAAAAAACACTTTATAATTGTCGGCGACATTACAGATGGCTTAATTATTGATAAAGATGGTCAGCCTTCCCAAGCGTTCAATGCATTTGTAGAACACGCTATTCAGAAAGATCTTGCTACCAACACTGTTAAGGCATATGCCGAGCACGTATATAGGTTTTTAAATTACATTTATCGAGCAATTGAGATAACGACAGCGATTGTCGATAAACATTACCTCCGACAAATCATTTATTCATATTCGTCATACTTGATACACGGAGTTGATTCTCCTAATGAACTAGCTCGCAAAATTGCCACTGAGAATAAACGAACAAAGAAACTACAGGTATCTTCCATTGGCCCAATAGACAATGCGATTACTTACTTCATCCGGCTAGGAGAGTTAATCCAATCTGAAGAAGGTCCTTATGCAATCTCACCTCTTTTAGAGGCGATCAGCTCACCTCGAAGTCTTGCTGAAAAGTCGAAGATGAAAGCTAACAGTATGTTGGCAGGTGTTCTCAGGGGAGGGCTTTCCGATATTGAGCGAGTCAAGTACGGAATTTCGACGCTACAAATAGGTGGAAAAAAGGCAAAGCAATCAAAAAAGTACATCACCCGTTCAGTAGATCTTGAAGTGATTGCTGATGTTATAGAGGCGTCACCGGGTAATACCCCCTAAAAATAACTGACGTCAAAAGTAG
>NZ_JABSOD010000025.1 GCF_013283795.1 Rheinheimera lutimaris
AAGAAAAATGCCGGTCAGCTTAACTGACCGGCATTAACCGTAAGGTGGCTTTTTTATGCTGGAACAGCGTACACCTTACGGCGCAGCGGTAGGGTTGCCGGTCGTTTTGGCCAATAATACCCGCTCTTTAGTCATCAGCTGAGCAATAATTGGCGCAGCTTGTTGACTGAACAGGCGTTTCTCTTCACCTTGCAGCGGTGTAGCCTGAGGTAATTTAACGGTCCTGGGGTTACGGTGTACACCGGACACTAAAAACTCATAGTGCAGGTGAGCACCGGTAACACGCCCGGTTCTGCCTAATTTACCGATGGCCTGGCCCTGGCGCACCTTGTCACCTTTTGCTACCTGACGTTTAGATAAATGCAGGTACTTAGTGACGATATTATTGGCATGCTGAATAAACACATAATGACCGTTCAGGTCATTGTAAGCGGACGCGATAACGCGGCCATCACCGGCTGCCATTATCGGTGTGCCCACCGGCGCAACATAATCTACGCCGTTGTGGGCGCGCACCGTTTTCAGTACCGGGTGTAAGCGGCGTGGGTTAAAGTTAGAGCTGACATACTGGAAGCTTACCGGCGCACGTAAAAATGCCTGACGCATACTGGCACCGTCGGGCTTGTAATAGTTGCCGTCGGTATGGCGCACAGCTTGGTACAGATGACCCTGATTTTGAAATTGTGCCGCAACGATATTGCCGTTGCTGATAAACTCGCCATCAACGTACTGGGTTTCATACAGCACGCTAAAGCTGTCACCGGCGCGGATATCCAAACCAAAGTCGATATCCCAACCAAAAATGCCGGCCAGATTCATAATTTGTGCTTCGCTTAAACCCGCGTCTATACCCGCGCTCCAGAAGTTACTGCGGATTTCCGCACTGGCGAACTGGCTACGCAGTTCTACTTCTTTTTTCAGTTCTTCAGCAACAAAAGTGCCCTCACTGTTACGGCTTACCCGCAAAGTGGTTAAATGGTTCAGGGCGTAACGTAATTCTTGTAATTCACCGGCGGCATTCAGGCCAAACTCCAGTTGTTCGCCCGGGAATAAACGCGTAAGCGTTTTTACCGGTTGGCCTAAGGCCAATAATTCCAGCATAACCTGTTGGCTGACATTGGCTTTTTTAAATAAAGCGGACAGTGCATCGCCTTTTTGAACCTGCAAGGTCGACCAACTTAATGAGGCATCTTCTTCCGGTAGCGCATGCAGTTCAGCAATGGCTTGCTCTTGCGCTAAGTCTTCAGCGCTTTGCGGAATGTCTAAACTGTAGCGTTTACCAATTTCCAAGCCTGTGCTTTTATGGCCTTTGGAGGCGGCGGCTTGCTCGGATGGTAGCAGTAGTACGACAGATAAAAACACCGTGGTGGCTACAATAAGCACCCGATGTTGTTTTGGGATTCTAGTGACTAATTGACGCATAATACCAGTCTGAATTCAACAAATGCACAAAAACCGAGCATATACGGTTTTTTTGCCTGACACCAGACTTTTGTGCGTTTCGCCCGGGCTTAACATGCTATAGAATGCGGTTTGTTGGCGCAATCAGGTGAAAAATCAGGAGAGTAAAATGGCGAATTGGGAGCTGGCTTTAGCTGAATTAAAACGCGGCTGCGAAGAAATTCTGCTCGAAGAAGAGCTTATTGCCAAATTAAAACAGGGCAAGCCTTTAAAAATCAAGGCTGGCTTTGATCCTACCGCACCGGATTTACATTTGGGCCATACGGTACTTATTAATAAATTGCGTAGCTTCCAACAGCTTGGTCACGAGGTGATTTTCCTGATTGGTGACTTCACCGGCATGATTGGTGACCCCAGCGGTAAAAATGTTACCCGTAAGCCGCTGAGCCGTGAAGATGTATTGGCCAATGCCGAAACCTATAAAGAGCAGGTGTTCAAAATTCTTGACCCGGCTAAAACCCGGGTGGCGTTTAACTCAGAGTGGATGAACGAGTTAGGGGCTGCCGGTATGATTAAGCTGGCATCCCGGCAAACCGTGGCACGGATGCTGGAGCGCGATGACTTTAAAAAGCGTTTTGCTAATAACCAGTCTATTGCTATTCATGAGTTTTTATATCCGTTGGTGCAGGGCTGGGATTCGGTTGCGCTTGAAGCAGACGTTGAAATGGGTGGTACCGATCAGCGCTTTAACCTGTTAATGGGCCGCGAGTTGCAAAAAGACGAAGGCCAACGCCCGCAAACGGTAATGATGGTACCGCTGCTTGAAGGCCTGGACGGCGTACAAAAGATGTCCAAGTCGCTGGGCAACTATGTGGGTATTACCGATGCGCCAAACGACATGTTCGGCAAGATTATGTCCATTTCTGACGAGTTGATGTGGCGTTACTACGATTTACTCAGTTTTAAGCCGCTTGAAGAAATCAGTGACTTAAAGCAGCAAGTTGCAGCGGGCGCCAACCCGCGTGACGTTAAAATTGTGTTGGCAAAAGAAATTATTGCAAGGTTCCATGATGAGGCCGCAGCAGAAGCGGCACATCAGGATTTTACCCAACGCTTTAGTAAAAACGCCTTACCGGATGATATTCCTGAGGTTACCGTAACCGCTGACGCAGATACGATGCCGATTGCGAATCTGTTAAAGGAAGCAGGCCTGGTAGACAGCACTTCAGAGGCTATCCGCATGATCAAGCAAGGTGCAGTGAAGCTAAACGGTGAAACTAAAGTTGAAGACACCCGGTTAGAAGTGGCTAAAGGCAGCAGCGACATTTATCAGGTTGGTAAGCGTAAGTTTGCTAAAATCAGCTTAGTTTAGTTAGGCTTAGCGCAACAAGCCGCGGTTTGTTGCGTATCTCTTCTGTAGCCCCGCTCACCGTTTAAGCCTCGTATCACTGTGCTGATGAACTACACTGTAGTTAAGCACAGCAATCAGTACGAGGTATGTTATGACCACGCCCAATCCTTATGCCGACCATCTTAGCGTCGATAAACAGCAGTACGGCATTTTCAGCCTGAACAAGGCGCAAGCGCAGTTTGGTGACATCAGCCGCTTGCCGTTTTCGTTAAAAGTATTGCTGGAAAACCTGTTGCGTAACCTCGATGGTGACACCGTAACTGAGGCCGATATTCAGGCATTGGTTGACTGGCAAAAAACCGGCAGCTCTGAGCGCGAAATTGCCTTTCGGCCGGCGCGGGTATTGATGCAGGACTTTACCGGCGTGCCGGCAGTGGTCGATTTGGCCGCCATGCGTGCGGCGGTGGCGGCATTGGGCGAAGATCCTGATAAGGTAAACCCGTTGTCGCCGGTAGACTTGGTAATAGATCACTCGGTAATGGTCGACCGCTACGCCACAGAGCAGGCTTTTACTGAAAACGTCGATATTGAGATGCAACGCAACCACGAGCGCTATGCGTTTCTGCGCTGGGGTGCTACAGCCTTTGCTAATTTTCGTGTCGTGCCGCCAGGCACCGGTATTTGCCATCAGGTAAACCTGGAGTATTTAGGCCAAAGCATCTGGACACAGCAAACCGACGATGGCATGTCGGCTTATCCGGATACACTGGTGGGTACTGACTCGCACACAACCATGATTAACGCCCTGGGCATTTTGGGTTGGGGCGTCGGCGGCATTGAAGCTGAGGCCGCTATGCTGGGGCAGCCGGTGTCAATGATTATTCCCGAAGTCATCGGCTTTGAATTTACCGGTGCATTGCAAGCCGGAATTACCGCAACGGATCTGGTACTTACTGTTACGCAAATGCTGCGTAAGCATGGTGTGGTGGGCAAATTTGTCGAGTTTTCCGGCGATGGCCTGAGCCAGTTATCTTTGGCAGATCGTGCCACTATCGCCAATATGGCACCGGAATACGGCGCAACCTGTGGTTTTTTCCCTGTTGATCAGATAACACTGGATTATATGCAGCTTACCGGACGTGATGCTGCAGTCATTGCCAGAGTTAAAGCTTATAGTCAGGCTCAGGGTTTGTGGCGGGAACAAGGTGCTAAGCCTATTTTTACCGATACCTTGCACCTTGATTTAAGCACTGTGGTAGCATCATTGGCCGGGCCTAAACGGCCACAGGATAAGGTGACGTTGACTGAACTGAAACAGCACTGTCGCGATGTCATTGCGCTTGATTTGAAAGTCAGCAAAGAGCGTGATGCACAAATGGTCAATGAAGGTGCAGCACAGCCGGAGGTGGCACAGCCAGACCGCAGCTTTGAACTGGATGGCCGGCGTATGCAACTGGATAACCATGCGGTAGTTATAGCTGCCATTACGTCCTGCACCAACACATCAAACCCCAGTGTGTTAATGGCTGCCGGTTTACTGGCCCAAAATGCTGTAGCCAAAGGGCTGAAACGGCAACCCTTGGTAAAAAGTTCGCTGGCGCCGGGATCTAAAGTGGTTACCCGCTATTTGCAACAGGCCGGGTTGATGCAACCGCTTGAGCAATTGGGCTTTTACCTGGTGGGTTACGGTTGTACTACTTGTATCGGCAACTCCGGACCGTTAGCTAAACCCATTGAAAACGCCATCAGCACTGCTGATTTAAATGTGTCTGCCGTGTTGTCGGGTAACCGTAACTTTGAAGGCCGCATTCATCCGTTAGTGAAATCAAACTGGCTGGCTTCACCGCCGTTAGTGGTAGCTTATGCGCTGGCCGGCACGGTCAATATTGATTTAAGTACAGAGCCATTGGGGCAGGACAGTAATGGTAATGATGTGTACTTAAAAGATATCTGGCCTGACAGCAAAGCGGTTGCAGCAGCAGTCGCTAAAGTGAACAGTGCGATGTTCAGCAAAGAATATGCTCAGGTGTTTGATGGCGACGAAAGCTGGCAGGCTATTGAAGTACCGCAGGCTAAAACGTATGCCTGGCCGGAGTCGACTTATATCCGTCAACCGGACTTTTTTCGTGGTCTTAGCCGAAAACCAAAGCCGGTGGCCGACATAGTGGGCGCCCGTTTACTGGCGGTATTGGGTGATTCTGTTACAACGGATCATATTTCACCGGCCGGTTCAATCAAGCAAAGTAGCCCTGCTGGTCAGTATCTGATGGATCATGGCATCGACAAGGCTGATTTTAATTCATACGGCTCACGGCGTGGTAACCACGAAGTGATGGTGCGCGGCACTTTTGCCAATGTGCGTATTCGCAATGAAATGCTGCCGGGTACTGAAGGCGGTGTAACACGGCATTATCCGTCGGGCGAGACCATGTCGATTTTTGATGCCGCTATGCGTTATCAGCAGCAAGAGCTGCCGTTAATCGTGGTAGCCGGTAAGGAATATGGCACCGGCTCATCACGTGATTGGGCCGCCAAGGGCACCTTAATGCTGGGTGTACGTGCGGTCTTGGCTGAATCCTTTGAACGTATTCACCGCTCCAACTTAATTGGTATGGGGGTGCTGCCACTGCAATTTGTACCCGGCACAGACAGGAAAACGCTGAAGTTAAGCGGTGAAGAAAGCTTTACGCTACGCGGCTTAAATAGCCTGAAGCCACGGCAAAAGCTGCAGCTGATTATTACCTATGCCGACGGTGCTAAGCAGGAGGTTGATGTGCATTGCCGCATAGATACCGGCAATGAGCTGGCGTACTACCAGCACGGTGGTATTTTGCATTATGTGCTGCGACGGATGATAGGCGAAGCCTGAGCGCAAGCAACGCGCCGCTAAGTTTGGCGCGTTGCTGTATCATTATTCTGATGCTGTTGGCAATTTGCCCGACTTAATATGCAGGTCACGCTGCGGGTAGGGTATGGTAATAGCGGCTTGCTTAAAGGCACGCCAGATAGCGACATTAATATCTGATTTTACCGTGTCGGCACCGTATTCCGGGTCGGCTATCCACACCCGCAGTTCCAGTTCAATACCGCTGTCGGCAAAGCTTTTTAACATCACTGTTGGTGCCGGTTCATTAAGTACCCGTTTGGATTTATTGGCACACTGTAACATCAGCGCCATGGCTTGCTCCGGATCGTCATCGTAACTGACCTGCACAACAATTTTTACCCGCACATTGCGGTCTTCATAGCTCCAGTTTATTACCTCTGAGGTGATAAGGTTCTCGTTCGGGATCAACGTATCGACCCCTTCACGGTTACGTACCACAACATAGCGGGCTTTAAGCTCGTGTACCCAGCCAAAGTTTTCGCCCACTGAAATAACATCACCCGGTTTTACGCTGCGATCCAGCACCAAAATAAAGCCGCTGATAAAGTTCGAAGCAATACGTTGTAAACCAAAGCCTAAGCCTACGCCCAGCGCACCGCCAAACACCGCCAGCGAGCTGAGGTTAATGCCCACGGCGTTTAAGGCAATTAAAAAGGCGATAGTAATCAGCAAAAACTTACTGAACTTGCTAAACCCCACCTGCATGCTGGGGCTGACATGTTTGGCTTTTTTTAACTGTTGGTTTAACAGCTCTGCCAGCCACAGTGCCAGCGTAAAGGCCAGAATAATCACCAGCGTAAGTTTTACTGCGCCCAACAGTGATATCCGGCTTTCACCCAGCGTAAACGCCAGCGCATCCATCAACTGCATTAGAGGAGTTAACCAGCCGGCCAGATGCAATACCACTAACAGCCAGATAGTCACGGCAATAACCGGCTCTGCCGATTTAACCAACGGACTGGATAAAAACGCTTTGCGCAGGATATACACCAGCAGACGAATTGCGCCCAGCGCCAGCGCTATTGGTATCAGCAGCTGCAGCAGGTTATGGCTTAGCTGATACAGGCTGAACAGTTCACTGCTGATTGCCAGCAATGCCGCCAGGCTAAACGGCAGTAAAATACGGTCTGAACTGCGCAGTGCCATATGGCGTAAGCCCTGGCCACCAGTGTCGGTTAAGCGCTGGCCAAGCATACGGTTAATCAACACCGCTATTAACACACAACCGACAATAGCCGCCAGTTGATACCAGAGTGAGGCTTGCTGTAACTGAATGACAAGTTGCTGCCACCAGGCTAAAAATTTTTCCGGCATAGGTTTTTCAGTTTACTAAGTTATTGTTTTACCTTAGCAGAAAAGCGAGGCTGCGCCCATTGCTCGGTGTGGTTTTCAGCATTTTTAGTGTAACAGTTGCATTTTATTATAATTGCGCTAAAGTGATATCAAAATAATATCATATCAAGAGGGTTTTATTATGTTGCAGGAACGCATGATTAACAGCAAAGGTGGCTTTGGCATGATTGGCGTGTTGCTACTGTTACAGCTGGCGGCCATTGCCGGTGTGGTGGTATTGCCGGCATTGCTGAAAATAGTCGCCCTGGTATTGGCAGTAGTGGTGTTTATCTGTTGGTTTGGTTTTTATATGGTGCACCCGAACCAATCTGCGGTATTGCAGTTGTTTGGCCGTTATGTCGGGACTGATCTTAATAATGGCCTGCGCTGGTCTAACCCGCTGTACAGCAAACAAAAAGTGTCATTACGGGTGCGTAATTTTGAAAGCAGTAAAATGAAGGTAAACGACAATGCCGGTAACCCGGTAGAAATTGCTGCTGTGGTGGTGTGGAAAGTGGTCGACAGTGCCGAGGCGGTGTTTGAAGTGGATAACTACGAAAACTTTGTCAATATTCAAAGCGAGTCGGCTATCCGTCATCTGGCCTCCAGTTATGCTTATGATGCCGGCAATGACGAGTCGATAAGTCTGCGCAGCAGCACTGATGAAGTCACTGAACTATTAAAGCAGGAAATTCAGGCCCGGCTTAATAAGGCCGGTGTGCAGGTGTTGGAAGCGCGTATCAGTCATTTAGCTTATGCGCCGGAAATTGCCAGCGCTATGTTGCAGCGTCAACAGGCTGCCGCCATAGTTGCCGCCCGGCAGCAAATTGTTGAGGGCGCAGTCGGTATGGTAGAAACCGCATTACAGCGTTTGTCTGAGCGTAATGTGGTTGAGCTGGATGATGAGCGCAAAGCGGCGATGGTTAGTAATTTGTTGGTGGTATTGTGCGGTGATCATCATGTGCAGCCGATAGTAAATGCCGGCACGCTATATTAACGGGAGTAGTTGTGGCCAAAAAAGCCTTCGCCTTACGTCTGGATGAAGCCATGCTAAGCGCTTTACAGCGCTTTGCCGATGATGAGTTTCGCAGCATTAACGGCCAGATAGAGTATCTGCTGCATGAGGCATTGAAAAAATCCGGCCGTTTGCCCGTGACAAAAAAGGCTGATGCAGACCCGGACAACGGGGCCGGCAGCTAATTTAACCGTGAATGTAACAGCGAATATAACAACTAGTGCAGCAGCCAGGACACCAGCGGCAGGGTAAGCAGGCCGGCTAAAATACCCAGGCCAATAATGCCGCTAACCAGGCGGGGCGCCAGCCCCGCCATTATCGCGATAGCGCCGGCTGAGATCATCGGTGGCATTGCCGCCTGAAACACACTGATACTCACCGCTGTGCCACTGTAACCCAGGCTAAACCACAGCAACGCCGCTAACGCCGGCATCATTACCAGTTTAATACCCAGCGCACTTAGCAGCGGTGATATTTCGCTTCTACTGAATTTAACTGTTAAGGCAAACCCCACCGCCACCATTACCACAGGTACCAGGGTAGCGGCAAGGTTATCAATCAACTGGCTCGCTAATGGCGGGTATTCGCTACCGCGCAGCAGCAGGCCCAGTGCCAGCGCAATAAAAGACGGGAAAGTGATAATTTTTAATGCAATGCCTTTCACTGTGGGTTTAGCGGCAGTGGGGCTGTACAGTGCCGCAATAATGGTGACGTACGTTGCCAGCGCAATGAAAGAGCCGACCTGATCGTACACCACCGCATAAGGCATAGCATTGCTGCCAAACAGCGCCTCCGTCATCGGAAAGCCCAAAAATGAAGTATTACCCAGCGGCAGCACAATCAGTAAAGCGCCGGTAACCTCGCGCGACCAATGCAACAACTTACTCAGCAGTAGTACCGTTGCAACCACTAGCAGCATTAAGAACCACGGCGTAATCGCCGGTATTAACAGCTCGGCAGAAAATTGCAGCTGCGGCACATTTTTTAAAATCAGTGCCGGTAGCGCCACGTACAGCACATACATATTCAACGCTATGCCGCTGTTCTCCGGCATGGTGGGCAAGCGGCGCAGCAGCACGCCTATCAGCAGATAGGCCAGTACCAGTAAAAAATTATCCATCAGATCTCACTTTGCTTATAGCGGGCAACCAGTGCCAGTTTGGCTGTTCTGGGCAGCTGTTTTAGTTGATGTTCGGCTTTAGCCGCAGCGCTTTTATCGGCAACAGGGCGCTGGTATACCAGGGTTAGCGGCCCTTTGCCGCGCAGCGCCTTAGCACCGCCGGTCAGCTCGCCGCTGTGCTGGCGCAGCCGCCTGACAGGGTCGGTACTGATGCCGGTATACAACAGGCCGTTGCCGGTTTGCACCATATACAGATACCAGCTGCTCACGGGGTTAACTCCGTGCAGCGCTGTTCTGCTATACTGCGCGCTTTAAGCCGTGAGCTGTGCTTCAGCGCAATAACGGCAACAGTAGTTAAGCTTTGGCAAAACAGGAATTTTAATGTCATTTCAATCTCTCGCCCTGGCGGCGCCTATTTTACGTGTTCTGTCAGAGCAAGGCTACGATGCGGCCACCCCGGTGCAGTTGCAAAGTATCCCGGTGATTCTGGCCGGTAAAGATGTGTTAGCAGGCGCGCAAACCGGCACCGGTAAAACCGCTGCTTTTACTTTACCGCTGCTGCAGCAAATGCTCAATGCGCCTAAGGTCGTAGCGCCAAATCAGGTGCGGGTATTGGTATTAACGCCCACCCGCGAGCTGGCGCAGCAAGTGTATGACAATGTGCGCAAGTATAGCCAGTACCTGAGCACCCGTTCAGCGGTGTTTTATGGCGGCGTATCGATAAGGCCGCAATATGATGAAGCAGAGCTGGGGCTGGATATCCTGGTGGCAACACCGGGCCGGCTTATTGACCACCTGCACCAGAAAACTGTCGATTTATCTGCACTTGAAGTGCTGGTGCTGGATGAAGCCGACCGCATGCTGGATATGGGCTTTATTGTCGATATTAAACGCATTATGGCCAAGCTGCCGGCCAAGCGGCAAACATTGCTGTTCTCGGCTACTTATTCCAGCGAAATTAAACAATTAGCTGATGAGCTGTTAAACAGCCCGCAACTGATAGAAGTGGCCGCAACCAATGCCACGGCCGAGCGGGTAGAGCAACTGGCGTATTTGGTCGACAAGCATCGCAAGCGCGAATTGCTGTCGCATGTAATTGGTAAAAACAACTGGCCGCAAGTGTTAGTGTTTGTCCGTACCAAACACGGCGCTGACCGCCTGGCGAAACAGCTGGCAAAAGACGGTTTGAAAAGCGCGGCTATTCATGGCGATAAAAGCCAGGGTGCCCGCACCAAAGCGCTGGCTGATTTTAAAGCCGGCAGTGTGCGTATTTTGGTAGCCACCGATATTGCCGCCCGCGGCCTGGATATTAACGAGCTGCCTTATGTGGTGAATTATGACTTGCCGCAAGTGTCGGAAGACTATGTGCATCGCATCGGTCGTACCGGGCGGGCGGGTAACAGCGGTGTGGCGCTAACGCTGATCACCCCGGAAGAAATCAAGGCACTGCAGGACATAGAAAAGCTTATACAACAGGTGATCACCGCGACAGTGTTACCCGGTTATGAGCACGACCCAACCTTCGTTGCACCGGAGCAAGCCCAGGCGCGCCATGGTGACGGACCGAAAAAACCGGCAAAGAAAGGTATGCTTAAAGCCAAGTTGCGGGCTAAGGCCTTAGGTAAGGCATAAAAGCTGTAAAGCGTAAAAAGTTGTTGATCAAGACCCGGTTGATGCGTATTACCATTGAACCGGTTTGCCCACGCCAACGCGCAGTAAACCCTTCCCTGGGGGCTCGATTATAAACTTCGTCCATGAAGTTTATCCTCCGGACCAGCACAGCTGTTCAAATTTGTTCCCGACGAATTTGTCACGCATCCATGCGTTCAACGGTTGGCTTAGAGCAAGCCGATTCTCGTTTCTGTCGCAGCGTCCGCTTGTCGGCTTCCTTTGCTCTTTATGTGGACATATTTACTATGTTGGTCTATATTGAGTCTGATTGGTTCAGGCATGAGGTGATTATGCAAGCCGTGCAGCTCGACAGACAAAGCCAGCGCCACAGCGCCGCTACCGGACTTAAAACGGTATTTGCCATTCTGGATAAATGGCAATGCTCGCCCGAGCAAATTCAGCGTACTTTGCAAATCTCCAAAGCGGCGTATTACAAGTACCGCAACGATCCTTACTGCGCCAGCCTGACGCAAGACCAGATAGAGCGCATCAGCTATGTGCTAAATATTCACAGTAGCCTGCGGCTGCTGTTCGACAACCCGCAAAACCTGTATGGTTTTATGGCACTGCCAAACCATAACCCGTATTTTAACGGTAACAGCCCGCTGGATATTATCAGCAGTGGCCAGTTTGCGGCGCTGTATGAAACTTTTAAACGTATCGATGCACTGCGTGGTGGCATGTGGTAACAGCGGTAAACTTACAGCAGGACGAGTTACCGCAGGTGAAACTACAGCGCCAAAAATGCTACCGGCTGATTAATTCGAAATATCCGCCGGTATCGGTGTTTGACGACGTGGCCGACGCCGATGAGTTTGATGCCTTATTTGCGCTGCAAGCTCTTACCAACCCCAGGTTACAGGCACAGGCCGGTAATTTAACTTTACTGCCACGCTATGAAATCCCGTTTGCTATTACCGGCTGCTCCTATGCCGTAGCGCCGTTCACCCATGTTAACCCCGCCGGTAGCCGCTTTTCTGACGGTCGTTTTGGTGTGCTGTATCTGGCTGATAGTGTACAAACCGCTGTCAGTGAGGTGGCCTATCATCAAGGTTGTTACTGGAGCAAGGTGCCGGGGTTGGCGTACGAGCGCTTTGTGTTTAGAGCATTAAGCTGTGAGTTTACTGACGTTAGCCTGACAGATTTAACCCGCTTGGCGCCACAGCATGCGGTTTACGCTAAAGATGACTACAGCGCAGCCCAGGCATTGGGGATCCACTTGCGTAATCAGGGGAGCGCCGGGGTGCAGTACTATTCGGTGCGTAACAGTGGGGCAATATGTTGGGGTCTGTTTAGCCCGCAATATGTAACGCAGATGCTGCAAAGTGCCCACTATGAAATGATCTGGCAAAATGGCAATATCAGCGCCATTAACCAAATTGTCAGCTACAGCGAATAGATCAGTTAATTAGCTGCGATACAGGGTTTTGATCAGGTGAAAGCCAAACTGAGTTTTTACCGGCCCCTGCACTTCTAACAACGGACCTTTAAACACGACATCATCAAAGGCTTTTACCATCTGGCCTTTACGAAACTCACCTAAATCGCCACCTTTTTTCCCAGACGGGCATAGCGAATGCTGCTTGGCCAGCTTGCCAAAGTCCGCGCCTTTAGCCAGCTGCAGTTTGAGTTTTTCCGCTTCTTCCCGGGTTTTTACCAGTATATGTAAGGCGCAGGCTTTGGACATGATTGGGCTCTTCACTGTTTAGGATTAAAAGATCGCTACGGTTACAACATCCGTTTTGGCTTGCCACAGCAACTCGCTCGCTGCTTACGTGCTCACTCAGACACTCTGTGACAACCAAACCGGAGTTCTAACCTACGCAGGTTTGAACCGTGCCAAAGGTGGAGCAAGGTAACAACTAAACAGGGCGTCTGCGGCAGGGAAGCCGCAGAGGAGCCTCCAGGGAAGGATTTACGGCGTCCCTGTGTTGTTACCTTGCGGAACTGTATACCTGTTAACGTGTTCCGGCTGGCTGTTGCTGGGTTATACAGTGAATATTACCCCCACCCAGCAAGATCTCGCGCCCAGGTACTGTTACCACCTTATGCTCTGGATACAAGCTCTGCAGGATCTCTGCAGCGACTTTATCGTTCGGGTCGTTAAAAGTTGGCAGAATCAAACCGCCGTTGCACAAATAGAAATTAATGTACGAGCCGGCCAGGCGCGCATTGGCCTCGCGCGGAATCGCACTCATGGTGGCATCTACGGTGGCATACTCTTCAGCGTTAGCAATAATAGGTGCCGGAACCGGTAGCTTATGCACCTTAATTTTACGGCCTTTGGCATCAGTGGCCGCTTCCAGGTAATCCAGCGCCGCTTTGCTACGGGCATACTGCGGATCTGTTGTATCATCAGTCCAGGCCAGCACCACTTCGCCAGGCTTGACAAAACAGGCCATATTATCAATGTGGCCGTCAGTTTCATCGTTAAAGATACCGTCGGTTAACCACAGTACTTTATCGATACCGAGATAATCGCGCATCTGCTGCTCAATTTGCTCACGGTTTAAATGCGGGTTACGGTTGCTGTTTAGCAAGCACTCTTCGGTGGTTAACAGTGTGCCTTCACCATCAACATGAATAGCGCCGCCTTCCAGCACAAAACCTTCGGTGCGATAACGCGGCAGTTGTTCTATACCCAGCACCTTGCTGGCAACCTGGTCGTCTTTATCCCACGGGAAATACAAACCGCCGTTTAAGCCGCCCCAAGCGTTAAAGGTCCAGTCGATACCGCGTACTTCACCTTGGGCATTAGTAACAAAAGTAGGTCCGGTATCACGACACCAGGCGTCGTTGTTTGATATCTCTACCACGCGGATCGGAAATTTTGTACCTGCATCTGTTAGCTGTACCAACGCATTAGCGTATTGGTTAGCGGAAGCGCCAACCGTTACCGGTTCAAAACCGGCAATGGCTTTGATAACAGCAACAAAAGCCTGTTGAGCTGGTTTGGCACCTAAACGCCAACTGTCGGTGCGCTCCGGCCACACCATCCATGTTTGTTTATGTGCGGCCCATTCAGCTGGCATACTAAAGCCATCAGCGCGTGGTGTGCTGTTTAGTGTTGTAAAAGCCACTTAGTTACCACCTTGTTTAACAGGTTGTTTGGTTTCGCCATCTTTGGTCATTACTGCACCGTAGATATCGATACGACGGTCACGGAAAATGCCCCAGGCACGGCGGGTGGCAGCAACAGCGTCTAAGTCAAAGGTATGCACCAGCACGGCTTCTTCTGTTTCGCCGGCTTCCTGTACCTTGGCACCGGTTTCGTCGGCAATAAAAGAGCTGCCATAGAAGGTAATATGGTAATCACCTTCGGTCTCGGTACCAATACGGTTAGAGGCAATCAGTGGCATTAAGTTGGCCGCGGCGTGGCCTTGTTGCGTGCGCTGCCAGTGATCGCGTGAGCTGATTGTTGGGTCGTGCGGCTCGCTGCCAATAGCGGTAGGGTAGAACAGCAGCTCAGCGCCCATTAATGCCATGCTGCGGGCACACTCCGGAAACCACTGATCCCAGCAAATGCCGACACCGATTTTGGCGTACTTGGTGGCGAATACTTTAAAGCCGGTATCGCCCGGCGTGAAGTAATACTTCTCGCTATAGCCCGGGCCATCCGGAATATGGCTTTTACGGTACGTTCCCAGGTTTTCACCGTCGGCGTCGATAATAACCACGCTGTTATACAGGCAGTTACCGGCACGCTCGTAAATGCTGATTGGCAATACCACGTTCAGCTCTTTGGCAATCTTAGTAAAATGCGCCACGGCTTTGTTTTCCGCCACGGTAGTGGCGAAGGCTAAATAATCCGGTTTTTGCTTCTGGCAGAAATAATTGCGTTCAAACAGCTCCTGCAGCAGGATGACCTGCGCACCTTTAGCTGCCGCATCGCGTACTAAACGCTCGCCACGGGCAATGTTTTCATCCACATTCCAGCCGCCAATCATTTGGGTTGCAGCAACGGTTACATTACGCATCAGTTATCTCCGACAGAGGGTAAAACCAACAGGCTAGCATCCATATAGATACTTGCCAAACAGGGCGCGAAAAATGCCGTATTTTCGCCCTGTCGTCAACGCTTTTTGCTAAAAAAACAGCAGCGGAAAACACATGGATGTCCGCTGCTGTAAACAGCTGATATACGACCTGAAAATAGCGGGCTTTATTGCAGCGCTAATTCAGCTGCTTTTAGCAGCAATTCGCTTTCTAAGCGGGTTTTGTAGTTGATATGCACATGGTTAAACAGCGCTTCGCCCTTGGTATTAACGATATACACCGCCGGCACCGGTAACACCACTTTCTCTGTGCCGGCTTCGGTGGTAATTAAGCTGCCGAGTTTACCTTTGTAAGCCGCGGCAGTTTTGTTATCCAAATAATAAGCCAGACCAAAAGCACTGCTGGCGGCGAAGTTAGCATCAGACAGCAAGGTATAATTTAATTTTTGGCCGCCGGTGTCTTTCAAGCTTTTACTGATCGAGGCCACGCTATCCGGCGTTATGGCAATTAACTGGTAACCTAGTTTGCTTAGCTGAGGTTCAATGTCGCGCAGGGCCGCTAACTGGGCATTGCAGTACGGGCACCAGCCGCCGCGATAAAATACCAAGACGCTGGGTTTTTGCTGTACCAGCTGCTTAAGCTCGACGGTCTGGTTATCGGCAGTAGTTAAGCTAACTGCCGGAATGGTTAAGCCATTTAGCAGCGGGGTTACCTGCTCCGGGCTTGGTGCAATTACAGGTGCGGCAATAAGTTTGATGCTGAACAAAAAAACAGTCAGCGTAATAAGGTAAATTTTCATAGCGGTTCCTGGTTGGATATCTGCGTTATTGTCCGACCAACAAAGACAGACTTAAGCCGGTTTTACTTTCAGCCAACAGGAAAAAAGCCGGTTTTCGTTTTTTAAACACTCTGACGTACAATGCCGTTATTAGTTAAGAAGAAATACGCTTATGACCAGCAAAAATGCAGTACAACAATTTGATATCAGTATCGTCGGCGGCGGCATGGTGGGTGCCGCTATTGCACTGGCACTAAGCCAGGCCGGTTTGCAGGTGGCGTTAATAGAAAAACAGCCAGTGCAGGAATTTAATAGCCAAAGCCCGGCGGATTTACGCGTCTCGTCGATTAACCTTGCCAGCGAAGCCTGGTTAAGCCAACTGGGAGCCTGGCAGGCGCTTGAGCAGATGCGGCTCTGTCCGTATCAGCGCCTGCAGGCGTTTGAGCAGCCGCACAGTATAGTCACGTTTAATGCCGCTGATATTAAGCGCAACCATCTGGGCCATATTGTTGAGAACAACCTGCTGCAGCTGGCGCTGTGGCAGCAGTTCGGTGCTAATGTCAGGCTGTTTTGCCCATCGTCGGTAACGGCGTTACAGCAAAGCGCCGACAGCGCCACACTGACGCTGGATAGCGGCGAGCAGCTGAGTAGCAAGCTGGTAGTGGCAGCCGATGGTGGCAACTCGCAACTGCGGCAGTTAGCCGGTATTGGCACTAATGGCTGGCAGTACAACCAGGCGTGTTTAGTGGCGCTGATTAATACAGCTTACCCACAGCAGGATGTCACCTGGCAGCAATTTACGCCAACCGGGCCTAAAGCCTTTTTGCCGTTGTGCGGCCAGCAAGGCTCAGTGGTGTGGTATGAAGAAGCTGCCAGAGTAAAACAACTGGCGGCACTGACGCCGGCGCAATTAACGCAGCAGTTGCTTAACGCCTTTCCGGCGCAATTGGGTGAAGTCGAAGTAGTCGCCAGCTCCTGGTTTCCGCTGGCGCGGATGGATGCCAACCGTTATTACGCTGGTCGGGTGGTTTTGGCAGGCGATGCCGCTCATACCATTAACCCGTTGGCAGGGCAGGGCGTTAACCTCGGCTTTGCTGATGCCAAATTGCTGACAGAGCTGATTATCGATGCCAGACGGCATAACAGCGATATCGGCAGTGCGCCGCTGCTACAAAGCTATCAGCGCAAGCGTAAGCCAGCCAACTTATTGATGATGAGCGCGATGGATGGTTTTTATCAGGTATTTGGTAACGATATTACGCCGCTGCGTAAGCTACGTCAGTTGGCATTAAGTGTGGCGGCGCGCAGTACTATGCTAAAAACGCTGGTGGCGCGATATGCAGTTGGGATTGAGTAAAAGCAAAAACCCGGCATAAGCCGGGTTTTTCTGTTTAATGGCAGGGGCGGCTGGATTCGAACCAACGCATGGCGGGATCAAAGCCCGCTGCCTTACCGCTTGGCTACGCCCCTCCTGAAACTAGTGTGTGAGCGTCGTTTGGCAGGAGTTTACGAAAACTACGTTCTCTGAATTAATGGCAGGGGCGGCTGGATTCGAACCAACGCATGGCGGGATCAAAACCCGCTGCCTTACCGCTTGGCTACGCCCCTACTGAAACTAGTGTGTGATCGTCGTTTGGCAGGATTTTACGAAAACTACGTTCACTGAATTAATGGCAGGGGCGGCTGGATTCGAACCAACGCATGGCGGGATCAAAACCCGCTGCCTTACCGCTTGGCTACGCCCCTACTGAAACTAGTGTGTGATCGTCGTTTGGCAGGATTTTACGAAAACTACGTTCACTGAATTAATGGCAGGGGCGGCTGGATTCGAACCAACGCATGGCGGGATCAAAACCCGCTGCCTTACCGCTTGGCTACGCCCCTACTGAAACTAGTGTGTGATCGTCGTTTGGCAGGATTTTACGAAAACTACGTTCACTGAATTAATGGCAGGGGCGGCTGGATTCGAACCAACGCATGGCGGGATCAAAACCCGCTGCCTTACCGCTTGGCTACGCCCCTGCAAAAACTTGTGTGCAACCACTTAAAAAGTGGTGCGGAGAGAGAGACTCGAACTCTCACACCTCGCGGCGCTGGAACCTAAATCCAGTGCGTCTACCAANGCAAAAACTTGTGTGCAACCACTTAAAAAGTGGTGCGGAGAGAGAGACTCGAACTCTCACACCTCGCGGCGCTGGAACCTAAATCCAGTGCGTCTACCAATTCCGCCATCCCCGCATGCACAGGTAAGTAAAAGTGGTGGCTACAGCGGGAATCGAACCTGCGACCCCAGCATTATGAGTGCTGTGCTCTAACCAGCTGAGCTATGTAGCCACTATTTACTTGACCTAAGCAAGTGGCGCGTATTATCCAGAACTGCCCCTATAGCGTCAACCGTTTTTTACCAGCTTAATCATAACTTGCGTTTGTTTGCTGTTTTTTTATGCATGCTGCTATGGTTTTAAGCAAATTATGTTGTTTGTTCACGTAGTTGCGAGTTTCTGCATTTAAAACTATTGTCTGTTTAGGAAAAGTAAAACAGGCAGCGATGATCTGCGTCTCACCTTATTCTGTTTAACAGTAACGCGCTGGAAGACTATTTTCAGGTAGTGACAGCAAATTTAACAGGAGAACCCTATGTTTGGCTGGTTTAGAAATAATCTAAAGGCAGAGAATGCCCGTCTTAAAGACGAGGTGACTCTGCTTGAGCAGGCTAATGAACGCTTTAGCAGTCAAATGATGTATCTGGTTCTGGATACGAAGGGTAATATAAAAACGTCCAATAGCAACTTTAGTCAGGAAACCCAGTTGGAATTAAATCAGCTGTCCGGGCGCAGTATTGCTGATCTGGTGCCTACAGGGCTTCGACATACAGAGCATTACAAAAAAATGTGTAGTGCTTTGAGCAGCAATAAGTTTTGGGTCGGCGCCTGGCAGATAGAAAATCATAAAGGCCAGCAGTTTTGGTTAAGGGCTGTTGTGTCACCGGTGCTGGATCAACACAACAAAATGGACCATTTTGAAGTGTTTGCCAATAACCTGACCAGAACCATCGATGCATCACGGCAATACGAAAGTATGATCAAAGCCATTCAACGCTCTACTGCCATGATTGAGTTTGACATAGAAGGACATGTACTTTTTGCTAATGATTTATTTTTGGGGGCCATGGGCTATCGCTTAGAAGATATAAAAGGCAAGCATCACCGGATGTTCTGCCCTCCTGAGATTGCTGGCAGTAAAGAATACCAACAGTTCTGGCAAAAACTCGGCCAGGGCCAGTTTATTGCGCAGCGTTTTAACAGGCTCGACCGGGCAGGCAGAGATGTGTGGCTGGAGGCATCTTACAATCCAATTGCAGACTCTACAGGCAAGTTTTACAAAGTGGTGAAGTTCGCCACTGTGATAACTGAGCAGGTAGAACAGGAGCAGGAGGTCTCTGCTGCGGCTCAGGTAGCTTTCGATACGTCAAAAGCCACAGATAGTAGTGCCCGACGTGGTATTGGCGTAATGAACGATATGACGGCAAGGATGGGGCAGCTTGAACAGCAAATGATGACAGCAGTAGAGAACATTAATGATCTGGCTAAACAATCGCAGGTTATCGGTAACATAGTGCAAAGCATCAGCAGCATTGCCGATCAAACCAACTTATTGGCATTAAATGCAGCGATAGAAGCAGCTCGTGCCGGTGAGCAGGGTAGAGGCTTTGCCGTGGTAGCAGATGAAGTCCGGCAGCTGGCATCACGCACCAGTGCTGCCACAGTAGAAATTGTTGAGGTGGTTAGCCGTAACCAGCAGCTTTCAGGCAGCGCTGTAGATATTATTGAATCAAGTCAAACGCGGGCGAAAGATGTCACTGAGTTGGTTAACCAGGCCAGATTAACAATTAATGATATTCAGGAAGCGGCACAAAAAGTGGTTGCTGCAGTTTCACAGTTTGCTAATCAGATTTCGAAGTAAGGCTATCGTAACAACAAGTGAAGTAACAATGGGCGGGGAGACCTCTCTGCGCTAAGCAGAGAGGTAACAACTTTATACGTTAAAGCGGAAATGCATTACATCGCCATCTTTTACGATGTAATCTTTACCTTCCAGGCGCCACTTACCGGCTTCTTTGGCACCGGCTTCGCCGTTGTACTGCACAAAGTCGTCATAGCCAACTACTTCAGCGCGGATAAAACCTTTTTCAAAGTCGGTGTGAATAACGCCGGCTGCTTGTGGTGCGGTGGCGCCCACAGCTACGGTCCAGGCACGTACTTCTTTTACGCCTGCGGTAAAGTAGGTGTGCAGGTTCAGCAGTGAGTAACCGCCACGGATGACCCGGTTTAAGCCCGGCTCTTCTAAGCCCATATCTGCCATAAACTCGGCTTTCTCATCGTCGTCCAGCTCTGCAATTTCAGATTCAATTGCTGCGCATACCGGTACTACTATGGCGCCTTCTTTGTCGGCAATGGCCTGTACTATGTCTAAGTAAGGGTTATTCTCAAAGCCGTCGTCCATTACGTTGGCGATATACATCGTTGGTTTAATGGTTAAGAAGTTCATATAGGCAATCAACGCCTTTTCTTCTTTATCCAGCTCAAGCTGGCGCAGGGTATGGCCTTGCTCTAAATGTGCTTTAACTTTTTCCAGTACCGCCATTTCAGCTTTAGCGTCTTTATCGCCGCCTTTCGCTTTTTTGCTAACGCGGAAAATAGCACGCTCTGCACTGTCCATATCAGACAATACTAATTCCATATTAATGGTGTCGATATCGTCAGCCGGGTCTATTTTGCCGGCAACGTGAATAATGTTTTCATCGTCAAAACAGCGCACTACGTGGCCGATAGCGTCAGTTTCGCGGATGTTCGCTAAAAACTTATTGCCCAGGCCTTCACCGCGCGATGCACCTTTTACCAAACCGGCGATATCAACAAACTCCATGGTGGTAGGCAATACGCGCTGTGGGTTAACAATTTTTGCCAGTTTATCCAGCCTTAAATCCGGTACCGGTACTACGCCGGTATTCGGTTCAATAGTACAGAACGGAAAGTTAGCCGCTTCAATGCCTGCCTTGGTTAACGCGTTAAACAGGGTGGATTTGCCTACGTTAGGTAAGCCAACGATGCCACATTTGAAACCCATAATAGTATCCTTTACGTGCTGTAATATAGTTGTACCGGCTGTATCAGCTGGCTTTAAAACTGTGTAAGCGATGCTGCGCTTTGATCAGGCCATCACGGGCCAGAATATCGAAGCAACGCGCCGCTTCATCAATACTTTGTTCAATCAGGTTTTGTTCACTGGCCGGCGCTTTGCCTAATACATAACCGGTTACCTGATCTTTGTGCCCCGGGTGGCCAATACCTAAGCGCAGGCGATAAAACCCCTGGTTATTACCAAAGCGGGAAATAATGTCGCGCAGGCCGTTGTGGCCGGCGTGGCCGCCACCCAGTTTAAATTTTGCCACACCCGGTTCCAGCGCCATTTCGTCATGCGCCACCAGAATTTGTTCGGGGGCCAGCTTGTAAAACTGTGCCATAGCCAGCACGGCTTTACCGCTTAAATTCATAAAGGTAGAGGGAATAAGTAACTTGAATTCTTGCCCGGCGCAGATAAATTTGCCGGTATAACCGAAAAACTTCGGCTCGTTTTTTAAGCTGACATTAAAGGCGTGGGCCAGCTGTTGAACAAACCAGACGCCGGCGTTGTGCCGTGTCTGGCTGTATTCCGGGCCCGGATTCCCCAGGCCCACAATCAACTGAATGGCTGATTGAGTAGTGTCAGACATTACTCAGCAGTTTCAGTTTCTTCTGCATCAGCTGCTTTACCAGCTGGTTTGTTAACAGATACAACAGCTAAGTCGTGACCTTTAGCTAACTGAACGAAAGTTACACCTTTTGGCGCTTTCAGATCAGATAAGTGCAGGTGAGCACCAACTTCAACGTCGCTCATGTTAACTTCGATAAACTCTGGTAAGTCTTTTGGCAGACAAGAGATTTCGATTTCGTTAGCAGCATGAACTACTACGCCGCCTTTTTTAACTGCAGCTTCTTCGTTAACGAAGTGAACAGGAACAACAGTGTTCAGCTCGTGGCCAGCTTCAACGCGTTGGAAGTCAACGTGCATGATTTTTGGCTTGTACGGGTGACGTTGCATAGCTTTAACGATAGCTTTTACGTCTTCTTTACCGACTTTGATAGTCAGGATGTGAGAGTAAAACGCTTCGAAGCTTTGAGCTTTTAACAGTTTAGAATGCTCTAAAGTGATAGAAACCGGGGCTTTGCTACCACCGTAAATGATAGCTGGTACTTTGTCTTCGTGACGCAGGCGGCGGCTCGCACCTTTCCCCGCGTCAGTACGGACTTCTGCACTTAATGTAAAAATTGCATCAGACATGATGTACTCCAAAAATTAAGGTTTCCCAAGACTCGCGACCAGTCTCAGGCTGGATGCCCTTTTCAGGGGCGCGACATATTACCACCGGGCAGCATAAGCTGCAAACGAAAACAACAGCAGAATTGGGGCTCATGGCAAACAATAAAGGCGCCAACCGGCGCCTTTTGCAGAGCAGCTTTGGCTTAATCGAACATAGAAGAGATAGATTCTTCGTTGCTGATACGGCGGATACACTCTGCCAGCATTTCGCTTAAAGTTAATTGGCGTACTTTAGCGACTGCTTTCATTTCAGCACTCAGCGGAATGGTATCGGTGATAATCAGCTCATCAATTACCGAGTTAGCGATATTTTCAGCTGCACCGCCGGAGAATACCGGGTGGGTAGCGTAAGCAAACACACGCTTGGCACCTTGCTCTTTTAACGCTTCTGCGGCTTTACACAAAGTGCCGCCGGTGTCGATCATGTCATCAACAATAATACAGTCACGGTCTTTCACGTCACCGATAATATGCATTACCTGGGCAACGTTAGCTTTTGGCCGGCGTTTGTCGATAATGGCTAAGTCGGCGTCGTTCAGCAATTTGGCAATAGCACGGGCACGTACCACACCACCGATATCCGGTGATACCACTACCGGCGAGGTGAAGGCTTTTTTGCGCATATCGTCCAGCAATACCGGGCTTGCGAACACGTTATCTACCGGAACGTCGAAGAAACCCTGAATTTGCTCGGCGTGCAAATCTACCGTTAATACGCGGTCTACCCCAACGCTGGATAAAAAGTCGGCAACGACTTTAGCTGTAATGGGTACCCGTGCAGAGCGCACCCGACGGTCCTGACGGGCGTAACCGAAGTACGGCATAACGGCAGTAATACGGCCGGCAGAGGCGCGACGCAGCGCATCAACCATAACGATTAATTCCATCAGGTTATCGTTAGTTGGCGCGCAAGTAGACTGGATAATGAATACATCAGAACCACGCACGTTTTCATTGATTTGGACACTAACTTCCCCATCACTGAAACGGCCGACTTCGGCATCTCCAAGTTTAATATACAGACGGCTGGCGATTTTACTTGCGAGTTCTGGTATGGCGTTACCAGCGAAAACCTTCATGTCAGGCACGGTAGGATCCTCAGGGCGGTGGTGAGTCCGGTTTATCAATTAACAGCGGCAACAACACCGCTGCGGTTACTTATTCGGTATCTGCCAACGCAGCCCACACAGGCGACTGGTTGACCCCTTTGGCAATAAAACCACGCCAGGACGGCGGTAATTGCGCAAGAGCATGCTGAGCACTGGTCTGGTCCGGGAATGCGGCGAACACACTGGCGCCAGTACCCGTCATTTGACACGGCGCGTATTCTACCAACCACTGTAAGGTTATTGCAACAATAGGGTAGAGTCGTTCAACCAGTGGCTGGCAGTCGTTATGCCATGCTGCTGTTAACACCTGGCTAGACGCTATTGGTGGGGTATTGCGTATTAAATCAGGGTGTTGGAATATTTCTGCCGTACTGATATGACAATCTGGTGTAACCACCAGGTAAACTTTCTCCGGCATTGGCAGCGGTAATAATTTTTCCCCGACGCCTTCGGCAAAAGCAGTGAAACCGCGGACAAACAGTGGTACATCTGCGCCCAATTTCAGCCCCAGCTCTGCCAGGGTGTCAAGCGATAAGCCTAACTGCCATAGCTTATTTAACCCCAGCAAGGTAGTGGCGGCATCGGAAGAGCCGCCGCCCAAACCGCCGCCCATCGGCAAGCGTTTTTGCAGATAAATATCGCAGCCCTGCACACATTTACTGTATTGCTGCAGCAAACGGGCA
Organism: Rheinheimera lutimaris; assembly: GCF_013283795.1. Lineage (GTDB taxonomy): Bacteria > Pseudomonadota > Gammaproteobacteria > Enterobacterales > Alteromonadaceae > Alishewanella > Alishewanella lutimaris. Next base: position 23,764 of record NZ_JABSOD010000025.1, read on the forward strand.
GCGCGCAGTACCAGGTTTTGCTCGTTTATCAGTTCGCTGTTATTGCAATCAAGCGTGATGTCGCTGTCATCACGCAGGCTAAAGGTCAGCTCATCGCCCACATCCAGCAGCTGAAACAGCGTTTGCAGGTTATGGTAGCCATCCGGGCGGCGCCCGGTGATATGTAAAAATAAATTCAGTTTTGCCACTGCCGGCAAGGTAAGTTGTGTCATTGCCAGCTCCGGATCACAATTTTAATTTGGCTGTCATTGCTTTGCAGCAGCAGCCGTTTGGGCAGTGCCAGGCTGTCGGGGAAAAAGCTCTGATACTGCAATTGCCACACTATGCCGGTGCTGTCGGTTAAATTAAACGCCGTTACCCGGCCAAATTCGTCGCGCACTATGTCGCGGCCTTTACTGCCGGGTAAGCCGCGCAGCCACAGCGGCATGTCGTGCAAAGGCATTGACCAGCCGGATAATTGCAGCAATAAGGTACTGGTATCTACGGCGCGGTAGGTTTCGCCTTTAATGGTAATAGCACTGCCTTGCGCTGTTTCGCTCAGCTCAAACAGGCTGATGCCAAGAAAATTACTTAAACGGGCGTTATAGGTGGCGCTGTTCTGCTGTTGCCAGAGCAAGTTACCGCTTAGCGACTCTTGCGGCGTTTTAATACCGACACTGGCTTGTAGCGAAAATTGCTGCAGCATAAGTATTTGCTGTTCGCGCTCGTTGGTGCTTAGCGGCGTTTCAGCCGGCACAGGGCGCTGAAATACAGTACAAGCACTGAGTAGTAAAATAATAACACTGATAAAAAACGGACGAATAAACCGATATCCCACACTAAAGTCCTTTACTGAGCTTTCTTCGCTTTTATTAAGTTGGGGCTTTTTGTACAATTCGCCCCCTGAGAATTCTGATGATACAGGTGACAGCCATTTTCGCACTCGGCATTAATCATAAAACGGCACCGGTTGCCTTGCGCGAGCAAGTTGCTTTTGCGCCGGAACAGTTGCCTGAAGCCTTGCGTGAGCTGACTACCTTAACCAGTATTTCAGATGCAGTCATCTTATCTACCTGCAACCGCACTGAGCTGTATTTTAACGGCAGCGCCAGCCAAGCGGAACAGGTAATTGCCTGGTTAGCGCAATTTCATGCGCTGGATGGCCATGAGTTACAGCCGCATTTGTATTTACACCAGGATACTGCTGCGACAGAGCACCTGATGCAAGTTGCTGCGGGGCTGGATTCTCTGGTGCTGGGCGAGCCGCAAATCTTCGGCCAGGTAAAGCAAGCTTATAACCAGGCGCGCAGTGCCGGCACCGTTAACCCGCAGTTTGAGCGCTTGTTTCAAAAAACCTTTGCCGTGGCCAAGCAGGTGCGCACAGAAACCGATATTGGCGCTAACGCGGTATCAGTAGCCTTTGCTGCAGTGAGCCTGGCAAAACAGATTTTCGGTAACCTGGCCAAAGTGCGGGTATTGCTGATTGGCGCCGGTGAAACGATTGAACTGGTGGCAAAACATCTGCAGGAGCAGGGCGCGGTGCAGCTCACTGTGGCTAACCGTACTTATGAACGTGCTGTGCATTTAGCGCAACAATTCAGTGCGTCGGCTATTACCCTGGCCCAGGTGCCGGTAAAGTTGGCTGATGCTGATATCGTTATCAGCTCTACCGCCAGCACTTTGCCTATTGTCGGCAAAGGTATGGTAGAACAGGCGCTGAAACAACGTAAGCATAAGCCGATGTTTCTGGTCGATTTAGCCGTGCCGCGTGATATTGAGCAGCAAGTGGCAGAGCTGGAGGATGCTTATCTGTATACGGTAGACGACTTACAGTCGATAGTGGCGCAAAACCTGAGTAACCGTCAGCAAGCTGCTGAACAGGCAAAACAGATGATAGCAGTAGGCGCCGCAGAGTTTGCTCAGTGGTTAACGCTGCAGGGCAGTGTCGACTGGCTGCGCGATTATCGCCAACGTTGTGAAGATGTTCGCAGTGAATTATTAGCCAAAGCGGTCAATCAGTTAGCTGCCGGACAGGATGCAGAAAAAGTGTTGGCAGAATTTTCCACTAAACTGAGTAACCGGCTGATGCACAGCCCAACCAAAGCCATTCGCCAGTTAGTGCAAGATGACGAACTGAATAAACAAACCTTGATCAACACCTTGTTAGATCTGTAATCAGGCAAATAAAACACCATGAAAGAATCGGTATACCGCAAGCTGGAAGGCTTGGCTGAGCGCTACGAAGAAGTGCAGGCGCTGTTAAGCGATGCCTCTGTGATAAGCGATCAAAGTAAATTCCGTGAGCTGTCAAAAGAATACAGTCAACTGGAAGGTATCAGCAAAGCCTTTGCTGACTATCAGCAGGCGCAGCAGGATTTAGCCTCGGCTGAAGAGATGCAAAAAGACAGTGACCCTGAGATGCGCGAAATGGCGCAGGAAGAGTATAAAGCTGCCAGAGAGCGCATTGAACAGCTGGATCAGCAGCTGCAAATTTTATTGCTGCCCAAAGATCCGAACGACAATAACAGCTGCTTTATTGAAATTCGGGCCGGCGCCGGTGGTGACGAAGCGGCTATTTTTGCCGGCGACGTGTTTCGCATGTACAGCCGTTTTGCCGAAAAACGCCGCTGGAAACTTGAAGTCATCAGCGCCAGTGACGGCGAGCATGGCGGTTATAAAGAAATTATCGTCGGGGTGCAAGGCGAGGGCGCCTACGGTACGCTGAAATTTGAATCCGGCGGCCACCGCGTGCAGCGGGTACCGGCGACCGAATCACAGGGCAGGGTGCATACTTCGGCCTGTACAGTGGCCATTATGCCGGAAGTGCCGGAAAGCGAAGCAATAGAAATTAACCCGGCCGATTTAAAAGTGGACACGTTTCGTGCCTCCGGTGCCGGTGGTCAGCACGTTAACCGTACTGACTCGGCCATTCGTATTACCCACTTACCTACCGGTATAGTGGTGGAATGTCAGGATGAGCGTTCGCAACATAAAAACCGCGCCCGCGCCATGAGCGTGCTGCAATCGCGTATTCAGGCCGCAGAAGATGAAAAACGCCGTTTGGTGGAAGAGTCTACCCGACGCTCATTAGTGGGCAGTGGCGATCGTTCCGAGCGTATTCGCACCTATAACTTTCCTCAGGGCCGTTTAACCGATCACCGCATTAACCTCACCATCTACCGCCTAAACGAGGTAATGGAGGGCGATTTAGATCAGGTACTCGAACCGTTAAAGCATGAACATCAGGCCGATTTGTTAGCCGCGCTGGCCGACGAGAACCGCTAAGTGTCAGCAGCACTGACACTGGCGCAGTGGCAAAAACAAGCACAGTTGCAGCTGGCGGCGGTTAGTCAAACCGCAGATATTGAAGCCAGGTTGTGCTTGTGTCATGTGCTTAACGTTAGCATCAGCTATCTGTACAGTTATCCGGAGCGGCTGCTTAGCGCAGCAGAACTGGCTGCGCTTACTGCACTGCTGACACAGCGTTTACAAGGCCGGCCGCTGGCGTATTTATTTGGCTACTGGCACTTTTTCGATTTACAGCTGGAAGTGGCTCCCAGCACCTTGATCCCAAGGCCTGATACTGAGCTGTTGGTAGAGCAGGCACTGGCGTTGCCGCTGCCTCAGCAAGCTAAAGTGTTGGATTTAGGTACCGGTACCGGCGCCATAGCTTTAGCCCTGGCGCATAATAAGCCGCAGTGGCAGCTTACCGCGCTGGATTATATTGCTGACGCGGTGCAACTGGCAGAGCGCAACCGGCAACGGCTGAATATCAGCAATTGCAATGTATTGCAGAGTAACTGGTTCAGTGCACTGGGCACACAGCGCTTTGATTTAATTGTCAGCAACCCGCCTTATATCGACCCTGACGATACACACTTAACCAGCTTACGCTATGAACCCATTACCGCGCTGACCGCTGCACAACAGGGCCTGGCTGATATCGCGCATATAGTGCAACAGGCACCTCAGTATTTGCACAGCAAGGGTTGGCTATATCTGGAGCATGGCTACAACCAGGCCGATGCGGTGCGGCAATTGCTGCAACAGGCTGGTTTTACTCAGATTGAGTCAAAACGCGACTATGGTAATAACTGGCGCATCAGCGGTGGTTGTATCGGTAGCTGATTTTCGTTTTTAACCGCTTTTCCTTTGACCGCGTTAGCGATACAGCATATAACTTATTGATACTTTTTTAACCAAAATCAGTGCTAAGGAAAAGCGGATGAATGATGATTTTTTATTTGCAGAAGAGCCGGAGCATGTCGAAACGGTATCGCATGGCAGCTGGAAAGTGCTAATTGTCGATGATGAACCGGAAGTACATGCCGTTACCAAGCTGGCGCTGAGTGATTTTATTTTCCAGGGTAAAAATCTGAGCTTTTTCAGTGCGTATTCCGGCGCTGAAGCAAAAGCGTTGATTGAAAAGCACCCCGATGCCGCCATTATGCTGCTGGATGTGGTAATGGAAACCGACGATGCCGGTTTATTGGTCGCCAGCTATATTCGCGAACAGTTACATAATGAGCATGTGCGTATTATTTTACGCACCGGCCAGCCCGGCCAGGCGCCGGAGCGCCAGGTGATCATTAATTACGATATTAACGATTACAAATCAAAAACCGAACTGACGGCGCAAAAACTGTTTACCGTTATTATGTCCAGCTTGCGCTCGTACCGCGATATCTTATCATTGGAGCAAAGTCGCAAGGGGCTGGAAAAAATTATCAACGCCTCGGCCAATTTATTCTCCTCGCATTCGATGGAACAATTTATTGACGGCGTATTGCAGCAACTCACCTCTATCTTAGGCTGCAATGAGGACGCCTTACTGGTCAGCTCGTCAATGGTGGCCGGTAATATCAGCGGCGAAGTGTCAGATCCGCATAAACTGGTGGTATTTGCCGGCCAGGGCGAGTTTGAAAGCAAAGAAGGTAAACCGGTGCAGGATGTACTGGCACCTGAATTAATGGATGCTTTTGAAGTAGCGCTGCAATCGCGTGGTATCGTGTATCGCGATAATTATCTGGTAGCCTACTGTACCAGTAAATTTACTCATGGTTCCTTGCTGTATATTTCCGGCTTGCCCGGAACAATGACAGAGAACCAGAAAAAGCTGATCGAGTTATTCTCGCAAAATGTACAAATTGCCTACGAAAATGTGCAACTGCAGCATGAAATTGAAGACACCCAGCGTGAAATTGTTTATCGCTTAAGCGAAGCAGTAGAGCACCGCTCGATAGAAACCGGTAATCATGTTAAGCGGGTGGCTTTTATCTGTTATGACCTGGCCAAAGCCTATGGTTTGCCGGAAGAGGAAGCGGAGCGGTTAATGTTTGCTGCGCCCCTGCACGATGTTGGCAAAGTAGGTATTCCGGATGGTATTTTAAATAAGCCGGCAAAGCTGCAGGCGCAAGAGTGGGAAGTGATGAAAACCCATACCAGCATCGGCTATGAGATACTGAAAAACTCTAAACGCAGCATTATTCAGGCCGGTGCGGTAATAGCACAAGACCACCATGAAAAATGGGATGGCAGTGGTTACCCAAACGGCAAAAAAGGTGAAGATATTCATATTTACGGCCGTATTGCTGCCTTAGCCGATGTGTACGACGCGCTGCGCCACCGTCGTTGTTATAAATCGGCCTGGTCTTTTGAGCAGGTGCTTGCCAATATTGAGGCTGAGTCGGGTAAGCAGTTTGAACCAAAATTAGTAGAAATATTTAAAAGTCGGGTCGACAAGTTAGAGGCAATACTGCAAAAATACCCCGATAGCGAACAATAATCGCAGCCAGCTTATGCTGGCTGTTTTTTTAAAAAGGAAGGTAGCGTTTTATGTATATGGCTTATAAACATTTTCACCTGTTAATGGTGGTATTAAGTGTCAGCTTTTTATTGGTGCGTTATGCCATGAGCTTAAAGCCGGCGGCGATATTACAAACGAAATTTTTTAAAATAGCACCACATGTTATCGACACCTTGCTACTGGTAAGTGCGGTATTACTGATGATTACACTGCAGCAATATCCGTTTGTGCATGCCTGGTTAACGGAAAAGTTGCTGGCGGTGCTGGCTTATATCGTGCTGGGCGTTATGGCCTTTAAAGGCCGCACGGCCGCTATTCGTTGGCTTTGCTTTTTAGGCGCCCTGGGTTGGTTAGGTCTGGTGTTGCGGGTAGCCATTACCAAGCAGCCGGTATTTTTAACAGCATTTTAATTTGATGATGGCGGGTTTTTAAAGCTGCCACTGATTACGGAAAAACTATGACTGCGCAAATTATTCAGGTTGGCAAAACACAAGTAGCCAACCATTTACCCTTCGTGCTGTTTGGCGGCATGAACGTGCTGGAATCACGTGACTTAGCAATGCGTATTGCCGAGCACTATGTGGAAGTGACCACTAAGCTGGGTATTCCGTATGTGTTTAAAGCCTCATTTGATAAGGCTAACCGCTCGTCGGTACATTCTTACCGTGGCCCGGGCATGGAAGAAGGTTTAAGAATTTTTGAAGAAATTAAACGTACCTTTAACGTACCGCTGATCACCGATGTACATGAAACACATCAGGCAGCACCGGTAGCAGAAGTGGTTGATGTGATTCAGTTGCCGGCTTTTTTGGCACGGCAAACTGATTTAGTGGTCGCGATGGCGAAAACCGGTGCGGTGATCAATGTAAAAAAACCACAATTTTTAGCGCCGCATGAAATGCGCCATATTATTACCAAGTTTAAAGAGGCCGGTAATGAGCAGGTAATACTGTGTGAGCGTGGCAGCTGCTTTGGTTACAACAACCTGGTGGTAGACATGTTGGGTATGGATGAAATGAAAAACTACGGTCCGGTAATTTTTGATGCTACCCATGCGCTGCAAAAACCCGGTGGCCGTGAAAGCTCTGCTGATGGTCGTCGTGCTCAGGCGGCGCAGCTGGCGCGCTCCGGCATGGCGCTGGGTTTAGCCGGTTTGTTTATTGAAGCCCATCCTGAACCAAACCTGGCGAAATGCGACGGCCCCTGTGCCTTACCATTAGCTAAGCTGGAAGATTATTTACTGCAGATGAAAGCGGTAGATGATTTAGTCAAAAGCTTTGCGCCTTTGGATACCGCGGCAAATTAAACAGCAGGGGCGGGACAGCAATACAACGCTGTCCCGTTGCCGGTTTTAGTTTGCTGCCGGTGCAGCAACATCATGAATAGTTACACGGCCTTTAATGCGGTCTTCATAGGGTTGCAGCATAGTGGCAACTTTTACTGCCTGGTTGGCGCGGGCAAAGTCCATTAACTGCTGGCCGTTACATACCACTTTTTCTACCGCGGTCTGTTTGCTGATACGGTAAGCTTTCAGCGTGTTGTGTAAACCCAGACGGTCATCATCTGCCGTTTCGCTGCATACCTGCACCAAAGCCTGATAGATATAACCGTTCTTCTGATAATCAGCTGCCATGGCCGATACTGCCACACCGGCACTTGCCAGAGATACTGCAAATAAAAGTGCTGTTTTCATCGTGTTGTCCTCTGTGGTTGACTATATGGCGTTTGCCATAGTGTTATTCTGGCAAAACAGAGGTTTGTTTGCTGCTGCGTTGTGCTAAGCGGTAGCGCCGTCGTTATCAAGTGATAAGCCGGCGCCTTACAGGGATAAGTGGTGGGGGTTAATGTTGTGGCAAAGCACTAAGTTGGCCGGCCCAATTTTGTTTATAGCGGCGCGAGGCATTAACTTGTTTACCGTTGCTCAGCAGAAATTCGTAATCATTATTATGCGGTTGCAGTTTGTGAACATGATGCAGATTAAGCAAGGTAGAGCGATGTATCTGCACAAACTGTTTTGGCAGGCGCTGCAGCAGCTCTTTCATGGTTTCACGTATAATCAGCGTTTCATTTAAGGTATGGATACACATATAATTGCCGGCGGCTTCAATCAGCATGATATCGATATCATCCAGCAGCAAGGTAGAAGCACCGGTTTTAAACGCCAGCTTGTTAACCGGTACCGGCGCTGCTTGCGGCGACAGTTTATCCAGCGCTGTGCGCGCGTCCAGCAGTGATTGTGCCAGGCGTTGGCGCGACACCGGCTTGAGTAAATAATCAAAAGCAAAATGTTCAAACGCCGAAAAGGCAAATTGCTCATAAGCCGTAACCAGAATAAATAATGGCCTGGTCATGGCTGAGCTTTTGGCACTTTGCTGCAAAATCTCGATACCTTTAATGCCCGGCATCTGAATATCAAGAAATACCAGATCGATATCCGCTGCGGTTTGCAGAAATTGCAAAGTATCATCGCCGTTATCAAAGCAGTCGATAATCTCAAGATTAGGATATACCGCCAGCTTGGCTTTTAAGTTACTGATCGCCAGCGGCTCGTCATCGGCAATAATAACTTTAAGTGTGGCTGTCATGCAGCGCCTCCGTTGCTATACACAGCCGGCTGTAAAAGCCGGTTGTGCTGTGGCTGAGGGTTAAAGCGGCAGCATTGCCAAACAACAGCTGCAGCCGCTCGGACAGGTTAATTAAGTTTAGTGGTTGCTGTGCATCAGGCCAGCCGGCAGTGGCGTCGGCGCCTTGCTGCGCCAGTGTAATTTGCAGTTGATTGTCGTGCAGTTGCAAACTGATGTGCAGGCAAATATTGCCGGCTTTTTCCGCTACGCTATATTGAATGGCATTTTCTGCCAGTGGCTGCAGCAGCAGTGGCGGAAAACGTAATGCCGGTAGTTGCTGTGGCAGCTGCCAGCACAGGTGCAGTCGCTCACCAAAGCGTACCTGTTGTATTGCCATATAAGCTGATAGCGCATCCAGCTCCTGTTGTAGCGGGATAAATTCATCCTGTTGGTTCTTCAGTGAATGGCGCAGGTAAGTCGATAAATGCTGAATAAGGTGCTCTGCTGCCGGGCCGCTACGTTGTACTATCAAAGCATTAAGAGCATTTAGCGTATTAAACATAAAATGCGGGTTAAGCTGATAGCGCAGCACTTTTAATCTGGCCTGGCGCGCCTGTTTTGCCAGCTGTTGCTGCTGCAGCACACCGTTGTAATGCAGCTGGTTGGTTTTTATTAGCATAAATACCGCTGCCCAACCGGCCATTGGCAGCAGAACCAGAGAAAATGCCAGAAAGTACTTTAGCACTGAGTCTACGTTTTGCATTGAATCTGAGGCGTAGTTCATCACCAGATATTGCCGCAACGGCACCAGCAGCAGCCATAACGGCAGCAGCACCAGTAGCAGGCGTTTAAACTGTTGCAGCAATGGCCTTTGCTGCAGTAATTCATGTTGCCCCAACAGGCCGGTGATAACAATATTCAGCAGAGTTATCAGGCTGTAGATCCATAAGTACGGCCAGCTGGCCTCGTTTTGCAGCGGCACCAATAGCGCAAGATGGGTGTATTTCACCAGCAGATAACTTAGCCAGTACAGCAAGTGCCAATACCAGAAATTAAGCAACTTCGGGTGTGCTGCGCCGGCTGAATTCATGCCGTTTGCCATGGTAAACAAATATCCACTTTAAAGCCCTGCTCGCTGGCGCCAATGTCCAGTCTGGCGCTGTCGCCGAAGTGCTGTAATAAGCGGTTACGGATATTATCCAGGCCAACGCCGGCGCCGCCGCTGTTAGCTTGCAAATGGCAGCCCGGGCCATCATCGCTGATACTCAAATGCAGGCTGTTGTGCTCACGTGTACCACCTATAGTGATGGTTGCCCCTTGCTTTCGTGTGGCTACAGCGTACTTAATTGCGTTTTCTACCAGCGGTTGCAGCAACAGCGCCGGAATTCTCTGGCGCTTGAGCGAGTCATCTATCTGCCAGTTAACTTTGAGTTTGTCGCCAAAGCGGGTTTTCTGCAGCTGCAAATAAGCATTGATGGCAGCCAGCTCATCGGCCAGTTGCACCAGGTTGTCCGGCGACTTGCTTAATGAGTAACGCAAAAAAGTAGCCAATTGCTCTGACATCGTTTCAGCATCATCATAGCGCTTTGCTTCCAGCAGGGCACAAACAGAATTAAGCGCATTAAAGGTAAAATGCGGGTTTAACTGATGGCTGAGTGCCTGCAATTCCAATTGCTGAATTTTCCGGCTCAGTTCATGGGTCTGAGCCAGCCGTTGCAGCTGCTGCTGGTACAGCAACACCGTGAGGTAGCAAGCCGCCCAGACGAAAAACGCCAGTACAGAAGTATCCAGGTTACCAATCAGCATACGGATATCGACAATTTCTTTATCCCACAGCAGCATCCAAAAGGCATTTTCCGCCGGAATATATACCGCGGCCACGAGCACCACACCCGGCAGCAGTTGCCAGTTACTGAATGCTTGCTGCATTAAACGCTGATAAGTCCAAACCACCAACATTGCGGTTAATAACATGGCGACCAAATCACTGGCCAGCATCATCGGCAGATAGCTCCAATCGTACGCTTTGTCGTGCAGGCTGGCGGCATGAAAAGAGCTGAGCGTGCCAAGCAGCATAATGACTAACCAGTAGTACAGATTAAAACGCAGCAATTTCCCTAAACTAACAAGCGGCATATCCGGCCCCGGCGGTTAAGTTGACTCTGAGTATAAGTGACGCCGTTGTATTTGCCGACAGTGCAGGATAACCGGATGAAAATCCGGAGTAAAGCCGGCTGCAATCTTCATAAAACTGCCATGTTAGTCTGTTGCTGCCGGGTTATGCTGTCATACAAGTTTCACTTACGGAGTGGCGTTGTTGGTTGTTGATAGCGATAGCTTGCTGCCTGAGTTGGCGCAACTGCAACAGTTGATTGACCGCGCCCCCGCGCAATTGCAGGTTGAGGTGCTGGCTACAGTGCCGCATATGACACAACGTTTGCCGATATATGCTTTATCGTTAGGCAACCGTAATGCTGCAACGCCGGCGTTACTGTTGGTCGGCGGCATACACGGCCTGGAGCGTATCGGCACTCAGGTGGTGCTGGCTTACTTACAGACTCTGCTTAGCCGCTTGTCCTGGGATCTGTGCTTACAACATACCTTACAGCAGTGCTGTATTTATTTTATTCCGCTGGTTAATCCGGCCGGTATGGCCAATGGTTGGCGAGCCAATGGCAACAGTGTCGATTTAATGCGTAATGCCCCGGTTGAGTGCACTGAAGGTGCCGCCTGGTTGGTGGGCGGCCAGCGTATCAGCCGCGCTATTCCGTGGCATCGTGGCCGCAGTGAGCAAATGGAAACAGAAAGCCGCGCCGTGGTCGATTTTGTACAGCGCGAGCTATTTTCAAGGCCGTTTTCACTGGTGCTGGATTGTCACTCCGGTTTTGGTACCACAGACAGATTATGGTTTCCTTATGCGAAAAGCCGGCGTCAGCCCATAGCGCATCTGGCGGAAATGTACCGGCTGCGGCAGTTGCTGGCGCAAACCTATCCGCATCAGAATTATATTTTTGAACCCCAGGCACAGCATTACCTGTGTCATGGTGATTTATGGGATTACCTGTATGACTGTGCTTTGGCGCATAACAGCACTATGTTGCCGTTAACGCTGGAGATGGGCTCGTGGAACTGGGTGCGGAAAAACCCGTTTCAGCTGCTGTCCAGCCTGGGGATGTTTCATCCGGTGAAACCGCACCGTGTAAAGCGGGTATTGCGCAGCCATCTGATCTTAATCAACTTTTTAATTAAAGCCACCATGTCGTATCAACATTGGTTGCCGTTACCCAACAGAGCTGAGTTACAGGCCGAGGCGCAGCGGCTATGGTACTAGCTGCAGCGGCGCCGGTATTACTGATCCGTGGCCTCAGTCGTGAGCAGCGCCATTGGGGCCGGTTCCGGCCGATGCTGGCCGGCGCTGTAACTAACCCTGTGCTGAGCTTCGATTTTGCCGGCTGCGGCGATCTGTATCAGCAACAATCACCCTGCAGTATCAGTGCTTTGCGTCAATCGGTACGGGGGCAATTACAACAAGCATCTGAGTTTAAAGGCGAAGTGCACTTAGTGGCGATATCGCTGGGCGCCATGCTGGCGGTTGACTGGGCGGCACAGTATCCGCAGGAAGTGGCATCACTAACGCTGATTAACAGCAGCGCCAGGCCGTTATCGCCGTTTTATCAGCGCCTGCACTGGCGTAATTATGCGGCAATTTTGCGTAGCCTCTTTATGTCGGCGGCTGAGCGCGAGCAGCTGATCTTGCGCTTAACCAGCGCTACTGTGGCCAGGCATCAGGGCGTAGTAGCCAATTGGCAGTTATGGCAACAACAGCGGCCGGTAAGCAGATTAAATGCGCTGCGCCAGTTGTGGGCTGCCAGCCGGTTTAAGGTACCGCCGGCGCCGGCATGCCCAACGTTACTACTCAGTAGCCTGGGTGATAAACTGGTAAGCCCGCAGTGTACGGCAGCGTTAGCGCGCTATTGGCAAGTGCCACATATACAACATACGTGGGCTGGGCATGATTTGCCGTTAGATGACGCCAACTGGCTGGTTATGCAGTTGGCAGCTTTTATTGATACGGTTTAGCTCTGTCGTTAACCTAAGCGCATTTGCAATTTTTCGCTGCCAATTTCAATAATATCGCCGGCGTTAATTTGCCGGCGTTTGCGGGTTTCCACTTCGCCGTTTACTTTTACCAAACCGCCGTCTATCGCCGCTTTCGCTTCGCCGCCACTGCTGAGCAGGCCTTCAAATTTCAGTATTTTATACAGCTCTACCGCAGGTTTACTCAGTATTACATCACGCATGTCAGATCCTTGGCAGATTACTCTGCTGATTCAGTAAAATTAAGGTGGGGTTTGCCGACAATATAAGCGCGGCGAAATACGGCAAAGTATTCTGCCAACGCCGCTGCGGCGGCAGTGTCGTTCGCCAACGTCAGTACTTCAACCGCCACTTCGGCAGTGCACAGCTGGTGCAGGTGCGCCGCTTCGCGCAGCTGATAACTTGAGCCTTGCTGCGGTTGAATACCCAGCACCGGCAAGTTGGCCAGATAAGGGCTTTTAAACATTTTTTTAGCTTCACGCCAGGTGCCGTCCAGCATAATAAACAGCGGTATTTTGCCGCTTTGCACTGCAGTTAGCTCAAGCGGGCTGTTTATGCAACGCTCAGCCTCAGCGTACTGCTGTGGAAATACCACTATCGGCGCATAGCGCGCATCGTTAAGCAGCGCCAACATAGCAGCGTCGGGCTGGGTTCTGTCCCAGACGAAGGCATGATTATCGGCTATAACATCGGCAATAATACGGCCGGTGTTGCTGGGTTTATAGCACTCGCCGGTGTACATAATAAAGCAAAATGCACTGCTGCTGGTTATAGCCGGTTTAGCTGCACAAATGCACTCAACCGCCGGCAGTAAGCAGTACTCACAGCGTTTTACTTTACTGCCACGGGCCAAAAATACCCTGGTGGCTTTAGCCAGTTGTTGTGTGCGTAAACGCAGCACTGAATTTGTATGTGACATCTTGCTTCTGCTGACAACCGGGCGTTAAGGGGCGGCTATTGTAGCCGTTTTTGTGCTACACTGCGCGCTGATTTTTACGCCGGAAAATACCTTGTCAATAGCCCGCCAAGCTTCTGAAATTACTCTGCCTGCTGCGAATAACGGCTGGGGCACAGTGCTGCAGTTTCTTTGCAGCCAATTTCCGTTTATCAGCGAGGCTGTCTGGCGCGAGCGTATTGCAACGGGCAAGGTACACTGGTTTAACGGTGAGGCTATCACAACAGATACGCCGTTTATGCCAAGTAAACGCTTGTGTTACTACCGTGAAGTTGCTGCCGAGCCGGTTATTCCTTTTACGCACGGAATTGTTTACCGGGATGAGCATATTATCGTTGCTGACAAACCGCATTTTTTGCCGGTAACCCCTGGCGGAGAGTACGTGAATGAGTGCTTATTGGCGCGCTTGCAGCGTGAAACCGGTATAGCCGATATAGTACCGGTGCATCGTTTAGACCGTGATACGGCCGGGCTGGTGCTATTTTCCATAAACGCGCACAGCCGGCCGGCTTATTATCAGTTGTTTAGTAGCGGAACAATACGCAAGCAGTATCAAGCAGTCGCCAGATTAGCCCGAAAACAGCAGGAGCAGGAACTGCCTGTAAACTGGCATATCGCGAACCGTATTGAGAAAAGCACACCGCGTTTTATTAATGCCATAGTGCCGGGTGAGGTTAACGCCGTATCGGATATCAGCCTGATAAAGCGTAACAACGACCTGGGTTTGTTTAAGTTGACACCATACACCGGCAAAACCCACCAGTTGCGGTTGCATATGCTGAGTATCGGTTCGCCAATACTACATGACAACTATTACCCGGTGTTGCAGCCAAAACAGGCACCACAGTTTGATATGCCTCTGCATTTACTTGCCATGACATTGTCTTTTATCGACCCGATAATGAAATTGCCCCGGATATTTGTTAGTCAGCAACGACTGGACTTAAAGTAATTGTTGGCAGGTTAATCTATTTCAGGGTTATAACTGTTGGCGGCGATTGTCATTTAATAGGTTTTATTTTACAACTGTGTCAGCGCTGTTCAAAAAACTGAACTATCCTAGTTAAAAATACTATGTCAATCGCATGTTTAATGCACTTTTATAATAGGATGAGAGTAGTTATGGGCAGCCTGAAAAATTTATCAGTTAAACTACAAATTGCTTTACCTATCGTTTTATTGTCATTACTGATTGCAGTGGTTGGGATTAAAAGCCTGATCACGGTCAACGGAGTCATTGCTCAAACTGATATTGCTATTAATAACCTGACACCGGCAACAACGGCGGTTTTAAATGCAGACCGCGATCTGTATCAGGCTGAGCTTGCTATGCGTGAATATGTGTTATTAAGTGCTCAGGGGCGTCAGGTTTCTGCAGCAAGACAAGATTTCGACGATAATGTGCGCCAGGCGTTGGAACGCATGAACAAGGCATCAGCGTTGGTGCGCGAGCATGGTGTCAGTGTGATGAGCGATACTGAATTTAGTAAAGTATTTGATAGCTGGCTCAAACAGGCTGAACAGGCGATGCAATATGCCCTGGAGGGCAATGCACAACAAGCCCGCGGTTTGATTGAAGGTAGCGAAAGCGCCGCCTTTTCCACGCTGCGGGATGAGTATAATGGCTTGGGCGAGCGTATCGACAGCAGAGCTATCGTTTTAGGTAATGATTTATCTGCCTATGTCAGTCAGCAGAAAACACTGACCATTTTATTAATGCTGATTGCTATTGCTATTGCTATCGTGACCATCGTATTTAGCCCCAGCCTGATCGTTAAACCGTTAACACAGTTGAAAAACATGGTGAGTGAACTGGCCAGCGTTGGTGGTGATCTCACCCGTCGTCTGCCGGTCAGCGGTAGTAACGAAATTGGTGACGTGGCAGCGAAAACCAATGATTTTATTATCACTCTGCAAGCCATGATGCGTGATGTACAACAACAATTGATAGAGCTGGAGCAGGCTTCGGCAAATATTGCTGCGAAAACCGAACTTACAAGCAGCAAAGCCGGAGAGCAAACATCTCATATAGAACAGGTGCTTACAGCCATCCATCAAATGCAGCATGCGGTACAGGAAATTGCCGGTAATGCTTCTTTGACCAGCAATGCGACTGAAGAGGCAAACAGTGCCGCAGATAGTTCAGGCAAAGTTATTCGTCAGTCGATGCAGCAAATCAGTGTGCTGGCGAGGGACATAGAGCAGGTCGTGCAAGCTATCAGTAATTTGGAAGTCGAAAGCCGCAATATTGTTTCAGTGCTTGAAGTCATTGGCGGCATTGCTGAGCAAACTAATTTATTGGCACTCAATGCTGCTATCGAAGCGGCCAGAGCCGGCGATGCCGGGCGGGGCTTTGCGGTAGTTGCCGATGAGGTGCGTACGCTGGCATCCCGCACGCAGCAATCGACTAAAGATATCCACGATATGATTAGCCGGCTGCAAAATGGGGTAAGCCAAGCTGTTTCGGCGATGAATAATGCCAAAAATCAGGTGGCACAAACCGAGCAACATGCTGAATCTGCCAGCGGTTATCTTGACCATATTATGGCCGGTATTACCAATATTAACGATATGGCAATGCAGATTGCCGCGGCAACCGAACAGCAATCAACAGTGGCTGAACATGTCAACCAAACCGTCAACGGTATCAGTCAGAACGCAAATGAGCTATCTGATATTGCACGCGAGACCGGGAATGATGGATCTCGTGTGCGTCAACTGGTGTTGTCAGTTAGCAGCCAGGTTGGGCGTTTCAGGGTTTAGTATGCCGTTGTAGTATTTTATCCAGCTCATTAGCAAACGCCTGCCTGTCGCTCTGGTTTAGCGGCGGCGGGCCTCCGGTGTGCACGCCGCTGCCGCGCAGGGTGTCCATAAAATCACGCATGGTCAGTTTTTGTTTAATGGTGTCGTTACTGTACAGTTCGCCGCGCGGGTTTAACGCATGGCCGCCTTTTGCCAGCACGTCAGCCGCCAGCGGAATATCGGCGGTGATCACTAAATCGCCGGCCTCACAGCGGCGCACTATTTCGTTGTCAGCTTCATCAAAGCCGCTGGATACGGTAATGGCCGAGATAAACTTTGATGGTGGTACGCGGATCAGCTGGTTGGCCACCAACAGCATCGGTATTTGTTTGCGCTCGGCGGCGCGAAATAAAATATCTTTAATCACTACCGGGCAGGCATCGGCGTCGACGTAAATTTTCATCGTTAAGCGCTCTCGTCGTTATAAAAATGGTAAAAGCGCATACTGTCGGGGTAGGGGAAAATATCTTCTACCACGCCATTGCGGATATTTTGTTGTTTTTGCCGCCAATAAGCGGCATCAAGCAGTTCCGGATGTTTGCTAAATAACAACTCACGAATTTGCGGCTGCGGTGTAACAAAGGTCGCCATCTGTTCGGGGAAGACATCGCCCGGTGCGGCACACACCGTACCTTCGGCAAACATGGCATCTTCGTAGTTATCGGTTTTCGGAAAGCTTCTGAAATTTACGTCCAGCATATACTGCACTTCATCGTAATCATAAAACACCACGCGCTTATGCCGCGTTACGCCAAAGTTTTTCAGCAGCATATCGCCCGGGAAAATGTTGGCGGCAATCATTTGCTTAATTGCCCGGCCGTAGTCGTCCATAATATGGCTCTTTTCTGCCGTCGAGGCGTCTTCAAGATAGATATTCAGCGGGATCATCCGCCGTTCGATATACAGATGTTTAATCACCACCAACTCGTCTTCAAAGCTGAGGGACTCGCCGATAACCTGCTGCAGCTCCTCGAGTAACTCCGGCGAGAAACGGCTTTTCGGCAAGGCGACATAAGAGTATTCCAACGTATCGGCCATGCGGCCAACCCGGTCGTGCTTTTTTACCAGTAAGTAGCGCGCCTTTACCGTGTCACGGCCAAACTCTTTACTGGGGGCAAATTTGTCGCGGATCACTTTAAATACATAGGGAAAAGATGGCAGCGTAAACACCATCATTACCATGCCGCGAATACCGGGGGCGGCAACGAATTGATCATTGCTTTTGTCCAGATGGCTTAACAGCTCGCGGTAAAATTCGGTTTTACCCTGCTTATGCAAACCGATACTGGCATACAGCTCAGCGAGGGTTTTATGCGGCAGCAGCTCGCGTAAAAAATGCACCAGTGCCGACGGTACCTGCGTAGCCACCATAAAATACGCCCGCGAGAAGCCGAAGATAATCGTCATTTGCTTGGCGTCTGTTACAAGGGTATCGATATACAAGCCGGCACCTTCGCGGTGCAGCAGCGGAATAATAAACGGCTGCTGGCCATCGGGCGTTACGGCGCGGCCGACAATATAGGCCGCTTTATTGCGGTAAAACACTGAGCGTAAAATATCAAAGCGAATTTGATACACCGGATGGCGGCCGTGGCTGGACTGTGCCATAAAACTTTTTACAATCAGGCGTATATCACGGTCCAGGTTAATAAAGGGCGTAATAAAACCAAAGCCGGAGACAATATTACGGATAGTTTGTTTTAAGCCATCCTGGGCCGGAAAGTAGCTGTCGTAAACGGATGCAACCGGCGCCGGCAAATGCTGTTTGCTTAAGGTCGACTCGACGAAAATATTCTTATTATGGAAATACTTACGCTCAAATAACTGGCAAAACACTGAGTTGTAAAAGGTCTCGGCCAGCTCTGCCTGGGGGTGAAACGCCAGAAACTCCATATAGTGCTGCTTTACCTGCTGCCACAAGGTTTCGTTTAAACATTGTGTCGGTAGCTCGGTGGCAAGGTGGGCAATGGCCTCAGTAACGCGCTGATCGTAAAACGAAATACGCTCAGAGCTGTCTTGCTGAAAAGCCCGCCAGTCGGCCAGTTCAAATCGTTGCTTAGCTTTGGCGGTAATAGCCTGAAACAAACTGAAATGGCGGCGAAAGCCTTTTAAAATAATTTCTGCAATTTGTTTCGCCTGACTCATATTGTGGCCTGCGGTTAAGGTTTTGGCTGTTGCCTGCTTAGCGTACTCTAATCAGGAAAACGGCTAATTACCAGTAACACTGCCGGCAAAGCCTGTAGTTGCAGCATTACCGGTATGGTGCGCAGTGTTTAATCTGCCTGGTTCAGGCCGGTTGCCACCGGTGTTTCGGGCTGTACGCCCTCGCCGTAGTCAAACACTACTGCCAGTACTAATACCAGCGCTGCCGCCAGCATCAGTTTTAACAGCAGCGGGGCACAAAAGCGAAACCAGTGGCCGTAAGGAATACCGGCAATACCAATAATGCCCATTAACACCGCATTGGTGGGGATGATCATATTGGAAAAGCCATCGCCAAATTGATATGCCAGCACTGCAACCTGGCGCGGAATATCCAGCAAGTCGCTTAGCGGTACCATCAGCGGCATAGTGACATAAGCCTGACCGCTGCCGGAGGGAATAAAGAAATTCAGCAGGGTTTGAATCACCAACATCCCCACCGCAGCAGCTTCAGCGCCGACATAAGACAGCGGTAATGACATGCCGTAAACCAGCGAGTGCAGGATCTGGCCATCTTCCATGACCAGCGAAATGCCGCGTGCCACGCCAATTAACATGGCGGTGGTGGTCAGCTCCATCGCACCATCAATAAATTTCTGCGCGGCGGTATCGGCAGAAATACGGCCGATTAGCGCTGTAAACAAGCCCCAGGCAACAAAGCAGGCTCCCAACTCATACAAATACCAGCCGTGCACCCGAATGCCATAAGCCACCACAGCAATAGTGCAGACAAAGCTGGCTAAAATCAGCTTATGGTTCAGCGCCAGTTGCGGGTAAGTTACGGTTTGCTTATTACCCAGCGGGCAGGGTAAGTCGGCTACCATCGAGTTTGCAGGATCGGCCAATACCTTTTTCGCATAGCTCCAGACATGATGAAAGCCAATTAATACAAAGGGCACAAAGATGGCGAATCTTAACCAATTGCCGGACAGTGGCGGCAAATCAGCAATTTGCTGGGCAATAATTACCGTAAAAGGGTTAATAGCCGATACGCCATAACCAATACCGTAACCGGCTACCGTCATGCCTACTGCTGTCATTGCATCCAGTCGCATGGCTTTACACAGCGCCACTAAAATTAACACAAAAGGAATATATTCACCGGCGGTACCTATGGCGCTGGAAGCCATAGCAAAGCAAAACACCACCATAAAAATCAGCATTTGAGGTTTTTCGCCAAACCGGGTCAGCAGGCGGCCGATTAACGCATCTACCGTGCCGGTAGCACGGGCAATAGACAGCACGCCGCCTAATATCATGACAAAGAAAATAACATCCTGGGCACTGGCAAAGGCACGCGGTATCGCGGTTAGCAGTTGCCATGGGCTTAAGTACTGGCGCTCTTCAACCAGGGTGAAGGTGCCGGGAATTACTACAGAGCGGCCATTGGCCAGCGTTTGGCTTTCAAAAAAGCCCTGGGGCACCAACCAGGTGGCGATCATCGCCAGTACCATCATGCTGAATAATAAGGTCAGGGTGTGAGGTACTTTAAATCTTGCCATGCTTTAATGTCCCTAATGTGCAGCTAAAAGTGCAGCTCAGATTAAAATGTAAGGCGCGTTATGTGCGCTATGTTAAATAAAAAGGTGGAGTCTACCGCAACACTGTTAGCATCACAAACAGGTATTTACTGTCGCCACTTGCCTGCAGAGCGCCCTTTGTATAGGCTTGGCGCCCTTGTCTGCTGTTGATTGTTCCGGAGCCTGCTGTGGCCTTGTTTGCCCTGACGATATTTTTAAGCGCTGCACTGCTGTTTTTAATTCAGCCGATGCTGGCCAAACAATTGTTGCCGTATTTGGGTGGTGGTGCCGCAGTATGGACCGCCTGTATGTTGTTTTTTCAGGCCATGTTGCTGGCCGGTTACGCCTATGCCCATGCTTTGTGTCGTTTTTTGCCGCCATTGGCGCAGCGTTGGTTGCACAGCCTGTTATTGTTGTTAGCCCTGTTAAGTTTGCCGCTGTTATATCAGCCGGATATCACGGTATTTAGCGCTCTGCCGCCGTTGCCGGCGGTGTTGCTGTTTCTGTTATGTACCACAGGTTTACCTTATTTTTTGCTGTCGGCTACCGGGCCTTTATTGCAGCATTGGTTTGCCGGCCGCTTTACTACAGTGTCACCTTATCGCTTGTATGCGTTGTCGAATATCGGCTCTTTAGGTGGTTTGCTTGCTTATCCTTTTTTGCTGGAACCGGGCTTGTTGCTGTCAGAGCAACGGCTGTACTGGCTGTCGGGCTTTGTGGTGTTTGCTGTATGTTGCCTGGCTTTGATGTGGCTACATCTGACGGCGTTAGCGCCGTCGTACCGGGCCGGTGAGGCCAGGCTGCGGCAACCGGCGGCGTTACGCTGGCTGTTATTGTCGGCCGGCGGCGTGGTGCTGTTACTGGCGGTAACTCAGCAACTTACGCAAAACGTACCGCCCATTCCATTCTTATGGGTGGTGCCGCTGTGCTTGTATTTACTCAGTTATATCCTGGTGTTTAATAAACCGCAGTGGTACCGGCGCGGGTTGTGGCGTTATCTGTTTTGTCTGAGCATGGTGTTTGGCTTATTGCTGTTTTATCTGGGCCGCCAGTTTGATTTGCTCTCGCAGTTGTTGCTGTACCTGCTGGTATTGTTCAGCGGCTGCATGTTATGCCACGGCGAGCTGGCGCGGTTAAAGCCAGAGCCGCGTGGCTTAACCGGCTACTATTTATTGCTGGCCGCCGGCGGTGCCCTGGGTAGCCTGACAGTTAATCTGCTGGCGCCGCTGTGGTTTACGCAGCAGTGGGAATTTTTACTGGTACTGCTGGCTATTTATGTGTTGCTGTGGCCGGGCGCAGCGGGGACGCCGCGTTGGCAGCAGGCGTTGTGGTTAAGCGGCGCTGTGTTGTTTACGCTAAGTGTGCTGGCGCTGGAGTGGCAACCCGGCCGGCATAATGTCTATGCTGAACGTAATTTTTACGGCAGCCTTAGCGTGCGTGACATTAATATCGACGGCAATATGCAGCGGCGTTTAATTGACGGTACGACCAGCCACGGCGCGCAGTATTTGGCTGCGCCCTTGTCGCTGCAGGCGCAAAGCTATTATCGTGCCGGTACCGGGGCGGCGTTGGCGTTAGAGCATTTTTTACCGGCGGCGCCATCACGCACTGTACAGCAATTGCAACAGCGTAAATTTGGTTTGGTCGGGCTGGGTGCCGGGGCGTTGGCGGTGTACGGTAAGCCGGATGACACTATGCTGTTTTATGAGCTGAACCCGGCGGTGATTAAAGTGGCGACGGAGTATTTCAGCTATCTCAGTGACAGCGCTGCTACGGTTGAAATTGTACCGGGGGACGCCAGATTAATGCTGCAGGCGCAGTTGGTTTCAGGCAGCCAACAGTTTGATGTGCTGGTGCTGGATGCGTTTAGCAGCGACAGTATTCCGCAGCATTTACTTACGCTGGAAGCCATGCAGCTGTATTGGCAGCATTTGCACAGTGATGGTGTGCTGGCAGTGCATGTGTCGAATAACTATCTGGATTTAACCGGTTTATTACGCAATCAGGCCGCCAGCCTCGGCCTGCAGGCATATTTTATTGCCACCGCGGCGCAGGGCATTAACCCTGCGGCACACTGGGTGTTGCTGACAAATAATCAGCGCTTTATGCAACAGCCGCAATTACAGCAGGCTTTAAGTCCTTGGCTCAGCGCGGCGCAACCGGCTGTCAGTTGGACAGATCAACACAGTAATTTGCTGCAGGTGCTGAAATAACGCCGGCCGGCAAACGGCAAAAAAAAGCCACCCGTTAAGGGTAATGCCGATCAGATAAGAATTTTTCAGATCGGTTG
>NZ_JABSOD010000026.1 GCF_013283795.1 Rheinheimera lutimaris
GCCACCTCCTATGGAGGTGGATTTTTACTTTCAGAATACTTGATTGGCTACATTTTTATACAAAACCACACAGTTACTACACGGCATTTGACGCTATAGTTACAGTTAACAGTAAACTTATCGGCCATAGTTTGTTCTAATCTTAGCTATAACAGCTAAACCACGTCAGGTTTCAGGAGGTCGTAATGCGAAATATACTACTGGCTTGCAGCATAGCTGCACTGGCTGCCGGTGCTGTGCAGGCAGCAGAAGTAAAAGTACAGTGGCAGGAACCGGAAAAATTTACCGACATCCGCCCCGCCAATGATAGCCGTAAAGCATACCGTGAACGGGTAATGAAAAAGTTTGACGGCTTTTTTACTGAGATGGCCGCCAAACTACCGGAGGGTTACAGCTGGCAGGTAACCGTAACAGACATTGATCTGGCCGGTGATATTGATTACTTCGCCGGTGGTGCCGGTAATGCCCTACGGATTGTCAAAGATATCTATTCGCCGGCAATCAAGTTCAGCCATGTGCTGCGCGATAAGCATGGTGAAGAGGTGATCAGTAACGAAGAAAAACTGCGCGATATGGGCTTTATGCATTCATTGCGTTCTGTTGGCGACAATGAAGAGTTCCGCTATGAAAAGCAGATGCTTAGCAGCTGGTTTGATAAGGAGCTTCTGCCCAAGGTAGAGCAATACGCGCTGGCGTTGCCTAAAGTGAGCACTAACTAAGCTAGAGCAAACTGGCTATCTGACGGTAAATATCTAACGCCTCCTGCCGGCTTAACTGGCCGGCAGAGGCCGCGCGGCCAATACTGCTGGACACTCTTACTGATTCACTGCCGCTGTTGTCTGCTGTAACCGCGGCGGTATTGCCGCTTGCGGCAGCAGAAGAAGCATTGAGTAGCGTGGGTTCGCGGCTAACGTTGTTGCTGTCAGCCGCAACTTGTTGGCCAAGCTGCGTAGCGCTGCGATTTACGGCAACCTGCGGGCTTACACTTATCGCTGACATAACTACCTCCAATCATCTTTTAGACTAGTGTAGGCGTCGGTTAGCGTTAGATTATTTTTTGATCAAAATTACCCTGTTATTTTATTTTGTTATAACAGCGCGAAACTCTGCCAGGGTGCTGTGGAGTTGTTTTAACTGCTGCACAACCCGCTGTAGTGTCGCAGTATTAAACTGCTGGCTTTGGCGCATGGCGGCGACTTGTTCAGCTGTTTCGGCCAAGTAAGGCATAAAACGGTTGGCGGATACCTGAAACAGTTTGTTATCGGCAAAAATGCGCTGATGTTTGGCATGGCCTTGCTGCTGCAGGCTATCGAGCAGGGCGTCAGCGTCCAGCGCTTTGCGGTACAGCTCTTTTAAGTTGTCATCAAGTTGGTTAAGTAAGGTATCCATAATACGACTACGCAGTAAAAAGTGGCGTTATTATGCCACAAAGCCACTTTGGCTTCAGCAGACTTAGGCTGGTGCCGGGCCGTTGCAGCATTATTTTTTTTCGCTGAGCATTTCTTTAGCAAACGTTTTGTTATATTATCTCGTTTCTTTATTTTCAGCTGCCAGAGTACGCCAAGTGTTAGCAACAGTAAGAAACGTATTTGATAAAGTAGGTATTACAGTGACGTCGCTTTGCGCCATTCACTGCATTATGCTGCCGATCATTCTGCCGGTTTTGCCGTTACTGGGCCTCAGCGTTGGCCATAATCATGCGTTTGAGCGCGTGATGTTGCTGGTTACTATAGTACTGGGCTTTATTGCGTTGTTTATTGGTTTTCATCGCTATCACCGCAAGCTGTATCCGTTTTATTCATTATTTTTAGGTGTGTTTATCTACTGGCAGCGCGATGTGTGGGGCCATGAATATGAGCATGCGGTGCTGATTGTTGGTGCATCGCTGGTGGTGTTAGCGCATGTGATGAATATGCGTTTGTGTAATAGCTGCAAAAGCTGTCACGATCATTAGGCAGCAAAATATATAAAAAATCCCGCTACGGCGGGATTTTTGCTTTATAGCCTCAGTTTTGCTCTGTTAACCGCTGCCGGCTGCGGGCCGGATAATTACTGAAAATGCCGTCTACGCCGTAGTGTTGCATGCGGGCAATATCATCCTGCTGGTCAACGGTATACACATACACCTTTAAACCCCGCGCCTTAGCATCATCCACAAATGCCTGATTAATAAAACTGACATCGCAGTTGACGGAGTAAGCCTGCAGGGCTTGGGCAAAGGCGGCGTAATCCAGAGGCAGGCTGGCGGTAAGCGCGCCCAGCTTTAGCTCTGGCCTGTGTCGTCTGAGCTCTGCCAGCAGGTGATGGTTAAAAGATGAGATAAGCAGCCGCTGGCTGTCAAACTGGAGCTCTTGCTGTGCTTTATCCAGCAGGGCCAGCAGTGGTGCTACCGTATTGTCGCCTTTAAGCTCTATATTCAGCCATAAGCCTGTTGCTGCCAGCCGCTGCAATATCTGCCACAGCTTAGGAATACGCTCGCCGTGGCCGGCGTCGAGTTGCATCAGTTGCTCTACACTGTATTGATAAATACTGCCGCTGCCATTGGTAGTGCGCGCCAGATGATGATCATGAATAACAATAAGTTCGCCTTGCACGGCGAATACGTCTATTTCTATGGCGTCGGCACCCTGAGCTATAGCCTGCTCAATAGCCAGCAGGGTATTTTCCGGGTAGTCGCCACTGGCACCACGATGAGCAATGATTTGCATGTCAGGTCCTGTTCGTAGGAATTAAAGATAAAACCGGCAGAAGTGAATGCAGAGTATTTTTTTCGGCGACCGTTGCAGGCCAGGATGCTGACAAATTCGCCTGGAGCGAATTTGAACAGCTGCGCTGGTCCGTAGGATAAACTTCATGGATGAAGTTTATAATCGAGCCCCCAAGGATGGGTTCACGGCGTGTTGCAGAAAAAATATACGGCGCATTCACGTTTTCGAAGCGCCGTAGCTGAAGACTAGCTTTAAATTGCTGTATTAGCAAAAGGCGCACCCATGCGGGTAACGCTGCCAGGCTGCTGATCTTCTGGAAATTGCAGCTTGTCCGCCGCAAAGGCCAGTACCACAGTTGACCCCAGCTTGAAGCGGCCCATCTCCGCGCCTTTTTCCAGCGTAATGGCATTTTTGCCGTGCGCCGGGTAGGTCCAGCGGAACACATTTTTACCGGCCGGCGGCGTAACGGTGCCGGCCCAGACAGTCTCAATACTGGCAACGATAGTTGCACCAACCAATACCAGCGCCATCGGGCCCAGTTCCGTGTCAAAAATAGTCACTACGCGCTCGTTACGGGCAAATAAGTCCGGCACGTTTTCTGCGGTTAGCGGGTTTACCGAGAATAAATCGCCCGGCACATAAATCATCTGGCGTAAGGTGCCGCTAACCGGCATATGAATACGGTGATAATCTTTCGGTGCCAGATAAATAGTGGCAAAGTCGCCACCCATAAAAGGCTCTGCGGTAGCCATATCGCCGCCCAGCAGAGCTTGCAACGAATAGTTGTGATTTTTCGCTTGCACCAACTGCCCCTGCACAATGGGGCCAAGCTGGCTGATACAGCCATCTACCGGATGCGCCACTATATCGGCTTCTGTCGCCAAAGGGCGAATGCCGTCTTTTAACGGCCGGGTAAAGAACTCATTAAAACTGGCATAATCTTGCGCCCGTTCAAACTGCGCCTCGGCCATATTAATGCCATAGGCTTTAATAAAGCGGTTAATTAAAAAGTGTGTAAACCAGCCCAATTTTGCGGCGGCTAATTTACCCACCAGGCGTGAAATTAAATGCTTCGGCATCAGGTATTGCAGGGTAATTTTTAAATTATCCATTATGGTCTCGTGAAAGGTTAAAAGTAATTTGGTTTGTCCTGCGCCATGCTGGCGAGGATTTTCAGATAACTGTCGTAACGCTCTGTGCTGACATCGCCGTTCTCAACTGCGTGTTGAATGGCACAGCCCGGATCGGAAATATGCTTACAATCACGGAATTTGCAGCGCCCGAGCCAGGGCGTAAATTCAGTAAAGCCTTGAGTTACTTCTTCCGGCGTTAAATGCCACAAAGCAAACTCGCGGATACCCGGCGAATCAATTAAATCGCCGCCTTCCGGCAGATGGTACAAACGCGATACTGTTGTAGTGTGTTGGCCCAGGCCGGAGTTGCCGGATACTTCCTGTGTGTGCGCTTCAAGCCCCGGCATTAAGTGATTCATCAATGATGACTTGCCCACACCGGACTGGCCGACAAAAATACTGGTACCGCTGTGCAAGTAATCCAGCAGTTGTTGCATGCCAACGCCGCTTTTGGCACTGACAGCTAAAAAGTTATAGCCAAGTTTGCGGTACAACGCCAATTGTTGTTCGGTTTGTGCCAGCTCTGCGCTGCTGAGCAAATCCACTTTGTTAATAACCAGCAAGGGTTTAATGCCGGTCATTTCTGCGGCAACTAAATAGCGGTCGATAATATTCAGCGACAACGCCGGTAATACCGCCGAGACGATAATCATTAAATCAATATTGGCCGCTACCGGCTTTAAGCCGTCGTAGAAATCCGGCCGCAACAGCACGGAACTGCGCTCTTCTACTGCGTCTATTACACCATCGACACCGCCGGTAGGCTGCAGCGAGCGGCGCCAGACTACGCGATCACCGGTAACTAACGACGCCACCGAACGGCGCATATTACAGCGCACAACGGTGCCCTCGCTGTCTTCAACATCGGCGTGTTGGCCAAAACGGCTGAGTATTAACCCGGTTTCGGCTGCAGCGAAGCTGGTGTCATCGACAGATTCGACACCCTTGTTTTTCGGCGCGCGCAAGCGCTTGCCGGCGTTATCGACAATACGTTGCTGTTGGCGCTGAGTGAGATGTTTTTTCTTTGTCACTGCTGCTTTTTTCGCTCTGATATAAAGGATGCTATTACTGCTAAGCTTAGGGCGTGTATGATACCTGTATTCTGTAAATGAACAAAGCAGCAAGCTGCGTAAGGGTTTTTCATGAGCGTAAATGACAACAATTTGATTTGGCTGGATCTGGAAATGACCGGGTTAGAACCCAAGACCGATGTCATTCTGGAAATGGCTACCATAGTAACCGACAGCCAGCTGAATATTCTTGCTGAAGGGCCGGTATTTGCCATTAAGCAACCGGATGCGGTATTGGACAATATGAGCGCCTGGTGTGTCGAGCAACATGGCAAAAGCGGTTTGACGGCGCGTTGCCGCGCAAGTACTACTACGCTGGCAGATGCAGAACAGCAAACCATCGCGTTTTTAAGCCGGTATGTAGCTGCCGGTAAATCGCCGATGTGCGGTAACAGTATCGGTCAGGACCGGCGTTTTCTGGCGGAATATGCGCCAACGCTGGAAGCATTTTTCCATTACCGTAATTTAGATGTCAGCACTGTAAAAGAACTGGCGCGGCGCTGGCACCCGCAGGTGCTGAATAAAGTACAAAAAGCCGGCAGCCATTTGGCACTGGATGATATTCGGGAGTCGATTGCTGAATTAGTAACCTATCGCGAGCATTTTTTTAAATTACCGCAATAAAGTGCTTGCATAAGCTAACTGATTTTGTAAAATGCGCGCCATCACGACGTAACAACGTTAGTTGATGCGAGTATAGCTCAGCTGGTAGAGCGCGACCTTGCCAAGGTCGAGGTCACGAGTTCGAACCTCGTTACTCGCTCCAAATTCGATAAGAAACCGCACCTTGCGCAAGCACAGTGCGGTTTTTTGTTTTCTGCGATATAGTTAATGCATTTTTAACACACTACCGGCCCGCTATGTCTGAGTCTCCCTGTGTGCGCAATTGTTGTTTGGATCAGCAAGACTGTTGCCTGGGTTGCGGTCGCTTGTTGCAGGAAATTATTGAGTGGCACACTGCAGATGTATTGCGGCGTGAGCAAATTTTACACCAGGCTGCACAGCGTATGGCACAACGTGAAGCCAGCGGTGCGGTTATGCGTCCCGCGGTAAGCCTTTTTGAATAATCCGCACCAGCCGCTCTGTACTGCGCGGCAATAACGATTCAGCCTGCCAACTTTTGCGTTTTTGTTGTGCTAACGCCCAGTGAATATGTTCGGCCACCAGCTCGCTGGCGCTATCAAGTTTAGTTGTTAATGCCTGGATAATTTCCACCTGATAAGGCGCATTACCCAAAGCGATGGCAATATTGCGCTGCCAACGCTCAAAACCAATACGGCGGATGGCACTGCCTTCGGTATAGTTTAAAAATTCATGCTGCTGCCAGGCAAATAAACTGAGCAGACTTTGGCTTTGCCATTGTGGCCGGCGTTGAAAATCACCTTCTATACTCAGCGGTGCGTCACGGTTTTCCGGACACACCAGTTGGCAATCATCACAGCCATATATGCGGTTGCCCAGCAGAGGCCTGAACTCTTCCGGTATGGCCCCTTTTAACTCGATGGTCAGATAAGAAATGCAGCGTCTGGCGTCGACAACATAAGGTTCCACGATAGCGCCGGTGGGGCAGCTTGTTATGCAGGCAACACAGCTACCGCAATCACCTTGGTGCGGTGTATCGATGGGCAAAGGCAGGTTAACCAGTAACTCGCCTAAGAAAAACCATGAGCCGGCACTGTTATTGAGTAACAAACTGTGTTTGCCAACCCAACCCAGCCCGGCTTGTTGTGCCAGCGGCCGCTCCATAATGGGTGCAGAATCGGTAAAAGGCCGGTAACCCAGCTCAGCCACCTGTTGATTAATACGCTCGCCTAATTGCTTCAGCCGGCTGCGTATCAGCTTATGGTAGTCGCGGCCCAGTGCATAGCGGCTGATATAGGCTTGTGTCGGGTCGGCCAGGTTGGTAGCAAAACCGGCGCCTTGCGGCAGATAATCCATGCGCACGCTTAATACCCTTAAAGTACCGGGTACCAGCTCTGCCGGGCGGGCGCGCAACATGCCGTGGCTGGCCATATAGTCCATTTCGCCGTGGTAGCCGGCATCCAGCCACTTTTGCAACTGGCGCTCAGCATCCGGCAAGGACACGCCGGTAATACCCAGTTGGGCAAAGCCGAGTTCTTTTGCCCATTGTTTTATCTGCTGCGCTAAAGTGGCGTAATCTATAGTCATGCTGTTGGTAGTTAAGAAATCACAGTGCAATTTAACACATAGTACACTAAGGCGGGTGATGGGCGGGAACCTTGCTGCGTTGCGGGCAGTCATAAACACGGCCGGCAGTTTTACTGGCTCAGCAGATGATTAATTTGTTAACATAGCGCCGGTAATGCCTTGGCAATCGTAAGAGTGGTGGTAAGTGGCGCAAATTCAGTGTGTATTAAAGGATGAGGCGGCAACCTTGTTGTTGGCGCAGCAGTTAGCCCGCCATATCAGCGGTGGCCTGACCATATTTTTACATGGTGAACTTGGCGCCGGTAAAACTACGTTTAGCCGGGGGTTGATTAATAGCCTGGGGCATAAAGGCAACGTAAAGAGCCCGACTTATACTCTGGTAGAACCCTATCAGTTGGCGCAGTTGGTGGTGTACCATTTTGATCTGTATCGCTTGCGCGACAGTGAAGAGCTGGAGTTTATGGGTATCCGCGATTATTTTCGTGCCGATAGTCTTTGTCTGATTGAATGGCCGCAGCGTGGGGCCGGATATTTACCTGTGGCGGATCTCGACATACACTTAATTTTTGAACAGGAGCACCGGCGGGCTGAATTAACAGCCAATACTGCTGCCGGGCACCGCATATTAAAAGCTGTAGCGGATGATGAAAAATAATTATTACAAAATCAAAAGCTGGTTGCTGCTGAGTCTGACGCTGCTCAGCTTTAGTACTGTAGCCGCGAACCAGGTGCAAAGTGTGCGCGTATGGCCATCCCCTGACAACACCCGGGTAGTGTTTGATATGTCAGCAGCACCTGAGCACAAGAGTTTTAGTTTGGATAAGCCTGACCGGCTGGTGATTGACTTAAGCAATATTAAAGGCGGCAGCAGTTTGCCGGAGATATCCGGCGAGTCCGCGTTAATTAAAGCCATTCGCAGCAGTGGCGATGCTAACAGTATGCGTATTGTGCTGGACTTAGCCAAGCAAAGTAATGCCAACGTGTTCACCTTACCGCCAACACCGCCTTACGGTCATCGTTTAGTGGTCGATTTACCTGACAATCAGCCGGTGCAAAATTTACCGCCGCCGGCCATCAGAGCTGCGCGCGATATTGTTATTGCCATTGATGCCGGCCATGGTGGTGAGGACCCGGGCTCGATTGGGCCAAGTGGTTTTTACGAAAAGAACATTACCTTGCCCATCGCTAAACAACTGGCGCAGTTAATTAACAACCAGCCCGGCATGAAAGCTATGATGGTGCGCACCAACGATTACTATATTCATGTTAACCGCCGTACCGAGATTGCACGCGGCCAACAGGCCGATTTATTAGTATCGATCCATGCTGATGCTTTTACCACGCCACAACCACGTGGTGCTTCGGTGTGGGTGCTATCGCTGCGGCGTGCGACATCAGAAGTGGGCCGTATGCTGGAGCAAACCGAACGCCATTCTGAATTATTGGGTGGTGTCGCGGAAATTATTAAAGACTCAGCTAACGAGCGTTATCTGGCACAAACGGTGCTGGATTTGTCGATGAACCATTCGATGATCACCGCATACCAGGCCGCAAATGAAGTCTTGCAGGAGCTGGGTAAGGTGGCTTATCTGCATAAAAAAGAACCCCAGGCTGCCAGTTTAGGTGTGTTGAAAGCGCCGGACATTCCGTCTATTTTGGTCGAAGTCGGTTTTATTTCCAACCCGAAAGAGGAGCGGCAGTTACGCTCGTCTGCTTATCAAACCAAATTAGCGCAATCATTGTTTACGGCGTTAAAACGTCATTACGAAAAATCGGCTCCGGCAGACTCGCTGTTTGCTCAGCAACGGGCCCGTGAGCACAAAGTCAGCGCCGGTGAATCGCTGTCGCTACTGGCACAGCGTTATAACGTTTCTGTGGATGATTTACGCAATATTAATCAATTGGCTAACGACAGCATTCGTGTCGGTCAAACGCTGCGGATCCCTTAATTATGCCTATCCGTATTTTGCCGCCGCAGCTGGCTAACCAGATTGCGGCCGGTGAGGTGGTTGAACGTCCCGCTTCCGTTGTTAAAGAGCTGGTAGAAAACAGCCTGGATGCCGGGGCCGGCCATATTGAAATTGATATTGAAAAAGGTGGCAGCAAGCTGATCCGCGTGCGTGACAATGGTAGCGGTATTGCAGAGCAAGAGCTGGTATTAGCGCTGAGCCGGCACGCCACCAGTAAAATTACCGATCTGGACGATCTGGAAGCTATTAACAGCCTGGGTTTTCGCGGTGAGGCTCTGGCCAGTATCAGCTCGGTATCACGTCTTACGTTAACATCAAAAACTGCAGAACAAAGTGCCGCCTGGCAGGCCAGTGCTGCCGGCAGAGAGATGCAGGTGGACGTGCGTCCGGCAGCGCACCCGGTGGGCACCAGTATTGAAGTGCTGGATTTATTCTTTAACACCCCGGCCAGACGCAAGTTTATGCGCACCGATAAAACCGAATTTGGCCATATTGACGAGCTGGTAAAACGCTTAGCGCTTAGCCGCTATGATGTCAGTTGGCAGCTAACACATAACGGCCAGAGTGTGCGACGCTTAAAAGCAGCGGTTACTGATGAGCAACGGCAAAAACGGGTCGCCATGCTGTGTGGCCGCGCTTTTGCCGGGCAGGCAGCCTTTATTGAAAACCGCTACGGTGATGTGCGGATTTGGGGCTGGATAGTGCAACCGCAAGCCTGCTCAGCGCAGCTGCAATGCCAGTACAGCTATGTAAATGGTCGTATGATGCGCGACAAGTTGTTAAATCATGCTATTCGTCAGGCCTACGGTGATAGTCTGGGCCCAGAGCAACAGCCGGCTTTTGTGCTGTATCTGGAGCTGGATCCCCGTCAGGTAGACGTCAATGTGCACCCGGCCAAGCACGAAGTACGCTTTCATCAGGCGCGGTTAATTCATGATTTTGTGGTATCGGCACTGGCAGATGCCCTGGCGCAGCTAAGGCCTGTTGCCGTTGCAGCCGCGGCGGTATCTTCCGGCTATGCTGAAGACCATGTGCGGGAAGCCGCAGGTGGAGGATACCGTGCGCACGGCGGCTATCAGGCACATCAGCCGGCAGCTGCGCGGGTAAACCGCGAGCTGTCATACTGGCAGCACAGCAACAACGCCGGACAGACTGATACCGCCGCGCAAAAACAAATTGCGGCAACGACAGCTGATACCCGGCTGGCAAAACCACTGATTGCCCGCAACCGTTATTTATTGCAGCAGCATGGTGATGATATTGTGTTGACTGACCTTGCCGCTTCAATGGCTGCTTATTGTGCGGCGCAGCATATTTCGCCGGTGCCGTTATTATTACCGCAACGGCTGAAACTCGACCGTGAGCAAACATTAGTATTAACGCAGCAGGCCGGCATGTTTAGTGCCGCCGGTTTTGATATGGTACTGACCGACGATACCTTAATTGTCCGCGCTGTGCCCGACTGGCTGCGCCATACCACATTAAGCCATTGGTTACCGTTATGGTTAACGCAGCTGGCACAGTCGCCGCACGACAATCCGTTGTTTTGTTTGTTGTCTATGCTACTGAATGCAAACGGGCTGGATGCTGCACGTTTGTTAGAATCTTGCCCGCAATTAACCGCAGATGCTCACAGAGTATCTGTGCCACTGCAGTTAGATGCCAGCATAGCGTTTTTGCAGGAACAAATCGCATGAGCCACAACTCAACCGGGGTAATTTTCCTGATGGGGCCTACTGCCGCCGGTAAGACTGCGCTGGCAACAGAACTGTATCAGCGGCTGCCGGCAGAATTAGTCAGTGTCGACAGTGCGCTTATTTACCGAGGTATGGATATCGGCACTGCCAAACCAACGGCTGAAGAATTGCAACTGGCGCCGCATCACCTGATTGATATTCGCGACCCTGCACAAAGCTATTCTGCGGCAGACTTCCGCGCAGATGCGTTGCATTTAATTGCTCAAATTCAACATCGTGGTAACATTCCCATCCTGGTTGGTGGTACAATGCTGTACTTCAAAGCGCTGCTTGAAGGTATATCACCGCTGCCGCAAGCGGATCCTGCTGTGCGTCAGCAGTTGGAACGGGAAGCGGCAGAAAAAGGCTGGCCGGCGTTACATGCCGAACTGGCGATAGTTGACCCGGTTTCGGCGCAGCGGATCCACCCGAATGATCCACAACGTATTAACCGTGCATTAGAAGTATTCCGTATTACCGGACGCAATTTAACGCAACTTACAGCAGAAAAAGGGGAACCTTTTGGCTTTCCGGTGCACCAATTTGCTGTTGCACCGGAAGATCGCGCAGTGCTGCACCAACGTATAGCGTTAAGATATGAGCAAATGTTGGCGGCGGGGTTTGAGCAAGAAGTTGTCAAACTGAAGCAACGGACAGATTTGCATGCTGATTTACCCGCCATGCGCTGCGTGGGCTATCGCCAGATGTGGCAGTATCTGGACGGTGAATGCAGTTATGCTGAGATGACAATGCGTGGCATAGCGGCAACCAGGCAATTGGCAAAACGTCAGCTTACCTGGTTAAGAAGTTGGCATGATTTGAACTGGCTAAAAAGTGATGCGCCAATGTCGGAAAACTTGCAAGCCGTTTTATCTTCGCTAAGCTAAACAAGATGGATAAAAAAGACGTTTTAACAACTTGAAATAAAAAAAATAATACCAATATAAGTCGGACTAATAAAAAAAGGAAAGCGGCACATGGCAAAGGGCCAATCTTTACAAGACCCATTTTTAAACACCTTGAGACGGGAACGTATTCCGGTATCAATTTATTTGGTGAACGGCATTAAACTTCAGGGTCAAATCGAGTCTTTTGATCAGTTTGTGATACTGCTGAAAAACACTGTGAGCCAGATGGTATATAAACATGCCATTTCCACAGTAGTACCGGCACGGGCTGTCAACACTATGGTGGCTCAAAGCAATGGTCAAAGTGACGAAGACGACACGGAATAACAGCAGGGGTTTCCCGCTTGTCTGACATTAGCGCGTTACCGGAACAAGCGATCCTTGTCCATGTGAACTTCTCGCAACAGCATACCAGCGAAGATTTAGCTGAGCTTAAGCTATTGGTGTCGTCGGCTGGTGTTAACAGTATTGATGTGGTTAGCACCAATCGCAGCGCCCCTGATGCAAAGTTCTTTGTCGGTTCAGGCAAAGCGCAGGATATTGCTGATTTGGTAGAACAGCATCAGGCCTCAGTGGTTATTTTCAACCATGCGTTAAGCCCGGCACAAACCCGTAATTTGGAGCGTTTGTGCCTGACGCGTGTCATCGATCGTACCACGCTTATTCTGGATATTTTTGCGCAGCGCGCCCGTACTTTTGAGGGCAAGCTGCAGGTAGAGTTGGCTCAGCTAAAGCATTTAGCCTCGCGTCTGGTGCGTGGCTGGGACAGTCTTGACCGGCAAAAAGGTGGTATAGGTTTACGCGGGCCCGGCGAAACTCAGTTGGAAACAGACCGGCGCTTGTTACGCGAGCGGGTAAAGGCATTACAACTACGACTGAATAAACTGGAGCGGCAGCGTGAGCAGGGCCGTCGGGCACGACAACGTTCTGCTGTGCCGGTGGTGTCGGTGGTGGGTTATACCAATGCCGGTAAATCGACTTTGTTCAACCGTGTTACCCACGCGGATGTCTACGCTGCAGATCAATTGTTTGCCACGCTTGACCCCACCTTACGTAAGTTAAAGCTCAAAGGCGTTGGCGAGATAGTATTGGCCGATACCGTGGGCTTTATCCGCCATTTGCCGCATGACCTGGTAGCAGCATTTAAATCTACTTTGCAGGAAACCCGCGAAGCAGACTTACAGTTGCATGTTGTTGATGTTGCTGATCCGCGCAAAGACGACAACATGCAGCAAGTGGCTGCCGTGTTGCAGGAAATTGAAGCAGATCAGATACCGCGATTGGTGGTGTACAATAAAATTGACCTGCTTGAGCAACAGCCACGTATTGAATACAACGAATTTAATCAGCCGGTAGCAGTATATTTATCTGCGGTAACCGGTGCCGGTATTGAACTGCTGACGCAGGCCATAGCGCAGTTGTTATCAGAGCGTTATATCGATATCACTTTGGCCCTGCCGCCTGACAAGGGGGCATGGCGTGCCCGTTTTCATCAACAGCATTGCATAATGCAAGAGCAGTTTGATACTGACGGCTATTGCCAACTTACACTCAGACTGAGTGAGTCAGTTTGGCAACGCTGCGTAAAGCAATCGCAGGGGGCATTGGAAAACTATGTCGTCAGCGCAGCGGTTATTTGATACATTAACCCTTATTTTGCAACTTAAACTGGAGTAGAGCATGGCTTGGAATGAGCCGGGCAACAACGGCAAGAATAACGACCCCTGGAAACAGGGTGGTCGTGATCAAGGCCCGCCCGATTTAGATGAAGTGTTTCGTAACTTAGGCAAAAAGTTCGGCGGCATTTTCGGTGGAGGCAAATCTTCAGGCGGTAGCAGTAATGGTGGTGCTTCAGCGGCACTGATATTGGTACTGATTGTGGCAGCTTTGGTATGGGCGTTTAGTGGCTTTTATACCATTAAAGAATCTGAGCGTGGTGTCGTGCTGCGTTTCGGCCAGTATCTCGATGAAGTTGGCCCCGGCATTCACTGGAAACCTACTTTTATCGATACTGTGCTGCCGGTAGATGTTACCAGTGTGCGTTCTTTGCGCAGCGACGGTTTTATGCTGACGCAAGATCAAAATCTGGTGCGGGTCACTTTTGAAATTCAGTACAAAGTATCAGATGCCAGATTGTATAAATTCTCGGTTGTCGATGCCGACAGCAGCTTGCATCAGGCAACAGATGCGGCACTGCGTTATGTTATCGGCCACTCCATTATGGATGACGTACTAACCCGCGGCCGTGAAGTGGTGCGGCAAAACACCCGCCAGGAACTGGAAGGCATTATCGAGCCCTACAAGATGGGTATTGTGCTGGTAGATGTTAACTTCCGCGATGCGCGGCCACCGGAAGAAGTGCGTGACGCTTTTGACGATGCCATTAAAGCACAGGAAGACCAGGAGCGGTTTATCCAGGAAGCTCAGGCTTACGCCCGTGAAATTGAGCCGCGTGCCCGTGGCCAGGTTAACCGCGTGATGCAGGAAGCCGAAGCGTATAAGCAGCAAATTGTGTTAAAGGCACAAGGTGAAGTAGCCCGCTTTGAAAAACTGTTACCAGAGTATCTGGCTGCACCTAAGGTAACCCGCGACCGTATGTATCTGGAAACTATGGAGCAGGTATACAGCAATACCTCCAAAGTGCTGGTTGACGTTAAAAATGGTAATAACATTATGTATTTACCATTAGACAAGATGTTAAATCAGGGCAGTAGCGGTACCGCACAGTCATCAGGTGCTATGCCATTAATTCCGTCGCGCAGCACTACGGACAGCAGCAGTCAAAATCGTACTGACAGTTCTCGCGGCAGTTCTACACGCAGTGGCAGGGGGTAAGTGATGAAGAATTTTACAGTTGCCATTATTGTTGTTATTGGTTTTATTTTTTTGTCAGCGTTGTTTGTCGTGCCGGAAGGCCAGCGTGGCATAGTGATTCAATTTGGTAAAATTCAGCGTGATGCTGAGCAAAATGTCGTGGTGTATCAGCCGGGTTTGCATTTTAAGTTGCCGCTAATTGAAACCGTACGCAAGCTGGATGCCAGGGTGCAAACGCTTGATGATTCACAGGACCGTTTTGTTACCGCAGAGAAAAAAGACTTGCTGGTGGACAGTTATGTGAAATGGCGTATTAATGATTTTGGCGCTTACTTTTTGGCTACCGGCGGTAATACCAGCAGAGCAGAAGACTTGTTAAAGCAATATATTAACAACGGCCTGCGTACTGAGTTTGGTGCTCGCACCATTCAGGAAATTGTCTCAGGTGAGCGTACGCAGTTAATGCAGAGTGCGTTACAGCAAGCCGGTCAGGCTTCGAAAGAGCTGGGTATTGCAGTGGTAGATGTGCGGGTTAAGCAAATTAACCTGCCACAAGAAGTCAGCAGCTCAATTTTTGCCAGGATGGAAGCTGAGCGTCATGCTGTAGCGCGTGAACACCGCTCTAAAGGTATGGAAGAAGCTGAAATTATCCGTGCAGACGTAGACGCCCGGGTTACCGTAATGGTGGCAGATGCTGAGCGTAATTCACGTAGTGTGCGCGGTGAAGGTGATGCCTTAGCCGCTAATGTGTATGCCGAAACCTTTAATAAAAACGCTGAGTTTTACTCTTTTATCCGCAGCCTTGAAGCTTATAAAAACAGCTTTAACAGCAAGGATGATGTGTTAGTAGTACAGCCGGACAATGATTTTTTTAAATATATGAAGTCAGACAAGGTGCAAAACTAACAACTACAGTGTTTAAAAAAGGCCCGTAAGGGCCTTTTTTGTCTGTAACGGCCGAACGGGGGAGCCATGTATCAGCAGTTTTATCAGCGTTTCTTGCAAGCTAATCAGGGCAAGCAGCATTTCGCCTGCCACTCGCATCATTATTGGCCGGATGTCAGTCGTGATGCCATGTTGGAATACTGGGACGATACCGCGCGCCTGGTCGATGACAAATGGCGCTATATTTTCGGTGAAAAAGTACCGCAAACTCAGCAGCTAATCGCAGACATTTTACAGTTGCCACAGCCGGAACAAATTGTGTTTGCACCGAACACTCACGAGCTGGTGATGCGCCTACTCAGCTGCTTTGACCTGCGCCAACCGCTGCGTATTTTGACAACCGACAGTGAGTTTTACAGTTTTTCGCGCCAGGTAAAACGCTTGGCCGAGTACGATAATGTTCAGCTGGATATTATTGCCAGCGAACCTTTTGCCAGTTTTGAACAGCGTTTTGCCGACGCTGCGGCAGCACATCATTATCAGCTGATTTTCTGTAGCCAGGTGTTTTTTAATTCAGGTGTCGCAATTCGTGATTTAACCGGTTTTGTGCAACAAATTGCTGCCGTCAGTGATGCGATGATCGTAATCGACGGCTATCATGGCTTTATGGCGTTACCAACCGATTTATCGGCTATTGCTGAGCGCATTTTTTATCTGGCCGGCAGTTATAAATATGCCCAGGGTGGTGAAGGCTGCTGCTTTATGGCAGTGCCGTTAGGCAGCACAGAGCGGCCGCTGTACACCGGCTGGTTTGCTGAGTTCGGTACTTTGGCGGCAGAGAAGTCAGCTACTGTATTGTACAGTGAAGACGGTTATCGCTTTGCCGGTGCCACCATGGATTTTTCTGCTTTATATCGTTTAAATGCGGTGCTGAGATTATTCAAACAACAAGGCATCAGTGTCGGACGCATCCATCAGTATGTGCAGCAGTTGCAGCAGGTATTTTTGCAAAAGCTGGCCTCAGTGCAACATGCTGACTTGCATGCCGGCAATCTGCTGCTGCAAGACTTCAGTTGCCATGGCCACTTTCTGACGTTCCGACCAGGCAATGCAGCAGAAGTGGCAGAGCTGGCGGCTTTTTTGAAACGTGCCGGTATCGAAACAGACTATCGGGCAGACCGTTTACGTTTTGGCTTTGCGTTATACCACAACAGCGCAGAATATGATCTAACTTGTTTAGCTTGATATATTGTTTAACTGGTTGATTAAAAACCACTAAATAAGCCGCTGTGAAAAAAGCGGCTTTTTTTCATCCGGACGGCTGAAACTTGGCTGGCTATTTGGTAGAATCCACGCCTGATTTTTTCCATGATGTAGGAACCATGGCCAAGAACGTAGTAGTGCTCGGCACCCAATGGGGTGACGAAGGTAAAGGTAAAATCGTCGATTTATTAACAGATAAAGCCAGTTTTGTGGTGCGCTATCAAGGCGGCCATAACGCAGGGCATACTTTGGTTATTGACGGTGAAAAAACCGTATTACATTTAATTCCCTCAGGTATTTTACGTGCTAACGTAAAATGCGTGATCGGTAACGGTGTAGTGTTATCTCCTGAAGCGTTCTTAAAGGAAATGACCATGCTGGAGCAGCGTGGCGTGCCGGTAAAAGAGCGTTTACTGCTAAGTGAAGCTTGTCCGTTGATCCTGCCGTTTCACGTTGAGCTGGATAAAGCGCGTGAACTGGCGCGTGGCGACAAGCCTATTGGTACTACAGGCCGTGGTATTGGCCCGGCTTATGAAGATAAAGTAGCGCGCCGCGGTTTGCGGGTTGGTGATTTATTCAATCCTGCGCTGTTTGCTGAAAAGCTGAAAACCGTGATGGAATTGCATAACTTTACGCTGACGCAGTATTACAAAGTGCCGGCAGTGGATTATCAAACCACGTTGGACAATGCCTTGGCGATTGCAGAAATTTTAAAGCCACTGGTAGTAGATGTTACCGATTTACTGGATCGTGCCCGCAAAGCCGGCCAGGAAATTATGTTCGAAGGTGCTCAGGGTACCTTGCTGGATATTGACCACGGTACTTATCCTTATGTTACCTCGTCCAATACCACTGCAGGTGGCGTAGCAACCGGTGCCGGTTTTGGCCCGCGTTATCTCGACTATGTGTTAGGTATTGTTAAAGCTTATACCACCCGCGTGGGTTCGGGCCCGTTCCCTACCGAACTGGGTTGTGCTGTGGGTGAACACTTAGGTGTTAAAGGCCATGAATTCGGTGCTACTACCGGCCGTAAACGCCGCTGTGGCTGGTTTGACGCTGTTGCAGTTAAACGTGCCGTGCAGTTAAACAGTATTTCCGGTTTTTGCTTAACCAAGCTGGATGTTCTGGATGGCCTGGACAGCATTAAAATCTGTATCGGTTACCGTGACGCTGCCGGCAACGTCAGCGAAGTGCCACCATTGGCAGCAGAAGGTTTTGATTTGGTTACGCCGGTATATGAAGAAGTGCCGGGCTGGCAGGACAGCACTTTTGGCGTACAGTCGCTGGATAAGTTACCGCAAGCTGCGCGTAACTATATTACGCGGTTAGAGCAATTGACCGGTGTACCGGTTGATATTATCTCTACCGGACCTGATCGCGTACAAACGATAGTTCTGCGTCATCCGTTTGCCTGATCCTGACGTAAAGCTATAACAGGATAAAAAACGCTGCCACCAGGCAGCGTTTTTGATTTATGCTGGCTAAAACAGCAGCAGACGGAGTTATGGCTATGCGTATACTGATATTGATTACCGCGTTATTTACCCTCAGTGGCTGTGGCGGAGGCGGCAGCGATGCTACGCCGGCAGCGACAGCGGCTTGCCAGCGTGCTGATATTAATTCTCAGGTGTTTTGTGCGCTGCAACAAGATTATCTGTGGTACAGCGAGCTACCCGCTGATATCAATCCCGGCAGTTATGCGTCCCCCGGCGCAATGTTAGATGCTGTAGCAGCACCGCAAGACCGCTATAGCTTTATTTTAACGCGCCAGGAATATGAAGACCGTTTTATAAACGCCACATTTTTCGGTTACGGCTTCTCCAGCGTCAGAGCCGACAATAACACTGCCTTGCAAATTGCCTATGTGTATGACGATGGCTCAGCAGCGCAAAACGGTTTGCGTCGCGGTGATAAAATTATCGAAATTGAAGGTATCAGCGTCACCGAATGGCTAAGCCGGCTGGATGCCGGTACCGCGACCAATGATGATGTGTATGGTCCCAACGAAGCCGGTGTTATGCGCCAGTTTGTCTGGAAAAAGCCGGATAACACCGAACAAGTTGCCACTTTCAGTAAGAGTGAAGTCAGTACTAATACCGTATTACACCGCTCAGTTAGTACTGTGGGTGATAAGCGCGTAGGCTATTTGGTGTTCAACACCTTTATTGAGCTGTCGGAAACTGAGCTGGAACAGGCATTTGCATATTTTGTTGCCGAAGGCGTTGATGAGCTGGTGCTGGATGTGCGCTACAACGGTGGCGGTTTAATCCGCGTTGCGAATCAGCTGAGTACGCAAATTGCGCTTAATGCTGTGCTGGGCGAAGTATTTGTTAAGTATCAATACAATGATAAAAACAGCAGCAAAAATACCACAACGCTGTTTTCGTTAGGCGCCGCTGACAGTGCATTAGATTTGGGGCGGGTGTTAGTGCTGACAACTGCCGGCAGTTGCTCTTCCAGTGAATTGGTGGTTAATTCCCTGGCACCTTTTGTCGATGTGGTGCAAATCGGCGCCACTACCTGCGGTAAACCTGTTGGCCAACAGCCGGATATTATCGGTGATTATGTATTGTTTGCTATTAACTTCCAGACGGTAAATGCGCTGGACCAGGGCGAATATTTTGACGGCTTACAACCTAACTGTCCGGTTACTGAAGTGATTACCGGCGACTGGGGCGTAGCTGATGATCCGTTATATGCCGAAGCCATTAACTACATAACCAACGGCAATTGCAGCGATGTGGCAGTAAGCAGCGCCGCAGTTAACACTAAAGCCGTTAAGCCGCGACTGGCTGCCCCCTGGGTGTTAAACAATGAGCAATAACAGGCGCGAAACTTGCTTTAAAAAAGCGGGTAGCAGCCGATAAGGCTTAAAGTGACAATTTTCAGGCGCATAAAATGAGTAAAAAATGTTGGATGCTGGCGATAGGGTTACTGTTGCCGGCGGTCACTCAGATACAAGTACAGGCACAGGAGCTGGAAGCAGTGCAGTTGTACAGCCAGGATGAACTGTTGGCATTAATCCAAGCCAACAGTCACCTGAAACGGGTGCGTGATGACGACTGTCAGCTGGTACGTGATATCGATGCCCGCGCCGACATTATGCAATTACCGGCTTATCAGTTTTTGTATGGTGATATGCTGGCCTATGCGGTCTGTGTGCCGCGTAACGTTGAACGTGGCTGGGATTTAATGTTGCAAGCCGCAGCCCAGGGCTTGCCGGAAGGACTGGAGCAGGTAGGTCGCTATTATCATATTGGCCGCTTTGTGCAGCCTGATATTGATAAGGCGATAGTATACTTACGTGAAGCTTCGGCATTGGGTAATTTAAAAGCGCAATTACGCCTGGCGCAAATTTTGGCTGATGGCCACGGCAGCCCGGTTGATTTTGAACAAAGCTATCGCTGGCTGCATAACGCCATTACGGCCGATAGCGCTACACACAAGCAAATACAGCAACTGCTTAGCCGGCTAGCGCAGAAGATGCCACCACGGGTGGTAGCCAATGCGAAAAAGCCGGTAAAATGAAGTTCATACTCATAAGGCCGTTTAGCTGTTACACTTAACACAATTCAGGAAACAAAAGATAACTTAATGACGGTAAATGATCCGCATCTTGCGCGTGAGCAGGAAAAATATGACAACCCTATCCCCAGCCGTGAATTTATTCTCGAGCACATCGAAAAACGCCAGAGCCCCGCTTATTTTGAAGAATTAGTTGCCGAGCTGGGTTTAACTGATGATGATGCCATTTTCGCGCTGAAAAAGCGCCTGCGCGCCATGGAGCGCGATGGCCAGTTAATCTATACCAAAAACCGTCGCTACGGCCTGGTCGATAATATGGACCTGGTAAAAGGTACGGTATTGGGCCATCGCGAAGGTTTCGGCTTTTTAAAGCTGGAGCAGGGCGGGCCGGACTGGTTTATCCCCAATTTTGAAATGCAGCGCTTGTTGCATGGCGACATCGTGCTGGCAACAGCACAAAGCGTAAACAGCAAAGATAAAATTGAAGCCCGCGTGGTGCGCGTGTTAGAGCCGCGCAGCGAGCCGATAGTCGGCCGCTATTACAAAGATTTCGCCTTAGGTGTAGTGGTACCGGACGACCCGCGCATTACCCAGGATATTGTCATTCCCGACGGTGCGCAGGGCGAAGCCCGGCACGGTCAGGTGGTGCTGGTGGAGATAACCCAACGCCCATCCAAGCGCGTTAACGGCATTGGCAAAGTAACTGAAGTACTGGGCGAGCATATGGCGCCGGGTATGGAAATTGAAATAGCCATTCGTAACCATCAAATTCCGCATGTGTTCTCTGATGCCGTGCTGAAACAAGTGGCCAAGTACGGCGAAGAAGTGCCGGCAGAGGCTAAACAAGGCCGTGTTGATTTAACTCAATTGGGTTTAATTACCATTGATGGTGAAGATGCACGCGACTTTGATGATGCGGTATATGCTGAAGCCAAAGACAATGGCGGCTGGCGCTTATGGGTGGCGATTGCCGATGTCAGCGCTTATGTGTTGCCTTATACAGTGTTGGATAACACCGCTATTGAACGCGGTAACTCGGTGTATTTCCCTGACCATGTAGTACCTATGCTGCCGGAAGCGTTATCGAACGGCCTGTGTTCACTTAACCCGCATACCGACCGGTTGTGTTTGGTTGCTGATATGCATATCAGCGCCAGCGGTAAGCTGGACAGCTACCAGTTTTACGAAGCGGTAATGCACTCCAGTGCGCGTTTAACCTATAACAAGGTGCATAAG
This sequence comes from Rheinheimera lutimaris, assembly GCF_013283795.1. Classification (GTDB taxonomy): domain Bacteria; phylum Pseudomonadota; class Gammaproteobacteria; order Enterobacterales; family Alteromonadaceae; genus Alishewanella; species Alishewanella lutimaris. Next base: position 21,418 of record NZ_JABSOD010000026.1, read on the forward strand.
ATACTGCAGGGCGACCCGGAATTACGCGCACAATACGCAGCGAATTTAACCAATATTGAAACCCTGAACAGCCTGTATAAAAAGCTGGCTAAAGTGCGCGGCCAACGCGGTGCTATTGAATTTGAAACGGTAGAAACCCGTTTTGTGTTTAACAGCCACCGTAAAATTGAGCAAATTGTACCGGTGCACCGCGTAGAGTCGCATAAGATCATTGAAGAATGCATGATCATGGCCAACGTGGCGGCGGCACGCTTTATTGAAAAGCACGAAGCCCATACGCTGTTTCGTGTGCACGAGCGCCCCGATGCCGACCGTTTTGATAACTTCCGCCGATTTTTAGCTGAGTTGGGTATCGACGCGAATTTATCGGCTGAGCCAACCCCGCTGGAGCTTACGCAAACGCTGGAAAAAATCGGCGACCGACCGGATCGCGAGCTAATTGAAACCACTATGCTGCGCTCGATGAAGCAGGCGGTATATCAGGGCGATAACCAGGGCCACTTTGGTTTGGCACTGGAAGCTTATGCCCACTTTACCTCGCCAATCCGCCGTTACCCGGACTTAGTATTGCACCGTGGCATTAAAGCCTTACTGGCCAAGCAAGGCCAGAAAGTCACAGGCGCGCGCGAATACACCGAAGCGGAAATTACGCCACTGGGCGAGCAGTGCTCAATGACTGAACGCCGCGCCGATGATGCCACCCGCGAAGTCGCCGACTGGCTTAAATGCGAGTATATGCAGGACCACTTAGGTGCTGAGTTTGATGGCGTAGTGTCTACTGTTACCAGCTTTGGCCTGTTTGTGCGCTTAACCGAGTTGTATATTGAAGGCCTGGTGCATGTCACCTCGTTGCAAAACGACTATTACCACTTTGACGCCGAGCGTCATACCTTAAGCGGCGAGCATGGCAAAGTCACTTATCGTATGGGTGATTTACTTAAAGTGAAGGTGGCTGCGGTTAACCTGGAAGCGCGTAAAATTGATTTAGTGTTGGTCGGCGAGCCAAGACGGATTGTTAGCAAAGAGCAAATTAAAGCGTCCAAGCAAGGTGCTGCCAAAGGCGGTAAACGTGCGACCGGTAAAGCAGCAAGCGCACCGGCCAAAGCAGGCGAAGCCAAGCCTAAAGGCGCGCGTAATATTACTGCGCGTAAAAAGCCACGGCGTAAGGCTAAGTAACGATTGGTTTAAGCACTAACGAACCAGTATGCCCACGCCAACACGCCGTGAATATGTCCCTATAGGCTCGACTCAGGCATCCATGCCTTCAACGGTTGGCTTAGAGCATACTGGTTCGCTAATTTCGGAATCTAAGGTAAACTGCCGGCCTTTTTTACGTGTCGGCATTAAGGGTTAACAATGAACGCAGATCTGGTCTTTGGTATTCATGCGGTAGGCGCATTACTGCAACGTGCACCGCAGGATGTGCTGGAATTGTTCGTGATGAAAGATCGCGACGACAAGCGGATGCAGCCGTTAATTCAGGAAGCACGGCAAAACGGCGTATCAGTGCAGTTTTGTAACCGCAAAACCCTGGACGATATGGTCGGCGGCCAGCATCAGGGCATTATTGCTAAAGCCCGGTTGCAAAGCAGCGGCAGCGAAGCCGATTTAGCCGCTATTGTTGCGCAGCATGAAAAACCGTTTCTTCTGATCCTTGATGGCGTAACTGATCCGCATAACCTGGGCGCTATTTTACGCAGTGCCGATGCTGCCGGTGTGCATGCGGTGGTATCGCCAAAAGATCGTTCAGTAAAGCTTACCTCAGTAGTGCGTAAAGTGGCCTGTGGCGCAGCAGAGAGCGTGCCTTTTATTACCATAACCAACTTAGCCCGTACCTTGCGCGAATTGCAGGATGCCGGTGTGTGGGTGGTGGGTACTGCCGGTGAAACGGAAACGACGATTTACCAGGCTGATTTTAAAGGCCCGTTGGCGATAGTGCTGGGTGCTGAAGGTGAAGGCCTGCGCCGCTTAACCCGCGAAACCTGCGACAGTCTGGTAAAAATCCCGATGTTTGGCAGCGTATCCAGCCTTAATGTATCGGTAGCCGCGGGTATTTGCTTGTTCGAAGCGGTACGCCAGCGCCAGTAAACTTCACGCCCGATTGCTTTTGGGCGATAGCAAAGGCTAGGTGTTTCGATTGCGCAGCCACAGAGTGTCTGAGTGAGCGCGTAAGCAGCGAACGAGTTGCTGTGGCGAGCACAGCGAAATAGCTGGCCTTGCTGTATCTTTAGCGGTGCCTCTTAAGTTAGGTTGCAAACCGGTTAGCACAGCCACAAACCCTTTTCGCGCTAGCGAAGGCGGGTAACAAATTCGTCAGGAACGAATTTGGTCAGCGTTAGCTGGCCCGCCAGATTGAGGGCAGGATTGCCCGAAATTCCGTTGTGGCGAGCATAAGCGGAGTTGCAACCGGCAAGCTATCACTCACTTTTACCTGCTATGTCTATTTAATCAAACTACTTTGTAGCTTTCTGCTTGTTATTTACCCGCCGAGTCCGTAAAATACGCGACCTTCGGCCATACACTAACGTTCCTTGCCTCCATGAGAACCCCGGCCGAGTTCCCCCGAGGCTTACTAACCGTAAGGAGCTACAATGCGTCATTACGAAATCGTTTTTATGGTTCACCCTGATCAGAGTGAACAAGTACCTGGCATGATTGAGCGTTACACTGGCGCAATCAAAGAAGCGGGTGGTTCTATTCACCGTCTGGAAGATTGGGGTCGTCGTCAACTGGCTTACCCAATCCAGAAGTTGCATAAAGCTCACTATGTTCTGATGAACGTAGAAGCACCACAAACTGTGATTGATGAGCTGGAAACTAACTTCCGCTACAACGACGCAGTATTACGTAACCTGATTATGCGCACAGACAGTGCCGTAGTTGAGCCATCACCAATGGCTAAAGTACGTGATGAACGTCGTGAACGTGCTCCTCGCGAAAATGAAGAGCAAGTAGCAAACGAAGAGTAAGTTGTTGTTAATGGACAATAGCACCGTACTGGTTGGCAGTATCTGCCGTCAACCGGAGCACAGCGAAAGTCCTGCGGGCATCCCGCATACGGTTCTGGTGTTAGAACACCGCAGTAACCAGACAGAGGCCGGTTTAAACCGCCAGGCTTATGTCAGGATCCAGGTAGTACTGACCGGAGCCGCACTAACACAGCATACCCGACAGTTAACGTTGGGCAACATGGTAAAGGTGACAGGTTTTTTAAACCGCCACCAAAGCCGCAGCGGACAAGCAAAGCTGGTGCTGCATGCGCAACAAATTGAACATATAAGTTAGGAGACAGGCAAATGTCACGTTTTTTCCGTCGCCGTAAATTCTGCCGTTTTTCTGCAGAAGGCACTGTAGAGATTGATTACAAAGATACCGCTGTTCTGAAAAACTACGTTACAGAAAGCGGCAAGATCGTACCTAGCCGTATTACTGGTACCAGCGCTAAGTATCAGCGCCAACTGGCTCGTGCTATCAAGCGCGCACGCTACCTGGCTCTGTTACCGTACAGCGACTCACACAGTTAATACAGAAGGGGTATAAGTAATGCAAATTATTCTGTTAGACAAAGTCGCTAACCTTGGTGGTTTAGGTGACAATGTAGCTGTTAAGTCTGGCTATGCACGTAACTTCTTATTCCCACAGGGTAAAGCAGTTCCGGCTACCAAGGCTAACATCGAGAAATTCGAAGCCCGTCGCGCTGAATTAGAAGCTAAATTAGCTGCTGATTTAACTGCTGCAAACGACCGTGCTGCTAAAATTGCTGCGCTGGGTGAAGTGACTATCGCTTCTAAAGCCGGTGACGAAGGCAAACTGTTCGGTTCAGTTGGCACCCGTGATATCGCTGATGCGATCACTGAAGCCGGCGTTAAAGTATCTAAAGCAGAAGTTAAACTGCCTACAGGTACTTTACGTGAAACTGGCGAGTTCGAAATCGACGTTCAGTTACACGCTGAAGTTACTGCAACTGTAAAAGTTGTCGTAATCGCAGAAGCTTAATAAGCTTTAAAGCGCACTGTATCTGCAGTGCGCTTTTCCCTTCGTTTTCCCCGCTGATGTTTACCCGCTCCGTTTCGTTAAACTACTAAAAAATATCTGACACTTCGCTTTGTGATCTGCCGTAGGCGGGTTAGCATTATGCTGTTTTCGCCAACTGAAACAGGTGTTATGAGTAGTATTAAAGACAAGCAGGTTGCAGCGGTTAAAATGCCGCCCCATTCAATAGAAGCTGAGCAGTCGGTTCTTGGCGGCTTAATGCTGGACAATGAAGCCTGGGATCGGGTGGCAGAAAAAGTGGTCGAGCAGGATTTTTACCTGCGCGCGCACCGGTTTATTTTCGCGGCTATGTCACGTTTGGCTGAGGCTACCCAGCCGATAGATATCATTACCGTATCCGAAGATTTAGAAGCCAACCTGCAGCTGGATGATGTTGGCGGTTTTGCCTATTTGGGCGAAATTGCCAAGAACACCCCCAGTGCGGCCAACATTCTGGCCTATGCCGAAATCGTGCGTGAGCGTGCCGTTGTGCGCGACATGATTTCTGTGGCACACGACATTGCCGACGCCGGTTACGACACCCAGGGCCGTACCTCGGCCGAACTGCTGGACTTTGCCGAGACCAAAGTCTTTAAAATTGCCGAACAGCGCACTAACGCCAATGAAGGCCCCGAGCCAATCAATAGTATTCTGGCCAAAACCATTGAGAAAATTGATGAGCTGTTTCGCTCGCCGTATGACGGTGTTACCGGTGTATCAACCGGTTATGTCGATTTAGACAAAATGACCAACGGCATGCAGCCGTCAGATTTAATTATCGTCGCAGCCCGGCCATCGATGGGTAAAACCACCTTTGCTATGAACCTGTGTGAACATGCCGCCATCACCTCAGATAAGCCGGTACTGATTTTCAGCTTAGAGATGCCGTCAGAACAAATTATGATGCGTATGCTGGCCTCCTTAGGCCGCATTGACCAAACCAAGGTACGTACCGGCCAGTTGGAAGATGAAGACTGGGCGCGGTTATCCTCGGCTATTGAGCTTCTGAACACCAAAGGCAAAATGTATATTGATGACGGCTCCGGCTTAACGCCTACGGAAGTACGCTCACGGGCGCGGCGTGTGGCGCGTGAACATGGCGGCTTAAGTATGATCATGGTCGACTACCTGCAGTTAATGACCGTGCCTGGCATGAGTGAAAACCGTACGCTGGAAATTGCCGAAATTTCCCGCTCGTTAAAAGCTTTAGCAAAAGAGCTGAAAGTGCCGGTAGTGGCGCTGTCGCAGCTGAACCGTTCATTGGAGCAACGCGCCGATAAACGGCCGGTGAATTCTGACTTACGGGAGTCCGGTTCTATCGAGCAGGATGCTGACTTAATTATGTTTATCTACCGCGACGAAGTGTACAACGACGATAGCCCGGATAAAGGCACGGCTGAGGTCATCATTGGTAAGCAGCGGAATGGCCCGATTGGCCGCGTGCGGCTAACCTTCCACGGCCGTTATTCGCGCTTTGATAACTACGCCGGTAGTGCGCGGTTCGAGGAAGATTAATGCACAGCCGACGGCCACAGGCCATTATTGATCTTAATGCCTTAAGCCATAATTATCAGCAGGTAAAGCAGCTGGCACCCGACAGTAAAGTGTTGGCGGTGCTCAAAGCTAACGCCTATGGCCACGGTATGCTGGCCGTAGCGCAAGCCTTAAAGCATGCTGATGCATTAGGCGTGGCTCGCATTGATGAAGCTTTAGCATTGCGGGCAGGCGGTATAACCAAGCCTATAGTGTTGCTGGAAGGCTTTTTTCACGCCGATGAATTACAGCAGGTGGTGGCGTCTAACCTGCAGCTGGTTATCCACCATCGCGAGCAGGCTGAAGCGTTGTTGGCGGCAGTTTTGGATGCACCAGTAAGGGTGTGGCTAAAAATTGATTCTGGTATGCACCGGCTGGGTATTTATCCGCATGAATTTGCCGGGCTACATCAGCGTTTACAGCAAAGCCCGAATGTACAAGGGCCAATGCGGCTGATGACGCATTTTGCCAGCTCAGATGAACTGCAAAACCCGGCCACACTAAAACAGCTACAGCTGTTTCAACAGACCTTGCAAGGTGCGCCTGGCGAGTTATCGCTGGCAAACTCAGGTGCTGTGCTAAATTGGCCGCAAAGCCATGCTGACTGGGTACGGCCGGGGCTAATGTTGTACGGTGTATCACCTATGGCTGAGCTATACGGTGCCGATCATCAACTGCAACCGGTCATGACACTTTGCAGTAGCGTTATTGCGGTGCGTGACGTTAGCGCAGGTGATGCTGTTGGGTACGGTGGTAGCTGGATAGCCGCACACAACACACGTTTAGCCGTTGTAGCCATGGGTTATGGCGACGGCTACCCGCGTGGCGCAGGAAACAACGCCGATGTGCTAATTAACGGCAAACGGCATCCTATTGTTGGGCGGGTATCAATGGATATGATTACGGTAGATATTGGTACTGCCCCTGTTGTTGTTGGCGATAAGGTGATCCTTTGGGGCGCTGATTTACCGGTAGAAGAACTGGCCCGGCGGGTTGACACCATTCCTTACGAGCTGCTATGCAATATCACCAGCCGCGTGCAGTTTAGCTATATTAGTTAACCACAATAAACAAAAAAGCCGGCATCAGCCGGCGTTTTCTGAAAAAATCGTCGCTACTTATCAAAGCTGACTTCGATATGCACCTTGCCAAAATCCGAATCAAACGGCATTAAAATCTTAGCGCCTTCAGATTTATGCGAAATAGTATGGTTTTTACCGGATACCACTACCGGGGTGGCCATGGTGAAGTCGTAGCCTTTCTCGCCCAGCACGCGTTTGGCACCGCCGGTAACCATATTGGTGATTTCACCGACCATGTCGGTAACGTCGGCCGTAATGCCTTTTGGCCGCTCACCGAGCATACGAAACATAATTTCTACCGCCAGTGACTCTTCAAAGGTAATAGAAAACGAGCCTTTGGTTTGCGGGCTTACCATACCAATTAAGCCGGATACGTCGCCGCGGGCCACTTCATCCTTTTTAATTCTGGGTTGCCCCGGAACAATAGTGGTATTGGCCATGGTGCTGAGCACATTTACTAACGAAGATAAAAACGGGTTTATAAATTCAACATTCATGTCAATGCCTATCAAAGAAAACGAAACACAGGATAAAGCTTGCTTAAGAGTAGAAATATTTTAGTAAATGCACAAGCCATAGCGTTGTTTTTAGTAAGGTTTATTCAGCGACTTTACAATTGGCACAAAGGCCATGCGCTTCAATGGTTTGATGTTTAATAACAAAACCATGTGTTACTGCCTGACGGTTGAACTCTTCTTGCAGTAAGCTTGAGTGTAACTCGGTTACGTTACCACATTGGTCACAGATCAACAGCTGCGCCGGATGATGCTGGCCGAAATGATGACAGAGTAAAAAGGCATTGCTGGACTCTATTTTATGAATAAAGCCTTGCTCGGTAAGAAACTCCAGTGCACGGTAAACCGTGGCAGGCTTAGCGCCGGGTTCAGTTTGCTTTAACTGTTCCAGCAATTCATAAGCACCGATACCACCATTAAGATTGGCCAGCAGTCGAAACACTTTTTCGCGTATTGATGTAAAGCGGGCGCCGTTATTTTCACAAATAACGCGGGCGCGGTTAACCAGAGTTTCCGTCGACATTGTCAGCTCCTGTCAGCAGTTACCGGCAGTGTAACATATCAGCCGCCAACTGCCACACAGTCGCGATAGCTAAAACAACAGCCGTTACAAACGGTTGATCTGATCTTTAAGCTGATACGATTTATCGGTGACAATGCTTTCCAGCGTGGCAATACGTTGTTTCAGTTTTTCCTGCTCAGCTTTGAGTTGCTCTAATTCTGCGCTGCCCGCTTTGCCCTTATTATCGTTGTATACCTTAAAGGCCGATAATCCTATACCGCCGATAATGGCCAGTGCTGCTATTTCAAAAGGTCCCATTGTGTACTCCTGTTATTCTTTGTATTAGTTTGACCACGCTATCTGCAACTCAGGTTTGCAAATCAGATGCCAATTAACAATATGTTTATATATCAATATATTGAGTTGCACGCTTAATTGGCGAAAACAACAAACGCACAAAAGTTTAGCTAAATTCACCAGAATATAGTGGTAAACTCAACGGCTATTCCAGCAATTAATTGTAAGCCGTTATGACTGATGACGATTGGATGCGACAGGCTATCAGGTTAGCAGCCAAAGCAGAACAGCAAGGCGAGGTACCGGTAGGCGCCTTACTGGTGAAAGACAATAAAGTGCTTGGCGAAGGCTGGAACCAGATGATTAGCCTGAATGACCCTTCAGCACATGCTGAAATGCAGGCAATACGCGCCGCTGCAACTAACATGGGTAACTACCGTTTGCCGGATTGCACCTTATACGTGACACTGGAACCTTGCAGTATGTGCGCCGGGTTAATGGTACACAGCCGCATTAAGCGGCTGGTGTTTGGTACTACAGACATAAAAACCGGCGCGGCAGGCTCGGTATTAAACCTTGTGCAGCAGCCACAGTTTAACCATCAGCTTGAGGTAGTGCAGGGCGTGTTAGCCACAGAATGTGCCACCCAGTTATCGGCGTTTTTTCAGCGCCGGCGCAGGGAGCAAAAGGCGGCTAAACAGGCTCGTCTGTCTGATTAAAAAAGCTCAGGTAGTGCCGGCGACGTTGATGCAATTTAGCCACAGCGATATGGCGTTTTATCCGTCGTCTGCTGGCTGCAACATCAACCAGCCGGCGGCGCAGGCTGCTTAGCCGCGGTTTTTTACGTTTTAACATAGCATCTCTTACTCAGTTAACTATGCCTGTACTATGGGCTTGTCGTGACAAACTTTCAAGCACCCGGCTGTGTGCCGGCTGGCGGATTGTCCGGCAAGTTTTCGGTACCCAGTTGCTCAGACAACCGCTGTTTTTGCTGCTCTAAGCGTTGCTCAGCCTGTTGGCGTTCATCAACCCAGAGTAAGGTGTCATAGTAGCGACGGATGTTTTCTACGTAACTAACGGCTTCATCACCACGGGCATAACCGTATTTGGTAGTTTGATACACGCTTTTTTGCCGCAATAACGGCAGACGCTGTTTAACGTCGAGCCATTTATCCGGGTCAGCGCCCTGCTGCTGGGTAATAATACGTGCATCTTCAACATGGCCCCAACCCACATTGTAAGCCGCCAGTGCAAACCAGAGCCGGTCCGGCATGCCAATACGCTCTGGTATGCGCGTTACTAACCGGTGCAGATAGCGGCTGCCGCCGCGGATACTTTGCTCGGGGTCAAGCCGGCTGGCAACGCCCATTTGCTGCGCGGTAGGCAGAGTCAGCATCATCAGACCGCGCACTCCTGTGGGGCTTTTGGCTTTAGGATTCCAGTGCGACTCCTGATAACTCAGCGCCGCCAATAAACGCCAGTCCAGTTCGCCGGCATAATGTACAAACCAATGTTTAAATTTCGGCAAACCGGTTTCTATGGCTTCAATATATGCCAGCGTATCGACATAATCGAATTGCTGCACATGGCCAAAATAGCGATCTTCCAACGCAATAAGTTCGCCGCTTTGATACATGGTGCCGAAAAATTCTATTAACACCGCATACAGTGAGTCATCAGTGTTATCGGCCAGCAGCCAACTCACCGGCAGATTATCCCTGACAGTAAAGGCAATGCTCAGATTGGGATAAAAGCGCCGGTTCAGCGCCAACTGATTTGAGTCTGTGATGGTGTAGGCAATATTACCGTCGATAACCTGCTGCAGAATTTCGTCGGCATCCAGTGTCGGGTGTTGTTGCCAGTCTAATCCGGGGTGCTCTGCACTAAGCTGTTGCAGGGTTTCGGCGTGGCTGCTGTCTTTTACCACGACTATGCTGTCGGTTACTTCGTCCAGGCTGCGTGGCCAACTGTTACCTTGCTTAAATACCAGCACTTCGTTGATCCAGCGGTAAGCGGGGGAGGCACGATACATACCGCGGCGCTGTCCGGTCAACGTTAAACCGCCGGCAATGTAGTCAACCTGGCCGTTTTGCAGTTTGTGCAGTAACTCGTCCAGGTGATAACTGGGAAAAAGTGCTAATTCGACGCCAAGTTTATCTGCCAGCGCCTGGCTGAGCTCCAGCTCAAAACCCGTAGGGCCATCAACGCCGACATAATAGCTGGTAGGGCCGTGCAGTATGCCAACCTTTATTTTATCGCGTTGATATATATCATAAAGCTGGCTTTGTGTTGGCTCGGGTGTACAACCTGCGAGGCAGAGCAACAACACTAACCAGGCCAAACTTTTCTGCATCCGCATCCATCCGTTACTGCTTAATCTGCGCTGTTATAGCAAACTTCTGTCGTTACGTCAGTGTTTACTCATACCACTTAGGCAGAAATTTCTTTATAATGGCGCGCCTGTTTCAGGTTCCATCGTCGTTCAACCCACGGGAAAAGAAAGCCTATGTTGATCCTGCGTGGTGCGCCAGCACTGTCCGAATTCAGAATTCAAAAGTTACTCGACCAATGCGCCCAAAGTGGCTTAACCATCAGCGGTATTTATGCTGAGTTTATGCACTTTGCTGATGTCAGCAGCGCCTTGACTGACGCACAACAGCAAACGCTGGATAAACTGTTAACTTATGGTCCGGCTATCGCCAGCCACGAGCCTCACGGCCAGTTAATTCTGGTTACGCCACGGCCGGGCACCATTTCGCCCTGGTCATCTAAAGCGACAGATATTGCCCGTAACTGTGGTTTAACGCCGGTGTCGCGTTTAGAGCGCGGTATTACCTACTATATTGAAGCCGCCACCAGCTTAACCACAGCACAGCTGCAGCAGGTTGCTGCCTTACTGCATGACCGCATGATGGAAGCGGTGTTTACGGAGTTAACGCAAGCGCAGGCTTTATTTACCAAAGCTGAGCCTGCAATGCTTAGCTCAGTGGATATTAAAAACGGTGGCCGTGCTGCGCTGGCTGCGGCCAATATCGACATGGGCCTGGCGCTGGCCGATGATGAAATAGATTATCTGTTTGATAACTTTACTGCGCTGGGGCGTAACCCAAACGACATCGAACTGTATATGTTTGCCCAGGCAAACTCTGAGCATTGCCGGCACAAAATTTTTAATGCTGACTGGACTATCGATGGTGTTAAACAGCCGAAATCGCTGTTTAAGATGATTAAAAACACCTTTGAGCAAACACCGGATTATGTGTTGTCAGCCTATAAAGACAACGCAGCGGTAATGGAAGGTTCTACCGCCGGGCGCTTTTTTGCCCAGCCGGGTAACCTGACGTATCAGTATCACCATGAGCCTATTCATGTACTGATGAAGGTAGAAACCCATAACCACCCCACCGCTATTTCACCTTACCCGGGCGCGGCAACCGGCTCTGGCGGTGAAATTCGCGACGAAGGTGCTACCGGTGTTGGCTCTAAACCTAAAGCCGGTTTAGTTGGTTTTTCGGTGTCTAATTTACGTATTCCGGGTTTTGAACAGCCGTGGGAAACCGATTTTGGTAAGCCGGATCGTATCGTATCGGCGCTGGATATTATGCTTGAAGGCCCGCTGGGCGGCGCGGCCTTTAACAATGAATTTGGCCGGCCGGCAATTAACGGTTATTTCCGTACCTATGAAGAAAAAGTGCCTAGTCATAACGGCGACGAAGTTCGCGGTTACCATAAGCCGATTATGTTGGCCGGTGGTTTGGGTAATATCCGTGCCGAGCACGTACAAAAAGGCGATTTGCCGGTAGGTGCGAAGTTAGTGGTATTGGGCGGCCCGGCGATGAATATTGGCCTGGGTGGCGGCGCGGCATCCTCTATGGCGTCTGGTCAATCAGCAGAAGATTTAGACTTCGCTTCAGTACAGCGCGAGAACCCGGAAATTGAACGCCGTTGTCAGGAAGTAATCGACCGCTGCTGGCAATTGGGTGACGACAATCCGATCGTATTTATCCACGACGTTGGCGCCGGTGGTTTATCTAATGCCTTCCCTGAGCTGGTAAACGACGGTGGTGTCGGTGGTAAGTTTGAACTGCGCAATGTGCCGAACGATGAACCGGGTATGTCGCCGCTGCAAATTTGGTGCAATGAGTCACAAGAGCGTTATGTGATGGCGATACCGGCGGATAAAATGCCGGTATTCGAGCAAATTTGTAAGCGTGAGCGTGCCCCTTTTGCTGTGGTGGGTGAAGCTACCGGCGATCAGCATTTAACCCTGAGCGACAGCCACTTTGGCAGCACTCCAATAGATTTACCGCTAAATGTATTACTGGGTAAAGCGCCGAAAATGCACCGCGATGTACAAAGCGTGCAAACCGCGGGTAAAGCGTTAGATTTAGCCGGCGTAACGGTAAAAGACGCCGCCGAGCGTTTACTGCGTTTACCGGCGATTGCAGAAAAAACCTTTTTGGTGACCATTGGCGATCGCAGTGTTACCGGTTTGGTAGCGCGTGATCAGATGGTTGGCCCCTGGCAGGTACCGGTAGCTAACTGTGGTGTTACTGCGGCCAGCTACGACACTTACCATGGTGAAGCTATGGCAATGGGCGAACGCACGCCGGTGGCACTGCTCGACTTTGCTGCCTCAGCCCGGTTAGCGGTGGCAGAAGCTATTACTAACATCGCTGCGACTGATATTGGTGAATTAAAACGCGTTAAGTTATCGGCAAACTGGATGGCCGCGGCCGGTCATCCGGGTGAAGACGCCGGTTTATATGCAGCGGTGAAAGCCATAGGCGAAGAGCTGTGCCCGGCACTGGAAGTGACTATTCCGGTGGGTAAAGACTCGATGTCGATGAAAACCAAGTGGCAGCAAAACGGCGCTGAACATGCCGTTACCTCGCCGTTGTCGTTGGTGATCACCGCTTTTGCCCGGGTAGAAGATATCCGCAAAACGGTCACGCCACAGTTGCGCACCGATAAAGGCGACACCAGCCTGTTGTTAATCGACTTAGGCCAGGGCCAGAACCGTTTGGGTGCGTCCTGTTTAGCTCAGGTTTATAAGCAACTGGGCCAAACGCCGGTCGATTTAGACAGCCCTGAACTGCTGATTAACTTCTTTAATGCGCTGCAACAGTTAACGCGTGAACAAAAACTGCTGGCCTATCATGACCGCTCAGACGGTGGTTTATTTGTTACCCTGGCCGAAATGGCCTTTGCCGGTAAAGCCGGAGTGCGTGCCGACATCAGTGCCCTGGGCGCAGATGATATGGCGGTACTTTACAGCGAAGAGCCGGGCGCGGTGATCCAGGTAAGCAACAGCGAACTTGAGTACGTCAAGCAAGTGCTGGCACAGTATCAATTGGCCACTTGCAGCCATGTTATCGGTAGCGTAAGCACTGCAGACGAGTTGGTATTCAGCCGTGGCGATAAGCTGGTGTTAAGCGACAGCCGCACTCGTTTACGTTGTATCTGGGCGGAAACAACTTACCAAATGCAGGCGCTGCGGGATAACCCGGAGGGGGCTAAACAGGAGTTTGCCGCTAAAGCCGATGCCGCCGATCCTGGTCTGAATGTAAAACTCAGCTTTGATATCAACGAAGATGTTGCCGCGCCGTTTATCCTTAAAGGTGCCGCACCTAAAGTGGCTATTTTGCGCGAGCAGGGCGTTAACTCGCATGTTGAGATGGCGGCGGCGTTTAACCGTGCCGGCTTTACTGCTGTTGACGTACATATGAGCGATATTTTAGCCGGTCGCGCTAAGCTGAGTGATTTTAACGGCTTAGTTGCTTGTGGCGGTTTCTCTTACGGTGACGTACTGGGCGCCGGCGAAGGCTGGGCTAAATCTGTGCTGTTTAACGACATTGCCAGACAGCAGTTTGCTGAGTTTTTTGCGCGCCAAAGCACCTTCTCGCTGGGGGTGTGTAACGGCTGTCAAATGATGTCTAACTTAAAGAGCCTGATCCCTGGCGCTGAGCTGTGGCCACACTTTGTCCGCAACAAATCTGAGCGCTTTGAAGCCCGTTTCAGCCAGGTTGAAATTCAGCAAAGCCCGTCGCTGTTGTTTAGCGGTATGGCTGGCTCACGCATGCCTATCGCCGTATCGCACGGTGAAGGCCATGCTGAATTTGCCAGCAACGAAGCCTTTATGAAAGCCAACCATAGCGGCACAGTAGCGATGCGTTTTATTGACCACTACGGCAAGGTGACCGAGCAATATCCGCATAACCCGAATGGCTCTGCCGCCGGTATCACCTCGTTAACCACCACCGATGGCCGGGTAACCATTATGATGCCGCACCCGGAGCGGGTATTCCGCGCTGTGGCTAACTCCTGGCAGCCGGATGGCTGGCAGGAAGACAGCCCGTGGATGCGGATGTTCCGCAATGCCCGTGTCTGGTTAGGTTAAACCACCACAACTGACTAACCCTGCTACGGCAGGGTTAGTTTTTTCCGCAGGGTTAATTCGTATCCGGCTGTTTTTAAGCTGTATTAAATTGCGGCAACGCCGCATTGCAGCAGCTACACTTAGTAACATTTTAGCTTACTGTCTTCCCGGTCACTGAGGTGGCTATGCAAAAATCCGCGGTTATTACTTTACAACAAGCACTGCAGCTTAACGACGCCTATGTTGACGGTGCGCTGAATACTCAGACGCTGGCGGCATGCACACAATGGCTGCAGACAAACGGCGCGGCTGTGGCGGCGCTACACTGGCAAAGCTGGCCTTCACAGCGTCAGGCTGTGTTATGCCTGCAACTGTGTTGCCGCCAGGCCGGAGTGAACCCGGGCGAGCCGGACGGCTGGTGGGGGCCGCAAACCGCTTACGCCGCTGAGCAGTTAGCTGCTGTGCAACAACAGGGTAAATTGCCACCGGCATGGCGTGACAGCTTTACCACCCCCGGCAACCCGAATCAGTGGCCGCTGGATAGAGAAGCTGAACTGCGGGCATTTTATGGCGAACCGGGCAGCCAGCTGGTTAAGCTGAGTTTGCCTTATCCGCTGCGGCTGGCATGGGATTTATCTACAACGGTACTCAGCACCCAATGTCACAAAAAAGTGGCTGCCAGCCTGCAAAAGGTGTTAGAGCAGGTAGTGCTGTATTACGGCTTCGATGCCGTACAACAATTACGGCTGGATTTATACGGTGGTGGCTTTAACCTGCGCGCCAAACGCGGCGGTAGTAGTTTATCTACCCACAGTTGGGGCATTGCTTTTGACTTTGACCCTGAGCACAATCAACTGAAATGGAACAGCAGCAAAGCGGCATTTGCCGGGCCGGATTATGCTTACTGGTGGCAGTGTTGGGAAGACGAGGGCTGGGTAAGTTTAGGCCGCAGCCGCAATTTTGATTGGATGCATGTGCAGGCTGCGCGCCTGTAGCAGAAAATTACAGTTAAGTTTGGATATTTTATTATATTTTAATAGCTTGCATAATAAGTAGTGATTATAAGCTCGCCCCTTTTTTCCAGGATGGCGAAAGCAGCTTTAATTTTGATCTGATAATTATCTAGCCTGATTGGCCTTGTACGGCCTCCGGGTTAATAGCTATTTTTTGATTGCCGTCGAAAAATTCTATCACCATTGGAGCTCTGGATTTTTCTTAAAACTTATGACTTAAAACTGCCTTTAATTAAATGTTTTAGTGGTTTTGTAGGGCTTACACGTTAAATCTTAAGTAAATAACATCAACTCGTTCACTAACAATGAAAAAGCAACCTTACATATACTTATGAATTATATTATTTACAGTTGCCAAACTTAATTTAACTGTATTTTTTAATTTTTGTTTGAACAGTAACCCAATAGGTTGCTCGTCGTTCTTAATGCAGTTAAAAAACCACGCCCCCCACTAAAAAACCACGATTTTTACCACGTTTTGTTACTCGGTCCTGGTATAGGTTAGGTTGGATTTGTAACACTAGGGAATATAATCGCATGAGAAATATAGCAATTTTCACTCGTTCAGCAATAATGCTAACGTGCCTGAGCCTTAGCGCTTGTGGTGGTGATTCAGAATCACCACCAACTCAAGCTCAGCAACTGGCAACAACAAACGCTCAGTCTGTCGGGGCATTGCCCGATACAGCAGGATTAACCTCTACCGGTACCATAAATGAATCTGCACTCCCGGATGTTTGGACTAGTGTCGATGTGGGCACTCCGGACCTGGCTGGATCTGCCAGTTATAGCGATGGTCAAATCCTTTTATCAGGCAATGGTTATAGTTTAGACACTAATGACTCTTTGCATTTTATTTATCAGCCTTTACAAGGTGATGGGCAGATTGTTGCTCAATTAACCAATATCTCTGATGCCGGTAAATGGGGATATCATGGGTTGATGGTCAGGGAAACGCTTAATAATGACTCGCAATATGCGAGTAACCATTATTTCGAAGATGAAGCGATTTCGTTTTTTAAAGGACGCCGCGATGGCGTTGGGATCAATGTTCCTATTGAAGACAAACAGGTCCATTTGCCAAATGTATGGCTAAAATTGGAAAGAGTGAGCGATGTTTTTATTGCCTCTATTTCTAATGATGGTGAAACCTGGCAAGAAACACATCGAGAAACCGTAGTGATGAGGGAAAATGTGCTTATTGGCCTGGCCGCTAATGCTCATCATAAAAGGAAAATAACCACAGGTACTTGGCAAAATGTCGAGGTGTCATCCACAGGCAATTCACCTGATATTGTAAATTCACCAACCAATTTAACCGCTGTGGCACGTGGGATGAAAGCAGTGGCATTAACTTGGCAAGATAATGCTGATAATGAAACAGGGTATAGAGTAGAAAGAGCCGAAGACGCTGACTCGCTTGAGTTTGAATCATTTGCGGTGCTGTCGCCGAATTCTACCTATTTAGTCGATAATGCCTTAGAGCCAGAGACGACCTATCATTACAGAGTAAGTGCTTTAATGGGCGAGATCGCCTCAGGTTACAGTAAT
Source organism: Rheinheimera lutimaris (assembly GCF_013283795.1). Lineage (GTDB taxonomy): Bacteria > Pseudomonadota > Gammaproteobacteria > Enterobacterales > Alteromonadaceae > Alishewanella > Alishewanella lutimaris. The sequence goes on from NZ_JABSOD010000026.1 coordinate 38,322, forward strand.
GTGGTCAACAGGACGACGATGGCAGATGAGTCGAAATTGCCTGATGCCTGGAGCAGTACCGACATTGGCTCTCCCGCCATAGCCGGTTTCGCAACTTATACTGACGACCAGTACTCTGTATCAGGTAACGGATATATTCGCGGTACCTTCGATTCTTTTCATTTTGTTTATCAACCTTTAGAAGGAAATGGTGAGATTGTTGGTCAGTTACTAAGTGCTGAGAATACTGGGACGGTGGGTTATCACGGAATTATGATCAGGGAAACGTTAGATACTGACTCACAATTCGTGAGTAATATGTACCATAGAAGCCGTGCTTTTTTTAAAAGTCGTAGTAACGGGGCAATAGAAGAACAGAGTGAAGAAACAAAAAACCTATTACCTTTATGGTTCAAATTAGAACGGTTAGATGACCTGTTCATTACTTATATTTCAGATGATGGTGAAACCTGGCAAGAAACACATCGAGCCACTGTAGTGATGGGCGATAATGTGTTTATTGGTTTAACTGCTAACGCACATTCCCTGGATAAAATCACCAAAGGTACTTGGCAACATGTACAAGTGTTTGCAGATGCAGAACGATTAGCACCACCAACAAACGTAACAACCGAGGCAAGTATTAATGATGAAGTAACATTGACTTGGCAGGATAACTCTAATAACGAAACCGGTTTTAGAATTGAAAGGGCCGTCCGGGGCAATCCATTGGTGTTTGAAGTCGTGGCCGAAGTAGGGGCTAATACAACGTTCTATCAAGACGATGGTTTAACACTTGGTACCCACTATGTTTATCGAATAGTCGCTGTAAAAGGTAACGCATCATCACATTTTAGTGAACAAACTACAGTCGAAGTACTTGCGTATGAAAATGCAATTCTTTATATGCAACGATTAGCCGGCGATTATGATAAAACCGATAGACATAATAGCATCAGCGTCACGACGACCGGGGATAGTGCCAATAACTTACTAAGACACCCCGGCATGATAGGTAAAGAGATAAACGTTGAATTAGAGAGGAGCTTATCTGCCTCAGACGGCACTATCTCTTTTAAAATAAAGCCTAATACGCATCAGCAAACGACAGAGTTTTTTAGCTCCGACGCACTTACTATTAGTCAAGTTGAAGAGCAGTTGCTTATCAGTGCTAATGGCATAAATAATATTTATAATGTGCGACTGGATACACTCACATGTAATCACGTGGCTATCCGTTTTAAAAACGGCGTTATGTCGCCGTATGTAAATGGTAAATGGTTTGATGATGTTAATGTCGGCTCGTTAGAGATTGATTCTTTTAACCTGCAAGAATATGACGGAAACGTTTGGGATGTATTATTAACTAACTCGCAAATATCCGACGAGGTTATTTATGAGCGCAGTGCGCGTTGTACAGAGGCAGTAGAGCCAACCCATCTTCCTTTTGCAGATTACCCATTCAGACTCTGTGGTGTATATACATGTCTTTGGCTAAAAAGTGAGGAACAACTGCTGGAAGAGAAAAAGCGAGTTTATCTTCATGCACTTGACATAGCATATGACCGGAATACATTTGAAGCCCAAATGTTTAAGTATGATGATGTAGATCGTCAGGCTAGTCTGGATCGTTGGGTTAATCGAGAGAACAATTCTTTATCTAATAGCGCTACCAGAAGGTTTGAGATTTTCACTTTGGATAACCTGTTTAGTACAGATGGTAGTGTGAATACTCATTACTGGCTGCATGAGAACTTCCACGGTTATCAAATGCCCTTGTTCGGAGGTGGTAGATGGCTGGCCGAAGCAACGGCAAGTTGGGCCTCATGGAATTTTAACCATAAATCTCCTGCAGGTTATAGCCATGGAGCATTTACCTTGAATCCTCATTTGGGGATGTATGAATTGACTAAAGAGCTGGGTAAGAAAAGATATTACCATACTTCAATAATGTTTGCTTATATAACGGCTTTTGTTACAGGTGATAGCATTATAGGAAAGTTATATAATTCACCTGAAATTGAATCGGATGCTTTCAAAGCGCTTATAAAAGTGGTCGAAGATGAAGGGCATGACTTCCCTCAGGTGTTTGCTGAATTTGCCGCCAGAACGACAGTTTGGGATTACCCGGACCCTAAAGTTAGCGATGACTTAAAAGCAGTTCAGAAAAAAGCGATTGTTGTCGGTGAAGAAGATAATACTCTGGCGGCAACCTGGCCGGCAGAAGGCACTTATGGTATTTACCATTTGGCACCAAAACGCTATTTGCCTGGTGCCTATGGATGGAATAGCTACAAAATCGAGTCGACAGCAGCTGGTACTTATACGTTAAAAGTAAAAGGCAGTGATCAAAATACCGGAGACTTAAACTTCATCGGCAAAGTGGTTAAAGGAAAGCCTGGTGCTTATGAATATGTTGATTTACCTATCGGGACTGAAGTCTCATTAGGCAATGGCGAAGCGGAACTTGAAGTAACAACGCAGGAAGGCGAAGAACTATTCTTAGTCGTTGTTGCCATAAGTGAAGATCATCTTTCAGGTGAAAACGTAGACTTTGTTTATGAATATGCCATTGAGTCAAGTGCACATCCATTACCTAATGATCATATCCGTACCTTTGTTTTGCCTGAGCAAACAGGGCCTGCGATTGTTGATCATAAAAACTACATTGTGACCAGTGAAGTTCAGCGTGGTACTGATGTGTCGGTATTATCGCCAACGGTTACGCTTTCTGATGGTGCGTTTAGTTCAATTCCAAACGGTACTCTAGTCGACTTTACCCACCCGGTTGTTTATTCAGTTACAGGATTGAGTAATGCTGAAGCCAAAGATTGGGTAGTAACGGTTGAAGCTGTGCCACTGCGAACTGACACTGATTTTGTTACTTTTGAGATAGAAAATATCACCCCGTTTTTTACCGTTGATAAAACAGAACATACTGTATCTGCCAATTTATTATCGGTGGCAGATTTAACCGCAGTGAGGCCTGTCTTTAGCTTGTCTGATGGCGCAACTAGTGTCCCTGAAAGTGGTGAAATAGTTGATTTAACAAATCCTGTCACTTATACGGTGACTGCTGAAGATGGTACAACGATACAAAGTTGGACCGTTTTGGCTAGAGATTTTCGACCATATATTACCACTTGGCAAACCGATGAAGCCAATACTGACATTAACCTGAGTTCTGGTGACTTTGATGGTAACTACGAGTTTACATGGAAAGATGCCTACGGGTTACCCGTACAAAGTGGTAGCGTTTCGTCTGAAAAAGAACAGTTTTTTCAGACTACCTTAGTGGAACCAGGAACGTATACTCTTGAGATTAAAGGTTATTATCCTTATTTCCATACTCCTGACATTGAGTATCTAAAGGATGTAAATCAGTGGGGAGACATTCCCTGGAAAAGTTTGACTTTTGGTGGATGGAACGGGGATGGCTTTAGCGCGACTGATTTACCAAATCTCTCCAACGTAACTTCTATGTACCAGATGTTTGCTCGTGCTAAAAACTTTAATAGCGATATTAGCCAATGGGATACAAGCAACGTCACCAATATGACCAGTATGTTTTCCAGGGCTGCTGCATTTAACAGTGATATCAGTGGCTGGGATGTTAGTAACGTGACCTCGATGGACAGTATGTTCAGAGAAGCCTTCGCTTTTAATAGAGATATTGGTCAATGGGATACAGCTCATTTACAGATCACATCACAAATGTTTTTTGGAGCAAGAACTTTTAATCAAAATTTAGGATCTTGGAATATAACCAGTATTGTAAATATGGAAAAAATGTTTAGCAGTGAGACTTTTTCTCAGATTAATTATGATAAAACGTTGACGGGCTGGGCTGGGCAAAATGCTCGGGGATATGTTGTTTTTGGTGCAGAACGCCTGAGATATTGCGAAGCAGAAACGTCTCGTTATTTCTTGATCAATGAACTAAATTGGACGATTACCGGCGATGAGTTAGTATGCCCTTAATATGTAGCGATTAACTTATTAAGTACATTAGAAGCGGAGGTTGTTTCGCTTCAAAATAAGTTTATTGCGATAAAAAGAGAAAAGCATAAAAGGCACCTCGTTATATAATGCCGTTCACTTAAGGTGAGCGGCATTTTTTCATTTGGTTCCCCTTTTTCCGGGTCAAGAGTTACCGGCCGGCAACGGATTTATCACGCTATGCCGGGCCTGGTTGCGGCCTTGTTGCTTGGCCTGGTACAGCAGCAAATCTGCCTGTTGCATTATTTCGCCGGATGTCAGCTGGTGGCCGGGATAATTCAGTGTTACCACGCCGATAGACGCGGTAAGCACGCCAAGCGGCGAAGCGCGGTGCGGTATCGCTTGTGCAACCAGTTGTTGTGGTAATTGCAGTAAGCCGGGCGGCTGAGCGGTTGCATGTTGTTCTACCAGAATAAATTCTTCCCCACCAAAGCGCACTACGGTAATACCCCCTAAAAATAACTGACGTCAAAAG
>NZ_JABSOD010000027.1 GCF_013283795.1 Rheinheimera lutimaris
CTCCATAGGAGGTGGTTTAAGGCCGACAATAAAAAAGCCAGCATTAAGCTGGCTTTTCTTCAGTTATTTCATTGCATTACTGCAGTACAGAAATATCGGCTACTTGCAGGAACAGCTCGCGCAGTTGCTTTAACAACGCCTGGCGGTTAGCCCGCACGGCCGCGTCATCGGCATTTACCATTACCTTGTCGAAGAAGTTATCGATAACCTCACGCATTGAAGCCAAATGCGCCAAACCTTCGGCATAGCTATGCTGGCCGGCCTGATAAGCGTGTTCAGCCACGATGGCGCTGTGCAGCGCCTGCTCGGCGTCTTCCTGCAGTAAGGCAGCATTTACCGTAGTGGCAATATCACCCTCTACTTTGGCAAGAATATTGGCTACGCGTTTATTGGCTGCCGCTAAGGCTGCGGCAGCATCCAGCTTACCAAACTCGGCTACCGCCTTAACGCGACGGTCAAAATCTGCCGGATTAGTTGGCCGGCGTGCCAATACCGCCTGAATAACATCAACGCTGTAGCCTTCGGTTTCGTACCAGGCACGGAACCGACCGAGCATAAAGTCCAGCACTTCCTCTGCCACTTTGGCGTTACTCAGCTTAGTGCCGAAAGTTTGCTGGCTAAAGGCGATAATATCCACCAAATCCAGCGGTAGCTGCTTTTCGACTATAATACGCAGCGCGCCAATGGCAGCACGGCGCAGCGCGAACGGATCTTTGTCGCCTTTCGGCGCCTGACCGATACCAAAAATACCAACTAAAGTATCCAGCTTATCAGCAATGGCTACTGCGGCACCTTCCGGCCGTGTTGGCAGCTCATCGCCGGCAAAACGCGGCATATATTGCTCGTTCAGTGCCAGGGCTACCGCTTCTGCTTCGCCATCTAAACGCGCATAGTGCATGCCCATAATGCCCTGTACTTCAGGGAACTCGCCAACCATGTTGGTCATTAAGTCGGCCTTGGACAGTAAGCCGGCACGTTCTGCTGCGGCTTGCTCAGCACCAATTTTCGCCGCGACAAAGCCGGCCACTTTGCTGATACGCTCAGACTTCTCTGCCAGGGTACCCAGCTGCTGCTGGAATAGCACCGTTTTTAAGCTATCTAAACGTTGCTCCAACTTTTGCTTGCGGTCGGTATTAAAAAAGAACTGTGCGTCAGACAAACGCGGCCGCACCACTTTTTCATTACCCTCGATAATTTGCTGCGGATCTTTGCTGGCGATATTGGCGACAAAGATAAACTTGTTCTGCAGCTTGCCGTTGCTATCCAGTAACGGGAAGTACTTCTGGTTATCTTTCATGGTAGAAATTAACGGCTCTGCCGGCACTTGCAGGAAGCTTTGCTCAAAGCTGCCCACTAACACCACCGGCCACTCGACCAGCGCAGTAACTTCTTCCAGTAAGGCATCGTCCATCAGCGCTTTGCCGTTCAGTGCGGCAGCGGTTTTCGCCACTTCAGCGGCAATAAAGGCTTTACGTTCGGCAAAATCTGCCACTACAAAAGCGTTACGCAGCGTTGCCAGGTAGTCATCAGCATGGTTAACCGTGACTTTTTCCGGTGCATGAAAACGATGGCCGTGTGTTTGGTTGCCGCTGTTACGGCCCAAAACTGTTGCAGGCACTACGTCCTTGCCGTACAGCATAATAATGGTGTGTACCGGGCGGATAAACTCAGCGGTAGAGTTACCCCAACGCATCGGTTTAGCAATCGGCAATTTCGCCAGCGCCTGCTGCACTACCTCCGGCAGTAAACTCACGCTGGCAGCGCCAACCACTTTGGCCTTATGCAATAACCAGGCACCTTTATCGGTTTCCAGCTTTTCAGCCTGGTCTACAGTAATACCGCAACCGGCTGCCCAGCCTTGGGCGGCTTTGGTCGGTTTGCCGTCAGCGTCAAAGGCAGATGCGATAGCCGGGCCGCGTTTTTCCACTACTTTATCGGCTTGCTGCGCCGCTAAGCCATTAATACGTACCGCTAAACGCCGTGGTGCGGCATACCAGTGCACATCAGCATGACTCAGCTCTAACTTGGCCAGTTCAGCCTGAAGATTATCAGCAAAAGCTGTCGCCAGCGTTTTTAACGCCTTAGGTGGCAGCTCTTCGGTGCCAATTTCAACAAAAAAATCTTGCACGCTCATTATGCCTCCTGCTTGCTGCGCTGGTTGTTACATAGTGGGAAACCCAGCTTCTCACGCGTAGCGTAATAGGCTTCTGCACAGGCTTTGGCCAACGCCCGTACCCGCAGAATATAGCGCTGGCGCTCGGTTACCGAAATAGCATGGCGGGCATCGAGCATATTAAAAGCATGCGAGGCTTTCATTACTTTCTCGTAGGCCGGCAACGCCAGACCCTGCTCAATTAAATACTGGCTTTCTTTTTCGCACTGATCAAAGTAGCTAAACAATGCGGCAACGTCGGCGTGCTCAAAGTTGTAGGTGCTTTGCTCTACTTCATTCTGATGGAATACATCGCCGTACGTTACCCGACCCAGCGGGCCGTCGGTCCATACCAGGTCATAGATAGAGTCAACGCCCTGGATATACATGGCAAGACGCTCTAAACCATAGGTAATCTCGCCGGTAACCGGGCGGCATTCTAAGCCACCAACCTGCTGGAAATAAGTAAACTGGGTCACTTCCATGCCGTTTAGCCATACTTCCCAGCCCAGACCCCAGGCGCCTAATGTCGGCGACTCCCAGTTGTCTTCAACAAAGCGGATATCGTGCACCAGGGTATCAATACCCAGCTCACGCAGCGAGCCTAAGTACAGCTCCTGAATATTGTCCGGCGACGGCTTTAAAATCACCTGGAACTGATAGTAATGCTGCAAGCGGTTCGGGTTCTCGCCATAGCGGCCGTCGGTAGGCCGGCGGCACGGCTGCACATACGCCACGTTGGTGGGCTCTGGCCCCAGTGAGCGTAGAAAGGTCATCGGATGGAAGGTACCGGCGCCCACTTCCAGGTCCAGCGGCTGCACCAATACACAGCCCTGGCGTGCCCAATAATCCTGTAAGGCCAGTATTAAGCCCTGGAAGGTTTTAATATCGTACTTATGCATGCGAAGTGACTCACTGAAAAAATGACTGGAAAGTATACCTGGTTGTGGCCTCGATCTGTAGGGTTAGTAAGGGCTTTTAGCAAAAATGTTAGCACCGGCACGGCGATAGCGGCCGTTTGAGGGCCGTTACAGCTGCACCAATGCCACTTTGTACCGGTTTAACTGCTGATGGGACCACGCGCAGTTGTACTGTTGGCGGTAACGGGTCTGTTATAGTTAGCGGAGTTATTGCCGTTATTATAGGCAGGACTGGTGATGACGGTATTGCTGACGTTGTTACTAACGGCTTTACGGCTGCTGTTACTGTTGTTGCCCGCCAGGGTATTGCTGGCGGAGCCGGCTGCTGTGGCGTCGTCGCCGGCAAAAAACTGTTGTATATATTGCGTCGGGCTTTGGCCCATAACACTGGTAAGGCCAAGGTTAACAAAAGACGCCGCTACCCCAAGGCTGCCGCCCCACAGCGCGCCGCCGGCTACCTGAGAAATATAGCCCATATCATCGCCGGTCCAGTCGCGGTAATACTGGCTTACCACGGGGATATGTTGCAACGGATTAACCATGTCCAGCACGTCGCCAAAGCCAGGTGTACTGCCGTCACTAAAGGCGCCGGCGGGAGTTGCCGCTTCGGCTTGCGCGGCAGTTTGTGGCGGCGTTAACGCATCCTGCAGCATAGTTTGCATCATATTCTGTGTAAGGGCAGCAAACATAGCGTCCGAACTGCTTAAACCGGCGGCACTGCCATCCGCCCCGCCACTTAGCCGGCTAATCAGCTGCGCGGCCTGCTCGCCGGGGTCTTTGGCATTATCGGGCGTTAAAGCGGCGCTAAGCGTTTGCATAAAGTTATCGCCTTCAGTGTTGTCAGCGTCTGTTTTGCCTGACCAGTCTGTCAGGCTGTTAAGTAAGGTGTTATTAATTTGCATACTGTGGCTCCCTGAAACTGTCTTGTTGTACCTGGTCTCTTACCTGTACCGCCGCCGGATACCTCTGGTTTACCGGCCGCGTATCGGCATGGTCCGGATAAACGCGAATTACCTCCAACTGCGCCGGCTCCGGTGTCGCACTTTGATAGCGGTTACCCCAGCTATCGGTAAAGCTGTCGCTGTAGGTTAAGCTGAACCTGTCGCCCACCTGCAGGCCCTGACGACTGCCGGCGCTTATCGCCACGCTGTGGTCTGTTACGCGGATCACCTGTGCTTTTACCCGCACACAGCTAAGCAGTGCGGCGCTGTCGTCAACCGCGTCGTGTAACAACCGTTGCAGTTCAATACCATAGTCTGAGCGCCACAGTTGGTCGCTGGCCGGATCAGTCTCCGTGGTCATGGCGTACGGCCACAGGGTACGGCTTTGGTAGGTTTTGCTTTGGATAAGATTGCCGCTTACACCGTCAAACACACTCAGTTCCATGGCAAACTGACGCACCCAACGTTGTTTTTTCAGTAAGCCAGCCGGCTGCACGCCAAAAGCAAGGTTAAGCAGCCGGCCACTGATAATAAACTGTGCCTGAGCCGATTCTGCCAGGTAGCGCAGTTGTTGCTGTGCCGCAGTTGCGTGGTACTGCTCCGGCGCGGCCAGGGGGCCCGGAGCAACCGCCTTGACCAGAAAATCTGCGGTGGCAGCGCGCAGCGCGGCAAAGAGCCGCTGGTTTATTTCGTTCATCAGTCCGCTGTTATTCAGCGTTACCGGGGCCGCTGCCGGTGCCAAACTTAACGGCGCCAACAGCACGGCTTTTGCTACAGCACGCTGTTCACACAGGCTTTGTTGTGGCCAGATATCGGCTTTTAACGTCACCGACAACCTGTTATCACGCTGATGCTCTTCTTCAATTACAATTTGCGCAACCGGCAGCCCGGACTGCAGAGTAAACAGCTCAGCACCCGGTTCGTCATGGCGCAACGCACTCAGTGCCGTCAGGGACACACCCGCCTGCAGTAAGGCGCTGCGCAATGCCTGCCTGGCTGCCTGTTGCCGCGCCAGTTGGCGGTTGTCATCAAACACCACCGCGCTGCCACTGCCACTGTACCAATCGGCGCTGGCAACACAGGGCAGCAAGCAATACAACAACACTAAGCCGGCGCGCATCAGTACCACCACTTTACACGGCTGCTTAGCGGAGTCAGCTCAGCCTGCGGCAGCGTAACTAAGTTGGCAGTATCCAGCTTTAACCGCGTAACATAAAAGTGACCTTCTATCGCCTCTGTAACCAGCTCGGCACCCTTTATAACGCCCTGCACCTGGCTTTGCACTTTGTCAGCGGTTAGCACTGCCTGGTCAGCACTGCTGCTGGCCGTCAGCTTTTTACCGTACAACTGTTCGGCTAAGCGCCGGTACGCATCCTGACGCGACGCTGCCATTGCCTGTAACAACTTATCTTCGTAGCTGCTGCCTGGCTGCGATGCCACGACGGCATAGCCGGTGGCTTCCAGCACCAAACTTTGTGCCGGGGCTTCCAGTTGATAGCGGATAGTGCGCTCGTAGCTGCAGCCGCTAAGCAGCACCACAGCGATAGCGAATGCGTAGTGCAAGTTTACAATGGCCATAGTTCAGGATTATTCAGTTTTTCTGTCAGCCAGCCCAGCCGTTGGCTGTCGGCCAAAGCACCGGTACCGGAGTATTCGATCCGGGCATTGGCAATTTTCGTCGACTTAATTTTGTTATCCTTATCAATGTCTTTTGCCCTGATTATTCCGGTTAAGCGTATGAATTCTTTACCGTTATTTATCAGCATCCATTTATCACCGCGCACCAGTAAGTTATCGTTGCTCAGCACCCGCATTACCGTTACGGTCAGCTCGCCCTCAAAGTCGTTGCTTTGGCTGGCCGAACCGTCACCCTGAAACTGCTGATCCTGGCTTAAGCCAAGGTTAACTTCTCTACCGGCTATTTCCAGGTTACCACCAGGCACCCGGATAGGGTCAAGGTTGTACTCTGTGCTTTTCTTCAGCTGGGTATTACCCTTTTTCGTCGCTTTGGTCGATTCGGACAGCTGTACTGACACGATATCGCCGGCTTTAAAATGTGAACGTTCGATATACAGGCTATGCAACCGCTCGGGATTAAACAGTGAGCCGGTATTGCGCAACGGCATGGGCTCGGGCACCGGTTCCAATGCTGCATAGTAAGGGTCGTCTGGATCCGGCCCGGCGGTTTTGGATGCCGGCAAGCCGGCATCAGGCTGTACCCGCTCCTCCAATCCTGCCGGTGGTGCCGCACGATCAGCAAAGACTGAGCAGCCGCACAGCAGCACTGCCGTACCCATTAATAATCCATTAAAGTATTGGTGCATCGCCATAATTACCTTAATATTGGTAAAGCCGTATTTAGCCAATATCAAGTTAGCGCAGCACTATGGAAAAATTGTGGAAGAAAAGCGCTAAAAGCGTGAAGAAAAGTAAAGTGCTATTCACTTTCGTTTTTTTTACGTCATAGTAGCGTTTTCCGGAGGTTTACCGATGATAGTGACTGACGAAACCGATACGCATACCGGCGCACAGCTGTCGCAAAAAGCCTTTTTGTTGGTGTCGTTGCTGGAGCAGCAGGTACAGCAATCTACTATGCCGGATGTGCTGTATCAACGTTTGTCGGCACAGATAACCGAGCTGAACACTGTACTGGGCGACTTAAAGCTACACATGAAAGCCCTGAGCGCGCCTGTCGCTGCGCCGCAACCTACGACCGCACAGCCTGTGCCGTTATTGGTATTGAACGAGCAGCGCTTTACGTTAAGTTCGCCGCAGCAATCAGTAAGCCTGACCAGGCTGGAGTTTAACTTTCATCAGGTATTGGCCAGACACCCGAAACAAATTTTCAGTCGCAGCCAGTTGATCGACAGCAGCTATACCGACTTTAAAGATATTAACGAGCGCACGGTAGATTGCCATATCCGCAAACTGCGCGCCAAACACCGCCAGCTCTACCCCAAGCTACGCTTTATCCATACCATGTACGGTGTGGGCTATTACTACGCCGAACCGGAAGTAAAAGCAGAGCAGAAATAAAAACGGGCCTGTCGGCCCGTTTTTTGATTACATATCAAATCAGCGTCAGGTTACACGTCCAGGTTAGCCACATAAAGCGCGTTCTCTTCAATAAAGGCACGGCGCGGCTCTACATGGTCGCCCATTAGTGTGGCGAACAACTGGTCGGCGCCGATGGCGTCTTCAATGGTTACCTGCAACATGCGGCGGCTTTGCGGATCCATGGTGGTTTCCCACAATTGTTCCGGGTTCATCTCGCCCAGCCCTTTATAGCGCTGAATATACAGGCCACGCTTAGACTCACTCATTAACCATTCCAGCGCTTCGAGGAAGGTTTCTACCGGTTTGATTTTCTCACCACGGCGGATATAGCCACCTTCTTCTATCAGATCGCGGATAGCGTCACCCAGTGCAGCGATGCTCAGGTAATCGCGCGAGGTAACAAAGTCGTAGTGCAGCAGGTATTCATTATCGATACCGTGCTGACGAATAATCACCTTCGGCAGGAACAATTGGCGCTCGCGGTCTTCATGTACCGCATAGCTGTAGCTGGAACCATCACCTTCTTTATCATCCAGGCGCTGAACCAGGTTCTTTGCCCATTGCTCGCTGTACTCTGCTGACTTGGCCTGTGCTACATCCAGCGTCGGTACATAAATCAGTTCATTTAGCAGGTTATAAGGGATTTTCCGTGTTAAGCGTACAATAGTGGCCGAAACCTTGTGGTACTGGCGTACCAGCGTTTCCAGCGCAGTACCACCGATGCCAGGCGCGTCGGCATTAACGTGCAGCGAGGCTTCGTCCAGAGCCAGCGTGGTCAGGTATTCTGTTAACGCTGCTTCATCCTTAATATACTGCTCTTGCTTGCCCTTCTTCACTTTATACAGTGGCGGCTGAGCAATGTAGATATAACCGCGCTCGATAAGCTCCGGCATTTGACGGTAAAAGAAGGTCAACAGCAGCGTACGGATGTGCGAGCCGTCGACGTCAGCATCCGTCATCAGGATGATGCTGTGGTAACGGGTTTTATCCGGGTTATATTCTTCACGGCCGATACCACAGCCCAGGGCGGTGATTAGGGTGCCAACTTCTTGCGATGACAGCATTTTGTCGAAGCGGGCTTTTTCTACGTTCAGAATTTTACCCTTTAACGGCAGAATAGCCTGGTTTTTGCGGTTACGGCCCTGCTTGGCAGAACCACCCGCAGAGTCACCCTCTACTATATAGAGTTCAGACAAAGCCGGGTCTTTTTCCTGACAGTCAGCCAACTTACCAGGCAAGCCGGCAATATCCAGCGCGCCTTTACGGCGGGTCATTTCACGCGCTTTACGCGCGGCATCACGGGCACGGGCAGCGTCGACAATTTTGCCAACGATGATCTTAGCGTCACCCGGGTTTTCCAGCAGATATTCGTTTAGCTTCTCGCCCATGACGCTTTCTACCGCCGAGCGCACTTCACTGGACACCAGTTTATCTTTGGTTTGCGAGCTGAATTTAGGGTCCGGTACTTTAACGCTGATTACCGCAGTTAAGCCTTCACGGGCATCATCACCCGAGGCTTGCACCTTCATCTTCTTAGCGTAGCCTTCCTGCTCGATATAGGTATTTAATACCCGCGTTAAGGCACCGCGGAAACCGGCTAAGTGAGTACCACCATCGCGCTGTGGGATGTTATTGGTAAAACAAAATACGTTTTCCTGATAGCTGTCGTTCCACTGCATGGCGACTTCAACCGAAATACCGTCATCGCGCTGATCGGTGAAATAGAAAGCCTTCGGGTGCACACTGGTTTTAGTACGGTTTAAGTACTGTACAAAGGCTTCGATGCCGCCTTCATATTTAAAGTGGTCTTTTTTATCGTTGCGCTCGTCGGTCAGGATAATACTGACGCCGGAGTTTAAGAATGACAGCTCGCGCAAACGCTTAGCCAGAATATCAAAGTGGTAATTGATATCGGTAAATACCGTTGGGCTTGGCCAAAACCGGATAGTGGTACCTTTATCTTCGGTTTCACCAATTACTGCTAATGGCGCTTGTGGTACACCCAGATGATAAATTTGCTGATGCACCTGGCCTTTGCGGCGAATAGTCAGTTCCAGCTTGTCAGACAGCGCGTTAACTACCGATACACCCACGCCGTGTAACCCGCCGGATACTTTATAGGAGTTATCGTCAAACTTACCACCGGCGTGTAGCACGGTCATAATAACTTCAGCGGCGGATACGCCTTCTTCGTGCATATCGGTTGGAATACCACGGCCATTGTCGCGCACCGATACCGAACCATCGCTGTGGATAGTTACCCAGATATCAGAACAGTGCCCGGCAAGGGTTTCGTCGATAGAGTTATCAACTACCTCAAATACCATATGGTGTAAGCCTGAGCCGTCATCGGTATCGCCGATGTACATGCCTGGTCTTTTACGAACTGCATCCAGTCCTTTTAATACTTTTATGCTCGAGGAATCGTAGTTATGTTGTTCGGCCATCGTCATCTGTCCGTGCTGTTAGCTGTCCATGTTCCACGTGAAACATCGCCAATTGTTCGGCGGTGATAAAAGGTGAAACCTGTTCAGCGTTAATTGCAGTAATAAAAACCTGTGAGTTTATATCGCGTAAATAACTAAAAATCTGTCGGGTAGATTCCTGATCTAACTCCGACGCCAAATCATCGATCAACAACAGCGGTTGTTTCTGGCCGTTGTCACGAATTACGTTGTTTTGCGCAATTTTAAGCGCAAATAATAACACTTTTAACTGACCACGGGATAACACTTCTTCTGCTGCCCACTGGTCTTTTTTAAGCTTTAAATCGGCCTTCTGCGGGCCGTACTGGGTAAAGCCCATCCGGCTGTCCTGGCTAAAGCTGTGCTGCAGTAACTGCTGCAACTGCGCCGGCTCGGTAACTTTTTCCGGCCAGCCTTGCTGCAACTGAAAACTTAACTGCTGCATTAACGCATCGCCATTAGTTAACTGCCGAAACGCCGCTTCTAATTGACTGACATAGTGTTGCCGCAACCGCTGTAGTTCAAACGCCAGCACGGTAAACTGCTGGTCCCAGAATTCGAACTGGCTGTCATACTGCCGGCTGGTTTTCAATAAGGCGTTGCGCTGCTTCAGCACTTTGTTAAAGCGTAACCAGCTGTCGAAAAAACTTTGTTCCACGTGGAACAAACCCATATCAAAAAACTGCCGCCGCTCTTTTGGCCCGCCAAAAAACAGCCGAAAGCTGTCTGGCGTAATAAGCTGTACCGGCAGCAAACTGGCAAATTCGGCCAGCCGGTTAACATTGCTACCATTTAGCCGCAGCACTAAATCGCCCTGCTTATCACGCTGCAAACCCAAACTGTGAGTGTGCTGTTGTGCCGACACCTTAGCATGTAACACAAAGGCGTCGCTATCATGCTGTATTAAACGCTGTGGCCGGCTGGTACGAAAGGAGCGGCCATGGGCCAAATAGTAAATGGCTTCCAACAGGCTGGTTTTGCCACTGCCGTTCATGCCAACAATTAAATTAAACTGCGCATGTGCGTTTAACGACACTGCCGTCAGATTGCGAAACTGACTGGCGCTAACTGACAACAGTGACATAGTTACAGGCGCATTGGCATAACAACGTAAGAGGCGCCCACATTGCCAACACCTTCTACCAGCGCACTGGAGTTAGCGTCGTTTAAATGCAGAATAACCAGATCAGTGGCCAGGGTATTTAACACGTCCAGCAGATAGCCAACGTTAAAACCAATTTCCAGGTTGTCGCCCTGATATTCCACTTCAATCACTTCTTCGGCTTGTTCGTGTTCAGGGTTATTCGCCACAATTTGCAGCTCACCGCTGCTTAGGGTAAAGCGCACGCCACGGTATTTCTCGTTAGATAAAATAGAGGCGCGGGTACAGGCATCTTTTAACACACTGCGGTGTGCAGTAACCAGCTTGGTACTGTTGCGTGGCAAGACACGGCGGTAATCAGGGAAACGGCCGTCAATCAGCTTACTGCTGAAGACATAATTGCTGTCGGTTAAACGGATATGGTTTTGGCCCAGACTCAACGTAACCAGTTGGTCGTCGCTGGCTAACAAGCGCATCACTTCTAATACGCCTTTGCGTGGAATAATAATTTGTTTTTGTTGGGCAACCAGACCCGGCAATTCCAGGCTGCTGAGCGCCAAACGGTGGCCGTCTGTGGCAACGGCTTTTACCGCACCATTGTCTACTTCAAACAATAAGCCGTTTAAGTAATAACGCACATCCTGGTTCGCCATCGAGAAGGCGGTATCGTCCAGCAACTTGCGCAGCTGCATACGGCTGAGCTGAATATCAACCTCGCCCTGCCAGCTCTCTAAATTGGGGTACTCTGACGCACTTAAGGTCGATAAGGTGAACTTGGTTTTACCACAGGTCAGCACGCAGTTATCACCCTGCAGCTGTACGCGGATGTCTGCGCCTTCCGGTAAGCTACGGCAAATATCCAGCAGCTTTTTCGCCGGTACGGTAATACGGCCGGGGCTCTGCACGGTAAGGCCATCGGTAGTGGCGACCAGCTCGACTTCTAAATCGGTGCCGGTAAGTAATAATAACGCTTCACTTACTTCCAACAATACATTAGATAAAATAGGCAGCGTATGGCGGCGCTCTATGGCACCGGACACCATTTGTAATGGTTTGAGTAAGGCGTCTCTGTTAATGGTAAATTGCATGACCACGTCCCTTTAGGATGACAAAGTACGGATTAAATTCTGGAAGTCTTCTTTTATTTCGTGCGTTTCTTCTTTTAACGATTCGATCTTACGGCAGGCATGCAGCACTGTAGTGTGATCGCGACCGCCAAAAGCATCGCCAATTTCCGGCAAACTGTGGTTGGTCAGCTCTTTCGATAACGCCATCGCCATTTGCCGCGGCCGTGCAACTGAGCGCGAACGCCGCTTAGACAATAAGTCGGCTACACGGATTTTGTAGTATTCCGCCACAGTTTTTTGGATATTCTCGATGGTAACTAACTTATCCTGTAACGCCAGTAAGTCGCGCAGCGCTTCACGCACAAAATCGATAGTAATCGGCCGGCCGGTAAAGTTAGCATTAGCGATAACACGGTTTAATGCGCCTTCTAACTCGCGCACGTTAGAACGTAAGCGCTTGGCAATAAAAAACGCCACTTCTTCCGGTAACCGGATTTGGTTTTCGTGCGCTTTGCGCATCAGAATGGCGACACGGGTTTCCAGCTCAGGCGGTTCGATAGCGATAGTCAGTCCCCAACCAAAACGCGACTTTAACCGGTCTTCCACGCCATCAATTTCTTTCGGATAACGATCGCTGGTTAAAATGATCTGCTGGTTGCCTTCTAATAAGGCATTAAAGGTGTGAAAAAACTCTTCCTGCGAGCGCTCTTTATTGGCAAAAAACTGAATATCATCGATAAGCAACGCGTCAACCGACCGATAATAGCGCTTAAACTCTTCTATAGCATTGTTTTGTAACGCTTTTACCATATCTTGTACAAAGCGTTCAGAGTGCATATAAATGACTTTGGCATCCGGCTTCTTTGCCAGGATACCGTTACCAACGGCGTGCAATAAGTGGGTTTTACCCAAACCGGTGCCGCCGTAAATAAACAAAGGGTTATACGCGGTGCCGGGGTTATCGGCTACCTGACTGGCAGCAGCACGGGCTAACTGGTTCGATTTACCCTCTACAAAGTTAGTAAAGGTGTAGTTAGCGCGCACATTGCTGGTAACGATAGTCTTGGGTGCCGGTTCTGGCGCGTCACGCTGCACGGGCGCAGCTTGCGGCACAGCGGCTATAGCCGGCGCCGGCGTATTAGACCGTGCTTTATTGCTTTGGCTGGAACCCACATCAAACTTTAAGCGCGGCGCATCGTCGCCACAGTAATCCTGGATCAGCTCTAAGATCCGGCTGAGATACTTTTCACGCACCCAATCCAGCACGAAGCGATTTGGCGCGTATAAGGTAAGCCCTGTGTCAGAACTGTCGGCTTGCAACGGGCGGATCCACATACTGAAATGCTGCGCGGGCAATTCGGCTTGCAGCGCTTGCAGGCAATTTTGCCAAACGGACTGATACACCATATCTCCTGAAGCCTTAGTTATAATGATTAAAAAGGCTGGCGTAAGTTAACGAAGCGCACATTATGGTACTATCTTATCCACAACTTCAATATTGACTTTTTCAAATTAGCGCCCTGCGCAAAGAAACAGCCATAAGCCAATGTTTAAAAACAATATATTTCTCTTATACCATTTCATAATACTGCCGCTTTTTGCCCGACCAATTTGAACTAAAAGTAAAATAACCCACACTTTATTCAGTTAAACTACAGCGCCCTGTGGAAAACTTTAGTAAAAACAGGCTCAGACAAGATCGCTGTGCAATAAAACACAGGATCAGATTGACTTTAGGCCCCAGACTACTTAAAATTCGCGCTCATTTTTGTCAGCTGCGTTTTGGTATATTTACTAAAACACAGAAACCTTTAGTAAATATTTCGACCGGACGGATGAGATTATGAGTAAAAGAACTTTTCAACCAAGCGTATTAAAGCGCAAGCGTAACCACGGTTTCCGTGCTCGTATGGCTACCAAAGGTGGTCGTCAGGTACTAGCGCGTCGCCGTGCTAAAGGCCGTCAGCGTTTATCTGCTTAATCAGCGGTTAGCCGCTGAGTGGTCAGCTTGAAATTCGGCAGGGAGTTACGTCTGTTAACTCCCGGTCAATTCGATAACGTCTTCCAACTTCCTTTTCGGGTTTCTTCCCCGCTGTTCACCATCCTGGCAAAAGCCAATCAACTGCCTCATCCCCGATTAGGCCTTACTATCGCGAAAAAACGTGTTAAATTAGCCGTGCACCGCAATCGTATTAAGCGCTGCGTGCGTAACAGCTTTCGTTTGCATCAACATGAGTTGCCTGGTGTCGATTTGGTACTGATGGTGAAAGGTGATATTAGCAATACCGCTAATGATGAGTTACAACGGCAACTGGAAAAGTTATGGCGCAAGATCGCTCGCCAGTACACCGCTTCGCTGTCAGCATAGCGTTAACGCTGCTGCGCGGGTACCAGAGACTGATTAGTCCGCTGTTTGGACCCAGCTGCCGCTTTAATCCAACCTGCTCACATTATGCTATCACCGCGATAGAACGCTTTGGCGTATTAAAAGGCTGTTGGTTAGCAGCGAAACGAATACTGAAATGTCACCCCTTGCATGCGGGCGGTGATGATCCTGTTCCTGAAAAGCACAATGAGAAAAGCTAAGCCATGGAATCACAACGTAGTTTATTAGTTATTGGTCTGGCACTGGTCAGTTTTTTACTCTGGCAGCAGTGGAATATTGACACTGCACCCAAGCCGGCAACACCGGTAACGCAACAAAGCAGCAACAGTGCAGGCGGTTCTGCCGATTTACAGCTGACCACCGCCGATGCCGAACAACCGGCGCAGGTAGCCGCAAGCGGCAATAGCACTATCAGTGTAAAAACTGATGTACTGGATTTAGCCATCAGCAGCCGTGGTGGCGATATTGTTGCGCTGCAATTACCGGAGTTTGAGCTGAATAAAGGTGCCGGTGATGCTTACCCGTTAATGCGCCGCTTACCGGGCTTCGAGTATGTTGCGCAATCCGGCCTGATTGGCCGCGATGGCCCGGACGACAGCCGTAACAGCCGGCCGGTATACAGCAGCACACAACAAAGCTATACATTGGCAGAGGGCGCCACAGAATTAGTGGTACCGTTAATGTTTAACCATAACGGCCTGCAAATTGAAAAACGCTTTACCTTTACGGCCGGCCAATATGATGTCCGGGTAGAATATTTTATCCAAAACCAAAGCGGCGAAGTTAAAACCGTTCAGCCTTATCAACATCTGGTGCAAAGTATCGATAACGGCGAAAAAAGCAGCATGATGATGCCGATATACCGCGGTGGAGCTTTCGGTACTTCTACAGACCGTTACAACAAATACAAATTTGATGATATGCAGGACAAAAACCTGCTGGAAGCCACTAATGGTGGCTGGGTAGCAATGCTGGAACATTACTTTGTCGCAGCTTGGGTACCGGATCAACAAGCCGATAATCAGTTATACAGCCTGGTGCGCAATGGTCAGGGTGTTATAGGTGCTAAAGGCCCGGCAGTCAATATCGAACCCGGCGCACAAATCAGCTTAGGCAGCAGCTTTTACGCCGGCCCTAAGTCCCAGGATAACCTGGCTAAACTGGCCAATGGTCTGGATTTAACCGTAGATTACGGTTTCCTGTGGTTTATCTCAAAGCCACTGTTTTGGTTACTCACCACCATTCAAGGTTTTGTGGTGAACTGGGGTCTGGCAATTATTTGTATCACGCTGATTGTTAAAGGCGCTATGTACCCGTTAACCAAGGTGCAGTACGAGTCGATGGCCAAAATGCGTAACTTAAAGCCGAAAATTGAAGAACTGCAGGCTCGCTACAAAGACGACCGGCAGAAAATGGGCCCGGCTATGATGGAACTGTATCGCAAAGAAAAAGTTAACCCTATGGGTGGCTGTTTACCGATGCTGATCCAAATGCCGATTTTCCTGGCACTATACTGGGTATTTGTGGAAAGCGTAGAGCTGCGCCACGCGCCCTTTATGCTGTGGATTAACGACTTGTCGGCGCAAGACCCGTACTACGTACTGCCGGTTCTGTTTGGTTTAAGCATGTTCTTAATGCAAAAACTGACACCAATGCAGGTTACCGACCCAATGCAGCAGAAGATTATGATGTGGATGCCTGTGGCGTTCTCTGTATTCTTCCTGTGGTTCCCAAGTGGTTTAGTACTGTACTGGTTTGTTAGTAACCTTATTTCACTGGCGCAGATGTTATACATCTACAAAGGTATGGAAAAGAAAGGCCTGCATACTAAAAAAGCTTAAACAAGCTAAAAAGCAGGGGTAAGGTGTCATCATGTAGCAGCAACAGGGATGTTGCGGAGATTGAGACAGCGCCGTAGTTTTTAAAAGCAGCGACGTGCTGTCGAAAGCGGCGAAATGATGATTTCCTTGCCCTTGCCGTTAAACCTTAAGCCTGTCGCATCACGTTGACAGGCTTTTTCTATTAAGAGGCAACACCATGTTTACTACCGACACCATCGCCGCTTTAGCCACCGCCCCCGGCCGCGCCGGTGTCGGTATTATCCGTATCTCCGGCCCCGATACCAAAGCCGTCGCCCAAGCTATACTGCACAAGCTGCCTAAACCGCGCTACGCCGAGTACTTACCGTTTTTTGACAGCCAGGCTAAGGTATTGGACCAGGGCATCGCCCTGCTCTTCCCCGGGCCAAATTCGTTTACCGGCGAAGATGTACTGGAGCTACAAGGTCATGGCGGCCCTGTGCTGCTGGATATGCTGTTAAAACAGGTATTAGCCCTGCCCAATGTGCGTATCGCCAGGCCGGGCGAGTTCTCTGAGCGCGCATTCTTAAACGATAAACTCGATTTAGCCCAGGCCGAAGCCATTGCCGACTTAATTGACGCCAGTAGCGAACAAGCAGCACGCAGTGCGATGCAATCATTACAGGGCGAGTTCTCCAACCGTATTCACCAACTGGTCGAAAAAGTTATTCACCTGCGCATGTACGTCGAAGCAGCGATAGACTTCCCCGATGAGGAAATCGACTTTTTATCCGACGGCAAAGTTGCCACTAATTTAGCTGAGATTATTGATTATCTTGCCACAGTAAAAAAGCAGGCCACCCAGGGCAGTATTTTACGCGAAGGCATGAAGGTTGTTATCGCCGGCCGTCCTAACGCCGGTAAATCCAGCTTGCTAAATGCCCTTGCCGGCCGCGAAGCCGCTATTGTCACCGAGATAGCCGGTACCACCCGCGACGTACTGCGTGAGCACATCCATATCGACGGCATGCCGCTGCATATTATCGACACCGCCGGTTTACGGGACGCTACCGATCAGGTCGAACAAATTGGTATAGCGCGGGCGTGGCAAGAAATAGAGCAAGCCGACCGGGTACTGTTTATGGTTGATGGCACCACCACCAACGCCACCGATCCACACGATATCTGGCCCGATTTTATCGACCGTTTACCGGCGAACCTGGGTGTAACGGTTATTCGCAATAAAGCCGATTTAACCGGCGAACCAATGACTCCGGATACCGATAGCCATACACCCGTGTATCGCTTGTCCGCTAAAACCGGCGCTGGTATCGATGCGCTGCGTGAGCATTTAAAACAATGTATCGGCTTTGACGCCAGCACCGAGGGCAGCTTCCTGGCGCGCCGCCGTCATTTAGATGCACTGGACCGTGCCGCCGAACATTTAGCTATCGGCCAGGAACAACTACACAGTTATATCGCCGGCGAAATCCTCGCAGAAGAGCTGCGGCTAACCCAGCAGCACTTAAACGAAATTACCGGCGAATTTAGTTCGGATGACTTACTCGGTAAGATTTTCAGCTCGTTTTGTATCGGTAAATAAAGTCTTAATATTAAAAGCGACAACCAGACCGTGAAAGGAAACACTCCTTGCGTCTAGTGTATTATTAAAGCTCCAGAATGGAAGACGGATAACGTTAACTCAAACGCTTGCACTAACCACTAGACCTATTCATATATGACAAGCCACGTTGTCCTTCAGAGTGAGAGCATAACAAAGAGGCACTAAGGATCGCTGAAGCAGTGTGATCTAAGCAGATGCTTGTATGCGACGCGCCAAAAGTCAATCGAGCACCTTTCATCTGTCAATATAATTTAAGTTATCCACACGCTATGTATACAAATAATTTAAGCTACGCTGCAAAAATAACTACGTCAAAATATCAGTTATCTTGGTGAAAAAGTGAAAAACACAATATGTTTTGGATTTTATCCGCACCACCTAGACATCGAAAATGAGCGTTTTTCGGTTAAAACACTCCCTGACCATAAATATGCTGTAGAGCATGTTTTGTCCGATTCAAATGTAATAAATGACTGGATTTACCCCGGAAAAGCATTTGAAAAAAACTTCATCAATGGTGTTAAAAAGGAGCTGCCTTATTCCACCAGAGTGTTTGGACTTCCTAAAACTCACGTGCTGACACTTCACGATGGTGCATCCCATGAAGAACTTGATTTTGTTGTATGGTGTATATCATTTTTTACAGGTATGCGACTTACGACAACGGAAGCTGGTTTTGTCGACGCAACGCCGATTAAGCCGGGAAAATTGGTAGATTTTGTACTTAATCGCTGCACTTTAGAGGATGCAATTGAATTGGTTCTAAGCTACGTAAAGAATGCACGTGGGCAACCTAGAGCCTTGAAACGAGTAGCTGCAATTATCCACTCTTTGTTTCTTTCGCAATACCCGCACTCTTTGGCATTTGAGCGGTTTCAGTATTTGTATATGGCGCTCGATACATGCTACAAGTTGCTGTCAGTTAAGGAACCAATAGACAGCAGTAAGCCTAACTCCCACGCTCAGCGAATCGAATGGATGTGTACAAAGTTTAATATACCAGTACCGACATGGGCGAAAGTTGATAGTCCAAAAAAAGCGTCGCAGATTTCTGTAGTTCGCAACGACGCTATGCATGAAGCCCTATTCTTTGACGAGCCATTAGGTTTTGCTGTGTACGGAGGGAATGTAAGAACTGGCACTCAAAGCAGCACGCTATTACAAATGCAGGCATTAGCTTGTCGATTAATTATTGCAGCTCTTGGTCGACCTGAAATAAGTTATGTTTCGACTCCAGTAGACACACGTGGAATTTATCCGTTGAGACTAATTTAATTACGTTTGCAATGAACCAGGTCTTCCGGAAGAAAGCTTGACCTATGCGATTAATCATATATAGTTCTATATATGATTAAATCCATGGAAATATTAAGATGCCAGTTACAATAAGCATTTCAGATGATGTGTACCGCAGATTAGAAGGGTTGGCAGTCGGGTTCGACACGCCAGAGAGAGTTATCGAGCGACTACTCGACTCGGTTGAGGAGAGCGGACCGAAGTCCAGCGACGGCAAACCGTCCCTAACTTTCGTTCCTAATGAGGCATCTTTCAAAAATGAACTGATAGCACGCAAGAGAGCACAGGTCGTTCTTTATTTGAAAAACGGTGAGCGAGATGTCATTCATTGGAATGCTTCTAGGTTCCAACCCAGCTCAAACCTGCGAGCTAATTTATGGTCAGGCATTCTGAGAAACTGGAAGGATAAAGGGATCACCTCTGCAGAACTTTCAGCTCTCCCCCAAGGTCACAACCACCTTGACGACAACACCGATCTATTAGTTGCTATTGCAGGAGAGGTTCACTGGACGCTCGAAGAGGTAGAGCAGTACTTCGTGGAATATGACATGGTTAGTAGTGACGACGGCCATCCCTACTACTACCTCGCGACCTTCAGTGATGAGACTCCTGACGAGCTTAAAAAAATTGCCGGGCTGAACAGCTCAAATCAGCTTCATTTGGACCTAAACATCGTTCCGGATGAAGATCCGGGTGAGATAGAGTAGAGTAATACTTTTTATAATCAGTACGTTATGAGGGTTCCGGTTCACGGACATTGATCCCTACCCACCCCGCAACGCACATATTGAATTGATTTATATATAATTTTCTTATTCTGTATCGGGAAGTAACTAACTCAGCTGATCCAATCGCTGGGCGGTGTTATCCGTTGCTATTAACACCGCAATCAGCAGTGCGCCTAACGCAACAAAACCCGCCGCCAGATACAAGCCGATAGCATAGTGGCCGGTGGTTTCGGCCAAATAGCCGGTTAATGCCGGCGCTATTACCTGAGCACTGCCGTAGGCCAGGGTCATTTTGCCCATTAGTTTCGCCGGTTTACTCGGGTACAGTCGCCCTGCCATGGTTAATACCAAGCTGACCACTCCGACAAAAGTCGCACCAAACAGCGCCGCGCTTAACAGCACCACCGTGAGTGAGCTAAACCATAATGGCAGTAAAATTGCCACGCTTTGCGCCAATAACGCCAGCATAATGGCTTTCAGATACCCTGTTTTGCGGGCGATTAAATCCCATAGCATTACCGCCGGCGCTGCCGCTAATCCCAGTATGATAAAACTGTTGTTACCGCTGCCACTTAAGCCCGGCATGCGCTCGACTATGGTGACAATAAAGGTCGCACTGATCACATAGCCGTAGCCGGCACAAAAATAGCTGGCCAGCATCAGGCGGATAAAGCGTTTGGCCGGAGGCGTATCAGCAGCGCTATTGTGTGTCGACAGTACAACGACTGCAGGCCGCGGCAACCAGCGCCAGGCCGGAATCGCCAGCAGTACACCAAACAAGGCAAAGTATTGCCACTGCGCACGCCAATCCAGCTGTAACGCTACCATTAGCTCGACTAACAACGCCGATAACGCTATGCCAAAACCCAGCCCGGCGAAATGGATGCCCAGCTCCGCCCGTTGTTTGTGGCTTAACAGCCAGTGCATAATCAGGCCGGAGGCTATCAGCATAGAACCGGCACTGCTTAAACCGGCAATAAAGCGCCACAGCGACCACAGCCAAACGTTAGTAGTTAACGCCATACCCAAGGTGCTCAATACAGCTAAGATCAACCCCAACCGGTACAGGCTGTCTTTTAGTCTAAGGTTAGTCAGGCTGGCGGCCAGCAGGGCACCGGCCATATAACCGAGATAATTCACCGCAGCCAGATAGCCACCACTGGCATCATTAAGCACCTGTTGTTGCTGCATTAACGGTAATAGCGGCGTGTAAGCAAAACGCGCAACGCCCAGACAAAGTAACTGACTGAAAAAGCCGGCCAGCAACACATAAAAACGTTGTGGTATGCGGTTAGTCATATTGTTTGCTGATATTGGCAGAATAATGCCTCCGGCTGGCGAAAAGCCTTAGCTTAGCGCAACAAAAAAGGCCGCGGTATGCGGCCTTAGTCTGATATCCCGTTGTTAACACTTAGCGGGCGTAAGTGGCGGTTAGTGTAGCTTTGCCCAGTGCCATGGCGTTGAGCATAAAGCCAACCACAGCGGCGCTGGCGCCATCTGCTGCCGGCAAGCTGTCTTCCGGCAATGCCCAAACGGTAAACTGATAACGGTGCATACCATGGCCCTCGGGCGGGCAGGCACCACCAAAGTCTTTGCTGCCGTAATCATTGTTAAAGCTGCGACAACCTGGTGGCAAACTGCCTTTACCGGCGCCGCGGGCTAAGCCTGTGGCAGCAGCAGGTATGTCGGTGACCAGCCAGTGCCAAAAACCTGAGCAAGTGGGTGCATCCGGGTCAAATACGGTAACGGCAAAGCTTTTGGTTCCCGCAGGGGCATTAGCCCACTGCAGTTCGGGCGACACATTTTTGCCGCTGCAACCAAAACCATCAAACTCGTGCTCTTTGGCCATAAAGTGGCCTTCTTTAATGTCCGGACTGCTGAGCGTAAAAACCTGTGATGTCATAATGCCTCCAAAATGTGAGTGAACACTTACTTATACTGAGACAGCCATTGATAAAAGGCTTGCTTGGGTAAAGCACCCGCTTGTTGTGCCACAACCTTGCCCTGTTTAAACAGCATTAAGGTAGGAATAGAGCGGATATTAAACTGCGCCGCTAATTGCTGCTGTTGCTCAGTATTGATTTTACCAAAGCGAAAATGCGGCTCCAGCTCACGTGCTGCCTGGCTGAAAACCGGCGCAAAGCTCTGGCACGGGCCACACCAACCGGCCCAAAAATCCACCACTAGCGGCAATTCACTTTTATTGGCATGGGCAGAAAAATTAGCTGCCGTCAGCTCAAGTGGCTCGCCGCTAAACAATGGCTGTTTGCATTTACCACAACGCGCTTCAAGCGCCGGCTTCTGTGTCGGTAAACGATTTAAGCCATTACAACTCGGACAGGCGATAACCATGCTCAGCTCCAGATTTTGTCTACCGGCGGATATATGGCGCCTGGCCGGTTACTTTTAAAGCCAAAGCTAAAAACTTAGCTGCTGCCAGCCGGTTTTATTGTCAAAGCTCAGGCTTTTTACTTCACCACGGCCTTCGACATTTACCGTATTCACCTGCGCCGGCCACAAGGCCTGCAAGGCATTGTGTTTAATGCGCAAACCGTCTAACCCGGTCGGTATAGTTGCTTCCTGATACACCCAGAAAAACCGGCCATCCAGTTGTCCGCCAATCAACGTCAGATTGATAGCGTCGCCGCTTAGAGAGGTTAACGCAAAATGCTCGCTAACATAGCGGCTGAAGGTGTGTTGGGTTTGCTCGCTGTTGAGTAAGTCAGCGCCTTTATCAAACAATTGCTTTACGCCGTGTTCTGCATCGTGCACATAAAAGCGGTGCATCACCTCGATATTGCCACTGCGCTGATTAAACAGCACCTTAGTCAGTGCTGTTTTCATTTCATGCGCAGCTAACTGGCCGCAAACAGCGGCCAGTAACAACAAGGCTAACAGCCTACGCATCAATTATTATCCTTTGACTTGTCGTCAGCTTTTTTCGCCGGATCTTTCAATTCGGTTTTGCTGTCCTGCATAATATCGCGGCTGACTTTGGCTTTGCTCTTGTCGGCTTTGTAAGCTTCAATGCGCGACGGAATAATCCGCCGCGGGTAAAAGTTGTTTTCAATATCGACATCGGCTGTTTCCCATTTCGGATCAACTACTACGTCCTGCAGTACTTTATCTTTGGCGGTAACAATCAGTTTATTCACTGCCTTTGGGCTGCGGCGCCAAATTTCGGCCGGTATATACTGCTGCTCACTGCTGCCGTCGGTGTAGTTCAGCTGCAGCAGAATTGGCATGACCAGGCCGCCTTTGTTGCTAAACCGGAGTACATAGTAGTTTTTATCTTCTGCTACCGCGCGTTCAAAGGCGGTGCGCTCCCACGGCTCTAAATCGTGCAGGAACTTGTTGTAAGCATTACGCTCTTTGTTAGTGACGGTAAAACGGTCGTTGTCGTCATAGAAATCGCGCACATCAGGATTTTGCTCAACCCACAGTACTTTACCTTCGGCTTTATTGCGTTCAACAAACAACGGCATCGGCTTATCCAACTCCTGCTGGCGCTGGCGCTGAAAATCAATGTCCGGGTTCTTGGTATCTAAACGCAGCTGAAACACTTTATCCAGAGAGATATCTACATGGTCAGTACTGTAAAACCAACCGCGCCAGAACCAGTCTAAATCTACCCCACTGGCTTCTTCCATGGTGCGGAAAAAGTCTGCCGGTGTTGGCCGCTTAAACTTCCAGCGTGTGGCGTATTCTTTAAAGGCAAAATCAAACAGTTCGCGGCCTAAAATCACCTCGCGCAAGATATTCAGCGCCGCCGCCGGCTTGGTATAAGCATTCGGCCCCAGTCTTAACACACTGTCAGACTGCGTCATAATAGGCACCTGCACATCGGATTTCATATAATCGACGATATCGCGCGGCTCTACGCCCCATGGAATGGTCGGATCCCACTCGCGACCGGCAACACCGTCTAAAAAGCTGTTTAAGCCTTCATCCATCCATGTCCACTGCCGCTCGTCGGAATTAACCACCATCGGGAAGTAAATATGGCCGACTTCGTGGATCACCACGCCGATTAAAAAGCGCTTTTCGGCTTGCGAGTATGTGCGGCTGCCATCGTCCTGCAATTTAGTGCGCGGGCCGTTAAAGGTGATCATCGGGTATTCCATGCCACCGACCGGACCATTTACCGATTGCGCTACCGGATACGGATAATCAAACGAAAACCGCGAGTACACTTCCATGGTATGCACTATGGCTTCGGTGGAATACTTCTGCCACAGCTCGCCGCCTTCTTTAGGGTAAAACGACATCGCCATCACAAACGGCTGCTCAGTGCCGCCTTGCTGATAGCCTTTGGCGTCCCAGATAAATTTACGCGATGAAGCCCAGGCAAAATCACGCACGTTTTTTGCTTTAAAATGCCAGGTTTTGCTGCTGTCAGTGCCGTCTTTCTCGTTTTCCAGCGCTTCCGCTTCAGTAACCACAAACACCGGTCGTTTCGCCGTTTTGGCTTGTTCCAGTCGGGCCAATTGCTGTTTAGTTAACACTTTGCTGCTGTTTTGTAGCTCGCCGGTCGAAGATACAATATGGTCGCCCGGCACCGTTAAGCGGACATCATAA
Source organism: Rheinheimera lutimaris (assembly GCF_013283795.1). GTDB lineage: Bacteria > Pseudomonadota > Gammaproteobacteria > Enterobacterales > Alteromonadaceae > Alishewanella > Alishewanella lutimaris. Next base: position 24,116 of record NZ_JABSOD010000027.1, read on the forward strand.
TCACCAAATTCCAGCGTAAACTCGCCACGACCTAAAAATTCTTTATTGGTCCAGGCTTCATAATCGGTATAAGCCACTAAACGCGGAAACCACTGCGCCAATAAGAAAATATCATTACCACCTTCGCGGGCGTCTTTGGGGAAGTGCTCATAACCGGAGCGTGCCGATACCGCATCTTCTTCGACAATATTAAACGCAAAATCCAGACTAAAATCGGTTGTTTGGCCGGGCTTTAACGGCTTATCCAAATCGATGCGCATCAAGGTGCCAACAATGGTCACCGGCAAGGCTTTACCACTACTGCTTTTAACATTGCTGATAACAAAGCCCAGCTCATTGTCGGCCATAAACTGCTGCCGGCGTAGCTCTTCCAGACTTAAACGGGCCGTAATATCACCATCACCAACCGATGTGGCCGGGCCACGGCGGCCGATACCGCCAAAGTCGGTACTCATTTCAGCCAGCGAATCGCTTTTAAAGATATTCTGATCCAGATGCAACCAAAGATACTTCAGACTGTAGGGCGAGTTATTTTTATAACTAATTTGCTGCTTAGTGCTGATCCGGCGTTTAGCCTCATCCAGCACCACGTCCATTTTATAATTTACCTGTTGCTGCCAATATTGCTGGCCCGGTTCACCTGCAGCATTACGGTACACATTCGGTGTAGGCAGCACTTCGTCTAACTGGCGAAACTTATCTTCGAAGTCACCTTTGGTTTGGCGGATAGCATCGGCATTTACCACACTACTGCAAAGCAACGCTGCCAGCAGGCTAAATAACGGCAAGGGGCGGGAAAAAATGGTCGGCATAATTAGCTGCTCTCTTATTATCAGTGTGTTAAGCAAGCCTTCTACAATAAGAAACTTCCGCCTGGCAAACAAGCGCTGTTTAACACGCACAGTGGTTAATCTGTCGCCAATAAAAAACCCTGCCTCGGCAGGGTTTGGTATTACACGGCCACTTAATCGCGTGGTTTACGTGGTGCGCGTGGTGCAGCACCCGGGCGTGGGCCCGGGCCGTTAGACGGGCGACGCTCACCGGCCGGTGCTGCGCCGCTGTCTACCGTGATATTCAGCTTTTGCTTACGCACATAAACTTTTTTCAGGTGCTGGAAAATCTCATTCGGAATGGTTGCAGGCAACTCAACGGTACTGAAATGCTCAAACAGCTTAATATTACCGATAAACTGGCTGTCGATATTGGCTTCGTTGGCAATAGCTCCAACGATATCACCGGCACGTACGCCGTGCTCTTTACCTACTTCAATGCGGTAAGTCTGGTAGTCGCCTTTCATTTCACGCTTAACACGCGGGCCACGGTCCGGACGCTCGCCACTGCGTTCAGGGCGATCTGAGCGTTCACGACGCGGACGGTCATCACGATCGCCACCACGGGCGTGCGGCTCACGAATTTCCGGGAACTGGCTGGCCACGTTTAACGGCTGGTCTTTTTGCGCTAAATATAACAACGCCGCGGCCAGGTCATTTTCTGTGGTCTCAATCTTCTCGCGCCAATCGTTAATTAACGTTTGGAAGAAGCTTAAATCCTGAGTTTCAATCGTTTGTGCTAACTGCTCTCGGAACGATTCGATACGACGCTGTTCAATAACCCGGCCGGTTGGCAGAGACATTTGCTCAATCGGCTGCTTGGTAGCATGCTCAATGGTACGCAGTAAACGGCGCTCACGTGGCGAAACGAATAAAATCGCTTTTCCTTCACGGCCGGCACGACCGGTACGGCCGATACGGTGTACATAGGCTTCGCTGTCATACGGAATGTCGTAGTTTACTACCAGGCTGATACGTTCAACGTCCAAACCACGGGCCGCAACGTCGGTAGCAACAATAACGTCCAGTTGGTTCGCTTTCATTTTCCGAATGGTCAGCTCGCGGTGCGCCTGGTTCATGTCACCATTTAAGCACGCTACGGCATAACCACGGGCACCCAGTTTTTCGGCAATTTCTTCAGTAGCACTTTTGGTGCGCACAAATACGATAGTGGCATCGTACTCTTCGCCTTCCAGTACACGCGTTAACGCATCCAGCTTTTGATTGCCATCTAACATCACATAGCTTTGCTTAATACGTTCTACTGTACTGGTTTTCGAGGCAATTTTAATTTCTTCAGCATTTTTTAAGTGCTTTTGCGCAATAGCGCGGATTTGCGGTGGCATAGTAGCAGAGAACATGGCTACCTGACGGCCGGCCGGCGTGGCATCCATAATAGTTTGCACGTCGTCGATAAAGCCCATGCGCAGCATTTCGTCGGCTTCATCCAGTACGATAGCACGCAGCTTATCCAGCTTTAACGTACCACGGTCTAAGTGATCGAGAATACGGCCTGGCGTACCAACAATTACCTGAGAGCCACGTTTCAGCGATTTAAGCTGATTGGTGTAGCTCTGGCCACCGTATAACGGCAGTACATGAAACGCCGGCATATAACGGGCATAAGCCTGGAATGCTTCAGCTACCTGAATCGCCAGCTCACGCGTTGGCGCCAAAACCAGAATTTGCGGATCATTTTGTGCAGGGTCAAGCCGTGCTAATAAAGGCAGCGCGAAAGCACCGGTTTTACCGGTACCGGTTTGCGCCTGGCCTAATACATCCTCGCCAGCTAATAATTTCGGGATAGCTGCAGCCTGGATAGGCGACGGCGTTTCATAGCCAAGTTCGGTAACAGCACGAATAATAGCTTCAGGCAGCATTAGCTGGGAAAATGACACAGTGTCAGACATACGTTGTTTAAACCTCAATAACACGCAGGCGTAGTGATAGTGCTATTGTTGCTTTTACTTAGCCTGCAGAGCAGTAAAAGCACGTAAATCATGCCAAAAACATAGCTTTGGCTGATTTTATTCCAGTAGTATAGCCAAACATTCTTATGACAAGAGGCATATCATGATAGACATCCTCGTTGGCAGCCAAATGGGCGCAGCGGAATATGTGGCAGAACAAGTTGCTGAAACACTGGTACAAGCGGGCTATGAAGCAACACTTCATCTGAAACCCGAACTGGATCACCTTAACCCTTCCGGGGTTTGGTTAGTGATCACATCCACCTATGGCGCAGGAGATCTGCCTGATAATATTCAACCCTTTGCGGATCAATTAGCACAAGATCGGCGTGATCTTACCACACTTTCTTATGCCGTGATCACTTTAGGTGACTCTGCATACGATACTTTTTGTGAAGCCGGACGAAAACTGGCCGCTTTACTGTCAGCAAAGGGAGCGGTGAGCCTGATCAGCCCACTGGAAATTGACGCTCAGCAAGCGGCATTGCCTGAAGATACTGCTGTTGCCTGGTTACCGAAACTGATAAAAGTACTGGCATAAAAAAAGCGGGTGGCAAGAACCACCCGCAAACACAAGTATATCTCAGGAAGAACAGGATAACGTTAGTCTCTCCCGGGTTGGCCTCAGCAATAAAACCAACTTGCAGCTAATCTACTGTGACAAGACGAAATAATCTTTATATCAGCATGATAAAGCGATGATAAAACTGCGATCACAGGTTAAACAGAGTTAACACCAACTTATACACATTTATACGATTACCAGAATCTTAATGTGTATAAGTACAGCGTTTACCGGTGATTAAGCTGTATTTATCCTTAATATAAAAAATATTTTTTTCTGCCTTGTGGATAAAGTGCCATTTTGATCACCGGTTCAACAACATTAGATCCTGGCTTGATCACAGGATCCGATCCTGCCTAAGCTTATGATCCTTTACCGGAAGATCGGCTTATGCACTGAAAATGTCTTGCTTAATAGTAAACATAATAAAAAGATCTCTAAAAAGATCTTATTTAATTTAGAAGATCCTCTGCCCGCAACAGCATTCCACTTACATCAGGATCGCGCTACAATACACGCCCTGTTACTGTTTAGCGGATTAACCTGAGGCAACTATGCTGTACCAAGAGATATTCGACGTAATTGTTGTCGGTGGTGGTCATGCCGGCACAGAAGCTGCTTTGGCTGCTGCCCGCATGGGACGCAATACATTGTTGCTTACACATAATGTTGAAACCCTTGGCCAGATGTCGTGTAATCCGGCTATTGGCGGCATAGGTAAAGGCCATCTGGTAAAAGAAATTGATGCCTTAGGTGGTGCTATAGCCATCGCTGCTGACAAAGGTGGTATTCAGTTCAGAACGTTAAACAGCTCAAAGGGCCCAGCTGTCAGAGCAACCCGTGCCCAGGCAGACCGTCAACTGTACCGCGCCGCAATCCGGCATATACTGGAAAACCAGCCTAATTTAAGTATTTTCCAACAAGCTTGTGATGATCTTATCGTTGAAAATGATCAGGTCACCGGTGTGGTAACCCAGATGGGCTTAAAATTTAAAGCTAAGTCTGTCGTACTTACCGTTGGTACCTTTTTAGGTGGCCAAATACATATTGGTTTACAAAGCCACTCCGGCGGCAGAGCAGGTGATCCACCATCGATTGCTTTGGCAAAACGCTTACGTGAATTACCGTTTCGGGTAGATCGGTTAAAAACCGGCACACCGCCCCGTATTGATGCCCGCACTATCGATTTTTCTTTGATGCAACCGCAACCAGGTGACACACCAACACCGGTGTTCTCCTTTATGGGCAAGCAAAGCGACCATCCGCAACAGATCCCTTGTTACATTACTTACACCAATGAACAAACGCACGAAGTTATCCGTAATAACCTCGACAGATCACCGATGTACACCGGCGTAATTGAAGGCATAGGCCCGCGTTATTGCCCTTCTATCGAAGATAAAATTACCCGTTTTGCCGATAAAGACAAACATCAGATCTTTATTGAGCCCGAGGGTTTAACTACCCATGAAGTCTATCCGAACGGCATCTCAACCAGCTTACCCTTTGATGTGCAATTGAGCATAGTACGCTCGATTAAAGGCATGGAAAATGCTCACATAACCAGACCAGGGTACGCCATCGAGTATGACTTCTTTGATCCACGTGATCTGAAAAACAGCCTGGAAACCAAATTTATTAAAGGCCTGTTCTTTGCCGGCCAGATAAACGGCACAACCGGTTATGAAGAAGCCGGTGCTCAGGGCTTATTAGCCGGCTTAAATGCTGCCCTGTTTAGTCAGGAAAAAGACAGCTGGTCGCCGGGCCGTGAGCAAGCCTACCTTGGTGTACTGGTAGACGATTTAACCACCATGGGTACCAAAGAGCCGTACCGCATGTTTACCAGCCGTGCTGAATATCGCTTAATGTTGCGTGAAGATAACGCAGATGCACGTTTGACCGAAAAAGGCCGTGAATTTGGTTTAGTTGATGATGCTCGCTGGGCTGCTTTTAATGAAAAAATGGAACAGATTGCGCTGGAACGGCAACGTCTGAAACAAAGTTGGGTCCACCCACAGCACGCGGGATTACAGGCAGTAAATGCGCTGGTAAAAACCCCGCTGACAAAAGAAGCCAATCTGGAAGAATTAATGCGCCGGCCGGAAGTGACTTACGCGCAATTAATGCAAATCAGTGATCTGGGCCCGGGGATTGCCGATCAAGCTGCAGCTGAACAGGTAGAAATTCAGATAAAATACGAAGGCTATATCCATCGGCAACAAGACGAAATAGCCAAACAACAACGTAATGAACAAACGTTATTGCCGCAACAATTTGATTATAAATCAGTAAAAGGTTTATCAAACGAAGTTATCGTGAAATTAAACCAAACCCAGCCGCAAACGGTGGGCCAGGCATCACGTATTTCCGGCATTACGCCGGCGGCCATTTCGTTGTTACTGGTTTATCTGAAGAAACAAGGCTTACTGCGAAAATCTGCCTAAGCCGGGTTAAGGATCACGATGTTAGAAAAACTCCGCGCACTGGTAGCTGAAACTAAGCTGATATTGTCAGAGCAACAATTACAGCAATGTGTCAGCTACGTGCAATTATTAGATAAATGGAACAGTGCGTACAACCTGACATCAGTGCGCGATCCTAACGAAATGCTGATAAAACATGTGTTGGACTCTTTAGTTGTCGCGCCGTTTTTAACCGGAGAGCGCTTTATTGATGTCGGTACAGGCCCGGGGTTGCCAGGCGTATTACTGGCCATTTATTACCCTGACAAACACTTTACCTTGCTCGACAGCCTGGGCAAACGCATCCGTTTTTTAAATCAGGTAAAGTTGCAATTAAAGCTGGATAATATTCAGCCACTGCAAAGCCGTGTTGAAGAGCATCTGCCGGCACAAGGTTACGACGGCGTAATAAGCCGCGCTTTTGCCTCAATCAATGATATGCTCAGTTGGTGTAAACACTTACCGGCTGAGAAAGGCCGCTTTTTCGCCATGAAAGGCGCAGCGGTACAAGAAGAAATTGCAGCTTTACCTGATTTTGTTAAAGTAGCCGCTGTTCAGCCACTTATTGTGCCGCAGTTGCAAGCACAACGGCATTTGGTAATACTGGACCCCTGCTAACTGATATCGAGGACATCTTGTGGCGAAAGTCATCGCAATTGCTAACCAAAAAGGTGGTGTGGGTAAAACCACCACAGCGGTGAATCTGGCTGCTTCGCTGGCAGCAACCAAGCGCAAAGTGTTACTGATCGATTTAGATCCGCAAGGCAACGCCACTATGGGTAGCGGTGTCGATAAATACGATTTACCGGCCACCGCATACGAACTGCTGGTAGACGACAAACCCTTGGTTGATGTAGTGGTAAAAGAAACCAGTGGTGGCTATCACCTGGTAGCCGCAAACTCTGATCTAACAGCTGCAGAAGTGCGCTTAATGAATGTATTTGCCCGCGAACTGCGTTTGCGCAATGCATTAAAAGACTACCGCAACAGTTACGATTTTATCTTTATCGATTGCCCACCTTCGCTGAATATGTTGACCGTTAATGCCATGGCCGCTGCAGACACCGTGTTAGTGCCTATGCAGTGTGAGTATTTTGCTCTGGAAGGTTTGACCGCGTTGGTTGAAACCATTAACCAATTGGCGGCAGCGGTTAATCCTGAGTTAAAGATCGAAGGTATATTAAGAACCATGTACGATCCGCGCAACCGGTTAGCGAACGATGTTGCGGAACAATTAAAACAACATTTTGGTGACAAAGTGTATCGTGCGGTGATCCCGCGCAATGTGCGTTTGGCAGAGGCACCCAGTTTCGGTGCACCGGTAATGTATTACGATAAAAATTCAACCGGGGCAAAAGCTTATCTGGCACTGGCCGGTGAAATGTTACGTCGGGCAGATAAAAAAACCGTAAACAGCACAGCCACTGTCTGATCTGAGCAATTTTAGGGAAGCTATTTAGCATGTCGGTAAAGAAACGCGGCCTGGGCCGGGGTCTGGATGCCTTACTTACGTCCAACAGAACCAGCAACACCACCACCGTAAGTAGCAGTGAATTACAACTGTTGCCGGTAGAATTTCTTGCGCCCGGCAAATATCAGCCCCGTAAAGATATGTCCCAGGAAGCACTGGAAGATTTAGCCAGTTCTATCCGTGCCCAGGGCATTATCCAGCCGATAGTTGTGCGGCCACTGACAAAAGATAAGTTCGAGATCATTGCCGGTGAACGGCGCTGGCGTGCCAGCCAACTGGCGCAACTGTCAGAAGTACCCTGTATTGTTAAAGACGTGCCGGATGAAGCCGCGGTTGCCATCGCCCTGATTGAAAATATTCAGCGTGAAGATTTAAATGCGATGGAAGAAGCGGTAGCGCTGGACAGATTATTGACCGAATTTGCCCTTACTCACCAGCAAGTAGCTGATGCAGTGGGTAAATCCCGTGCTTCTGTTACCAACTTATTGCGCTTAAACCAGTTAAATGACGATGTAAAATTACTGCTGGAACATGGCGATATTGAAATGGGCCATGCCAGAGCATTATTGGCATTAAAAGATAACGAGCAGTCAGATGCCGCACGTTTAGTGGCGGCAAAACAGTTTACCGTGCGTGAAACTGAAAACCTAGTGCGGCGTATTCTGGAACCCAAACCAGTGGTAGCGGAAAAACCACGTGACCCTGATGTGATGGCGCTGGAGCAACGTTTAAGTGAGCGTTTTGCGGCACCGGTGCAGATAAGCTACAACAATAAAGGTAAAGGTAAGTTAGAAATTGCTTACAGCAGTCTGGATGAGTTAGACGGTATCATAAATAAGTTGAACGTTGCTGAGCATTAATGCACCAAAATGTACCAATTTTCTGTACCAGCCCTGTACTATCGCGGGGCAGCTGCCGCTTTTTGTTGCAAATTAAAGGCAGATAAGTATACTTTCGCAAGCTTTTTAGACCCCCTTCACGGGTACTTTCAGGGGGACAGACATTGACTGAACAAAATACAGTGCAGGCGCGTAAATCAGCTTACAAGTTGGTGTTGTGCCAGCTGGTAGTAGCCGGGGTTATCGCACTGGCTTTTTTTTTAGCTGTCGATGCAGTAGCCGCCAAGTCCGCCTTTAAAGGTGGTTTGGTTGCTGCCATAGCGAATTTTGCGTTTGCTTTGCTTGCATTCAGAGTTAATGCAGCCGAGCAACCTGAACTGGCCAGAGCAGCTTTACTGCGCGGTCATTCAGTAAAAATGATTTTGATTGTTGTGCTGTGCGCTTTGGTATTACAGCAGCCTGATAGTGTTGCTGCCGCCTTTGTCGTTGGCTTTACATTGACATTACTAGCACAATTGTCAGCTACGTTTTTCTTTAAACATTAAAATTGGGATGGAAACATGGCGGCAGGTGAAGAGTTAACCCTCTCCAGCCATATTCAGCACCACCTTACAAACGCCAAAATGTGCACTGTCGATGGCAGTGTCGTATTTAATAAAGCGTGTAGTGAGGCCGGGTTCTGGACATGGCATATAGATACTTTGGCGTGGTCTATTGGCCTTGGTCTGGTTTTTCTGTGGATTTTCCGCAGTGCTGCCAGCAAAGCAACAACCGGCGTTCCGGGTAAGTTTCAGTGCTTTATAGAAATGGTGGTTGAGTTTGTTGCTGCCAACGTTAAAGATACCTTTCACGGTAAAAGTGCGCTAATTGCACCACTGGCGTTAACGATTTTCGTCTGGGTGTTTTTAATGAACCTGATGGACTTAATCCCGGTAGATTTCCTGCCCGCCTTCGCCGGCTTTGTTGGCGAACAGGCTTTTGGCATGGATTCACATGACGTGTACATGAAAATCGTACCAACAACAGATATCAACATGACAGCTGCGCTGGCCATTGGTGTGTTTCTGTTGATGATTGGTTACTCTGTAAGAATAAAAGGTGTTACCGGTTTTATTAAAGAACTGACATTACATCCTTTTAGCTCATCAAATGTCGCGGTACAGGTCTTATTGATCCCATTTAACCTGCTGCTGGAAACTATCGCGCTGGTAGCGAAACCGTTTTCACTGGCATTGCGTTTGTTCGGTAACCTATATGCTGGTGAGCTTATTTTCATTCTGATTGGTGCAGTTGGGTTGATACAGTTGCCATTGCATTTCATTTGGGCGGTATTCCACATTCTGGTAATCGTATTACAGGCATTTGTATTTATGATGCTGACAATCGTTTATCTGAGTATGGCTAGCTCAGACAATCACTAATCGTTTTTGCTTTACTTTAACTTTAACTATTGAAATATCGGAGATAAAAAATGGAACTAGTATTAGGCCTTAAATATATCGCAGTTGCTCTGTTAATCGGTTTCGGTGCTATCGGTACCGCAATAGGTTTCGGTAACATGGGTGGTAAGTTCTTAGAATCTTGTGCACGTCAACCAGAGCTGGCGCCTTCACTGCAAGTTAAAATGTTCATCCTGGCAGGTCTGATTGATGCTGTTGCGATGATCGGTGTTGGTATCGCGATGGTATTGTTGTTCGTTCTGTAATTAACGGGCGAATTCGAACAACTTACTATTAAGGAGGAGCGGTCGTGAATTTAAACGCCACTCTATTAGGCGAATTAATCGCATTTGCGGTGTTCGTGCTGTTCTGTATGAAGTTTGTCTGGCCGCCGCTGATCAATGCGATTGAAGCGCGCCAGAAAAAAATTGCTGATGGTTTAGCGGCTTCTGATCGGGCGGAAAAAGACCTGGCATTAGCCCAGGACAAAGCCAAAGATCAGTTAAAAGATGCTAAAGCCCAGGCAGCCGACATTATTGAGCAAGCGAAAAAACGCGAAGCCAAAATGCTGGATGAAGCCGTGCACAAAGCCAATGCCGAGCGTGAAAACATTCTGGCGATTGGCAGAGCAGAATTAGAAGCGGAACGTAACCGTTTACGTGAAGATCTGCGCAAGCAAGTTGCTGCATTAGCAGTAGCCGGCGCAGAGAAAATTCTGCAACGTTCTATTGATGAAGCTGCTCACAGCGACATTCTGGAAAAACTGGTTCAAGAACTGTAAGAGGATGAGCTATGTCTGATTTGACTAATATTGCTCGTCCTTACGCCAGAGCGGCTTTCGATTTTGCGGTTGAGCAAAAAGCGTTAGACGCCTGGCTACAGATGTTGGCCTTTGCTGCTGAAGTAGCAAAGAACGACCAGGTTGGCGCTTATTTGGGCGCCAACGGCGCTGCTGACAAGCAGGCCGGTCTGTTTATTCAGGTATGTGGTGAGCAACTCAATGAGCACGGCCAGAACTTTATAAAAGTGATGGCAGAAAATCATCGCTTGTTGGCGTTGCCTGAAGTGTTAGCTGCCTTTGTTGCGTTAAAAGCGGAGTTTGAAAAAGAAATCGACGTTACTGTGGTTTCTGCAACCAAGCTTTCCAAAGCACAACAAGACAAGCTGGCCACGGCATTATCGCAACGTTTGGCACGCAAAGTTAAATTGAACTGTAGCGAAGATCCTGCAGTGGTTGGCGGCATGCTAATCAAAGCAGGTGACATGGTAATTGATGGCTCGATCCGCGGTAAGCTGGATCGTTTAGCAACTGCGCTGCAGTCGTAATTGGGGAACAGAGAATGCAACTGAATTCCACTGAAATATCAGAACTGATCAAAAGTCGTATTGCTCAGTTCGAAGTGGTCAGTGAAGCTCGTAACGAAGGTACTATCGTTCAGGTAACTGACGGCATTATCCGTATCAATGGTCTTGCAGATTGTATGCAGGGCGAGATGATTGAGCTTCCTGGCAACCGCTATGCTATCGCGCTGAACTTAGAGCGCAACTCAGTTGGTGCGGTAGTTATGGGCCCGTACGCGGACTTAACTGAAGGCACCAAAGTAAAAAGCACCGGCCGTATCTTAGAAGTACCGGTTGGCCCGGCGTTATTAGGCCGTGTAGTAAACACCTTAGGTGCACCTATCGACGGTAAAGGCCCGATTGAAGCTGCTGGTTTTGAGCCGGTAGAAAAAATTGCGCCAGGCGTAATTGAACGTCAGTCAGTAGACCAGCCAATGCAGACTGGCTATAAGTCAGTTGATGCGATGATCCCTATCGGCCGTGGTCAGCGTGAATTGCTGATCGGTGACCGTCAGACTGGCAAAACAGCTCTGGCTATCGATGCAATTATCAACCAGAAAGGCACCGGCGTTAAGTGTGTTTATGTTGCAGTAGGCCAAAAGGCTTCTACCATTGCTAACGTAGTACGTAAGCTGGAAGAGCACGGCGCACTGGCACACACTATCGTGGTTGTAGCTTCTGCTTCAGAAGCCGCTGCGCTGCAGTTCCTGGCACCTTATTCTGGCTGTACCATGGGCGAATACTTCCGTGACCGTGGTGAAGATGCGCTGATCGTATACGATGATTTGTCAAAGCAAGCTGTAGCTTACCGTCAAATCTCGTTGCTGTTACGCCGTCCACCAGGCCGTGAAGCTTACCCGGGCGACGTATTCTATTTACACTCACGTTTGCTGGAGCGCGCATCACGCGTTAACGCTGACTATGTAGAGAAGTACACCAAGGGTGAAGTAAAAGGTAAAACCGGTTCATTAACGGCGCTGCCAATTATCGAAACTCAGGCTGGTGACGTTTCTGCGTTCGTACCTACTAACGTAATTTCGATTACCGATGGTCAGATTTTCTTAGAAACTGACTTATTCAACGCTGGTATCCGTCCTGCGGTGAACGCCGGTATTTCGGTATCGCGGGTTGGTGGTGCAGCACAAACCAAGATCATCAAGAAATTAGGCGGTGGTATTCGTCTGGCATTAGCCCAGTACTCAGAGCTGGCGGCGTTCGCGCAGTTTGCTTCTGACCTTGACGAAGCAACCCGCGCCCAGTTAGAGCACGGCCAAAAGGTAACTGAGCTGATGAAACAGCTGCAGTACAGCCCAATGAGCGTTGCTGAAATGGGTGTGTCTATTTTCGCTATCGAAAAAGGCTTTATGAAAGATGTCGACGTGGCCAAAATCCTGGATTTTGAAGCCGGCTTAATCGCTTTCATGAAAGCAGAACACGCTGAGCTGATGGCTGATATCGATAAAACCGGTAACTACAACGACCAAATCGAGTCTACGTTCAAAGCTGCCATTGAGAAATTCAAGGCAACACAGACCTGGTAATCAATGCGGGTGGCTATGCCGCCCCATTCGTTGAATGAAACGGAGATACAGTCATGGCCGGTGGTAAAGAGATAAAAAGTAAGATCGGGAGTATTAATAATACTCGCAAGATCACCAGTGCTATGGAAAAAGTTGCGGTCAGCAAAATGCGCAAAGCGCAAGACCGTGTAGCTGCAACACGCCCATACGCTGAAGGTATGCGCAAAGTGATCGGGAACCTTGCCAATGGCAGCCTGGAATACCGCCATCCGTATCTAGCGGATCGTGAAGTAAAACGGGTTGGTTATATTGTCATTTCTACTGATCGTGGTCTTTGCGGTGGCCTGAATACCAACGAGTTTAAAAAAGTTGCCCTTGAGCTGAAAAGCTGGAAAGACAAAGGTGTGGATGCGCAGTTTGCTGTTATCGGCAACAAAGCAACCGCCTTTTTCAAGCGTTTTGGCGGTAAGGTAGTAGCGCAACAGGCGGGTTCAGGTGACGTACCACGTTTGGCTGATGTGATTGGTTCGGTACAAGTAATGCTTAACGCATTTAACGAAGGCCGGATTGACCGCTTATTTCTGGTGTACAACCAATTTGTAAACACCATGAAGCAAGAGCCAGTGATCGATCAACTCTTACCTTTGCCAAAAGCAGATATTGAGCAAAAAGCACATAACTGGGATTACCTGTATGAGCCGGATCCAAAACCTATTTTAGATATGTTATTGGACCGTTTCGTCGAATCGCAAGTGTATCAGGGTGTGGTAGAGAATTCTGCCAGTGAGCACGCGGCGCGGATGGTAGCTATGAAGGCTGCAACCGACAACGCCGGTAACCTGATGGACGACCTGAAGCTGGTGTACAACAAAGCACGTCAGGCCGCGATTACCCAGGAGCTTAGCGAGATCGTCGCAGGTGCGGCAGCTGTAGGCTAAGGTAAACAGTTTTGAGAAATTTGAGGAAACATCATGAGTCAAGGTAAGGTCGTCCAAATCATTGGCGCCGTTGTGGATATCGATTTTCCACAAGATGCGGTACCTGGTATCTATGACGCGTTAAACGTGACTGACGGTGATCTGGCTGGTTTAGTGCTGGAAGTTCAGCAGCAGCTGGGTGGCGGTACAGTACGTACTATCGCGTTAGGTACTACAGACGGTTTACGTCGCGGCGCTGCCGTGTCTAACACCGGTAAAGCAATTCACGTTCCGGTGGGCAAAGCCACGCTGGGCCGTATTATGAACGTATTAGGCGAGCCAATCGACGAAGCAGGCCCAATCGGTGAAGAAGAGCGTATGCCTATTCACCGTGCCGCGCCAAGCTACGAAGATCAGGCCGCGTCTAATGCCCTGCTGGAAACCGGTATCAAGGTTATCGACCTGGTATGCCCGTTCGCCAAAGGTGGTAAGGTTGGTCTGTTCGGTGGTGCCGGTGTAGGTAAAACCGTAAACATGATGGAACTGATCCGGAACATCGCTATCGAGCACAGCGGTTACTCCGTATTCGCCGGTGTAGGTGAGCGTACCCGTGAAGGTAACGACTTCTATCACGAGATGAAAGACTCTAACGTACTGGATAAAGTATCGTTAGTGTACGGTCAGATGAACGAGCCACCAGGCAACCGTTTACGCGTAGCGTTAACCGGCTTAACCATGGCGGAAAAATTCCGTGATGAAGGCCGTGACGTACTGTTCTTCGTTGATAACATTTACCGTTACACCCTGGCCGGTACCGAAGTGTCCGCACTTCTGGGCCGTATGCCATCAGCGGTAGGTTACCAGCCAACGCTGGCAGAAGAGATGGGCGCCCTGCAAGAGCGTATCACTTCTACCAAGACCGGTTCTATCACGTCAATCCAGGCCGTATACGTACCTGCGGATGACTTAACGGATCCGTCACCAGCTACCACGTTCTCGCACTTAGACGCGACCGTAGTACTGAGCCGTAACATTGCTTCACTGGGTATCTACCCGGCAATCGACCCACTGGACTCAACTTCTCGTCAGTTAGATCCACTGGTAATCGGTAAAGAGCACTATGAAGTGGCGCGTGGCGTACAGTCTGTGTTGCAGCGTTACAAAGAGCTGAAAGACATTATCGCAATCCTGGGTATGGATGAACTGTCTGATGAAGACCGCACTACTGTATACCGTGCGCGTAAAATTCAGCGTTTCCTGTCACAGCCTTTCTTCGTAGCAGAAGTATTTACCGGTTCACCAGGTAAGTACGTACCGCTGAAAGAAACTATCCGTGGCTTTAAAGGCATTCTGGACGGCGAGTTCGACCATATGCCGGAGCAGGCGTTCTACATGGTTGGTTCTATCGACGAAGCGATCGAAAAAGCGAAGAAACTGTAAGTTCAGGCTTTAGGAGAGCGGAGATGGCGATGACAGTGCAACTGGATGTAGTAAGTGCCGAAGAAAAAATCTTCTCCGGCCTTGTCGAATCCGTGCAGGTCACAGGCAGTGAGGGCGAGTTAGGTATTTTACCTTTTCACGCCCCGTTACTGACCACCCTGAAACCTGGCATGGTCCGTATCGTGAAACAATTTGGCGAAGAACACGTGATATACGTAGCCGGTGGTGTACTTGAAGTACAACCCGATACCATCACCGTACTGGCCGATGTCGCGGTACGCGGCGAAGACTTAGACGAGCAAGCCGCTTTAGCAGCACAAAAACGTGCTGAAGAAGCGATGCAGCACGCTGGCGCAGACTTCAACTATGCTGAAGCTGCCGCGCAACTGGCCGAAGCCATTGCCCAGCTGCGCATTATTCAGAAAATGCGTAAAAAATAAGTTCGGGTTCCGAAATATAAAAAGCCACCTTAGGGTGGCTTTTTTGTTGTCGGCCTTAAACCACCTCCTATGGAGG
>NZ_JABSOD010000028.1 GCF_013283795.1 Rheinheimera lutimaris
TTTTGAAATACCTGCAAGCGGTTATTTAAGAAAACTTATGCTTTTGAGATCGTTCGCAGAAAAATTGCTCGAAAAGCGCTTTTTTAATACATTTACTGCATAATAACGCAGCATTGGAGGACATTATGACAATACGAGCTTATAAAGGTATAACGCCGAAACTGGCACCAGGGGTATATGTAGATGAGTCCAGCGTGCTGGTGGGTGATATTGAATTAGCTGAAGACGTCAGTATCTGGCCTTTAGTCGCTGCACGCGGCGATGTGAACTTTATCCGTATTGGTGCCCGCACTAATATACAAGATGGTTCGGTATTGCATTTATCCCGCCGCAGTAGCAACAAACCTGACGGCTCACCGCTGATTATCGGTGAAGATGTTACTGTTGGGCATAAAGTGATGCTGCACGGCTGCACGCTCGGTAATCGCATCTTAGTGGGTATGGGCGCTATCGTAATGGATGACGTTATAGTAGAAGATGAGGTGATCATCGGTGCCGGCAGTTTAGTACCACCCGGTAAGCGTCTGCAGAGTGGCTATTTATATGTGGGCAGTCCGGTGAAACAGGCACGGCCACTTAATGATGCTGAGAAAGCCTTTTTAGCAGAGTCAGCTGCCAACTATGTAATATTAAAGAACGAGTATCTGGCAGAAGCTTAAAGCCAGATCTCGCCTGCGCTGTTATAAGCGTCGTCAGCTATCGCCTGTTCGGCAGCGTCTTCCCAGTGAAATGCGTCTGCCTTTATTTGCTGCAAGTACGCTTCTGCTTGCTGCTCTGCCGGCAGAGGAATATAGCAGTGCACTTTTAAGCCACTGACCAGGCAACTGAAGCTAACCGCTTGTCTGGTCACATCAAAGACAACGTCATTATTAAAGATCAGTTGTTGGTTCATTACGCCAGCTGCTGCTTTAGTAATTTCAACACTGCTGCAATATCCGGCCTTTTACCCCGCCAAATGTAAAACGCTTCTGCTGCCTGCCCCACTAACATACCCAAACCATCGGCTTGCTGCGGCACTCCTGCAACTTTTGCCCATTGCAAAAACGGCGCGGGCTTAGCACCGTATAACATATCGTAAGCCAGTTGGCAGTACTGAAGATGACTGACGTTAATATCAGGCCGTTCGCCATTTAAGCCGGATGACGTTGCGTTAATCACTAACTGATAATCCAGGCCGAGGATATCAGTATAACCACACGCCTCTACTCTTTGGTCAAAATTAATTGCTATAGCTTGCGCTTTACTGACAGTACGGTTGGCCAATACCAGCTGTTTAACACCAGCAGCCAACAAAGGGCCAATGGCGCCACGGCTGGCACCGCCGGCACCGAGCAGCAATACATTTATGCCAGCCAGATTAACACCCAGCCGTTTTAAATCAGCCACCAGACCGATACCGTCGGTGTTGTCGCCGCAAAGCTTACCTGCGCTATCTATATAAAGTGTATTTACCGCGCCGGCTTGTCTTGCTCTGTCAGAAAGCCGCTCTGCTAACTGGTAGGCTTGCTCTTTAAACGGCACAGTCACATTACCGCCTTTACCACCGGCAGCAACAAAGCGCTGCCAGCTGTCGGCAAAACCATCCAGCGGTGCTAAAATAGCGTCGTATTGCAGTTGTTCGCCCAATGCGGCAGCAAACTGTGCATGAATAAAGGGCGACTTTGAGTGGCCTATCGGATTACCGAATACAGCATAACGGTCCACAAGTGATGTCCATAAAGAAATTGATACAAATGATTTTTAATAAAACCACGCCAAATAGCAAGCCACATCCTACACCGGAGCAAACGCCTTACGCTATGATGGGCGGCGAAGAAACAGTGCGCCGGTTGGCTAATCGCTTCTACGACATTATGGAAAGCGCTCCGAAAGCAGCTCAGCTGTATGCTATTCATCCACTGCCGCTGGATACTATCCGGCAAAAGTTCTTCCAGTTTTTATCCGGCTGGCTTGGCGGCCCACCGTTGTTTGAACAGCAATATGGCCACCCGCGTCTGCGCGCCCGGCATTTACCATTCCCGGTGGATGAAAAACTGCGCGATCAGTGGATGTTTTGCATGGATAAAGCACTGGATGAGGTGGTAGAAAATAAATTGCTACGTGATGGTATTCGCCAGTCGATAGGCCAACTGGCGAGCCATATGATTAATTGTTAACTTAAGGAGGCTTGCCCTCCGCTTAAAGCTAAATGTCGGTTAAAGTCCCGGTGATATTTCTCATCGCCATGTAAAACCATAAAGACCGTTTTATTCTGAGTACAGCGATTAATCCAGCCCATGATAATATCTTTGCTGTTGGTATCCACAGCTGCCAGAGGTTCATCAAAAATATACACATCTGCCTCTTTAGCCAAGCTCAAAGCCACTTGCGCTTTACGTTTTTGCCCTTCCGAAAAATGTTGAGGATCATCATCCAGCTTATCCAACAAATCAAAGTCTTTCAGAATGCATTCAAGTTGCATTTGAGCAGATGGTTCTAACTCATCAAATTTTAAGTGTTCACGCAGCGAGCCTTTGAAAAAGGTCAATGGAGCTAATAAGGCACTCACTCTGGATTGGTCGGGGATATGGCTCTCTGCATTTAATGGGATGAAACCACTGATGGCATGTAATAAAGTGCTTTTGCCACTACCATTGCCTCCCTGAATCAGGCAACGTTCTCCTTTATCAACCTGAAAGCTCACATCCTTTAAAATATGCTCTGCACCATAACCTATCGCCGCATGCTGTAGAACAACGTTATTTGCCACACTAGTGAGTGGCTTTTCTGCATCATCTTTCAATGAGTTGATCCGATCAACAAATGCAGACAGATGCGCCAGCTTAGGGAACTGTTCAACCAGACCGACTATAGAGTTCATCATTTTCCAGAATCCACTCATGTAAGCAAGCAAGCCCCCAACTGTCATACTGCCAAAGAAAACGGCTAAAGCAGCAATTACCAACACCGCGGACTCAGCTAGTGACAGAAAAATATTAGATAACGTTTGATACGCTTGCGATGTTTTGTTTCGCTCATAATTCGAATCAAGATGCGTACCCAACACACGTAATGCCGACTGCGAGACACGCTGTTGCAAGCTAAAGATCCGACTTAATTTATACGTCTCAAGACAACGTATCATATCTTCGCGGAAACTCGCTTGCGTTTCTCCCTCCAGCTCACTCAGACGGACAATCTTACTACCATACTTTCGTGAAAGGGCGAACAAAACCGGAACGATAATCAACAAAGCAAAGGTAACTTCCCAAGATAAATAAATACATATGGCGAGCGCTCCAACCAGAGAAAGCATAGCCTCAAAAACAGAGACAGAGAGCCCAACCACTTGTTGCGATACTTTTGCAGGTTCATCATAGACTCGGCTGATGTAATACCCCTCCCCTTTTTCATTCACTTTCTGATAAGGTAACTGAAAGTAGACGCCTAACATCTCTCCCGTCTTGTCACTAGTCATTTTATTGATCAGCTTCTGCTTGTAAATTGCGATAAAATACAGACCAGTTCTCAACCCCACAGATAAAAACACTGAGAGAATCACCAAGATCAGGAATAAATCCATATTCTTATTAGTCAGTGCATCATCTACCATCAGCTTGAGCACGATAGGATCTACCACTGTTTTAGTTAGCGCAATAAGGGCATTGGCAAGTATAACAAACCAAGCCAGTTTTTTATGGCGTTGAAATAAATTAACCAGTTTCTTAAGCATGTTGGAATTCCTCTGCTGCACAAGCACCAATCAAGCGACTAATAAATAAGAGACATCCAGCGGAACCTGAACCCAGGTCATCTGCCGGCCTTAGGCTATCTTCACCAGCAACCGACAGTTCGTGCTCGTTACCAAATGAAAACAGCTGGACTAGAGCACCCAAACGCTTGGCTTCTGCCAAGTAAGTGATATTTGAAGTTACCTCGTATAACTCAATGAAAATAAAACCAATACCAGAGAAACCATTAAGGTAACCGGGCGTTACTGAAATTTTATTTCGCAAGTACAGGGCTGCCTGCTCACAAGCCTCAAGGTAGATAGCGTTGCCTGAGTGTCGGTAGCAACGAAGTAAAGCGTGCATGATACCTGCTGCACCAACGCGTAAATATGGACTGGTAACTTGGCGTTTGTCTGAGCGGAACCAAGTAAGATAGCCGTCTACATGTTGTTGCGCCTGCCGTAGCTCGAAGTTAATACAAACCTCAGCAGCTAAAAACCAGTTCCGGGCTGAGCTAAGCTCGGCTAATTCAGTAAAAAAGCAAGCTAGCCCTGACGCTCCATGATAATAACCGCTGAAAACCTCCTCGTTGTGGATGATTTTGGCATCATCAGGAGCTTCCAGCCCTAACTCATCCCAAATTCGCCCAGCAATGCACTCAGCACGCTCAAGTAGCATGGGCTCATTAGTAGTTTTATACAGCTCCAGTGCAATCAAACCTACCCCGGAAGCGCCATAAAAAATATCAAAGCTGTCAAACAAGAGTTCCGAGTTGAGCGCCTGCTGCAAAACCTCAGTTGCCAATCCGAGCTCACCAAGCTCCATGAGGGTTTTTGCAATACCAGCCAGTCCAACTCCAAGCCCAGGTACAACTTGCTGCACATTAGTGGCTTTTACTCCGGCGATGTAAGCCGCTATGACCTCTGGTTTAATCTCTGCTTTCGATTGCTTCAGCGATAAAAGAATCCCTGAGGCACCGTGGTAGAGTGACAAGTCACCCACGATTGCGGCTCTATAGTCAGGGCGATAATCCAGTTTACCCTCCATAACAGACAGGTTTTTCTGAATGCCGGCAGCAAGCCTTTTTTGCAACTGAACATAACCATTTTGCTGCAATGCATAACAGGCCTCATGCTGAGGTTGCTTCATTCCCGCCAAGCTAGCCTTGGCAGCTGCTAACAGTGCCAGGTTTTTATCGCGATCAGCAGAGATACCCAAAATAAAACGATTTACCTCCACACTGCCGCCTACATAAGTTGAAATGTACTCCAATAAAGACGCTTTCAAGTCTGGGTTCAGCGGAAAAAGCTCGTTTACCGGACAGACCAGGTTGTAAATGACGTTAGCTGCAGCAGAAAGATCTAACTGAGCATCAAAAGGCTTACCTTGCCCAGGATTGTCGGCATAGCCTAAAGTGCCAATTTGAGCAGCTCTCTCATCACCAACAAATCGCGCAGCTTCCAGATCGATTAACCAAACTTTTCCGCTAACTTCATCAAATATAAAGTTTTGTGGAGCTACATCCACAATGTAGACGCCGGCATCATGAGCACGATAAATGGCTTCTAGAACTTTTTCGGCGATGTCGAGCAATGCCTGATAAAATTCAATGATACGTTCACGAGTTGGATTCGTTGCCAGGCACAACGAAAAAGTTTCTTGCGCCCGAAGTGTACCTAAAGTAATACCGGGTAACTTTTCTAACACCAAGAATGAGTTCTCCCATTCAACAAAGGAGTCCAATACTTGAGGCACCACACCGGTATCTTTTAATGAGACCAGAGCTTTTTCTTCATTAAATAGCAAACTAATTGAGTCAGAAATTCCATCCGCATCATCATTGATGTGTGGTCGAACCTCTTTGAGTACCACATCCAACCCAGTTTCCAGATCCTCAGCCAAATATACTCCACCTTTATTCGAGTCACCCAACCACCCTTTCGCACGATAACGGTTATGGATGATGACTTCCGCAGGATATTCAGGGGCATCGCCGAAAGGATCGGATACACCTTCTGGCAAAGAGAAAAACGGAGTCCTTTTATCTACACTCCACTTACCTGACGGTAACTGCACCAACTGCGTTCTTTCTGCACGTACATTCAAGTCACTCCGCTCAAGAAAAGCACCAAAGCGATAAAAGACTACTTTGGAGCCCTCCATACGCTTGTCCGACAGTATATAAGGACCATCAAAACCCAAAGTTAAGGCAACCAACTCTCGGACAACGTTCTTAAACTCCTCATTGGACTGGGGATAAACAGTGATAAACTTCCCTGAAGCCGACTTAGTGCACATTTGAGAGTTAACATAAGAGTGACATCTTCTATCTACAATAAATTTGAAAGCCACTCGCTTGTTAAGTAAATACGGAACAACTGCAGACAACATTTTTTCACCGTTTTGGCTATTGCATGATAGGTGGATCTTAAAACCTGAGTTAACGGACAAATAGTTTTCCGGTAACACTTTGGCCCATATACCCGCCGAATAATGTAGCCCCCAGCCAGAACCTATCAGACCACTTACTAGTGGGTAGTAATCACAGCATTCCGACCGATAATCTGCAATACTTGTATATTTCCTGGAGCTGCAGAAAACATAATTAAATAGTTCCCGGCCCGCTCTTTTTTCTATCCAGTACATAAAGCACCTCCGTTGAGTTATGCAACCACTATGGCTTTTGCTTACTCAAACGACAATTAGGAAACTAGTTAATGTCTAATTTCCAATGCTGAATGCGGAAAATATGGCTTTGCTCACATTCCGGCTATTCTTCTTGCCCAGATGGAAAAAACTCATAGCCGGTTAAGTTATATCTTTTTCTTCATAAAAAAAGAGCCGCAACAAAGGCGGCCCTTTTTGGCTATCAGGTTTTTACGAGCTGCTGCAGCGCAGTGGAAAAACCCATCCAACTTTAATTGACAACAACATCACAGCGGCACCCCCAGCTCCACAATGACGACAGCCCCTGAATTTCTGCGCTATCATCTTTTGATGCAGAGACGGTTTGCAATGCTAATACATTTGACATGATTTTCTCCTTGCGCTGCTTATCATCTTTCAATAACAACGTCGCAGCGACAACCCCAACTCCACAGTGACGATAGACCCTGAATTTCAGCGCTGTCATCTGTTGAAGCGGCAACAGTTTGTAACGCTAATACTTTTGACATGATTTTCTCCTTTTACATTATTTAAGATTACTGAACAACAATGTCGCAACGACAACCCAGACTCCACAGTGACGATAGACCCTGAATTTCAGCGCTGTCATCTGTTGAAGCGGCAACAGTTTGTAACGCTAATACTTTTGACATGATTTTCTCCTTTTACATTATTTAAGATTACTGGATAACAATGTCGCAACGACAACCCAGACTCCACAGTGACGATAGACCCTGAATTTCAGCGCTGACATCTTTTGAAGCGGCTACAGTTTGTAACGCTTATACATTTGACATGAGTTTCTCCTTTTACATTATTTATGATTACTGGATAACAATGTCGCACCGACAACCCAGACTCCACAGTGATGATAGACCCTGAATTTCAGCGCTGTCATCTTTTGAAGCGGCAACGGTTTGTAATGCTAGTACATTTGACATGATTTTCTCCTTGTGTTGTGTGTTTCTATTTATGTTACTCAATAACAATGTCGCAGCGGCAGCGCAGACTCCACAATGAAGACAAGCCCTGAATCTCTGCGCTGCCATCTTTTGATGCAGCAACGGTTTGTAATGCTAATACATTAGACATTTACAATCTCCTTGATACGCTATTTTAGTTAAGTTAAAAATAATGTTGAAAAACAGCA
Organism: Rheinheimera lutimaris; assembly: GCF_013283795.1. GTDB lineage: Bacteria > Pseudomonadota > Gammaproteobacteria > Enterobacterales > Alteromonadaceae > Alishewanella > Alishewanella lutimaris. The sequence goes on from NZ_JABSOD010000028.1 coordinate 7,528, forward strand.
TTCAAAAATGCTCAACACACCAAAGCTCTAACAGAGCAAAAATTAATGGCAAAACAATAATTACGATTTAATAATCGATGAAATGCCCACCTTTATTTCAATTAAAGGTTAACCAGGATGAATATCACAAAAGTAATTAACAATTTCTTCTGAAAAATCATCACGCTCTTCACTATCTGCTTTCATAATGCCTCCGGGCTAACGGTCCACTCCACAGAAAATACTCATTGCTGACCCCATAGCCTGATAGTTTGATTCTGTGGCATTTAACATTTGAAGTGCGATTACGTTATTCATTTGTATTCTCCGCTTATAGTTTCCTTGGACTGCGAGAACAATCATTGTCGAATAAAAAATTAATATCAAATCGATTTGCCTACATTTAACCGGTGAAATTCAGAGATCCCGAGAAAAAAATCCGAACTAAAACTCATTTTTTCTGCATTGAGTCACATAAATAACTTTTTGTTGCAACAGCTTGCTCAACAGGCTTCTTTAAATCAGGCGAATGTACACAAGCTCTTGATTTAGGCGCTCAGTTACCAAAAATCTGCACTCACCAATTGTCTGCTATCTCTTTCATTTCTTAAAAACTAAGATTCGGGACAAGTTATTCCTCTAAGGAGCTATCTGATGGATAAAGTCATCCTCAAAAAGAAGAGCAAATTTAAACGCTGGTACTGGGCAGCCATCGCTTCTACTGGTTTTTTCGGCGCCCTTTCCTGGTCACTGATTGCACCAGCCAGCCAGCACTACCGCGCATCTGTAGAAGGTGTAGAGATCCAGAAAGTTACCTACAGAGATTTTGCTGAAACGGTAACCATTCGAGGCACTTTGGTACCTGAAGTGTCTATTTTTCTCGATGCCATAGAGGGAGGACGGGTTGAACAAGTTTTAGTGGAAGATGGGGCCATGGTTAGTCAGGGGCAGCCCTTATTGCTACTAAGTAACACAAGTTTGCAGCTTGATGTCATCTCTCGTGAAGCACAGATATCTGAGCAGCTAAATAATTTACAAAATACCCGACTTGCTGTTGAGCAGAATAGTCTCCGCCTTGATAAAGAACTCGCAGAGCTGGATTACCGCATCGCACAGCATGATCGACGCCTTCGCCAGTTAAAAGTGCTTGAAGATAGAAAAGTTGTTACTCAAGATGAAGTGCTGAAAATACAGGAAGACATACAATTCTTGCGCCGCAGTCGTGAATTAACCGTAGCAAGCCAACAACTGGATGAAAAGCGGCGAGTCGCTCAGCTTCAACAACTTGAAGACAGCGTTGAACAACTTCAGCGCAATCTTGAGTTTGCCAGAAACAACCTTGATAACCTAACGATCACAGCTCCCATATCAGGCCGCATCTCATCTTTAAACGCCAAACTTGGTGAATCCAAAGCCAGGGGGGAACGTCTTGGGCAAATTGACCAGGTTTCAGTCTTTAAGATTCAAGCTGACGTCGATGAATTCTTCCTTTCAAGGCTTTTTGTAGGTCAAAAATCTTCTATTACTATCAATTCTATTTCTTATCAAGTTGTTGTAGATAGAATTTACCCAGAAGTAAAAAATAGTCGTTTCAAAATAGATTTAACCTTCGATGAGGAGATGCCAGAAAATCTAACTCGCGGCCAGAACATTATTATTGGTTTAGCGCTTGCGCAATCCGAAAACCAACTGGTTATCCCAGCCGGTCACTACCTGAATGAAACCGGTGGTCACTGGGTTTATGTGCTAAACGAGGAGAATACCGCAACCAAGAGAATGATTGCGATTGGACGTCAAAGTTCCACTTTTATCGAAGTTCTGCAAGGGCTCAGTGAAGGTGAAAAAATCATTACATCCACCTACCGTCCATTCGAAAATCAGCCACACATTACTTTTAAACCGGAGACTTAAATGATCATTTTGGAAAAAGTATCAAAATCATTCACCACTGAGCACATAGAAACACAAGCGCTAAATGCGATTGATCTGGAGATAGATGCAGGTGACTTTATTGCAGTAACAGGCCCATCAGGTAGTGGTAAATCCACCCTGCTAAATGTATTAGGCCTGTTAGAGCCTATTAATAGCGGCAACTACTGGTTTGAAGGAAAAAACCTTAATGCATTGTCTCCAAATAGGCAGCAGTTATTTCGAAAGAAAAACATCGGCTTCATTTTCCAGAATTTCAATCTTATTGATGAATTGAGTGTCTTTGAAAATATTGAGCTTCCTTTGATTTATCAAGGCCGAGAGCGCAAAGCAAGACACCATAGAGTTGATGAGTTGATGGAGCGTCTTGGTATTGCCCATCGCAGTTCGCATATGCCTCAGCAGTTATCAGGTGGGCAACAGCAACGTGTCGCAATAGCCAGAGCTCTAAGCGGCCAGCCTAAGATCATTCTTGCTGATGAACCTACAGGTAACCTTGACTCAAGCATTGGCAAGGAAGTGATGCTGTTGCTACGAGAACTGAACGCGCAAGGCGCAACTATCTTGATGGTTACACACAGCAAAGAGCATGCAAACTATGCTGGTCGCTTAATCCAGATGAAAGATGGCTTCCATCTTCAAACACAAAATTGAGCGTTTAAAAAGCAGGATAATTTTATGTGGTTTCATTATTTACTGACAGCATTACGTCATTTCAAGAGCCAGTTGAGGTACCAGCTATTAAACCTTACAGGCTTGGCAATTGGTCTTACATCTAGCTTAATGATTCTGACGTTCCTCATGCAGGAAATCAGTTATGACAAGCAGCACCCCGCCATCAGCTATCGTCTCGATATTCAATTCAACTCGCTTGATAACTCCAGGCTAGCGCAAGTTGCAGGGAACATGGCCCCTTATCTTTTGCAAAAACAGTTGATAACAAATGCGCTAAGGATTCATCGTCAGTCGCTAACAGTACACAATAGACAGCTGGTAAACACTTTGGAGCAAGTAGCCTATACCGACCCAAGCCTTGTTGACTTTTTCAAGATAACTGTACAACAAGGCTCAATTGAGTCGGTCTACCAGAAACCAGGCTCGATTGCGCTCACAGCAAGTAGCGCCATCAACCTTTTTGGCACTGCGGAAGCCTTACAACAAACGTTCCAAGATCATGACGGCAATATCTGGACGGTCGTGGCGATCTTGGACGAATTGCCGCAGGAAACTCACTTACAGTTTTCAGCCATCGCCTCTATAGATTCATTGGTTATGATTGAAGGAAATGGTCGCCTTGATAGCTGGATGCGCAACGACTTCTACACCTATGTTCAATTTACCAAGTCACCAAAAGACTCTGATCGCAAACTTATATCAGATACGTTGGCTCAGCCACTTAAGAATATTGTTCCACAATTAGAACTAGAGTTTCACTTGCTTAAAACATCGGACATCCATTTAAATGGAAGTAGTATCGGCGAGATGAAATTCAATGGGAGTAAAGTTCAGTTTTACTTATTTGTTGCAATAGCTATTATTGTTCTTTTTGTTGCCTTGTTTAATTACATCAATTTCGCAACAGCTTTGGCAAGCAAAAGAGCGTTGGAAGTTGGCGTCCGTCAGATCTCAGGAGCATCTAAAACACAGCTTATGTGGCAGTTCCTGCTCGAGTCAGCACTTTTTACTTTATTTGCATCGGCCATAGCATTCTTATTGTCAGCATTATTGCTGCCATATTTCGGGCATTACCTGCAAAGAGAACTGACTATTTATCAGCTGCTAACCCCGACATATCTTGCACTTTTGTTCACTGGATACCTTATAATCTCAGTCACAGCCGGTTTCTATCCAGCACTGACTTTGTCAAACTTAGCTATTTTAAGTGCCTTGCGAGGAGCGGGGCTTAGAGGTCGTTCTGGCCGTTGGTTTCAGCAAACACTATTGTTCCTTCAGTTGGTTGTTTCCATCGCTCTGCTCATATGGGTTGGTCATATTGCGTTGCAACTCAAAATGTTGCAACAAATTCCGGTCGGTTACTCATCAAGTAACCGTCTGGTTGCGATGCACATTGATAATGAATTTTTACAGCAACGCTTCGCGCACCTGCAGTTTGAACTGAAGCAACACTCAAATATCATCTCTGTCAGCGCCGCCGATGCTATACCAACAGAAGATAAAGCCCTGTTTATGCAAGTGCGGCGACAGCTTAGGCCTGAGTTAAAACTGCCGAATGTGATGGTAAACAATATCTATCCTGATTTCATTTCAACGCTGAATATTCCTCTACTTTCGGGGCGGGAACTGAACATCGAAGATATGACATTGACAAAAAATGGTTATCAGAGAGGGCAAGAGTTTCCAGTCGTGCTTAATATGCTCGCTGTACAAGCTCTAGGCTGGAGTAGCGCCGAACAAGCACTGGGGAAACGACTTGATTTTTCAGAGCACCCCGACTTTTCATACGCTCGATCTGCGCTGATTGTAGGTATCGTCGATAACTATTATCTGACATCAATTCATCAGCCAATGCGCCCACAAGTATTAGTAACGGGCATGCCAATGTTATCGGATGCCAGCATCATTCTACACGTTGAAAACGACGCAGAACGGTTTGCTAAGAGCTTGTTTGAGCAAAGTTGGAAACGCGTCTCAGATAAGGATTTGCCTGCTATAGAGCTTCTTAGTAGTCGCTTTAGACAACTACATCAGAATGATCAATTAAATGGTGAGCTCACCGCTCTGGCAACCGCTATGACAGTAATGATTGTTAGCTTTGGGCTAATGGGCTGTGCTAGCTACAGCACACAACGGCGACTGTCTGAGCTTGCGATAAGAAAAGTGCTTGGTGCCTCTATGACAAAGTTGGTGTTGCTGCTAAGCCGGCAATTCCTTTTCACCGTGACATTCGCATCTCTGGTAGCCATCATAATTGCTTGGTGGTTAACCACAAACTGGTTGAGCAGCTTTAGTATGCAAGTCCCGCTAAACTACTGGCTATTTACCATGGCGCCACTAAGCGCAATAGGGCTGGTTTTAGGTATCACGTTTCTATCACTTTCGCTCTTTCGCCAATACTCTTTATCCACTTTACTCAAGCGCGAAGTATAAATTCGATCTTTTGATGTGATATATCAAATTCAAATATGTCACATCATATTTACCTTAAGCTTGTTAAGTGCAATACTGGAACCGGGTAAATTTAACTTAAAGACAAACTTAATGCGAAGTGCCAGGTTCATCAGCCTGCTGGTCTTAGCGGTTGCCACCTTCCTTTACATCAATCTGGCAGTCATCCAGCAATACGGTCAAACTAATTTTTATCATCCAGTTGAGCATATTGGTCTGGCTATTTATTGCCTGATAAGCTTGATCACTACTCGCTTTACTATTCGTCTTAATGATGTTTCAACTAAGCCGCAGTCCATTTTTTCCTTTATTAAAATTATTCTGATTTCTGGTTTGGCGGCCTCACTTCTCGTCACTTTGATATGGTTACTCATCCGTTCTTTAGTAATGATGGGAAGTGACGAGCCATGGATGATGAATTGGATGTATGTCATAGGCAATATGCTATTTGTTTTCTTTTACGTGCACATCATTTTTTCCAGTACTTACTTATCTTTTGCCTATCATCACAGACTAAAAGCAGAAAACAACAAGCGGATTAGTGCTGAAAAGGCGCGCGCAGCAGCAAAGTTAAAACTACTGCATGAGCAAGTGGCACCTCACTTTTTATTCAATAGTCTCAATACGTTATCTTCATTAATTGAGGTTAATCAACCGCAAGCTCAGCTTTATGTGATTCGTTTGGCGGAGTTATACCGCTTCATGCTTAGAAACAGAGATCACGATGTTATAAGTCTTGCCGAAGAGGTCAACTTTACCAAAACTTATGTATCGATCAGCAATATCCGATTTGGAGATGCTTACCACTTAAAAATAGATCATTACATTGATGATCCGGTAAGTTGGTATCTACCTCCGGGTGCTTTACAAACTCTGGTAGAAAATGCCATCAAACACAATGAAGCCAGTAGTACTGAAGTGCTGGATATTCACATTTATATCCAAGAAGAAACCATTACTGTTTTAAATCAACGAAGAGTTGTCAATGGCGTCGTTGCTTCTACCAAAACAGGCCTTGCAAACCTGAAAGCCAGATATGCCATGTTGACGTCCTCACCTGTTTTAATCAATAAGTCTGAAGAGTTTTTCTCTGTTCAGATTCCTTTAATAAAGGAGATCACCGACCTATGAATATCCTAATCATTGAAGATGAAATCCATGCAGCAAACCATTTGCAAAACCTGCTATCTCAAATTGAACCGAATGCAAATGTTCTTGGCTGGATTAGCTCTGTAAGTGAGGTTAAAAACTTCATGCAAGACAAACATGCTATTGATTTAATATTTTCAGATATTGAGATTCGAGGAGGCCATGTTTTTTCTGCGTTTGAGATTTTCCCTCCCAAATGCCCGATTATTTTTACCACTGCCTACAATGATTACCTATTGGATGCCTTCCAGAGCAACGGCATCGAGTATTTACTAAAACCCTATGACAAAGATCGGCTGGAACAAGCATTGAAGAAGTTTCATCGATTTCACGACCATACACCGAAAACTTTAGATTCAAGCCTTCTCAGCCTCATTAATCAAACCTTGCGCTCAGAAACAAAGGTTTATAAAACGCGCTTCACGATTAAACGCCCTAAAGGCATGCAATTGCTTGATGTGAAGAACGTAGTTTTATTTAAGTTGGATCAAACAGGCTTGTTTGCCTTTGATAATCAGGCCAACTATTACCCAATGCATGATTTCACCTTAAGTAGCCTTGAGGAGCAGCTTGACCCAAATCTTTTTTTCCGCATAAACCGCAATGAAATAATAAACATTCAGGCTATCTCTCTGATACAAAGCTACGGCAAAGACAAACTCCAGATCTCTCTCGAAGGCATTAGCGACTATTGCTTAACCAGCTCACACAAGACTCCCGAATTCAGACGATGGATTGAATCAAGCTAGGACAGGCTGCAGCCAGTCCTGCGGTTGAAGATAACGCTGATACAATAACGCTTCTGCACTACCCGCCTCTGGTTGATAGCCATATTGCCAGCGCACCAACGGCGGCATCGACATTAAAATGGATTCAGTGCGCCCGCCGCTTTGCAGGCCAAACAAGGTACCCCTGTCATACACCAGATTAAATTCAACATAGCGGCCGCGACGGTATAGCTGGAACTGACGCTGATGCTCACCGTATGGCGTATCTTTACGCCGTTCAACTATCGGCAAATACGCCGGAATAAAAGCTTCGCCAACAGCACGCATCAGGGCAAAGCTTTGCTCAAAGCCGGGCGCATTTAAATCATCAAAAAACAGCCCGCCAACACCCCGGGTTTCACTACGGTGTTTTAAGTAGAAGTAGTCGTCACACCATTTTTTATACGCGGGGTAGTATTCAGCGCCAAAAGGATCGACTGCCGTTTTAGCGGTTTGGTGCCAATGCACCACATCTTCTTCAAACGGATAATAAGGCGTTAAATCAAAACCACCACCAAACCACCACACCGGCGCTTCACCGTCTTTCTCAGCAATAAAAAACCGCACATTGGCATGCGTGGTCGGTATATATGGATTAGTCGGGTGAATAACCAATGACACACCACAGGCGTTAAAGCTACGCCCGGCTAACTCCGGCCGGTGCGCCGTAGCCGAGGCAGGCATATTGGCACCAAATACATGCGAGTAATTTACCCCCGCCTGCTCAAATAGCTTACCGCCGGTTAGCACCCGGCTTTTACCACCGCCGCCTTCGGGCCGCTGCCAGGCGTCTTCAACAAACAGCGCTTTACCATCTGCTTGCTCCAGCGCAGCACAGATGTTGTCCTGTAATTGCTGCAAAAACTGCTGCACTGCAGCCAAATGCTGCTGTGGTTGGTTGGTTGTCACGTTAACTCCTAACGATATCGCCGCTGATGGCATCACGAATTTGACTGGGTTGGGTTGCCCCACCCAAAGGCCCGGGCATAATAGCAGACAACTTGTCACCGAGACTTTGTTGCAGCACAACTTTGTCGGTGATGGCCGGTTGACCGGACAAATTGGCACTGGTTGATACCAGCGGCTTGCCATAAGCACTGCATAACTGTTGTACTACCGGGTGCGCACTTACCCTTACCGCAATAGTATTGAACTGGCCGGTGATCCATTTAGGTGCTGTTTTGCTGGCCGGTAGCACCCAGCTGATATGGCCGGGCCAACTGGAAAATATCTGATAGCGCTTTCCCGGTGGAATGGCTTTGTCATCCACATAGCGCAGTAACTGCGAATAGTTAGCGGCAATCAGGATAAGCCCCTTTTCCACCGGCCGCTGCTTAATTGCCAGTAACGCCAGTACCGCAGCCTCATTGTCCGGATCACAACCGAGACCATATACCGCCTCAGTCGGATAGGCTATGACGCCACCTTGCTGTAAGGCCTGTAATACCAACTCCAGTTCTGCCATTTGTCGCTACTTCTCCGGATAATTATACGAAAAACACAGTTAAAATTTTCTTCAGTTGCGCAACTGGCTATAATAGCGCCTTCACGCTTTTAGTTCATCACGTACAGAAGGAAACAACAATGCAAGTTGGCATCATCATGGGTTCAACTTCAGACTGGCCCACTATGAAACACGCCGCTGATATGCTGGATAAGTTCGGTATTGCCTATGAAACCAAAGTTGTTTCCGCACATCGTACACCGCAACTACTGGCCGATTACGCCGGCAGCGCCGCCAGTCGCGGTTTAAAAGTAATTATTGCCGGCGCCGGCGGTGCAGCACATTTACCTGGCATGGCCGCTGCATTCACCAGCCTGCCGGTACTAGGCGTACCGGTACAATCTAAAGCGTTAAAAGGCCTCGACTCACTATTATCTATTGTGCAAATGCCAAAAGGCGTTGCGGTGGGCACCCTAGCCATTGGTGACGCCGGTGCCGCTAATGCCGGCTTGCTGGCAGCACAAATACTGGCTACCCACAGCCCGGAGCTGATGACAAAAATTGATACCTTTCGCCAGGCGCAAACCGATATGGTGTTAAGCCAGCCTGACCCATCACAGGTGCCGTTATGAAGGTATTAGTGCTGGGCGCCGGCCAACTGGCGCGGATGATGGCACTGGCCGGTGCTCCGCTGAACATCAGTATCAGCGCCTATGATGTCAACAGCGACAGCATAGTACATCCGCTAACGCAGCAGAATTTGGGCAAAGGTTTGGCTAATGCCATTGCCGATGCTGATGTGGTTACCGCCGAGTTTGAACATATTCCACTGCCGGTATTAGCGCAGTGCCAGCAAAGCGGTAAGTTTTTTCCGGGTGAAGCGGCGATTAAAGCCGGCGGCGATCGCCGGTTAGAAAAGCAATTACTGGACAGCGCCGGTGTGCGCTCTGCCAGCTATCATATTATTAATAATGAAGCCGATTTTAATGCCGCCATCAGTAAGCTGGGCTTGCCGCTGGTATTTAAAAGCGCGCTGGCCGGTTATGACGGCAAAGGTCAGTGGCGCTTAAAGCAGCCCGGGCAGGCCGCTGCGCTATGGCAGGACATCAGTGCCTTTCTGGCCGCCGATAACAAACAAGCTATAGTGGCTGAGCAGTTTATTCCGTTTCAACGTGAAGTGTCATTGATTGGCGCCCGTAACAGCCGCGGTGAAGTACAGGTATATCCGCTAACAGAAAATCATCATGTTAATGGCGTACTGAGCGTGTCATTAGCAATAGCAGGCAATGAACAACTGCAACAGCAAGCACAGCAAATGTTTACCGCAGTCGCAAATCAGCTGAATTATGTTGGCGTGCTGGCGATTGAATTTTTTGATGTTAATGGCGAGCTGTTGGTTAACGAAATAGCCCCCCGCGTACACAACTCCGGCCATTGGACCCAACAAGGCGCTGATGTTTGTCAGTTTGAACAGCACTTACGGGCTGTGTGCGTTTTGCCGCTGGGCAGCACAGCGCTGCTGCGCCCGAGTTTGATGGTGAATATTCTTGGCGAAGACACGGTGCCGGAGCAAATTCTGGCACTGCCAGGGTTACACTTACATTGGTATGGTAAAAGCAAACGCGCCGGTCGTAAGATGGGGCATATTAATTTATCGGCAGACAATAACGCGCAACTGAAGCAACGCTTTGAGCAATTGATCGCACTATTACCCGCAGCGGCTTTTCCTGAGTTGGCACAAATGGCAGACCGGTTAAACTGACACCCCGGCCGGTAGCTCAGGCTGCCGGCTGTTTTGCCCCGCATTTTTTATCAGCGCAGTACAACACGCCTTTCTTTTCTCCCAGTAAATCGAAACCACAACTGACGCAGCTGCCGGCAATAGGTTTGTCATTTAGCAAAAACTTGCACTTGGGATAGTTGTCACAACCCCAGAATGCTTTGCCAAACTTATTAACCCGCTCTGTCAGTTGGCCCTGTTTGCATTTCGGGCAGGCTAAACGCTCTGCTTCCGGTTGCTCATTTTGTTCATGCACGACAAAATTACAGCGTGGATAATCTGTACAGCCAATAAACATGCCGTAGCGACCGTTTTTTACTGCCAGGGCATTACCACACTGCGGGCAGGCTTCGCTATCCAGCACTTTAACTATGCTGGTTTCATGCTGGTGTAACGCCTTAATATAGTTGCAGGCCGGATAAGCACTGCAACCGAGAAAAGGGCCGTTTTTACCTGATTTCATTGCCAACGGCTGCTGGCATAACGGACATAGCTGCTGCTGTTGCGGCAGTTCAAACAAGGCGGAATCGTCGGTCATAAAGGGTAAGGCCGCTTAATGCAGCGGCCCTTCAGGTTCATCAAAAATTAAATCTTCCATTTGGGCATAGGCATTTTCGTGGCCTGGTACGTTAAACAGCACCATCAATACCACCCATTTTAAATCTTCCAGGCTAATGCTGTTGCTGTCCAGATCCATCACCCTGTCGATAACCATCTCACGGGTAACCGCATCCAGTACATTAATTTGCTCCAGAAACAGCAAAAAGCCCTGACACTCAACATCCATCTTTGCCAATTCCGCCGCGCAATAAATACGGGTGGCATTGGAGATGCCTTTTGATAAATATGGCTTAACATGACTTTCCTGCAGCGCAGACAGGTTGTCGAGCCATTTTAGCGCTTTGAAGATATCGTCGTCATGAAAACCTGCCCGGCTTAACTCTTTGGTCAGATCGGCATGATTAACGTAAATGTCAGATTCATTGTGGATATAGTTTTCGAACAGATAAACGAGGATATCAAACATACTCAGGCACTCCTCACTCTAATGTAGCCACCGGGAACTGCTGCTACTTCACCAGCTAACTCCAGCTGTAACAGCGCTATAGTTGCATCAGCTATCACCAGGCCGGCGCGCTGTGCAATCAGATCAACTGCGGTAACTTCATCTCCTACGTTAGCCAACAACTGACGGGCAAACAAGTCTGTTTCAGTACTTTTTTCCTGTTCAGGCTCAATTCTTAGACAACTTTTACTAAAAAAGCTCCATTCTTCCAATATATCGGCCACCGATGTCACCAGTTTAGCACCTTGTTGGATCAATGCGTGGCAACCGGCCGATTGCGGGCTGTAAATGGATCCGGGCACCGCAAACACATCACGGCTGTATTCTGCCGCCAGATTAGCACTGATTAAAGTGCCACTTTTCAACCCAGCCTCTACCACTATAGTACCGATACTTAAACCAACAACAATACGGTTACGCTGCGGAAACCATTCGGCCCGGGCCTGCACATCCGGAAAATACTCCGACACTAACGCGCCTTGCTCTGCTATCGCTTGTGCCAGCGCTTTGTTAGACACGGGATAAACTTGTTCCAGGCCGTGCCCTAACACTGCAATGGTTAGCCCGCCGGCCTGCAAGGCGCCTTTATGGCTCTCACTATCAATGCCGCGCGCCATACCACTGGTTATGACATAACCCTGCTGCGATAATTCTGCCGCAAAACTTTGCGCGACTTTGCGTCCGGTTGGTGTAGGTTGACGGCTACCCACCATCGCCAGTTGTTGCTGTGCCAATACCTGAGGGTCGCCTTTAACAAACAATAACAACGGTGGTTGTTTGGTTTGTTTTAACAAAGCCGGGTAGCGCGGATCCTGATAGGTAATAACGTGGTGAGTATCGCTTTGTTCCAGCCATTGCAGGGCGTGAGCAACTTTGGGCTTCGCTTCATGCGCCAGCAAGTAAGCCTGGCGTTCGGTAAAACCAATATTACGTAAGGTGCTGGCAGGTAACTTTACCAGTTCAGCTAACGGAATTTGCTCGCTTAAACGTTGGAACTTCAGGCCATCCTGGCCATGCACAGTAGCTAAAGCGAGCCAGTTGCGGATATCGTCCATGGCAAACCGGCTCCATATAAATTGACTTACAGGTTGGCGATTAAATCTCCCACCCTGATTGGACGCTGTGTTTTGGTGACAATAGCAAAGCTGGTTTGCTCAGACACTTTAAATACCATTAACTCACCCACTTTTTCGCGCGGTAAAGCAATAGTACTGTCGCCAAAGTTCTTAAACATTTTTTGCAGCTTGTTGGCATCTTCCACATAAACCGGGCCGGCTTCACCGTCAATCACTATTGGCGAATTGCGATAAATGCCCAGCATATGGCCGGCTTTAACATTCTGTAAATTGCCGCGGTTTAATACCACGATATCCCACTTGGAAAACTCGCGCATGTTCGACGTGGTATCAATAATGGTGCCATTGACGTCAAAATCCGGTTTAGTCATCACAAAGAACGCCGGTAATGCCTGGCCTTCTAAAGCCGGCATTAAGCGGTCACCTTGTTTAATTTCGCGCTTCACGCTGAGCACATTTAATGACGCCGCTTCTGTCGGTGTATCTTCAGTCGCCTCACGGCCGCTACGAAATGCACGGGCGGTAGCCACTAAATTAGTTTCATAGCCCAGCAAGGTGCCGGTTTCACTATCAATGTAAGGTTTACCTTTACGGTACACACCATAAGATGCGCCGGCATCCAGTACACCCTTGGCATAAATAATATGGTCACTAACTGAATTTTTAACGTTGGCGTTGGAACCAAGAATATAAGGTAAGGCGTTAATTTGCTCTTCGCTTAGCGCTTGTTCAAAGGTTAAGTAATGCCGGATCATACTCAGCGGCAAGGTGCTTATTGCATCGCCGCCTTTCATGGTTTTACGGATGCCGGGGGATAACCGCTTCACATTGTCATTTACGACCAGCCGTGGTTTGCCCTGTGCATCAAACACCAGGGTCAGGGTGTCGCCGGGGAAAATCAGGTGCGGATTGTCAATTTGCGGGTTCATTTGCCACAGTTGCGGCCATAGCCAGGGCTCATTCAGATACAGCGCAGAAATATCCCATAAGGTGTCGCCCTTTTTCACCACATAATTGGCGGGCGCATCTTCGCGGATCTTCAATACGTCCGCAAACACGGTAAACCAGCCACTTATTACGGTTAAAGTGACCACAATTGCGAATTTTTTCAGCATGCCAGCATCCTTCAGCTCGATCTTGTTGTAATTATTGCACACTAAGCTGTTAATACAGCGGATTAATGGCTAAAATTAAAACATACCACAACCTTTGAAACAACGCATATTTTTGTAGGTGTTATGGCAGTTTTACATGTATTACATTTCCCGGACGAAAGGCTTCGCACTATCGCCAAACCCGTTGCAACAGTTAACGCTGAAACTCAGCAATTAGTGGCTGATATGCTTGATACCATGTACGACGAAAACGGTATCGGTTTGGCGGCAACTCAGGTTAACGTGCACCAACGCGTGGTGGTGATCGACGTATCAGAAGATCGCAACGAGCCGATGGTATTTATCAACCCGGAAATCATCGCCCGCAGCGGCGAAACCAGCTACGAGGAAGGCTGTTTGTCGGTACCGCAGAACTACGCCACGGTAGAGCGCGCCGCCGAAGTAACCGTAAAAGCTCAGGATAAAAACGGCAATTGGTTTGAATTAAAAGCCGACGGCTTGCTGGCGATATGCCTGCAACACGAGCTGGACCATTTAGTTGGTAAATTGTTTATTGATTATCTGTCACCGTTGAAACGTGACCGCATCCGGAAAAAACTGGAAAAAGAAGCCAAAATGGCCCAGCGCCACGCGCTTTAAAACAGGACATACCGTGACCACACCTTTGCGTATTATTTTTGCCGGCACGCCCGATTTCGCGGCGCGCCATTTGCAAGCCTTGTTAGATTCTGACCACCAGGTTATAGCGGTATACACCCAGCCAGACCGCCCTGCCGGCCGCGGTCAGCAACTGCAGCCCAGTGCCGTAAAACAATTGGCAGTTGAGCACGGTATTGCGGTGTATCAACCGAAATCGCTGAAAAAAGCCCCGGCTCAGGCTGAACTTGCCGCACTGCATGCCGATTTGATGGTGGTGGTTGCTTATGGCCTGATCCTGCCGCAAACCGTACTGGATACACCACGCTTAGGCTGCATTAATGTGCATGGCTCGCTGTTGCCACGCTGGCGCGGCGCGGCGCCAATTCAACGCGCTATTTGGGCCGGCGATGCACAAACCGGCGTCACTATTATGCAAATGGATGCCGGGCTGGATACCGGGGCGATGTTAAGCACGGTAAGCTGCGCTATTGACGATACCGATACCAGCGCTGCACTTTATGACAAACTGGCCGTGTTAGGGCCCAAAGCACTACTGGCGGCGCTGGGCGATTTACCGGCGTTACAGCAGCAGGCGAAAGTACAGGACGACAGCCTGGCAAGTTACGCGGAAAAACTGCACAAAGATGAAGCCTTGCTCGACTTCAGCAAAAGTGCTGCAGCATTGCAGCGTGAAATCCGCGCCTTTAATCCGTGGCCGGTAAGCTACATGACGCTGGCACAAGGTAGTGTAAAGGTATGGCAGGCACAGGCAGAAAATACAGCAACAGACCAGGCTGCAGGCACCATTTTAAGTGCGAATAAACACGGTATCCGTATTGCGTGCAGCGAAGGTGTGCTTAGCATTACCCAATTACAACCGCCCGGCAAGAAAGCCATGTGTGTTGCCGATTTTTTAAATGGCCGCGCTGACTGGTTGCCACCGGGTAGCGTCATTGGCAGCGCAGTATGAGCCGCAATGTTCGCGTATTAGCCGCCCGCTGCTGTTTTGATGTTATCGACCAGGGTATGTCGCTGTCTGAAGCGCTGCCGAAAGCGCAAACGCAACTGGATAATGCGCCCGACAAAGCCCTGTTGCAGGAAATCTGCTTTGGCGTTATGCGCTATCTGCCGCAGCTGGAAGCCATCTGCAGTCAGTTGATGAGCAAGCCGCTGATTAAACAATTGCGACCATTACAGTTTTTGCTCTATGTCGGCATTTACCAGCTGAAGTTTATGCGCATACCGGATCACGCTGCTATTAGTGAAACCGTAGAAGCGGCACGCGAACTCAAAGGCCAATCGCTGACCAAGCTTATCAATGCGGTGCTGCGTAATGTGCAGCGCCAGCCGCAGCTTTTCGATTTTTCAGCGGCCCCCGCTGCCGTGCAATATAATCACCCGGGTTGGCTGCTTAACCACTTACAGCAGGCTTATACAACGCAGTGGCAACAAATACTGGAAGCGAATCAACAAAAGGCGCCGCTATGGTTGCGGGTTAATGTCAGTAAAATTAACCCGACAGATTATGCTGCCGCGCTAACCCGCGCCGGTATTGAATACAGCCGGCCACTGGCAGACTTACCCGCAACCATTAAATTGGCGCAGGCACAGGATGTCACCGGTTTGCCGGGTTATGCCGATGGTTGGTTCTCGGTGCAGGACGCCGCAGCCCAGCATGCCGCTTTGCTGCTGGACGTAAACGACGGCCAGCGTATCTTAGATGCCTGCTGCGCACCGGGCGGTAAAACCTGCCATATTCTGGAGCTGGCTCCGCACGCGGAACTTACCGCGCTGGACAAAGAGCCGAAACGTTTACTGCGGGTACATGATAACCTTGCCAGACTGGGCCTGAACGCCAACGTGATTGCGGCGGATGCAGCCGAACCGCAACAATGGTGGCAAGGGCAATTGTTCGACCGTATTTTGCTGGATGTGCCCTGCTCTGCCAGCGGCGTGATACGCCGCCATCCGGATATTCGCTGGTTGCGCAAAAAGACTGATATTGAGGTGCTGGTGGCGCTGCAACAACGCATTTTACAGCAGTGCTGGGCTTTACTGGCGCCGGGAGGCAAGCTGCTTTATGCTACCTGCAGTGTATTGCCGGCAGAAAACGGTCAACAGATTGAGCTGTTCTTACAACAGCACAGCGACGCCAGTTTAGTGCAATTGCCGAAGCAACGCAGTGAGCAGCCATTCGGCTGGCAAATTTTACCCGGCGAGCAGGATATGGATGGCTTTTTCTACGCCCTGTTAAGCAAATCGGCAAACAGCGAGACTCAATGAAAATCATTATTTTAGGCGCAGGCCAGGTTGGCGCTACATTGGCAGAGAACCTGGTGGGCGAGCAAAATGATATTACCGTAGTCGATATCAACGCAGACAAGTTAAGGGCGCTGCAAGACAGATATGATTTGCAGGTTGTGCATGGCCACAGTTCGCATCCGGATATTTTAAAAAAAGCCGGGGCTGAAGATGCCGACATGATCGTTGCCGTAACCAACAGCGATGAAGTTAACATTGTCGCCTGTCAGGTCGCCTACAGTATGTTTAATACCCCGGTAAAAATTGCCCGTATCCGCACTAACCAATACCTGAAGTACCGCGACCAGCTGTTCCATAAAGATGATATGCCGGTCGACCACTTTATTGCGCCCGAAGCGCTGGTAACCAACTATATCCGCCGCTTAATTGATTACCCGGGCGCATTACAGGTAGTAGAGTTTGCCGGCGGCAAAGTCAGCCTGGTGGCGGTAAAAGCCTATTACGGTGGCTTATTGGTTGGCCACGCGTTATCAGCCTTAAAAGAACATATGCCGAATATCGAAACCCGGGTAGCAGCCATTTACCGGCGCGGTACGGCAATAAAACCGCTGGGTACCACTATTATTGAAGCCGACGACGAAGTGTTTTTCGTTGCTGCCACTAAACATATTCGTGCAGTGATGAGTGAACTGCAAAAACTGGAGCGCAGCTACCGGCGCATAATGATCGCCGGCGGCGGTAACGTAGGCTTTGGTTTGGCACGGGCATTGGAAAAAACCCACAGCGTAAAATTGATAGAGCGTGGCAAAGAACGGGCTGAGTTTTTGTCCAGCGCACTGGACAATACCGTGGTCTATGTCGGCGATGCGTCAGACCCGGAACTGCTGGAAGAAGAAAACATCGAACAAGTCGATGTATTTATTGCTGTTACCAATGACGACGAAGCCAATATTATGTCGGCTATGCTGGCCAAACGGATGGGCGCGCAAAAAACCATGGTGCTGATTAAACGCGGCGCCTATGTAGATTTGCTGCAGGGTGGCGAAGTGGATATCGCGGTATCACCGCAACAGGCGACCATTTCTGCCTTGTTAACCCATATCCGCCGCGGTGATATTGTTAATGTCTATTCTTTACGCCGCGGTGCCGCCGAAGCAATAGAGGCCATAGCCCATGGCGACAGCAGCACCAGCAAGGTGGTGGGTAAAACTATCGGTAATATCAAGTTGCCACCGGGTACCACCATCGGCGCCATAGTACGCGGTGACGAAGTATTAATTGCCCACGACAGCACAGAAATAGAAACAGACGATCATATTATTTTGTTTATGGTCGATAAAAAGCACATTGTTGAAGTGGAAAAGCTGTTTCAGGTCAGTGCAATTTTTATCTAATCTTTCCAAAAGGCCGGCGTAAACAGCACCAACAAGGTAAACACCTCCAACCGGCCGAATACCATGGCAATGATCAGGATCCATTTTGCCGTATCAGGCACCCCGCCAAAGTTTGCCGCTACCTCACCAAGCCCCGGGCCCAGGTTATTTAAACAGGCTGCGGTAGCGGTAAAAGCAGTAATATTATCCAGCCCGGTTAGCAGTAACAGCAGCATAATAACCACAAACACCAGCGCATAAGCGGCAAAAAAGCCCCACACCGCTTCTACTATGCGGTCGGGTACCGCGCGCCGTCCCAGCTTAATGGCATACACAGCACGGGGATGGATTAAACGGTTTAATTCCCGCGCCCCCTGCAGAAACAACAGCAGCACCCGCACCACCTTTAAGCCGCCACCGGTTGAGCCGGCACAGCCACCGATAAAGCTGGAAAAAATCAGTAAAATGGGCAAAAACAACGGCCAGGCAGCAAAGCCGTCGGTAGCAAAGCCGGCAGTAGTGGAAATAGACACCGCCTGAAAGGCAGCATGGTTTAATGCATTGGCGCTGTCGCTGTAGACGTTGGTATGCAGTAACACTGCAAAACAGATAAAGATCAACGCCGCCTGAATAACTAAAAACGCCTTAAACTCAGGATCACGAAAATAAGTGCTGACACTTTTGCCACGGATAGCGGCAAAATGCAGCGGAAAATTCACCGCGCTAAGCAGCAAAAAAATCACACAGATACTGTTAATCAACGGGCTTTGAAAGTGGCCGATACTGGCGTCATAGGTAGAAAAGCCGCCGATGGCCACGGTAGAAAACGCATGGCAAATTGCATCAAACCAGCTCATCCCGGCCAGATAAAACGCTAACATACAGCTTAGCGTTAACGCCAGGTAGATATACCACAGGTGTTTAGCGGTATCGGCGATACGCGGCGTCATCTTATTATCTTTTACCGGACCCGGGGTTTCAGCACGGTACAACTGCATGCCCCCTACACCCAGCATGGGCAATATCGCTACTGCTAATACGATGATCCCCATACCGCCCAACCATTGCAATTGTTGGCGGTAATACAAAATGGCTTTAGGTAAAAACTCAATGCCGGTCAGTACGGTAGCACCGGTAGTCGTCAGGCCGGAGAACGCCTCAAACATGGCACTGGCCAGGTTTAAGTGCGGGTTGCCGGCCAGCATAAACGGAATCGCCCCAACCGCCCCCAGCACTATCCAAAACAATACGACGATTAGGAAGCCGTCACGTACTTTCAGCTCGGCTTTATAGCGCCGGTTCGGGTACCAGATAAAAAAACCGATCACCAAACACAGCACAAAAGACAGCATAAAAGGCACGCCGGCACCGTCCTTGTACCAGTAAGCAACAAAGGCCGGCGGCACCATGCTGATACTGAACAATGCAATCAGCAGGCCCAAAATCCGGATTATCGAGCGGTATTGCATACCTGTACGGCGTCCTTACGGCTTAAGCCAGCTGCAAATCACGGGTCATATTTTCATTGCGGTCCTGATGTACGATCACATCATCCTCAATGCGAATACCACCGTATTGACGGAAAGCGTCTACTTTCTGCCAGTTAATGTATTTATCAAATTCTGTTGCTGCTAAATCAGCTAACAGACTGTCGATAAAATACAAACCAGGCTCAATGGTAAATACCATATTCGCTTCAATAGTACGGGTGCAGCGCAAATACGGATGGCTGTCCGGTGCCGCCACATGCGTGCCGCGCTCATCAGCCATAAAACCACCAACATCATGCACTTGTAAGCCTAAATGATGGCCCAGACCGTGCGGGAAGAAAGTGCGGCTGATCTGGCTTTCAACAATAGCCTCCGGCGACAGTTTAACAAAATCAAACTGATGCAAAATTTCGGCAATATGTTGATGACACTGAATATGCAATTCGCCGTATTTAAGCCCCGGTTTTAAGCCATCAACTAATTTCAATTCCGCGTCATTTACCGCGCTGATTAAGCTGCCGAATTCATCCTGTGGGTTAAAACTGTAGGTACGGGTAATATCGGCAGCATAACCGTGAAACTCGGCACCGGCATCAATCAGAAAGGAATTCCGCTGCGCCGGCACGGTGCGCTCCAGTGCCGTGTAGTGCAAAATGGCGCAGTTTTGGTTCAGCGCAATAATATTGCCGTACGGCACTTCATTTTCTGTTTGGCGCACCGCAGCTAAATACGCCAGTTGAATATCAAACTCACTGCCGCCGGCATAGAACGTGGCTTTTGCAGCATTGTGCCCTGCCACCGCCATACGGTTGGCAATGCGCAAACAGGCTTGTTCATACGGGGTTTTATAAGCGCGGTAGAAATGAATAAAATTCAGCACCGGCTCGGGGTTAATTTCGCTAAAGCCTAACGCGCGCGCTACCTCGAGGTATTCGCCCAAATACGCCAACCGCGCTTTGTCATAGGGCAGCAGTGTTTCAACTTTATTGGCTTTATCCAGCAACTGAATATCAAAATATTCGGCCCAGAAATCATGTGGCTCGTCCGGCACCTTATGCCAGAAATCTTTCGGCCGGTAGAAAATCAGCTTGGGTTTGTTTACACCATCCACAATCAGCCAGCAATGCGGGTTATCAATTACCGGTAACCAGGCTTTAAACAGCGGGTTGGCTTTAAACGGGTAATCCATATCGTCGAGAAACTTGCGCTGAGTCTGGCCGGAGTGGATCACCAGTGCATCCAGGTTTTCGCGCTCTAAAAGACGTCGGGTACGTTGTTGCAATTCGGCAATATGGGCCTGATACAGGCTTTGATAAGAAGCTGTCATAAGTGTCTGACCTGTTGGCTGAAAAATATGCGGGGCATCATAACATTAATCCACCACGACCCCAATCTGCATTGTGGTCAGCGGCTTGAATACATCGGTGGGTGCATTTAAGCGGATATTGTAAATTTGGTAATAGGCCATTACCGCCTTCACATAATCGCGCGTTTCGCGGTACGGAATGGTTTCAACCCACACATCGGCCGGCAACGCATGGTCTTTCGGGATCCACTGTTTCACCCGGCTATAACCGGCATTGTAAGATGCGGTAGCCACTAATAAATTACCGTCGTTACGCTTCATCAAATAGTTAAGATAGTCGGTGCCATAGTCAATGTTCACCACAGGGTTGTACAGCTGGTTAAGCTGCACCGGTTTACGTGCTATTTCGCGGGCCGTCGCCGGCATTAGTTGCATTAAGCCGCGCGCACCCACCGGCGATGCAGCATCGGCCATAAACGAGCTTTCGCGCCGCGCTATCGCCATAGCCCAGCCTGATTCTATATCGGCTTTAGCAGATGATTGAGCAATTTCGTCCTGATACGCCAACGGAAAACGCAGTTCGATATCATCCCAATAGCCCACATCGGCCAGCGAAAAAATAGCCCGCTCATACCATTGCAGCTGATGCGCCAGCTTGGCTGACACCAACTTTTGTTGCTCATCAGAACTATCCTGCAGATGGTTCCACTCGCGCCGCGCCTCGGTTAAGCGCCCCAACGCCAGCCACTCCTGCGCCCGCTTTACCGCCGGGTGTAGCTGCAGCCGGGCCAGTTCTTGTTCGCTTACCGTTACCGGTGCATGCGCCAGGCTGGGCGGTAAACCTAATTTAGCCGCCGCCATAAAGCCATAAAAGTGCCGCTGCAATGCCAAGCGCTGCAACAGCGGCTGCGCCAACTCCGGCTGGTTTTGTTGCTCATAAGAGCGCGCCAGCCAATACTGCCAACTGGCATCTTTGGCTACCTCTGCCGGCAAGGCTTCGATGCTTTGCTGCACTTTAGGCCAGTCCAGTTGTGTCAGGGCATGGCTAACCTGCCAGTGCGCCAGAGTGCTGTCAATCAGCTCAGCCGGCAGCGCTGTCAGCCACTCAGCGGCGCGGTCATCGCCTTTACTGGCCAGCGCTATAGCAAATTGGCGCTGCACATCTAACCTTTGCCCGGCGGTGAAATAAGGGTCATTAGCAAAACGCTGCCATACCTTCAATGCCTGTTCCGGATTGCGCCAAATCAACCGTTTCATGCCGTAGGCGGCAATATCACGTTCCTGCACTTGCTTTAGCGGGAAAAACCGCGCATTGCTGATTACCGCCGGGTTGCGCCGGGCTTTAAGATACATATCAGCCAGCGGCTGCTGCACAGCCGGCAATTGTGTTTTTAAATAGGGGATCAAACTGGTATCGCCCCCCTCGGCAGCTAACATCAGCCGCTGCCACACCCGCTCCTGCGTTTGCTGTCCGGCTTTTCGCCAATCGGCAAACAGCGGATCACAGGCTTTGGGTTGCGATTTGCCCACCAACCACAACTGTGTTACCTGTGGCCACAGCGCAGCAGCATCGGCGTCCGGCAGCGCTAACTGATACCGTAGCGCTAAACATTCCAGTTCAGCATCATTTGACCCTGGGTAGTTGGCCAAAAATAACGCTGATTTTTGCCGTTTTGCCAAATGCAGTAACCAGGGCTTACGCAGTGGCCAGTCCATGGGTGTGCCGCTTTGGCGTTGCAAAAAATCAGCTATGCGTTCATCGGCAGTTAAAAACTGTTGTAAACGACGCTGCTCCAGGTAAGGCTGCAGCGGATAGTCAGCAAACTTTTGCAGCAGCTTCTGCGCCTGCTCGTAACTGACACTGCCAATCTGGCGCTCTGCTTGTAAAAACTCGTTACGTAACGCTGCCTCAGAAGACACCGACGCCGCAGACAGCGGCGCCAGGAGCAGGTTAGTCAGCACAAAAATCATCCGTTTCACGGCGATAACCT
Source organism: Rheinheimera lutimaris (assembly GCF_013283795.1). GTDB lineage: Bacteria > Pseudomonadota > Gammaproteobacteria > Enterobacterales > Alteromonadaceae > Alishewanella > Alishewanella lutimaris. Next base: position 30,020 of record NZ_JABSOD010000028.1, read on the forward strand.
CAACAAAAATTCTAAACTGAAAGAAATAACACCTATAGTTAGTGCTCGTGCCGCGACTAAATTCAAACACGCGTTTAAATAACGGTTGAATTTTTTTACTAACCACGACACACTGAGCGCGACAACCTCATCGTACCAGTTGCGAAGAACCCTAATATACGCGACCAAGGAGCACCGTTATGATCTACCAGAGTGACAACATTACTGTTGCCTACCTCAAGCCTGGTATCGCCCGCTTTGCTTTTAATGCCAAGGGCTCAGTTAACAAGTTTGATCAGCAGACGCTTACTGATTGTAAGACAGCTTTAGAGCTGCTGCACGCCGATAAGTCATTACAGGGCGTTATATTTTGCAGCGATAAAGATGCCTTTATCGTTGGCGCCGACATTACCGAATTCTTAAGTACCTTTTTACGCCCCGAAGCCGAGCTTATTCCGTGGATCAAACAAGCCTCTGATATCTTTGATCTGGCTGAAGACTTACCGGTTCCGACCATAGTAGCATTAAAAGGTTTCGCATTAGGTGGCGGCTGTGAGTGGTCACTTACTGCTGACTACCGCGTAGCCGACACAAGTACCCGCATTGGTTTACCGGAAGTAAAGCTGGGCTTAATGCCGGGCTTTGGCGGTACCGTGCGCCTGCCACGTATTATCGGTGCCGACAATGCGATGGAGTGGATCACCACCGGTAAAGATCATAGTGCCGACCAGGCACAAAAATTTGGTTTAATCGATGCCGTGGTAGCACCGGAGAAACTGGAAGCGGCAGCGCTGGGCATGTTAGAAGACGCCATCGCCGGCAAATTGGACTGGCGCAAAAAGCGCGCGGTTAAACTGCAGCCACTGAAATTGAATAAAACTGAAGCCACCATGAGCTTCAGCACAGCCAAAGGCATGGTATTTGTCAACGCCGGTAAACACTACCCTGCGCCGATGTTAGCGGTTACTATCATTGAAGCGGCTGCCACACTGGATCGCTCCGGTGCCATGGCACTGGAAAATGCCGGTTTTGCCAAGCTGGCGAAAACCGATGCCGCTACGGCGCAAATCGGCCTGTTTTTAAATGACCAGTTAATTAAAGGCAAGGCGAAAAAGGCCGCCAAAACCGCCACTAAAGCCATCAACAAAGCCGCCGTATTAGGCGCCGGCATTATGGGTGGCGGTATTGCCTATCAGTCAGCCTTAAAAGGCGTGCCGGTGGTAATGAAGGATATCGCCGATAAAGCCTTAGCGCTGGGTATGGGTGAAGCCACCAAGCTGCTGGGTAAGCAGGTAGAACGCAAAAAGCTCGATGCCATTGGTATGGCAAAAGTAATAGCTGCTATTACCCCTACGCTGAGCAACGAGAACCTCAAAGGCGTTGATATCGTGGTAGAAGCTGTAGTTGAAAACCCGAAAGTGAAAGGCGCAGTGTTAAAAGAAGTAGAAGGTTTAATTGCTGAAGACGCCATTCTGACATCCAATACCTCCACCATTTCAATTGACTCACTGGCAGCAAATTTAAGCCGGCCGCAAAACTTCTGCGGTATGCACTTCTTTAACCCGGTACACCGTATGCCACTGGTAGAGGTTATCCGCGGTAAAGACACCAGCGAAGAAACCGTTGCGGCTGTGGTAGCGTATGCTGCCAAAATGGGTAAATCGCCTATCGTAGTGAATGACTGCCCGGGCTTCTTTGTTAACCGTGTACTGTTCCCCTACTTTGCCGGTTTCAGCAAGCTGGTATTAGACGGCGCCGACTTTGCTCAGGTAGATAAAGTCATGGAAAAACAGTTTGGCTGGCCAATGGGCCCGGCTTATCTGTTAGATGTGGTCGGTTTAGACACCGCTTACCACTGCACTGATGTTATGGCAGCGGGCTTCCCTACGCGAATGGCCAAGCTGGATAACGACCCGGTAGCCGCGATGTATAAAGCTGAGCGCTACGGCCAGAAAAACGGCGTCGGTTTTTATGCTTACAGCAAAGATGCTAAAGGTAAGCCGAAAAAAGACATCGACCCGGCAGCGGTTAGCTTACTGGCCGGCATTGCCTCAGCTAAGCAGGAATTCAGCGCGGAAGATATTATCGCCCGCGTTATGGTGCCAATGATTAACGAGACTATTCGTTGTCTGGAAGAAGACATAGTAGCAAGTGCGGCTGAAGCCGATATGGGCTTGATCTACGGCTTAGGCTTCCCGCCGTTCCGTGGTGGCCCGCTGCGTTATGCCGACACCATCGGTTTAGCCAACTTTGTCGCTCTGGCCGATAAATACGCCCATTTAGGCGAAATTTATCAGGTAACAGATAAAACCCGCGCCATGGCCGCCGCCGGCCAGCGTTTCTTCCCGGTTTAAGCGCAGGAGCAGAATAATGAAACACGCAGTTATCGTAGATTGTATCCGCACGCCAATGGGCCGCAGCAAAGCCGGTATGTACCGCAACGTGCGCGCCGAGCAGCTCTCTGCCCATGTTATGGCATCGTTAGTTGAGCGTAACCCGGCATTAGACCCGGCAGACATTGACGACATTATCTGGGGTTGTGTGCAGCAAACCTTAGAGCAAGGCTTTAACGTGGCGCGTAATGCGGCGCTGTTAGCCGGCATTCCGCACTCGGTACCGGCTGTTACCGTAAACCGCTTGTGCGGTTCATCGATGCAGGCTTTGCATGACGCTGTACGCGCCATTCAAACCGGCATGGGTGAAGTGTATTTAATAGGTGGTGTTGAACACATGGGCCATGTGCCGATGAACCACGGCGTCGATTTCCACCCGGGTTTATCCACCTCGGTAGCCAAAGCCGCCGGTATGATGGGCTTAACCGCCGAATTACTGGGTAAAATGCACGGCATCAGCCGCCAGCAGCAGGATGAATTCGGTGCGCGCTCGCACCGCTTAGCGCAGGAAGCCAGCCTGCAAGGCCGGTTTAAAAACGAAATTATCCCCACTGAAGGCCACGACGCCGACGGCGTGTTAAAGCTGATGGATTACGATGAAGTTATCCGCCCGGAAACCACAGTAGAAGCACTGGGCCAACTGCGCCCGGTATTCGACCCGGCCAACGGCACGGTAACTGCCGGTACGTCTTCTGCTTTATCTGACGGTGCCTCCGGCATGTTAGTAATGAGCGAAGACAAAGCCAAAGCACTGGGCTTGCCAATTCGGGCTTACGTGCGCGGTATGGGTGTAGCTGGTTGCGACCCTTCTATCATGGGTTACGGCCCGGTACCGGCGTCGAAAAAGGCGTTAAAAATGGCCGGTATTACTATTGCCGACATCGACTACGCCGAGCTGAACGAAGCCTTCGCGGCCCAGGCGCTGCCGGTGATGAAAGACTTAGGCTTACTGGAAGTAAAAGAGCAGAAAGTAAACCTGAACGGCGGCGCCATTGCGCTGGGCCACCCGCTGGGTTGCTCGGGTTCACGTATCAGCACCACGCTGATTAACGTTATGGAAGATAAAGGCGGCAAGTTTGGCCTGGCCACAATGTGTATCGGTTTAGGCCAGGGTATTGCGACTGTTTTTGAACGGCCATAAGCTGGCAGCCATAAGCACAATCGCATAGAATAAGGGCCGTTTTTACGGCCCTTATTTATTGACGCAAAATAGAGGCGCAAATCCCGCTGGCGCAGCCACAGACCCACGAGCGAAGCGAATGCGGCAACAGCTGGCGCATGGAGCGCCAGCGTACGGCGAAGCCGGGCCGCACGGCTGAGAGGCAGGATTGCCCGAAGCGCCGCTGTGGCGAGTACAGCGGGAATTTGCGTCGAAACGGCACGGACAAATCAAAGTCTTTTTACCGGAGTATAGATGGAAGATATTTTTAGCAGCGCAGATCAAACCCTCGATGCCTTAGGCCTGCGCTGTCCCGAGCCGGTAATGATGGTGCGGCTGCAACTGCGCAAAATGCAGGTGGGTGAAACCTTACTGATTATCGCCGACGACCCGGCCACCACCCGTGATATCCCGGCATTTTGCCGCTTTATGGATCACGAGTTAGTGGGCAGTGATACGACTGCATTGCCGTATAGGTATGTGGTGAAGAAGGTTAGTGGTTAATAGCTGTTATGCCAGTATCTGTAAGCCCTTTTTAGCAACCAGATTCAACAACTTCAGCGAAGGTCCATTAGGCTTTTTCTGTCCCTGCTCCCACTTCTGTACTGTCGATTTGCTGGTATTTAAATAAGCTGCAAACACCCCCTGGCTGGCTTTATTACGGGTGCGTATTTGTTTAATTTGTTCAGCACTGAATTCTTCTACAACCGGCAGGCATAGCGCTTCTATCTCGCGCAAGGTAGTGTCTTTTATTACCCCGGCGTTATAAAAATCCTGTGCCGTTTCCTGCACCATATCTAAAATTGATTTAGTCATCTGCGTTTATCTCAAATAGTGCGCCAGCATCCAGCCCTTCTTTGTGCGCCCATTTTGCGAAAGCTTTGTTTTTAAATACCCGCATCAGCAATCCTTGCTGTAAACGCAAAAAGTATAACACTAAGTGGCATAGTTTCAATCTGTACTATTAAGCAGCACTCTGTTTTATCTATTCGTGTATTAAAAGCTACTCAACACAATTAATGAAAGTTCTTCAGCAGTGGCGGCAGAAATAGCACAGTATTGCGATCCAAAAACCAGGCAAAACGCGATTTAAGCCGCTAAACCGGCGTTTTCAAACTTATCGATGCACAAATACCCGGCAAATTTTCTGCTGTCATGCCATCTTGCAGGAAACCATCGGATGAGCTGAGTTTGGCTCTATCACTGTCGTCAGCGGTCATTACCTGATCGATCCAATTGGCATGGCTGGATACGCGGGTATACAGCTCTTTAACGCCGTACTCGCCAACATCTTTAAACCATGAATCAACTCTGGAGCTTACGCCAAGCAGGTAATAACCATCTTCTTGTTTCAGATAGGCCGGGCCACCACTGTCGCCATTGCCCGATACGCCTTCCAGCTCAAGCCCGTGTTGACCTGATTCAAACACAAATCTCAAATCGGATTTTGTCACGGCGATCACTTTATTTTGCGCCTTGCGCAGCACGCCGTTGTTTTCTTTATAGCCGATAGTTTCGCCGGTTAAACCTGTACCCGTGCCACCACTGCCGATAAACCACAACATCTGATCACGCTCATCCTGTTGGCGGTACAATTTGGCAGGCGCTACGCTCAGCACCGGTTTAGCCAGCTGAATAAGCGCTAAATCATTCTGCTCACCTAATTGATAAGACGGGTAACTATAACGCGCCCGCACCTCTACCAATTCATCGCCCACCGCAATGGTCTGCCCCGGATTCAGGCAAAACACGGTATGCGCTGCCGTTAATACCCAATCAGGCGCAATCAAAGTACCGTGCACGCCGATATTGTAAAACGTCGCCAACGGCGGGAAGTCCGCTTTGGAAGCCAGATACTGCTCTGGCGGCTTATCATGACGAATAACAATGGCCGACACCGGAGCCGTCAGCATAGCGGTCGTAATCAGGCAACCGATGCTTAGCAGTCTCAGATTGATATTGTTGTACATTGCTGTGTCCTTACATGGCTTTTGATAAGCGTCAGACTGGCAGAAAACCGCATAACAATTAAGCCTTTAAATGTAAGCGGTTATGTAGACATATTTACCGCAATAGTTAATTTACACCAACTGTTACAATTCAGCGTTTGCCTCACAGTGGTGATTTATACACCCGACGTAATGCTTATTTAGTAGTGCCAGGCTAACTGTAGTTGTGGCAGAATGCTGTTTTAGTCATTTGTTGCGGAGCCGCTATGCAACTGTCCCCCGCCGATTTACATATTCTGCTGGTTGAGCCTTCAGAGGTACAACGAAAAATTATCCGCAAAAAACTGGCGGAAGAAAACGTCAGCCGGGTTGAAGAAGCCGACAGCCTTGCCAGTGCCCTGCAAAACATTAAGCGGCACAAACCTGATGCTATTGCCTGCGCTTTGCATCTGGCTGACGGCACGGCTGAACAGTTACTAAAACAGTTAAAAACCGATAGTGCCACCGCAGAGATCCCGTTTTTACTGGTCTCCAGTGAAACCCGCAAAGCGCAGTTGGAAGCCTTTAAACAATCCGGTGTAGTAGCCATTTTGCCCAAGCCATTTGATGCCATGCAACTGGGCAAGGCATTAAATGCCGCCGTTGATTTACTTAGCCCCGCCGAGCTGGAACTTAGCTTATTCGACGTACACGATGTACGGGTGCTGGTGGTAGATGACAGCCGGCTGGCGCGCAATCATATCCGCCGTGTATTGCAAAATCTGGGTATGCAACAGATTACTGAAGCAGAAGATGGCCAGCAGGCTATGGCATTGTTGCAACAGCAAAACTTTGATCTGGTAGTAACCGACTACAATATGCCGGAAGTAAATGGCCGCGAGCTGACAGAGTTTATCCGTGAACACAGCACGCTGTCGCATATTCCGGTGTTAATGGTCACCAGCGAAGCCAATGATGCTCATCTGGCCAATATCGCGCAAAGCGGCGTAAATGCAATGTGTGATAAACCATTTGAACCGGAAGCCGTTAAGCAACTGCTGTACCGGCTGTTAGATCACTAAGTATATTGCAACAGTAAAAATCCACCTCCATAGGAGGTGGCTTTGCGT
>NZ_JABSOD010000029.1 GCF_013283795.1 Rheinheimera lutimaris
GAAAAATGCCGGTCAGCTTAACTGACCGGCATTACGCAAAAGCGGCCTTTTTAGTATTTAAAGCAGTGCTTAGTGTCTAAAGTGACGCACGCCGGTAAATACCATGGCCATGCCGTGCTCGTCTGCGGCGGCGATAACTTCTGCGTCGCGCATTGAACCGCCCGGCTGGATTACCGCGGTAATGCCGGCTGCAGCAGCGGCGTCGATACCGTCGCGGAACGGGAAGAAGGCGTCTGAGGCCATTACTGAGCCTTTTACTTCCAGCTTCTCGTCAGCAGCCTTGATACCGGCGATTTTCGCGCTGTATACGCGGCTCATTTGCCCGGCGCCAACACCAATCGTCATGCTGTCTTTTACGTACACAATGGCGTTAGATTTTACGAACTTAGCTACTTTCCAGCAGAACAGTAAGTCTTTCAGCTCTTGCTCCGTGGGCTGGCGCTTGGTGACTACTTTTAAATCAGCAGCAGTGACTTTGGCCTGATCGCGGTCTTGCAGCAGCATGCCGCCGTTAACCTGCTTGATATCCAGTGCAGCAGCAGCTGTGCTGAATTCACCGCATACCAATAAACGCACGTTAGGTTTGGTGCCTACAACCGCAACGGCCGCGGAAGTAGCTGAAGGCGCTATGATCACTTCGACAAACTGACGGCTGACAATTTCTTTTGCGGTGGTTTCATCCAGCTCGCGGTTAAAGGCAATAATGCCGCCAAAAGCTGAGGTTGGGTCGGTCTGGTAGGCACGGTTATAAGCGGCCAGAATAGAGTCGCCAATGGCCACACCGCACGGGTTAGCATGCTTAACAATAACGCAGGCCGGTTCAGCAAATTCTTTTACGCACTCCAGTGCGGCATCGGTATCAGCGATATTGTTGTATGACAACGCCTTACCCTGCAACTGCGTAGCAGTGGAAACAGAGGCTTCAGCCGCACCTTCCTGCACATAGAACGCTGCGCTTTGGTGGCTGTTTTCACCGTAACGTAAGTCTTGTTTCTTCACAAACTGGCTGTTGAAGGTACGCGGGAACTTGCTGGCAGGCTCGTTTGGCGTATCGTAGGCCGGTAACATGGCGCCAAAGTAGTTGGCTATCATGCCGTCGTACTGCGCGGTGTGCTCAAAGGCACTGATGGCCAGGCTAAAGCGGGTAGCATGGGTAGTAGCGCCGCCGTTAGCTTGCATTTCTGCCAGTACGCTGTCGTAGTCTTTGGCATTAACAACAATAGTGACATCTTTGTGGTTTTTCGCTGCCGCGCGCACCATAGTCGGGCCGCCGATATCGATATTCTCTACCGCATCTTCCAGTGTGCAGCCAGGCTTGGCTACAGTGCTGGCAAACGGATACAGGTTAACAACCACTAAGTCGATAGGGCCGATATTGTTATCAGCCATTACCGCTTCATCTACGCCGCGACGGGCTAAAATACCGCCGTGAATTTTCGGATGCAGGGTTTTTACCCGGCCGTCCATAATTTCCGGGTGGCCGGTATAGTCAGATACTTCAGTAACTTTAATGCCTTGTTCGGCCAACAGTTTAGCAGTACCACCGGTAGAGAGGATGTCCACTTGCTGCGCGGCCAGCGCGCGGGCAAATTCAACGATACCGGTTTTGTCTGACACACTTAGCAGTGCGCGGCGGATGGGTCTTAATGTCGTCATGCTTAGACTCTCTTGTAGCTTGCAGAAATCAGATTTTAACCTAACCAATAAAAAAGCACCCGAAGGTGCTTAGTGGCGGGGCCGGAGCCCCGCAGTGGCATTAACTCATGCCGTATTGTTTCAGCTTCTTACGCAGCGTGCCGCGGTTGATGCCCATCAGGTTGGCCGCGCGGGTTTGATTACCGCGGGTATACTTCATCACTTCTTCCAGTAACGGACGCTCTAATTCAGATAATACCAGTTCATATAAGTCGTTAACGTCCTGACCGTTTAATTGCTGCAGGTAGTTTGCAACAGCTTTCTGGGCTGCAGTGCTTAAAGCTTGTGGCTTTTCCTGCGTTTGTACGTGGGCGTTAGTAATAAATGGCGAAGTAACGTTCGAATTAAACATTGCTTTTCTCTTTTACGTTAGGTTGCTGCTAGTTGATGAAAATAGTCATTTAAGGCGTCAAGCTGCTGTTTAGCACACTCAATGCCATTGAATTCACTACGAAACACACCGAGCGTGTCATGCTCGGCTAAATACCAGCCCACATGTTTGCGGGCAATGCGGTAACCGGCGGACTCACCATAAAGCTGGTGTAAACCCTGCACATGTTCCAGCATAATCTGGCGTACCTCGGCTATGCCGGGCGGCGCCAGTTTGTCGCCAGTGGCCAGATAATGCACCACTTCGCGGAAAATCCATGGCCGTCCCTGTGCCGCGCGGCCAATCATAATGGCGTCGGCACCGGTGTAGTCCAGCACGTAGCGTGCTTTTTCCGCTCCGGTAATGTCGCCGTTGGCAATTACCGGGATAGAAACACTTTGTTTAATGGCGCAGATGGTGTCGTATTCCGCTTCACCTTTGTACATGCAGGCGCGTGTCCTGCCATGTACCGCCAGCGCCTGTATGCCGTTATCTTCTGCAATACGGGCGATCTGAATACCGTTTCTGTGCTCAGGATCCCAACCGGTACGTATTTTTAACGTAACCGGTACCTTTACGGCATCGACTACAGCACGCACTATTTGTTCCACTAAGTCCGGATACTGCAACAAGGCAGAGCCGGCCAGTTTTTTGTTCACTTTTTTCGCCGGGCAACCCATGTTGATGTCGATAATATCGGCACCTATAGCAACATTGTATTGCGCGGCTTCAGCCATTTGCTGTGGATCTGCGCCGGCTATTTGCACCGAGCGGATACCTGATTCCTGCCGGTGGCCCATGCGATTTTGTGATTTTTCGCTTTGCCATACCAATGGGTTGCTCGACAGCATTTCCGATACAGCTAAGGCTGCACCGAAACGGCGGCAAAGCTCACGAAAAGTGTGATCGGTCACTCCGGCCATCGGAGCACAAATTACCTTGTTCGCTAACTGATATGGACCTATGCGCACCACGTAATCCAAGGCTCTACCCGTAAGGGGCGCCAAGTTTACGGATTTTTTCCGTCAAAGCAAAGGTTATTATTTAAACAAAAGTGTAAATTTACCGGCCTTTGCGGTCTTGACATTCGCTAAACGGCTGAAAATTGGTGTTTTGTAAAGCTTAGACAACGGCAGCATGCGGGGTAGCGGAAATGAAAATTGTAGTGCTGTTGGTTTTGTGACCAGGGAGATGATGTAATTTTCGTAGCAATCCCGGTAGTTCAGTTGTAAACGCAAAAGCGGTATGCCCACACCAACACGCCGTAAATACGTCCCTGTAGGCTCGATTATAAACTTCATCCATGCAGTTTATCCTGCGGACCAGCAGAGCTGTTCAAATTCGCTCCCGGCGAATTTGTCAGCATCCATGCCTTCAACGGTTGGTTTAGGGCATACCACTTCTGCTGCCAGTGTATCCGGCCCGACGCCTAGGTTCCCAGCCAGTCTACCTGGCCCCGTGCCTGGCGCCGTTTAATCATCAGCTCTTCAATCAGCGGTGTTAAAATCAGCTCCATCGCCANGGCATACCACTTCTGCTGCCAGTGTATCCGGCCCGACGCCTAGGTTCCCAGCCAGTCTACCTGGCCCCGTGCCTGGCGCCGTTTAATCATCAGCTCTTCAATCAGCGGTGTTAAAATCAGCTCCATCGCCAGACCCATTTTACCGCCCGGCACTACCAGCGTATTTACCCGCGACATAAAGGCGCCGTTAATCATTTGCAGGTAGTAGGGGAAATCTACGTGCTTAATGCCGCGAAAGCGGATCACCACAAAACTCTCATCCAGCGACGGGATATCTTTGGCGCTGAACGGGTTGGAGGTGTCTACCGTGGGTACGCGTTGAAAGTTAATATGGGTGCGGGAAAACTGCGGCGTAATATGGTTAATATAGTCATCCATACTACGCACTATGCTGGCTTGCACAGCTTCGCGTGAATGGCCGCGCTCTGAGGTGTCGCGGATAATTTTTTGGATCCACTCTAAGTTAACTATCGGCACCATGCCAATCAGCAAGTCGACATGCTGCGCCACGTTATGCTCATCCGTTACCGCGCCGCCGTGTAAGCCTTCATAAAATAATAAGTCGGTATTGCTGCGTAAATCCTGCCACGGTGTAAAGGTGCCCGGCAATTGGTTATACGGCACGGCTTCGTCAAAGGTATGCAGATAATGGCGTATTTTGCCGCCACCGGTTTCGCCATAACTGGCAAAGAAGTTTTCCAGCGCGCCAAAGTCGTTGGCTTCGGCGCCAAAGTAGCTGATGTGTTTGCCGGCTTCTTTAGCTTTGCGAATAGCCACTTCCATTTCCGGCCGGCTGAAACGGTGAAAACAGTCACCCTCGACAAAGGCCGCATCAATGCCCAGGGTACGGAAAATATGCTGAAACGCCGTTGAGGTGGTGCTGGTGCCGGCACCAGACGAACCGGTAATAGCAATAATCGGGTTTTTATGTGACATGGGCGCGGCTCGCTAAGTTAACTGAACCTCACCTTAAAGCAACTGGCAAAGCAGGTGCAACTGTTTCTTCTGCTATTGCTGGTGTTACAACCGGTAAGTACTTGAATTACCTTGCCGGTTGCCAGAAATGCATCAGAACTGAAAAGTCGCGATTAACGGATCATGGTCTGACGAACGATAAGGTGTTGGTGCAAATAGCAGTTTTTGCTGCTGTTGGCTTTTAAACTCAGTATTGTAATCCAGTAATACCGGCTCGTCGGCGTTAATCGCCCAGTGCTGCATGCTGTGCAGCTGTTTTGCTAACGCCGGGCTTGCCAGCGCATGATCCAGCGAGCCGCTGCGGCCACGATACACATAAGAGTATTGCCTGCCTTCTGCGGCACTGAGATAGTGCCAGCTGCGTTGCTCCAGTGCCCGGACAGGGTCTTCCAAACGATAGGCATTTAAATCGCCCAGAATAATCTGCTTATCGGTTTTTACCCCGGTAGGCTGCGTGGCCAGCCAGTCACTCAGTGCCCTGGCCGATGCGGTGCGTAAGGCGTTCCAGCACGCCTGGCCGTCTTGCTGATCAGCATTGGCATCTGCGCTGTCTTTCGGGCAGCTGCCCTTGGATTTAAAGTGATTAATGCTGACGGTAACCAGCTCATTGGAAGCCAGATGGCGGAAGCTCTGCGCCAGTGGCGGCCGGCTGCCCCAGTCAAAAGGTTTAGCCAGCAACATCGCCGCTTTACCTTCAACGCTGACGGCAGAAGGCCGGTACAGCAAGGCCACTTTAATAGCATCTGAGCCCGGCCGTTCAGCGGTAATAATAAAGCGGTAAGGCTTAGCTGTAACTTTATTCAGCGCATTGGTCAGGTGAGCTAACGCAGCTTGCTGGCTGTAGCCGTTGTTCTCGACTTCCAGCAGACCGATAACATCGGCGTCCAGTGCGGCCAGCGCGCTGACAGTTTTTGCCTGTTGGCGTGCTAATTCGGCGGCAGTACTTGCACCGCGCCGTGTCGGAAATGCAGGGTTTTGTCCGGCCCCGTTAAAGTAGTTCAGTACGTTAAAAGCGGCGATGCGCAGCGCTTTGGCCGGTTTAGCATCCGGCGCTGCCGGGCGCGGGTTAGTACTGTGAAAATGCGCAGTGTTGGTGGGCACCAGGCGGTAGCCGCGTTCATCCTGCAGCAGCACGCCTTCGACCTTACTTACGCTGTCGCCAACGCGCAGGGTATTGGCCGCCGTTAACAAGGTTTCGCCAAACCGCAGCGGATCGGGGTTTTGCTGATAGCTGCCGTCGTCCAGTACCAGCATATGCCGCAGCTGTTGTACTGTGTTCATGGCGACAGCATCTTTACCCGGCGTCATCACTTCAGTGGCGGTCATTAAACGCGTATCGGCCAGGGTAATTTCGCCGTAGCGGCCAAGGCCGTAGGTGTCGTTTACCGTAAGTGTTTGCTCAAAACGCAGCAAGGCGCCTTCGAGTTGCTCCCAATTCTGCTGCTCCGCCAGGGGTAACTGCAGTGTAACCGGCGCCGGCGCGGCCGTTTCGCCACACAGCTTAATATCGCTGATCTGTGCCAAAGCGGTTAACTGATTAATCTCGGCTACGGTACCGCTAACCTGCAGCAATTGGCCGGCTTGATATACTGCGGCGGCCTCGTTGTCGGCAATAAACAGGCTGTCAGCACCGGCGTTGTCAGCGCGCTCGACAGCGCGCAACACGATGCCGGCGGCGGTACTGCCCGGGTACACCACGGCTGTAACCACACCGCGTGTGGTTAATTGCCGGCCTTGCAGCGGACTGCTGTCTGCTGTGCCCTGAATGTCGGGTATGGCGGTAAAGGCGTTATCACAAGCCGTTGCAGCGGTAACAGGCAGCGCGCTGCCTAACAGCAAGGCACCGCGCAGAACAAACAATTTAAACATAATAACTACTTTTGCTCGCGGGCAATGGCACGGTAGCCGATATCAGTACGGCAGAACATGCCATCCCAGCTGATTTTATCCACCAGCTGGTAGGCCGCCTGCTGTGCTGCGGTAACATTGGCACCCAGCGCAGTGGCGCACAGTACGCGGCCGCCGTTGGTAACAACATTGCCGTCTTTGAACTCAGTGCCGGCATGAAATACTTTGGCTGTCTGGCTGTCAGCGCCATCCAAACCGTGGATAACCTTGCCTTTGGCGTAAGCGTCCGGGTAACCACCGGCAGCCAACACTACGCCTACCGCCGCTTGCGGGGTAAAGCGGATCGTTTTGCCGGCAAGTTCAGTTTTGCTGGCAGCTAAGCACAGCTCAACCAAATCAGATTCTAAGCGCAGCATAATCGGCTGTGTTTCCGGGTCACCAAAGCGGCAGTTAAATTCCAGCACTTTAGCGCTGCCGTCTTCAGCTATCATTAAACCGGCGTATAAAAAGCCGGTAAATACCGTACCTTCTGCGGCCATGCCATTTACGGTCGGGTAAATTACATTTTGCATTACCCAGTCGTGTACTGCCGGGGTGACCACCGGGGCCGGTGAATAGGCACCCATACCGCCGGTGTTCGGGCCTTTGTCGGCGTTGTCGCGCGCTTTGTGATCTTGTGAAGAGGCAAACGGCAGTGCCGTAGTGCCATCTACCATCACGATAAACGAGGCTTCTTCACCGGTTAAAAACTCTTCTACTACCACCCGGCTGCCGGCATCACCAAACTTATTACCGGATAACATATCGTCGATTGCCGCTGCGGCTTCGTCCTGCGTTTGCGCAATAATGACGCCTTTACCGGCGGCTAAGCCGTCGGCTTTGATAACCACCGGGCTGCCGAGCTTTGCGGCAAAGGCTTTTGCCGGAGCAACGTCAGTAAAGGTTTGGTAAGCAGCGGTAGGAATGTTGTGCCGGGCTAAAAAGTCTTTGGCGAAGGCTTTAGAACTTTCCAGCTGCGCAGCGGCCTGCGTCGGGCCGAAAATAGCCAGCCCGGTGGCGCGAAATGCATCTACCACGCCTTTGGCCAGCGGAGCTTCCGGGCCCACTATGGTCAGCGCAATGTTTTCGGCTTTAGCAAAGGCCAGCAGGGCCGGCACATCATCTGCCGCTATGGCGACATTGGTCAGGGTGCTTTCGCGGGCGGTGCCGGCATTACCGGGCGCAACAAATACCTTGCTGGCCAGAGGTGACTGCGCTGCTTTCCACGCCAGTGCATGTTCGCGGCCACCGCCGCCAATTACCAATACGTTCATTTAGCTTTCCGTCAGTTGTTCAATAAAGGGTTATTCAGTACAAATTTATTGCGTTAAGGGCTTGCGAAACTTCAGTGTCATACGGTCACTTTCACCGATGGCCAGATACTTATCTTTATTCTGCTCTTTTAAACGCAATACCGGTGGTAAAGTCCAGACACCGCCGGGATGATCGGCGCTGTCTTTCGGGTTGGCGTTAATCTCGCTTTGCGCTTCCAGCACAAAACCGGCTTGTTCTGCCAGGCGCACAGCCAGAGCTTGCGGGAAATAGCCGGTTTTTTGCCAATCGCCGCTGGCTTTATCTGCCGGTAAGCGGTGCTCTACCACGCCCAGTACGCCGCCCGGTTTTAACGCGGTATAAAAATCTTTGAAGATGGTTACCATGCCGTCATCGCCGCCGTTGCTATACCAGTTGTGCAGGTTGCGGAAGGTTAATACCACATCGGCACTACCGGCCGGAGCAATGGCAGCGCTGTTGCCCGGGGCAAACTCAGTTAACTGTACGCGGTTATAAACGGGGTTAGCTGCCAGTTTTTCAACAAAGGCCGCACGGTTACGCTTGTAGTAATCAGATGTGCTGTCTGCCGGAAAATGTGCTGCATAGTAAGTACCGTGTGCTGCCAGCAGTGGCGCCAGAATTTCACTATACCAGCCACCACCCGGGGAAATTTCTACTACAGTACTGGCCGGTGTAACATCAAAAAACTGCAAGGTCGCTACCGGGTTACGGTACTTGTCACGGGCAACATTGGCGGGGCTGCGGCTCTGGTGATCTACCGCCAGTTGCAGTGCTTCAGCCTGTTGCTGCGCAGTATCGCCGGCAACAGCCAGTGGGCTTAACAGAAGAGCAGACAGCGCTATAGCGAGTTTTATTGTTTTCATCTTCGTGGTTCCCTGGAGTAAAAGTCGCGCTAGTGTAGCAAAACAATGGCTAAAAAGCAGGTTGGGCCTGCGCATTAATCTGTTTTATTCAGATGGCCAGACTGCTATTTTCTCATCAACAAATGCCGCGGGCTATGCTAGAATGCCTGCCCTTTAACGCGGGAAGCCTTATGTCAGACCAGATCCGTATCATTCTTGTGGGCACCACTCATACCGGCAATATTGGCTCGGTGGCCCGCGCCATGAAAACCATGGGTTTATCAGCGCTGTATTTAGTAGCGCCCAAAGAGCTGCCCGACGGCCAGGCCTATGCGCTGTCGGCCGGTGCCAGCGATATTCTGGCAAATGCCAAAGTGTTTGATACCCTGCAAGACGCCATCAGTGATTGCGGCCTGGTGGTGGGCAGCAGTGCGCGTTCACGTACCCTAAGCTGGCCGATGCTGGAGCCGCGAGAGTGCGGTATTAAGGCGGTACAGGAAGCGGCCACACAGCCGGTAGCGCTGGTGTTTGGCCGCGAAAGCAGTGGCTTAAGCAATGAAGAGCTGCAACTTTGCAACTACCATGTCTGCATACCGGCCAACCCGGAGTACAGTTCGCTTAATCTGGCGATGGCGGTGCAAATTATTACTTACGAAGTGCGGATGGCGCGGTTACAGCAAGCGTCGCAGCCACAGGCTGTGGAAGAGGCGGCTTACCCCAGCAGCGAACAGATGCACAGCTTTTATCAGCATCTGGAACAAACGCTGAACGACACCGGCTTTATTATCAAACAACATCCGGGCGTGGTGATGACTAAGCTAAAGCGGTTATTTACCAGGGCGCGGCCGGAAGAGGCTGAATACAACATACTGCGTGGCATTTTAACCTCAGTGCAGCGTTATGGCCGCAAGGCGCAGGGTGATAAGGAGTAGCGCATGTTTGCCGGTATTAAAGAAGATATTAAAAGTGTATTTGAACGCGACCCTGCCGCGCGCAGCAGCTTTGAAGTACTGACCAATTATCCGGGCCTGCATGCTATCTGGTGGCACCGTGTCAGCCATAAACTATGGCGGGCAAACTGGAAATGGCTGGCGCGCTTTTTAAGCACCCTGGCCCGCTGGTTTACCGGAGTAGAAATTCACCCTGGCGCTAAAATTGGCCGGCGTTTTTTTATCGACCACGGTATGGGCGTGGTGATTGGCGAAACTGCTGAAATCGGTGATGACGTCACCCTGTATCACGGCGTTACGCTGGGCGGCACCAGTTGGAACCCGGGCAAACGGCACCCGACTTTAGCCAACGGTGTGGTTATCGGTGCCGGCGCCAAAGTGCTCGGGCCCTTAATGGTCGGCGAAAACGCCCGAATCGGCTCTAATGCGGTGGTAGTAAAGGATGTGCCGGCCGGCGCTACCGTAATAGGTATCCCGGGACGCATTGTCGCCAAAGCCGATGTTGAAGTCAGTGCAGAGCGCAAGCAACTGGCGCAGAAGTTTGGTTTTGATGCTTACGCCGTCGCGGCCGACAACCCGGATCCGGTGGCCAATGCCATAGGCCGCATGCTGGACCATATTCAACTGCTGGATACCAAAGTCGGTGAGTTATGTCACAGCGTAAATCAACTCGGCGGTAACGTCTGCGAAGAAGTACCGACTGTTGATATAGATGAAGAAGACTTCAGGTTAGCAGAAAAACGCGCGGCAGAAGCGCGTAAACGCGATGTAGAAGCCTTTGACCCGAACATTTAAATTGAACCTGAAACACTAATACCTGACTAATGCAGTAGGTTATTAATACTTGACTAAAACAGTCGGGAATGTACAATAGCGCCAGTGTTTTCAGGGAGCAAACTATGAGATTAACTTCGAAAGGCCGCTATGCGGTAACGGCGATGTTGGATGTTGCCTTACACACAGCAACCGGGCCGGTGCCATTGGCCGATATTTCTGTACGCCAGGGTATTTCGTTGTCTTATCTTGAACAATTGTTTGCCCGCTTACGTAAACAAGGTCTGGTCAGCAGTGTACGTGGCCCGGGCGGCGGTTATCAACTGGGCCGTGAAGCCGCAGCTATTTCGGTTTCAGACGTGATAAGCGCGGTAGATGAGTCGGTAGACGCTACTCGTTGCCAAGGCAAATCTGACTGCCACAGCGGTACGCGCTGTTTAACCCATACCTTGTGGAGCGATTTAAGCCACCGCATTGAAGATTTTCTTACCGGCATTACGCTGGGGGAGCTGGTAAACCAGCAAGATGTACAAACCCTGGCAAAACGGCAGAACAGCCGCATTGTAAAGAACCCGGCAACTGATATCGAAGTCAGCTGTCAGCTGTAGGCAACACGGAGCAAATAATGAAGCTACCTATTTATCTGGATTACGCTGCAACTACCCCGGTCGACGCCCGGGTAGCAGAAAAAATGATGCAGTTTTTAACTATGGACGGCGAGTTTGGTAACCCGGCGTCGCGTTCGCATCGTTTTGGCTGGCAGGCGGAAGAAGCGGTAGAAATTGCCCGCAGCCAGATTGCTGAACTGATCAACGCTGATCCGCGTGAAATCGTGTTTACTTCCGGCGCTACTGAATCAAATAACCTGGCCATTAAAGGCGCAGCCGATTTTTACCGTAAAAAAGGTAAGCACCTGATTACGGTAAAAACCGAACATAAAGCCACGCTGGATACCATGCGTCAGCTGGAGCGTGAAGGTTACGAGGTAACATACCTTGAGCCACAGACTGATGGCCTGGTGACTATCGCCATGTTGGAAGCGGCTATCCGCCCTGACACTACCGTGGTCAGCGTGATGTTTGTTAATAACGAAATCGGCGTGGTACAGGATATCGCAGCCATTGGCGAGCTGTGCCGCAGTAAAGGTATTATTTTCCATGTCGACTCTGCTCAGGCGGCCGGCAAAGTGGATATCGACTTACAAACACTGAAAGTCGATTTAATGTCGTTTTCAGCACACAAGGCTTATGGCCCTAAGGGTATCGGCGCGTTATTTGTGCGGCGTAAACCCCGTATTCGCTTAGAAGCACAGATGCACGGCGGCGGCCACGAGCGCGGTATGCGTTCAGGCACCTTGCCGACGCACCAAATTGTTGCCATGGGCGAGGCGTTTCGTTTAGCCAAGCTGGAAATGCACGATGAAATTCAACGTATCACCGTGTTACGTGACCGCTTATTAAACGGCGTAAAAGATATTGAACAGGTGTTTTTAAACGGTAACCGTGAACACCGCGTGCCGCATATTACCAATATCAGCTTTAACTATGTTGAAGGTGAGTCGCTGATTATGGCGTTAAAAGATATTGCCGTGTCGTCGGGCTCTGCCTGTACCTCTGCCAGCCTGGAGCCGTCTTATGTATTGCGCGCCCTTGGTATGAGTGACGAGCTGGCACACAGTTCTATCCGTTTCAGTATTGGCCGCTACACCACCGAAGCGCAAATTGATCACACTATTAAAATAGTGCATCAGGCAATTGAAAAACTGCGCGCTATGTCGCCGTTGTGGGACATGTTCAAAGACGGCGTCGATTTAAATACCGTGGCCTGGGTTGCGCACTAAGCGCACCGGCTGCACATTGAGGTAACTATCATGGCTTACAGTAATAAAGTAATTGATCACTATGAAAACCCGCGCAACGTCGGCTCGTTTGATAAAGACGACGCCAGTGTTGCTACCGGTATGGTAGGCGCACCGGCTTGTGGCGACGTAATGAAGCTGCAAATTAAGGTAAATGCCGAGGGCATTATCGAAGATGCCAAGTTTAAAACCTATGGTTGCGGCAGTGCTATTGCATCAAGCTCGCTGGTAACCGAGTGGGTAAAAGGCAAAAGCCTGGCTGAAGCACAGCAAATCAGCAATACCGACATCGCTCAGGAGCTGGCGTTGCCACCGGTGAAAATTCACTGTTCTATCCTGGCCGAAGATGCCATTAAAGCAGCGATTGCTGACTATAAGCAAAAACACGGAGGCTAAGCGTTATGGCGATTTCGATGACAACGGCAGCCGCAGAACGGGTGCGCAGCTTTATGCAAAACCGTGGCAAAGGCGTGGGCTTGCGGGTTGGCGTTAAAACCACCGGTTGCTCTGGTCTGGCTTATGTACTGGAGTTTGTCGATACGCTGAATGACGATGACGAAGTGTTTGAACATGACGATCTAAAGCTGATTGTTGATGGTAAAAGCCTGGTCTATATCGACGGTACACAATTGGATTTTGTTAAAGAAGGCCTGAACGAAGGCTTTAAGTTTAACAACCCGAATGTGAACGGCGAATGTGGTTGTGGCGAAAGCTTTACTGTTTAAACGTGTAAGGGCCGGATGAACTATTTTCAGCTGTTTAATCTGCCGGCGCAGTTCGATCTTGACTTAACTGAGTTAGGCTCGCGTTATTTGCAACTGCAACGGCGTTTTCACCCGGATCAGCACAGTGCAGGTTCTGAGCGCGATCGTCTGTTGGCCGTGCAGCAAACGGCCAATATTAATGATGCCTATCACAGCTTAAAGCAGCCGTTGCTGCGGGCGGAACATCTGTTGGCGTTGCGAGGTTTAAAAATAAGCCATGAACAGCGCAGTTTTAACGACCCGCAGTTTTTAATGCAGCAGATGGAACTGCGTGAGCAGTTAGCCGACATTGCACAAAGCGACGATGCCGATGCGGTAATCGACAGCATTGAGCGGCAATTGCAGCAGCAAAAAAAGCAGTTGTTACAGCAGTTGGCCACGGCATTAGATGCCGGCAGTGCTGAGCAGGATCAACTGGCGGCAGACCTCATTCGTAAACTAAAATTTTTCTTTAAGCTACAGCAAGAGCTGGAGCTGACAGAACAGCAACTACAAGACTAAACAACACAATGCTATTACAAATCGCAGAGCCCGGACAAAGCGCTGCGCCGCATCAGCACAAGCTGGCGGCCGGTATTGACCTTGGTACCACTAACTCTTTGGTTGCAGCTGTGCGCAGCGGCGAAGCGAAGACTTTGGTAAATGCGCAGGGCCGCGATATGTTGCCTTCGGTAGTGCGCTATACCCACGACAAGGTTATTGTCGGCGACGCGGCGATGGCTGCCGCAGTAGATGATGCCGACAACACCATAGTGTCGGTTAAGCGTCTGATGGGTAAAGGTTACAGCGAAACCCTGGCGTTAAAAGACAAGGTGCCGTACCAGCTGATTGATCAGCAGGGTTTAGTGGCAATAAATACGGCTCAGGGTATTAAAAACCCGGTTGAAGTGTCGGCAGAAATTCTGGCTACCCTGGCCAATACCGCCAGTGAAACCCTTGGCGGCGAGCTTAATGGTGTAGTGATCACCGTACCGGCCTATTTTGATGATGCCCAGCGTCAGGCCACCAAAGATGCCGCCAAACTGGCCGGATTAAATGTCCTGCGTTTGTTAAATGAGCCTACCGCCGCTGCACTGGCCTACGGCCTCGACTCCGGCCAGGAAGGTATTATTGCCGTGTATGACCTGGGGGGCGGTACCTTTGATATTTCTATTTTACGCCTGCGCCGTGGCGTGTTTGAAGTGCTGGCTACCGGCGGTGATTCAGCGCTGGGTGGCGATGATTTTGACCATGCCATTGTCAGCTATCTGCAACAGCAAAGCGGTGAAGTACAATTATCGCACCAGCAAATGCGGCAATATTTAACCACAGCGCGCAGCATTAAAGAGCAGCTTACCGACAGCGATACAGTAAGCTTCAGCCTGCCAACCGCCGGTGGTGTGCATAGCGGCACGTTAAATAAAGCAGATTTTGAGCAACTGATTGGCGCCTTGGTGAAGAAAACTATCCGTGCTTGTCGTCAGGTATTGCGTGATGCCGGTTTAACCGGCGAAGACATCGTCAAAGTAGTGATGGTCGGTGGTTCTACCCGGGTACCGCTGGTGCGCAGCGAAGTAGCGGCATTTTTTGCTACACAGCCGCTTACGTCGATTGACCCGGATAAAGTGGTGGCAATAGGCGCCGCTATTCAGGCCAATGTGTTGGTGGGCAATAAGGCCGATGGTGATACCTTGCTGCTGGACGTGATCCCGTTATCGCTGGGTCTTGAAACCATGGGTGGCTTAACTGAAAAAATTATTCCGCGTAATACGGTCATTCCGGTAGCGCGGGCACAGGAATTTACCACCTTTAAAGATGGCCAAACCGCCATGGCGTTGCACGTAGTGCAGGGCGAGCGTGAACTGGTAGATGATTGCCGTTCACTGGCGCGCTTTGAGCTACGCGGTATACCACCGATGCCGGCTGGTGGTGCGCATATCCGCGTAACTTTTCAGGTCGATGCCGACGGCCTGTTAAGTGTTACCGCCCAGGAAAAATCCAGCGGCGTGCAGGCCAATATTCAGGTGAAGCCGTCTTACGGCTTAAGTGATGATCAAGTAGCGACCATGCTGAAAAGCTCAATGCAGTATGCCCGCCAGGATATGCAGCTGCGGCTGTTACGCGAGCAACAAGTTGAGGCAGAGCGGGTGCTGGAAGCGGTGTCTCAGGCATTGAAAGCCGATGCTGCTTTGCTTAGTGCGCAAGAGCATACTGACATTAATCAGGCGCTGGCTGAGCTGGCGCGGGTAAAACAAGGTGATGACACCGCAGCAATTAAAGCCGCGATTGAACACACTAACCATTTGACTGACGACTTTGCCGCACGGCGTATGGATCAATCGGTCCGCAGTGCGTTAACAGGCCATAACGTGGACGAGGTATAACAGATGCCACAAATTGTATTTTTACCCCATGCCGAGCTATGCCCGGACGGTGCCGCGGTGGAAGCCAAAACCGGCGAGACAGTATTAGATGTGGCACTGCGCAGCGGTATCTCCATTGAGCATGCCTGTGAGAAATCCTGTGCCTGCACTACCTGCCACGTTATTGTCCGCGAAGGCTTTTACTCGCTGAACGAAAGTGACGAGTTAGAAGACGATATGCTGGATAAGGCGTGGGGGCTGGAAAGTGAGTCGCGGTTAGGCTGCCAGGCACGTATCGCCGACGAGGATTTAGTGGTGGAAATTCCGAAGTATACGGTAAATATCGTCAGTGAAGGTCATTAAGTTTTTTCTTACTTACATCGCTTGATGCAATAACGGCCCATAGTGGCCGTTTTTTTATGCCAATTAACTGATCTAACTTAATTAAAAGCTAATGTTGTCTGGATGAAAGAAAATCTTCAGCTAAGATCACTAAGACATCGATAACAGACGGGGTAATTATGTTAAAAAAATCTCTGATAGCGGCAACGTTATCAACTTTGCTGGCAGCGCCGGCCTACGCAGACCTCACCATAAACGGCTTTGCCTCCATTAAAGCCGGCATGACGCTGGACAGTGACGACACACTTTATGGCTATGAAGACAGCCCCGACTTTAAAAATGAGAGTTTATTTGCGGTGCAGGTAATGTCTGATCTGGGCGAGAAGCTGTCAGTAACGGCGCAGTTAATGGGCCGTGGCAATGAAGACTTCGATGTCGGCTTTGAGTGGGCGTTTATCAGTTATCAGCTGACTGACGACGTGCGTATCAATGCCGGCCGTTTGCGCACGCCGTTTTACAAATATTCAGATTTTCGCGACGTAGGCTATGCCTATGACTGGCTGCGCGTACCACAAGGTGTGTATGGCCTCGGTTTTGACAATATTGAAGGGGTATCGTTATACCATACTACCCAATTGGGCAGCTTTGATTCCAGCTTGCAATTAGTCGCGGGTGCCTATGACGGTGAAGCCCGCATCAGCGGCACTGACGTAAACGCAGAGATTGAAAATATTGTTGGTGTGACATGGGAGCTGGGCAAGGATTGGTACAGTTTTCGCGCTGCCTACCTTATCGGTAAGGTCAGTGTTGGTGCCGAAGCCGTGCAGCTGCAACCTGGTGTAACTTTTGGTGATTTCTTTGCCGGTTTATCCGGCGCCGGTTTTGGCGCCCTGGTAAATGAAATTGATATCAATGAAGAAGACGGTGCCTTTTTGGGCTTCGGTTTTACCGCGGACAAAAATGACTGGCTGCTGGTAGCGGAGTACACCCTGGTCGAGGTAGATAACAGCTTTATTTCTGATCAGAAAAACTTTTATGTGTCCATCGGCCATCGTTTTGACAGCATCACACCTTATGTCTCTTATGAAAAAGAGGATAACGAGGCAAAAACAGAAATTTATACGCCTTACCTGGCAACATTGCCGCCACAGCTGTTGCTGCCGGTTGCCGGTATAGTGCAAAGCCAGGCGCGTGAAGCCACCACCTATAATATTGGTTTGCGTTATGACTTCCATCCTTCAGCGGCGTTTAAAGTGCAATACAGCTCTGAAGATAATGAACTCGCTGATCTGCGCCAGGATGTTTTGGCGTTTGGCGTAGATGTCGTATTTTAAGGAGGCATTATGCGCATAATTAAAGCTGCTTTATTAGTTGCAGCAATGGTATCCGGTTCAGTATTGGCCGATATTGCTGTGGTGGTTAATCCGGCGAATGCCAATGCGGTGTCTGCCGATGACTTAAGCCGGTTATTTTTGGGCCGGACCAGTAACTTTGCCGATGGCAGCAAAGCCACGCCGTTAAACCTTGCCGAAGGTCAGCCGGCCCGCGATGAATTTGACAATAAAGTATTGAATCGTTCATCAGCACAATTAAAAGCCTATTGGTCCAAGCTGGTATTTACCGGTAAAGGCACACCGCCGAAAGAGCTGAGCGACGATGCCGCAGTTAAAGCTGCAGTTGCTGCCGACGCCACGGCAATCGGTTATATCAGCAGCAGCAGCGTGGATAGCAGCGTAAAAGTGGTTGCCAGCTTCTAGCCACCTTGTTGTAACAAAAAGCCGCGATACTTGGGTGTAAACCTGCAGTACGCGGCTTTTTTGTCAGCAAAAATAGGTTTTTTTTTGCAACTAGCGTATAATTTGCCGCCTTAAATTTTAATCATTTAGTTTAAACCAACTTAATCAGGAGCCTGTTATGGCGTTAGAACGCACTTTTTCAATTATCAAGCCGGATGCAGTAGCAAAGAACGTTATCGGTGCTATCTACAACCGTTTTGAATCTGCCGGTTTACGTATCGTTGCCGCTAAAATGCTACACTTAAGCCGTGAACAAGCTGAAGGTTTCTACGCTGAGCACAGCGCACGTCCGTTCTTTGGCGCTTTAGTGTCTTTTATGACCTCTGGCCCGGTAATGGTTCAGGTATTGGAAGGTGAAGACGCTGTGCGTAAAAACCGCGAAATCATGGGTGCTACTAACCCTAAAGATGCGACTGCCGGTACTTTACGTGCAGATTATGCTGCCAGCATCGACGAAAACGCAGTACATGGTTCAGACGCTGCTGCTTCTGCCGCGCGTGAAATTGCTTACTTCTTTACTGAAGCAGAGCTGTGTGCCCGTACCCGTTAAGCGTTAATCGCCTGCGGTAACGGACTAAGGGGGCGGCAAGCCCCCTTAGTGCATGTTGGTACAGTGTTTTATGGCTATTGTTTATTGTGGTAAGGAGCGCTCTGCAAATGACTGAGCAGCATAACAAAATTAATTTACTTGATTTAACGCGCGCGCAAATGCAGCAGTTTTTCGTTGATATGGGCGAAAAGCCGTTTCGTGCCGATCAGGTAATGAAATGGATTTACCACTTCTGTATCGATGACTTCGATAAGATGAGCAATATCAATAAAGTATTGCGGGAAAAACTCAAAGCACGCTGTGTAATAGACGCGCCGGTGGTGGTAACACGCCAGGACAGCTCAGACGGTACCATTAAGTTTGTTATGGGCTTAAGCGGTGGCCAGGAAGTGGAAACCGTGTGGATCCCTGAGAAAGACCGCCGCACCCTGTGTGTATCATCTCAGGTGGGTTGTGCGCTGGATTGCTCGTTTTGCTCTACTGCTCAGCAGGGCTTTAACCGTAACCTCAGTGTGTCAGAAATTATCGGCCAGGTGTGGCGGGTAGCACAAATCATTGGCAGCTATGGCGATACCGGCGACAAGCCGGTGACCAATGTGGTTATGATGGGCATGGGCGAACCGCTGCTGAATCTGAATAACGTGGTGCCGGCGATGGAATTGATGCTGGAAGATTTCGGCTTTGGTTTATCTAAACGCCGCGTAACGTTAAGCACCTCCGGCGTAGTGCCGGCGCTGGATTTACTGCGCGAAAAAATTGATGTGGCGCTGGCTATTTCGCTGCATGCGCCGAACAACGAGCTGCGCAACGAACTGGTACCGGTAAACCGCAAATATCCGATGGAAGAATTTTTAGCGGCCTCAAGACGTTATGTGGCGAACTCTAAGGCCAATGACAAGGTCACAGTAGAGTACGTAATGCTTGATGGCGTGAACGACAGCATGGAGCAGGCACATGAATTGGCGCAGGCGTTAAAAGATACGCCGTCAAAAATTAACCTGATCCCGTTTAACCCTTATCCTGGCTCGCCGTACAAGCGTTCAAGTAATTCACGGATTGACAGATTTAACAAAGTCTTACAAGAATACGGCTTTACTGTTATTGTACGCAAAACCCGCGGTGACGATATCGACGCGGCCTGTGGCCAGTTAGTGGGTGATGTGATCGACAGAACAAAACGGCTGATAAAAAAACAGCAAAAAGGCCAGCCGATCACTGTCAAAATGTTGTAATAAATCAAGGAAGCAGGTGTGGTGAAGCAAAAAATTCTCATTGGTCTATCACTATGTAGTTTGCTGGTTTTGACAGCCTGTGTGTCAGAGCAAAGCTATAAAGGTAGCGATAAACCGGTTTCTGACCGGACCTTTGACAATATAGAGGCCGCCCGCACCCGTATTTCGCTCGGTTTAAATTACCTGCGCCGTGGTGACACATCGCAGGCTAAATACAATTTAGAGCGTGCCCGCAGCTTTGCGCCCAATTCCGCTGAGGTATATGGCGCCCTGGCGTATTACTACCAAAGCGTGGGTGAAAACAAACAAGCCGAAGACCACTTTAAACAAGCCATTGCCAAAGACAATAATTATGCCGATGCCTACAACAATTACGGTGCATTTTTGTGTCAAATTGGCCGTTATGAGCAATCTGAACAATTATTGCTTAAGGCGATCAGCCGGCCGGGTTACATTCGTGTAGCCGAGAGCTATGAAAATCTCGCCCTTTGCCAGCTGCAGCAAAACAATTTCACTAAAGCCAAAAGCTATCTCGACAGCTCAATCAGCCACAACAGTACCCGAATTACCTCGCTGACGATGGACGCCGGTTTATCTTATGCCATGGGCGATAACCGTCAGGCAAAAAGCCAGTTAGATCGTATTCAGCGGCTGGGCCGGGTTTCAGCCCGCACTGTACTGCTTAGCTATTTAATTGCGGAGAAAAACGGTGACCGTGAAACTATGCGTAATGCTGAGCAACTGCTACTGACACTGTACACCGATACGCCGGAAACGCGGTTATTGCTGCAGGGTAAGTTACAGGAAACTGAGTTTGAGCAATTGCGCGAGCGCTATAAAGATAGCCTGATGGCAAATATCGTGTTGCCGGATGACGATGCGCCAACGGAACAGCCGGCGGCGCCGGTGGCTAATCCGAAACTGAAAATAGTAAAACGAAAAACTGCGGATACTGCCGCCGAACCTGCCGGTAGCACCGCTGCCGGTGCAACAGCCAGCGCGGTAACAGAAACAGCCGCGGTGCTGACAAATACTGCGTCGGCAATAGTCGGCAGTTTGGGCGCAGCAACACAATCTGCGGTAGTAGCGTCAGCGACAGCGCCGGCGGCTTTACCGGTCGAAACCATAGTGACAACGGCCGTGACAGCAAGCACCGCTGTTGCCGACAATACTGCCCCGACGACTACCGGCACAGCTGGTGACGGCGCGGCGGCAACACAAACCAGTGAAACCACAGCGGTGACAGTTGAACCGCCACAGCATGAATTAACAACCGGCAAAACTGAAGTTGCCACAACAGAGCCCGCTGCAGTATTGGCCGTACCGGCTGAGCAAGTCGCAGAGCAGGTTGAAACAGAGCAGATTGATGCAGTACAGGCAGAAGTAGCAGCAGAGCAACCAGCCGTACCTTTAACCGCGCAAACTGTCGCTGATGACACGCCGCCGGATGCTGCAGCAAAGCCTGCGGTCGATACGCCATTTCATATCGTGCAGGCAGCCGAGTCGTTATACGCGATTTCGGTGAAGCACAATATTCGCCTGCAAAGCCTGATGCAGTGGAACAGCTTAACACCGGAAGCGGTGATTAAAACCGGACAAAAAATCTGGTTGGCAGAGGTTACACCACAGCAACAAGCCGCGGCTGGGGTAACAGGCAGCCGGCCGCAGGTTAGTGCGCAAACGCCCTATCATCTGGTGGCGGCCGGTGAGACGATGTTTGGTATTTCGTATCGCTACAACGTGCGGTTGGCCAGCTTTCTCAGTTGGAACAACCTGACCGAAAACAGCACCTTAAAGGTTGGCCAACAAGTATATGTTGTCGACCCGGCCAGTATTGCGCAATGAGCACAGAACCCGCAGCCGTCATCAGTGCGGGCCAGTTATTACGCCAGGCCCGCGAACAACGCCAACTCAGCGTGCAGCAGGTTGCGGTGCAATTGAATTTAAAACCGTTGCAGGTAGCGCAATTGGAGCAGGATCAGTTTGATGCTTCGATGCCGGAAACCTTCGCCCGTGGTTATGTGCGTGCTTATGGGCGTTTGTTAAAATTACCGGAAACGGAATTGATGGCCGCGTTCGGCCGGCAAACCGGCTGTGTCGGCAGTAGCGCCAAGCCAATGCGGACCTTTTCTAACCGCGAAGCAAAGCAGGCAACAGAAAACCGTTTTATGTGGTTAACCTACGCCATTATTGCTTTGCTACTGCTGTTATTGTTTATCTGGTGGTGGCAAACAGCGAGACTGGTGCCTGATACCACGGCTGCGCCCGAACCGGCAGAACAGGTTGAAGCTGCACCCTTGATAACGGCAGCAGAAGTGCCTCCGGCGCCAACACCGGAGCAATTACATGAGCTGCTGGGGCAATTAATGCCGGCTGCTGAACCGGAGGCAGTTGAAACGGACGTGCAGTTGCTGCCGGACCAGCTGGAAATGCGTTTTAGTGAGAACTGCTGGGTAGATGTGGTGGATGCAGAAGGTAATCGGGTGGCATATGGCACGAAACAAGCCGGTTACGTCATGCAACTCAGCGGTATCGCACCTTTTGTGGTGACCCTGGGCAATCCCGGAGTGGTGCAAATTAATTTTAATCAGCAACCTTTTGATATGTCTGCCTTACCGGCAGGCAGAGTGGCAAAATTTTCTATTCCTGAGTCTGAATAAACATGTTTGCAGAAAACCCTATAAAACGTCGTCAAAGTACGCAAATTCGTGTTGGTAATGTGCTGATCGGTGGTGATGCACCGATAGCAGTGCAATCGATGACCAACACCCTTACTACCGATGTTGCCGCCACCGTGGCGCAAATTCAGGCGATTGCTAAAGCCGGCGCTGATTTGGTGCGGGTATCAGTACCCACCATGGAAGCGGCAGAAGCCTTTAAGCTGATTAAACAGCAATCGCCGGTGCCGTTAGTGGCAGATATCCATTTTGATTACCGCATTGCCTTAAAAGTGGCGGAATACGGCGTTGATTGTTTGCGGATTAACCCCGGCAATATCGGCCGCGAAGATCGCATTCGCGCCGTGGTCGACTGTGCCCGCGATTACAATATTCCGATCCGTATCGGCGTTAATGGCGGGTCATTGGAGGCGGATATTCAGCAAAAATACGGCGAGCCGACACCGGAAGCGCTGGTAGAGTCGGCCATGCGCCATGTCGATATTCTGGATAGGCTGAATTTCGATCAGTTTAAAGTCAGTGTTAAAGCATCAGATGTGTTTCTGGCGGTTGGGGCTTATCGTTTACTGGCAAAGCAAATTAAACAGCCGCTGCATTTGGGTATTACCGAAGCCGGTGGTGCCCGTGCCGGAGCGGTAAAATCTGCCATTGGTTTGGGTATGTTGCTGGCCGAAGGTATCGGCGACACGCTGCGTATATCACTGGCAGCAGACCCGGTAGAAGAAGTTAAAGTCGCCTTTGATATTTTAAAATCGCTGCGTATTCGTTCGCGCGGCATTAATTTTATTGCCTGCCCCAGTTGCTCGCGGCAGGAGTTTGATGTCATTAAAACCATGAACCAGTTAGAAGAACGGCTGGAAGATGTGATTGAGCCGCTAACGGTATCGGTGATTGGTTGTGTGGTAAATGGCCCGGGTGAAGCTCTGGTATCTGATTTGGGTGTGGCCGGTGCCAGCAAAAAAAGCGGCTTTTACATTAATGGCCAGCGGCAAAAATTGCGGCTGGACAATGACAGCGTGGCCGATCAGTTAGAACAACAGGTACGCGACTACCTGCAGCAAAAAATTGCGGTGCGCCGGCTGGATTAAGCCAGGCAACAGGCTTGGTGTTTAGCCGTGTTACGCCTATAATCGCCACTGTTTTTTTACTCAAACCGATGGAAGTTTAATTTTGTCGAAACAAATTCAGGCCATTCGCGGCATGAACGATTGTCTGCCGCAAGATACGCCGGCATGGCAGTATGTCGAGCAGGTATTGCGTCAGACAGTCGCCTCTTATGGCTACAGCGAGATCCGTTTTCCTATCGTGGAAATGACCGAGTTGTTTAAGCGCTCAATTGGCGAAGTAACCGATATCGTTGAAAAAGAGATGTACACCTTTACCGATCGCAACGGTGACAGTTTGACCTTGCGTCCGGAAGGTACCGCCTGCTGCGTGCGCGCCGGCAATGAACATGGCTTGCTGTACAATCAGGAACAGCGGCTGTGGTACACCGGGCCGATGTTCCGCCACGAACGGCCGCAAAAAGGCCGCTACCGGCAATTTCATCAGTTTGGCCTGGAAGCCTTCGGTATTGCCTCAGCCGATATCGACGCTGAAGTGATTATGCTAAGCGCACGGCTGTGGCAGCAATTGGGGCTAACGCCGTACGTTAAGTTAGAGCTGAACTCTTTGGGCTCAGGCGAAGCGCGCGCGGCCTATCGCGATGCGCTGGTGGCTTACCTGGAGCAGCATAAAGCGGCACTGGATGAGGACAGCCTGCGCCGCATGTACTCTAATCCGCTGCGGGTGCTGGACAGCAAAAATCCGGCGTTGGCAGAGATATTAGCCGCTGCGCCTCAGTTGGCAGATTATCTGGACGAGGATTCTGCGGCGCATTTTGCCCGGTTACAGCAATTACTGACGCAAGCCGGTATTGAATTTACGCTAAACCCACGCTTGGTGCGCGGGTTGGATTACTACAACAAAACCGTGTTTGAGTGGGTAACCACAGAGCTCGGCGCTCAGGGTACAGTGTGTGCCGGCGGCCGTTATGATGGTTTAGTTGAGCAATTAGGTGGTAAAGCCACACCGGCGGTAGGTTTTGCGCTGGGGCTGGAGCGACTGGTATTGCTGCTGCAATCGATGCAGTTATTACCGCAACTGCCGGCGGTAGCCGATATTTACCTGATGGCGCTGGGTGAGCAAGCGGAACTTGCGGCACTTTCTGTTGCCGAAAGGCTGCGCAACAGCTTGCCGGGACAACGCATTATGGTGCATTGTGGCGGCGGTAATTTAAAGAAACAAATAAAGCGGGCTGACAAGTCCGGCGCGGCCATCGGCCTTATCATCGGTGAAGATGAACTGGCTCGCGGCGAAATAACTGTGAAGTGGCTGCGGCAAGACAAACCGCAACAAACAATTTTATTAACTGATTTGGCCGGGCTCCTGGCCTGAGCAGTATTGACGGAGTAATGCAGTGGAAATTTACAGCAGTGAAGAACAACAGGTAGAAGCCATTAAACGTTTTTGGCATGAATACGGCAAAGCTATTCTGGCCGGTGTGGTATTGGGCCTGGCAGCGTTGTATGGCTTTCGTTTCTACCAGGCTGAGCAGCGCAGTACTGCTGAGCAGGCGTCAACCGGCTTCAGTCAGTTAGTAGAAAAACGTGACGCCGCCGGTAGTGAAGACTGGCTGGCTCAGGCTCAGGGTTTTGTTGATGCATCTGACGGTAATAACTACGCGGTGTTGGCAGCATTACTGGCAGCCAAAGACGCAGTAAGCCTACAGCAATATGATAAAGCTGCCGCCCAGTTGAATTGGGTGCTGGCTAATGCGAAACAGCCGGCATTACTGGCGGTAGCACAGTTGCGTTTGGCGCGGTTACAGCAAGAACAAGGTAATTTTGATGCCGCATTAAGCACCCTGGCCAAAACCGTACCGGACAGCTTTATTGCGATACAGTCTGAACTCAAAGGTGATATTTTGCTGCAGGCCGACAGGTTGCCTGAAGCCAAAGCGGCTTATCAGCAAGCGCTGGCGGCTGCCGGCCAGAATCAGCAGTTATTGAAAATTAAGCTGGATGAGCTGGCTCACGTCACTGCAGCATAAAGAGGTAAGCGTGAAATTACAGTTAAAACAAGTTTTACTGCTTACTGCTGTGCTGCTGGCGGGTTGCTCTTCCAAAGAACCGTTGGTGCTGCCGCCGGTACAAAACAGCGTCGATCCCGATGAAGTGTGGAGCAAGAGCATTGGTTCCGGCGTACAGCATTATGCCTCGCAGCTTACTCCGCTGATTGTTAAAGACACGGTGTATGCTGCCAGCCGTGAAGGTTTAGTCGCCGCCTTTGACCTTAGCTCCGGTAAGCGCAAATGGCTGTTTGATTTGCGCAAACCGGCCGGCAGTTCATTCTGGCAGGGCATCAGCGATGTTTGGTCCGGCGATAACGCGCGCATTTCCGGCGGTATCAGCTTTGGTTACGACAAGCTGTTCTTCGGTACCGAAAATGGCGAAGTAGTGGCATTGTCAACCGATGGTGAGCTGGTATGGCGCCAGATGGTAAAAGGTGAAGTGTTGGCACGCCCTGCTGTTGGCGAGGGTCTGGTAGTTGTAGCAACCGGCGCCGGTACCTTAATTGCGTTACATCCGGACAGCGGTGAACAGCGTTGGGAGTTTGAAAACGAGCAACCGGCACTTACGCTGCGTGGTGTGAGCGAGCCGGTAATTGAAGCCGGTGGTGTAATTTACGGCTCAGGCAGCGGCCATTTAGGCGTGTTAATTGCCGACCGTGGTTATCAGGCCTGGGAAGAACCTATAGCGGTGCCGTCCGGTTCTACCGATTTATCGCGCTTGGTGGATGTCGATGCTAAACCGCTGGTGCAGGGTGGCACAGTGTACAGCATTGCCTATAACGGTTCGTTAATTGCGCAGGAACTGCGTACTGGCCGGCAAATCTGGAAGCGTGATTATGCCAGCTTCCGCAATATGGCATTAGCCGACGGCATTTTGTATGTGGTTGATTCTGAAGGTCGTATTTATGCACTGGATACTGCCAGTGGTACTGAGCGTTGGTCGCAGTTTGGCCTGAACAAACACTACCTGACCGGGCCTACGGTATACAAAAACTACCTGGTCATAGGCGATAACAAAGGCAATTTGCACTGGGTTAACCGTGAAAATGGCGATTTTGTTGCCCGCCAGAGCATGGACAGCTCCGGATTTTATACCGAAGCGGTAAGCAATGGCGCCTATGTGTTGGTGCAAAGCCGTAACGGTGAGCTAGTCTTATTACAAACGCCTTAAACCGGGTTTAGCGGTTGAAGTTTTTAAACAGGCCTGTACCGGGCCTGTTTTGTTATTTTTGAGGTTCACATAATGTTGCCTGTCGTTGCCCTTGTTGGGCGAGCCAATGTCGGTAAGTCGACACTTTTTAACCGCTTAACCCGCACCCGTGATGCGTTGGTAGCGGACTTCCCCGGCCTGACCCGCGACCGTAAATACGGTTCGGTTAATTTTGAAGGGCTGGAATTTATTGTGGTGGATACCGGTGGTATCGACGGCAACGAGCAGGGCATTGAAGTGGAAATGGCTGAGCAATCGCTAAAAGCCATTGATGAAGCCGATGTGGTGTTGTTTATGGTCGATGCCCGTGTTGGCGTTACTGTAGGCGATGAAGCCATAGCGGCACATATCCGCAAAGTTGAAAAGAAAGTCTTTGTGGTAGCGAATAAAACCGACGGCCTGGATGCGGATACTGCAGTAGCCGACTTTTACAGTTTAGGCTTGGGCGATGTTTACGCTATTGCTGCTGCGCATGGCCGCGGCGTGGCGTCGTTGTTAAATCATGCCCTGATCCCGTTGTTAAGTGAAGAGCAGCAAAAGCGTCTGGCCGGTGAAGTTGACACGGCAGAAGGCCCTGCGCTGGAAACGCTGACCGAAGAAGAAGCCGACGCCGAGGCCGCCCGCCTGCGCAGTGAACATATTAAACTGGCAATAGTTGGCCGGCCTAATGTCGGTAAATCGACACTAACTAACCGTATTCTCGGCGAAGAGCGGGTAGTGGTGTTCGATATGCCGGGCACCACGCGTGATTCTGTCTATATTCCGATGCAGCGCAACGAGCGCGACTACACCTTAATCGATACCGCCGGTGTACGCCGTCGCGGCAGAATCGATGATATGGTAGAAAAATTCTCGGTAGTTAAAACCCTGCAGGCGATTGAAGATGCCAACGTGGTGATTTTAGTACTGGATGCCCGCTTAGGCATTTCCGATCAAGACTTAAGCATCCTGGGTTTTGTGCTTAACTCCGGCCGGTCGCTGGTTATCGCGGTAAATAAATGGGATGGCTTAAACGACAGCATTAAAGATGAGGTAAAACGCGAGCTGGACCGCCGTTTAGGTTTTATCGACTTTGCCCGGCTGCATTTTATTTCCGCTTTGCACGGCTCCGGCGTAGGTAACTTATTTGAATCGGTTGAAGAAGCCTTTGATTCTGCTACCAAGCGTCACAGTACCGCCTTGTTAACCCGTATTATGAAAATGGCGCAGGAAGATCACCAGCCGCCGTTGGTGCATGGTCGTCGGGTAAAACTGAAATATGCCCATGCCGGTGGTTATAACCCGCCGCTGGTGGTAATACACGGTAACCAGGTGGATGATTTACCGGATTCCTATAAACGTTATCTGATGAATTACTTCCGTAAAACCCTGCAAATGATGGGTACGCCTATTCGCATCGAATTCCGCGAGGGTGAAAACCCGTTTGCACCGAATAAAAAGAACACTGAAACGCCGCTGCAAAAGTACAAGCGTGAGCGCTTGATGAAAGCGCGTAAAAAGATGGACCAATAAGGACCAATCGCATGAATTTTCGTTTCCCGGTTATTGTTATCGATGAAGACTTCCGCTCGGAGAATATCTCCGGCTCCGGTATTCGTGACCTAGCCCAGGCTATCAGCAGCCACGGTTTTGAAGTAGTAGGTTATACCAGCTATGTCGATTTAAGCGCCTTTGCCCAGCAGGCCAGCCGCGCCTCCTGCTTTATTTTGTCGATAGACGATGAAGAGTTTGGTAACGGCAGCGCAGAAGAAGTGGCCAAAGCGCTGGCAGAACTGCGTACTTTTATCAAAGAAGTACGCAAGCGTAACGCTGATATTCCTATTTTCCTCTATGGTGAAACCCGTACCACCCGGCATGTGCCGAACGATGTACTGCGCGAGCTGCACGGCTTTATTCATATGTTTGAAGACACGCCGGAGTTTGTGGCCAAGCACATTATCCGCGAAGCGAAAAAATACCTCGATGCCTTAGCACCACCGTTTTTTAATGCGCTGATGGATTATGCCTCTGACGGCTCTTACTCTTGGCACTGCCCCGGCCACTCCGGTGGCGTGGCGTTTTTAAAAAGCCCGGTCGGCCAGATGTTTCACCAGTTTTTTGGTGAAAATATGCTGCGCGCCGATGTCTGTAATGCGGTTGATGAATTAGGCCAGTTGCTGGACCACACCGGCCCGGTAGCGGAAAGCGAAGCTAACGCGGCGCGTATTTTCAGCTGTGACCACTTATTCTTTGTGACCAACGGTACTTCTACGTCGAACAAAATGGTGTGGCACTCAGTAGTGGCACCGGGTGATATCGTGGTGGTAGATCGTAACTGCCATAAATCGATACTGCACTCGATTATTATGACTGGCGCTATCCCGGTGTTTTTAATGCCAACCCGTAACCACTACGGCATTATCGGCCCGATCCCGAAAAGTGAGTTCTCACCGGAAGCTATCGCGAAGAAGATTGAAGCCAACCCCTTTGCCCGTAATGCCAAAAACAAAAAGCCGCGCATTTTAACCATTACACAAAGTACCTACGACGGTATTTTGTATAACGTGGAAGAAATTAAGCAGGAGCTGGGGTCGACCATCGACACCCTGCATTTTGATGAAGCCTGGTTACCGCACGCCAGCTTCCATGATTTCTACAAAAATATGCATGCCATAGGTAAAGACCGGCCGCGCTCTGAAGACACTTTGGTATTTGCCACCCAGTCTACGCATAAGTTGCTGGCTGGTTTGTCGCAGGCGTCGCAAATTCTGGTGCAAAACGCGCAAAACCGTAACCTTGATACGCACCGTTTTAACGAGTCGTACCTGATGCACAGCTCTACCAGCCCGCAATACGCCATTATTGCCAGCTGTGACGTAGCGGCAGCGATGATGGAAGCACCGGGCGGCACCGCGCTGGTAGAAGAAAGCCTATCGGAAGCGATAGATTTTCGCCGTGCTATGCGTAAAGTCGATGAAGAATTTGGCGATGACGACTGGTGGTTCCGCGTTTGGGGCCCGGACGAGTTACCCGAAGAAGGCTTAGGCACCCGCGATAACTGGACACTGCACGCTAAAGACAGCTGGCATGGTTTTGGCGCTATCGAGTCGGGCTTTAATATCCTCGACCCGATTAAAGCCACCATTATTACGCCCGGCTTAAACCTGCACGGTCAGTTTGACGACCAGGGTATTCCTGCCGCTATCGTCAGCAAGTACCTGGCCGAGCACGGTATTATTATCGAGAAAACCGGCCTGTACTCGTTCTTTATCATGTTTACCATCGGCATTACCAAAGGCCGCTGGAACTCTATGGTTACCGAACTGCAGCAGTTTAAAGACGACTACGATCAAAACCAGCCAATGTGGCGCATTATGCCGGAATTCGCCAAAAAGCATCCGCGCTATGAAAAAGTTGGCCTGCGTGATTTATGTCAGCAAATTCACAATATGTACCGCAAGTTTGACGTGGCCAAAGTGACCACTGAGATGTACTTATCCAATATTGAAACTGCGATGACCCCGGCCGATGCCTGGGCCAGAATGGCGCACCGTGATATTGAGCGGGTATCGATTGACGAAATTGAAGGTCGGGTTACCGCTATGCTGGTAACGCCGTATCCGCCTGGCATACCGCTAATGGTACCGGGCGAGCGCTTTAATAAAATTATTATCAGCTACCTGCAGTTTACCCGCGCCTTTAACGGCGCTTTCCCGGGCTTTGAAACCGATGTACACGGTTTAGTGCGCGAAATGGTAAACGGCGAGCTGAAGTACTTTATTGATGTGGTGAAGGAATAGCTAATTACCGTTATTTGATTGGTATCTTTGTTTAATATTTTAAAGCGCTCGCGATAATCGCGAGCGCTTTTTTTTTACCCCGCGTTATCAAGCTTTTATTTTCTCCACCTCAGTACCTTTTTTCTATTTTTAGTTTATAAAAATGTGATAAGTGTTATTTTTAATTGATTGGCGTTGTTCTTTTTGACATAACAGGTCCAAGCACATTATCCGGTTATATTATACAAATGGAATTTGATAGAAAGTTCTTTTCATCGATTAACTATCAGACTTTACTGAATATTTCTGAGCAAGCGGCAGACCAGCTTAGCATTGAAAATCATGAGTATCGCTCATTTTGTATTGATAGATTTGACAAACGGCTAGCGCTTTTAGTTAAACACTTTGCTGAGCAAAAAGGTACTGGTATACCCGAAGCAGAACATTCGGGATGGGAGCATGTTTGCAAAGAAATTACATTAATCCAGCAACAACATGGCGGAGTTATTCTTGCGTTATTCCACTTCGGACTACACCGCAGCATCCTGGTAGATTTAGCTTGTAATGGTATTCCAGTAGTTTCGCCTATTGCAGGAAAAGCATATTGGGACTTCTATCAGCAAAAACATATCGCGCCCGCCGAGTTTGCAAATTGTTTTAACTTGATTGAGGTAAATAATCCTTCTGTAGGCAAGCAACTTGTTAAGCAAATGAGAAAGGGACAGATAGTCACTATTTATGTTGATGGGAACATGGGGCCAGATGGCGTCCATGTATCCGAAGGTGGTGTTGAAGTGTGTTTCTTTGGCAAAAAAATTCATGTAAAAGAGGGTATTTCACGATTAGCATCAACGTTTAAAATGCCAGTTTTACCCCTATTTAGCCTCGCAAAGCCAAATTCCGAAAATTGCTATCAGATCATTGCTGGTGAAGTACTGCCAACAAACTCAGACGTGATGCAAGGCTTATACTCCCAGTTAGAGGGGCATATCACGCAGCGGCCGCAAGAATGGGAATATATTACTTGCTGCCATAGATGGATGCAGCAGCATATAGGCACTTTTTCGAGTGATATGTATGAGTCTTATAAAAACACGGGGCTGCAATTAAATCGGCAAAATGCCAGATTGGTTGAGCAAGGGGATGATGTCTTGCTATTCAATTTACAGAGGCAGACAGCCGTTAAGCTACCCACATGGTCAGGTGAACTGAAGCACCTTCTTTCTAACGGCTGCACTGCAAATGATGTGCAACAGTGGCTTGAGCTAGATGATGAAAATCAACTTAAAGTTAGACTTATCAATGAGTTGATTAGTAAGGAATTGGTTACGGCTTTAATGTGATAAGTTTCGTAACTGATAGCTCCCGTAGTGGGAAAACATAAAACAAGAAAGGAACATGTAATGGAAAATAATAACATTTTACAAGAGTTAAAAATTACTGAGTTAGAAGAGCGCGTAGAGTTTGGCCTGTGTGGTGGTTCTGGAGGTGGCGGTGACGGCGGCGATGGTGGCTTCTGTAACACTCCGCCATTTGGTGATGGTACAAATTGTTACCCAGTCTAATATCTAGTTGTATCAGGTAAGCTTTGCAAAGTAACGCTCTTAGTGATAATGCATAGTAATATACGTATTAACAAAGTATGAAAAGGAACCTATTATGAAAAACAATAACATTTTACAAGAGTTGAAAATTACAGAGTTAGAAGAGCGCGTGGAGTTTGGTTTATGCGGTGGTTCAGGTGGTGGCGGTGGTGATGGTGGTGGGACTCCTGGTGATGGTTGTGAGCGACCAGATCGCCCAACATGCCACGACAACTGAGTTATCTTAAGAGCCCGTGAGGGCTCTTTTTAGTTACGTAGGTATTGAATGTAGTGGCCAACTAATTCCAGACTGTAAACCAGATGGTTTCTCAGCATTTAAATTCGCTCAGAATTTTATTAACCCATAAAATCAGAGGATTGCGTATGGATAAGAAAGTATTTATAACGGATTTACACTTGTCTGTGCTTAGCAATAACATTGAGTGCCGTAGACTGCAACCTTCATGAAGCGGTTTTGCAGTGGCAGCCAAGGCAATCCCTGTTACAACTATTTCTGCGATGAAGGAGTGCAATGTAGAGAATGCTAAATTTTAGTATGAGATTGTTCTTTAACCAGTAAGCGTATGAGGAATGTTAAGTGAAATTTCAGTCAAGTTCTACTGTGCAGGTTGTATTGGTTGAAGGTTCAACAGATCGTTATATCTGCAGCGTGGATTATGTAAAAAGCAGGAAGAGTTACTTAATAGAGAGGAACGTTTTTGACGTCATTAAATTCTGTTATGAACCAAGAACTAAAGAGGAGATAAAGTGCTTCTCCCTCCAATCTGGAGCAATTAGTGAAAATCAGTTTGACAATTTTTTCTCTGAATTTTTGCTAAAAAAAGGAATTATCAGGGATTCTTCTGTAAAAGAGACGCTGATTTTAAGCAGCCCTCTCCTGAGAATAAAGCTCAGGTTATTGTCCCCCGTAGTAGTAAATTTCTTAGTCAAACCTTTGGCTGGCCTATTTAGCATCAATGCAGCTGTTATATTGGCGTTGGTTTTTTTGACTAGCCTGATACACATCAGTGTTTATATCTATAATGGTGATTTTTCTCGTCAATCGGCAGTACTAAATTGGAGTGACAGTATTACCGTAATTGCACTTATTGGTGCAGGGTTGATATTTCACGAACTGGGGCATGCTGCCGCGGCTTATAAGTACGGGTGTCGTAAAGTTGAAATTGGGGTAGGGTGGTACATTTATTTCATTGTGTTTTATGCAGAGCTTTCCGAAGCTTGGCGACTAAAACCTGAAAAACGTCTTATTATTGATTGTGCCGGTGGTTATTTTCAGTCAATTTTTGGCGCTGTTCTATGGCTTGTCTTTATTTATACTGAACAGTTTGTTTTTATGTCTGCTGCGGCACTGCTGGCGCTTTATAGCTTATTCAATCTCAATCCTTTTTTCCGCATGGATGGGTACTGGATTGCCAGTGATCTGATGAGAATCACAAATCTGCGAACAACAGCTTTCGGTGTTATAAAAAGGCTTTTCACCACCCCGTTGCAGCTTATTCAGGATATGAGGATTAACCACGGAAGTCTGCAAAGAACGGTGTTTTTTTACGCAATGGCGATGGTGCTGTTTTACACCTGGTTCAGCTATTATGTTTACTCGTCTCTTTTCCCAACTTCACTAAAGGTTTTTTATGATGTCTCGAATGCTGCACTTGTTAATAAATTTGATTTAACAGAGCTAACTATTTCTCTAGCTCAGCTGTTATGGCACGGACTAATTATTTACTTTGTCATTTACTTCTCTGCGAGTATGGTAAAACAGATTTTTGAGGCCATAAGAGCTAAATATCGAGTATAGAATTAGCAGTGCATTGTTATTTCTTAACTTATTGTCGATGTAATTGCTTTAAAAGATCGCGCTCAATTGCAAATACATGATTATCCTGTTCATTCATATCGCGTAGCGCTTGCGGCAATTGAACGGGCGCAGCACTGGATTTGTATGTTATGGCTTTCTGAGTAATATACTATTTTTCAATAAAGGCTTGCTCAATCACGTAATGGCCCATAGTGCGCGAGTTGGCTTTTGCAAAGCCGCGCTGATCCAGCATACCCATCAGCTCTTGCAGCATGGCATCGTTGCCGCACAACATAAATCTGTCATGCTGCGGGTTAAGTGCCGGCATGCCAATATCGGCCAGTAACTTACCATTGTTCAACAGATCGGTAATACGGCCCTGGTGTGGCACGCCGTTTCTCACATAGTCTTGCCGTGTCACGGTGGGGTAATAAATCAGCTTTTGGCGAACTTCTTCACCAAAGTACGGGTTGTTTGGTAACACCTGTTCAATTTCATGCTGGTATGCCAGTTCTGAGCGCCAGCGCGTGCCATGCACCAGGATAATTTTCTCAAAACTTTCGTAAATAAACGGGTCGCGTATGATGCTCATAAAAGGCGCCAGCCCTGTGCCGGTGCTCAATAAATACAAATGTTTGCCGGGAATAAGGTAGCCTGGTACCAGGGTTCCGGCAGGCCTTACCGTTAGCATAATTTGGTCGCCGGCTTTGATATTCTGCAGCCTCGATGTCAGCGCGCCGTCAGGTACCTTAATGCTGAAAAACTCAAGCTCTTCATCATAATTAGGGCTGGCAATACTGTAGGCGCGCATTAAAGGCCGGCCATCAACCTCCAGCCCAATCATAACAAACTGACCGCTTTCAAAGCGAAAAGACGACTCGCGCGTGGTTTTAAAGCTAAACAGGGTGTCATTCCAGTGATGAACATCGGTGACAATGGCATTAACAATATTACGCATAACAGTCCTTACTTAATGGGCCTGAGCGCAATTATGCCACAGCGCGGCAAGTGATAATAGTTATCATTAGCATGGATATTGCTTCTGGCAGTAATTAAAGCCGGGACTGTTAAAATCTGCTGTACCGTGCGCTAAATGCCGGTAACTAAAAAATCTATTGCGGCGATAATATGTGCTCTGTGGGCAGCTAGTGAAGTTTGCTTCTCTTGCAAAAAGCTAACAGAGACAGTCGTCAGTTGGTTAGTTAACAGAGCAAATTTTGTGCCCTCAATTTCAACGACAGGACAAAGATTCTTGGGGTAGCTTTTGTCAGATTGCTGCAAGGGCGTTAATGGTATTACTACCCTGCTATTAAGGCTATCGAGTAGATGGTAATACCCCCTAAAAATAACTGACGTCAAAAGT
>NZ_JABSOD010000003.1 GCF_013283795.1 Rheinheimera lutimaris
TACTTTTAGCGTCAATTAAAAATGGGTGTATTACCAATTGATCAAACGTAACTTTGAGTGTCTTCTCATAGTTAGTAAGTTCAAGGCTGAGTAAATTAAAGTAAATGCAAGAGGAAAGAATCGTAAGACTAGCAAGTCTAAATGGATGAAAATTAAGTGGTAATGTATAAGACTTATACAAGTTCTGACTACCATGAACTAAGTCAGACCTTAGCTCATATATCTTTTTTGCTTCTAACTTCCAGGTTTCAATTTCACCATGATATATTGCAACTAAGCAGGAAACTCTACTGCAAAATCTTTTAGTTAACTCGGCATCTTTTTTTTCAATTGATAATGTTACCAACCTCTCCATTGCCGTAACGAGCTTTACAACTTGCGAGTGTTTGTTGTTATCTCTAGATGCGTCACCAAACCAGCAAAAAGAATCAATTAGCCTATCAGAAAGGCAGTTGATATTTTTTGGTGAAATTGCATATTCTGTAAGTTTTTTTACTACATGACCCAAATCAGAATCAAGATCTCTCTCCAACACATCCCAAAATTCTTCAAGATCTTTCCGAAATGAAACTGCTCGGCACAAGTAGTATTGTTCGTCTGAGAATTCAATATGGTGAGACATATTGCTCTCAATCGGATTCTTTTTGAGAACTAACTGTTTTGCATCTACTCTATAAACTGCTGCAAAAACTTTAATAACACCATAAATAAAATCTGCAACGTTCTGCGCTCGAACTTTGCTAATTTTTTTTGAGCACTTTGGTATATCAATACGAAGCAAGCAATTATAATCAGATTGCCCCTGATTATTTATAATATTTTCCAAATTTTCTTTGTTTTCTAGGTTTGGATAGACATTATCTTTGTGTGTAATTCTAACGCTTCCGATGTTAAAATCTTTTTTCGCGGAAACACCTTCCGCCTGAATAGGAAAAAAATAACTTATCGCAGACATTTTACTTTTGGCTTGCTTATATGCTCTGGATAAAAGCATATTACATCCAGATAAGTCAAAATTTTTATCATTATATATATGAATATACAATGAATCTTTAATATCATTAATATATTCATGTTCAGTTAGCTCATGAAGCAAATTATTACTTTTAATTTTCCTGCATGTTATTTCTTTTAATTTCACCTGCGCTTTAGATGACAAATGTATTTGAAAACAACTTACCTCACCACCTGAATTAACAATATCTCTTGGTGCATTAACAATAGCAAAAAGAGAGTCATGTTTATTTTCGAAATCGGCTGCATAGAGCTTATAAGATTCATTTATAAGCTTGTTTAATCTAACTGCTTCATTAACAATGAAATTAAAGTCTTCAACGTCTTGCTTGGTCGCAGCCATAAAAAATTCCATATGTAATTTCAATAAGTTATCAATTAAAAAATATTTCAGACAATAAAGTTCAGGGTAAAAAATAGCGAAGTA
Source organism: Rheinheimera lutimaris (assembly GCF_013283795.1). GTDB lineage: Bacteria > Pseudomonadota > Gammaproteobacteria > Enterobacterales > Alteromonadaceae > Alishewanella > Alishewanella lutimaris. The sequence goes on from NZ_JABSOD010000003.1 coordinate 1,442, forward strand.
TCGGGTCAACCTCAGGGTCAGGTCTTGCCTTTTGCTGCCCACCCCAAAAAGTCAAAAAGCAAGACCTGACCCTTGCGGCTTCTTAATTTGAGTATATCGTAGACTTTCCTTAGCTTATAGCGCTGCCAACACGCGCAGCTTTGTAGTGAAAGCGCAGCCGCAGCGGAAAGTTATCGACGTGCTGGGCCTTTTTATGATTCGTTTTGCGACTTGATTTTACTTATAAAAGAATATCCATCAACATCTCTTGGCAATACTACTTGATGATCTGTTGCTACCTTCGGGTCGCTTACCCAATCGATAAACTCCTGTATTTTAGCTACGAAGTCATCAACCTCTTGTTTAGTAAAGCTGACTTTTAATTCGACCTCGCCAGATAGAGTTAATAAATCCGCGTGAGCCAACACCTTATTGCGCCAATCGTTAATCCCAGATTTTTCGTAGAAGTCTTTCAGGCTATTAAATAGTCCTTGCAGCAGAGATGAGTCAGTCTGCTCAATAAATCTACGCAGTGATAAGTTATCTTTGCCCTGACTTTTGGGCGGATCCATGAGTGTAGCTATCTTTAGGCAAATTCTTTCAAGGCACGCTCGTTCAAAACGTGAAAAAATAAAACTATTAAATTTATTAAGCTCCGCAACATGCTCCTCTTGCCCAAATAGCTGCATGTAGAGAGTTAAGTCCGTGCATATTCCAGAGAAATAATGCTTTAAAGTTTTCAGCTCACTTTGGTTGATAGATGATAAATCAAAATCAAGTTGATTCATTGGATCAAGGTGAGCCATATGAGGATAGCGCTTGATAAAGTCGTCAAATGTACATGTGGTTACTTTGTTACTCATAGCCTACCTCAGAATCATAACAATATTATTTGAAGCCCCCCTGCTTTTATTGCGGGATTCTCTCTTCTACCTTGTTTTTACATCCTGCCAAACTAGCCAACATTTGTCTCTAAATCAACCACATCTTCACTATCCGTTATAAGGTAGCCTGCGATTGCCTCTGATTTGGTTAGATTCCTTTCTCGATCACCGTCAGCGTTCTTTCAATAAAACGTTCAATGGCTGGCTGCGGAATATAATCAGCGTTATTTTCCGGGTTAAACTTGCGCAGGATGCGCTGTATTTCAGCGTGGTCTTTAATCTCACTGACTGTCAGGCCTTGCTCACTCAACACTTTTACCTGGGCAACCCACTGCAGGGTGTTTTGCCGGAACAGCTTTAGCTGCTGTTTGTCGCTGGGTGCACCATGGCCCGGTACGATAACACTGTGGTCATCACCCAAACTTAAGATGGCATCGACAGCGGCGACAAAACCCGCTACGCCTCCGGCATAAAACGTCGGGTGCCAGTTGGTGGTATAAATATCGCCGACAAAGATAGTATTACTGGGCGTATGCAAGAAGATGGCATCGTCGGCGCTATGAGATTTCACCGTCACCATGTCTATTTCTGCCAACGCAGCCGCCGATTGTATAAACTCACTGCCAGCGGCAATAAAATAGGCATTGCCGCCGCTATGATCACTATGCGCATGGGTGTTTAAAATATAACTTACTTGCTTACCAAAGATACTGTTTACCAGCGCATTTAACGTTTCCAGCTGGTTTTCACCCGGCATCGGGTCAAGCAGTACGACGCCTTTGGCTGTGTTAAACAAACCAATATTGGTCGCATAGGCCGGTGTTAATATATAAGCATCTGCTGAACGTTTAGTAACGCTAATATCTGACGCAGCGGCAAAACTGAGCACAGGATAGATTAACGCGATAAAAAATATGATGGTTTTCATTCAGATCCCGTTATTTAAGTAAAAGCTCAGTCACACAACCTAACTTGCTATTGGCTAACCTTCAACCGCCTTCTTTTGCCGCCGCATAAACTCCGCAAAAAGTGGCACAGTAAAATTCAGATAACCATGCTCAGTACTATAAATCATGCCTTTGTGAATGATGCTCGCTCTGGTTGGCCCAAGAGATGATTGGCTTCGTCCCATTGCATTTGCTATATCTGCCATCGAATATGGACCATCCCCCAATTCAGACATTTTTTCTACGAATAGCACCTCTGATTTAGTGAGTCGGTCCAATCGAACCCTGAAGAACCCGTTATCAAGTGAAACCAGCGTTTCTGCATACGACAATTGTACATCCTGCAAGGTAATTTCTGGCCCCTCTGCATTGTTCCATGCTGTAGAAGCCCACTCCTGAAGAAAAAAAGGATAGCCTTTAGTGTATTCAAAGATTTCACTAAGCGCATCCGGATGAATTGAAGCCCCTTCATCTAGTATCGGCTTTTCTATGGCTTGAGTGGCGGGTATCGGGTCGAGTGCATCAACAGGTGGATACAAGAAAAGCCTCTCTGCATATGATTTTGCCTCTCCTGCCAAACGAGCAACCTGCGGCAGGCCCGCACCGACCAGGAGGACAGGAAGCCCCTCTTGAGACATGCGGTGAAGCGCAACTATCAGTGCTGATAAATCTGCTTCTGAGAGGTACTGCACCTCATCAATCAGCAAGATCCATCCTTTGTCTACTGCCTTAGCTGCCCGACCAATTAACTCGAAAATATCCGGCAGGTCGTATTGGATATTGCCACTATCTGCAAGTCCAGGCTCGGGCTCTACGCCAATTTCCACACCTGAAATGTCAATTTTGAACATAGCCGCGAAATTTCGCAGCCCCTTCAGCCCTCGCTCGGCAAGCTGCCGAGCGGCTGCCAAGCCTGAAAGTGAGCGCATCACCTTGCGCATTTCTGGATATAGGAGGCGCGCAAGCGTTTCCCGCTCAGGAGACTCAACCTTGGATACTATGAGCCCTTGTTCTCTGGCGATTTTACCAATTTCGTTTAAAAGCACTGTTTTGCCGGTTCCCCTTAACCCTAAAAGCATGAAGGAACGAGCGCTGCGCCCTTTTAAGGTTCGGCCACAAGAGATTTTGGCAGCATTTAGGATTTCATCACGGCCTGCAAGTTCAGGTGGTCTACTTCCCGCGCCAGGTGCAAAAGGATTGGTGTATGGATCCATGTCAACATCCTTAAAAAATACTAAAATCTCAAAAATTAAGCAGAGTATAGCTAAATATAGCCGTATATAGATTGGTATAGCAAATTTTGCTATACATCACTATCAATAGGTATATTTACTATTTTGGCCTATAAACGAAATCAGGTTGAAAACGTTTGCTTCTGGCATAAAGATGATCGCAGTTAATTGACCAATCCGTATCACTCTTCATCCCAGTCGGGGTACTGATCTGGCTTAGTGCCCTGTTCAGCAATTACCCGCGGATACGTTATTCCAGTTTCAGCTGCATGCGGTTTCTTCCGGCTTTTCGTTAACTGAAATAACCAGCTATCGCCATAGTCAAACATATAAAACACTTTTTTGCCTGTGGCCGCTGCAAACACCTGCGCTACGGTGGTGTCGACAATGATGTCATCATCGCAATCGTACCTGTGCAGCTTTTTTCCGCGGTAGGAATTCGCTATATAAAACTCATACATGTGGTCGTTATCAAATTCGACCGCATCCTGAATAGCATCATGCAGGTCTTCAAGACTGTGATCTGCCGGAATTTCGATAACGCAACTCCAGTCCCCGCCAGCATACATGCGATGTACCATAGATATGTTTATTGTTTGAATCATAAAAAATCTAAGCCCTAATCTACTACCAGTGACGTTAAACGGTGACTGTCGTCACGTTTTCAGCTGTTGAACGTTCATATACCTCTGGGTCAGGTCTTGCCTTTTGCTATCCACCCTAAAACTCAAAAAGACCTGACCCTTGCGGCTGGATAGATTAACGCGATAAAAAATATGATGGTTTTCATTCAAATCCCTTTAGCCGTTGCGCCGTTAACAACTTACTTTGCATCTGCTTTATAGTTATTGGCATTAAATTGACTGTTAAAGCCCGGTTTAAGCTCTGTGGCTTGGTCAAAAGCACTTCGGGCTTCTGCTTTAAGGCCGGCACTGAAATAGCCAAAAGCCAGGCCATCAAAAACTTCAGGGCTGGTGGGGTAACGCCCGGTCAAATAGGCAAATAAAGGTATCGCCCTTTGTGCATCACCGGCGGCCACCAGCTCGCGTGCCAAATCAGTTATCACTTTGCCGGCAAAGGTTTGATAACCGGCATCTTTGTAGGCAGATTCAAACCGGGCTTTAAATGCTTTATCACCAAGTTGCTGATACAGCCGCCAGCTAAAAATCACCGGCGGCAGTTTTACCTCAGGGTAGGTGCCACTGCGAAACACACTGTGTAATCTCATCGATATTTCTTCAGCTACCAGACGGTCGGTATTTGCCAGTACCAATAGCCAAACATCGTTAGCAAAGTCCAGCTCTACTGCGGTACTGACACCTTTGCCGCCGCCAAAGGCAACCCAGTGTTGCTGATCTTTTTGCAACGCCCGAAAATGCTGTAATCCTGCTGTCGACAATAAGCGCTTTGCTTTAAACAGCTGCTGATAAAAGCCATACAGTTCAAACACATTCATCTGCCCGCCGCCACCAGCGGATTTATGCTCTTGTTCATTCGCCGCCACGGCGACGCGTTTAGCGTTAACATTAAAATGATAAGGCGTGGCAAGCGCAGTACTTTGACCAAGCTGTTCTGTTGTCAACGTCATGCGGGCAGGCACTAAGATATTTTGCTGCAGTAAATCCCAATATGACTTACCGCTGACTTTTTCCAGAATAGCGCCAAGCACAATGTAACCGTAGTTGGAGTAACGCCGATCGGTGCCTGGCTCAAACAACAAGGGGGTGTTTTTCAGTATGGCCAGTTTTTTGTCAATGCTATCGAAAGCCGCCGGGTTCTGACGATATTCGGCGGTAAAAATATCAGCAAAGCCAGAGCGATGTTCCAGCAGGTGCTGCACCGTGATGTTTTTTACCAGCTCGTTGGCGAAACCAAGCGAAAACTTATCCAGGGTGTCATCAAGCCGCAACAGCTTATTGTCGACAGCTTGCAGCACCAGCACAGCAGTCAGGTCTTTTTGCACCGAACCAATATCAAAGCGCGTTTGCATGGTTATGGGTGTCCGGGTTTCATCGTTGGCATCGCCGCCGGCCAGAGCCGTAACGACCTTGTTGTCCTTCACAACCAACACGGTACCGGAAAACCAGTTTAGCTGCTGATAATGCTGCACTAGATCAGATACAACAGCATCAGGCGCCGCACCATTGGGCTCTGCACGAAGTGGCAACAGGGTTAAGCTGATAACCAGCAAAGAGAAATAGACTTGTTTCATTTACGTCCTTGTAAGTCAGTGTTTTTGTTAAGCCAAGGCTCTAAGCACCGCCTGAGGTTCTTTAGCGACAACATGCAACAATGCTAAAGCCGGCCCATGTGGTGTGCGATCGCCCCGCTCCCAATGCCGCAAGGTAGACACGCTAATGCAAAATTTAGCGGCAAATTCCAGTTGTGTCATACCGAGTTTATGCCGAATCCCCGCTACATCTACCTCTGCCGGGCGATGCGTTTTTGCCGCAACAGGCTGCCCCTTGTTTAACGCTATGGCTTCTTGCAACCCCTGCGCAATACTGTCAAATGCCTTAGCCATGATGTTTCTCCAATGCTGTATCAACAAGAATACTAACTAACTTCGACAACGCATTTCTGTCTGATTTAGACAAATTGGCGCGTTCGTTTTTGCCAAACAGCGTGAGTAAATACAGCGGTATTCGCTCATCGTGATAATAATAAATAGCCCTTACGCCACCACTTTTGCCTTTGCTGCCACGACTCCACCGTAATTTACGAATGCCACCCGTGCCTTCCATCAGATCTCCCGCTTTTGGGTGTTCTGCAAGGTAATCAATGACAGCTTTACGCTCTTGCTCTGTGAGTAAGGCTTCTGCCCGCTTGATGTATTCCGGCAATTCGGTGATCGTCGTCAGCATGGTTGCAATATAATCCAATGGATTACTTTAAGCAAATACGGATTCACAGGTTAGTTCCGCTGCGCTTAAGCATTAACAGCTAAGCGGCTTTGCGCTACACTGGCGACAGTTTTCTGTTTATTTATCTGTGGTGCTGGCTATGACTTTCCCGACTATTGAACATTCTGTTGGCAACACGCGGCTGGTAAAGCTGCAACGCATGGCGGCGCATACTAATAGCACCGTATTGCTTAAGCTGGAGGGGGATAACCCGGCCGGTTCGGTAAAAGACCGGCCGGCGCTGAATATGATAGTGCAGGCCGAACTGCGCGGTGATATCAAACCCGGTGACCGCATTATCGAAGCCACCAGCGGTAATACCGGCATTGCACTGGCGATGGCGGCGGCGATTAAAGGCTATGCCATGACGCTGATTATGCCGGATAACGCCACTGAAGAGCGTAAAAGCAGCATGCGTGCTTACGGCGCCGAGCTTATCCTGGTGACCAAAGAGCAAGGCATGGAAGGCGCGCGCGATCTCGCCTTGCAAATGCAGGCACAAGGCAAAGGTATAGTGCTGGACCAGTTTAATAACCCGGATAACCCGGCGGCGCATTATGCCAGCACCGGGCCGGAAATTTGGCAGCAAAGCCAGCAGCAGGTTACCCACTTCGTATCCAGCATGGGCACAACCGGCACCATTATGGGTGTGTCACGTTATTTAAAACAGCAAAACCCGGCGATACAGATTATTGGCCTGCAACCGGCCGAAGGCGCCAGCATTCCCGGTATCCGCCGCTGGCCTGAGGCCTACCTGCCGGGCTTCTTTGATAAAAGCCGGGTTGATCAAATCATTGATATCAGCCAGGACGATGCCTTAACCGCCATGCGCCGCTTAGCGCGCGAAGAAGGTATTTTTGCCGGCGTTAGCTCCGGCGGCGCCGTGCACGCGGCGATACAACTGGCACAGCAGCATGACAATGCCGTTATAGTGGCGATTATTTGCGACCGTGGTGACCGCTATTTATCCTCGGGTATTTTTTAGCCTATAGTCTTTTTTGTCTTGCCCCGGCCAACGTCCTGTTGGCCGCTTAATTTGGCCTTAGCGCCAAACTGCGCTATCCTTTAAAGCCCTTCTGCTTTAAATCTGATACAAAATAAGGATTTACTATGTTTTCACTTCGCAGTATCAGTCTGATTGCTGCCATTGGGCTATGCCATTTTTCTGCCCTTGCCAATGAACCCGACGACATTAAACAACAACTGGCAGCATTAAAAGCGCAAATTGCAGCGCTGGAACAACGACTGGCCGAACAGGAAGTTGCCAACGAAAAAGCAACTGTACTACTGACACAGCAAAAAGCTGACGCAGCTGACGATGAGGCTGATACTGACAAAGACGGTATTAAACTGGGTGGCGCTATCCGTACCAACTACAGCCATACCTCATACAGCGACGGCAATAAAAACCGCGGCGGCGACTTTGCCTTTGATATTTTCCGGCTGAATTTAAACGGTAGCATCGGTGATGTGCTGCTAAACGCCGAGATCCGCTTTTTCGATTATATGACCGCGGTTAAATACGCCTACGTCGGCTATCAGCTGAACGAAGACTGGCAGGTGCAGGCCGGTATTACCCAGGTGCCTTTTGGTAACTGGCCGTATAACTCGCACAATTATTTCTTCAGTACTAACTATTACCTCGGGCTGGAAGATGACCATGACCTGGGTATTATGTTTAAGCGCCAACTGGCCGACAACTGGCAGCTGGATTTAGGCTTTTTTAAAAATGATGAACTGGGCGGTGTTGATGGCTTTGTTGACAGCCGTGCTGACCGCTACTCCTACGACATCGTCGGTTTTCGCCAGAGCGATGACGGCATTTATGATGACCCAGCGCAACCACTTGGCGAATACAACACCTTCTCCGGCCGTTTTGCTTACCAGTTAGCACACAGCAGCGACTTTACCACTGAGCTGGGCGTATCCGCGCTGGCCGGCGGCTTACATAACGGCCGCAACCGGGCCGGCAGCTACAACGCCTGGGCACTGCACCTAAACAGCCACTATCAGCGCTGGAACCTGCAACTGCAGCACGGTGAATATCAGTACAACATCGACGATGTTGACCGTATGGCGGTAGGTGCCTATGCCTTCTATGACAGCATTGCCGCCAAAGCCAAAACCAGCACTATTAACCTGGCGTACAGTCTGCCCATTGAATGGGGGCCGGTTACCGGGTTGCAGTTCTATAACAACTACGGTTTGGTGTATGACAAATCAGACAACAGCCGCGACACCATGATGAACGTCACCGGCTTTTCGGTCGCCGCCGGTGGCTTATTTACCTATTTTGATCTGGTACATGCCAGGAATCAGCCCTTTGTCGGAGGCAGTGCTGCCGGTGACAGCGATGAAACCGAACGCCGCTTCAACATTAACATCGGCTACTACTTTTAACCGCTGCTGCGGCTTTGCAGATAAAACAAGGACACCAGCATGACAGATTATAAAGATCCGATGATCCCGGATGGCAAAGTTAACCCGATAGACACCGATTACCAGGTAGGCCAGGATAATATCCTGGTAAAAGTCGGCCCCTTCGGCCTGGATATACATAACAGAGTGTTTTTAATCTCGGCGCTGGTGGTGGTGCTGTTTGTGGTGTTAACCATCAGCTTTCAGCAACAGGCCGAACCGGTGTTCAGCAGCATGCGCGGCTGGCTTACCAGCAACCTTGACTGGTTTTTTATTTCCGCCGCCAATATTTTTGTGCTGCTGTGTCTGGGGTTAATAGTGTCGCCGCTGGGCAAGGTGCGGCTGGGTGGTACTGAAGCCACGCCGGATTTTGGCTACGCCGGTTGGTTCTCTATGCTGTTTGCCGCTGGTATGGGCATAGGCCTGATGTTTTACGGTGTCTCTGAGCCGTTATCACACTTTAGCAGCGCTTACGGCGGCGCTACCTTTGCCGACGGTATACGCACCGACTGGGCGCCGCTGGCCGGTGCTGCCGGCGATGCGGTAGCGGCAGAGCGCTTAGGTATGGCAGCCACTATTTACCACTGGGCGCTGCACCCCTGGGCCATCTACGCCATTTTGGCACTTGGCCTGGCACTGTTTTCCTTTAATAAAGGCTTACCGCTTACCATCCGCTCGGTGTTTTATCCGCTACTGGGCGAGCGTATTTGGGGTTGGCCCGGCCACATTATTGATATTCTGGCCGTATTTGCCACGCTGTTTGGTTTAGCCACCTCGCTGGGGCTGGGCGCGTCACAAGCCGGCGCCGGCTTGCATTATCTGTTCGACTGGCCGCAGGGTAACACCACGCAAATTCTGCTGGTTATCGGCATTACTGCCATAGCACTGGTATCGGTATTAGCCGGGCTGGAAGCCGGGGTAAAACGGCTGTCCGAAATTAATATGCTGCTGGCGGCATTGTTGCTGCTGTTTGTGATTATTGTCGGGCCAACGCTGGCTATTGCTACCGGCTTTGTTGCTAACCTGGCGGCTTATCTGCAGCATTTACCGGCGCTGGCTAACCCGCTTGGCCGCGAAGATGTTAATTTCTCGCAGGGCTGGACCGCCTTTTACTGGGCCTGGTGGATCAGCTGGTCGCCTTTTGTCGGCATGTTTATCGCCCGGGTATCGCGCGGCCGTACTGTACGCGAATTTCTGATCTCGGTATTGCTGATCCCCTCGCTGGCCTGCGTCTTATGGATGACGGTATTTGGTGGCACCGCCATCAGCCAGGTGGTGCAACAAGGCTATGAAGCCGCAGCCGGCGCTGAACTGCCGCTGCAACTGTTTGCCATGTTAGACGTATTACCGCTGGCGCAAATCAGCTCCTTTATTGCCATTATTCTGGTGGTGGTGTTTTTTGTTACTTCGTCTGATTCGGGCTCACTGGTAATAGATACCATAGCCGCCGGCGGTAAAGTTAATGCGCCGACACCACAGCGGGTGTTTTGGTGTACCTTTGAAGGCCTGGTAGCCATAGCACTTATTTTAGGTGGTGGCCTGGTCGCGCTGCAGGCGATGGCGGTGTCTACCGGTTTTCCGTTTACGCTGGTGCTGTTGGCATCTTGTGTGGCGGTGGTAAAAGGCCTGATGTCAGAACCCAGAGCCTGAGTACGTCAGCAATAAAGCACATTGAAAATAGATCAGCCGGGGAATAGAACCTCTTGGAAATAGAGCAAATTGAAATCCTGCAATTTCTGCAGCGGCATTCGCCGTTTCAGGAGTTGCCGCCAGAGCAGCAGCTGCAGTTAGCGCAGAGTATTAATGTCGGCTACTTTCAGGCCGGCAGTGAAATACTGCGCTTTAACGAGCCGCTGCAGGCGCTGCATCTTATCCGCAGCGGCGCGGTAGAAACCTTTCGCCGCAACGGTGACTTATACAACCGGTTAAGTGAAGGCGGTATTTTTGGCGAACAGGGCCTGCTGCGTGGCGGCAAGGTACGCTTTCCGGCCAGCGCACTGGAAGATACCTTAATCTACTTTATTCCCGACCAGGTATTTCAGCAGCTGTTTGACAGCAATGAGTTTTTCGCTGATTACGTAGAGGTAGGCGATACCGAACGGCGCAAATCTACCAAGGCAGCAAAACAGGCCGAAGCCGATCTGCTCAGCGCCAAAATCAGCACTTTACTGCAGCGCGAGCCGGTGTGCCTGGCCAGTAGCGCCAATGTCTGGCAGGCAGCCCAAACCATGACCGAACACAGCGTGTCCTGTTTGCTTATTTTGCATGATAGCAGCGCTGAGCAAACGACTGAACAAGATGCTGAGCCGGGTGCAAAGCCGGGTACGCTGGCCGGCATTATTACCGATCGCGATATCCGCTCACGTTTAGTGGCGCCCGGACTGAAGTCAGAAACCAGCGTACGCGACATTATGACAACCAAATTGGTCACCATTGACCAACAGCAGTATCTGTTTGAAGCCATGATGCTGATGCTGCGCCACAATGTGCATCATCTGCCGGTGTTAAAACAGGCCAGGCCGGTGGGCGTGCTGGCGTTGTCGGATATTATCCGCTACGAGTCACAAAACAGTTTGTATGTAGTAAGCAGTATTTTCCGCCAGCAATCGGTGGCCGAACTCAGTGCGCTGGGTAAAGATGTTAAAGCCTGCTTTGTGCGGATGGTAAATGAAGACGCCAACTCCCATATGATTGGCAGCGCCATGGCCGCCATTGGCCGCAGCTTTAAACAACGGCTGTTAGAGCTGGCCGAGCAGCAGCTTGGCCCGCCGCCGGTGCCCTATTGCTTTTTAGCGCTGGGCTCAATGGCCCGCGACGAGCAACTTATTGTTACCGATCAAGACAATGCGCTGATACTGCACAACAGCTTTGACCCGGCACAGCACGATGCTTATTTTCAGCAACTGGCGGCCTTTGTCTGCGATGGCCTGGCAGCCTGCGGCTACAGCTATTGCAGCGGCAATATTATGGCCACTAACCCGCAGTGGCGCCAACCGCTGCGGGTATGGCAGCAGTACTTTACTGACTGGATAGCAAAGCCCGATGCCGAACGTTTGCTGCACGCCAATATCTTTTTCGACCTGGACGCCGTCTGGGGTGAAAGCCGCTGGGCCGATGAATTAAATCAGCTGATCGCAGGCACAGCAAAAGCCCGGCCGCAATTTCTCGCCTGCATGACACGCAACGCGCTGCAGCGCACACCGCCGCTGGGCTTTTTTAAAGACTTCGTGATGGAAAACGACGGCCGGCAAAACAACAGCCTGAATATTAAACGCCGCGGCACGGCACCAATGGCCGATCTTATTCGCGTGCATGCGCTGGCCATTGGCTCGGTAGCAACCAACTCGTTTGAGCGACTGCGCGATATTATCGCCGCCAAGGTACTGCCCAATGGCCGCGGCGAAGATTTACGTGACGCCTTTGAAGTGATCGCCATGACACGCATTCGCCAGCAGGCACTGGCCTTGCAGGCCGGCGAAACACCAGACAACAACGTAGTGCCGGAGCGGCTATCTGAATTTGAGCGCAAGCACTTAAAAGAGGCGTTTTCGGTGCTGAGCAATGCGCAAAAATTCCTTAAATTTCACTTACGGGCCTGAGCATGTTGTATTTAGGCCCTTCGGCATTAAAGCAACCTGCCGGCCAACAGCAAGACCCGGCCATCAGCGACTGGCAGCAGTACTATCAACAGCAGGCGGAACACAGCCAACATCCGTTGCTGCAGCAGTTTTATCAGGCCGGCATGGTGGGGGCCGATACACCAATCAGCAAGGTGCCGTTACTGGCGCTGGATATTGAAACCACCGGGCTTGACCCGGCTAACAGCGGCATTGTCAGTATTGGCCTGCTGCCGATGGATCTAACGCAAATTTATGCTTCTAAGGCACAGCAATGGCTGCTAAAACCACGCTTTAGCTTAAGCGATGAGTCGGTTACGCTGCATCGTATTACCCATACTGATATTGAACAGGCGCCGGATCTCAGCAGCGTGTTACCGCAGCTGCTTAAGTTGATGGCCGGCAAAGTGGTGATAGTGCATTACCGTGGCATTGAGCGGCCGTTTTTGCATGCCGCCCTCAGCGCCCGGTTGGGACAAGGTATTTACTTTCCGGTTATTGATACCATGGCGCTGGAAGCCCGACTGCACCGGCGCAAAGCATTAAGCCTGTGGCAGCAACTGCGCGGCAAGCAGCCGCTGTCAATTCGCCTGGCTGACAGCCGCTTGCGTTATGGCTTACCGCCCTACCGGCCGCATCATGCCGTAACCGATGCCCTGGCCTGCGCCGAGTTATTTCGCGCGCAATTGGCAGCGCGGTTTAGCCCCGACACCCCGGTTAGCCAGCTGTGGTGCTAGGCGCTTGCTTTTATCCCAGCCAGTTGGCATAGTGCGCAAAAGCCACAACAGGTCAGACCACAATGAACCAGCACAAACCGAATAAACTGCAGCGCATTGTTACCAAATGCTATCAACTGCCGAAATCGCTGCAGGCCTTTGCCTTAAGTACGGTATTTGGCCGGGTAATTAAGTTTGCCGGCACCGCCGGGGTAGAAGTATTGGAGCTAAAAGGCGCCCGCTCGGTGCTGCGGCTGAAAAACCGTAAAAAAGCGCAGAACCATATCGGTTCGGTGCATGCCGCCGCCACCGGTTTGCTGGCTGAGTCTGCCACCGGCTTTTTAGTTGGCATTCACCTGCCCGACAATAAACTGCCGCTGCTGAAACAAATGCCGATTGACTATATCAAGCGCTCCAGCGGTGACTTAACTGCCGTAGCCACGCTAACCGACGAGCAAATCGCGATGATGCATAAAGAAGATAAAGGTGAAGTTACCGTGGCGGTAAGTATTACCGACAGCGCAGGTGTCGAGCCGGTTAACGCCAAAATGACCTGGGCCTGGATCCCGAAAAAGCGCTGACTTAGAACAGAATAATCTCTTCTGCCGCTGGCGGCTGACGTATAATGCCGCCATCCTGTTCTTGCCTGTAGCCCTGCTTTGTCATACGAATACCTTGCCTTGTTAGCTGCGGCCTGTTGGGCCGTCGGCAGCCTGATGTCAGCCACCGCCTCTACTCATTTAGGCGCCTTTGCCTTTACCCGCTGGCGCATGTTGTGTGCAGCAGTCATGTTATGGCTGATTGCTGCATTTAGCGGCGGCTGGGTCACCCTGGCGGTGGATAGTCTGGGCTTACTGGTGCTGTCCGGCATTATCGGCATCTTTATTGGCGATACCGCGCTGTTTGCCGCGATGAACCGCCTTGGCCCGCGCCGTGCCGGGGTGTTGTTTGCTACCCACAGCTTGTTTTCAGTGATACTGGCGTACTTTTTTCTCGGCGAAACCCAGTGGGGCTGGACACTTATCGGCAGCAGCTTGCTGGTTAGCGGCGTAATGACGGCGATATTTTTCGGTAAACGCAAAACCGAGCTGCACGCCTGGGAAGCCAATCAAAGCCAGCTTAGGTCCGGCGTCGCGCTCGGCCTGTTGGCAGCACTGTGTCAGGCCGTGGCCACCTTAATGCTAAAGCCGCTGATGGAAACAAACATCGATGCCGTTGCCGCGTCGGCGGTGCGCATGAGCACCGCTTTTGTGTTACACCAACTGATTTTTATGCTCAGTTTTAAAGTCGCCCGTGCTTATCTGCCGATGACTAAAAAGGTGTTTTTACTGGTGCTGGCCAATGCGGCCCTGTCGATGGTATTGGGCATGACATTAATACTGCAGGCATTAAAGCACGGCGAGGCCGGCATGGTGGCGATATTATCTTCTGTTAGCCCGGTAATAGTACTGCCGCTATTGTGGTTGGTGTATAAACGCAGCCCGGCTGTCGGCGCCTGGCTGGGGGCTGCCCTTACGGTCGCGGGTACGATTCTGATATTGCTTAAATAATCAACAGCAAATCCCGCAAAATTTGAAAATAAAAGTGAACACAAACTGAATATATTACTTGCAGCTAATACTTTCTTAGCCCAGAATTGCCTAAAATACCTACAATGATGCGCCCCTCTGATGCCGCAACAGTTCCACTTTATCTCCGGCTTACCACGCTCAGGTTCAACCCTGCTGGCCGGTATTCTTAAACAGAATCCGCGTTTTCACGCCGCAATGAGCAGCCCGGTCGCCGGTTTGGTTAATGGTGTGCTGGAGCAGATGGGCGCGGCCAGTGAGTCCTATTCGTTTTTTGATGAAGCAAAACGTAAGACGATTTGCAGAGCCTTGATCGATGCCTATTATGCCGATAAAACCCAGCCCGTGTTATTCGACACCAACCGGCACTGGACCGCCAGATTACACCAACTGGTCGAGTTGTTTGACGATTTTAAAGTGATTTGCTGCGTACGTAATCCGGCCTGGATTATGGACAGTTTTGAAGCCATCTACCGTAAAAACCCGTTTGATTACAGCCGGATGTTTAATGCAGCCTCACGCGGTACCGTGTATAGCCGGTGCGATTCGCTTATCAACGGTGGTGGCACTGTGGGTAGCGCATGGACTGCTCTGAAAGAGGCCTACTACGGCGAATTTTCTGATCGTTTATTATTGATAGATTACGATCTGCTCACACAACATCCTGCGCGAACTATCGAGCTAATTTATCGTTTTATTGGTGAGCCGGTGTTTGATCATGATTTTAATAATGTGAGCTATGAAGAGAGCGAGTTTGATCAAAAGCTGGGGGTAAAAGGATTGCACACAGTGAAAAAGAAAGTGGAGTTCAAATCACGCCGTAGCATTTTGCCACCGGATTTATTCGCTAAATATCAGGATATGGATTTCTGGCAAGACACCACCGGCACCGCCGCCCACATTATTGCCGCAACTAAAACATCTGTAAGTGCTGAGTAAAGGAACATAGCAATGCAAAGAAATATTCTTACCGCCTTATCCGGCCTGATCTTGCCAATGGCGGGCTATGCTATGCCAGCAGCCGGCAGTAATACTTATCAGCGCAGTTACCTGGCTGCCGCCCGACAAACCCCAGCTACAGATCTTGCAGCGCATAGCCATACGGTAAAAAACAAGGCTAAGCCTATTGCTGCAACTACAGAGGATGAACTTCAGCTGGTGCAGGCAAACCCGGTTAAAGAGCTGGTCATCATAGATGCGGCCGTGCCGGATAAAGCCATGTTTTACCGCGGCGTAAAACCGGGTGTGGATATTGTTGAAATAGAATCGTCTGCTTCGGGGCTTACGCAGTTAAAATCTATTTTAGCGAATTATAACAACCTGGCGGCGGTACATATTGTGTCCCACGCCCAAGCCGGTAGTTTGCAGTTGGGCAATTCAACAATCTCTGCAGAAACACTTAAAACGGAAGTAGAAACATTTGCTGCCCTGAATGGCGCAGTGCGCGAAGGCGGCGATTTGCTGTTATACGGTTGTGACTTGGCTGCGAATGAAAAGGGTGAAGAGTTACTGGATATTATTCAGCACAATACTCATTTAGATGTGGCTGCCTCCAATGATTTAACCGGTAATATTCAGCAACAGGGCGATTGGGATTTGGAAATCCAGCGCGGCAATATTGAAACGGAATTGGCGTTTTCAGAAAAGGCGTTAAAAGATTTTTCGGCTGTGCTGGCAACCTATAGTCTGAATAACTTCAATCTTCAATATAGTTGCGCCAGTAATGGGAATGCTCTTCCGTTTAACTATTCCGGGTTGACCAGTGGTACCTATAAGGCCTGTGGCTTTATGGGGTTGGATAATGGTGTAGGGAATGGTTATTACGACGCCACGGCTACTGCTGTACATTTGAAGACAAATAACGGGGCTTATTTTCATCACGGCAATAACTCAATAGTTCAAACCGCTGGCACCAATGCAATTGAAGTTACCAACACAACTGACTTCCAGCTAACCCAATTAACCGCGAATGAGTTTCCGGCAAATCCAGTCTGGAGTAATGGTTACGAGTTAAGAAATGTGCGTGTCGTTGGGTACAATGCTGGCGGAAGTGTCGTTGCAACCTCCACTGCCATTGATACTGATACCCGGGGGGCCCAGACAACTTTCACCTTTGGCAGTACTGAGCTCGCCAATTTTGCCGGAGTAAACATTAGAAAGTTCCGGTTGTTATACCGTAATCAGAACAATACCTGGTCCACGGGTATGCGGTTGCTGAGCTTTGATGCTATTCAGGATACGACGGATCCCACTATATCTTCTGTAACATCCGGTACTGCCAACGGCACTTATAAAGTTGGTGATGTTATTAGCCTTCAGGTGAATTTCAGTGAAAACGTTATCGTCACCGGCACACCGCAACTGACACTGGAAACCGGCACTACAGATCGCACGATTAATTATTCCAGCGGCAGTGGAACCAGCACACTAACATTTAACTACACGGTACAAGCAGGCGATAGCACGGCAGATTTAGATTACGTCAGCCAGGGTGCCCTAACACTGAACGGCGGCACAATCAAAGATACTGCGACAAACAGTGCTAACCTGACACTGGCGAGCCCGGGGGCGGCAAACTCCTTAGGCGCAAATAAAGCTATTGTTATTGATGGTGTAGTACCAACAGTGACATCCGTTAACTCCTCCACTGCCGATGGCAGCTACAAGATAGGTGATACGGTCAGTGTGCAGGTCAATTTTAGTGAGGCGGTTACAGTAACGGGCACACCGCAGCTAACACTGGAAACCGGCAGTACGGATCGCACGGTAGATTACAGCAGCGGCACAGGTACCAGCACTCTCACATTTAGCTATACCATACAAGCAGGCGATAACTCTGCCGATCTGGATTATGTCGCGACCAACTCACTGGCCTTAAATGCCGGCACTATTCGCGACGCTGCAGGTAATAGTGCGGCACTTACCCTGGCTTCGCCGGGCGCGGCCAACTCTTTGGGCGCCAACAAAGCCTTGATAGTCGACGGTGTGATGCCAACAGTAACCAGCACCGCGCCGACAGGTGGAGCTGTATCAACAGATATCAGTGTTGATTTCAGCGTAAATTTCAATGAGTCGGTCAGCAACATCTCCAGCGACGATTTTTCGCTTAGTAGCACAGGCAGTGCTGCAGGAACTATCGCCAGTGTATCAGCCAGCAGCGGCAGTGCTGTAACGGTAACTGTGGTCAGCATTAGTGGCAACGGCTCAATTAAATTAAACCTGAATGGCTCTACCAACATTACCGATGCTGCGGGCAACGTTGGCCCCGCGGCTTATAGCAGCGGTACTGCTCACACTGTCGCTATTCCTGTTGTGCCTGATGCGCCAACCATTGGCACAGCAACCGCCGGTGACGGCCAGGCAAATGTTACCTTTACTGCCCCCGGCAATAACGGTGGCTCAGCCATTACCACTTATACCGCCACTGCCAGCCCTGATGGCGCCTTTGGCACCTGCGCCGGCCCGGCAGCTTGCACGGCTACGGTATCGGGGCTTAACAACGGTACTGCTTATACCTTTACCGTTACCGCGACCAATGCCGTTGGCACCAGTGTTGCTTCCGGTGCATCTAATGCCGTAACACCTAAGGCCGCGCAAACCATTACCTTTAACGATCCCGGCGCACAAAACTTTGGTACAACGCCGACACTGACAGCGACGTCATCTGCCGGAGCCGGCTATGCAGTAAGTTTCAGCTCAGCCACTACCGGTGTTTGCACCATTACTACCGGCGGCAGCCTAACCTTTATTAACGCAGGAAGCTGCACTATTGACGCCGATCAGCCCGGTGATGCAGCCACTAATGCTGCTCCAACTGTATCCCGAACCTTTACGGTAAATGCGGTAGTACCCGGCGCGCCAGGCAGCCCGGCAGCAACAGCAGGTGATACCCAGGCCAGCGTTGCTTTTGTAGCGCCGTTGAATAACGGCGGCTCAGCAATTATCAGCTATACAGTGACAACAAACCCCGCGGATGTTGCGCCGGTAAATGGTGCGGCGTCGCCGGTAGTGATAACCGGGTTAACCAATGGCCAGGCCTATACTTTTACTGTCACAGCAAATAACGCAGCGGGCACCGGCCCTGCATCGGCCGCTTCCAATTCGATCACACCTGCTGCTGTCCAAACTATTACCTTTGCCAGTCCGGGTGCGCAGAACTTTGGCACCAGCCCAACACTTACAGCAACGACAGACTCCGGTTTAACGCCTGTATTTACTTCTTCCACACCAGCGGTTTGTACTATAACAGCGGCAGGCGCACTGACGTTTGTGACCGCAGGAACTTGTACAATCAATGCCGACCAGGCCGGTAATGGCAGCTACTTGCCTGCTCCTCAGGTAAGCCGGACCTTTACCGTTAACCCGGTAGTGCCGGGTGTACCTACGGCCGTTGTTGCCACTGCAGCTGATACTGCGGCAAGCATTGCCTTTACTGCCCCGGCAAGTAATGGCGGCGTTAATATTACCGGTTATACCGTTACGTCTAACCCGGGCGGCTTTACCGGCACCGGGGTGGGATCACCGATTGTCGTCAACAATTTAACTAACGGCACGCCTTATACTTTTACCATCACGGCAACTAACAGTGCCGGCACCGGTGCGGCCTCAGCGGCTTCGAATGCTGTTACGCCCAATCCGGCTAATTCTGCCCCGGTTATCGGCGGCACACCGGCAAACACAGTAGACCAGGGCGCAGACTACCTGTTTACTCCAACCGCCAGTGATGTTGATGCAGGTACGACATTGCAGTTCAGTATTACCAATAAGCCAGGCTGGGCCACGTTTGACACAACAACGGGTACACTTAGCGGCACTCCGGCACGTGAACATGTCGGCACCAGCAACAATATCGTTATTTCAGTCAGCGACGGCGAGCTCAGTGCCAGCCTCGCGGCTTTCAGTATTGAAGTGATTTCAGTAAATGACGCGCCGGTTGCCGTTGATGACAACTTCACACTGCCATTTAGCGACAACCATACCTATCTGCTGGATGTATTGCTAAACGATACCGACCCGGATGAAGACAGCCTGAGCATTACGGCTGCCAAAGCCAGTATCGGCATGGTAAGTATTCAGAGTAATAAACTGCAGTTTACTGCGCCGGATAATTTCAGTGGTACCGCCTCTTTCAGCTATAGCATCAGCGATGGCGAATTAAGCGATATGGCGCAGGTAACATTGCAAATTGCAGGCAGTAATCCGGATGCACCGGTTATTACCGCACCGGATGATCTGTTTATTAATGCCAGTGGCTTATTTACCAAGGTAGATGTCGGCGTAGCCACCGCGGTTGATGTTAACGGTAACCGGCTGGCCGTATCCCTGGTTAACGGCTTACCGATGTTTGCAGCCGGCAACCACGAGCTGTACTGGCGGGCAACCGATGCCAGCGGCCAGAGCAGCACTGTGACTCAGATACTGCAGGTAAATCCGCTAGTATCGCTGAGTAAGCCGCAAACTGTTATTAACAACAGCAGCGTTACGGTTGAAGTAATACTAAATGGCCAGGCGCCGGTTTATCCGCTGGATGTGGCTTATACTGTCAGCGGCTCTGCCGATGCACTTACCGAACATGATCTGACAGCAGGCTCGGTGCAGATCACCTCCGGCCTGCGCGCCAGCTTTAGTTTCAACCTGTTTGCAGACTTAAGCAGCCAACCGGAAAAAAATATCGTTATTACTCTGGATAACAGCCTGAACCTTGGTGCTAATGCCAGCACCACCATCAACGTTACCGAAGCCAACCTGGCACCTGTGGTGGTATTGGATGCGCGTCAACAGGGTGAAAACCGGCTGACGGTCAGTAAAGCCGACGGCCTGGCAACCATTAGCGCGCAGGTTAGCGATCCCAACCCCGGCGACAACACCAACCAGCAATGGCAAGCTGACGCTGCACTAAACAACATCTCCGGTGATGCCATGCAGTTTGTGTTTGACCCCGCAGGCCTGGCAAACGGCGTCTATCGCATCGCCTTAACTGCGACAGATGATGCAGCACTGCCACTTAGCAACACCGCTGAAATTTACCTGCTGGTGCAGGACACACTGCCGGCGCTGGATAACAGCGATAGCAATAACAACCTGATCGCTGACAATGTTGAAGGCTTCGGTGACAGTAACAGCAACGGCATTGCTGACTATCTGGATCCGGGGTTTGACTGCAACGTTATACCGGAGCAGTTAGCTAACATCGTGCAATTTGTTGCCGAAGGTGAGCCTGGCATCTGTCTGCGTAAAGGCACCACAGCCGCCCTGAGCAACTCCGGTGGTATTCAACTGACAAGCACAGATCAGCAAGCACTGGAGCCGGATATGCAGGCCACTAATATCGGCGGCAGCTTCGACTTTATGTTGCACAGCCTGCCTGCAGCCGGGGCCAGCTATCGCCTGGTACTGCCACAGCGCCAACCGGTGCCGCAAAATGCGGTATACCGCAAATTTACTCAAGCCAATGGCTGGAGCAATTTTGTGCAGAACGAACGCAACCAACTGTTCAGCGCTGCCGGCGAACCGGGTTTCTGTCCGCCTCCCGGCAGCAACAGCTGGCAGCCGGGTTTAACCGCCGGCCACTGGTGTGTGCAGTTACAGATAGAGGATGGTGGCGCTAACGACGCTGACGGCCTGGCCAACAGCACTATTGTTGACCCGGGCGGTGTGGCCGTTGTGCTCAATGGTAACCAACTGCCGGTAGCAACAGACGACAGCTACTCAGTGCAGTGGAACCAAAGCCATACGCTGGACGTGCTGGAAAACGACACCGATGCGGATGGCGATACGTTAAGCATTAACCAGAGCACGGCTGCTTTCGGCAGTGTCAGCATCAGCGCTGACGGCCTGACACTGTTGTATACGCCGGCGCAGGATTTTGTCGGTACGGATACGCTTAGTTATGGCGTCAGCGATAGTAATAACGGCAGTGCCGGTGCCACGGTTACTGTAGAGGTCTATTACAACCGGCCACCAGTAGTAACCAATGCCACCGCCGACACCAATAACAAAACGGCAATCGATATTGATGTACTGGCCAATGCCAGCGATCCGGATGGCGATGCGCTTGTCATCAGCAGCGCCGGCGCCCAAACCGGCACTGTCAGTATTACCGCAGCGCAAACCCTGCGTTATACGCCGCTACCCGGGTTCTCCGGTACCGATACCGTCAGCTTTAGCGTAAGCGACAACCGCGGCGGCAGTAGCAGCGGCGAAGTTGTTATCAGTGTTACAGCATACGAGGTTATTACCGTGGTCAATAAATCATCCGGCGGCGCAGTAAATGGCTGGCCGCTGTTGCTGCTGGCATTGCTGGCCGTTGCCCGGCAACGCCAAATACTGTGCAAAGCTTTATCGCTGCTTAGTGTGGCACTGAGCTTTAGCGCCAGCGCCAACTGGTCTGTTGATGCGTTTTTCGGCAAAAGCACCACGAAACAGTCAACCAGCGAGGTCCGCAGCCAACTGCCGGCTGCAACCGAATTGCTGCAATACGATAACAGCGGCAGAAGCTGGGCGCTGGGCCTGAGTTATTACTTTACACCGCGGCTGGCAATACAGGCACATTATGTTGATTTGGGCGATGCCAGTGTCAGTATGCGTGGTGAAACACTCACTGCGGAAGCATTCCACCGCAGCGTATCAGACATAGGCCCTATGTTAGCCAAAGGTGTGCGTAGCGGTTTGGCTTATGACGTCTGGCGACATGCCGGCTGGTCGGCAACAGTGCAGGCCGGGGTATTTGCCTGGAACAGCGAAAGCGAAAGCACTGCCGGCGATAACCGTATCGGTTATAAAGCCAGCGACACCGACATCTACTGGGCACTTGGTGCCGGTTATGCGCTGGACCAGCATCTGACACTGCGCACAAGCTTTACCCGCTATCACCTGGACGGGAATAAGGCAGACAATATTATGCTCGGTGTCAGTTACGCCTTTTAATCAGCACTAAGGCGCCTGCGGGCGCCTTTTCTTTAGCCGCATCGCTTTTACTGCATGGCGAAATGGTTAATACTGGCGTAAGCCTGAGCCTGCCATGCTATTAACCGGAGGCCGTATGAATCCACTCAACAAACACTTAAGCACCTTGAGCACTGCACAACGCATATCGCTGTTATTGCTTTGCCTGCTGCTGTTAGCAGCCGGTATCTACAGTTGCCTGTTGCAACAACGGCTGGTGAACCCGCTACTTGCACCGCTGGATGACAGAGCCACCGCCGCGCTGCAGCGCAGCCTGGTGCTGAGCAGCGCCTCTTTTGCCACCGCACGCTTAATTGACCGCGGCATTGCCTTTGTATCCGAAGCCGAAGTCGGCGTCGGTGTTGCCAGTGTTAAACCCGGCCAGTTTTTAAAGCCGCTGCAGGATATGGCGGTACGTTACTCCGATTTAATGGTATTGGCGATGACATCAGTTGGCCTGCAGCTGTTTTTACTCGAATTTGGCAAGGTCGCGGCGTTGCCGCTGTTTGGCAGCGGTATTTTATTATCTGCTGCTTTGCTGTTACTGGGGCCTGCCGGCTGGCGCAGCAGTTGCACCGCTTTACTGCGCATTTTCATTGCTTTGCTGCTGGTGATCCGGATCGGGGTGCCATTGGCGGCGTTTGGCGTAGCAGAGCTGTCAGACTGGGTATTAGAGCCGCAACGCCTTGCTGCCGAGGCCGCACTGAGTGGTGAAACCGCTGCGCTGCAACGGGTTGATCAGCCGCTGCAAAATGGCGATGAAGGCTCATTTAGTTGGCTACGCCAGATGGCAGCGCAAGCCAATGATATGTTTGCCGCGGTAAAAAGCTTTTCCGACAACATGGTAGAAAAGCTGATCCAACTGATCGTAGTGTACAGTTTGCAGACGCTGATCTTTCCGCTGTTATCGCTGTGGTTACTCTGGCATCTGGGCCGCTGGTTTGTGCGTCGGCCGCTACCGGCACTGCCGGCGGCAACCAGCACGGCTGCGGCAGCTTAAACGCGAAAGCGCTGTACCAAAGCACTTAAACGCTGCTCAATGCTGCCCAATTCATCAGTCGATTTGGCCAGTTCAGAAGCATTATTTGCCGCCTGGTCGGCCAACTGGGCAATTTCATGAATACTGCGGCTGATATCTGCCGCAACTGCCGTTTGCTGCTCAGCAGCGGTGGCAATTTGAATATTCATCTGGGTAATGGTGCTAACCGACTTGGTAATGGTTTGCAGTGACTCACTGGCTTGATCGGCCTGAGCCACGGTTTGCACCGACTGCTCCTTACCGCGCTGCATGACCAATACCGCATCTTTGGTACCTTGCTGGAACACATCTATCATTTGCTGAATTTCATTAGTACTTTGCTGGGTGCGGGTAGCCAGAGTGCGTACCTCATCTGCTACTACGGCAAAGCCACGGCCCTGCTCACCGGCACGTGCGGCCTCTATCGCGGCATTTAACGCCAGTAAGTTGGTTTGCTCGGCGATACCACGAATAACATTTACCACCGAGCCTATCTTGTCGGCATTGGCGCCAAGCTTTTCAATCGCATCACCAGCACTGTTTACGTCATCAGCCAGCTTATTAATCGAGCTGATGGTAAGGGATACGCTGTGCTGGCCGCCTACCGCTTCTTTATCCGCTTCCTGAGCGGCACCGGCGGCTAAACCGGCGCTACTGGCCACTTCCTGCACAGCCGTCGACATTTGATACACCGCTGCCGCGACCTGGGTAGTTTCAGCTTTTTGCGTGCCGGCGTCCTGGTCAGTTAAATGTACAATTTGCTGCATAGTACTGGCCGAATGGCTCAGCGCCAGCACAGCTTGTTTTACTTCGCTAACCAGTTGCTGAATTTTTTGCGCAAACTCATTAAAACCGCGCGCCACTTCGCCTACTTCATCAGCGGTTTCTACCTGCAGGCGTTGGGTTAAATCACCTTCACCCTGACCAATATTAATCAACGCCGCTGAAGCTTTCTGCAGTGGCAACACCACCAAATTGGCAACAAATAACGCCAGCAACACTACCAGCACCAACAGCACTATGGCACCGCCGATAATCATCAGCAGTGTATCGCGAATGCGCTCGCTGATTTGTGCTTCCTGCTCTGCGACGCGGCGGTCAATGTCGTCGATGTAAAAGCCCGAACCCAGCACCCAACGGTTGTTGTACATCGGCGCGGCATAACCCAGCTTAGGGGTTAAACCACCACGGGTTTTCTCATCCCACATATAGGTAACAAAGCCACCACCTTTTTTAGCGGCGTCAATCAACTCACGGATCAGGTAAATACCGTTTGGATCTTGCAGACTCATTAAATTTCGCCCTTCTAAAGCGGCATTAGAACCATGCACTATATTTACGCCGTCTAAACCATAAACAAACATATAGCCATCATCGCTGAACTTCATTGCACGGATCACGGCTTTAGCCGCTTCCAACTGTTCTGCTGAAGGTGCGTTATTATCAAAATAGGGGGCTACCGCTGTTACGGCTATCGCCACATGGTGCTCAAGGGCATTTTGCTTTTCCGCCATCATATCCGCGCGAAACTGCACTACTTCCTCTTCGCCCATGGCGCGCATCTGGCTATAAATCAGCAACATCAGCGCCAGCACAACAGTGACCATCGGCACTACCGCTAACAGCAGCATTTTATTTTTCAGCGTAAAGTTAAACATAGGCAGGCTCCGCAAAAGGGCGATAACAAGTTGATTCCGTTACAGCATAGTGTAAATCATAAGGAAATAAAGCCGGCTGCGACCATAGTCGGGTAGCACGAAAGTGCCGGCTCTGCATACGTATGCACCAAAAAAAGGCAGGCCGGCGTTAATAATCCCGGTTACTTTAAGCGACAAGAAAAACCAGACAGGGTAGATTTATGTGTAAGAAATCCTTAATACTGATGCTAAGCCTTGCCAGTGCAGTGTTACTGGCTTGCAGCAAAGCACCGGAGCCGGTTATGTCAGCCGACACACAAGCATCAGCTACCAGCAACAGCGACAACAAAATAGTGGTGTACCAGGTTTTCACCCGTTTATTCGGCAATACCAACACCACCAATACCCCCTGGGGCACGCTTGATCAAAACGGCGTCGGTAAATTTGCTGATTTTACACCGCAGGCGCTTAGCGCCATTAAAGCCATGGGTGTCAGCCACGTCTGGTATACCGGTGTACCGCATCATGCTTTAGTGCGCGATTACAGCGCGTACGGCATCAGCCACGATGACCCGGATGTGATTAAAGGCCGTGCCGGCTCACCCTATGCGGTAAAAGATTACTATAACGTTAACCCCGATTTAGCCACTGACCCGGCTAACCGGCTGGCCGAATTTGAAGCCTTAATCGCCCGCACCCATCAGCATGGTATGCAAGTGCTGATCGACATCGTGCCCAACCATGTGGCACGCCAGTATCAGTCGCTGTCGAACCCTGCCGGCGTAAGCGACTTTGGCGCCAATGACGACACCAGTGTGGAATATGCCCGCGATAATAACTTTTACTATGTACCGGGCAAAGCGTTTAGCGTGCCGCAGTGGCCGGCAGATTATGCGGTATTAGGTGGTGAACCTCATCGGGCAGCCGATGGCAGCTTTGCCGAATACCCGGCCAAGTGGACCGGCAATGGCGCCCGCGCCGCTCAACCGGCATTTGATGACTGGTATGAAACGGTAAAAATTAACTATGGTGTAAAACCGGATGGCAGTTACGACTTTGACACCCTCCCCACCGGGTACGCCGACAAAGACTGGCCGGCGCATTACGCCTTTTGGCAGGGTAAAGATGTACCCGACTCCTGGCTTAAATTCCGTGATATTACGCAATACTGGCTGGCCAAAGGCGTAGACGGTTTTCGCTACGATATGGCCGAAATGGTGCCGGTAGAATTTTGGAGCTATTTAAACTCACATATTAAACACACCAACCCGAACGCCTTTTTACTGGCCGAGGTGTATCAGCCGGATTTATACCGTGACTATATCCGCTTAGGTAAAATGGACTACCTGTACGACAAGGTTGAATTTTACGATAGTTTAAAACTGGTAATGCAGGGCAAGGGCCCGACGTCTGCTCTGGTGGAAACCCAGCAGCGCATGGCGGATATTGAACATCATATGCTGCACTTTTTAGAAAACCACGACGAGCAGCGTATTGCCGCGCCGGAATTTGCCGGTGACGCCAAAAAAGGCCTGCCGGCAATGGTGGTATCCGCCACCATCAGCACCTCACCGACGATGCTGTACTTTGGCCAGCACGTTGGCGAGCCCGGTGCCGGCGACGCCGGGTTTGGCAAAGCCAGCCGCACCACTATTTTTGATTATTGGGGCGTCCCACAACATCAAAAATGGATGAACGGCGGTAAATTTGACGGCGGTACACTAAGCGATGAAGCTAAAGCGCTGCATGATTACTATCAAAAGCTGCTGAGCTTTACTGCCAATGCACCGGCGTTACTGGGCGAATACGTTGAGCTGCACAGCGCTAATCTGGCCGCAGGTACAAACTACAGTGAGCAACAACTGGCGTTTGCCCGTTACAACGACCAGCAAAAATTGTTGATTGTCAGCCACTTTAACAGCGACAACAGCGTTGATTTTGCCTTAACCGTACCGGCAGAGCTGATCAGCCAATGGCAGCTGGCTGATGGTAACTACCCGTTAAACGACAAACTCGGCGGCAACAACTATCAGTTAGTGGTAGCAAACGGCGTCGGCTCCGTGGCCCTGCAGTTAGCGCCTTTGGCCTCGGTAATTCTGGAGCTGTAATATGCGTTTAGTCTTTATTGTACTCAGTTTTCTTTGCTCAAGCGTCGTCGGTGCGGCTCAGTATCAATCGCACCAGCTGGACGCTAACAGGCTGCAAATTCAAACCGATAAGGGCCAGCTTAGCCTGACATTTTATCAAAGCGATGTGGTCGAAGCCTTTTACCAGCCCGACGGCGTTAAACAGCTGCCATCGTTTTCGATTAGCAAACAGCCTGCTGCAGTAAATTTACGCCTGAGCGAAGCGACTGACAGCTTAACCGTTGCCAGCGCTGGCTTAACGGTAAAGATTAATAAAGCGCCACTGCAGCTTAGCTATTACCGTGGCGACACCTTACTGCTGGCGGAAGAGCAAGGCTATGTTAAGCAAAACGAGCAACACGGCTTCCGCTTTGCTCTAAGCGATAACGAAAAACTACTCGGTGGCGGCCAGCGCGTGCTCGGTATGGACCGACGCGGGCAAAAATTCCCGCTGTATAACAAAGCGCATTATGGCTACAGCACACAATCCAGCCAGATGTACTTTAGCCTGCCGGCCGTAATGTCCAGCAACAAATACCTGCTGCTGTTTGATAACTCTGCCAAAGGCGAAGCCGATTTAGGCCATACCGAGCCAGACATTATGCAGTTTAGCGCCGAGGGCGGCCGCAGCAGTTATGTCGTAGTAGCCGGTGACAGCTATCCGGCATTAATTGACAACTACACCGCCTTAACCGGCCGCCAGCCGCTGCCGGCGCGCTGGACGCTGGGCAACTATGCGTCGCGTTTTGGCTATCGCAATGAAGCCGAAGCCCGCGCTGTGGTGCAAAAATTTCGCCAGCTTAAGCTGCCGCTGGATGCCTTAGTGCTGGATTTATACTGGTTCGGCCCGGATATTCAGGGCCATATGGGTAACCTTGCCTGGGATACAAACGCCTTTCCGCAACCGGAAAAAATGCTCGCCGATTTAACTGCCGATGGCATCAACACTATTTTAGTCACCGAGCCCTTTGTGCTGACCAGCTCCAAACGCTGGCAAGAAGCGGCAGCGGCCGGCGCCATAGCACCGGGTCTGGACGGCAAGCCAAAAACCTTTGATTTTTATTTTGGCAATACCGGCCTGATAGATGTGTTTAACCCCAAGGCACAGGACTGGTTCTGGCAAATTTATAAGGATCTCGCCAAGCAAGGCGTGGCCGGTGTTTGGGGTGACTTGGGCGAGCCGGAAGTCCACCCGGACGACACAGTGCATGCCATTGGTATGGCCAACGAAGTACATAACGCCTACGGCCATCAATGGGCTGATATGGTGTACAGCGGCATGCGTCGCGATTTCCCTGAGCAAAGACCCTTTATTATGATGCGCGCAGGTGCGCCCGGCAGCCAACGCTTTGGCATGGTGCCCTGGACCGGAGATGTCGAGCGCAGCTGGGGTGGCTTAAAACCGCAGGTCGAGCTGGCGCTTAGCATGGGGCTGTTTGGTTTTGGTTATATCCACTCTGATTTAGGTGGCTTTGCCGGCGGCGAGCAGTTTGATAAAGAGCTGTATATCCGCTGGTTACAGTATGGCGTGTTCCAGCCGGTATACCGGCCACATGCCCAGGAGCATATCGCACCGGAAATGGTGTTTCACGATAGCGACACTATTGAAACCCTGCGGCCATGGCTGAATTTACGCTACCAGTTGCTGCCATATAACTACACCCTGGCATACCAGAACAGCCAAAGCGGTATACCATTAATGCGGCCCTTATTTTTTGCGGATGAAACGAACGCCAGTCTGCTGGATGAGAAAAACAGCTATTTCTGGGGCGATGCCTTTTTAGTAGCGCCGGTAACCGAGCCTGGCGTAACCTCCTGGCCGGTGCAACTGCCCGGCGGTGTCTGGTTTGATTATTTCGACGGCCAGCGCTACGAAGGCAGTAGCAAAGTAGACGTTCCGGTAAGCATTAACACCATACCGGTGCTGGTTAAAGCCGGCAGCTTTGTGCCAATGGCAGAGCTGGTGCAAAGCACCCGCGATTACAGCAGTAAAAAGCTGACGCTGCATTATTATGCTGACCAAAGCGTAGCGTGTGCCAAAGGCGAAATGTATGAAGACGACGGTAAAACGCCGGATGCCATTGCCAAAAGTGAGTTTGAGCTGCTGAATTTTTATTATCTGCAAGATGACGGCACGCACAAATTTGAACTGCGCCGCAGTGGCGATTACGCCGGCAAGCCGGATAGCCGCGAGTTGACGCTGGTAGTGCATAACCAAAGCGCCACACCCAAGCATATCAGTGTCGATGGTAAATACCTGCAGTTGGTGCCACAGCAGGCACGCTTTAACCGTATGCAGAATGTGGCCTGGTACGATAAAGCGACTAAGCAGCTAAAGGTGAAAATTAATTGGCTGGCTGATAAGCAGCAGATCCTGATTCGCTAGTTCATCGTTATCATCACAGCGAGAACCGGCTTAGCCTAAACCAACCGTTGCAGGCCAGGATGGCCGAATCGAGCCTACAGGGACGTATTTACGGCGTGTTGGTGTGGCTAAACCGGTTCGATGCCAATACGCCGATGTAATCTCTCTGGTAACAGCGCGCTTTTGCATTACAATGAAGCAGTTAGTGCCTAAACGGATGCCATAAGTGTACACAGCTGATTTTAATCATAAACGCAAATTTGTCGTCAAACTGGGCAAGATGCTGCACAAGTACGGTACCCCGGCGTACCGGCTGGAAGCGCATTTGACCGAGCTAACCAGCCATTTGGGCTTAAAAGGCTCATTTATTATCTCGCCGACTTCAATGACCTTTGTGCTGTGGACCGACGGCCACGAGCAGGAATATACCCATGCCTCGCGGGTGAACCCGGGCGATCTGGATTTAGGTGCGTTGTCACGCACCGACGAACTGGTCGATCAGGTGCTGCAGGGCAAAGTCAGCATTAATGAAGCCGATGCCCTGCTCGATGCCATTGATATGCGCCCCAGCTCGTACGGCAAGCTGGCGACAGCGGTAGCGATGATGGCCTCCGGCGGTGCCTTTGCCATGCTAATGGCTACCAGTTGGAATGATGTACTGTGGTCAGCACTGCTGTCACTGCTGGTTTATCTGTTTATGTTATGGGCTGCACATTCGCCACGCATTGCCAATATGCTCGAGCCTTTGGTAGCGCTAGCGGCCGGTGTCGGCGCTTGTGCTATCAGCGCCTATATCGACCCCGGTATTAATATCCGCCTGGCGGTGCTGTCGGCCATTATTTCTTTTATTCCCGGTTTGGCACTCACCATCGGCTTTGCCGAACTGGCCGCACGCCATCTGGTGTCGGGCAATGCCCGTATTATGGATGCCCTGATGCTGCTGTTTAAGCTGTATTTTGGTGCTCTGCTCGGCATTGCAATCGGCTTTGCACTGTTTGGTGTAGTCGATTTTGTTAAGCCAGCGCCAATCTCGCATCATTTTGCCTGGTTAGCGGTGGGCATTTTGGTCAGCTCGCTAATCGTGCTGTTTAAAAGCCGTGGCAAATATACGCTGTGGTCACTGGCAGCCGGCTTTATTGCTTATGGCGTTAGCATCAGCGGCGCCAGCTTATTTGATGCCACTATCGGCGCCTTTTTAGGCGCTTTTGCCGTTGGCATTTACAGCAACCTGTTTACCCGGCTGGCGAAAGCACCAGCGGTTATTGTCGCCATGCATGGCCTTATTGTGCTGGTGCCGGGCAGTAAAACCTATATCGGTTTAAATTCACTGATCTCCGGCCAGGATTTTGTCGTGTCCGACCGCGTCGGCCAGCAAACCTTTCTTATTTTAATGGCCTTAGTCGCCGGGCTTATTTTTGCCAACGTGGCGCTGCCACCAAAGAAAAGCCTGTAAAACGCCTGCAAAAAAAAGCGCCGCTGTTGTCGAAACAGCCGGCGTAACAACGACTAACTATGCTTATTTAAAAACAGGAGCATAGTCATGACGAACAACAGCAAAGCCGAACAACAAATTCGCGATATGGTTAGCAGGTATGTCAATGCCGTGCGGGCAAAAGATATCAGCCGCATTGCTGACTTATACACTGATGATGTAGTAGCCTTTGACGCCATTTTAGCATTGCAGTTTAAAGGTAAAGCCGCCTATATTGAGCATTGGCATACTTGTATGGGCTATGCCAGCGGCGATATGCATTTTGAGGTACATCAGCTTAACGTCAGCGCCAACGAACAACTGGCCTTTAGCCACAGCGTTAACCTGTGCGGCTGCACCAATGAGCAGGGCGAAATGCAAAGCAGCTGGATGCGCTGCACCCAGTGCTGGAAACATACCACTGACGGTTGGAAAATCGTGCATGAGCATTTTTCTGCGCCCTTTGATGTAGCAAGCGGCCAGGCCATATTTAACCTGCAACCCTAAGGAGCCGCAGCATGAAATATCTTTGTTTGGTGTACAGCGATGAGAATACCCTGCATAGCCTGCCCGACAGCCCGCATGACAGCGAGTGCAACGCCTATGCAGAAAAAGTACAGGGCAGCGGCCGCATGCTGGCAGCCGAAGCACTGCAACCGGTTAGCACCGCCACCACTATCCGCGTACGCAGTGGCAAGCTCAGCATTACCGACGGCCCTTTTGCTGAAACCAAAGAGCAACTGGCCGGCTTTTATCTGGTAGAAGCACACGACTTAAACGAAGCCATGCAAATTGCCGCCGGCATACCGGCCGCGCGGGTCGGTTCGGTAGAAGTGCGGCCGGTGCGCCAGCTCGGGGTGTAACCGCGTTGCCTGCGGTGCCCGTGGCAAACACAATAACGCTGGCGCGGCAGATCAGCGAGTTGTATCAGCGTGATTCACGCAAGGTATTGGCCACGCTGATCCGCTTGCTGGGCGACTTTGACTTAGCCGAAGAAGCGCTGCATGAGGCCTTTCATGCCGCGCTAAAACAATGGCCACAAGATGGCATACCAGCCAACCCCTGCGCCTGGCTGGTATCCGCCGGGCGCTTTAAAGCTATTGATCAACTGCGTAAAACTGCACGCTTAACAGCGCTACCGGACGAAACACTGGCGCAGCTGACAGCCGCAGAAACGCCGGACAGCGAACCGATAGCCGATGACCAACTGCGGCTAATCTTTACCTGCTGCCACCCCAGCCTCGCTAACGATGCACAGTTAGCACTAACACTACGCGAAGTGTGTGGCCTCACCACCGAGCAAATCGCCGGCGCCTTTTTAACCAGCCCCACCACAGTAGCGCAGCGCATAGTGCGCGCTAAAGGCAAAATCCGCGATGCCGGTATTCCGTACGAAGTACCAGCGCCGGCCGAGTTACCGCAGCGGCTGGATAACGTGTTGCAGGTGATTTATCTGCTGTTTAATGAAGGCTATTCCGCTTCATTGGGCCCGCAGCTGTTGGATAGCAGCTTAAGCGATGAAGCTATCCGGCTCGGCCGGCTAATGCTGCAACTGCTACCCGATGCTGAAACTGCCGGCTTGCTGGCGTTAATGCTGCTGCAACATGCCAGGCGCGGCGCACGTATCTCCGCCAGCGGCGAGCTGGTGCTGCTGCCACAGCAGGATCGCAGCTTATGGCAGCACAACGAAATAGCTGAAGGCAGTGAGTTAGTGCAGTGGGCACTGCGCACCCGCCGTATCGGCCCCTATACCTTACAAGCTGCAATAGCCGCCCTGCACTGTGAAGCCGCTGCAGCAGAGCAAACTGATTGGCAGGAGATTTGTGGCTTATACAACTTACTGCTGCAAGCTGATCCGTCGCCGGTTATCGCGCTCAATCGCGCCGTGGCCATAGCGATGCGGGATGGCCCGGCCGCCGGGTTGGCGTTAATCGATGCGCTGGAGCAACAAGGTGAGCTAAGCCGCTACCATTTATTGTATGCCGCCAAAGCCGACTTATTGCGCCGGCTTGGCCTTAACACCGCAGCGCTACAGGCCTATCAGCAGGCGCTATTGTGCTGCAAACAGGCGCCGGAGCAGCGTTTTCTGCAGCAGCAAATTGACACCTTGCGCGCCGCAACCACGTAATGTTGACTGGTCAGTACAGTGGCTGAATACGTATGCAGTAACCGCTAATACCTTGCCGCCCACTACTGCCATGCTCTAGGGTAAAGCTTTCGTCACTGTACCGGAAATGCTTATGCGCCTGTTTAATGCTCTGTGCCCGTTATTTGCCGTTGTAACGTCCTTATCCCTATCTGCCGCCAGCCTCAGCGTAACGTCACCAGACGGTAATATTAAACTGACGCTGGACGACAGCGACCTGAGCTATCAGGTGCAGTTTCATAGCCAGCCGGTTATCGTGCCATCAAAGCTGGGCTTTCGTTTTCTACAACTGCCGGCGTTTGGCAGCGGCTATAAAATCAGCGGTCACAGCCGTAACAGCGTCAACCAGCGCTGGCAGCAGCCGTGGGGTGAGCGCACAAACATTGTTGATCAGCATAACGAGCTGGCGGTAACGCTTAAGCACCCGGAGCGCAAAGCAGCTTTTACGTTGCGTTTTAAACTGTTTAACGACGGCCTGGGCTTTCGTTATGAAGTGCCAAATCAGGGCGTGGCGAAGCTGGATATTATCGACGAGCTGACTGAGTTTCGCATTAGCGACGCTAAGCAAAGCACCGCCTGGTGGATCCCGGGCCGCGGCTGGAACCGCTATGAAATGCTGTACCGCACCACAGCGCTGAACGAGGTCGACCGCGCTCATACGCCCTTTACCTTTAAACTGCCCACCGGCGTGCACTTGAGTATTCACGAAGCGGCACTGGTTGATTTTGCTGCCATGGTGCTGGACCAGCAGCGCGACGGCGTATTAAAAAGCGAGTTAACGCCCTGGTCCGATGGCATTAGGGTGAAAACCAGCGGCAGCTTTACCACGCCATGGCGCACTATTCAGATAGCCAACAATGCCGTTGGTTTGCTGAACTCTGATCTGATTTTAAATTTAAACGAGCCAAATAAACTTGGCGATGTGTCCTGGGTGAAACCGGGTAAATATGCCGGTATCTGGTGGGGCATGCATCTGGAAACGCAAAGTTGGGGCAGCGGGCCAAAGCACGGTGCCACCACGGCAAATACCAAGCAATATATCGACTTTGCCGCCGCCAATGGCTTTGACGGCGTGTTGGTAGAAGGCTGGAATACCGGCTGGGATGGCGAATGGTTTTTAAACGGTGCGGTATTTAACTTTACCACGCCCTACCCCGATTTTGATTTAGCTGCCATCAGCGCCTACGGCAGAGAAAAAGGCGTAAAACTGATTGGCCATCATGAAACCTCCGGCCATATCAGCAATTACGAAGCACAAATGGCCGATGCCTATGACTTATATGCCAAGCACGGCGTTAGCCAAATTAAAACCGGCTATGTCGCCGACGGTGGCCAGGCCACGCGCATTGATGAAAACGGTATAGAGCGCCAAGAGTGGCACGACGGCCAACTGATGGTAAACCACTATTTGCATTCAGTAACCGAAGCCGCCAAGCGCCGCATAAGCATTAATACCCATGAACCCATTAAAGACACCGGCCTGCGCCGTACCTACCCGAACTGGATCAGCCGCGAAGGCGCCCGTGGCCAGGAATATAACGCCTGGGGCTCGCCGCCGAACCCACCGGAGCATACGGCGATGCTGCCGTTTACCCGCATGTTATCCGGCCCGATGGACTTTACCCCCGGCATTTTTAATCTGGCGTATAAAGGCCTGGATGCGGAAAACCGTGTGCAAACCACGCTGGCCAAGCAGTTAGCGCTTTATGTGGTGCTGTATAGCCCGATCCAGATGGTGGCCGATTTACCCGAACACTATGACGCCCACCCCAACGCCTTTCAGTTTATTAAAGATGTACCCACCGACTGGGCACAAAGCAAAGCACTGCAAGGCGAAGTCGGTGACTATGTTGTGTTTGCCCGCCAGGATAAACATAGCGCTGACTGGTACTTAGGCGCCCTCACCGACGAGCAAGCGCGCACTGTAACGGTAAAACTGGACTTTTTACCGGCCGGTAAGCGTTATACGGCGCAAATTTACCGCGACGGCAAAGATGCCGACTGGCGCAGCAAGCCCTACGAGATGCAAATAGAGCAGAAAAGCGTCAGCGCCGCCGACACTTTAACGCTGCCGCTGGCAACCAGTGGTGGTGCCGCCATTCGCTTTAAGGCAGAAAACTAATGTATAACAAAAGCTTATTGTCGAAAAACATTCTGGCAGCAACGGTGCTGAGTTGCGGCCTTAGCACACAAGCAGCGCCGGCTTTTCAAATCGAACGGTTAGAGCCGGCCAACTGGTGGGCCGGCATGCAGCACCCACAGCTGCAACTGATGCTGTATGGCAAAGATATTGCCAAACTAACTCCTGTGCTTAATTACCCCGGCGTTAACCTGACCGGCGTAGAGCGCAGCAATAACCCGAACTATCTGTTTGTTAACCTGGAGCTGGCGGCTAACGTTAAGCCAGGTGATATCGCCTTGCACTTCAGCCTGAATGGCGAAACGGTGCTTAGCCATAGTTACCCACTGTTACCGCGGCGCGACGGCTCCGCTGAACGTAAAGGGTTCAGCCCTTCTGACGTGATTTACCTGTTGGTGCCGGACCGTTTTGCTAACGGCACCCCGGCCAATGACAATGTGCACGGCATGCATGAACAAGCCAACCGCAATAACGAACATGGCCGCCACGGCGGCGACTTAACCGGCATGCAGCAAGCTCTGGGCTATATTGCCGATATGGGCTACACCACTATCTGGCCAACCCCGCTGACGGAAAATAACCAAAACGCCTATTCTTACCATGGCTATGCCGCTACCGATTTGTACAACATCGACGCGCGCTTTGGCACTAACAGCCAGTATCGCGATTTTGTCGCTGAAGCCAACAACAAAGGCATTAAGGTGATTCAGGATATTATTCTGAACCATATTGGCAACGAGCATTGGTGGCTGAAAGATTTACCAGACAACAATTGGCTGAATAATCAGGAATTCTTAACCGGCAAGCCCTTTATTGGCACCAACCATAACCGCAGCACT
This sequence comes from Rheinheimera lutimaris, assembly GCF_013283795.1. Classification (GTDB taxonomy): domain Bacteria; phylum Pseudomonadota; class Gammaproteobacteria; order Enterobacterales; family Alteromonadaceae; genus Alishewanella; species Alishewanella lutimaris. Next base: position 37,392 of record NZ_JABSOD010000003.1, read on the forward strand.
GTGCAAGACCCTTACGCCAGCAAAATAGACAGCGCACAGTTTACCGACGGCTGGTTTGTTGACAGCATGCCCGATTTAAACCAGCGCCACCCGCTGTTGGCTACTTACCTGATCCAGAACAGTATCTGGTGGGTGGAATACGCCAACCTGTCCGGCATCCGCGAAGACACCTACAGCTATGCCGACAAAGCGTTTTTAAGCGAATGGGCGCGGCGTATTATGCTGGAGTACCCGCAGTTTAATATTGTTGGCGAAGAGTGGAGCCCGAATCCGCTTATCGTGTCGTACTGGCAACGCGGCAAGCAAAATAAAGACGGTTATGTGTCACACACCCCGGCGATGCTGGATTTTCCGCTGTACGACGCCCTGTTAAAAGCACTGAACGATGACGAAAGCTGGAACGGCGGTTGGGTGGGCTTATATGAAATGCTCAGCAACGACCATATCTACGCCGAGCCGTTTAATCTGGTAACCTTTGAAGGTAACCACGACACCGCGCGCATTTTTTCACTGCTAAACGAAGATATGAACCTATACCGTATGGCCATCAGCTACCTGCTGACCATGCGCGGTATACCGCAAATGTTTTACGGCACAGAAATAGCCATGACCAGCCCCAAAGTACGCGACGACGGCAAAGTTCGCGCCGATTTTCCGGGCGGCTGGGCCGGCGACAAGGTTAATGCCTTTAGCGGTAAAGGCTTAAACGCCACGCAAAAAAGCGCGCAGCAATTAGTAAAAACCCTGCTGAACTGGCGCAAAAGCGCTACGGCCATTCACAGCGGTAAGCTGATGCACTACGCCCCGGATAACGGCACTTATACGTACTTTCGTTATAACGACAGCCAAACGGTAATGGTGGTAATGAATAAGCAAAACCAGCCGGTAACGCTGGAGTTAGCCCGTTTTAATGAAGCACTGCCGCAAGCTAAAGCTGCCACGGAAGTTATCAGCGGTAAACGCATTAAACTGGATAAGCAACTCACCGTGCCAGCACGCGGTACTTTGGTGCTGGATATTCGTTAGTTTCACACCCACAGCGGCGCCAGCCGCTGTGGCTGCGCTATCCCCCTTCACTATTTAGCCGCAGTAACGCACCTAAGCACTGTATAACCTACTGTAAAGCAGCGCTATTTTTGTTAAAAAGTTAATCGCAAGTTTAAACCCCGCTTTCACGCAGGCGCATGCAAAACACAATGTAAGATGTTGTTGATTTAGCGACAAATGTTGGCTAGTTTAGCAGGATGTAAAAACATGATAGAAGGGAGAATCACCGCCGTGAAAGCAGGGATTTTGCCTTCTAATAATATTGTTAGGCCGCTAATGGCAGATTCTCAGCAACTCCAAGATATCGCCAAGCAGCTGCGCGAGCTCCAGCGCACTTCTCCGGTTGACGTGGCTGATCTCGCTGACTGGGACGCCTCAGCACGCAAGTTCTCTAGCGCGCTAGGTGTGCCACTCCCACCTCAGGTGATGCACTATCTGCACGATGCGGACATCCGGATCAAAGACCCGGAGTACCGTGCATCCCAAGATGAAATGATCGCCGGCATCATTTCTGACCTTGAGTCCGGTATCGTCCCAGCATCGACCGGCACGACTTTATCGCTCCACCCGCGCTGGCTTGGGGCAATTGCTCTTGTTGTTCTCGTAATCATTTACTTGGTCGTGTTCCGGTGACGCGGCCTAACAATTCATTCAAGCCGACGCCGCTTCGCGGCTTAATTCAGGTGTTAGGCAAATTATTTCGACCATCGTACTCCGAGGGTAAACATGACTGAAAAGCAGTTCAAAAAGTTAAAATACTACGTGATTGCAATTACCATATTATTCGTAGTTGGATTTCTGTTGTGGGAGCATTTGAATGGTGGAATATTGAGCCATCACTTGATGCACCATTCTGATTATCCTTCAATATCAAACTGGTGGGGATTATTAATCCTCCCATTCTTGGCTTGGCTTTCTACAGTACGGATAGAGAAGCGTGTAACTCTCCAACCTGATGATGCGCCAGTAAAGGCGAAGATTTTACGGGTCGTACTCATCGGTTTTTTCGGCATGCTGGTCTTGAGTCTTGTGCAGTCACTCAGTTTTAGTGTTGGCTACGAGAGCGTTGCAATTTGCTTGTCTTTAGGTTTGGTAGTGGTTGGTTTATTCCTGCCTATTTATAGAGCAGAGTGTATTTTTGGTTATGTATTTGGCTCAATATTTTTTACTGGAGCAATAATTCCGCTCATAGGTATATTGGTAATAGCGGGGATTTCATGGTTTTCTCATGTATGTATAAAGCCATTAGTTTTTCGAGTTATTAGGGCGCAACCGCAGTAGTCTAGCCTAACAATCCGCGTCATTCGGGGCCTTCAGCTCCTGCGACGCTCACAAGTTCGCGCGCATGCGCGGGGCGTTATGTGACGAGAGGCATCTATGCGTAAAAAAATTAATTATTTTGCTTTTGTATTCCTTATTCTATCTGCATTATTTCAATCCACAGTACACAGCAAGGAAAAGCACATGTCAGGGCCAGCGCAAAATGGTGTTCTTATCTACTCTGGCGATTTAGGCAACTTATCAGAATTTTATGAAAAGCTTTTTGGTATGCGGGTTGTTCGCAAGACTAATGATTTTATCAGCTTGGAAACCAATAATTTCAACTTAATCATTCATGTCCCGCCATTCGAAATGCCGACGAAAGCGTTCAGCCCAATCAAGCTTTTCCTTACTGTAGATGATATGACCATGTCGAGGGAAGAAGCTGTTAAATTAGGTGGCCAGGTATTCGAAGGTGAGTGGAGTAATCCAATATTTAAAGTGTCAAATATTGCAGATCGTGATGGTAACCATATTCAACTTCGCCAATTCAGCAAATAAAAAAAGGGGGCGTAGCTAATTACATGCAGGAGAAAATTCGGTATCGGTAAAATATTGCGGCAATGGTTTTGCCGCACAATGCCTGACTGTTAGGGTTAGATTTGCAAACCAAAAATCTGGATCACGCCTACGGCGATCAGATAAATAGCCACAACATAGTTTAGGATCTTCGGCCGGATCAGTATCAGAATGCCGGCTACGATGGAGAGTACCGGAATAAGGTCAATATGCAGAGTCATAATCCTGTCCTTTTATGTTTGAGTTTAGTAGTCGGTTGACTAAAACATTGTGCTGCCTGGCTGGGAATATAGCAATTCATTAAAAGCGATATCACACGTAGCGGAAAAGGGCCGCAGCTGGTTAATTTCTTACGCTAAACCCGGCTTCCCCCAAAGCTTTGCATCAGAGGCCAAAATGAATTCAGAAATGTGGCAATGCCCGAAATGTGCGCGCGAGTTCAGCCGCAAAAATCAGCGCCATGCTTGTGGCACCGGTAATAGTGCTGATGTGCTGCGCGACAGGCCGCAAGCTGTTGTCGAGGTTTACCGCGCAATAGAAGGTTTTATTAACAGCCTTGGCAACGTAGAAACCGTTGCCCGCGACCGCTATGTACTGTTTCGCAGCCGGCGCATCTTTGTCGACCTGTCGATTATGCAAGACGCGGTGCGGCTGGCGATACATCTAGGCCGCAGAGTGGATAACCCGGCTTTTATCAAAATTGTTGATGACGGCAAACAAGTGACCCATGTGGCGAAAATTGCCAGCCTGGCTGAGCTTAAACACATTAAGCCGCTGATCACAGAAGCTTGGCAGTTTTCACTCGCTTGAAGGTTATAAAAAATGGTTCTCTGCATATACTAACCAGCCGGCAATCAGATTTCTCGGCACAGCCATATCGGCAATGATCCCGGCTGTCAGCTGAACAATCTGTTACGCTGGTCTATTTTGAAAGGCGATATACATGTTAGTAAGCAACGCATCAGATGAGCTATCCGCACAGCAACGGACCCGCTGCATCATTCAGGCTATTCGTGCCGAAGAACAATATTGGCGCGAACGCTATGCCATCCTGCGTTACCAGGACTGGCTTGGGCTGGGTATCTTGTTGCTTGCCCTAACAGGTATGCTAACTGCCGCTTATTTATATTACCTGCAGGTGCTCCCGGCCTGGGCCTGTATAATCGTGGCCGCACTGTGTGCATCCCTGTCGCATGAAATTGAACATGATCTGATCCATCGCCAGTATTTTCGTAACACGCCAATTATCTACCATGGCATGATGCTGCTAACCTGGTTGATGCGGCCTAACACCGTTAACCCCTGGTACAGGCGCGGTATGCATTTGTTGCATCACAAAGTTTCCGGCAGCCGCAATGATCTGGAAGAACGCCTGGTCGGCAATGGCATCGCCTATGGCTTTAGCCGTTTTATCGTGATGTTTGATGGTTTATCGGGTCTGTTTATACGGCGCGCTGTTCTGCGCCGTGAAGTAGATAACTTCTCAGTACATAAGCTGCTGCAAGCGAGCTTTCCGCTGGCGAGCCTGTATTTTTTATGTTGGTATCTGTTTTTGTTGTTCCACGCCTATGATGCCCTGTTCGGCGGGGTCAGCGCAGCACCTTATCCCGAGACCTTAGTATCGCTGATGAAAGGTATTGATTTCGCTGTGGTTGTGCTAATCGCCCCCAACGTTATTCGCTCGTTCTGTTTAAACTTTATTACTTCCCATATGCATTATTACGGCAACGTACATAACCTGCTGCAGCAGACCCAAATTCTGGATCGCTGGTATTTTATGCCGTTGCAGCTATTTTGTTTTAACTTTGGCAGTACCCATACTATCCATCATTTTGTAGTAAATCAGCCATTCTATTTACGCCAATTGGTGGCCGGAAAAGCTCTTAAAGTACTGCGTGAACAGGGGGTAAGACGCAACGATCTGTCCACTTTTTTTAGCGGCAATCGCCGGCAGGAAGAGCAAACGCTTAGAGCAAATTGATTGCTTATTTTTGGCCGGTAGCCGCCTGAAAAGTAATGTCAACGCGGCTTTAACCAGGCATTCACTGCTCGGTAAACTGCTTTAATGCCTGCAGGCGTTGATCCCACTGCGCTTCCAGCGCGGCAATAAAGTCCCGCCCCTGTGTCAGTGCGGTGGCATCCAGCTGCACTTTTACTTCGCGCCCAACCGGGTGCAGCTGCACTACATTAGCCGTCACCAGAGCCTGAATTTGCTTGCGCGCTCCCTGACGGCTGATACCCAGATCTTTTGACAGCTCGCCCATACACAGCGGCACCCCATTTGATAAGCGCTGCACTATTTGTAGTCGTACCGGATCACCCAGTGCTTTAAAAAGCTGTACTACAGCGGCCTGACTCATTTGGCCTCCGCACTGAAATATTGCTGCAGCCGGCCCAGCATAAAGTCCCAACCGTTGCTGTTTTGCTGCAAGCTGCTGGCGGCGATATCTGCCGGCAACCCGGCAAAACCGGTTTCCGTTAAGCTGACTTTGCTACGCCCCGGCTCAAGTTCCGTAATATGAAACTCCACCAAAGTGTTGGGTACGGTACGCACATCGCCGGTGAAGTTAGTGCCGCCGGGTACCCAACGATAGGCAAAATAGTGGTAAGGGTTGGCCGCTTCGATATACACACTGCTTCGGTGTTTCTCACCAAAGCTGAATAGCGCTTGCGCGCCCTGCCGGTAGTCGCCGCTCACGGTATCAGGAAACCACTTTACTACCTGCTCCGCCAAGGCAATGGCATTGTATATACGCTCTGCTGTGGCGTTGATCATTAGTTCGCGCTGAATAATGTTTTGCATAAGTTACTCCGTAGCTGAGTTTATCTTTACAACGGTTTAACTAAAGCACAGCACCACCCAACATGCAACTAATTGGTTGCATGTTTTTTTATTGATAATCCGGTATTGCTCTGTCGAGTTTTTTCGCCATGATACGACTAAGCTACGCTAACACTCAGCTAACAGGAGATACTTATGAGCACAGCACCAACCGTTAAAGGCCCGGCGTCTTATTTCCCGTCAATTGAACAGAAATACGGCCAGAGCATACAACACTGGCTAACCTTGCTGGATGACCTGCAGGCGCAGCCACATATGGAACAGGTAGCGTTTTTAAAAACGCAACATGGCATCGGCCATGGCCACGCTAATGCCTTGGTGGCGCATTATCGCGCAAAAAAGTAAGCTAAAGCACTTACCAACCCGGACGGTAATCAGATTATGCTGGATCAGCACCGCTGATATAACATAATCTGCTGATATACAGTATTATTATGCCCCCGCCCCTGCATCAGAAACACTGGCTAATTTGCAATCAGCCAGGTACACTCAAGGCCTTTTGAATTTCCCGGGCGGCATATGCCGGACATCGATTTAAGCGTGCTGGATTTAACCACGCTTATCATACTAACGCTGGTTGTTAACCTGTTGGTTTCGGCCTATATGGCGTTATTGGCGAGATTACAGCCACAGCAGACTGCATTCCGGCATTGGGCGTTGTCGTGCGTTATTTTTGTACTGGCCAGTGCCCTTGCTGCCGGCCGGCTGTATCAGGTGCCGGCTTTACTCAGCGTATTATTGGCGCATGCCTTACTGGCGCTACCGCCGGTGCTGATTGGCACAGGCCTGCTGCGGTTTATCCACGGCCCGCAATACCGTTTGCCGCGCACTGCCTTAATTCTTTGTGCTGCCGGCTACCTGTTATTGTTAAGCGCCGGCTATACCGTGCTGCACAGCGCTGCCGTGCTGAACGCCGCCGCCATTACTGCCGGCTGTGTCTGGTGCATTGTTTTACTGCAAGCCGTTAAAAAACCGTTGTTTGTCAGCCGGCTATTGCAGCTTGTGTTGGCACTGCATGCTCTGACCATGCTGGCCGAGATATATCTGTACCTTAACCATTGGCACAGCGTATTGCCGCCACAAGCCAGCGCCCTGATGCAGTTGATGTTACTCAGCCATTTGTTACTGACAACTGTAGCCGCGGTGCTGTTGCCGTTGCTGTTTTTTATCAGCCGTGAACAGTTGCTGCGACAACAAGCAGACCTGGATGAACTTACGCTGTTACCCAACCGGCGGCATTTTTTGCGTGAGTCATCGGCTTATCTGATGCGCAATAACAGCCAGGCTCCGGTCGTCGTGATGATGCTGGATCTGGATTACTTTAAAGCGATTAATGATACCCATGGCCACGCCACCGGTGATGCAGCCCTTAAGCAAGTCGCCGGCATCCTGATGGCAGAGCTGCGCAAGACCGATTTTATCGGCCGCATCGGCGGTGAAGAATTTGCTATTGTGATGCCGGATACCACAGCTGACGACGCACGGGCTATTGGTGAACGCTTGCGCCATCAGGTTGAACAACAGGCCCGTACCGTTGAGGGCAAAGCAGTGAACTTAACTATCAGTATCGGCGCAACCTATAGCCAAAGCGAGCGCGTAACAGATTTTCAAACTTTACTGAAACGCGCCGATGACGCCCTGTACGAAGCCAAACGTAGCGGGCGTAACAACTTTATTTTCCATCTGGCGCAATAAGGCCGGACACGCCGGCCCTTAACAGAATAACCGGCAGCCTGTTACACGCGGAATTGGCATACCAGCTGATTTAAGTGCACTGCCAGCCTTGCCAGCTCGGCGCCGGATGCCTGCGTCTCGTTAGCTCCGGACGACGTTTGCACCGCCAAATCGCGGATATTAACCAGATTACGGTCAACTTCCCGTGCTACCGTCGCTTGTTCCTCTGCCGCACTGGCAATAGTCAGGTTTTGATCATTGATTTGTGACACCGCTTCGGCAATTAATTGCAGGGCGTCGCCGGCTTGCTGCGCCAATTTCAGCGTATCACGTGCTTTAATGCTGCTTTGCTGCATGGCATCTACAGAGTGCCCGGTATCGGCTTGCACCTGATGCATCATCTGCTCTATTTCTTTAGTCGACTCCTGAGTGCGATGCGCCAGCGCCCTTACTTCGTCTGCAACGACAGCAAAGCCACGCCCCGACTCACCGGCACGGGCAGCTTCAATGGCGGCGTTAAGCGCCAGTAAGTTGGTTTGCTCTGCTATGGCGCGGATAACATCCAACACAGAACTGATTTTCTTTACCCCACCGGCCAGGTTTTCAATCCCGCTGCGGGTGTGGCCCAGCTCAGCTTCCAGTTGCGTCATGGTGCTGATGGTGTTATTTACCTGCTCTGTGCCCTGTCTGGCTTTTTCATCTGCCAGTTCAGAGTTTCTCGACGTTGACGCTGCATTACGCGCAACTTCTTCAATCGCGGTGGTTAACTCTGTTACCGCTGTCGCCGCCAGCTCAAGCTCTTCGCTTTGCTGATGTAAGGTTATGGTAGATTGCTCTGTCACCGTGCTGAGTTCTTCAGACGTTGCCGCCAACTGTGACGATGACAAGTTGATATCGTTGATGGTTTTTTGCAAATTAGCCTGCATCTGCTGCAGCGCGCGGATCATATCACCGGCTTCATCCGGTTCGGTGTCAGTAAAGCTGTGGCTTAAATCACCGTCGGCTACACGCTGTGCAATGCTTACTGCATTATGTAACGGCAACGTAAGGCTGCGACTGAAGAACGCGGCCAATACCGCACCCGCCAATAAGGCGATGATCATAATCACTATCATGCTGCTGTAAGCCGTTGCAATGCTGTGTCTGGCGCGTTCTGAAGCAGCCGCTGCTGTGCTTTGTTGGTAAGCTGCCAGGGCTTCGATGGCGGCAGTGACATCCAGCGACAACTGATTAAAACCACTGCGCCGGAATTGCTCCGCTTTGGCAATATCGCCTTGCTGCATCATAACCAGTAGTTGGTGGTGCTGGCTGTCATAACGCTGTTTGGCGACGTTAACCTGCGTCATCACCGCGGCACCGGCCGTTGTTTTGTGGTACAGCTCCAGCTGCTTAGCGGTTTCATCATATTGCTGTATCACCCGACGCAGAAACGACATATGCTGCTGACGTTCTGTGTCGTCAGCCGCGTACATAGCATTCATGGTATACAACCTGGTCATCAGAAATGCGCGGCTCAGTTCACCGGTAAGCAGGGCGGCGGGTAAGCGCCGGTCGGCAATATTGTCAAACTGCTGCTCTGTCTCGCTAAAACGAAACATAGCCACGCCGCCGACGACTATCGTCAGCAGGCATAACAAACTAAATGCCAGCATTAATCTGGGGGCAATCTTCATTTTTCTCAGCATAATATCCTCAACAGTTGCCCGCCGGTTTCGCAGCAATATTAATCACGGCGCGGTCCGGACAATAAGCGACCTGCAGCAGACATTTCTGAAGCAACCCCTTTGCCGGCTGGGGTAAAGCCATCTTCACCAACTGCGACATTAATTGTCGCAAGCGGCTGTATGCTATTAATTCCCGGCAAGCAATCTAAGGCAGCACTATGTGTGGTTACTGTATTGAGCGCATCCATCTCATGTCATTCTGGCAGCATGGCCGTTTTGAACCGCAGCCAGAATTTGACTTTCATCCAAGCCACTTTATCAGTTTGGAGTGCCCGGATGCCGGTATCTTGAAAACGCTTGCCCTACAAGGAGAAGAGCTAGAGCCTGAATTAGTGCTAATCCGGCTGGCTTGCGACGTCAGAATGCAAAAAAACGCAGCTGCAGAACAACTTCGCAAAGCCATGCTGGCGCCAGTCAGCCAAGATCAGCAAACTGTAGCAGCCAGCGCCTGGCCCTGGCTTGATAATGCGCTTACGCATACCCTGCAAAATGGCCGCTTGCCTTATACCGACAGCGAAGCCTTTCCTGCTGAGTTTCGCCACCAGTTGGAACAAGCGCTGTGCTGGACGGCAGAGCATATTTATCCGCCTGACGCAGAATACACTGACGATGATGACGACTGGGACGAACAGCAACAGCAGGATGCACGTGCCCACAGCCTCGCGGTGGCAAAGCAACTTTACCGCCAGTTTAACCAGGTGTTACTGGCCACGCTGCTGATGCAGCAATTACAACCGCAGCACCCGGCGCTACAGCAAATTGCACTTAACCATAATGCCAGTTTCACGCACTTTGTCGGGTTGGAGCTGGCGCTTAGGCGCCAGGCGCAGTACCACTGCATGCAGCACTTTGGTAAAGACTGGTTCTGGCAGCACTTAGACCAGCTGGAACTGCAGCATATATTCTACCTTGCAGCCCGCTGCCGCTTCGAACCTGGCGAAATCCTGGCGCTGCAAATAAAGCTGGAAAATGAATGTGCCGGCCTGGAGTATTTTATCAGCCGAAAAGAGTGTATCGCCGCACTAACGGAACTAAGCTTGGCGGTAGAGTTTGGGTTTGAGGATCAGTCTGAATACCAACAACAAATTACCTAATAAAGGTAAAAATGCTTGTGGCCTGTTAAAAGCTAAAGTAAAGTTGAAAAAATTCTCATCCAGCCAAAGCAAACAATTTAGAGATAAAACATGACAACAATGATTAAATTAATCAAAACGTTACTTAAAAACTATGAACATTTGCGAAAAGAAGACCTGAAAAGCTCCAATCCAGAAATCCGACAGTTGTTTGATAAGCTGAAAAAAGCTGTAGCCAACGGCATAGAGCCCCTGATGTCAGAAGATCTGAATATTGAATGGGGACTTGGCTCTGGTAACTTGCCTAAAAAACCTGTTTTATATTTACTTTGCAAATCAGCTGGCGTGCAAGCAAGTTCTGGTGTTTATGTTGCCCTGGTTATTGATACCAAACCCGGCGAGAACAATTACGGCAACTATCGCCTGATGCTTACGCAAGGTTATTCAAAGCAGGTAAAAGAACGCGTTAAGAATGAAGGCGAATCAGAGTCGGAAGCTAAAAAACAGGTATTTGAAGATGCAAAGCCGCTGGCTGTTATGCTTGCAGATTCCTACTATGCCGAGTTGAAGTCCCATCATTTTAATGTTGCATCTACAGATGACGTCAGCTCTGATTTAATTATCGCCGAACGTATTTACAATATTGATGACAATACAAGCGACTCTCAGCTTATTACTGATATAAATCATCTGCTTCGGGTTTATCTAAACCTGGCAAGTGAAACACCATATGCACCGGGTTCAGATGGCCAAAGCATCGCCGGTGCTTATCGTGAGTGCTTAGTTCAGATGCGCATAGGTCAAGCTGACTTTAGGAAAAAGTTATTTGATAAATACGGTACCAGCTGCATGTTGACTGGTTGTAAAATACCAGCGGTTATAGAAGCGGCCCATATAATTCCATTTTCTGATAGCCAGAATAACGATGAAAACAACGGGTTATTACTAAGGGCAGATTTACATAAACTCTATGACAGTAACCTATTGGGCATTGCACCCGATGGTGAGGTTTATATCATGCCAGCTGTCAGCGGTGCAGGTTACTCAGACCTTAGCGGTAAGACTCTAACATGCGTTATTAACTCTAAAATGCGAGAATATTTGAACGCGAAGTTTAAGATATTTTGCAACAAGAATGATATTGAATAACAAGCTCCTCCGAAGTAAACCTTGTTGACTTGACCTACTGCGTCACAACCTGGCGCAGTAGTCAGTTACTTTCATGGCTGATGTGTGAATGCAGGAGCCAAGATGAAAGCAGCACCAAATCCCTCATTACCGTTAGATAAAACCATTGTTGATTTGCTTTTACTACCCATGCGGGTTGAAACAGATAACTGCAGCACCCCCTTACCCGGCATTATTGCTCACCCACAGCTTGGACAGCTGCATTATTTACTGCCACAGCGTATTGTGCATCCGGTGCTAGGGGTGCTGGAGTATGAGCCTGAGTACAGTAGATACAATGGCAAAGTTGCAGCGCTTGAATACCAGATAGACTTGTCGCTTACTATCGACAACAGCCAGCAGCTTGATGCCATGATTTGCTATGCAGCGCAGGTTATCCGGCAAATTGACGCATTAAATGACGCGCTGCGCCAGCAGGTAAGAGTTTACCTTAGCCGCTTTAGAAGCAGGCAGGCGTGGAATGATCATTACCGCATTTCGCAGGCAGATTTTGACAATAGCATGCAGCTGCAGTCACTGTATTTTTGGTCAACTGAGTTAATCGATTTCTACTATAAAGACAAATTCAGCCAACACGGTGCCTGGTTTGAAGTGGCTGCCGATCTTGATAAGCAGCTGTTGTATATTAGCCTGCAGTAAAAAACCGGCTAACTAAGCGCGGCCAGTTTGTCGCGTAAATAATCGATGACATCCTGTCGCGATACCAGCACTTCATTACCTTGCCACTGTGACAGCAGTTGCAACAAATACTGCAGTTCATCGGCCTGATACAGTAGCCGGTCTGCCAAATAGGCAATCAGCTCTGGCCGTAATTGGTGCAGGTAAGCAGCAATAAATTCTATGCCGTAATACTCGATACAATGACATAGTGATCTACGCTGCAACGCCAGTTCATAAGCAGGTAAATCCGGGCAAAAAACAGGCGTAGCAACAGCGACATCTACCAGTATTTTATGCCCGGGTTGTAATAGCATTAGCTGGTGCAGTGCCAGCCAGAAGCGATTGAAATGACTATAAAACGCTTGTTGCAAAGTAAGGTGCGCATTGTCATCAAGTTCAGCAATATTATGACTTTCAGTACTAAAATAACTGGCAGCTTCAAAGCAATCGGCAAGAATATCTCCCCGCTTCAGCGAATTAGGCTGTGCCTGCTGCAGACGTAAATTTAGCAATTCAGGATACACTGACTGCGCCTGCTTAAACCTGGCAGCATCTAACTGATTGATGTCCATTAACTCCAATAACCGTTGTTGCAAAACCCAATCGGCTACATCGTCAGACTCCATTGCAGTTGCAAGCTTACCCTCACACCATAAACGGCCAATTACGATATTGGCTTCCATACAATAGCCGCACATTAGCAATCACCGCAGTCAGGTATAGGAAACAGCCACAACAAGCTGGCGTTATCCGGCGCGCCCCGCAGCAATAACAGGCTTTGCAGTTGCTGCAGCGCTGTAGCGAAATCAGCTACAGCGAACAACTCCGCTAACTCCTCTGCGGTTACCAGGTCATGCACACCGTCTGTTGTGAGCACAAATTGATCGCCGGTTTGCAACGCGCCATCTGTTACTGACACGGTAAAATCAGCCGCTTCACTATCGGCGGCTAAATAACTGGTCAGCGCCCGATAACACTGTGCTAAGCCGGTTTGCTGCCTAAGCTCTGCGCTGTCATTTTGCCAGTCATGATCTTCACTTAACTGCTGTAATTGCAGGTTGCGCAGCCGCCAAATGCGGCTATCGCCGGCATTAATCGCTACAAAGCGCTCAGCGCTTAGCTGCAATGCTGCTACGGTGGTCGCAGCGCCAAAACTCTGTCTTTTTCGGCCAAGCGTATCGGCCAGATATTGCTGCGCCAGGCGCAACTGTCGGCTGGAAAAGCCTGTGCCAGGCCAGTGCTGCAGTAAATACTTAATAACGGTATAGCTTGCTGAAGCTGCAGCCGGGCTGGCAGACACTCCATCAGCAACCAACAGCAATAGGTCTGGCGATTGCAGATCCAGCAAATTAATCACATCATCTTGCTGCAGCAGCGTTGGCACCCCACCGTCAGCGGCATAGCCTAAAGCATCTTGCTGCGACCATTTACCGCCTGTCACGTTAAAACCACTTAGTTGTAATATCGCCAGCTGGTAAGGCATTAACAGACTCCTATCATGACCAACTACCAGCATAAAGCGCAACTGCGTCATATTGCGTCGCACTGAGACTTATCATAGATTTACAAGTTTTTCTGTATAAGTTACAACTAAGCGCTAAATGATGGCCTGAGTAACCTTACATCATAAAAATAAGGAAATAGACAATGCTGGATCAAATTAAACCCTGGGCCTGCTCTTTTAGTGGTTGTGATGGCGGTAACCCTGAAGCAGACACCTGGTTATGTGGCATTGAATGGGGTCTTGAACAAGAGGCTGCAGATGAGTATTACATCAGGCAGAAACAAGAAATGCTGGCTGGTGCAGTAGAGGTGGCTAAAACACTCTTCAATTGGAAACACAGCATAAGCTATCCCTACGGAGTGCGCTTTGCCAAGTTATATCAGGCAATAAACCGGCAACCCGTGCAGTCTTATCGTTCAGTTGCAGAACTTAGCGGCGAGCAACTGTTTAAGCTGAATCTGTACCCTATTGCTTTTAACTCTACCGCAGATGATCTTTGGCATAAGTACGGTTTTGATGAAGCAACCAGCTTCCCCAGTAAGCAACTGTTTAATCATTGGTGTTTTTTTAATCGTTTCCCATTTTATGCAGCATTACGAAAGCAATATCAACCTAAGCTGATTATCTGCACCGGGGTGAATTACCTTAAAGATTTTCTGATGTTCTTTGCCGGAGTTGATGGTGTTGAAACAATAAAAAGTGAAGTTATCAGCATCAACGTCAATGAAAAACGCATTTTATACTGGAGCAAAGCAGGCAATTCCTTGCTGGTAGTAGTACCTTTTTTCAGCGGCCGCTTCGGTTTAAACAGTGATGCTTTGCTGCAAGCCTTCGGTAGCAGAATTGCACAACTTCAAGCTGAGATATTACAGGGTTAGCATAACAGCAAAGCGCCGGTGTTAGCAGCCGCAATCCTTTAATCATCTTGGCGCTAAGCCTGCGCCAGCTCGTTGCACCGGATATTCTGTAACGCTGCGTATTGAGTCAACTTACCCTCCATCTCTCTGATATTCCCCGCCTGTACAATGATTTCGTTGATGCTCGCATCGAAAGAAATGCCCAGATGCTCAATTTTGGCCATCGCTATTCTAAATTTATCTGCCGCTGTTGGAGTACCCAGGCGACATATGGTTGCTGAATACAATAAGCCGAGATACGGCTGGGGTATTGCGCTGTCGATGTCGTTAGCCGCAATTGCAACGGTGCAGATCGTTTTTTTACCGACACTGTTTCTGGCCGCCAGCATATTGAAAATAGCTGTGCTTACCGCAGTGTACTTATCAAATAAGAAATTTATATCATCAAGCAGCAGGCAATCACTGTCAGTCAGCCGATTCAGTAAGCTGGCATCTGCGGCAGCCTCTCTGAGTAAACGCTCTGCACTGTAGCTGAAAACCTTCACACCGGTGCGATGAAGTTCGTCCGCCAAACTCATCATTAAATGCGTCATACCATCGCCGTTACCAGAATGGCTGTCGATAACCATCTGCACTGCGGACGGATCGGCAATAAACTTTCGACCAATGGCGATTGCACTCTGGTTGTAATCCGCATTGACCAGGGGGCTTAGGTTGAAATCTTTCATTATTCCCGATGCTCCAGTTAAAACAATGCTGACCAACTGATACCGCTTGGTCTCTATTAATACTTCGCCAACGCCTCTGCTAACCGCAGCTTAATGCTTTCCCGAATGTCCTGCGGTGCCAGTACGGTTAAATAACTGCTTTGAGACATTAGCCATAAATTCAGCTGCCAACCTTTATGCACGGTGGCACTGATATGATAGTCGCCGTTATCTAATTTATCGCAGGCCATATCGGCCGATAACGGCGTTTCCTGCAACAGGTTGGCTAACACCTGTTTGGCGATAAACTCCAGCTTGATAGTGTCACCTTCGCTAAACTCCATCGCGCCGCTGGCTAAATAGCGCTGCAGGTTAAAACCGGGCGGTGTCACTGCGGCGCTGTCGGTTACCTCCACTTGCACAAAGCGGTGAACGGCGAAGCGCAGCGGGTCGGTGTAAGGCTCGGCACTGGCGATCAGATAACTTATTTGGCCACGCTGCACCAGCGCTAACGGGTTTAAGCGGTAGGCTTTTACTGCACTTTGGTGCAGGGCATGGTAACTCACCTCAAGCTGTTTATCGTCCAGCAAGGCTT
This sequence comes from Rheinheimera lutimaris, assembly GCF_013283795.1. Taxonomy (GTDB): domain Bacteria; phylum Pseudomonadota; class Gammaproteobacteria; order Enterobacterales; family Alteromonadaceae; genus Alishewanella; species Alishewanella lutimaris. Next base: position 53,102 of record NZ_JABSOD010000003.1, read on the forward strand.
GCTGCACCTGCTGCAAAATATCGCTGTCTATTTTTGGTGCCAGCAAGTGCATATCAGCCGAGACACTGGCTACTTTGTCTGGCCAGCGCGCGCTGGCATTACCGGCTTGTAGTGATTGCAAGGTGTTATGTGCCTGGCTAAAACGCGCATTCAGGCTGCTAAGCAGCGGCGCCGGCAGTAACTGGCGCATTTGTGCTTCAACCAGGGTAAGGCTTAGCGCTTCAGCCAGTGAAATACCGGGGATGTCCAGGCTGGCATCACGCATCCAGTACCAGCCAAACGGCATACTTTTGTCATTGCACTGCAGCGGAAACAACAACGACAGATCCTGCAAGTCGCGCTCTACCGTGCGTTTTGACACGGCAAAACCAGCGTGTTGCAATTGCAGCGTTAATACCCTGGCCTCTAAACCCGGCGCACGCGACGGGAGTAGTTTTAGCAATTGCCACTGGCGGGCGATGGTATTTTGACTGGAAGCGGCGGCCATAATTGGTCCTGTTTTTATGCCAATGGCATTGTTATACACAATGCAGCTTAACGCTACAATCGGTACTGATGCCGCTGGCCAGCAGTAGTAGATTCAGTTTTGTCGCTTTGCCGGGCAACAGGGTTAAACCTTGCAATAGCAAAGATACGTTGGGTAGCTCTGCGGCCAGCTGTTGGCCTAGGGCTTCAAATTGCTGCAAGCTAAAATTTTCACCGGCGACAATATGCAGCAAGGCGGCTTTAGCTTGTGATAATTGCGCGGACTGTAGCAAAGGGTTTAGCAATAATTGCTGCAGCGCTGCCGGCAAATCCTGCTCTTGTTCCGTTTCAATAGCCCCAGCCAGTGCGAAGCCGGGCTGTTTGATAACACTAAGAAAGTCATTAAAGTCCATACTGATCAAGCCGGTATCAGCCAACATGGCTGTCAATTGCTGCAAAATAACCAGTAAAAACTGGTTACTGGCATCCAGCGCCTGCTCCAGCCGGGTAGTCGCGCCCAAAGCACGCTGCAGCTGATCATTGGGCAACGCAACCACAGCTGCACCGCACTGCTGCAGTGTCTGCAGACTTTTCTGAGCCAATAGGGTTCGGCGTTTACCTTCAAAATTAAACGGCAAGGTAGCAAACACCAGCAGCGGAATAGCCATATCAGTGGCCAACTTTGCCAGCTCGGTTGCCGCACCGCTGCCATTACCACCGCCTAAGCCGGTAAGCATAATGATGACATCGGCCCCCATCAGGGCGTGACGTAGTGCCGGCTCTGTCTCGCGTACCGCAGCCGCAGCGAGCTCTGCGTTACTGCCACTGCTGCGACCTTTTGCTATTGCCTCGCCTAATAGAATGCGGCTGTCACACAGCACTGAGTTTAACGCGCGTTTATCGGTACTTACCGCTATGCTGCTAATATTGTTTGGCAAACTATGTTGCTGTAGATGCTGCAATGCCGCACAGCCACGGCCGCCGACGCCCAGAATAACAATTGACGCTACTGACATAACACCTCCGCTTAAGAGATTGTCAGCTTAGCAAGCGCTGCGACAATACAAGACGCAGCTGCTATGTTCAGCAAAAATGGCCGAAACAATAAAGGCGCCTGATCTGGCGCCTCGTTTCAAGTGCTCTGACCCCTTGAACGGTTTAGCTGGTGCTTGTCACTTCCTGCTCTTTTACCAGCCATACCGACAGCGCACCCAGCACCATAGCCGCACCTGCCAGCATCACGATATACACCGCCTGGTTCTGAAATACCGAGCCTAAGATCCAACCGGCAATTAAGCCCGACACGATTTGTGGTGCCGCAATGGTAAAGTTAAAAATGCCCATATAAACGCCGGTTTTCTCCGGCGGTAAAGCACCGGCCAGTATCGCATACGGCATCGCCAGAATAGCGGCCCAGGCAATACCGACACCGATCATCGGCAGCATTAAGCCCAGCGCACCTTTAGGAATTTCTACCTGTGTGATTAGCAGGTTTACGTGAGTCATGGTCGGATCGGTGAACAACACAAAGCTTAAATAGCCCAAACCGCCGGCTAACAACGAGAACGAATAGACAAACTTGCGGCCAAACAGGTTAGCTAATTTCGCCATCACCAACGAAAACAACACGGCAAACAACGAGTAGCCGGCGTATAAAATACCGACCCAGTCACCGGCCGCGCCCTTAGCCGCGGCAATATGTGCCGGTACGCCACCCATTTGGGCAATGTAGCTGCCATCGTACCATTCTATGCCGACACCCCAGGTGTTTTGCGCAATAGCCGCCGGAAAGTAGGTCCACATAATAAACAGCGCAAACCAGGAGAAAAACTGCACCAACGCCAACTGCTGCATAATCTTTGGCATGCTGAGCATGGTTTGCCAAAAATCGCTTAGCTTCTCACCCGGACTACGTGATTTACGCACCTGCTCAGCCAGGGTTTGCGCCTCACTATCCAGGCCTTTGTAAGCGTAATACTGCTCCGGGGCATATTCTTTGGTGCGAAATACTGTCCACAGCACACTGCCCAGCAATACCGTAGCACCGATATAAAATGCCCACACCACAGAAGGCGCTACTTCGCCGGCTTTAGAGGCGTTATCCAGCCCCACTACGTTAGTTAATACAAACGGCAGAACAGAGCCAAACACTGCACCGATATTGATCAGCAAGGTTTGTACTGAATAGCCCAGGTTGCGCTGCTCTGGCGGTACCATATCGGATACCAGTGAGCGGAACGGCTGAAACGTGACGTTAAAGGCGGCGTCTTTAATAGCAAAAATCAGCAAGCCAAATAACATCGGCGGTATAAAAGCCACCACCATAGAGGCGTTGGGTAGCAACATCATCATCGCTGCGGCGATAACAGCACCGCCGAGCATAAAGGGTAAGCGCCGGCCAAGTTTATTCCAGGTACGGTCTGATGCCGCACCAACAATAGGCTGTACTAACAGCCCCATAATTGGCGCAGCCAACCAGAATAATGATAACGACGATAAATCGGCGCCCAGATCTGACAAAATCCGGCTGACGTTGCCGTTTTGCAGCGCAAAGCCGATTTGTACGCCTAAAAAGCCGAAGCTCAGGTTCCAAATCTGCCAAAAGGATAACTTAGGTTGTTTCATATCCGCTCCCCGGATGGTTTTATTATGCTGTGTAAGCGCACAGATCGAACTAAGCTACACGATAGCAGGCATTTTGCGCAAAATTGTGCATACGTATTCATCTTGTTGTTGCACTATTTTGGCGTTATTACAAAAGCTTAAAAAGCATAGCAGTGCATCTGCGCTTTAATATGGTGCACCAACATTATTAGCACGGGGATAATATGAAAGCTTTTACCTTAAGCGCACTGGCGCTGTCATTACTGTTGGCCGGCTGTCAGCCAAACAGCAGCGCGCCGGCACCGGAAACAGGCCAGGCTGCCACCCCGGCCAGCACACAAACGGCCAGCCCCTGGTGGCAGGACGCAGTGTTTTACCAAATCTGGCCACGCAGTTTTTATGATACCAATGGTGATGGCCATGGCGACTTTAACGGCATGACCGCCAAACTGCCGTATCTGCAAGATTTAGGCGTCACTGCGCTGTGGCTAACGCCGATGTTTGAAGCGCCGTCATACCACGGCTACGACTTTACCGAGTTTTATCAGGTAGAGAGCGATTACGGCACCATGGCCGAATTTGAAGCCTTTATCCAGGCTGCCGACGCCAGGGGCATGAAAGTGATTCTGGATTTGGTGATTAACCATATCTCCAGCGAACATGACTGGTTTAAACGCTCGGCCAAGGGTGAAGCGCCATATAAAGATTATTTTATCTGGCGTGACACTATGCCTGAAGCGGGCAGCGGCTGGGGCCATGCCTGGAGTGATAACGATCAGCCCGATGCGGTGTGGCATTACAACGCAACCCGTAACGCTTACTACTATGCCGCCTTTGGCGCCAGCCAACCGGATGTGAATTTACACCACCCCGACGTAATAGCCGAAATGAAAAAAATGGCTAAATTCTGGCTGGATAAAGGCGTAGCCGGTTTTCGCTTAGATGCAGTGCGCTTTGCCATGGAAGGCGGGCCGCTTGAGCAAGCTGACACAGACGAGACTATCGCCTACTGGCAGGATTTTAACCAGTACGTCAAAAGCGTCAACCCGGAAGCTTATTTAGTCGGCGAAGCCTGGGTAGATATTCCGGTCGCAGCACGTTATTACGGTGAGGGCACAGGGCTCGACCAGGGCTTTGATTTTGAAGTCGGTTATAAAATACTGGGCCTGCTAAAGCCGGATGCCAGTGGCGAAGCCCAGTTTGGCACTATGCATTCAGCACAACAGCAGGTGGCAGATGCGTCCGTATTACAACAAAACGTGCAGCAACGCGCCGATTCGGTGGCCCCACTACAGTTTTTTGCACCGTTTTTAACTAACCACGATCAGGAGCGTATCGCCTACCAGTTGCAGCAAGATGATGCCAAAGCCAAGCTGGCGGCAGCAATGTTATTCAGCTCACCGGGCACGCCATATATTTACTACGGTGAAGAGATTGGCCTAACCCAGGACCGCAGCGGCCATGATGTGTTTAAACGTGCGCCTATGCTGTGGGACAACAGTGCACAAGCCGGCTTCAGCCAAAGCACAACCAGCTGGGTAGAACAACTCGAACTGTTTGGCGACGGCTTCCCGAACTGGTATCCGGATTTTCTTGCCAAGCAACTGCAGGCCGAAAACCGCAGCGTAGCCGCGCAGCAGGCGCAGCCGGACTCAATCTGGCAATTATACAAGCTGTTAATTGCACAGAAAAAACAACGGCCGGAGCTAAGCACAGATGGCAGCTACAATGTGCAGCAGCTGGAAAACGGCGTGGTGCAAATTACGCGCGAGCTAAACGGCAGCAAAACGCTGTTTGTGCTGAATTTAACCGACCAACCGGCAGATATCAGTGCCATTAACCGCGACGCTTTAACCAGCAGCTGGGCCTTTGATGCCGACGGCAACACCTTAGCTGCGCACGGTCTGCTGATATTGCAAAGCGCCAAATAACCTGACACCACAGGTTCTACCGAACACCGCCGGCTGGTATAGCGGCGGTTTTTTCTTTTTAGCTCAGACTAATAGCGTATACCAGCCTGTTTAGCCCTTTGCTAAACTAACACTACCTGTTCTGCTTCAGCGGAGTTGTGGTGTCTGACCGTTCCCATCTGTTTTCCCTGCGTATAGGCCATGCGCTGCGCGATGTGCTGGCTGAAGGCTATAGCCTGCATAAATTCGGTAAAGATCTGCTGGCCGGTATCACTGTCGGCATTATTGCGATTCCGCTGGCGATGGCGCTGGCCATTGCTTCCGGCGTTGCACCGCAATATGGCTTGTACACCGCTATTATTGCCGGCTTTGTCATTGCCCTTACCGGCGGCTCGCGTTACAGCATCAGCGGCCCTACTGCCGCCTTTGTGGTTATCCTGTATCCGGTGGCATTAAAATACGGTTTAAGCGGCTTGCTTGTCGCCACGGTATTATCCGGCATTTTGCTGCTAATCATGGCTGTTATGCGCCTTGGCCGGCTAATAGAATATATTCCTGAGTCCGTCACCCTTGGCTTTACCGCTGGTATTGCTGTCGTTATTGCCACCCTGCAGATTAAGGACTTTTTTGGCCTTAACATCACCGATATGCCGGAGCACTATGTAGAAAAAATCACTGTGCTGGCGCAACACTTACCACAGGCAGCCTGGCCCAGTGTGTGTGTGGCAGCCGTTACGCTGGCGGTAATGCTAGGGTGGCCAAAACTAAAAACTATCGTGCCGGCACATTTACCGGCGCTGTTTATCGGCACTATGCTGGCGGCGTTACTGCTGCAGTTTGGTTTTGAGCTGGATACTATCGGCTCGCGTTTTAGTTACACCGCGCCGGATGGCAGCAGCGGCAATGGTATTCCACCCTATTTACCCTATTTTGACTGGCCCTGGCTACGGCCGGGGCCAGACGGTCAAATGCTTACCTTTAGCTGGCAACTGGCAAAAGACCTGCTGGCTGCCGCCTTTGCCATGGCCATGCTGGGCGCAATTGAGTCCTTGCTGTGTGCCGTGGTGCTGGATGGTATGTCAGGCCGGCGCCACAGCGCCAACAGCGAGTTATTTGGCCAGGGTATCGGCAATATTATTGCGCCGTTTTTCGGCGGCATTACCGCTACAGCAGCACTGGCGCGCTCATCGGCTAACTTTAAAGCCGGGGCGCAATCGCCCATCGCGGCGATGGTTCATGCGCTGGTGTTGTTACTCGGTTTGGTGCTGTTGGCAGCGCTGTTATCTTATGTACCCATGGCGGCGCTGGCGGCTTTACTTATTATGGTAGCGTGGAATATGAGCGAAGCGCCCAAAGCGTTGCATTTGTTGAAAACCGCGCCACGCAGCGATATCTGGGTGTTTCTTACCTGCTTTAGCCTTACCGTGCTGTTTGATATGGTTATCGCCATTACCACCGGTATCCTGCTGGCGGCTTTGCTGTTCGTCAAAGAAATTGCCGAGATGAGTAAGGTAACCGACATTAGCAGCAACCGTAAGCAGGTAGAGCAGCCGATACCCGACGGCTGGCAGGTACTGAAGATCAGCGGGCCGCTGTTTTTTGCTGCCGCCGAGCGCATTTTTGCCGATATCGCCCGCTTAAGTGAGCGCAGCCACGGCCTGGTGCTGTATATGGACGGCGTACCCTTGCTGGATGCCGGTGGCCTGGCCGCGCTAAATAAGCTGATCAGCAAGTGCCATAAAAGCAAAACCCGGCTGGTGATAGCTGATTTACAGTTTCAGCCACTAAAAACCCTGGCCAAAGCCGGAGTAAAACCCGTGCCGGGCCTGCTGAGCTTTTACCCGACATTACGCGAAGCGCTGGAAACACTGTATCAGCAAGCTGCAGCAGCGGAGGATCAAGACGGCTGAGCCTGCGCCAGGGTACCCAGTAACGGTGACAACGGCGGCTTGCTTAGCTCACGCTGCGAGAATGTCGCGCTGGTCCAGATAATACCGCTTAGCGCCACCAGCAGTGCCAGCCAGCCGAACCGGCCCAGCCAGCGGGCTAAACTTGGTTGTTTATGCTTGGTACGCAGCCAGTGCATACGCATACCCCCGGCGACCAAAATACACAGGCCGCTGCCAAACAGCGCATAAATCAGTTTAACTGCCAGGCCACTAAAATTGCCAAAGTGCAGCGGATCGGCCATATCAGTCAGATAGGCCAGAGCGCCTAAATCGGCAGTATACTGAGTGCCAATAACAGCACCAGCGCTATCCAGGTAAATACGGTTAGCCCGGTCGCGCAGCAGTAAATCACCTGCCTGGCCGGTTACTACTATTGGCGCTTTGGCGTTGCTGTTATACAACACAGCACGGATATCCAACTCTGGTCGTTGCTGCCGGGCTATTGTGGTGATCTGAGTTAGCGATAATGGCTGCTCTGGCAGTGTAGTGCTCAAAGTTGCTCTGGGTATCGGCGGGTAAAATTGCAGCGGTGTTTTTAGCAGCCAGTGCTCGGTAAAATACCACAGGCCGGTTAACGTCATCAGTAAGACAAACCACCAGCTCCATAAACCAATAAGTTTGTGCCACGATGCCCAACTGCTGCGCACGGTCCAGTGCCATTTACCGGGGTTATGTAACCATTGCCGCCACCATTTCCGGTAAACAAAAAAACTGGAAATTACCGAGATCAGTAGTAGAAAGCTCAGCGAGGTAACAATAACTTTGCCAGCCCCCTCAACCGACAAATACATATGCAAATTGCGCAAAAAGCGTGACAACCGGCCCCAGTCACCACTGCCGGTAAGGCTGCCGCTGGCCGGATCAAAATAAGCAAAGCGAAACCCCTCTGGCGTAGCCAGTGACGCTTCGCCTGCCAGGTAAGCCTGCTGATGCACCTGTACGCTGATCAGTTGGCTATCCGGGTAGGCGGCTGCCAGGTTTTGCTCCAGTTGTGCCCAGTTAACCGGGCCGCTGCGGCTGCTAAGTGCGCGGTATTTGCTGTCGCTCAGGTACTGTATTTCGTAGCTAAGCGTGGCTAATACACCTGTAACGCATACCAGCAGCAACAGCGCTCCCAGTGCAAAACCTGCCCAGGAATGCAGGGCAAACCATTGCCGGTTAGTCATATCAGAACTGGTAAGTGGTCGTCAGATAAACCCGGCGTGGCTCGCCCGGAAAATGCCCGGTACGGTCAATAAAGCCGCTGGTAGCATAGGTTTTATCAAACAGGTTTTTCACATTCAATTGCACCAGCCAGTTTTGCCATTCGGTTTGCCAGCTGATATCAAACACCGTATAAGCTTTTACCACCTGGCCGCCAATACTTTGTTGTTTGCCAACGTAGTCAACCCCGGCGGCAAAAGATGAATGCAGTGCCGGCAGTTCATAGCGGCTCCAGACACCCACCTGATGTTGTGGCGCATTGGCAAAGCGGCCGTTAAACGCATTGGTAATGCCGTCGTTGTCTTGTACTACCAGGGTATCGTTGTAAGCGTAGCTTAAGTTCATTACCCAGTTGTCGGTTAAATCACCTAATACATCCAGCTCAAAGCCACGGCTACGCACTTCGCCCAGCGCCAGTAAATCATCCTGGCCATCGTTAGCCACATCACCGCGCGGATCAGCCTGCAGAATATTTTTCCGGGTAATTTCATACACGGCGGTATTAAGCCGCACGCTATCGTTTAACAGCGAAAAACGTACACCGGCTTCATATAACCGCGAGGTTTCCGGCTCAAACGGCCCGCCCACGTTCTGTGCCTGCGAGGCAGCATCCTGTGGCACAAAGCCGGTAGCAACAACCAGATAACCGCGGGCATAGTCGGTTAGCTGGTAGGTACTACCCAGCCGCCACGACGTATCATTACCCGATACTTTGCTGCCGTCACGCTTATTGGTGTCTTCAAAGCTGTCCCAGCGCAGGCCCAGCAGCAGGTTCCAGTTGTCCGACAGTGTTACCTGGTCTTGCAGGTAAAGGCCCTTACGCACGGTTTCATTATCGGTAATGTTGGGTGTTAAGGCGTCAAGGTTATAATCGGCCCGGCTGGTCAGGCCATATACCGGGTCGCGCAGGCTCAGGCCTGGCACAGTACCACCGTTTTCACGCGGTATGGCGTTACGGCCGGAGAAATAGGAATCCTGTTGTAAATAGTCAGCACCCACTAACAGCGTATGCTCAATATCAGCGGTGCTTAGCTCAACAATATTGTTCCAGGTCAGGCTGAGCGAGTCATTCTCGCGGTTTTGATCACGAAACTGGCGGCGGCAGTAATCAATAACGCCATCACCGTCAGTGTCATAACTGCAAAACGGTTCATGGTAGTTTTGCAGCTCCTGGTTCTGGTAGCCACGCACGGTAATATCAGTGCTCCACCGGCTGCTAACCTGATGTTCTAACCTCGCCTGATACACTTCGGCGGTTAACAGCTGAAAGTCACTGCTTTCGTTATGGTTCCAGCTGCGGTCGGCCAGAAAGTTACCGGCTGCATCGGTAACTACGCCACGCAAGCGGGCGCCACCGTAATCTTGCTCTACGTCGGTGTATTGCAGTGTCAGCGTGGTGTCTTGTGTCAGGTCTATGGCGTAACCTAAATCGAGGATCTGGTTTTCCACATCGGTATTTTGCCGGAACGGTTTTTCGCTGTCTTTGTAAATACCGGCACGGTAACGCTGGGCTGCATCATCGGTTAACGGGCCGCTTAGCTCCAGCGAACCGCTGTAAAAACTGTCATTACCCAGGCCCACTTTTAGCTGCCGCTCAGCCACCGCTGTTGGTTTTTTTGTGCTGTAGTTAATCAGGCCGCCGGGGGCCATACTGCCGTAAAGCGCACCAGCCGCGCCTTTTAGCACCTGAATTTCAGCTACGTTAAACAGCTGTGGTACCGCAAAGCCGTTAAACGGGTCGCCGCGCACACCGTCATATAAAATTTCGTCCTGGCGAAAGCCACGAAAGGTTACGCCCGAGTAGCTAAACGCGCTGACGCCACTCATGCTGCGGTAAAGATCTGTAATTTGCCGCGCCGCCTGATCGCGGATCAAGGCTTCGGGTAATACCTGAATATTTTGCGGTACTTCATCCAGCGGTGTGTCGGTGCGGGTAGCCAAGCTGGACGAGTCAACGCGGTACAGCGTTTGCGCCCGGCCTTTCACTTCAATATGTTCCAGCGTAGCAGCAACGCTGCTGGTATCAGCTTGAGTAGCCGCAGAAAACACCAAACCACAGCCAATGGCGACGGCAGAAAAACGCAGATTTACAACAGAAAAGCTCAACATCAGAGTACAACCTGTAGCGCAAGAGGACTAAAACAGGCCGCGAAGTGTAAATGATAACGATTTACATTTCAACGATATTATTCGAAGACCTGCCCCAGGAGCGCTGCTGCCTTGCTGGGCAGCAGCGCAGATATTAACCTTTGTGCTCGGTTTTAATCAGTTTGCCGTGTTGATCAAAGTACTGCCAGTCACCCGACGGCCGGTTGCTGATATAGCTGCCCTGGCTGCGTACCTGGCCATTGGGCCAGTATTCCAGCCATTCACCTTCTTTGCGATCACGCAGGTAATCGCCTTGTTGCTGCGGTTTACCGTTCGGATGAAAGTATTCGGCTTTGCCTTCTTTTAAACCTTTAACATAGTGTTCCTGTTGCTGCGGCCGGCCGTTTAAATGGTACAGTTTGTAGCCGCCATGCGGTTTGTCGTACTCGTATTCGATTTCGCTTTTCAGTTGGCCATTGTCATAGTATTCCTGCGCTAAGCCATGTTTACGGCTGTCATCGTAATGTACCGCCTGAGCCAGGGTGCCATCCTCATACCAGGCTTGCCATAAACCAAACCACTGGCCCTTTTGCATGTTGCCAGCCAGCTTAGGTTCGCCATTGCTGACATAAAACTCCTGATAGTCGCCGCTTTTTACGCCTTTATCCCAGCTCTCAACTTTATAGAGAATATTTTTGGCGGTATAAAACTCCGCTTTACCGTGTTGTTTGTTGTCCTGCCACTGGGTTTTGTAGCGTATTGTGCCTTCCGGAATAAAACCGTAGGTTGGATCGTCAGCCTGGTAATAGTATTCAATCCATTCGCCGGCTTTCTGATTATTGTAGTAATAGCCACTGCTGCGGCGCCGGCCCTGATAGTAAGTAACAAAGCGACCTTCGGTTTTACCGTCAACAAACTCCTGTTCTTTCGACTTTTCGCCCTGATAATAGTTTATCCAGTTGCCGTGGCGCTTGTTATTAACGTAGTTGCCTTCTTCGGTCAGATCGCCGTTACCGGCCCAATACTGATATTTACCGTGCAAAGCAAACTTATACTCTGATGGCTGTTTTTCCGCGGCATAATGCTCCAGTTTTTGCGGTTTGCCACTGTCATAGAAGCTCTGATAACGCCCGGTTAACTGACCCTCTTTACGCTCGCCTTCTTCGCGTAAAATGCCGTTCATATGCCAGCTTTTAAAGGGCCCGCTTAACTGGCCATCGACGTAGCTGTTATGTTCACGCGGCTCACCGGACGAGTAAAACGTTTTGCTCAGGCCGTGGCGTTTACCGGCTTTATACTGTGTTTCTTCAACCAGCTTGTCAGCCTGAAAACGTTTATGCACACCGTCACGCTCGCCCATAACAAAAGCGGATAACTCTATCGGCTGGCCATTATCCTGATAGCTTTCATTGGCGCCATGCAACGGAAACTGGCCATTGGCGCTGCGTTCTGTGGTGTGATAGCTAATGCGCTTAGACAGTTCGCCGTTGCTGTGGTAAGACAGTTGTTCACCAGCGAACATGCCATCAATATACTGCTGTTTTTGCAGCAGTTGGCCGTCGTCAGCAAACCATTTTTGTTCACCATGCTGCTTGCCCTGGTTAAACAGTAATGAGTTCATCAGCTGGCCATTGCTGTGAAACTCACGGCATTCTCCGTGCTTCCCGCCCTGCTGATAATTACACTGACTAACCAAACTGCCATCGATATTGTACTGCTCAGTTAAACCGTGGCGTTTACCGTTGAGGTACTGCACTTTAACCTCAATAGTATCCGCAGCAAAAAACTGCAGCCATTGGCCGTGTTGCTGACCCTGCGCATCATATTCGCCCTGCAGCAAAACGGCGCCCTGTTCGTTTTTGCTTTGATATAACCCGGTTAGCTGGTTGTTGGCGTAAGTCCACTGCTCTGCTACTTCGCCGTTAGGATGGAACGTTTGCCACACACCGTGGCGCAGATTGTCCTGATAGGTTTCAACACTGCGTAATTTACCGTTGTCATAAAAGCGGCTGACATTAATTTTCTCACCGCGCTCAAATTGGCTGGTTTCGATCACCTGGCGCTGGTTGTTAAACCGCTGCCACAGGCCGGTGGCAATACCGGCCTCATAGTGTTCAATTTGTTCGATGCTGCCATCGACAGCAAAGTACTGCCACTGGCCATGCTGCCGCCCGGCCTGATAGTGGCCGCTCAGCACCGGCTGATTACGCTGATCAAATACCTGCCAACCGCCCTGCACCAGGCCCTGTTCAAAGGTCGCCAGGGTGTAGCCCTGAGTGTCCCGTACCAGCCGGTACTCGCCCTGCAGCGCCAGGCCGTTGCTGAGGTTGTAATACACATCAACGCCCTCAACCTGGCGCACGTCGAGCATCCGGCTGGCCAAGGTTTGGCTGGCTATCGCCGAAGGCGCAATAAACACACTAAGCAGTATTGCAACAGCATAAAAACGGACAGGCATGGTTTTGTTCCTGATTTACTGAATATTCCGGCGCAGGATATTAACACAAAGCAGCAACAAGGTAAGCAGAGTTAGTATTTGGTAAATTGCGGACAGCCGGCAGCAACTACCGGCTTAGTTACGATGAAAACCGCAAGACTGGCGGATAATTAACTTGGGCTCGATCTGGCTTACAACAATTGGTTGGTTATTAACCAGTTGCAGTAAGTTATTCACCAGCAATTCACCGGCTTTGGTGGTATCTTGCTGAATAGTGCTCAGTGCCGGGGTGGCAAAAGAGGCCACCGGAATATCATCAAAGCCCATCACAGCAATATCTTCCGGTACGCGTAAATTGCGCCGTTTCAGACAACGCATAACACCGATAGCAATTAAATCGCTGGCACAGAAAATGGCATCAACCTGATGGCCGGCGGCCAGTAATTGTTCAGTAGCGTTGTCGCCGGCACTTTCGGTCGATATGGCATCAAAATGCGGCACCTGCGCTTCACTGATACCGGCCATATTCAGCGCATCAATAAACCCAAGGTAACGCGCACTGAATTCCGGGCTGCCCTCAGAGGCATTGCCGATAAAGGCAAAGCTTTTATGCCCGGTAGCCAGCAGGTGTTCACCGGCTAAACGGCCGCCTTCGCGGTTGTTACTGCGCAGCGTAAATTCCGGATGGCCCAGCACCTCAGCACCCCAGCAAACAAAATGCGTTTCCTGCGCCAGCAGCTTGGCCAGTTTTTCCTCGTAATCTTTGTAGTCACCATAGCCAAGCAGAATAATGCCGTCGGCTTTATTGCTGTCTTCGTAATCGGCGTGCCAGTCGTCACTTAACTGCTGAAACGACACCAATAAATCCTGGCCGCGTTTAGCACAGGCACGGGTAATGCTGCCCAGCATAGATAAAAAAAACGGATTAATTAAAGACTCGTCAGTAGTGGGATCTTCAAACAACAGCAGCGCCAGGGTGCTGCTGCGTTGCTGGCGCAGATTGCTGGCGTTTTTATCAACCTTGTAGTTCAGCTGCCGCGCTATCGCCTGCACTTTCTCGCGCGTTTCCTTGTTTACCTGCGGGCTGTTACGCAGCGCGCGCGACACGGTAGACTGCGATACACCGGCCATGTAAGCAATGTCGAATGAAGTGGCTTTGTCTTTCATCTGCGTGCTCTGCTGTGACAGCGAAATTACTGCATAATACAGCGCAGCCCGATAGCATATCCGACAAGCGCCTTATAATTGTTGTGGCGTTATCATAGAGGGAATTGACGGTGGATTCAATTTCGTTCTGTGTTTGCCACCTGCAGTTATACCACAGCGCTGGCCGGCCCGATCACCTGTGTTGCTAGCAACTGACCATTTGCGGCTGTTCGGTGATCGCCAGCGGCTTATTTACTCTGGGAAACAACACCAACAGCCAGGGCTGCTGTACTGTAGCTGGCGGCGGACAACCGGCGGCAGCATAGCGCGGTTGCAGCGCAATATTAACCTGCTGGTCCACCGCACTGAATCCGGCAACTTGCAGCGTCAAAGCAGCCGGCTGTGCTCCGGACATTACCAATAATACCTGATAGGTTTCAAAGTCAAATGTCTCCGGCGTACCACTGCGATTCAGCACGCGGAAAAATATGTCATCGTAGGCTGCCTGGCTGGCAATAACCTGTAAGCGTTTATCATCACTTTGCGCTGAGTTGCCACCGGCAATAACCTGAAAGGCACTGGTGTCATCTGCGGTTAAATCCTGCACGCAGCCACTTAGCAAACAACATAACGGCAGCAATATTATCAGCACTATAGCTTTCATCCGGGCACCTCAAGATTTTTCCCCAGTGTAGCCAGGCACAGTTGGTCTTACTGTGACTAATCACAGCAAATTGTGAAACATTGTTATGCCGGCTTATGTGCAGCAGCACAACTTGCTACACTTGCACGGCTGAAAATTCGTTTAAAAAAGGTGCAACTTGCCATATTTGTTATTGCTGCTTTGTCTGCTGAGTGTAAACGCGCATGCCGTTGCGACTGCAGACTGCGATCAGGACGCACTGTGTGCGACAGAGCAAGAGCTGCATTTAAGCTTCGCGCTGGGTTATGGTCAGCGCAGTAACCCGCTGTATGGCGGCGAGGCTCTGCCGTTGGTGCTGTTGCCCGATGTGTACTACTACGCCGAACACTGGTTTTTTGACAACGGCAAACTGGGCACCGGTTGGGCCTTGTCAGAGCAATTGCAGCTGAGCCTCATCGGCCAGTTTAATCAGGAAAAAGGTCACTTCCAAAAATGGTTTGGCGGTAACGCCTTTCAATTTAACAGCACCGTACCGGGCATCAATATCATCGACGAACGTTATGGCCCGCTGCAGGTCTCTGTGCAGGAAATCCGCAAACGCCCTACGGCCTTTGATTTAGGCTTGCAACTGGACTGGTTCAGCACCGGCTGGCAGTTGCAGGGCGCGCTGTGGCAAGATATCAGTAACACCTACCAGGGCCAGCATGCCACGCTTAGCGCCGGCCGTAATTGGCAAAGCCGGTTTGGCGACTGGCAGCTGGGTGCCAAATTACACTGGAAAAGCGCCAAACTGATTGATACTTACTATGGCATTGATAATAATGAACCTTTCTATCTGCCGCGCTATAACGGCAAGGCCAGTTGGCAACCTGAGCTACGCCTGAGCTGGCAACGGCCGGTGTCAGAGCGCGTCAGCCTGTTAGCATTTTTGCGCTATTTATCTCTGGACGATGCCATGACTGACAGCCCGCTGGTGAAATCTGACAATGTAACCACCTGGTTCTTTGGCATAAGTTACCGGTTTTATTAATGCCCGGACTTTGGTTGTTGTTGCTACTGAATGGCGTAACACCGCAAGTGCCGACACCACCTTGTGCTGCTGCGGTATGCTGGGATGTCAGCCCGCAAATTTGCGTTACTGAACAACGCGACCAACGCTGCCAAACCCAACTACAATTGAGCTGGCACAGCAGCACACCGTTAACTGCCTGCTTATTTTTAGCGCAGCAGGAATTGCAATGCTGGCACAATGAAACTAACGGCCACTGGCAGCAATTGCTGGCGTGGGAAAACGCCGCACTAACACTGCGCACTGCCGACAACCTGGTTTTGCTGCACACCGATTTAAAAGTGCTGAGCCGCAAACCGGCGCGGCGCCGGCTAAGCAGCCCATGGAGTATATTCTGATGGCAAAAATACTGCTGGTAGAAGACGATATCCGCCTGGCGTCTTTAGTTCAAAGCTTCTTAACCCAGCATGGCTTTGTGGTGCAATTGCAAAGCCAGGGCGATGCTGTGGCCGAACATTGCCGGCAGTTCCAGCCCGATCTTATCGTATTAGATCTGATGCTGCCCGGACTGGATGGTTTTGGTGTGTGCCGGCAAATCCGCCCCTGGTATAAAGGCCCGGTGCTGATGCTAACAGCTAAGCAAAGCGATATTGACCAGGTATTGGGGCTGGAGCTGGGCGCAGACGACTACGTTGTAAAACCGGTAGAGCCACGCGTGCTGGTAGCACGCATTAACGCCCTGCTGCGCCGCAGCCAAACCAACACCAAAACCGAACAGCAGGAATTACAGTTTAACCGCTTGTGGTTAAAGCAACGCTCGCGCGAGGCCTGGTACGACAACGAGCGGGTCGAGCTGACCAGCTACGAGTTTGATTTACTTTGGATGCTGGCGAAACACGCCGGACAAACAGTAAAGCGCGAAGCGATCCACCAACAAATTATTGGCCGTGAATATGACGGCCTCGACCGCACAGTTGATGTGCGCATTTCGCATTTGCGCCGCAAACTGGGTGACAATGCCGAGACGCCGTTTCGCATAAAAACCGTGTGGGGCAAAGGCTATCTGTTTGTCGCTGATGCCTGGCAATAAAACGGCCCGTATCCTTAGCATGCAACGCCTGTTCTGGCATTTTTACTTATTTTTGTTTCTGGTACTGCTGGGTATCGGCTGGGCCGTAGAGCAACTGTGGCAGCAGTGGCAACCGGCTACGGCACCGCCCTGGCTGGAGAGCTACACCAGTTTACTGCAACAACAGGTACAGCAACCACAAAGCAGCTGGCCGCACAGCATTAAACTGCCCTTCAGCGCTCTGCCCGGCAACAGCATCGGCTGGCTGGCGCAAGAACAGCAGCAACTGCAACGCGGTGAGGTATTGGCGCTGTTTGAAGATAATCAGGTGTACTTTTATTACCTGCAACAGCAACAGCTGTGGCGCTTTGGCCCGCTGCCGCTGACACAAAACGATGGCGCTACCTGGTTTACCTTATTGTTTTTTCTGTTACTGGCCATTGCCGTGGCACTTTGGTTATGGCCGGTAGCCCGTGATATACGCCGCTTACAACATAGCCTGCAACGTTTTGCCGACAACAGAGATATTGCGCTAACCTTGCCGGCACGCTCGTTTATTGCCCCGATTGCGCAAAGTTTTGCCGATATGAGTGACCGTATCCGCGACTTACTGAACCTGCAACGCGAAATGACCCATGCCGTATCACACGAACTGCGCACCCCTATCGCAAGGCTGAGCTTTGCGCTGGAAATGGCACAACAACTGCCGGCGCAAGAGCGGCAATTAATGCTGCAGGACGTGCGGGAGCTGCAACAACTGGTAGATGAAATCCTGGATTATGCACGGCTGGAAACCGGCCAGTTGCCGCTGCAATTACAGCAGATTAATTTAATCGAGTTAATTAATAATGTGCAGGAAAAACTGGCGCCGCTGCCCGGTGCCGATATCCGTTTGCAACTGCCTGCCAGCGCTTTGCTGTACGCCGACGGCCATTACCTCGAGCGCGCACTGCAAAACGTGCTGGTTAACGCCAAAAAGTATGCGCAGCAGCACATTCAGCTAACGCTGACAGAGTATAAACAGCATTGGCAAATCAGCGTAGACGACGACGGCCCCGGTGTACCGCCGGAGCTGCGACACCAAATTCTGCAACCGTTTTTCCGCATTGAAGCCAGCCGCAATAAACAAGCCGGCGGCTTTGGTTTAGGCCTGGCAATAGTACAACGGGTTATGCAGTGGCATCAGGGTAGCGTTACCGTAACCGACTCTGCGCAGGGCGGCGCACGCTTTGTGCTTGCCCTGCCACAGCGGCATGCAGCTAAGTTATAAACCGAGGTTTTTCAAAAAGTCGTCGTCCATATCCACCTCAACGTTAACTGTATTTTCCGGCGTGTATTGCTGCGCATTGGCCAGAATGTCATCCGGGTGCTCCTGCGCCACTTTGTCAAAGTCATGCAATTGAATAAACTCGGTTTTATCCATGGCCAGCTCCAGATAAAAAATATTGTGCTCCGGTGTACTGAAGGTAACACGGCGCGCTTGCGGCTGGTCCAGCTGGGTATTAATCAGAATTTGTACTTGCTTGTTAATCGCCATCATTTTAGGTTGGCTTTGATTAATCGATGTTTGCAAGTCGTAGCGCACGGTGTTGGTAAAAGCACCGACGATCTGGTTCATCAGTTCGCCCATCACATTACCTACTTCGTCTGAGGTATGAAATTGCGCCAGCTCTTCTTCCGGCATACCCATGCTCATCAGGTACTTTTTATAAATTTCCATTGCAGCCTGGGCGGTAAAATTAATTATCACCAGCCCGGAGAACCCACCGTCAAACAACACAAAGCAGCCCAAGTCGGGCCGTAAACAGGTTTTTTGAATTTTTTGTACCATGGGCGAGTAAGCAACGTTGTGGTTACCGGCGCCGGACAGCACCTTAGTTACCGACTGACACAGCGTCAGTAAAATTTCATCTGTAGTAATAATCTTGGTTTTTTTCATTGTTATATCCTGACCTGCTGAATTACTTCAGTATAAGCGCAATCCATGCTGTTAGGCTATTTTGTTCCGTCGCCGGCTTGCGTTTTATCACGCAACATTGCGGCCAGCTCACCGCTTTGCGCTAATTGTGCCAGGCCGCGGTTAAATGCCTCTGCGTGCTCCGGTTGCCAGCATGCCGCCGGATAAGATTGCGCAGCAAACAGCGGATGCACCGTGAGCTTGATATGCGGTGCCAGCTCTGTTGCCAGATGAAGCAATACGCGCCGCTCGCCAATTACCAATTGCACTCTCTCACTGAACAGCAACTCCAGTTGCAGTTTACGCTCAGCCAGTTCCAGATAACCGGCCGTGCTGACAGCTTGCGCAAAATCGCTGCCCAGTATCTGTTTTGCCTGTTGGTAAGCTGCAATACGCTTGTCTGCCAGATCCTGCAATGTCTCCACCTTCAAGCCTGCGTCTTGCAGGCTGATAGCAACATCCTGAAACGGCAGATAAGCTTGGGTATAGCTTGCGCCGTCTACCGCTATCGCAACCGGCGAGGCGCAATCGAGCTTTTTATCGCTGAATTGCTTTAATAAACGACTGTAGCTGTACAGTTCATATTGCACTTCATAGCCGGCATTGGCGAAGATACGCGATACCAGCCGGTATTCTGTACCCTCCGGCTCGCCTTCTCCGTTGTAAAAGGACCAGGGGGCAGATAAATGCAAGCCAACACGCAGCGGCTGCGCCTGTATTAGCATAGCCTGCAGCAGCATAAATAAGAGCATAAGGTAGCGCCAACGCGACATAACAACCAACAGCTTTATCTAATGTAACTGCATTACACTGCTTTGCGCCGCTAAATGCAAATTGCGCTTAGCGTGGCCGACATATTTAGTAACCCATTTTTACACGGCGTTGTTAGGTGCCGGCGGCAAAACCGCGTATTATATAGCCCCGCTGAATTAAGAGCTTAGAACCCATGTCTCGCAAACCTGCCGGTTGGATCATTATATTGCTGGCCGCTGTTGTCGCTACCACACCACTGGCGATTGATATGTACCTGCCTGCTATGCCCATTATGGCGCAGCAGCTGAATACTTCTATTGGTATGGTGCAGCAATCACTGAGTATTTTCCTGGCTTTCTTTGGTATCAGCATGCTGATCTGCGGCCCGCTGGCCGACAGCTTTGGCCGCCGGCCGCTGGCTATTTTCGGTTTAACCGGTTTTGTGCTGGCCAGCATTGCCTTAAGTTTAGTCAGTACCATAGAGTGGTTTTTATTCTGGCGGGCATTGCAGGCGCTGTGCGGCGCGGCAGCAACGGTAGTAGTACCCGGCATAGTGCGGCATATTTATCAGGAGCATACGGCTAAAGGCATGTCTTATGTGTCGATGATTATGATGCTGGCGCCGCTGCTGGCACCGGCCATCGGCAGTGGTGTGCTGTGGTTGGCGAACTGGCAGATGATCTTTGTCACCCTGGCCGGCTATGGCGTGATTATTTTACTGCTAAGCTGGCGTTATCTGCCGGAAATAAAACCGGCCGGCTCGCCGCAAAAGGTAGCCTTTTTTGCCGGCTATAAAGTGGTGTTTTCCTGCGCTTCAGCGCGGCCGGATATTGCTACCTCGATGTTTGCCTCGTTTTCATTCTTTTGTTTTTTAACCGCAGTGCCGTTTGTTTATATCAAGTTCTTTGGCGTAGACGAGCAGCTGTTCAGCTTGTTGTTTGGTTTTAACGTGGCGATGTTAATGCTGGCCAACTTTATCAACAGCCGGCTGGTTACCCGCCTTGGGCCACAGCGCATGTTACGCGCCGGCCTGGTGCTGGCAATCATCAGTGCCAGCGCGTTAACGCTGTTTAACTTTTGGCAGTTGGACCTGGTGTACACCGTACTGAGTATCGCACCGCTAATGGCCAGCTTAAGCCTGATTGCCACTAATGCGGATGCGATGATCCTGATGAAGTTTCCGGATAACAGCGGTACGGCCACAGCGGTAATCGGCACACTACGCTTTGGTATCGGTGCTTTGGCGGGACCTTTACTGGCACTGTTTTATAACGGCACACCACTGCCATTCTCATTGCTGATGTTAGTGGGCGTGCTGTGTATTGCGGTAAGTCAGTTGTGGCACAAACCTGCCGAACAGCCGGTTAAGGCCGGCACGGATTAAATTTTACAGGCACCGCCGCTACATTCATCATCTTCGTCGCCATATTGTGGTTCGTCAGCACGGTTCAACTCTTCTTGCTGCTGACGTTCAACATTTTGCTCAGCAGCAGCAAAGTCCAGATGGTCTAAATCAAAATCCAGCTCAGACATAGTCATTTCTCCTGCGTGAAACACGCCCTTTATTAAACGTCCTTAGTGTAGCAAAGGCCGGCGGCAGACTAAAGCCGCCCGCCGGCTTATTATCAGCGGTTTGCCAGCGCGGTTAGCGACACGAGACTGATTACTTGGCAGCCGTTACTTGGTATCATAGCGCCACTTTTTTTCGCCGCAGCAGTTGCAGGAGCACCACATGACCACTCTTACTCTACAAACTCCGGATGATTGGCATTTACACTTTCGTGACGGCGATATGCTGCGCGAAACCGTACCGGCCACAGCACGTCAATTTGCCCGCGCTATTGTTATGCCCAATTTAGTGCCGCCGGTTACTACCGCAGCCATGGCAGTAGCCTACCGCGAGCGTATTTTAGCCGCACGCCCGGCCGGCAGTAACTTTCAGCCTTTGGTAACCTTATTTTTAACCGATAAAACCTCAACTGCCGACATCAGCGCCGCCAAGGCTGCCGGAGTAGTCGCGGCCAAATTGTATCCGGCCGGCGCCACCACTAATTCCAGCGATGCAGTAAGTGCTCTGGACAGCCTGTATCCGGTGTTTGAAGCCATGGCAGAGCAAGGCATGTTGCTGTTGGTGCATGGCGAAGTAACTGATCACGATATTGATATTTTTGACCGGGAAAAAGTGTTTATCGACCGCTATCTGCAGCATATCGTCGCGCGGCTGCCGACATTAAAAGTGGTGTTTGAACATATTACCACTGCCGATGCAGCCGCCTTTGTGGCCCAGGCATCAAACAATGTTGCCGCGACTATTACACCGCAGCATTTACTGTTAAACCGTAACGATTTATTAGTTGGTGGCGTACGGCCGCACAACTACTGCCTGCCGGTGTTAAAACGCCGCACGCATCAGGACGCACTGCGCGCTGCGGTAGCCTCGGGTTCAACAAAGTTTTTCTTAGGTACAGACTCTGCGCCGCATGAAAAGCACCGCAAAGAATCCGCCTGTGGTTGCGCCGGCTGTTACAGCGCCCATAGCGCAATAGAGCTATACGCCCAGGTGTTTGATGACTTAGGTGTGCTGGATAAACTGGAAGGCTTTGCCAGCCACTATGGCGCCGACTTCTATGGCCTGCCACGCAATACCGGTACGGTTACGCTGCAAAAACAGCAATGGCAGGTACCGGGTGAGATTATCCTGCCTAACGGCAACCCGATAGTGCCATTCTATGCCGGTGAAACATTAAACTGGAAATTACTATAATCATGAGGCGCTGCAGCATCAGTTTAATGCTGCAGCGCCTTTTCATACTCCAGACAAAACTGATCAAATTCGCTGACAGACATCTTTATTACTTCATCTGCCGTAGAAAAATACAATTCGCCTAAATTTTCAAAGTATATCGGTTGGCCAACATCTGCCGGGGAAACAACCCGCTTGGTTTCTGTGTGACACAATAATCCGTTCAGTCTGATCCACATTTATCTGTCCTTAGATAACACACTATTCTTTAATAACCGCCGTCAATATTGTTTTGCTGCCGGCGTGCCTAATGCTAAAGCCAGATTATTTTACCCGGAAACGTCACAATGTAAACAATACAAATCACTTAAACACATTAAATTAACTTTTAAGATAACTCAGCAATCGCTCCAGCGCGCGATAACTTAATGCTTCCATTAAGTGGGCGCGGCTTATTTGTGCCTGCTGCTGTAAATCAGCAATGCTGCGCGCCACTTTAATAATCTTATGGTAAGTGCGGGCCGACAGTTTAAAGCGATGAATGGTGTCTTCCAAAAAGCGTGCATCGGCTTGCTGTAACGGGCAAAAATCGGCAATCTCACTGCCGCTTAAACGGGCGTTAGCTTTACCCTGGCGTGCCAGTTGTAACTGCCTGGCAGCCAATACCCGTTCGCGCACACTGGCACTGCTTTCTTCCTGCGTATGCTGGCTTAACATGCCTTTTGGCAGCAACGGCACCTCAATTTGCAGCTCTATGCGGTCAATAAAAGGCCCGGATAAACGGTTTAAATAACGCATAACTTGCTCAGGCGTGGCGCGGCCATCCTGATGATGGCCGGTCGGACTGGGGTTTAATGCCGCCACCAGCTGGAACTGCGCCGGAAACTCGGCCTGGCGCGCGGCACGGCTGATGTGCACCACCCCGGTTTCCAGCGGTTCGCGTAACACATCCAGCACCTTACGCGGGAATTCCGGCAGCTCATCGAGGAACAAAATGCCGTGGTGCGACAAAGATATTTCTCCGGGCCTGGGCACAGAGCCCCCACCCACCAGAGCCACAGCCGAACTGGTGTGGTGCGGGCTGCGAAACGGCCGCTGCTGCCAGTCGGTTAAATTACGCTTTAAACCGGCAATAGAGTAAATAGCAGCGGTGGCCAACGCTTCCTGTTCGGTTAGCGGCGGCATTATGCCGGGCAGGCGCTGCGCCAGCATCGATTTACCGGTGCCGGCCGGCCCCAGCATTAACAGGTTATGCTCGCCGGCCGCGGCAATTTCTAACACCCGTTTGGCATGCGCCTGGCCTTTTACATCGGCAAGATCCGGCATATGTTGTTGTTCACGCAGCGGTAACGACGGTATTGCCGGCAGCGGCTGCTGCGCCAGTAAAAAACTGTGCACCTGCAGCAAATGTTCAGCACCGTGTACGGCAACCTTGGGCACTTGCTGCGCTTGCTGCGCATTTAACATTGGCAGCACTACTTCGCGGCCGGCATCACGGCAGGCTATCGCTACCGGAATTTCCCCAACGATAGTGCGGATCTCACCGGACAGCGCCAGCTCACCGCAAAACTCATAGCCTTGCAGGCTTTTTTCCGCCAGCTGGCCTGAGGCTACAATAATGCCCAGCGCTATGGGTAAATCGAAGCGACCGCCTTCTTTGGGTAAATCGGCCGGGGCTAAATTGACAGTAATTTTGCGGTCGGGGAAGGCAAAACCACTGTTTACCATGGCGCTGCGCACACGGTCGCGTGATTCTTTCACCGAGGTTTCCGGCAAACCGACTAACTGAAAAGCCGGCAAGCCATTACTGATATGCACCTCTACTGTAACCAGGGGGGCATCCAGGCCATGGCGGGCGCGGCTGTATACAACGGCCAGTGACATCCTGTCTCCGCTAACAACGAAAAGATAATTAATATTTATTCAAATGTTAAATATATGCAAGTAAAGCGGCTATTAATTAGCTTATTAACGCGGAAAATAACCGCAGCAAGCATAACAGAGCGGATATAAACGGTTATGCTAAGCTTGTTGCAGCATATCTGCGGCAGCCATTTTAGCCGTACCCCCAACAGCCATAATACGGAGGCCGGATGACATCTCCAGGCTTACACCGCTGCTTGCGCCACCCTTGGTGGGCGCTGTTTTTCTCATTACTGCTGATTGCGCTGTGCAGTATCGGCATGGGCAAGCTGTATTTTCGCGGCGACTACCGCATTTTTTTCTCACCACAAAATCCGCAACTGCTGGCGTTTGAGCAGATGCAATATGACTTTAATAAAAGCGATAACTTGCTGATTGCCGTGGTGCCGCAAGATGGCAACGTTTTCACTGCTGACACCCTGACCCTGCTGCAGCAACTGACAGAAGCCGCCTGGCTTACACCTTATGCAATCCGCGTCGATTCTGTTACTAACTATCAGCACACCGAAGCGGACAACGATGATTTACTGGTGGCCGATTTACTTTACGACCCGGCCAGCTTAACGCCTGACAGCATAGCGCGGATTAAACAGATAGCACTGCAGGAGCCGGCACTGGTAAACCGGCTGGTGTCAGCCAGCGGTGCCGTGGCCGCCATTAATATTACCGTGCAGTTGCCGGAGAAAGACCAAAATAAAGAAGTGCAGGATGTGTGGCAGTATATGCGCCAGCAAACAGACGACTTTGCCACGCGCTACCCGGGGGTGGAGTTTCACCTGACCGGGGTTATCGCCATGAACCATGCTTTTGCTTCAGAGGCAGAAAACGACGCAAAAAACCTGGTACCGCTGATGTTGCTCGGCATCTTAGTCATGCTGGCCTGGTTGCTACGCTCGGTTACCGCCTCCTTTGCTACTCTGGTCATCATTATCGTTAGCGTAACCTCCGCGCTGGGTCTGGCGGGCTGGGCCGGCATTTTCCTAAGTACTGCCACCATTAATGTGCCGACCATTTTAATGACACTGGCGGTAGCCGACTCGGTGCATATTATCGCCTCGGCGCAGTTTGCCCTGCGCCGCGGTGACACTAAGCTGAACGCGCTGCACTACAGCATTTCGCGCAACCTTAAACCGGTGTTGATCACCAGCATTACTACAGCAATCGGCTTTTTAACACTGAACTTCTCTGAAGTGCCGATTCTGCGCGACCTGGGCAATATGACGGCGGCAGGCGTTATGCTGGCCTGCCTGTACAGTCTGGTACTGCTACCGGTGTTGTTGCTGTTGTTACCGCTGAAAGCCGGCAAAGCCACTGCCGATACCCACGGCGCCATGGACTGGCTGGCCGACACGGTTATTCGTTATCAGCGGCTGTTACTGCCTGGCTTAAGTATCTTTATTTTACTTTGCACTGCCCTGATCAGCCTGAACAAAGTGAATGATGAAGCCATTAAATACTTTGCCGAATCGACGGAGTTTCGCCAATCAAATGACTTTTTGGAGCAAAATCTCAGCGGCTTTACGCTAATGGACTTCTCCGTCAACGCCGGGCAAAGCAATGCGGTAAACCAACCGGAATTTTTGGCAGCGGTCGACGATTTCAGCCAGTGGTTACTGGCGCAGCCGGAAGTTACTCATGTCAACACTGTTACTGATGTGATAAAACGGCTGAACAAAAATATGCACGGCGACAATCAGGCCTTTTACCGCCTGCCGGACAGCAGCGAGCAAGCCGCGCAGTTTTTATTAATGTATGAAATGTCACTGCCGTTTGGTCTGGATCTCAACAACCAGCTTAATATTGATAAAAGTGCTACCCGCATCAGCGCCACACTGCGTAACTTGGGCAGTAAAGAGCTTACCGGGCTCGAAGCACGGGCACTGCAGTACATGGCAGAGCAATATCCACACTACAAGGTAACTGCCGCCAGTGCAGCATTGATGTTTGCCCATATCGGCGAGCGCAATATGGCGTCGATGTTAAAAACCCTGCCACTGGCACTGGTGTTAATTTCACTGCTGCTGATCTTCAGCTTGCAATCGTGGCGGCTGGGCTTACTCAGTATGGTGCCCAACATAGCGCCGGCATTGGTGGGCTTTGGCCTGTGGGGGCTGATCAGCGGTGAAATTAATCTGGCGCTGTCGGTAGTCGCCGGTATGAGTTTGGGCATTATCGTTGATGACACAGTGCATTTTCTCAGCAAATATCAACACGCGCGGCAAGAAGGCCGCGATGCCGAGGCCGCCGTACGCTATGCTTTTCACAGTGTCGGCCGCGCGCTATGGATCACCACCCTGGTGCTGGTAGCCGGTTTTGGCGTGCTGATGTTTTCCGGTTTCCGGCTAAACTCAGATATGGGTATGCTAACCGCACTTATTATCTTTATTGCGCTATTGATTGATTTTCTGTTGCTGCCGGCCTGCCTGCTGCGCTTTGACAACCCCCGGGAGAAACACCATGTATAAGCCACTTTGCCGCACCACTGTTTTATTATGTGGCCTGCTGCTGGCTGCAGCCGCGCCGGCCGACGATGTCGCCAAAGGCCTGCAGATAGCACAAGAGCAAAAAGCCCGCGACACAGGTTGGGGCGACAGCGAAAGCGAGCTGATTATGGTACTGCGTAATGCCGCCGGCCAGCAAACCGAGCGCCGCATGCGTACCCTGGCATTTGAAATGCCGGACGACGGCGATAAAGCCCTGACCATTTTTGATGAACCGCGCGACGTGCGTGGCTCGGCTTTTCTTACCCACTCGCACCCTACCGCAGAAGATGACCAATGGCTGTATTTGCCCAGTCTGCGCCGAACGCGGCGTATTGCCACACGTAATAAATCCGGTCCTTTTATGGCCAGCGAATTTGCCTATGAAGATATGACCTCATTCGAACTGGAAAAATTTGCCTTTCGCTACCTGCGCGATGAAAACTGCAATGACCAGCTGTGTTTTGTATTGGAGCAAACGCCCACCGACAGTTTCTCCGGTTACAGCACCACCCATGTTTGGCTTGACCAGCAGCACTACCGGGTGCAAAAGGTAGATTATTACGACCGGAAAAACAGCCTGCTGAAAACCCTGACCATGCACGACTACCAGCAGTACCTGGATAAGTACTGGCGGCCGCACAAAATGACCATGCATAATCACCAAACCGGCAAGAGCACCGATTTATTGCTGCAAAGTATCCGCTTTGGTACCGGCCGCACCGAAGCCGACTTTGACGTTAACGCCCTGGAGCGGGCACGGTGATTAACCGGCCGCTTACCGTGCTTACGGCGCTGGTATCAGCGTTTAACCTTGCGGCGCAAGATAACCCGACCTCCTGGTATCAGAACATTAATGCCGACTACAGCCTGCAATGGCAGCAGCGTTATTATCCGCAACAAGGCGAGCCGGGGCAGGCACAGCACTACAGCAGTGCCGCCTTCAGCGCCGACTGGTATTGGCAAAGCGCTGACCGGCGGCATCAGTTGGCATTGCAACCTTACCTGCGTTGGGACCAGCGCGACAACGAGCGGAACTTGCTGGATTTACGCCAGGCTTACTGGCAATACGTTGGCGACGGTTTCGATATAAAAGCCGGCGTCGATATCGTGTTTTGGGGGGTAACCGAATCACAGCACCTGGTCGATGTCATCAATCAAACCGACGCTGTAGCCAGTGTTGATGGCGAAACTAAACTGGGGCAGCCCATGCTGAACTGGAACCTGCATGGCAGTGCCGGTAGCCTGGAATTATACTTACTGCCGTATTTTCGCGAACGCAGCTTCGCCGGGCCGGATGGCCGCTTGCGACCTCCGTTTGTTGTCGACCAGAGCCAGCCACAGTATGAGTCGGCGCAGGCTGAACGCAACCTTGACTTTGCCCTGCGCTGGAGCCGGCGTTTTGCGGCGTTGGAGCTGGGGCTGAGTTATTTTGAAGGCAATAACCGCGAAGCGCTATTGCAACCTACAGCGCAAAACACGCTGCAACCCCAGCGCCTGCAACCACAGTACCTGCAAATGCAGCAGTTGGGGTTAGACAGCTTATGGCTTAGCGGCAGCTGGATTTGGAAACTGGAAAGCATTTACCGCAAAACCCGGCAGCAAGACTTTGTCGCCGCCACGGCCGGTTTTGAGTATACCCATGTTGGCTTGTTTGGCAGCAATTGGGATCTGGGCTGGATAGCCGAGTATCAATACGACAGCCGTGACCAACAGGCGCCGGTACCCGGCCAGAACGATATTTTTGTCGGTGGCCGCTTTGTAGTAAACGATATCGGCGGTACAGAAATACTGCTGGGCATAGCACAAGACCTGGACAACAGCGGCAGCCAAAGCGGTAAGCTGGAAGCGTCTACCCGACTGGGCAACAGCAGCCGTTTAAGACTGGATGCGTGGTTTTTCCGCAGCGACTTCAACACAGATCCGCTGTATTTAATCCGCCGCGACGACTTTCTGCAGCTGAGTTTAGATTACTACTTTTAGCGCCCGTCTTAGCCTGTCAGGCCAGGCTAAGGTGCGGGGCTTTCCAAAATCAGTTTCAGGTTATCCAGCCCTTGCTGTAAATCGTTCGCTATCATGCTTTCTACATCAATAAACAGCAGCATTAAATTCATCGGGTATGGCATATGGCCGCTAAAGCCCCAGCGGATCAATGTACGGTTATCACTCAGCGCTTCGGTTTGCATATAGGCCGGTGATACCGCGTTATACGGCTCGTAAAAACGTAACTGCAAATCTATGCGCTCACCTTCGGTAATGCCGACAATCTCCTGTTCGCCGGTACCCACATCCGGATTTTCACTGTGCCAGGACGCTACAAACCCTACAGTGCCATCAACCCCGCGCGACGCGGTTTGCATTTGCGGATCTATCGTAGCCCAGACACTGAAGTTTTGCTGGTTGCCAACAAAACGCACATAGTCAAATACCAGCATCGACGGCTGATTAATCTCTGCTTTGGCTTCAACCTGATAATCCTGCTTTACAAATAATGCTGCCACCAGCGGTATCGCCAGCAACGTCGCCACACCCACCAACACTTTCTTTAACATCAGCGTTTGTCCTTATTATTAACCACATTATTCTGCTGTAATGCTTTGTACAAAGGTTACTGTGTTGACACACAATTCGTTTAAACACGGCCTGCTTAACCATAGTCCGCTTTTTGTTAACACTCCAGCAGTAGCGAATATTGTCTGCGAAACCGCTAAGCTTATCGCCGATCCGGCTATATTGTGGTCATAACCGCCACCGCCACTATGGCACTAACAATACAAATCTTTAAATAACAAGAAGTTAAATTAAGGCATTTATTTTGCAGTCATTTATTTTGCAATATTGTGGCAGCCCGCATAGGCCACTTTAACTTTGAATACATAAACACCAACAAGGACATTTTATGAAAAGCACCGTTATTACATTATTCGCCGCCAGCCTGCTTAGCGGCTGTGTTATTTATGTTGGCAATGGTCACGCCGGTGACTTGCAACATGAAGAACGCAAACTGACATTAAATGGCAGCGACTTAAAGCAACTGCAGGCAGATACCGGTGCCGGCAAATTAGAGATTATCGGCGAATCCGGCCGCAGCGAAGTGGAAATGGTGGCCAATATTTACTATTACAACGCCGACGATATTCGCCTTAGCCTTGTCCGCAGTGGCAGCAGCGCCGTGTTAGAAGCCGGCTTTGATAAAAACTTTTATAACGGCAACAGCCCTTATATCGACGTATTAGTAAAAGTACCACAGCACTTTGGCTTAACACTGGATGATGGCTCCGGCGATACTGATATCCGTGGTTTAACCGGCGACTTGCAGGTGGAAGACGGCTCCGGCGATCTGCGTATCAATGGCGGCGCCAATGTAACGGTAGAAGACGGCTCGGGTAATCTCTTTATTACGCAGGTGAACGGCAAGCTGAGCGTTGATGATGGCTCCGGCCAGCTGGAGATCCGCACAGTAAGCGGCGATGTCAGCATTGAAGATGGCTCCGGCGATATTATAGTCAGCGCTGTGGGCGGTATTGTTACTATTGATGATGGCTCGGGCGATATTAACGTAGACGGCGCCGGCGGCCTGACCATTCTTGACAGCGGCTCGGGTGGCTTAAAACTGAATGCCATTAACGGCCCGGTAAAGATTAACGATTAAACCGGCTAACTACACAAATTTTGTTTATTTCACGCTACCGCATTTGGCTTCGGGCAAAACTGCGGTAGCATTACGCCTTTGTGCTTAACATTCAGGCGTTATGACAACAGATACAGTGTTTCCCCTTAGCCAGCAACAGTTGGAACTTTGGTTTGATGCGGTGACCTTTCACCGTGCTCAGGCGTACCTGCAGGCCGGTAAAGTGGTGAAGCTGGAATATAACGGCGACTTATCCGATATCAGCGCTCAGGTATGGGGCGCAGCGTTTACGCCGTACCGGCAATATATCAGCCTGAAACAACACAGCGATGGCTGGCAATTACAAAATCGCTGTACCTGCCCGGTTGGTGCCAACTGCAAACATGTACTGGCGGTATTATTGCGCTTAAAGCGCGACTACCAGCAACACAAGCTGCAATTAGAACAACAACCGCTGCGGGCTCTCAACCAGTGGTTTGAACAGGTAGAGCAGTCGCTGGCACCGGCGCCGCAAGATAAAGATGTGGTGCTGTACTTATTGTCTTACGGTCAGGCTGGGTTACAGCTAAGCCCGCGCCGCGTGCGGGAAAGTAAAAAAGGCGGCTATACCAAGGGCGTGGCCATTGGTAAGTACGACCTGGTCAGCCCCACTATTCCCTATTGGATAGAAGAGCAGGATTACCGCCTGCTGAGTTATTTCCGTGCCCAAAGCCTGCGCGATTTGCCCCTGCTGGAAGGCGACTGGGGTTATCAGTTGCTGCAACAGTTGCTGCAAAGCGGCCGCTGCTTTTTCTCTGAAGCCCGCTATGCGGTAGAACGCGGGCCGAAGCGGCAGCTGAGTTTTAACTGGCAAGACACGGCCGGCGGCCAGCAACTGGGTTGGCAACTAGATGACGATGAGCGCGATTTTGAGCTGGTGTATACCGATCCGCCTTGTTACCTCGACACCAGCTACTACCAACTGGGCGAGCTGGACACCACACTTAGCAGCCAACAGCTAAAGTTGCTGAATAAAATTCCGGCGATTCCACAGCAAGCCCTGGCCAGCGGCATCAGCCGGTTACAGCAGCTTTTCAGCCAAACCAGCCTGCCATTGCCCAAAGCCGCCGGCTTAAAGCAAGTAAACACGCCGCCCAAGCCGGTATTACAGTTGAAAATGCTGCCGCATAAAGCCAAAGGCCGCAGCGAACCCACGGCCGTATTGCAGTTTCAGTACGCCGATTATCTGCTGCCGCTGGATTTAAGCCGTGCGCAAACCGAACTGCAGCTGGATAACAGTACCATTTTTATTAAGCGCCACCGCGCCACAGAAACAACAGCGCTGGAGCAACTGCTGCAACTGGAACTGCTGCAGCTACCGCCATTGCCGCCACCTTATGCCGAACAAAGTGCCTTTGCTGTCGGCGACGGCCCGGATAACCCGTTGTTATGGCAACCGCTGCTGGACGCCTTGCCAACGCTGGAGCAACACGGCTGGCATATTGCCCGTGACGAAAACTTTAATCTGGATATTTTAAGCGGCAACCCGTACTTACAGGTGCAGGACAATGCTGTCGGTGGTTTCGCTTTGGCCATCCAGGTCGATATCGACGGCACCCAGGTACCGCTGCTGCCGCTGATCAGCCAATGGCTGCGCCAGCACGGCTTGCCGGACGCCGATAAGCCGATTTGGTTATCCTTACCTCAGGGTAAGCTGGCACTGCCGCTGGCGCTGATCCAGCCGTTTATCGATACCATTATTGAACTGTTAAACCCCCACAAGCCACAGTTCAGCCTGGATTTACCGGCCTTTAAAGCCGCGCTGTTACCGCCGGAAACCACCAAAGACATTCAGTTTTTAAATGCACAACGGGTGCAGCGCTTAAGCAATTTGCTGCACAATTTTGCCGGCATTACGCCATGTCAGGTGCCCGAAGGCTTGCAGGCATCGCTGCGTGATTATCAGTTGCAGGGCTTAAGCTGGCTGAATTTTCTGCGCGAATATGGCTTGGGTGGTATTTTGGCCGACGATATGGGGCTGGGTAAAACACTGCAAACCCTAAGCTTGCTACTGCTGCAAAAACAGCGTGGTGAGCTGCAACACCCGGCGCTGATTATCTGCCCTACCAGTGTATTAGGCAACTGGCTGGCCGAAGCTGGCCGCTTTACGCCGCAACTGCGGGTGCTGCAAATTCACGGCAATAAACGCCAGCCGCTGTTTAACGAACTGGCCGATTACGACTTGCTGGTTACCAGCTACCCGCTGGTAGTGCGCGACCATAAATACTATCAAAGCCAGCCGCTCAGCGCGGTAATCCTGGACGAAGCCCAGCATATTAAAAATGCCGGCAGCCTGGCGGCCAAAGCCGTACGGCTGTTAAAAGCCGACTTTAAACTGGCGTTATCGGGCACGCCGCTGGAAAACCATTTGGGCGAGTTAAAATCGATTTTCGATTTTGTATTGCCGGGGTTATTAGGCAATGATGCGCACTTTAACCAGGTGTACCGCAAGCCGATTGAAAAACACGGCGATACCGAGCGCGCCCATGCGTTAAAGAGCCGCATCGCGCCTTTTATGCTGCGCCGCACCAAAGCCCAGGTAGCCGCAGAGCTGCCGGATAAAACCGAGATTATTCAGCTGCTGGAGCTGGAAAGCGACCAGCGTAACCTGTACGAGAGTATCCGGCTGGTAATGGAAACCAAGGTGCGCGAGCTGTTTGTGCAAAAAGGCGTGGCAGCCAGCCAAATTCAGTTTTTAGATGCATTGTTAAAACTGCGCCAGGCCTGCTGCGACGCCAGGCTGGTGCCGGTAGAACATGCCCGCTCAGTGCAAAGCAATGCCAAGTTACAATGGCTGCGCGATACGCTGCCGGAAATGCTGGAAGAGGGCCGTAATATTTTACTTTTCAGCCAGTTTGCCAGCATGCTGACACTGATAGAAGACGAGCTACACGCGCTGGGGATCAGCTACAGCAAGCTTACCGGCCAGACTAAACACCGCCAGCAGCAAATTGATGCCTTTCAAAACGGTGAAACCCGGGTGTTTTTAATCAGCTTAAAGGCCGGCGGCACCGGGCTCAACCTCACCGCTGCCGACACCGTAATTCACTACGACCCATGGTGGAACCCGGCCGCTGAAGCTCAAGCTACCGACCGCGCCCACCGTATCGGCCAGAAAAAAGCCGTTTTTGTTTATAAGCTGATTGCCGGCAATACGGTAGAGCAAAAAGTCCAACAGCTACAACAACATAAGCGCCAGTTGGCCGATCAGTTGTTCGCCGGCGGCAAAGGCCAACCCTGGCAAGGCAGCGCCGACGATTTAATGTCGCTGTTCAGTGCCGACTAAACAGCCGGCACTGTTGGCCGCGGTTAGTCGGCGTACCACATTCTGGCCTGGCGCGCCGGCAGGCTGAAGTTGTAACTGCCGCCGTTGATATACACCAGGTTAGCGCCGCTTAATACGTCGCGGTAATTGCGGTACCAGTAAAAGCGGCCATTGGTGTTAACGTTAAAGCTTTGTGTGCTGCCACATTTATTGATCCCGACTACACCCTCCTGACCACGGCGGAATAATATCGCGCAGTCATTCCACGCCAGCATTTCCATAGCCTGGCCCTGCATGCGGTTATGAAAGTTCAGCATCTTAGCGATATGGCCGGCGTTATAGGCATTAACCCAGCGGCCGTTATCGGTACCGGTGCTGTCGCTGAAAATAAGCGGCTTACCGCCGTCGCGTCCCATGACATAGGCATAGGCCAGATATTCGTCGGTCGGGTCCATGATCAGATAACGAAAACCGTCATTGGTCGGAATATCATGCGTTACGGTAAAGGTCACAGCACGGCTGTTTTGCAGCGCCTGACCCACACTTAACGGGTTGACCAACTGGCTTAAACTGCCGTTAAAAGCAAAAGCGCTGCGAATGGTATTAAATAACGGAAAATCATAAGCTTTATGGTCGGTGTAAGCCAAATACGGTGCTAAAAAGCTGTCGTATTCGTTATTGCCGGCACCGCCGCTGGTAATAATTTCACCAAACAAATACATGCCGCTTTTTATGCTGCCGGTGAAAATTTCATTGATATGCCAAATGGTCATATGCTTGGCCGCATCCACCCGAAAGCCTTTTACACCGAGGTTTTTCAGTGCGGTTAAGTAGCTGCGCTGCTGTTGCACCACCCAGCTGTTGGGGTTGAGATCCGGTAAACCGGTATCGCCACCGCCGCCGCATAGGCGCCAGTTTTGTACCTGCCACACGTCGTTATAATTGCTGATGCAATTGGCCGGATTAAAATCGCCGCTACCAAACAAGCCCTGGCTTAAGTTGCCAAACAGACGTTGGTTGTTCCAGTAGCTGCTGTTATTGCCATAGTCATTCACCGTGCTTTGGCCAGGGAAGTCCGTAGCGCCATTGCGCTCATTTGCCATATGGTTCAGCACGATATCAGCGTATACATCCACTTTACGCGCCGGATTGGCGTCGTTCAGCGCATTAATCATATTTACAAACGACTGCTTGTTGCCTTTGCAGTGGTCAATTACGCGAATATCCTGCGGCTGATAACGCTGCCACCAGGCACAGTTAGCGGCGTTCGACTTCAGCGGCGGCGCCACTAACACCGCTTTATAGCCTAAGTCTTTTATTTCATTGGCTTTGGCGGCAACTTCATCATAATGCCAGTCGAAAGCATGCAAAATTGCATCGGCCCTGACGGCAGAGGTAAATAGCGTTGAGCTAACCAGCAGCGCCAACCAGACCAGTCGGCGCTGTAACAAGGTACTGATTACTTGCATGAGTCTATCCTTTATTTTCATTGGTTTATGCAAGTCATCCGTGAGTGAGCAGCAGCGCAGAAACGTGTGCGCCACTAAGTGTTATTGACTACCGGCTCCGTTAACACACCCCGAGCCTACGCCTTTAAAAGCACGATTTATTGCTCATATACGCCAAATTTACAACTTAGCTACAACAGGAACAAAGTGTCTCATTGACCCTGTAGCACAGGCCATTTAGGCTTAAGCTCTGATAACCGCCGGTAGCATCACAGGTAAAACCACAATGAAAAACCTGACCGAACATTTAAGCCAATATGCGCTGTATCACCGCGACGAGCGTAATATCCTGACCCACTACGCCGGCATACCGCTGATCGTTGTGGCGGTATTTGCCCTGCTGTACTGGCCGTTATTTAGCCTGGCAGGCATGGTTATTACCCCGGCATTATTGCTGTTTATCGGCAGTATGGTGTTTTACCTGCGGCTTGATCTGCGCTTTGGTCTGGTGATGTTTATCTTCAGCGGCATAAGTTTGCTACTGGCAGCGCAACTGGCGGCGTTGCCCTTCGGGCTTTGGCTTGGCAGCGCAATCGCCTTATTTGTCGTCGGTTGGGTACTGCAGTTTATCGGCCATTACTATGAAGGTAAAAAGCCGGCCTTTGTTGATGATTTAATTGGCTTACTGGTTGGCCCGCTGTTTATTATGGCCGAACTGGGTTTTAAACTCGGCCTGCGCAAACCGTTGCAGCAGGATATCGAGCAGATTGCCGGTAAAACGCATTAAGTCAGTTGCTGTTCAGCGCCGCTGAGTAAGCTTGTTCGTATTTAAACCGCCGTTTGAATAAAGAAGTCGGTTCTCACTGAAGTAAGTGGTAGTGAATGAGATTATTGTCCCTGGTTAGCTGCAGCTTTTTGCTGCTGTGTTCTGTATTTGCCGTAGCCGCCCCAACCAATTTTGACCAAGCCAAACGCTTAGCTCAGCGTATTCACGCCCCCGAAGCGAAAAGCTTTTATTGCGACTGCAATATTCGCTGGCAAGGCAAAAAAGGCATCCCCGATTTAGCCGGCTGCGGTTATCAGGTACGTAAAAACGGCCAGCGCGCCAACCGGATAGAGTGGGAACATGTTATGCCGGCGCATCACTTTGGCCACCAGCGCCAGTGCTGGCAAGATGGCGGCCGCAAGAACTGCGTAAAAACCGACAGCGTATTTCGCGCCATGGAAGCCGATTTATACAATCTGGTACCAGCCATAGGCGAGGTAAACGGCGATCGCAGTAATTACCGTTTTGGTGTATTACCCTCCACCCCGGCCAAACACGGCGCCTGCCCGGTTAAGGTCGATTTTAAACAACAGGTATTCGAGCCCGCACCACCGGTGCGCGGCGATATAGCACGTATCTACTTTTATATGGCCGACAAATACAAACTAAACCTGTCCCGTGCCCAACAACAGCTGTTTATCGCCTGGCACAGGCAAGACCCGGTAACCGCACAAGAGCGCCAGTTGAACCAACGCATCCAACAACATATGGGCCACGACAACCCCTTTGTCAGCGGCAAGCGCGAGTGGAATTTAGGCGATAAGCCAACAGGCTATGGTTTACAAGCCAACCAGTAAAGCGGCTGGTAAAACCGCGGTATAAAGCTATCTAGACAACGCTTCACTCTCTCCCCACACCTTGCAGGCACCCGATCTCCAAGGTCTCAGAACCATTCGTCACAATATTAAACTGCTTGATTTAACATCAGTTACAGGCTTAACTGGATTTAATTTTGGAACTTACGGGCTTAGATGCACAACTTACAGATTTAGAGCCTGTGAATAAGCTGTTAGGGTAAATGATACCGAGTACGGAATAACAAATGATAGAGATAGGATCGACAGACTTTTTACTGAAAGTACCGAGTCTCCCCGAGGACGAATTTGAATTGTATTCTTCAAAGCTATTTGATCAATGGGAAGCGAGCCTTGAAAAATACCTTTCTCTAACAGACTATGCCATTTCTCTCGAAATCGAAGAAGGTTCGATTAGCGGAAGGGCCAAAATTGCGGCGGTAGCCGGCGCGATATATATGGGGGTGGCTAACTACGGTGGATTCATATCAGGCTTGCAAATAATACGTAGTCAGATCTCCTATGTGAATAACATCTTAGTTGAAACTGCTAAACAACCATTCAACTGTAGTAGAAAGAACGTAACTCTCAGAAATAGAGGTGGGGCGCTGTCACGACTACAGTCCCTGTTTCATAAGGTACAAAATGGCACTTTAACAGCAGCTGAAGCAACGCAGCTTGCTATGGAAATATTCGGAGAGAAAGCTGGGAATATCCCTGGCTTGGTTGAAGATTTGAGGAGGGAATTCGAAAAAGCGCCAAAACATCCAGAACAACTTAGTTTAATCGAAGGCGATAATGATGGGTGTGAAGCAGATATCGAGCCATCTACTGAAAAACTGCCAAGAAAAAGAGATCCACAACCGGTTCCAGTTTCGCAGCAATTTAGAATCGAAATATGGCGAGAGTCAAAACAGGGCATAAAACGTGTCAAAGTTACCAAGAAATAAATCTGGGAGCCCTAACAAAATAAATCAATTCGCAGCTAACGCTCGCCGCGGTTTACAGCGTTATAAATCTAAACCGGAGAGTCTATGGAAGTAGAAAGAATAGCAAAAGAACTTCAAAGGCTGTCCAAACTGGTAAACCTTG
This sequence comes from Rheinheimera lutimaris, assembly GCF_013283795.1. Classification (GTDB taxonomy): domain Bacteria; phylum Pseudomonadota; class Gammaproteobacteria; order Enterobacterales; family Alteromonadaceae; genus Alishewanella; species Alishewanella lutimaris. Next base: position 90,576 of record NZ_JABSOD010000003.1, read on the forward strand.
GAAGTTTTGATCGAGCTTTAGCAGACGTTGAGGCAGTCTATAAAAAGGTTAACGAAAGTGATGAAAGAAAGGCCGTGTATTTCAGGATACTTTCCAATATTGCGAGCATATTTATAGATATTGGCCACATGAAGCCGTGCATTAAATCAACACAGACTGGTTTGAGTATTCTTAATGATCACAAAGATGAAATAATCGAACAAATTGGAAGTGACTCTTATTTTTACAATTTGGGGAACGCTAAATCAAACTTGGTATGTGAAAAAAACCCATTTAAGCACAACTTTTCAACAATAGAGCAACTCGTTGAAGTAAAAACTGATTTTTGGAAATCGATTAAATTTAGCGGTGATTCATTAAGCAGCGAAGTCCATCCAGCTTATATTGTTAATCTAGGCAACTCACTAAAGCAGCAATTTCGTATAGCTGAAGCTTTGGATTGCTACGATAGAGTTAACTCACTTAATATTGACATCCCTCAGTCTTGGATAAATCGATCAGAAACCCTGATGATACTTAATCAGGTTTCTAATACATATTCGATTCAGATGTTGGAACAGATTAAAGATGGGTACGAGAATGTATTATCTTCTAAGGAGATTCCTGCTTCTTGGCTTGAATATTATAGGCAAAAAGCTGCGCTTCATCAGAATAAAATACGAGAAGTGCGCGAAGAGGCTAATATCGAGATTGACCTACATGACTCTGAGAAAACCAAATCTGAATATAATGAGTTAAGTGAATACAGAAAATTTTGTTTGGACAACAACCTCAGCTTGTCAGAACATGGTTTGTACTGCGCTTGCGCAGGCAGCTCAAGAGACAACTTAACCATACCAACATTAGGTGGTGTAGTCGGCGATTTTGTTATTCCAATGGAAATGGTACTTAACCGTTTAAAGTCCGAGTTTTCATTTGCACGGCATTTATATTTCGACTATCTGACCACTGAACAAGACCATGAACTACTCCACGATTCATGTTTTTCTGAGTTGTTTAATGACGAGTTACTTGGGATAGATGTTGAAAAGCTCAGAACGGCCTTTCGATCATGCTTTGGCATATTAGATAAAATAGGTATTGCTATATGCGAACTGCTAGATCTGTATCCCCCTAACGGAAAAATCTACTTTCAAAGCTTTTGGCAACTCGACAAAGAAAATCGTAGAGAAAAATTTAATAACCTTAAAAGCCCTGGACTCCTAGCTTTGTATAGCATAGCAACAGACTTGAATGATAAAAAAGGTGGCGAATGGTCATTTCTCAAGCAACTGAGAAATGACTTGGAGCATGAGTTTGTTGTGGTTCACAAAACAGAAAACCCTAGCGATATATACAGATCATATGATTTCATCAAAAACATTGTTTTCATCAAAGAGGATGACTTCCTTGAGCATCTTGAACGTATTTTGCAGTTAACTAGGTCTGCAATATTTTCATTCGTCTTTGCTGTACGCGATAAAGCGTTAAATGAAAAGAAAGATAACAGCATCTACCTTCCAAACAACATTTTCCGAAAGGACTATAAATGATGTTAGAAATTTATAGCAGCTCGCTGCAGTCAAAAAGAGGCGCCTCAGAACTACAAACTCTCTGCACAGCGCGGCGTTAGAATAAATCATGATTGAAGAAATTGATAAATTTTGGAAAGAATACTTACATGACTTCGAGCCCCTCGCCCATGAATTAAAACTCGCATTTAAGGATAGATGGGTGCGATTTCACTCACTTCCAGAGTCAAAGCGATATCCAGAAAGCGAACTCGAGTATAAAGAAATATTTAGTCGCTATGACACTGTGCTGCTGGAGCTCGGCGGGACGAGTAGCAGGATGTTTGTAGTGTTACCTGAATATTCAGAAAACAATACTGCTCTGCATCCCGCTGACGGGCTTCGTAGTTTATTTCCTCATTCAGAATATTGGCGCACTATAGATAAATTGGAAGAGTGTGGTGTCTATTGGCATTTACATGTAACTGAAATTCAGATTCCTAATGAAAAACTAAATGCATTATTTCGCTTGGTAGCAAATGATGAAGTTAGAAATATATTAGTTGTTCTACCAGAGGTTCGGAGTGTATTTCATCCATACGATGGTGGTGCAGATATAATTGCTTCTTCAGAAGAAGCTAAAGAGGAATTGAAAAACAAGTATAAAGCTTGGCTTTCAAAGCATCCTAGGGGCTATTAATTTAAGAAATTATTAGGGCCAAAAAATCAAATAGCGGCAATTAGTTATATGGCATCAGTTACTGCAACCCTGCTTTTACTAAACCGATAAACTCCGCTTTGCTCATACCATTGGCGTAAACTGTCAAAATGTATTCGGTTGTATGGTGTTTTACTACATACGCCAGACAACGCTGTGCTTTGCATAAGCTATACAGTGTTGCGCCCTGCAGCTGTTCGGTGCTGACATCTGACAAATCGAAGCTGTAGTTAATCTCGTCTGCTGTATTGCTAAACAGCTGCGCGTTTTGTGCGCTTAATCCGCTCACCGTTTTGATTTTCAGCACATATTGCGGATACAGCTGCATATCAAAGTCGGCCGGTAGCTGCTCAGACTCAGCCGACAGCACTTTGCCGGAAAACAACTGACCGGACGCTGTCTTAACAGACAGTTCATCAGCTGCAAACACCGTAGCACCGGCAAATACCTGCGGTGGCAGAGCAATTTTAAAATCAGCACTAAAAGACAATGTTGTATCAGCCTGCGTGGTACAAGCTATTAAGGTGCCTGACAGCATAAACGCGGATAGTTTTTTCATACACAATTCTCTGCTGCAAAGGATAGCGATGATAACCATTTATTAACTATTAGTCCGCAATAAATAACCATTTGGGCCTGCAGCAAATGCGGATCCGGTATTGAAATACCTACCAAAAGCATGCAGAGTTGTGAACAGATAACAATGCGTACAGGGAAAATGACAATGGACAGTATTTATATTGATAATGTAGCGGTAACACCGGCGTCGCTGCGGATATACGAAGAGCTGATAGACATTGCATTACCGCATGCTGAGGAAAGCACGGTATTTCCGAAAAAGGCCAACACACTAAGCTATGCCTTTGCCAAAGACGGCATTGCCATGGGTTACTACAAGATATTGTCAGCCAAGCCGTCTGGCGTATCGGGGCTGACATTGTTTACCTTGCATAAGCAGTAACCTTTGGTACATTCTGCCCCCTCGCCTGAACAGCCGATAGCTGATTACCTTATTAGCGAGCAGCCGCCAACTGCAGATGAGTATATTGCCCTGCGCAGTAAAATTGGCTGGGACAACGTTGCGCATAAAGTTGCACAAGACAGCCTGAACCATTCGTTGTTTAACACAACAGTGCGGCTTGATGGCAAACTAATAGGCATGGCGCGCGTTGTTGGTGATGGCTTTATGTATTTTTATATTCAGGACGTCATTGTAGACCCTGCCTATCAGGGCCTTGGTATCGGCCATATGCTGATGGCCAGAGTAGAGACGTACTTAGCCGGCGCTTGCACAGCCGGTGCTACCGTTGGCCTGCTGGCAGCCAAAGGCAAAGAGACGTTTTACCGCCGCTACGGCTTTGCAGAGCGGGACGGCACAGAACTTGGTAAAGGCATGTGCCGCTTTGTACGCGCATAACACCAGAGACATAAAGCATCCCGCCCTTTTTACTCCTTGAGAAGAATAACGAAGGGTTCATTTATCTATCCTGACACCATATTCTTAAAGAACTGGCAGGCCTTACAGTTTAAAACGTCCTACTTCCTGCTGGAGTGACGCGGCAAGGCTTGCCAGTGCCTGAGCCTGTGCTTTGGATGTTTGAGCTTCTGTAGAGAGATTTTCTGATACCATGCGAATAGACTCAGTGTTACGGTTAATTTCACTGGTAACCGATGTCTGTTCTTCAGCAGCGGTAGCTATTTGAATGGCCATACCCGAAATTTCCTGGATTGCCTGACTGATTTTGACCAAACTCTCACTGGCAGAATGGGCATCGCTAACACTGGTTTCTGCCATCTGATGGCTTTGTGTCATAGACTTGACAGCTTTAGCTGCGGTTTGTTGCAAGGCTTCAATCATGCCTTGAATTTCCTGCGTTGATGAATGAGTGCGCTGCGACAACACACGCACTTCATCAGCAACCACGGCAAAACCCCGTCCTTGTTCACCAGCACGCGCAGCTTCAATTGCTGCGTTTAACGCTAATAAATTAGTTTGCTCAGCAATACCACTTATAGTGGATAAAATACTGTTAATTTGCTGCGAGTGAGCATTTAGTTCGCCAATAATGTTACTGGCTGTTTCTACCTCTTGAGCCAGCTCGCGGATTGATGTCTGGCTTTTTGACACTTGATGTTTACCATGCTCAGATAAAGCGACAGCATCTTGTGCTGTTTGGGCTGTATGATCGGCATTACCGGCAATTTCCCCGGTAGCTGCAGCCATTTCAGTAACAGCAGTAGCCACCATAGTAACTTCATCTTGTTGCACTTCAATACTTTGGCTGGTTTGCATGGCTGAATCGCTACTGCTTTTTGCCTGACGTTCCAACTGACCGGCTATATCACGCATGCGTGAGATCATGCCGTGTAAACGCGAAACGAAGCGATTAAAACCGGAAGCCAACATGCCAATTTCATCATACTGACTGGCTGTTTTAATGCTGACTGTCAGGTCACCTTCCCCTTCTGCAATGTTATTCAGTGCCTGAGCAACGCGCTCCAAATCCCTGAATTGCAGTTTAAAAATGGCAATAAGAATAATGCCGAATAAGATGATCAGGCCAGCACCGGCTGCAGACATGATCCACGCTAAGCCTGTGGATTGCGCCATAATTTCCTGCTTGCCCATAACGAAAATTAATGCCCAATCGGTGTTTGGAATGGCAGTGGTGTAAACCAATTTGGTGGTGCCGTTCAACGTGTGCTCTGTCAGAGCAGCAGTGCCTATAGTTTGTGCTAACCAAGACAACGTAAAGCTACTGTCTATATCGGTAATCTGCTTTTCATTCAGTGCTTTGTCAGGGTGGCTGATAATCAAGCCACTTTTTTGCACCATGATGCCATAACCATTGCCCGGTACTCTCAGTTTTAAAACGGCATCAGTTAATTGTTCAATAGTTAAGTTAGCAGCGACCACGCCATAAAGTTGGCCTGCAATCGTAACCGGTTCCGCTATGGTAACAACTTGTTTTTTTAACGATGAACTAATATAAGGTGCCGTGATAGCAATAGTGCCAGCTGCTTTTGCGTCCAAATACCAGGGGCGGGTGCGGGGATCAAGCTTAGCGTTATCCAGTGCAGCATCTTGGTACATCATCACCCCGGCTTCGCTGCCAAAAAACGTAGAGCCAAACCCGGCTGCGTTCTGAGTTTGCAGCAAGTGAAGCCTGACATCCACTTGCGGATCTGCCTCAATGACCGACTTCAGGCTGGTAATATTGCGTTTTTTGTCTTCCATCCATTGACCCACGCCGCCAGCAAAAGTGATTGCCAACTGGTCTATTTTCTCTTGCGTATCGATCAATGCGTGATGACGAATAAAATAGCTGGTAAGGCTTACCAAAGTTATGACGGTGATCAGAACAGCACCCAGGCTGCTAAACAACAGACGCATTTTTAACGTTGAGTGCATCGCGATTTCCTTGTGCTACAGGCTTGGCCCATATCGGATAGTATTGATACTAAAAGTATATAACTATTAAGCAAAAGCCAAGCGAAGCGCTAAAAATACTTAAACCATAGCACCTTCAAAAACTTCCGGAAGAACTGCATTAATCACCGGCCGGCTGTGTTTTCACATGGCGCATAATATTTAAAAAGGTATCTGTCCAGTAAATGTCGCGGTTAGCGGCCAGATAGGCCAGCAGCTCTGCGTGCGCCTGTGCCGACACCGTTAAGTGATCACCGCCGATACCATGAAAGGTAAAATTCACCATAGTACCGTGCTGCGCGGCTTTTTTTACCAGCGCAATAAGCTCAGCGCCGCTGCTGCCAACCGGTGCTATTACCTCAACTGCATGCACATTCAGCTTTGCCATATCAGTAATGATCGGCCCCGTTTTGGCCTTTATCGCCACAAAATCGCCGTATATCAGCGGTAAATAAGGCTGACCACCCGCTAACTCGTCGCCGCAGGGCGCGGTAAAAGTACGTTCGGTTTGGCCATCGATGGCAAATAACATACTGTTGGCCAGCCGGATTTGTTGTACCAGTTGTACTGCGCTGATGTTATCCAAATTATTTTCTGCGCTAACCCAGTCGCGGCCGGGTTTAGAGGCTGAGCACTGATGAAACAAGGTGTGGTTACCCAGCTCGTGGCCTTGCGCCGCAGCCGCGCGCCAGTCGCTTAAGCGCGCGGTCAACAACGGCGTGGATAACTGCAGGTAAAAACTGGCTTTAAAGCCGTGCGCATTGAGCGCCGGGATTGCCACATCCAGCTGCGATGCCAGCGTATCGTCATAGGCCAAGCTGACCGCCGCTTTAGCGCCATTTGGCCAGTGAAAAGGCTTAGCCGCCACAGCGTTCGCCGCTGCCAGCCATAAACACAACACCAGACAATACATTTTTTGCATATTCAACCTCATTCGCCGCCAAAGGCAACCTTAACGTATTGGCCGCTGCAGTGCCAGGTGCGCAGCATTCTCACCAGCCGCTAACCACTATCTGCCCGCAGTAAGTTACTGTAAATTCCTTTAAACAACGCTATGCTAAAGCCCGTTAATAATAACGGGCTTGTTCTGTAAGGATTTAATATGACAACTGCTTTATACGCCGCCCTGCTCGGGCTGTTTTATATTGCGCTGAGCTTTAAAGTTATAGCGAAACGCCGGCAGTTTCAGGTTGGCATTGGCTGTAATGGCGAAATGGCACTGGAACGGGCTGTGCGGGTGCATGGTAATTTTGCTGAATACGTGCCGTTTGCCCTGCTGTTAATGTTTATGGCGGAATACAGCGGCCTGGCGCCGGTGTACCTGCATAGTTTGGGTATTGTGCTGGTGCTGGGCCGGTTAAGCCATGCCTGGGGCGTGCGCCAGCTCAAAGAACCGCTGAAGTTTCGCGTCTGCGGTATGTTACTGACATTCGGCGTTATATTGCTGTCGGCACTGGCCATTATAGTGCTGTATTTTATGCGCCACTTTTTTGCCGGCTAAGCGCCACAATTATTTTCCGGCCCGGCCCCCCTGCAGCTATTTCTATGCGCCGTTAACTAAGGTATAACGGCGCAATGAAAATACCGAAACGTATTCAGCCGCTGGTCGACGAAGGCCTGGTGGATGAAGTGATCCGCCCGCTGATGAGCGGCAAAGAAGCCTCTGTGTATATCGTCCGTTGCGGCGAGGATATCCGCTGCGCCAAAGTGTATAAAGACGCCGACAAGCGCAGCTTTAAACAAGCCGTGCTGTATCAGGAAGGCCGTAAAGTACGCAGCTCGCGCCGCACCCGGGCGATGGAAAAAGGCTCGAAGTTCGGCCGCAAGCAACAGGAAGAAAGCTGGCAAAATGCCGAAGTAGATGCCCTGTTTAAGCTGGCCAAGGCCGGCGTGCGTGTGCCTGAGCCTTATGGCTGCTATGACGGCGTATTACTGATGGAATTGGTGTGTGACGACGAAGGCCTGGTAGCACCGCGCTTAGCCGATGTCGCCATGGATGCCGACTTAGCCATCAGTGACCACGCTACCATGCTGCACTACATTGTCATCATGTTGTGCGAAGGCCTGGTGCACGGCGATTTGTCAGAATTTAACGTATTGGTAGATGACCATGGCCCGGTAGTGATAGACCTGCCGCAAGCGGTTGATGCCGCAGCCAATAACAACGCCAAATGGATGTTTGTGCGCGATGTAAACAATATGCGCGACTATTATGGCCAGTATGCCCCGGAATTGCTCAGCACTAACTACGCCGAAGAAATTTGGGCGCTGTATGAAGCCGGCGACCTGCACCCGGAAGTGGAACTAAGCGGTGAATTTATCGCCGACACCAGCGAAACTGATGTTGATGCGGTATTAGAACAAATAAAAGCGGCTTTTGCCGAGGCGGAAGAGCGTAAAGCGCGGGCACAGGAACAAGACGATTAGTAGCCGCCACAGTTAACTCGGCAATAAAGCAGTTGCCTGCCGGGGTATTTATGTTTAGCTTAACTAACCTTTTTCGCCGCAGGACTATCTTGTGCAGCAGGCCCGCTTGCTTACCGACCAACGGTTAATATCCACCGCAGATTACCTGAACGCCGCAGAACATTACCGCGGTTTATTACTCTGCCCGCTGTGTGGTGAGAAAGCCTGGTTTATCAAAGCAGTTAACAACGACAGTCTGAACCGTGCCGCTTGCTTTGGCGCGCATCATCAGCAAGGTTGCGAAGCGGCTACCATACGGCTTAGCACAGCTGACGAGACAACCCCGGCTACAGATAACAACAACAGCCTGCGCGAACCGGCGGCGCGCTATGCGCCGGCAGGCTTATGGCAAAGTATCAAGGCACCGCAACTGGGTGGCGCAGACGGTTTTGAGGTAAACAGCGCCCTGCGCCAGTTACTCAGCCACTTGTGCCGCAACGCCGCTTTTGCTGCTCAGGGCCAAAAACTGCAGTTGCTGGCCGCTTCCGGCCGCGAGCTGATAGCCGGCAAGCTGGCCGACTATGTGGTGCATATTGATGATATCGGCGATAAGCATTTAGAGGCGTTGTATATTTTTTGGGGCCGGATCAATAACGTAAACGAGCGCGAATTTGACAACCCGGATGAAGACGAACTCTGGCTGAATATCGGCGACTACCGCAAAGAACCGGGCATTTTCATCGACGCCGACTTACGCCGCAGCCTGGTTAAACGTTTTAACCTTACCGATCTTGATGCCCTTTGCGGCGCAGACGTTATTCTGCTGGGCCATGCCGGCAAATCGGCGCACGGCAAATTTACCCTGCATATTGCCATGAGCAAATATATTGCCTTTCGCCGTTATGGCATAAGCAATTAGTCATTTTCGCTACTAAGTGGCGAAAACTCTTGCTGCCCGACAAGCCAACACAATATAAACTGATATATTTCAATAGGTTAATTTTGGCAAAGCTTTTGCAAAACCTTTACCAAGCTAACTATAAAAAAGGACATCACCATGAAACTATCTCAATTTGCTGCCACTGTTGGTTTGGTTATCGCCGCCGGCTGTTTTACCGCCAGCGTCTTTGCACAAGACAGCCATGGCAATATCGACAAAGTAATGGGCTCTGCAGTAGTAGGCAGTAACCAGCACTACGGCGATATATCACTGGTAAACGGCAGTATTCAAATGGCCGGCAACAGCAGTGCCAAAACAGTGTCGGTGGTTAACGGCAGTATTGACCTGCGTGACAATGTAAAGCTACACAGCGCCAGTACAGTAAACGGCAGTATTGAAAGCGGCAGCGGTTTACAGGTCACTACTGAACTGAGCACAGTGAACGGCAAAATTCTGCCAGGCGCTAACGCGGTAATCGGCGGCAATGTTGCAAGCGTAAACGGTGACATTGTGCTGCATAACAGTGAAGTGGGCCGCGATGTCAGTACGGTAAACGGCGATATTAAACTGACCGGCAACACTGTAGTAAAAGGCGACCTGGTGTATAAACCGCGCGGCAAGAAAAAATCTTTCTTTGGCTGGAGCAACAACAGCAAACCAACGCTGTATATCGCTGCCGATGCGGTAGTTGAAGGCAACATTATTCTTCAGCAGGAAGTGGAACTGCAGATTGAAAACCCTGCCATGCAGGCCAAAGTGATTACACGGATTAACGACGGCCGTTAATCATTGCACAGCAGCGCGGTTTTACTCAGCGCTGCTGTATTCCTGCAGCAAACGGCGCATTATTTGGTTATTCCAATGCTGAATAATAATTTGTGAGCGAAATAAAGCCCACAACTCTGCCACACTGATCAACACAATAAACAGCAGCCCCCACCAGGGCCATGGACTGAATAGCAGCGCCAGCCCGGCCATAAACACCAACAGGTTGAACAAGCCACGCTGCCACTGGCCAAGGTAAAAATGATGCAAGCCGGCAAGAAAACACCAGTTTAATGCGGCATAAGTATCGGGGTCGCGCAGTTCGCGCTTTAGCTGTTGAAAATACTGCTGTCGCTGCAGATCCGGTAAGGCTGTAGCCAACTCACGTAACCGTTCTTCTTCGGCATCAACGGCTTGCTGATCCAACATCTTCGGCCTCCGGTACGGGTTCAATACATTTACAAAAACTGTCGCGATGCGCACAGCGCTTGATGCGCTGCCAGCCCATCGCTACTCCTCGCCGTGCCCCAAAACGCGCAATGGCGGTATAAGTATAAGCAGAGCAACTGGGTTCGAAATTGCAGTCAATGCCAAACCAGTGCATACCACCGCCGGTTGCGCGATAGCGGCCAATCAGCCACAACAACAGGCGTTTGATCACGTTAACGGCCTAAGGTAACAATCATCGCTTCACGGCTCCAGAACAACCAGAAACGCTTTTGCTCTATTACCTGAAACACCACTTGCCAACCTTGTGCGGCCTGCGCATTCAGCTCGGCCTCGACTTTCTTTAGCGGTAAACCCGACGCACCAAGAAAAATGGTGCCACAGCCGCCTTCGGCAATGTGCATTACTTTGTATTCTTTATAAGCGGTAGCCATGTTAAAAATCCCTAATAAGACATCAGCAAAACGTTTGCAAATGTTACTGATAAAGCTACTTTTTTTCAGCCGGGGAGGCAAGAGTAATATCAATATTTCCAATGTTGATTTGTATCAATGACTACTGGCCAAACAATAGCCGCTGAGGCAAAACTACAACCAGCCGGGCAATTTCAACAAGCCGGCGAGGCCACGCCTATATAATTTGCCTACTTTAACCAACTGATTGCCCGTCAGGCGGATTTGGGCATTATCTACGGCTAAAATATTATTTTTATTCACAACAAAAGATTTATGTACTTGCACAAACTGTGGCTGAGGTAGCTGTTGCAGTAGCTGTTTTAAGGTACTGCTGACCAGTGTCATCTCTGCACCCTGCCATACTTTGACGTAGTTACCGTAGGCTTCCAATACGCTGATGTCATGCAGCCGGAACTTACGCCGTTCGCGGTCAACTTTCAGCACGATATAACTTATTGCCGGCGGTTCAGCTGATGCGATACGACGACGCACTTTGTTAAGTGCTGCCAATAACCGCTCAGCACTAACCGGTTTTACCAGATAATCCGCCACATCAAGTTCAAACCCGTCAAGCGCGTACTCTTTATGTGCGCTGATAATAATCACTTGTGGCGGGTTATGCAGCACTCTGAGCAACTCAATGCCACTTAGCGCCGGCATATTAATATCCAGCAATAGCAGATCAACCGGCTGCTGCGCCAGATAACGTAACGCTTCAGTAGCGTTGTAGCAACTGGCAAGCACGGCAATATCGTCACAAGCGTGTAAGTGATGTTTAATAACCTGATGCGCCAGCGGCTCGTCATCAATGATCAGTGTCTTTAACACGGCTGCAGCTCCAGAGTTAGCTCGGTGCACCACACACCTGCTTGCTGCGTTGCGCTAAAGCTATGCTTGCCGGCGTACAACAAATTCAGGCGGCGACGTAAATTATCCAACCCGACCCCCACAGCGGCTTTACGTACGGTGTCTGGTACGGAGTTAGCGCAGCGCATTTGCAGCCAGCCATTTTCTATCGTTAAGCTCAATTCGACATGGCAGCCTGACTGGCTTGGCTCAACACCATGTTTAAAGGCATTTTCCAGCACGATAATCAGCAACAAGGGCGCAATGTACCAACGGTCTGCATGCTCAGGCCAACTGACATACAACTGGCATTTATCTGCGCTGCGAATGCGTTGCAGTGCCAGAAAGTCCTGCAAATACTGTACTTCCTGCGCGAGTGTGACGCGCTGCGATTGGCCATCATAAACGGTATAACGCAGCAAATTCGCCAGCTGCATAACCATATTGGGCGCCTGCGCAGAGTTAGCCAACGTTAGCGCATATAAGTTATTCAGGGTATTAAATAAAAAGTGCGGATTCACCTGCTGCTGTAATAGCTGCAACTCAGTTTGGCTTTGCCGCTGCGCCACTTCTGCCAGCGCGGTTTCCTGCTGTTGACGCTCAAACGCCAGGATCACCGGCGCACTTAACAGCAACACAAAAAAGCAAAAGCGATAATTGTCCGGCGCAAAAATATTGTGATCCTGCGACGGCAAAAAGGTGAACTCGGTAATATTCATTGGCAGGGTCAGCACAAGCGCCCCCAGCAGAGGGGTCAGCAGCAAAATAGTCACCAGACAGCCCGCGACATAAGCAAACACACCTCTTTGGGCTAATAATTTGCGGATAAGCCAGTAGCGGTTAACCCAACACAGTAATAACACTGAGCTACCAATAAGCAGGAACTGCCACAGGTACATTAAAAACATGCCGAAGTTGACGATTATGGTTTCGCTGTCGATAACCGCTTGCAGCGGTTGATTGCGTACCGGGTCATCGGTAGAGGCGAAGATACCCGCCCAAACAACTGCCCATGCTGTCATCAGCAAAATCAACACGGAATTTAGCGAAAACAAACGGGAGATCAGTTGAAAACGTGCACTGGCACTGCGCTGCGCCAACCAGCGACTCAGGCCATAACCACTGCTGGCCAGCAGTAACAATAGCCAACACTGCACGGAAAACAGGCTCCAGCTTGCGTAAGCAGGCAACACTTCAGCCAACGTGAACAACAGTATTGGATAAAGCATAAAGCCGCTACACCAAATCGCTGCGGCGAAAAGGTTCCGCCGGCCAGCAAAACGGCAACTAACATAATGCGCCAGCAGCAAAGGCGTGCTTTCAGCAAGCAATTGTAGCCAAATTAGCACATAGCCCACACCGCTCTGGCTTGGCAGAGAAAAGTGTCTAATCGACGCTTCCAGCAATAGTGCCGCCATCAAGGCCAGTTGATTTTCCGCTACGGCGTTCAAGCCTGAGTTCAGTTTGGCGCAAGCCCGCTTTAACATGCTGATGTCCTGCAACTGTTTTGCTTAGCGTGGCGCAACCCGCCCCAGCCGTCAGCTAATGGATGACGAAGTTAGCGTTTTTACTGACGAAAGTAAATTTGCCTGCCACATTCCGCCCTTAGTCAGTTTTGTCATGTTAATCCGCTACTTCGTCATCGCTGACTTGTTGCCTACTGCTGCAGTGCCTAGGCTGAGCTTAATTTATTACAGGACACACTTATGCTGACAATTAACCAACTCTCTGTTACCTACGCGGATGGCACCCGGGCCTTACAGGAGATTAACCTGCAGTTACCCGCCGGTATGGTAGGCCTATTGGGCCCCAATGGCGCCGGCAAATCAACACTAATGCGCACCCTGGCTACGCTACAAAAACCCGATAGCGGCCAGATACAATTTGCCGATCTGGATGTATTACAACAACCAGATAGTTTGCGTCAACAACTGGGTTACCTGCCACAGTATTTCGGCGTCTATCCGCATATGAGCTGCATTGCTTTATTGCAACATATGGCGGTATTAAAGGGCATTCATAATAAAGCCGAGCAACAACAACAGATTGACACTCTACTGCAACTAACCAACCTTAGCGCCGTGGCGAAGAAACAGGTCGCCAGCTTTTCCGGCGGTATGCGCCAGCGCTTTGGTATTGCCCAGGCCCTGCTGGGTAATCCACGGTTATTGATTATGGATGAACCCACCGCCGGGCTGGATCCGGCCGAGCGCGAGCGGTTACACGCCTTACTGGTCACTATCAGCCAACACAAACTGATCCTGCTATCGACCCACATTGTGGAGGACATTGAAAATCTGTGCCCTTTTGTCGCGTTAATCAATCAAGGGCAGATTGTCCAAAGCGGCCCGGTGCCCAGCCTGCTGACGCCGTTACAAGGCCGGATCTGGCAAAGCCCGCTGCGCCCGGACGACAGCAGTATCCTGCTTAGTGAAAGCTACCGCTTTGGCATACCTACATACCGGCTGTTAAGCCAGCAACAACCCTGCGCTGCGGCGGTGCCGGTAGCGGCCACTTTGCAAGACCGCTATTTTTTTGAACTGCAAAATAAGGCGGTTACCGATGTTGCTGCTTAAACTGCTGCACAATGAATGGCGCTATCTGCAGCGCCAACCGCTGCTATGGCTGGCGTTAATACTGTTGCCATTAGCGGCGTATATTTTTGCCAGCGGCATTGCCGGCATCGACACCATTGCAGATAAACGGCTGCAAGCGCTACATATGACATTGCTGATGTTCTACTTGCCTTTACTGTGCGGCGCGCTGGCACCTGTGGTGTTGCTGCGCGATCACAACCACAACATGACCGAGCTTATCCACAGCACACCTGTTCCGCTGGCTCAGCGCTTGCTGGCCAGAGCGGGTAGCTTGTTTTTGCTCTGTGCCGGTTTAATGCTGACAGGCTTTATTGTCATCTATTGCCAGTTGAGCCTGCAGTTTGGTTTTCAGTCCTCGTTGTTGCTGCTGGGGCTGTGGGACTTTGCCTTAATGGCCCTGCCGGCTTGCGCCTTTTATGCCACGCTGGCGACCTGCCTGGCGCAGCGTTTTTCCGGCAATGTGGTGCTATACGCCGTATTTGCCAGTCTGTGGCTGGTGTATCTGGTTTTAGCCAGTCTAAACGGCGCACCTATGTTGGCCAGCAGTACTATCCGCTACGACTGGCTGTTTAATGCTATGCGTCTGCTCGACCCCTTCGGCAATACCAGCCTGATTGCGCTGTATCAGCTGACTCCAGCACAGCTGTATGGCGACAGCATTTTTTATCTGAACCGGCTGTGTTACTGCTTGCTGGCAGGCGGACTGTTTTATCTCAGCTTACGGCTAAAACCCTATCAGCATAGTGTCAAACCGCTATTAGACGACAATGGCCACAAGCTGGCGGCAACACTGTCTTATCAGGCCGTAACGCCGCTGCACTCCAACGTACGCCAATTGTGGCAGCTAACGCGTACCGCTGTTATCACCTTGCTAAAACAGCGACTGAACCAATTGATCCTGCTGGGTTGGACCTTACTGCTGGGCAGTGAAGTACTGTCTGGTATTAACTATGCCGAACCGCTGGCGGTGCTAAATGCCACCAGTCTGGATGCACTTAACCGCATCGCCTGGGACGTAGTGCCGTTTGTTGGCAGCCTGCTAACTTTGCTCTGGAGCTACCAGCTTAGCTGGCGTAACCGCTATAGCGGCATGGCCGAATTAATTGCCGCTGCACCGGTGCGCTCTGGCGTCCTGCTGGCGGGCAATATGCTGGCCTTAACCGCGCTGATCCTGTTGCTCATGCTGCTAAGCGCCCTGGCTTGCCTGGCAGCTGAATGGCAGGCCAACAGCGAAATTAACCTCAGCCTGTACCCTGAGCTGCTCGGCCAGGTCGCGCTGTCATTAGCCTTGCTGGGCGCACTGTTTAGCGTGTTGCATGCCATCTGCCGTGCGCCACTAACGGCTACGGCCGGTTGTATTTCCATCTTGCTGCTGAAATTTACCCCGCTTAGCAGCAAATTAGGCTTAAGCCATCCGCTGTGGAATATTGCCGGCTCACCGCTGCAAGCGGCCGATGCGTTCTGGGGCTTTGAACAAAGCCAGTCGGTATTCTGGCCCTTTATGACCTCTTGGCTACTACTGACCATTAGCTTGCTATGGCTGGCGGCGCGTTGGTCGCACCGCAGTGGCAGCTTTAGTAACGCCAAACGCTGGACATTGGATCTGAGCAGCAGTGCGCTGTTGGCACTGGCAATATTTAGCGGCGTGCATTTACACCTGAATATCAGCGCCGAGCGGCCACTGAGCAGCGCCTACTTGCGGGCAAAGTGGCGGGCAGATTATGAACAACGCTATGCCAGCTGGGCAACACTGGTCCAACCCACAATCAGCCATATTGATGCGCAGGTGGATATCTATCCGCAGCAGGGCGAGGCAGTTTTTGCACTGGACTACACGTTGCAAAATCGTACTGCTGAGCCCGTTAGCAAATTGCTGGTCGGCAATTACTCAGCTACCGCTATTACCGGGCTTCAGCTGTCTGTGCCGCATAGTATTGAAGCAGATAAACAACTTGGCCAATACGTCCTGACGTTAACACAGCCACTGGCACCCGGCGGCACAGTGCAAATGCAGAGTAAACTAAGGTTTAAACAACCCGGCTACTGGCCAGCACAGTTACCACAGCTGGTTAAACCGTCATTTAGCTATCTGCGGAGCATACCGCTGCTGCCAACCCTCGGCTTTCAAACTGAGTACCAGTTACGTAACACCGAGCTACGCCAGCAACATGGCCTGGCAGCACTGGCGCTGGCTAAGCCTTCTCAACTATTTACTACAGCACAGAGCACTGCGCCTGTGCACCCGGCAGCAATAGCAGAGTATGACTGGGTTAGCCTGCACTCAGTGGTATCAACCGACAGCGGCCAAACCCCGCTGGCACAAGGCGAGCTGTTAAGGCAGTGGCAACAGCATGGCCGGCAATATGCTGAGTACCAAAGCCGTGGCCCCATTCGTAACGCTCTGGCCTGGTATTCCTTATCCGGTCAGACGTTATCGCGGCAACACGGCGCTACCCGCCTTACGCTGTATATCCCGCTAATTAACGCCGCCGCTGAGCTGAATATGCAGGCAATGCAGGACACACTGGACTGGATGACGCAACATATAGCACCTTATCGCGGCAAACAGCTCAGCTTGCTGGCGATGCCGGATATCGGCGCAACCGGCTATGCCCTGCCACAGCTGATTATGATCAATCACCGGGTCGGCTTTCGCGCCAACCCCGCAGCAGATGCCGGTTTTGATCAGCGCTACCGCCGCGCCGTGCATGAAACCGCGCATCAATGGTTTGGCCATGATATTGGCAACGGCGTATTGGCCGACAGCGCCTTTTTAATTGAGGCGCTGGCAAAATATATTGAGCTGGTGCTGATAGAGCAGCGCTATGGCAGCACAGCAATGCAAGCACTGGTAAACTATGAACGCGAGCGATTTGCGCTGGCCGTGCGGCGCAGCACCGAGCAAACGCCGGCGCTGGTCGATGCCACCGCAAACCATGATCTCTACTCTCGCGCGACACTGGTGTTTGCCATCTTGCGCCAGCAGTTAGGTGATGCCGTAATCAGCCAGGCACTGCGCCAACTGTGGCAACAACACGGCTATCCGAAAACTCCGGCAACCTCAATGGATTTTGTCCGCGCACTGCAAGCACAGATTAGCCCGCATCAGCAGCAACTGGTGACAGACTTATTCTTGAGCACAGAGCTAAGCCCGCTACTGGATGGCAGTAGCGAACCGTAAAACCAGCCGCCAGACGACAACTGTTAGTCTGGCTGCAATGCAGATCTGAACGCGTCTTTATAGCGGCGTGACAGCGCCAGCTGGCGGCCGTTTTTTAGTAAAATATCGCCATCACCGCTGCTGTCATAGCTGATGCTGTCGATGGCATTATGGTTTACCGCCAGGCTGCGGTGAATGCGGCTAAAGCCTTTACTGCTTAATTGCAGTAGGGTATTACTTAAGGTAGCGCGCAGCGGGTAAATGCGGCCTTTGCTGTGCAGGTTAACGTAATTACCGCTGGCTTCCAGCCATTCAATATCGTCAGTGCGGATCAAAAACTCTTTATCCAGCTTTTTTACCAAAAAGTGCTCCGGCGCCTTGGCCAGCGGCATAGTACCACTATCTTCGGCGCTGTCGAGTTGATGCGCTTCTCCCTTAATCCGGCTGTAAACAAACAACACCAGCTGATAACCGATAAGAAATGACACATAACCCCAGGCATCTTTGCGATATTCGTAAAAGAATTCACGCACCAGCGGGCCAAAGTTATAGTTGCCGCCCTGCCAGTGATAAATCAGTTCGCGTAGCGCTACCATCAGGCCGACATGCAATACAGAAAACAACAGACTGCCCAATAAATGCGCCAACAGCTGACGGCGGATAGTGCACAACTGCAACGGATAGCGGTTAAACCACCAAAACAGCAGCGGGAAAAGTAATAGCGTGCTGATGGCGCTGCTGTATTCCCAAACTATCGGCTCCCACAACTGCAGGTTGCTGCTGCCGTCACGGCTATGCTCCATCCACACCGAGCTGGCGTTAATCGCAGCATTAATAAAAAAATACAGCGCCAACAGCAAATAGCTGTACAGCACGGGCTGCCGGTCAAACCGTAGCAATAGCCTGGTTATATTATCGCTCGTCACACCCATCCACCTGTTATCCCTGTTTGCTGCCATCCGGCCATTCTGCGCTATCTCATGCCAGGTCAGCAGCGCACTATTACACAAATGAAAACGCAACTGCAACGACGGAGTTTTACTATGACACTGACTGCGGATAATCGTCGCTACGACCTCGACTGGCTACGTACCCTGGCCTTTGGCTTGCTGATTTTGTATCACATTGGTATGTATTATGTCGCCGACTGGGGCTGGCATATTAAAAGTGATACTACCAGTGATGTACTGCAAAACCTGATGATCCTGACCAACCCCTGGCGTATGTCACTGCTGTTTTTTATCAGCGCCATGGCTTTAGCGCTGGCACAGCAACGCAGCAGCCGGTTAAGCCTGTTTGGCCTGCGTTCAAACCGCCTGCTAATACCACTGTTGTGCGGTATGTTTATTGTGGTGGTGCCACAGGTGTACTTTGAAGCCTTGTCACAGCAGTTAATTGAGCCGGGTTTTATCAAATTTTGGTGGCAATATATCAACCCAAACACCGCCCTATTGCCGGAGCACCACAGCCCTATTGGCCTGTTAACCTGGAACCACCTGTGGTTTTTGCCGTATTTATGGTGCTACAGCGTGCTGGTGCTGCTGGGCGCGCCGCTGTTAAATACACTGGCCAGGCTGCTTAAACCCTTGCCAGGCAGTATCGCCCTGCTGCTGGTGATGGCGGCGCTGATAGCTGCCTGGTGGTTACTAAAACAGGCTTACCCCTCCAGCCACGCTTTAGTTGATGATTGGTATAACCACGGCAAATATTTTGTGGTGTTTATTGCCGGTTATCTGTTTGCACTGCAAGGCAATTGGTGGCTAAAAGTAATAGCGCATCGGCGTTGGTTTATGCTGGCAGCCATGCTTTGCTACAGCCTGATTATTGCCGATCGCAACGGTCTGTTTGACAGTATCCCCGCCAGCTTTGGCGAGTCAGTTAGCGGCAGGTTGATTGTTGGCGTGGTACTGGCCCTAAACCACTGGGGCTGGATCTTAGCCTTAATCGGCTACGCCGGTCGTTACCTGAACAAACCGGCAACCAAGCTGGATAAAGACGGCAGCCTGTTACGATATGCCAATAACGCTATCTTACCCTGGTATATGCTGCATCAAACCTTGATTATCGTGTTTGCCGTATGGTTAAAACCGCTGGCACTGCCGATGGGCATCGAAGCCGTGTTGTTAATTATTCTGACCTGTCTTGGTTGTTGGGCCGGTTTCGAGCTGGTAAAACGCTTCCGGCTCAGCCGCTGGCTGTTTGGTTTAAAGGTAAAGCTTGCGGCCGGTCGCGGCTATCAGACCACTGCAGCGCAACAATGATAACGGCACAGTAATCCTGCTAAGGGAAATCCGCGTATAAGCAGTAAATGACGCGGATAAACCGGATAATGAAAGCCTTTTTCTTGCTGTTATTACTACTGCTACCCACTACCGGTTTAGCTGACGACCCGGCCTGGCAAGCCTGGCGTGAAGGCAAGGCCTTGCTGCTGATGCGCCATGCCTTAGCGCCCGGCACCGGCGATCCGGCCGGTTTTGTGTTGGAGAACTGCAGCACACAGCGCAACCTTAACAACGAAGGCCGGCAGCAGGCCGGGCGCTGGGGTGATTTGTTGCGGGCGCAGCACAGCGGCGCCATAACCGTGTATAGCAGCCAGTGGTGCCGCTGCCTCGACACCGCCAGGCTAATGGCACTGGCTGCGCCACAACCGCTGCCGCTGCTTAATTCCTTCTTTGCCGGGCGCGGTGATGGCGATAAACAAACAGCAGCACTGGTACAACAATACTCTTCCGCTCAAATTGACCAGCCGACGGTGTTGGTTACGCATCAGGTGAACTTCACCGCCCTGACCGGTATTTTCCCCCGCTCCGGCGAAGCGGCGATTATCGCCCTGCCACTAACACAACCGGCCACGGTACTGGCGAGGATAACAGCACCGTAAAGCACTGTTCTTGTTGGGCGCAGTGAAGCTGGCAAGGGTTGCAGTGCCGGGTTAAGCTAGACAGCAATACTACAGAACCAAACTGGATTAACATGTCTTTAGATATCAGCCCATTAATGAATGCAATTGCCAGGCTAAGTGAAGGCTTACAGCGTTATCGGCAGGACATCAGCGATATTCAAATTCGGGATGGTTTGGTGCAACGGTTTGAATTTACTTATGAAATCAGTCACAAAATGCTAAAGCGCTATCTTGAACAAAGTTCAGCCTCGCCAGATCAGTTTGATGTCATGCCGTTTGCAGATCTGATCCGCACTGCCAATGAACAAGGTTTACTGCAAGGCGACTGGCCGGCCTGGCGTGGTTACCGCGATATGCGCAGTAAAACCAGCCACACCTATGATGAAGATATTGCGTTGCAGGTTGTAGCCGGCATACCGGCTTTTCTTGCTGAGGCACAGTTTCTGGCAACACAGTTAACAGAGCGCCTGGCTCGTGGCTAAACCTGCAGGGTTACAGCTCAGCGATAGTGAATGGCAACAAGTCAGCGCCATTTTGCAGCGCTACCTGTCGCAATATGAAGTATGGGCTTTTGGCTCTAGGGTAAAAGGCAATGCCAAACCCTACTCGGATTTAGATCTGGCCATTATCACTGATACACCTTTACCGCTGGCATTGTTGGCCGAGGTAGCAGAAGCCTTTAGCGAGTCAGACCTGCCGTGGAAAGTCGATTTAGTAGATTGGGCTACCACTTCAGAGCGGTTTCGACAGGTGATTGCAGAGCAGAAACTCGTGCTTAACGCTACAGATCAAGGGCCAGAGTCAGGCCTATAGATTTATCTCTGCTATTCTCATACCCTGCATATTCTGCTGTCTGAGTCCTTCAAGCTGTTCGCACAGTAACTGCATATACGGCTGCAATTCAGCGGCGAACGTTTTAGCTTTGATTCCAGCGATAAAGCTAAGCTGTTTATCCGGCAGCATAGTGGTGCTGGCGTGTTGTTGCAGTGTGGCAAACTCCGGCAACAGCATGGCGCTGTAGCCTTCGTTGAGGGCGATGCTAACGCCTTTGGCGTCGAAATCACCAAAGTACAACGCCGGTTTGTTTTGCTTCAGCCAGGCGGTTTTCAGCGCTTTGCAGCCTTTGCTGTATAGCGTATCTCCACGATAGATTATCAGTGGCTGTGTGTAAGTTAGTACCAGCGTAAAGGCGTGCAGCTGGTAAAAACAGTCGAGGTTTTCTACCACCAACAGCGCATCAAACTGCGCCAGCGGTAATTGTTGCCAGTCTATATCCAACACTTGCGCTGCTATTCCGGCAACAAGCTGTGGCTGAGCCAGACTCACTAACACCCGCTGTTGGCGCGGCTTGATACCAATACTTTTTTGCTCAATGGTGCTGATATTGGCCGCGTCGGTGCGGCTTAGGGTACTGATGTCGATACGAAAATCTGGCTGGCCCAGTGCTTGTTGCACACCGGCGATTTGCTTCAGTAAACCTGATTCAAAGTAGAATTCCGGTCGCTGCAGGCAACTGGCAGAGACGCTGCTTAGCTGCTGGGTCAGGCACCAGCTTAACACTTCTTGCACCGCTTTTTGACTGGTGGCCTTTTTAACCCGGCCCTGCGCGGCTACCTTTGGCGCTAATTGGCGCAGAAAAAGGCAGGCGGCGGGGCTGAGAACAGGCTGCACTAGGCCGCCTGTAACTGCAGGCTGATATCACGGATCAGCAGCAACTGATTCATGCTGCTGGCGGGCGCTTCGTCACGCACTATGGCAAACATGCGTTTTTCATCCACCGGCAGTGCCTGATATTCGGCGATAATTTGATACAACCAGATTTCGCTGTCCCACTGCAGTTGCTGCTGCGCCAGATACTCCAGCGCACTTAACTTGCCGCCGTGGTCGATAACGCGCAGGTAGAAGTTTTCCACGTCGGTTTTCAGCGCCTGCTGGCGCGCAGCTATAGTTTCATCCTGCCACTGCACAGCAAAGCTGGCGCCGGGCGTATCGGGTAAGGTCAGGCTCTGTTGCCGTGGCAAGGCCCGCACTAAGCCGGCTAACACTTGCCGCTCGCTGGCGTTATCCAGTGCTATCGCTGCCTTGGGCACTATGGCAGCAGCCTGGTTAAACAACGCAGGTAGCTCGCTGCGGTTGGCGTAATCGGCCGGCTGATATTTCGGGTGCTGGCGTAAAAACGCCGCCATATTGGCAATAAGTAACGAACGCGCCTGCTGCTGACGGAATTTTGCCAGTAATTCGACCAACCGCTTTTGTACTTCCAGCAAGCTGCTGTGATGCGAGCTAAGCTGGCTTTGCAGCTGACTGACCAACAGCTTACGTAAGTGGTTGTTGCCTTCGGCCAGTTCTATTAACTCGTTGAAGTCCAGCAGCGCCAGGCCATCCAGCAAGCGGCGTAGTTGCTTTTGCGCCCGTTCGTTTTCACGGATTTTATCGTCCAGGCTGGCGACAAAACCAAAGTCGCTGTTAAGCCGGTGCCACAGGCTGTCTATCGCTTCTTCAAACTGGCCGCTTAAGTCGTGCACGTGTTCGGTTAAACGCTGCAGTTGCAGCTCGGCCACGCTGTAGTCACCTTTGAACTGCGCATCGCGATAGGCCTGCACGCGGTTGCGGATTTGTTCCAGCTTTTCTGCTACGTCGGCATTGATCTGGCGGCGGTTTTCATCGGCCACCATACTGGCAATCAGCTCGCTAACCAAAGGCCGCAATGCCAAGGGTTGCTGCTCGTCCGGCCGCCATAAAATGCGCGCCGCAATAAGTTTTTTCAGCGCGGCTTCGCTAAATACCGTTTCATCCACAAAGCCGTCCAGATAACCCTGCATCAACGCTTTGTGATGCTTGCCCAATAAGGCTAAACGCTCGGCGCCGATAGTAAACAGGTTAGAGGCAACAGCCGGTTCTGCAGCAACCATCAGAGCAAGGCCTCCTGATTGGGCGTGTCATCTACCGGCAGGTGTTCTTCATCACGGATAAAGCGAATAACCTCAATTAAATAGTCAATTTTGCCGGTGACGATATAGTACTGGCGGTCGTGGTGCGGCTGCAGCAGGTAGCCGTGTTCTTTTAAGCGGCGGAAAATCAGTTTTACCTGGTTATCCAGCTGCTCGCTCTGGCTGTTAAAAAACCGATCGCCGGCCAGTTGATTTAAACGCTGACGCAGGCTTTGGTTATCTTCGGTGCGCAGTACAAATTCCTGCAGTTTAATGGTGTCGCCGGCGGTTAGCGCACTGTCACGCCCCAGCGTTTCCTGCACCAGTTGCAGCCATTCCAACAACGGCAGCAAGGATTGCACCGTTAAAGCAAACTGGCTGCTTAGCTGTTCGCGCGCCTGTTTTGTCAGTTCCTGATAACCGAGAAAAAACACGCTGCTATCGTCGCTGGCCACCAAACGGCGGTTCAGCGGCCGCAGGTAGTGATTAATATCCTGTTGGGTTTGTTCATCGCTTAAATGCCGGAAGGCATCTTCGTCGGTTACGCGGCAAATAAAATCACCGGCCAGCAGGCGCTCGAGTAAAGGTCCGTGTTGTAACATCAGCTGGCCTCCTGCTGTTTACCGGCCAGCCGTTCGGCTAAGCGGCTGACTTTAGGTTGAATGCGTTTTAACTGGCGTTTGCCCGGGTCTTGCTGGCTGGGCTCAATTAAATAACGGTGTTGAAACAACATTAATACGTCGGACTCCGGGTTAGGAAAGGCGCCGACGATAATAATGTTGTTAGCGCTACAGGCGGCAAACAATTTTTCCACGTTGTGATACGCCAGGGTGCCGATTTCATCTATCGGCCAGTGAATAGCAACCTTAGCGTCACCGCGCAGTAAGCGGGTAAAGGCGAGTAAATACTTACATAAAATTAAGTACGCCATACCGTGGCTGGACGACTCCAGCAACTGACGATCATTTTTAATCACCAGCTCAGAGCCGCCTTCGCTTAAATGCAGCTCGAGGCGCAGCAAAGACTCAATGCTGTATTGCTCGTCGGCGCGCAGCAGCTCTACCACATCGGCCAGCGCATTCAGGTATTGCTCGGACGGCAACACTTTACCCGACTCGCCCCAGTCGTCGTACAGCTTGGCGAAGTGCTTTAACGGCTGCCAGAAGCCCAACTCGTCAATAGTGGATAAAATGCGCACCTCAGAGCGGCTGATGCCATCGAGTACCAAATCATCCGCGACCGCAGCACTTAACCGCCGGCTTTGCTGCGCAATACGCTTATTAATGTCGCTGAACACCGTGAAGAACTTTTTCAGATCGCCGCCAATGTTTTCGCCCATTTCCAGCAGTTGCTGCTGCGCATCTTTTAAAATTTGCAGCAGGCTGTGTAATATCGGCAGTTGCCGGCGTTTACCGGCATAGTCCGGCAGTTGACGTTTTTCGTGTTGCAGCCGGTCTAAAAACTCCGGCCCGGCATCTTTACTCAGCACGGTTTCAAACTGCTCCAGCGCAGCTTTTAAGGCATTATCCTGTTTACTGCGCTGCTCCAGTGCTTCATTGGCCCGCGCCAACCGCTCAATCATATCGGCAGACACCGTAAGTACGGCAGGACTAACACCGGCCAGATGCAGTTCGCCAAATTTGCTGAATACCGGCTTTAACTGCTCCAGTAACAGGCCGGCCCGCTGCATGATGTCCTGCTGTTGGCGTTTTTGCTCTTCAAGCTTTTTCTGGCTGCTGCTGTAATCGGCTTTTTGCTGTTCCAGTGCCTGCTTTATGCTGCGCTGCTGCTGTTTTAATTCAGTTTCTTTGCCCAGCAGCTGTGGCCGCAGCTGCTGCCAGTCCAGGCTGATAAAGTTCTGCCAGGCGGTCAGTTCATCCTGGCGTGCTTCTACTGCTTTTATATCGGTTTTCAGCTGTTCTTGTTTTTGTTTTAACTCGGTTAAGCGGCGCGGATCAATACCCTTAGCCGATAACTCTTCATTAAACGCCTGCTGCAACTCTTTGATTTGGTTTTTGTTATCGTCGCGTTTATGTTCCAGCTGGCGCTCCAGCTCGTCAATTTGCTCGTCAAATACCTGCAGTTCAGCCTGCCAGTCGGCTTTATGCTCCAGCTTCTGGCTGTTATGGTCAGCTTTCAGTGCCTGTAAATCCGCCTGTTGCTGCTGTTTCAGTTTATCCAGTTGCTGTTGCTGTGCCGCCAGTTCGGCTTTGACATCGGCCTGACGCCTGGCCGCCAGCTCGCGCTGCTGCACCTGCAGCCGGTTGCGGGCATCACGGGCGTAATCGATATTTTGCTCATATTGCGTCAGTTGCCACTGTGCCTGCTCTGCCTGGCTGCGGCTGAGCTCGGCTTGTTCATGCAGCTGTTGCAGCGTTTTTTCGGCCTGCGCTTTGTCTGTCGTGGCGTGTTGCAACTGTTGCTCAGCCGCGTTAATCCGCTGGCGAATGGCGGCTTCATCCTGCGCATAATCCGGCGTATCTATCGCCGTTAATTCCAGCTGCAGGCCATACAGGCTGTCGCTAAGCTCAGTAAAGTGCGGTTGTAAATCCTGCCGCTCTAATAAGCGCTCATCCAACACCTTGCCCAGCTTTTGCTCCCAGCCGTTGTAATGCAGGCGCAGAAAATGGCGCAAGCTACCCTGCTCGGGTGTTAACTGGCGATGCAGTTGCTGCAGTTGTTGCTCAGCGCTGTGCAGCGCTTTGCGGCTGTGTTGCAACTGTTGATCGGCCTCATCACGTGCAGAGCGGGCCTGCTGGTGCTGCAGTTGTAATTGCTGCAGTTGGCGCGCTTGCTGCTGCGCCTGTTGCTGTGCCTGCTCTAAACGCAGTTCGGCGCTGCGCTGTTGCTCTAATTCTTCTTCTGTCAGCTGCGACGCTGTCAGCTGGCTTTGCAATACCGCAATACTGCTGCTGATACCGGTCAGCTGATCAGCAAACTGCTGCTGCGCCTGTTGCAGCCGGCTTTGAAACGCCTGCTCTAATGCCGCCAGCTTAGTGTCTTGTTGCTCGCGGGTGGCGTCTTTTTGCTGTTGTAACTGGCGGGCTTTGGTGCGGTGCTGCTCGCTTAAACGGTTAAAGGCTTCAGCCAGCTTAATTTTACGCTGCTCTAACTGGCGCTCTAAATCGCCGTGTTGCTCTACCATCAGCTGGTATTGCTCAAGGGTTTCTGCCAACTGCTCACGCCACAGCGGTAAGGCATCACTGTCGCGCTGCAGTTTCGGCATATCTTTGCCATCAAACTCATCATAGCGTTGTTGCAACTGATCCAGCCGGGCGCCGGTTTCATGCAGGTTAGCCTCAGCCTGGGCCAAATTGCTGTTCAGCTCCAGTTGCTGCTGGCTGAATTGCTCTTTTAAACTTTGCAGCTGGCCACGCAGCGCATTCAACTGCTGCTCGGCATCAGCCTTGCGCAGTTTTTCGCTGTTTTCATCTTGCTGTAATAACGGCAACAGTGCCGCCAATTGTGCTTCGCTGCCATCTAACTGTTGTGCCAGCTGGTTTAAACGCTCAAAGTCCTGTTGCAGTTTGTCCAGCCGCATCGACTGGCGCATCTGCTGGATCCACTCGCGTGCCTTGGTATTCTTTACTTTAGTGGTAGGCAGGGTTACGCCGTCTTCTTCAAAAATGGCCGCCAACATCGCTTTTAGCGTGTCCATTTTGCCTTCTTTGGCATGCACGGCACTCACCAGCTTTTCAATATGGCGCAACTTATGACCACTGCCAACCAGGCTGAAACCCGCCGCCAGGCGCCGCAGTTTCACGCTGTCGGCGCTGTTACCGCGTAATGCCGCAGCGTCGTTTTGAATAATACTGCGGTATTCACTGGTAGCACTGATTTTGGCCGATACCTGCACGTCGGGCCGGGCGCGCATCGCCGCCGCCCAGTCGCTGTAGCTCATGGCTTTTACGCCATCTTCGCTTTGCGTCAGGTAAAAATCGCTCTGGTATGGCGCACCAACAAAGCGGTATTCCACACCGCCGTCGCTTTTGCGCGTCAGCACCACCTGACATACGGCCCCGCCTTCGCGCTGGTATTCATAAATCAGATAGCTGTTGGAAAACGGCAGGTAAAATTCGTCAAATTTCTTACGGGTTTTTGGTACCACGCGGTTGGGCTGCTCGCCAAAAAACACCGGCACCAGCCGTTGCAGTGTGGTTTTACCCGAGGCATTGGTGCCGCAAATATTAGTGTGCTGATCTAACTGCAGTTCTACCACACCCGGCAAATGGGTATGAATAAGCACAATACGGAGTAATTGAGACATAGCGCATCCTGTCAGCGGCACTGCAAACTTACGCCGCTATCGTGATTTTATAGCGGCTTATTATCCATGGAATGCGCTTAAATGCCAGTTTGAAAAACGCTGGCTGTGGTTCAGATGGCGCAGTAACAACAATCTTGGACAATAACCGCCTAAGGCTCGTTCAGTTCGTTATGGTGTTTACTGAATACCGGTATAGTGAGTTGCCACTTCATCGCCGCCAGCCGCAGCAGCAACAGCGCCGTCATGCCACTTAACATAGCCGGTAATTGCGCGATACCCAGCGCCAACAGACCGGTATATACCACGCCACCGAAAATGCAGGTTACCGCGTATAGCTCGCCGCGAAACACCATCGGCACCTCGCGGCACAACACGTCGCGGATCATGCCGCCGCAAACGCCACTCATGGTGCCCAGCAATATCGCCACCATGGTAGAGGTACCGTGATCCAACGCTTTTTGCGTGCCCATAATAACGAAGAATGCCAAACCCAATGCATCGAACAACTGCAGGGTATTATGCGGTATGGTTAAGCGGTTGCGCACCAGTAGAATGGTAGCCACCACCGCGATAAAAATAGCGTAAAAGTAGCTGTTGTCGTTTATCCAAATTACCGGCACATCGAGGATAAGGTCGCGCAAAGTCCCACCACCAATCGCAGTAACACTGGCCAATACGATAACGCCGAAGCCATCCATCTGATTACGCCAGGCCGCCAGAGTACCCGACACTGCAAATACGGCGATACCGAGTAAATCAAACCAATGAAAATAGTGTTCCATATCTGCCGCCGTTGCTACGCATAAGCCGCCAAATTAGCAGGCTTTAGAAACAGCGTAAATAGGTCGCGTTACTATAAAAAACCGGCGGCGTTTACTATTCGGCCAGCGCTGCATGTGTTAACATTTTCTCGTTTTATTAACAAACACACCTAAAGGAAGAGTATGAACAAGTCAGTGATAGCGTTGGTTGTAGTAGCGGCAGCTGCCGGCGGCGCTCTGTATTATGCCAATAGCCAGGCAGAAAACGCCATTAAGCAGCAAATTGAGCAAGCCAACCAAAGCTACCGCGACGTGGCCGACAGCGGGCTGATGCCACAGATCGCATTAAGCTATAAAGATGTGTCGGCTAATGTACTAACCTCCAGCTACAGCATCAGCGGCTTGGATGTCTCCTTCGGTGAAATGGGCAGCGTCGCTACTATTGAACTGATCACTGCCAAAGGCCTTAAACCACGGGGTTTAGCCGACAAAGGCAGTATGCAAATGCTTGGCGCCAAGGCCGCCCCTGCTGTACTGCAGATGTTACCCCCCCACGCCAGCGCCTTTTTACAAAGCGTAGCGCTGCATGGCGACTACAGCTACGAATACCAGGCCGATGGCCAACTGTTATTCAGCCAGCAAACCCGTATTAACGACGAATTCAGCCTTGGCTACAACTTTACTCTGGCACAAATGCAGCAGTTTTGGCAATTTGCCCGCGAGATGAGCGAATTACCGCCGGAGCAACAACAAGAGCTGGTAGGCGACGAAGCCTATATGGAGCAAATGTTGGCCAAACTGGTTACCGGTGCGCTAAGCAACGGCACTGTTACCATTGAAAACAATGGCTTTATTGAACGCACCGTGGCCATGGCAGCAGAGCAAGGCCAGGCGCCGGATCTGGACACCATTAAAGGGTTGGCACTGATGAATATCGCCATGCTGGAGCCGTTGCCACAAACGATGAAAGACAGCCTGACAGCCTTTGTAAATAACCCGGGCAAGCTGGAGCTGAGCTTTAACTTTGCCGAGCCGTTACAGTTTGAAAAGCTGTATACCGGTGAGCCGATTGAAGGCCTGGAAACGCCGGAAGCCATTATCGAGTACGCCAACGTCAAGCTACAAGCCAATTAAACCAAAACGTTAGCCCAATAAAACCCGCTACTTAGCGGGTTTTTTATCAGCTGTTTTCTTCAATCTGCCGCTGCATAAATCCAGCATTCAGTGCCGGATTTCAATACTGCCTTTAGCCGCATATAGGCATCCACTTCGTAGTCATCGGCCTGTGCCAGTTCGGCATCGGTCAGCTCAAATACGGTGCCGGGCACCTCATCGGCATTATTGCCGCTAAGGCGTAAAATCGGGTGAAAGGCTTTACCGCTTTCGCGCAGTACGCGCTCGTCAGTAATTTCCACTTCGCCGATAATATAACCTTGCAGTATGTCCTTATGGCCGTTTAGCTCGCGGCCAAAGTTAGCCAGCTGCACATTCTTTTGCTGCAAAGTACCGTAAGAAAATAATTTCGGCATAATCTCTCCCCCAATTGTGCAGCGGTTTAGCGCTTTTTATCCGCCTTGAGTAAATAAACCTTCAAGCTGTGCTTTTTGCTCTGCGCTTAATCCATCAATGGATTCAAATGCCTGTTGCAATGCAGCTTTGGCAGCATCAGCCATGTTGAAATGTAAGCAGGCTTTAATTAAGGCTGCATGCGCATTTAAAGATTGAGCATAGGTTTTTCGATTCCACTGCAATAATGCCAGCGCATCATCTTGCCGGTTCAGGTATTGTAACCACTGGCCATATCCAGCGGCTCTGTCTTCAGGAATAGCCATCGGAGTATTTAGTAGCTTCGAACGATTCTCGAAGATAGTTTGCAAATCGGCTAAGGTTTGCGGCGATTCAGGGATGGCCCAACCTGAGAATAAGTGTTTTAAGCCATAGTACTGGCCTTGCAACACCGTTGTGTTATGCGTTTCCTGGCTAAAAATCTGGCTCGCCACTTTCAGCTTTTCGCTTTGGTAGCGCTGCGTCAATTCAACAAATTTCTGAAATGGCTCTGTCATTGCCGCTTCTTCATTGGCAATAGACACATATAAACGCCCCTGTAGCTGATTGCTCTTCATTGCCAGCTCTGTTAGCTCAAGCAATTGATGTTTATTCCAATATAAAGACGGGCTGATAGCGATAACACCATCAAACAAGCCAGGTCGCTTTACCAGCGCATTAATCGCAAACTGACCACCATGTGAGGTGCCGGACAGCGCTTGATAATCCAGAGTCCGGTAACGCTGTTTAACTAAAGGGATAACTTCCTGCTCAACAAAGGCTAAAAACCGATCTGCATTAGCTAACTGCTGTGTGTTTTGCTTATCGGCACCGGTAACAGTCAGATCTCTGACACGAGTCTGCGGCGGGTTTACTATGCCCACCACTATCATTGCTGGTGTTTGATCGAACTTTGCCAGGTAATCTAAACTACCGGCCGTATGCGGCCCCTGTATATCGCCATCAGTGATATATAAAACCGGAAAATGGTCTTTATTGTTTTGATAACCCGCCGGCAGATACACCACCAGGTTACGCTTTTCTCCCAGCACTGTGCTGTCAATCACCAGTTGTTGAATTTCGGGGTAGTTCTGCGCAGCCAAAGCGCTCCATGCGCTTCCGAATATAAGCAGCAGTAATCCATAAACTATTTTTTTCATTATTATTCCGTTTATTAAAAAAGACTAAAAATATCAGTCGCCATCAGAAAGTGAAACGATGTTGGCGCGAACGTATAGGTTGCTGCCGCACCGGAGCGCGACTTAAGTGCGACCGCCAACAGCCACGGGTATTTGATAGTAACTCAATCTGGCAGTCCGTCGAACTTGGGCAACATCTCTGACTGCCGATCCCAAGCCGCTTTGCTGGATAAAAAGATCTGCGCAGTTGGCAACCGGGTAATTTCAGTGTCCAAACACCCTGCAGGAACAACAAGCAAACCTGCAATCTGATCGCTTGGTAATGCTGAACCACATAACTTACAAAAGCTCTTGTTATGCTGAGTACCCGGCAGTGTAAATGACGTCACCACATCCGCACCCGACTGCCAGACCAATTTAGCAGAATGTGAAAACAAATTTGCCGCATGCGCCGAACCGGTATCTTTTTGGCAGTGCCGGCAGTGGCACAGGTAAAAGCTGTCAAACTCCCCTTTTACCTCAAAGTTTACGGTGCCACACAAACAAGAACCAAAGTGATTAGTCATAAAAATCCCTCCTATGGCTTGTGGATGAAAGCTTTGGGACGGCCGGTGCGCAGCGTAAGCCGTCCCGGCCACGATAGCTGCAGCAAAACCGCCTTGTTAGCTTTTGATTATTTCGAATATTCAATCAGTTCTTCTATATACAGATAATCATCTTGTATCTGAGTCAGCTTGATAAATGTTTTTAATTCAGGCGCATAGACGTGAATATCTTCAGTGTTTGCACTGTATCCTCTGGTATTTATAATTTTTCCTTTGTATTGAATGGTGTAGGCCATAAAGGTTCCGGCATCCACAGTCTCAGCTTTAAAAGAGAGAACCTCAGCATCCTGAATTGTTGAGCCCTTTGTGCCGTCTTCACTTTCCCAGTGATCTTCGAAAGTCCATTTCTTGCCAACCTGTAAAGGCCAATTATACCGGGAGGTCTTGCTATCAACAGGTTTGACTATATCGCTCAGCGGAAATGTGCGAGGTGCAGTAACCATGAATAACTCGCCGTTTTTACTTATTATCTTTTTGGTATCTTTTCCATCAGCGCGTACTTCCCCGGCCTTGGTTACCCCTTTATATTTCCACACCCATTTTTCACCATCTTTATAGTCGGCCAGCGTTGGCTGCAGAGTTAGAGCAGCTCCCATCGCAGTGCAGCAGAGACTAAACAGCATACAAGATAAAAAGACTAAATATTGACTTCGCATTTGATAATTTCCTTTTATAACGCCCGCATTTGCGCGCAGGAACGGATGGCGGAATTTTGTGCGGAAATGGCGCAGCCACGCACAAAAGGCCGCCAGTAATGACTGTCCGCAAGATGCACTGGTTATACGCTTGCTTCGAAATTACCAAGTAGTTCATTTAGAACTGCCAACTCCGCTTCGTTGTTTAGTTGACACTCGATTTCATCTACCCGGTGACGAACTAAGTACCACTCGTTTTCGTTTTTGATTTGCCCTTTTGCCACGATACGCTGCAATTGAGCTTTGCTTTTTTGAAAGAAGCCAGGCAAATGCAAGCCGACAATTTTATAAAACACTCCAATTGCCGGCGACCTATATTGGACATTTAAATCGCTTAGCATCAGATGCATGTCACGCAGCCCTTGCTCAAAACCAGATGCGAGCTGAGAAGGCTTAATTGCGTTATCAGGGTTACTGATTATTTCGTTGACTTGGCCCAAAGATACAGACCAGCTATTTAACAGCGGCTCTAATTCTGGGCTATTTAGTTTACCAAGCTCTTCGGCTAATTCCTTGTATACATTAACAAGAGTTTCTAGCTTCTTAGATTTCATGAAAAACTCTCAAATCCTTACCGCAGCTTTGGGGCGGCTGGAGCATAGCGTAAGCCGTCCCAGCCACGACAGTGGCGACAACAGCACCTTGTTATGTGGCATTGTCGAATATTGCCTCCAGAATGCCGTAAACCAGCTCGTGCATGTAAGTATTGCCACCTAAATGCATCAGCTGATCTTGTTGTTCCTTGTTAATAAAGCAGATGTAAGGTAATGCTTCACAACCATCGAAACTTACTTCTGAAGCTCCATCTAGCATGGCTGCAATTTTGAAAGCAATTGCTCCCGTTGCGCCTTTTAATGATTCACCAGATAACCCAACACGTTCCAGTTCATCAGCAATATTGCCTATGATTTCACCAATAAGAATTTCCTGCTGCTCCAGGCATTGTTCGGAATTTAAAACGAGCTTCATAAATCAATTGCCCACTGATGACACATAACGCAAAGCACACTGGCGGAAAAACGCGTTAGCGTGAAACTTCCCCCTAAAAAGTAGACGCTTTTAAATTGCAATTTCATGCTGCCTTACTTTCATATTCTTTTGGGGTATTAAAGCCCAATGATGAATGGAGCCGACTAGTATTGTAATAACTATCAATATACCAGGCCAGCGTCATTCTCAACTGAGTTGCCGACTCAAACACCAAACCATGGAATGTCTCTGTTTTCATGGTCTTAAAGAACGATTCCACGTGTGCATTATCCGTCATATGTTTCGGTCTGTTCATACTGGGCCTAATTCCAGCTCTGGCCAGCTCATCTTGAAACAGATAAGCACCATATTCTGAACCCCTGTCACTGTGAAATAACAAGCCTGGCTTTACCTCACGATGCATCAGCGCCTTTTTCAAGGCTGACACCGTTAAATCGGCTGTTCGGGTTTGGCTAAGCTCCCAACCCACAATACTTCGAGAGTACAAATCAATAATCACCGCTAGATAAGACCATTGGCCATTCACCTTTAAATAAGTGACATCTCCGGCCCATTGCTCATTTGCCGCTACCGGAGCAGCTTCCTGGCGCTTCTGGTTACCCACAGTAATGCAAGGGTTTGCTGGCAAGGGCGTGCGTCTATATAGCCTGCTGACTTTTCCTACCAGGCTCATATCACGCATTAATCTCTCAACCCGTTTGCGATTGATCACTTCACCTTCTCGTCGCAACGCAGCATGGATCCTCGGGCTACCGTAATTACCGTTGTGCTCACAAAACAACTCTAGGATCCGCTCTGCCAACCTACGATTTTGCAAGGTTCGTTCTGCATATTCACGATTTTGCCAGCGGTAAAATCCTGCTACCGAAACATCTAATCGCGCACACAGGTATCTGATCCCAAATACATCACCATGCTCGGCTATGAATCCGAATCTGGCTGTTTTTGTTCCTTCAGATACCTGTCCCACTTTTTTAGAAAGTCGTTTTCCTTCTTCAGCTCAGCCAACTCTTTGCGTAAGCGTTTAAGTTCCGACTTTTCTTTCTCGCTAGCTTCTTTACTGATTACAGGCTTTTCACCAGGCTCTTTCGTCATACTGATTCTTCTCGTTGGCTGAGCAACAAATTTACCCTCCCTGTACTCTTGCCGCCAGCGATAAACCATTATCGGATGTAGCCCTAAAGCTTCCGCTATCTGAACCGAAGTAACACTGAGTTTCTCGGTTAAATCGATAACCTTTAGCTTAAACTCAACGCTATATTCCACAACCCGCTGGTCACAAAGTATTCTTGCCATTTTTTGCCTACCTCATCGTAATGATAGGCGTCTACTTTATTGGGGGAGGTTTCCGTTGACGTCCCAGCAGCCGAAGGCGGCGCGTGATGTGCCTTGTTATGTGTTTTTAACCAAGCCATCTATTACATCTGATGCTTCTTTTAAACCTGCACCCGTAATTTTGCGATAAAGCCGGATAGCCTTTAACCTTTGACCGGCTTTTACCGCCTTATGAACCTCAACGGGAACAAGGGTGCTGTCGTCAAATTCAATGCCAGTATGCTTGATAAGCGCATCAACTTTGACTTCCAGAAAGCGAATTCTTTTCCGGTAAGAATCAAGTTGTGTATTCACAATCAGATAAAGCGCGACCAAAGAAGGAAATAAGACCCCTAATATTTCAGCCAATCTGTCTACTCCTTAAAACACATAACATTTTATTATTGAGCATGCTCGTTTTCTCAGTTCCGATAGAGGAAATATTGATTGATAACTCATTGGAAAATAATCATAAATCTTCATATTTTATTTTCACTGCCTGGAAAAACGAGCATGCGTTCTCTTTCGGAGGCTATGCGTTATATTTCTGCGCGCCCCAACATTAAGTACCTAACTTATAGCATCCGGCTAACACCGGCAACAATATAAAAAACACCGCTGTGGACGAAGCTACCGCGCCTTGCCAGCAACCCCACCCAGTGCTAACATTTGTGCACACATAAAGTCAGGAGCTGAGCATGGATACCCGTATACAGTTTCGTGTTGATGAAGAAACAAAACGTTTGGCGCAGCAGATGGCTGAAAGCCAGGGCCGCACACTAAGTGATGCCTGCCGCGAACTGACAGAGCAATTGGCCGAGCAGCAACGTAAAGCCGTATCACATGATGCCTGGTTAACTCAGCAGGTGAACATGGCATTTGAAAAGCTTGACGCCGGACAGGCGGTTTTTATTGACCATGCAACTGCCAAAGCCAAAATGGCTGAACATAAAGCCAATATTCGCAAACGCCAGCAGCAATGATCTTCTGGGAACAAGCGTCGCTGATTGATCGGCAACAGATCTTTGAATTTCTGTATGGCTTCAACCCTGCTGCAGCTGAAAAAACCGACGCGATTATTGAAGCCAGAGTAGAGAATTTATTACAACATCCATTAATGGGTGTGCAGCGGGACGGCATTCGCGGCAGGCTGCTGATTATCCCGGAAATCTCTATGATTGTGTCGTACACCCTTGATGCCGACAACATTCGCATTATGCGGGTACTGCACCAGAAGCAACAGTTTCCAATCGGATAACCTTGACCCGTTCGAGCTTAAAGGGCGCTTCATGCGCCCTTGCAGTAAACAGCTTGCCAGGCTTAGCCCAACCAGGGCTGGCTGGCTTTGCGGCTTTGCTCGTAATCCGCTATTTGCGGGTTTAACTGCTCACTGCTGCCGATAAAATCTAAGCCGGATAACAATCGCTGCTTAATATCGGCGTCGATATTAAAGCCCATGGCGGCGTTATTACCGAACATGATCTCCTGGCTGGCTAAATCAATTTGCCAATGCTGCGGCCCTTGTTGGCAGCGGTTAAACAGTAAGTCAATATTGGTTTTACTTAACTGAATTAACAACATGGCGTTGTTAACGCTGTTATTAAAGAAAATATCGGCAAAGCTTTCGGCAATGATCACATTAAAACCGTATTGCTGAATGGCCCAGGGCGCATGTTCGCGGCTGGAGCCACAGCCAAAATTGGCGCGGGTCAGCAGGATACCGGCGCCCTGATATTCCGGCTTGTTAATCACAAACTCCGGATTCGGGCTGCCATCGGCCAAATAGCGCCAGTCGTAAAACATCGCTTCGGCAAAACCATCGCGGCTGACGCTGGTTAAAAACTGCTTCGGGATGATTTGGTCGGTATCAACGTTGTTTTTGTCCAGCGGGCAAACTAAGCCCTGTGCAAATATCTGGCTCATGCCCGGTCTCCTTGTTCATTCACTGCTGCAATATTGACAAACTTACCGGCAATGGCTGCCGCCGCGGCCATGGCAGGGCTAACCAAATGGGTACGGGCGCCGCGGCCCTGGCGGCCTTCAAAGTTACGGTTTGACGTTGAAGCACAGCGCTGGCCGGCCTCGACTCTGTCATCATTCATGCCTAAACACATACTGCAGCCCGGTTCACGCCACTCGAAACCGGCATCTTTAAAGATGCCGGCTAAGCCTTCGGCTTCAGCCTGGCGCTTTACCACGCCAGAGCCCGGCACCACTAAAGCGCGTACGCCGGCTGCGACTTTTTGGCCCTGCACCACAGAGGCCGCGGCGCGTAAGTCTTCAATCCGGCTGTTGGTGCAACTGCCGATAAACACTACATCGACTTTGCAGTCGGTCAGCTTTTGGCCTGGCTCTAAGCCCATATAGGCCAGCGCCCGTATCGCGGCTTCACGCTTAGTGGCATCGCTAAAGCTGTCCGGTGCCGGTACGCTTTGGTCTACCGCTATTACCTGCTCCGGGTTAGTACCCCAGGTAATTTGTGGCGTAATAGTCGCCGCATCAATTTCCACCACTTGGTCAAACACCGCATCAGCATCAGAATACAGGCTTTGCCAATACTGTACTGCAGCGTCCCAGTGCTGCGCCTCAGGGGCATGTGCTTTGCCTTTAATATAGTCAAAGGTGATTTGATCCGGTGCAATCAGCCCGGCCTTGGCGCCCATTTCAATGCTCATATTGCACAGGGTCATCCGTCCTTCCATGCTCATAGCGCGGATAGCACTGCCGCTGAACTCGGCGACGCAGCCGTTGCCGCCGGCCGTGCCTAACTTACCTATTACCGCCATAATCACGTCTTTTGGCGTAACATGGACGCTTAACTCGCCACTTATCTCTACTTTTAACGTTTTAGCCGGCTGTTGCGGCAGGGTTTGCGTCGCCAGTACGTGCTCGACCTCTGAAGTACCAATACCAAAAGCCAGGGCGCCGAAAGCACCGTGGGTAGAGGTGTGCGAGTCACCACAAACGATAATCATGCCCGGCTGGGTTAAGCCCTGCTCCGGGCCAATAACATGCACTATGCCCTGATCGGGGTGGGTTAAGTCCAACAGCGGAATGCGGTTTTCCCCGCAGTTGGCGGCTAAGGCTTCTAATTGTTTGCGTGAAGTTTCACCAGCCGCGTCGATACTGCGGCGCTGGGTCGACACGTTATGATCCATAGTGGCGAAGGTTAAATCAGGCCGGCGCACTTTGCGATTGGCCAATTTTAAACCGGAGAACGCTTGCGGTGAGGTGACTTCATGAATTAAATGCCGGTCGACATACAATAAATCGGTGCCGGGGTTCAATTTGCCCACCACATGGCTGGCATAGATTTTGTGATACAAGGTTTGAGCTTTAGAAGTAGCCTGGCTCATTACTGGTTCTCCTGACGCAAGGTGGCAACAATAGCTGCGCCAACCGCTGCCGTGCCGTAAGTCGATTTTGGATTGATATCGCGCGTAACAATATGCTGCTCTAAACAGTGCTGCACTGCCTGCTCAATAGCGCGCGCCGCGTCTTCTTCACCAAAGCTGTAGCGCAGCATTAAAGCAGCACTTAAAATTTGTGCTATCGGGTTGGCAATGCCCTGGCCTGCAATATCCGGTGCACTGCCACCGGCCGGCTCGTACAAACCAAAGCCGCTGCCGTTTAAACTGGCCGACGGCAACAGGCCTAATGAACCGGCAATAGCGGCGATTTCATCAGATAAAATATCGCCGAACAGGTTGTCACACAGCAACACATCAAACTGCTGCGGGCTGCGGATCAGCTGCATGGCGGCGTTGTCGATATACATATGCTCCAGCGTTACGTCCGGGTAGTCTTTTGCTACCCGCTCAACGGTTTCACGCCATAAAATACTGGTTTGCAGCACATTGGCTTTATCGATTGAGGTGACTTTATTGCTGCGCTTTTGTGCGGCCTCAAAGGCTACTTTGGCAATACGTTCAATCTCGGCCACGCTGTAGCGCTGGGTATCAAAGGCATCAGTATCACTGCGGCCTTTTTCGCCAAAGTAAATGCCGCCGGTCAGCTCGCGTACGCACAATACGTCCATGCCCAGGCTGCTGACGCGCGGGTGCAGCGGCGATAAATCAGCAAAGGCCGGATAAATTTGGCCGGGGCGCAAATTACAGAATAAATCGAAAGTTTTTCTAAGTGGCAATAACGAGCCACGCTCGGGCTGTTTATCCGGCGCTAAGCCGGTCCATTTCGGCCCGCCGACCGAACCAAATAAAATGGCATCGCTTTGCTGACACACCGACAAAGTTTGCGCCGGTAAAGGCTCGCCGCTGGCGTCGATGGCGGCACCGCCGACTAAGGCCGGCGTTAACGTTAAGCCAAACTGAAATTTATCCGCTACCACCTGTAACACTTTTTCCGCCTCGGCCATGACCTCCGGCCCGATACCATCACCGGCTAATACCGCGACCTTGTAGTGCTTGTTGTGCTGTGTACTCATGACTATTCCCCTGCGGCAATCTTGTTAGTGTTCTGACGGGCGTGCTTATGGGCATCGATGGTTTGCGCGCGCTGGATCATATTCAGCACATGCACATAGGCCAGCACCGAGCTGCGCACTATGTCGGTAGCCAAGCCGGCACCATGAAAACGGCGGCCTTCGTGCTCGGCAATAATATCCACCTGGCCCAGCGCATCTTCGCCGCTACCTTTGGCCTGTAAGTTAAAATCGACCATTTTAATTTGCAGTTTGCTGATACGGGCAATTGCACTGAAGGCCGCCTCAACCGGGCCATTGCCGGTTGCAGCTTCAGTAAACACTTTATCGCCGCAGCGCAGGCCAACAGTGGCGCTGGCCACATGGCCGGTATGGGTAGACGAGCTTAAAAACTCCAGCGCGTAATAATCGTTTTGCTCTTGCATGTTTTCAAAAAACACCAGGGCTTCTAAATCGTAATCAAATACCCGGCCT
This sequence comes from Rheinheimera lutimaris, assembly GCF_013283795.1. Taxonomy (GTDB): domain Bacteria; phylum Pseudomonadota; class Gammaproteobacteria; order Enterobacterales; family Alteromonadaceae; genus Alishewanella; species Alishewanella lutimaris. The sequence continues at coordinate 129,893 of NZ_JABSOD010000003.1, forward strand.
TTTTGGTCGGCCAGGGCGACAAAAGCTTTGTACACCGCTTCTAAATCATAATCGCCGCCGGTGTAGCCTAATTCGGCTAAGCGGTGCTGAATAACATGCCGGCCCGAGCGCGAGGTTAAGTTCAGCTCGTTCTGGCGAATACCGACTTGTTCCGGCGCCATAATCTCATAGGTGTTTTGTGCTTTTAATACACCGTCCTGGTGGATGCCGGAGCTGTGGGCAAAAGCGTTTTCGCCGACAATGGCTTTATTCGGCTGAATGGGCATATTACAAATTTGGCTAACCAGGTGGCTGCTGCGGTAAATCTCAGTAGTTTTAATATCGGTATACAGCGGCGCCAATACATCTTTACGGGTATTGATAATCATCGCCACTTCTTCCAGCGAGCAGTTACCGGCACGCTCGCCAATGCCGTTTACCGTGCACTCAATTTGCCGTGCGCCGGCCTGAATGGCACTGATGCTGTTCGCCACGGCCAAGCCTAAATCATTGTGGCAGTGCACGCTTAAGCGGGCTTTGTCGATATTCGGCACCTTGTTGCGTAAGGTGCTGATAATGGCGGCAAACTCGTTTGGTATGGTGTAACCGACGGTATCGGGAATATTAATGGTGGTGGCACCGGCGGCGATGGCGCGCTCGACTATCCAGCATAAATCGTCAATTGGCGTACGGCCGGCGTCTTCACAGGAGAACTCAATATCGTCGGTATAACGGCTGGCCAGCTTAATCGCGGCAACGGCCTGCTCGCTGGCCTGGGCTAAGGTTTTGCGCAATTTGTACTGCAAATGCAGCGGTGAGGTGGCGATAAAGGTATGAATACGCCGGCGCTCTGCGTCTTTTAATGCTTCACCGCAGGCTTCGATATCGGCACTAACGGCGCGCGCCAGGCCGCAAATAATCGGGCCTTTAACTTCGCGTGCGATACGCTGCACCGAGTCAAAATCACCCGGGCTGGATACCGGAAAACCCACCTCCATTACATCAACATTTAACCGCGCTATAGCATGCGCCAGCTGAATTTTTTGCTTCTGGCTTAAGCTGGCACGCAGCGCCTGCTCGCCGTCGCGTAAGGTGGTGTCGAAGATCCAAATTTTATTATCGCCGCTCATCTTGTGTTTCCTGTTCCGTTAGTCGGTATCGGTGGCAACTTGTGGCGGGGCTAAAATGCAAAAAACCCCGGCCAGTGGCACGGGGTTTTAGCGTTATCGGTTCGTTACGTTTTTACCAATAAGCAGCACCCCGCGCGCCGGTGAGGAGCACGAGGAGGCTAATTGTAGAAACGCGACGGTTAAAATTCATTGATTGCTCTGTTGATTACATTGGTTAGCAAAACGCCAATAGTAATAGCATGGTTATTTTTTAACTGCAACAGTATAGATGGCCAAATGGCAAAAACTTTTATCTGAAAACAAAACTGCTTGCATATTACCGCAAGGTTACATAAGATGCGCGCCGTCTTACCAAGAGCTTTGCCGCAAACGACTCTGCCCGGGTGGTGAAATCGGTAGACACAAGGGATTTAAAATCCCTCGCTCGAAAGGGCGTGCCGGTTCAAGTCCGGCCCCGGGCACCATTTCTTCTCGTATATCACCAATTCAACAACATCAACTCAAACAACAGCTTTTGCAGATTCTGCCGGCTATCCATCAGCAATAATAATTCGATACCTTGCTTGCAGGCTTGCTGCCGTCAGCTTTAGCTTATAAGTTGGATAATCAGGCAATGATCCCACACTTTTGTGTATCCGGCATAAGCGGCTAAGTAGCTAACATAACAAACATCGGGGTAACCCGTTTTCACCTTTCTTACTGCAAAGGAGTCTTGTTATGACAACTAATAAAGCCAAAGTAATTCTGATCACCGGCGCCAGCAGCGGCATCGGCGAAACCACAGCAAGAGTGTTAGCAAACGCGGGGCATACGGTGGTGATTGCCGCCCGCCGCACCGATCGTCTTGAAGCCCTTGCTCAGACAATTAAGCAAGATGGCGGCACGGCCAAAGCCTACGCACTGGATGTGACATCGCGTGATAATTTCAAAGCGGTAGTTGCTGCCGCTACAGAGGAGTTTGGGCCGATTGATGTGCTGATTAACAACGCCGGCTTGATGCCGTTATCACCAATGGCAGCGCTTAAAGCCGATGAGTGGAACCAGATGATCGACGTTAACATTAAAGGTGTGTTAAACGGTATTGAGTCTGTTTTAACCGCAATGGAACAACGTGGCGGCCATATTATCAATGTGGCCTCTATCGCTGCGCATAATGTGTTTCCCACCGCGGCGGTGTATTGCGCCACTAAGTTTGCTGTACGCGCCATTTCAAATGGCCTGCGTATGGAAACCCAAAAGGTGCGGGTTACCACGGTTTCGCCCGGCGTAGTAGAAAGTGAGCTGGCACACACCACCACAGATACTGCCACCAAAGCCTGGCTGGAAGATTTTCGTAAAGTGGCGTTAAAACCGCAAGCCATAGCCAACGCCATTGCTTATGCCATTGAGCAACCGGACGATGTTAATGTCGATGAACTGATAGTACAGCCCACTCAGTCAAGCTACTAAAACCCGTTAAGCTAACAAAAGCCCCGGCAGCATTATGCGCCGGGGCTTTTTATTCATACAGCCGCGCTACGGTGTAACCTTTACGGTTAACGTTACAGCGCCAGCGTCAAAATTTGCCGCGCTTTGGTTAAATCAATGTCGCTGTGCTCACCCAGCGCGGTCATGCCGTTACGCTCCAGGTTAGCCACTAACTTATCAATATCTGCCGCGGCCAGGTTGTAATCTGACAAGCGGGTTTTTACGCCCATATGCTCGAAAAAGTCCTGGGTAGCTTTAATGGTTTTATCAATAATTTCATCTTCAGTGCCGCTGCTGATATTAAATACCCGCTGACCAAACTGCAGCAGCTTTTGCCGCTTTTGCCCGCGCTGCACATACATTAAGGTGGGTAACACGATCGCCAGGGTTTGCGCATGATCCAAGCCAAACAAGGCGGTAAGCTCGTGGCCTATCATATGCGTAGCCCAGTCTTGTGGTACGCCTTTGCCAATTAAACCATTTAACGCCATAGTAGCCGACCACATCACATTGGCACGCACGTCGTAATCTTGCGGCGTGGTCAGGGCTTTTGGCCCTTCGCTGATCAACGTTTGTAAAATGCCTTCAGCAAAACGGTCCTGCAACGGCGCGTTAACCGGGTAAGTCAGGTACTGCTCTATTACATGCACAAAGGCATCGACCACACCGTTACCCACTTGCTTTAATGGCAATGAGAAGGTGTATACCGGGTCAAGCACGGCAAATACCGGTTGCACTATATCTGAGCCAAAAGCGCGCTTTTGTGCTGTGTCTTTATTGGTGACCACCGAGTTACCGTTGCTTTCTGAACCGGTAGCCGGCAGGGTTAATACCGCGCCGATTGGCAGCGCCGAGCTAAAGGCCGCGCCTTTGGCCAGAATATCCCACGGCTCGCCGTCAAAGTGGGCCGCTGCCGCAACAAACTTAGCGCCGTCAATTACACTGCCGCCGCCCACTGCCAGAATAAAATTCAGCTGTTTGGCGCGCACCAACTCTACTGCCTGCATCAGGGTTTGCAGCGTTGGGTTAGGCTCTACCCCGGCAAATTCCTCAAAGCTTACGCCGTCCAGCAGCTTTACGACATCATCGTACACGCCGTTCCGTTTAATAGAGCCACCACCGTATAACAACAGAACTTTGGCGTCTTTGGGTAAGCGGCTTTTCGCTTCTTTAATCTGGCCTTTACCAAATAAGATTTCAGTTTGATTTTTAAAATTAAAATTCAGCATTACAACTCCGGTATGTGTTATCAGCGCTTAACGCTGTTGTTCCAGCTGCGCCAGTACGGCGTCAGCCAGGGCTTTGTCTGAAAACGGGTTTTGCCCGGTAATAAGCTCACGATCTACCACCACATTCGGCGTCCAGGCTGCGCTGTATTGCATAGCACCGCCGGCTTGTTGCATGGCTTTACCAGGATAATATTGCAGTTTGTCGCCGTTTAATGAGCCTTCAAATACGGTTTCTTCTGCATCAGAGAAAATTGTCATCTTGTAACCGGCATAAATCCAGTTAGTCGCTGTAGCCGGGCTTTGTTGCACCAGCGCCTGTTGAAACGCCTGCGGGTTTTGCTGGGCGGATAACAGCGCTATCGGGCCATGGCAAATGGCCGCAGTAGGTTTAGCCTCAGCATTAAAATGCTTAAGAATGGTGCCTACTTCAGGGTTGTTGGCTAAATCGATTAACGGTGCGTGGCCACCCGGAATAAATACCGCTTCGTATTGCGCAAGGCCGTTGGCAATCACTTCTTTTAATGACAGCGTATCGTCAATACCGGGAATAGCCGCAACCACCTTGCTGATACGCTGCATTTCAGCCTCGCTACCGCCGAAGTATTGCACCGTTACCGACTTTTCATCCACCGCCGGCGCATTGCCTTTTGGCGTGGCCAATATCAGCTCGTAACCGGCAGTAATAAAGGCATCGGCCGGTACACCAAACTCGTTGAGATAGTAACCGGTGCTCAGTGTTTTGCCGTCTTGCAGTTGCATCTGGCTTTCGCTGGATAACAACACCAGAATTTGACCTTTGCTGTCGCCGGCAAACGCCGCCTGGCTAAACAGGCTTACCATGGCCACTGATAACAGAGTGCGCTTAAGCATATAATCGTTTCCTTTTAGGCAAAACGCGCTGAGGATATTCCCGACGCGTTATTCAGTGATGTCAGCTTAAGCCGTTACGCTTGCAGTTAGAACTCAGCTCTTTTACCATCAGCCATCATATTTCTGATGGCTGGGGTTTTATGTCGTACTTTGTGCAATTACGTACCTTTGTCGAAGTGTATCGCTGCGGCACTATTACCAAAGCCGCCGCTAACCTGGGCTTGTCACAGCCGGCCGCTACCGCGCATATTCAAAGCATTGAGTCATTGGTGGGTTTTGCCTTATTTGAGCGCAAAGCCCGCGGGGTAGAACCCACCGCCGCCGCGCACGATTTAGCACTGCAGGTGTCCACGCATTTAGATGCAGTAGAGCAAAAACTGGCTTCGGTGCGTAATCGCAGTAATGCGGTATACGGCACACTGAACATTGCAGGCCCGGCGGAATATATCAGCCATATTGCCGGCGCACAGTTTGCAAACTTACTGCAAGCCGGTGAGGTAAACCTGGTGGTGCATATTGGTAATAAAGACCGTATTTACCAGTTGCTGGCCGACGGCACGGCTGAGCTGGCCATTACCGCCTCAACGCCGGATCCGGCGGTATATGACTACCAGATTATTGATAGCGAGCGGCTGATGCTGGTAGCCAACCGTTTTACCGGCGCACAGCTGTCACAACAGGCACTTAGCGCAGAGCAGCTGCGGTTATACCCGGTGGTCAGCTACGACCCCACCCTGCCGCTGATCCGCCATTACTTTAATGCGGTGTTTAACGATAACTGCCAATCGCCAATTGCGGCTATTTGTCCCGATATCCGCGCCATTGCCGGTATTGTAAAAGCCGGCATTGGCTACAGCGTACTGCCGGATTACTTATGCCGCGAGGCGATAAAAAATGCCGGGTTAGTGCAATTAGGTCAGCCCGGGCCAGAGAACTTTATTTATCTGGTATGGCGCAAAGGTGCCCTTAAGCACCCGCGCGTTAGCTACGCCAAAGATATCCTGATGGCGTTTGCCAATTTAAATAAATATGCCGCCAGCTAACCGCTTTGCCAACGAAAACCGCGGGAATTGCGATACACTTAGCTGCAAGTATTTGTTAAGGAGCCGCTATGCCACGTTATTCTGCTGAATTTATTAAAGAGATGCCCAAGTCTGATTTACACCTGCATCTGGATGGCAGCCTGCGCCTTAGCAGCTTAATTGAGATGGCCAAGCGCACCGGCACCAAGCTGCCTGCAGACACCGTGGAAGGCTTAAAACAGCTGGTGTTTAAAGAAAAATACAACAACCTGGGTGAATACCTGCACTGTTTTCAGTACACCTGTGCTGTGCTGCGCGATATGCAGAACTTAGAACGTGCCGCTTATGAACTGGCAATAGACAACCAACTGGAAGGCGTAAACTATATTGAAGTGCGCTTTGCGCCACAGTTGTTAATAGATCTGCCCAACGGCATCGACTTTGACCGTGTTATGCATGCTGTGAATGACGGTTTAAAGCGCGCTATGCAGGAATACAATGCCACTGAGGTGGTGCTGAGCGGCCAAAAACCGCCTTTTGCTTACGGCATTATTAACTGCGCCATGCGGATGTTTGGCGACAAAGGCTTCTCGCCGTACTACACCAATCTGTTTCAACTGATGCGCGATTTTGCGCCGATGGACGTAATAAAACTGGCAGCAATGGAGCTGGTGCGCGCCAGTGTGCGGCTGCGCGACGAAGCGGGTGTTCCTATCGTCGGGCTGGATTTAGCCGGCCAGGAAAGTGGCTATCCGGCCGGTAAGTTTAAAGAAGTGTATGAATACGCCCATCAGCACTTTTTACTGAAAACCCTGCACGCCGGTGAAGCCTATGGCGCTGAAAGCGTATTTGAAGCCATTACCGAATGCTATGCCGACCGTATCGGCCATGGTTATTCAATGTTTATCCCGGAAATGATTTCGCACCCCGACATCAGTGATAAAGCCGCTTATATCCGCAACCTGGCCTCTTATATTGCCGATAAGCGCATCGCGATAGAAGTGTGCTTAACCAGTAACCTGCAAACTAACCCCGCTATCAGCGATATTAAGCAGCATAAATTTAAAGATATGCTGGATAACCGCATTGCTACCGTTATTTGCACCGACAACCGGCTGGTGTCTAACACCACAGTGAGCAAAGAATACCAACTGGCACTGGATAACTTTGATATTCCGCTTAAGCGCTTAAAAGACATGGTGGCTTACGGTTTTAAAAAGAGCTTTTTTCCGGGGACCTATGTGGAAAAACGTGAATATGCCAAGCACTGCCTGGAATATTTTGACCGCGTAGCGAAACGTTATGGATTTATCTGAATAAAATCAATAATATAAGAGTTGTGTCGCCAAAAACATACAGTGTAACCAATTGATAAATAACAACTTTATTTTTTAGGCAAATTAACTGTTGCCAAACAGCGACAGTTAATTTTCCCGCCGCGCACCAACACCGCACAAAACAATTCTAAACACCTGATTAATAATGACAATTAATCATAATTCAAAGTTGGCACAGCCCCTGCATTACCTATTGTAAGCGACGCTACAGGAGAATGTCGCAAGCGCAATCAGATACAGCAGAAACTGCCTTTGCCACATTCTCCTTTTAACCGTCTTAACGCAGCCAAACGAAGTAAAGGCTGCACCTTACGGAGGTTGTTATGGACTTTTTCTTACTGGGTACAGTGTTATTTTTACTGGCGAATGTAGCGATAGTAGTCACTATGCTGCGCCGCGTTAATCTGAACAATGACAGTGTACTGGCTTGGGAACAGGCGCAAACAACGGCAACCCAACCGGTATTTGCTCAACCACGCCCGGTTATACAGTATCAACCGGAGTATATGGCTAAAGCGGCTTAAGCCGTTTTAGCTGACGATCCCATGAGTTCAGCGGCTTTCGCTGAATTTTTGCAAGGCCGGAACCCCACCGGCCTTTTTTTTTTGCCGCTAAAATAGGGTATGCTTAGCGCCCTTGCGGCTAAGACAGAACATTATGCGCTTTTCAATTCAAACGGCTTCGTTACGCCAACTGGTATTGCTGAGTTTCTTTCTCGCCTTAATTCCGGTGGCAGTATTGATGTGGCAAAGCCACAAAGCCTTAAGTGGTGTAAGCCGCAATGCGGTAACGGAAGCAGAATCCTCTGTCGCCAGTGTGCGCCGTGCTGAAAACATGCAAAACCTGGTGGTGGATATTGAGCGGGCGGTGCGCCAGCATGCGGTGGTAAAAACCGATGCACTGGCCCGGGTTGCCCGCAGCCACCTCGACAGCTACGGTACCCTGTTACAGCAAGTGTGTGACAATATTGGCCAACCACAACTGTGCCGGCAACAACAGTATCAACTGACACTGTTGCTGGATAACTTTGCCAGCCTGACCGGGCCGCAGCTGGAACCGGTGGTACAACAGTTTCGCCAACAACAGCAGCAACTCACGCAACAAATTTGGCTGCTGCTGGAGCAAAATCTGCAGCAACAGCAACGCTTTGTAGTAGAAAGCCAACAACAGCTGGCCTGGCAAACGGTAGCACTGGTGTTATTAACACTGCTGCTGGTGCTATGGGCGTCGGGGCGTATTACCGCGCCGGTGCGCAAGCTGGATAAGATGATCCGCGCTATCGGTCAGCAACATCAGTTCCCGGATGAAAAACTTACCGGCCCGCGTGAGCTGACCGAATTAGGTGAACAGCTGCGCTGGCTCAGCTCACGTTTACAACAATTAGAGGCACTGCGGCTGATTTTACTGCGCCATGCCTCGCATGAGCTAAAAACACCGCTGTCCAGTATTCGCGAAGGCTGCGCCTTGTTAAGCGAACAGTTGGTAGGGCCATTAAATAAACAGCAACTGGAAGTGGTAGGCTTGCTTAATGGCAGCGCCGACCGGCTGAGTGTATTAACCGAGCAATTACTGGACTACAACCGCTTATTGCAACAGGCTAAACCAGAGCCAGACTGGCATTCGCCGCAGCAATTGTTTACCGACTGCTTTAACGACCATGCCTTGTCATTACAACAACGCGGCCAAAGTATCGAGCTAAGCTGTCAGTTAAGTGCAATTTATACCGACGCCACCCTGTTCCGGCGTATACTGGACAACCTGATTAATAATGCTCAGGCCTATGGCGGCCAGGACAGCCCGGTATGGGTAAAACTGTACCAACAAGAGCACCAACTGGTGTTAGATGTTGCCAATAACGGCAACCCGATACCCACCGCATTGCGGGAGAAACTGTTTGAGCCGTTTCAGCGTGGCACTACTGCGCGTTTTGACGCAGTGCAAGGCTCCGGTTTAGGCTTGTCGATAGTGGCAGATTGTGCGCGCCTGTTAGGTGGCCACGCCGACATTGTTGATGTAATTTATGCCGACGTCTGTATTCGGGTGCGGCTCCCCTTGTTAGAGGAAAAAAACGCATGAAAAGCGGATTTATTATTAGCCTGCTGCTGTTATTAAACGGCTGCCAGTTGCTTGTACCACCACCGCCACCGGATACCACACCGGCAGAGCCGGTGGTACAACCGGAACCGTCAACGCCCACCTTGCCGGAACCGGAGCCGGTGGCAACACCACTGGCCATAGCCGATGATGCCGCTACACTGCAAGCCTGGGTAAACTACCGCGCAGCGATGTTAGGCCGGATGAATGAAGAGCGCGATAACCTGCTGGCAGACACCAGCCAGGATGAAATATGGGCGCTGAAACGCACTATTTTACAACTTCACCCGGACACACCCTATTTAACCCGGTTGCGGGTGCAAATGCAGTCGGCTGAGCAATTAGCGCAGCTGCCGGCGCCGTTAGCCGCCTTGCTCAGCTGGGATCTGGCATTTAATCAAAAGCTGCTGGAAGCCGAGTCGGCGGTAAGCGCATTAACAAGGCTTAATGCCCAGCAGCATGACAACCTGGAACGACTGCAAAAGACCAACAAAGAGTTACAAAAGAAGATAGATGCGCTGACGCAAATAGAAGCGCAGCTAAATCAGCCGGTACAGGTTCCCCAACCGGAGGACAATAATGGCCAGCCCTAAACCACGCTTGCTGCTGGTAGACGACGACCCCAGCTTACTGCGCCTGCTCACGCTGCGCCTCGAAGGTGAAGGTTATCAGGTGATCAGTGCCGACTCAGCCGAGGCCGCCTTACCGTTACTGGGCAAAAACAGCGTTGATGTTGTGCTAAGCGATCTGCGTATGCCGGGACTGGATGGCATGAGCCTGTTTGACGAAATAGCTAAACGCTATCCCGGTTTGCCGGTGGTACTTATGACCGCACACGGTTCTATTCCGGAGGCCGTTGCCGCCACTCAGCGTGGTGTGTTCGGCTTTTTAACCAAGCCACTTAACACCAATGAGCTGCGCGATATTCTGCAAAATGCGGTGCACCAATCGGTGCCGGAACAAGCCGGCTGGCGCGCCGACATTATTACCCGCAGCAAGTTAATGGAAGATGTGCTGGAGCAAAGCTACCGTGTGGCGCAGCGCGATGTCAGTGTGTTGATCACCGGCGCCAGCGGCACCGGTAAAGAACTGTTGGCTAAAGCCATTCACAACGCCAGCCCGCGCGCCGGCAAACCCTTTGTAGCAATAAACTGTGGTGCCCTGCCGGAACATTTGCTGGAATCTGAACTGTTTGGCCATACCAAAGGGGCTTTTACCGGGGCAGTAACAGAGCACGGCGGTTTGTTTCGTGAGGCCGATGGTGGCACGCTGTTTTTAGATGAAATTGGTGATATGCCGGTGTCGCTGCAGGTTAAATTGTTACGGGCTTTACAGGAACGGCAGATCCGCCCGGTGGGCAGCGCTAAAACTATCCCCATTAATGTGCGGGTGCTGTCGGCCACACACCGCGACTTACAGCAGGCGATGGCCGATGGCAGCTTTCGTGAAGATTTATACTACCGGCTGAACGTAGTTAACCTGCAATTGCCCACCCTGGAACAACGGCCGGAAGATATCCCGCTGTTGGCCCGCCATGTGTTGCAACTCAGCGTTGAACGTCATCAGGTAGATGTCACCCGTTTTTCTGATGATGCCATGCAGTTGCTGGCGACCGCCAAATGGCCGGGTAATGTGCGCCAACTGGTTAACGTAGTAGAACAATGTGTTGCCTTAACCCACAGCCCGGTAATCGGTGCGGCCCAGGTAGAGCAAGCATTGTCACAAGACAGCAGCTACTGGCCCAGCCTGACCGAAGCACGCGATCAGTTTGAGCGACAATACCTAATCCGGGTGCTGCAAATGACTGAAGGTAACGTTACGCGGGCCGCCGAGCTGGCCGGGCGCAACCGCACCGACTTTTATAAATTATTGAAAAAGCACGAACTCAGCGCCGCGCAGGTAGCTGAACAAGGCGATGAAATCGAGTAAACTTTTATGACTGCAATCACACCACCAGATGCGCATCTTATTGATGATGAACATAACCCTGAACTGATAAAAGCCAAAATTATCAGCGAAACCGCACGAATTAACTGGCTGGAGCTACAAAAGTTCTATGCCGCAGGTTCAGTGATCAGCGTAGAGCCTACACTGGATCTGGTTGAAGCTGCTTTTGCCTTTAGCTGCGATGATAAGGCACTGGTGGCTGATTGGCTGGCCGGTGGTCTGCTGGGCCGCACTACAGAGCAGCAGGCGCAGCTATGGTTTAATAATAAAACCGAATTGTGGGCAGTGGTGATTTCCCCCTGGGTGTTGGTGCAACATAAACCGCTGGCTAACGAGCTGAACTAAAGCTCTGCTACACTGAAGCTAACCTATTGTACTTAAAGGCAAACAGACAATGACTGATCTGTATAAAAAAAGCAGCAGCTCCCGCGTTACATTGTCGCAGCTGATGCTGCCATCACACTCTAATTTCAGCGGTAAAATTCATGGTGGCTATTTGTTGTCCTTGATGGATCAAATTGCCTTTGCCTGTGGTTCTAAGTTCAGTGGTAAATACTGCGTCACCGCCTCGGTCGACCGGGTAGACTTTTTAAACCCGATTGAAGTCGGCGAGCTGGTAACGTTAAAAGCCTCGGTGATTTTCGTTGGCAACAGCTCTATGGTGGTGGGTATTCGCGTGGAAGCGCAAAACATCCAAACCGGCAAAATAAAGCACTGTAATTCATCTTATTTCAGCATGATTGCCAAAGATGAACAGGGTAATAACGTGCGGGTGCCGCGGCTGATTTTAACCAGCAAAGAAGAAGTGCTGCGCTTTGTTAAAACCACACAGCGGTTAAAGCTACGCCACAGCTATGCTGAACTGTGCGCCGACTTTGACGGTGATATGCAACAGGCTATAACGCAGATCACCGCCAATTATCAGGTACAGGTGCAGTTGGGTTAGTAGCCTGCCGCCTGGCCGTCTTTGCGTGATTCTGACGCGCCAATCCATACGCCATTAGCATGATCGCGCATAATGGCCTGGTAACCGCCATAGCCACCTAAGCCATAGCGTACATCGTGGCCTTTTTTCATCAGCTCGCGTACGGTTTCATAAGGTATGCCACGCTCTACTTCAATATAGCCACCGTTTTGCAGGTACATCTCACTGCTGTCGGTTGGCTCGGTGCTACCCAAATGCTGCCAGCGTGCGGCATCGCCGGCTTCCTGCAGGTTCATGCCGTAATCGGCCATATTAATCAGAATTTGCACATGGCCCTGTGGCTGCATCGCACCACCCATTACGCCAAAACTCACCAACGGTTTGTCGTCTTTAGTAATAAAAGCCGGAATAATAGTATTAAACGGTCGTTTACCCGGCTCATACACATTGGCGTGTTGCTTATCCATAGAAAACAGCTGGCCGCGGTCCTGAAACACAAAGCCAAGGCCGGGCACTACCACGCCAGAGCCCATACCACGGTAATTGCTTTGAATTAACGACACCATATTGCCGTGTTTATCGGCGGTGGTCATATAAATAGTGTCGCCCTGATACAAATTCGGATTACCGGCATCAACCCGTTTTGCCGCTTTATCACCAATTAACTTCGCCCGCTCGCGGCCGTATTCTGCCGAAATCAACCCTGCTACCGGCGCCTGGTTAAAGTCCTGGTCGGCATAAAATTTGGCGCGGTCTTCAAACGCCAGTTTTTTTGCTTCAACCAGCAGATGCAGGCTTTGCGGCGTGTTAAAACCACTGGCTTTTAAATCAAAGTTCTTCAGAATTTGCAGCATTTGCAGCGCGGCTATGCCCTGACCATTCGGTGGCAACTCCCACAGGGTGTAGCCTTTGTAGTCTACTCCTACCGGCTCTACCCAACTTGAGCGGTGGTTAGCAAAATCAGCAAAGCGCAAATAGCCGCCGTTGGCACGCATAAAGCGGTCAATTTCTACTGCGATATCGCCTTTATAAAAGGCATCGCGGCCTTTAACAGCAAGCTGCTTCAGCGTATTGGCCAATGCCGGGTTTTTAAACATTTCGCCCTTCACCGGCGCTTTACCGTTGATAGTAAAGGTACCGACAAAATCGCCCGGTTGCGGGCTTAACACCGGCACACTGCGATCCCAGTAATACGCAATTAATTCACTGACCGGAAAACCCTGTTCAGCATAGCCAATGGCCGGTTGCAGAACATCTGCCATCGGCATACTGCCAAACTTTTGGTGCAGCTCAAACCAGCCGTCTACTGCGCCTGGTACACTGATAGGCAACATGCCGTGTGGCGGCAAATCGGTGCGGCCAAGCTTTTGCAGCTCATGCGCCAACATATCGTAACTTAAACTCAGTGGAGAGCGGCCCGAGGCATTTAAACCGTGCAATTTTTGTGTCTTGGCATCCCAGACTATGGCGTACAGATCGCCACCGATACCATTACCGGTAGGCTCCATCAACCCCAGGGCTGCATTCGCGGCAATGGCGGCGTCAATGGCATTACCGCCACGGCGCATAATATCCAGTGCAATTTGAGTGGCTAAAGGCTGACTGGTTGCGGCCATAACATTGGGGGCAATAACTTCAGAGCGACTGGCAAATTCGGCGCCGGTAATACGGTCATAGCCGTGTGCCGCGGTGGCCAGTACTAAACTTAAGCCGGTAACAACACCGGTAAACAGGCTTTTCATAGCAGACTCCGTTATTTTTGTTATCTTGACCTTACTCAGCCACGGCTTACCATACCAGAGCTTTACGACCAGTGAAACGCTGCCTGCGATGTTTACGCGCTGTGCAGGTGTAAATTAAGCTGTTGTTTTTGCTGCGGCGTAATAGCGACTGCTTTGTTGCCGGCATAATCGAATTGCACCATTACCGCAGTTCCCGACACCGTCTTTACCCCTGCCTGCCAGGCTTCCTGATACACATCGAACGAGCTGCCACCGATACGGCTGATATAAGTGCGTATTTCTACCGCTTTGCCGTAATGTGTTTGGGCGTGGTACTCCAGTTTTACGCTGGCCACAATCAGCGGCCATTGCTTCAAATTAAGCTGTGGAGTAAAAATTTCAAAAACGCCTTGTCTGGCACCTTCAAACCACACCGCAAACACGGTATTGTTGATATGTCCGAGTGCATCCGTGTCAGAGAAACGCGGAGAGAAATTGTCTTGCCACATAACAAGGTTACCTGATGACTGATTTTATTGAGGTGTACGATAATGCGTTAAGCAGCGAATTTTGCCAACAGCTGATTAACGCCTTTGATGCCAGCCCGCACACAACTGCCGGCCGCACTGGTTCAGGCGTCGATACCAGTAAAAAAATCAGTACCGACTTGTACTTATACCAGCACGCGGAGTACCAGCCATTTATGAAGGTGATTTGGGAAGCAACCACGCGCTATGCCTGCGAGTATTTTAAAAAGTACCACTTCGCGCTCATTGGCCCCCTGGGCTTAACTATCGCCCACCCGCAAACCGGCCAGCCTACCGCCATTACTCACGACAACTTTGCTGAGCTGGGCGAGCCGAAAACCATGGACTTTATCCGTGCCTTGTTTCGCCTGGGCAATATCCAGGCGCAGAAGTACGAAGCAGGAAAAGGCAACTACGGCTACTGGCACAGCGAAGTGTACCCGCAACAAGGCAGCACAGAGCCATTACACCGCACCTTGCTGTTTATGTTTTACTTAAATGATGTAGCTGAAGGCGGCCAAACCGAGTTCTATTACCAAAACAAAAGTATTAAACCCAAGGCCGGTAGCATGGTGATAGCACCGGCCTACTTTACCCACACCCATCGCGGTTGTGTGCCGGTATCAAACGATAAATACATTTTAACCAGTTGGATCCTGTTTAATACCGCCGAGCAAATTTACGGCCCGCCACAGCGCTGAGTATTAAAAAGCCCTTGCGGGCTTTTTAATGAAACCCGGCTAGAAATCCAGCCGGTAACCTACTGATAAGGTACGGGGCTTACCCGGCTGGATACCACCATTAGCACGGTTAGCAATGTAGGTTCTATCCAGCAGGTTGTCTACGTTAAAGTACAACTGCTGGTTGGGCGTTACATTATATTTAGCCGACAAATCCAGTACAGTACGGCTGTTAATGGCATCTAAACCAGCCTCATCCAGACTGGCGTGTGCCGAAGACACATAACGCAACCGTGCCAACACTGTATAACGTTCTGCCTCTATGCCGGATTCCAGGCTGGCCTGATGCTGCGGCACGTAAGGCATTTCATCACCGTTTTTAACAGTACCGAAAATGCCGCTGTCAAAATCAGATTGAAATTCACTGTGGGTAAAGGTGTAGCTCAACTTTACCGGGATGCGGTAATGTTGGTGCTGATATTCATGCCGGCTGCTGAATTCCACCCCATTAACCACCACTTCACCAAAGTTAAACTGATCACCGATATTATCCGGATTACAACCTACGCTGGCTGTACAGTTGCCATGCATATTGTCGTATTTCGAGCTAAACAGCAGCACCTCTGCCTGACGCTCGCCACGCTGATAGCGCAGCCCCAGTTCGGCATTGATGCTCTCTTCTTCTTTTTGTTCAGCATTCGCCGGTGCTGCCGGGGCGAAACCTTTTTGCACGCCGGCCAATAATACGATCTGGTCGTTCAGGCGATAAGTAGCGCCAATTGACGGCAGCACAATTGAACTACCTGCCTTACGCACGGTAGAGACACCGCTGCGGTCTGGCGCACGGTTCCAATTTTGTGTTTCAGTGTCGATATCTTCATAGCGCAGACCACCACTGACTACCAGATTATCAATGGTCCATTCATCATGCACATATAAGGCTAACGCATCGGCAGATGCAGTGCGATTATCCTGAGTGCCCGGCACACCGGCACTGGTCAGCGTCATGCCCAGATCCTGCCCCAGCAGGTAAATATCATCCCACTGAAAGCGATCTTCTTCGTCCTGGTGTAAACGGCCACCAAAAGTCAGTTGGTGCGCTGCCAATGGCAGGGTGAATTCTGACTGGATACCTTTTGACTCGTAACCACGATTGTTGGCACGAATGCTGACATTAATACCTTCAACCGTAGGAGCCGCTTCAAATGCAGAGTATGCCTGTAAATTAGCCAGGCCAACCTGATTCGCTTTATACCAGTTACGGCTGAAATCATTTAAATAAGCAGTAGTGCTGAATTGCGCACCGTTTGCCAGGTCGTACTGATAATTTAGCTGGTAACCTTTATGCTCGGTATTCATTACATCGTTTTGCGACGCGGCATAACGGCGATAAGGCGTTGCCTGATAGTCGGCATCGGTTAAACCGGCGTAGGTTTCGTCTGAAGTTTCATCAGCGTAGCTTAACTTTAACTGCAGTTTGTGCGCGTCATTGCGGCCAAAGCGGCCGGCAAACTTAGCCAGCAAGTCGGTTTTTTCAAAGCCGGTGCCAGCGCCGTCGGGTAAGTCTTTAAAGCCATCGGCACCATAGTGATAACCTTCTATTACCGCACCTAAGTTATCGCGCTCGCCACCAACAAAGCCATGCAGCTTACGAAAGCCATCTTGCCCCAGCGCGGCGTCAAGGCGGCCGGCCAGTGCGGCTTGCGGAATACTGCGTGATACCAGATTCAACACACCTCCGGTCGTACGCGGGCCATACTTCACCGACGACGAGCCTTTAATAATCTCTACCGCTTCCAGCCGGCCGGTAGTTGGAAAGTAATACGCGGCAGGTGCAACATAAGGCGCCGGTGCAATTAATACTCCGTCCTCCATTACCGTAATTTTGTCGTTGCGCCCGGTACCGGTGCCTCGCATACCGATATTTGGCCGCAAACCATAACCATCTTCTTCCTGCACATAAACGCCGGGTGTAGTGGCCAGCACCCGGGATATATCGGTATAACTGAATGTATCTAAATCTTGCTGTGAAATGTAACCGGCAGAGCCGGGAATATCGTTAACTGCCTGTGACGAGCCGATAATACTCACCCGCTCAATAGCGTTCAGCTCAGTCTCTGCAGCTGTCGCATACGCAGACATCAGCGCCACAGAAAGCAGGCTCAAAGATAATTTACCCATAAAAACTCCGTTTATTAACAATTCGGCTTTAATGCACGCAATTAGAACACAGTAAAAAATGCGAATCAATCGCATTCATAGCCTTGTTTCTATTGTGAGAAACGAGCCGTTCCCACTACAAATATCCATGTTAATTTTTTGATAATTAAATGCATAAGAATACATTTCCATCAACCAGTCTGGCTAGAGGTAAAATTATATTGATTGATCTTAGCAATGATAATAATTATCATTCGTTAAACTATTTACGAAACTTTACGTTCCAGCCCGGCATCCCTGCCTGAAGAACACTGTTAAAGGAGTTAAAAATGTTGTTTCGCCCTACCACTCTGGCGTGCGCCATGGCCGCTGTTTTTGCGCTACCGTCAGCTCAGGCAGAGCTTGCCGCCGCACCGGATTACAATATGGAAGTTATCGTGGTTACCGCCTCGGGCTTCGAGCAAAAACTGGTAGACGCGCCGGCCAGTATTTCCGTGATCACTCAGGAAGAATTGGCTAAACGGCCTTATACCACTCTGCTGGATGCGGTACGCGATTTAGAAGGGGTAGATATCGGCGAAACCCGCGATAAAACCGGCCAGGGTAGTATCAGCATGCGCGGCATGGGGTCAGACTACACCCTGATACTGGTTGACGGTAAACGGCAGAATAACCACGGCGACATTTATCCGAATAACTTTGGCGGCAACCAGTTCGGTCATATCCCGCCACTGGATGCGGTAGATCGCATTGAAGTTATCCGTGGCCCGGCATCTACTTTATACGGCGCAGATGCTTTGGGCGGCGTTATCAATATTATTACCAAAAAAGTTACCGATAAATGGGTAGGCTCGGTTAGCCACAGCCGCACCGTGCAAACTGATGACGCCTTTGGCGAAGATATCACCACCGACTTTAACGTAATGGGCCCGCTGATCCCGGGTGTACTGGGTATGTCACTGCGCGGCAGTTTTTACAACCGCATGGCATCCACACCGCAATATGCCCCGGTTGCTTACCCTAACGGCGAAGTGCGTAACCGCTCGCTGGGTTTCGGTAGCGGCGGTAAAACGGTCGACAATGATAACGAAGTGTTCGGCGGCCGCTTAAGCTGGACTCCGGCCAGCAACCAAAGCATTTGGCTTGATATTGAAACATCTAAGCAACAATACGACAACACACCGTTGATTAACGATGACGGCTCCAGAGAGTATCCGGTAGGCACTGTGGATAATATTGACAGTGTTTGGGCTGCGGGTAATTTTTGCCGTGGCGGTAGCGGTAGTCGTCAGGCTGCTTGTGAAGCCAGCGGCGGTGTATGGGCACGTCGTGCCAACCCACGTATCGGTTATAGCCCGACTCAGGAATTCAGTCGAGATACCTGGTCAATAACGCACGAAGGTAAATGGGATTTTGGTAACAGCTTTGTGTCGTTATCTTATGTTGATACGCAAAACCATGGCCGCACCCTGCCGTTTACCACCAGCGAGCGTGAACTGCTGCTTGCTATGTTTGACGGCACAGGCATTTATGCCGGTATCAGCGAAGACGATCGCAAAGACCTGGCTGAAGCTACCTTCCTGCCGCGGGCAAAACGGGTTATGGCCAGCAATCAGTACACGCTGGATGCCAAACTGGATATGCCGTTTGATCTAGCCGGCCAGCATATTGCAGTAGTAGGTGCTCAGGTGATCCGCGGTGAGCTGG
This sequence comes from Rheinheimera lutimaris, assembly GCF_013283795.1. Lineage (GTDB taxonomy): Bacteria > Pseudomonadota > Gammaproteobacteria > Enterobacterales > Alteromonadaceae > Alishewanella > Alishewanella lutimaris. The sequence goes on from NZ_JABSOD010000003.1 coordinate 148,688, forward strand.
AAGACGGCGTATTTGGTATGGAAAGCGGCACACCCGGTGCTGTGCAAGAACACAATATGTGGTCGGTATTTGCTGAAGATACCTGGGATGCAACCCAAGCCTTCTCGATTACTGCCGGCTTGCGCCGTGACGACCATGAAGTATTCGGCAGCCAGTTGAGTCCGCGTTTATATGGTGTATACACGCTAAATGAAAGCTGGACCATTAAAGGTGGTGTCAGCACCGGCTACAAAACACCAAAAACTACCCAACTGTACAATGGCGTAATTGGTTTTGGTGGTCAGGGCACCTCACCACAATTCGGCAACCCGGATCTGGAAGCAGAAACCAGCGTATCAACCGAGATTGCAGCTTACTGGCAACACCATAACGGCCATAACTTTAACGCCACCATCTTTAAGAACGATTTTGACGATAAAATCGCTTCACAACCATGCGGTACCGGTACCAATATTGAATGTGCACCAACCGGTGAATATGCCGATCTTGGCTATGCCACCAGCAGCAAAACCGTCAACATTGATAAAGTTACCATTCAGGGCGCTGAGCTGGCCGGCCGTTGGCAAGCCACCGACAGCGTAGCATTGCGTGCTAACTACACCTATACCGACAGTGAGCAGAAAAGCGGCGCCAACAAAGGCCAACCGCTGGGCAACAGCGCCAAGCATATGGCTAACCTGACGCTAAGCTGGGATGCGACTGACGAGCTGAATGTATTTCTGACCTCAGAGTACCGCACCAAACGTTTCCGCTCATGGGATGTCGACAACGATAAAGCCTTACATTACAAGGCCTATAACGTGTTCCATCTGGGTGCTTCTTACCAGGCCAGTGAGTCAGTAACCTTTAATGCGCGGATTAACAACCTGCTGGATCGTGACTTCACAACTTACAGTATCGCCTTTACCGAATGTGACGAGACAGCTTCGAGCTGCGTGTACGATAGCAACGGTGAAAATGGTTACAGTGCAAGCTTTGTTGATGACTACAATAACAAAGATAAAGCGCGTAACTTCTGGGTGGGTGTAAACGTACGCTTCTAATCTGCTGCAGTAATTGAAAAAGCCGCATCCGTTGCGGCTTTTTATTGTTCAGTGTACCGGCTTAATCATTTTCAGATGCGGAATATCATCCTCCAGATACGGCTCACTGGCGGGCTTAAAGCCTAAATCCTGGTAAAACTGCTGTAGATAACACTGCGCTGAAATATGAATATCGGTATCCGGCCATAATTCTGCGGCAACACTAAGGGTTTTTTCTACCAGCACCTGACCAAGACCCAAACGCCTCGCCGTTTGTGACACGCACACGCGGCCTATCCCCGGAAAGCCGTCAAAGCTGACTCCCGGCGCCAAAACACGCGAGTACGCAATAACCTTGTCGCCCTTTTTCAGAATAACGTGACGGGTTTGTGCATGTAAGTCTTTGTCATCCAGCTCCGGATAAGGGCAATTTTGTTCTACCACAAATACGTCCACCCGCAGCTGCAACAAGCTATACAGCGTATAAGTGTCTAATTCATCGAAAGTTAGTACCTGCCACTGCATTTATTCGGTTCCCTCGCTGCACAAAACACTTACTATACCAGAGGAAAAAGCCCCGCGCTCCCGTGAAATAACACTGCAATACGTAGGGCGCGTAACAGCATCATAAAATTGCTATTTTTCTGTAACCAATTTGACATTTAGTACCGGTTAAATATAGCGGCCTAATAATCCGTTTTCGCCCGGAGCAATAATAATGTCAGACAGTAAAACTAATCTCAGTATCGACAACTCGGGTGTTGACCCGCAAACCAATTTTTCACTAAACCCTACGTTTGCCGCCATTGTCGACAGCCGGATGGCGCGGCGCAATTTCCTTAAAGGCAGTGTCGGCGCGGCTGTCGCTGCAATGCTCGGTGGCTCGCTGGCCGCGTGCAGCAGCAGTGACGATGGCGAGCCAACTCCGGTCGTACCGCCGGTAGCAACCACACCGCTGTTGGGCTTTACTGCCGTGGCAGCCGGCAGAGCCGACGCTATAGTAGTACCGCAAGGTTACAGTGCCAGCGCTTTTTTACCCTGGGGTACCCCTTTATCCGGCACTTATCCGCCATTTTTAGCCGATGCGACAAACACCGGGGCCGAGCAGGAGCAGCAAGTTGGCATGCACCATGACGGTATGCATTTCTTCCCTATTGATACGCGTAATGCCGGTACCAGCTCCACTGAAGGTTTGTTGGTGTTTAACCACGAGTATATCGACCACAACCTGATCCATCCTAATGGTATCGATAGCATGCCACGCCCTGCCGAGCAGGTGCGCAAAGAAATCGCTGCCCATGGCGTTACTGTGGCGCATATCCAGCAAAACAGCGACGGCAACTGGCAATTGGTGAATAACAGCCCGTTTAACCGCCGCATTACCGGCGCTACCCCGATGGAACTCAGTGGCCCGGTGCGCGGCAGCAGCAAAGTGATCACCAAATACAGCCCTGACGGTAGCCGCACCCGCGGTACATTAAATAACTGCGGTAATGGTTTTACGCCTTGGGGCACTTATTTAACCTGTGAAGAAAATTGGGCCGGTTACTTTGTTAATGCCGACGCAGAGCAGCCTCGCGAGCACAGCCGTTATGGCGTGCCGTCGTCCAACGGCCGTTATTTCTGGGAAACCGCCACGCCAACAGCTGATGTGTATCAGCGCTTTAACGCCGGCAGTGTCGCCGCCGACGCTACAGAAGATTACCGCAATGAACCGAATACTTTTGGCTGGATAGTAGAAATTGACCCGTTTAATCCCGACAGCGTGCCGCAAAAGCGCACGGCTCTGGGTCGCTTCGGCCATGAAGGCATTATTTTTGGCAAATTGGAAGAAGGCAAGCCGGTCGTGCTGTATTCCGGTGATGATTCGACCTTTGAATATATCTACAAGTTTGTCTCTGCCGCGCCCTACTATAAAAATACCGCCGGCGGTCATTTGTTAAATGACGGCACCCTATACGTAGCCCGCTTTAATGACGACGGCAGCGGTGATTGGTTGGCGCTGGACATTAACAACACTGATTTTGCCGCGAAAGCTGCGGCTGCCAATGTCACTTTCAGCGATCAGGCCGATGTACTACTCAATACCCGTTTAGCTGCCGATGTGGCAGGCGCGACCAAAATGGACCGGCCGGAATGGGGTGCAGTACACCCGGATACCGGCGAGGTCTACTTCACCCTAACTAATAACAGCCGCCGCACCGACGAGCAGACAGATGCCGCCAACCCGCGTGCAGCGAATGTTACCGGACATATTATCCGCTGGCATGAACGTGAAACTCAGGCTGCCATGGCCTTTGATTGGGACATTTTTCTGCTGGCCGGTGATGTCGGCACCGCAACGCCGGATACTGAGCTGACCTTAACTGAAGACAACCATTTAGCCAGCCCGGACGGGCTTTGGTTTGATAAAAATGGTCTGCTGTGGATCCAAACCGATATGAGTGGCTCACAACAAGGTGAAGGGCCTTTTGGTAACAACCAGATGCTGGTAGCCGACCCGGTAACACGGCAAATAAAACGCTTTTTGGTTGGCCCGACAGATTGCGAAGTTACCGGTATCAGCGCCACACCGGATATGAAAACATTGTTTGTGAATATTCAGCACCCTGGCGACCGCTCTGCCCCTGGCGACTTTACCAGCCACTGGCCGGATGGCGGCAGCAACCGGCCACGCTCGGCAACGGTGGTTATTACCAAAGATGATGGCGGTATTATCGGTAGCTAACGATTAATGAGGCCGGCGTTATGGCAACAGCGACGCCGGCCACTTTTGCTGCAATACCTGGTTGGTAACAAAATCAACCAATTGTGTTTCAGGTAACGGTCGCGACAAATAATAGCCCTGCGCAAAGTCACAGTTGTAGCGCTGCAATAGCTGCAAATGCGCCAGCGATTCCACGCCTTCGGCCACCACCTTTAGCCCCAGTTTATGCACCATAGCAATAGTAGAAGCCACTATCTGCTCATCTGCCGGATTATCCAGCATACCCATAACAAAACTACGGTCTATCTTGATGGTACTTACCGGCATGCGTTTCAGATAGTTCAGCGACGAATAGCCGGTACCAAAATCATCAATAGCAAAGGCAAACCCCAGTGCTTTTAAGCGATGCATGACATCCAGGGTTTCATTGATATTACTCACCAGAGTACTTTCGGTCAGCTCCAGCTCAAAATGTGCAGCATTGAGCGCATACTTTTGCAGTATAGCGGCAAAGTTTTCCGGCAGGTTACGGTCGAGAAATTGGTCCGCTGATAAGTTAACTGCAATCACGACCTGCGACAGCCCTTGCTGTATCAGGGTTACACAGTGCTGACAACTGCGTTCAAATACCCAGTAACCAACACCGGTCATTAACTGTGCCTGTTCCAGCACACTGATAAATTCATCCGGCGGTACCATACCGCGCTGCGGATGCTGCCAGCGCAATAAAGCTTCAAAACCACAAAGCCGGCCGCTGATTAAATCAACCTGTGGCTGCAGGCTTAAACTGAACTGCTGTTGCTCTATGGCCTGACGTAACTCCGCCTCTAACTGCATACGATTTGCCAGATCAGACGACATCTGCTCCGCGAAAACAAAGCTGCAGTTGCGGCCGTTACTCTTAGCCTGATACATAGCTAAATCAGCACGGCGAATCAACTCCTCTGCAGCAAAGCCGGCATCGGCACTACAAGCCACGCCAATACTGACGCTCAGTGACACAGCGCCCTGCTCAAGCGCAAACTGCTCATCAAATACCGCTAATGCCTTTGCTGCCAGTTGCTCTGCGTGCTCCGGTGCCGTTATATGGGGAAGTACGATAGCAAACTCGTCGCCGCCAAAGCGGCACACGATATCCGCAGGCCGCACCAGGCTTTGCAGGCGTTTGGCAGTTTCAATTAACAACTTATCGCCGACAGCATGGCTACGGCTATTGTTAATATTTTTAAAGTTGTCTACATCCAGAAACAATAAACCGACATAGCCCGGCTGCTGTTGCAACGCCGCCAGCGCCAAACTCAATTGATATTGCAACATATTGCGGTTGGCCAGTCCGGTTAGCTGGTCAAACATGGCCATATTTTGCAAACTGGCCGTGTTTTCGGCCAATTGCCGGTCGAGATTTTCCAATTCGTGGCTTAGCGTCATTACAGACGTGGTGAAGGTTGTCAGTTCATCCTGTAATAAACCGGCTGGCAATGTGCTCTGTTGCCGAAAATCAGCATAACGCCGTTTGGCCAGTAAAGGTAAGGCATTGGCCAACTGCAGAATACGCCGGCTGATGCGCCTGGTAACTAACATAATAAGCAGCAACAAGGCCACAAAGCAGCCCACCGCCACGGCGATAATACGCTGCCTGTAGTGTTTATTCTCGGTTACTGCGGCGCTGACATCTTCCAGCATCAGCAATAAATGTGCATCTGTTCCGGTTGGGTCCAGCGCAATAAAGTGCAAATAGTAACTGTGTTGCTGCAGCGTAAGCACCAGGCCATCGCGACGCGCCTGCGCCATGTCAAACTGCGCCGGCAATACCTGATACAGTTGCTGCAACAGCTGATGGTCCGATGCCTGCAACAGGGTAAAACGCTGACTGCCGCTATTGTCGGTACTATCGTGCAATATGGCAACTTCAACGCCCAATGCCTGATGCAGGTTATACAGCACTTCAGTCAGATCAGTACTAACCAGCAGCACCGCCACTTCGCCATGACGGTTTAGCAGCGGCAGCGTAAGTATTTTGTCGCAGTGTACATCGCAGCTGACCAAAGCTTGCGGGCTTTGTTCCGCCAGGGTGCGCGCCACCAATTCATTGCTGACAGACGGCACCGCAGCACTGCTGCGATACAACAATTGCTGCTGCGGGCCAAATAAACTCAGTTGGCGCACAGCAAAGTTCTGCTGCAGGGGTTCCAGTTGAAAAGCTAAACCGGCAGCGAACTGGTCGAAGTTATCTGCCAAATGCAACTGTTGTAATTCGGCCTGGGTTTGTAACCAGGTAAGTAATTGCTGTGCTGAAGACTGACTGTAAAACTGAAAATACTGCTGGCCCTGAGCTTTGCGCTGAGCTTGCTGCCGGCTGAATTGTTCGTTCATATGCAATAAGGATAAACCGGTAAACCACAGCAACAGGATCAACAGCATACTGAGCATCAGCAGCAGAATTTTCCACGACAAACTCAAATAGCGCGGCATTGTCAGAACCGGTACATCAGTTGTACTGCCAACACCTGCCAGTATTGGCTTTTATTGGTCAGCACATCCGGTTGCAATACCGGCGCCAGCCGGCCGGTGCCTTTATTCCAGTGCGTTTCGCCATGCAGCCGCCATTGCCGGCTAATATCAACACTGACACCGACAGCAACAGCATGTTGATAGCCAAACCAGCGCGGCACCACACCACCGGTTTGGCGCTCCAGCATACGGCCCTGGCGGTCATCTTTATCCAACACCATATAGTCCAGCATGGTGTAAAAGCGCAACTGGGGTGAATAGTGGTACTGTGCCAACATATAGCCACCCTGGCCTAATTGCTGACGTTCAAACTGCGGCGCAAAAAAACCGTTGGTTTTAATCCGCTCCTGCAGCAACTCAGTGGCAAACTCCCAGTTCTCGGCCTGATAACGCAAATTCAGCATTACCCGCTGTACAGTAAAATCTGCTGCACTGATAAGTTCGCCCTCTCCGGGCCGGTATTTAAACGCAGAGTCGAGCAAGATGGCGCCATAACTAAAACGGCTGAAAGCAGGCTGCCAGTAGACACTGAGCTTGTGATCCCGCTGCAGTGAGGTCTTACCCTGAGTGTCGTAACCCAACAGCTGGCGGCTTTGCTGTTGTGATATAGGAATGGTACCGAAACTCCAGTTCAGCGTCAGGTCGCCGTAGTCACCGGAATTACGCGCCTGCAACGCTAAACCATCCGTGCCAACAGCAATATCGCGAAAACCGTCAAAGTATACTGACTGCGGTAAAATAATAGATGGCCGGGTAAAGGGCACGTCACGGGTACCGGAGTATAACCAATGCTGATTTTTAAAGCGGCCAAAATACATATTGGCCTGCCACGCCTCGGTATTGTAAAACGCCCAATCCAAAAATAAATAATCCAGCCGTGTACCCTGCGGATAACGATTGCCACCGTCGAGATAAACTACCTGACCGGCCAGGTGCCAATCTGCCGCCAGACTGTAGCGGCCGTTTACGCCAAGCTCTGTTAATGCCGCTGATGTTTTACCGCTGTTATTAATATAATTGCTGTCATCAGCGCGGATCAACCCTTGAGCAACAAAGCCTTGCCAGGAAAAATCTTCAGCTACTGTAACGCTGCTGAATAACATAAACACAGTTAACAACACAGTGCGAAGCAATGCTTTATTCAATGCGCACCTCCTTTACCGCAGAGCCGACATAGTGTGCCTCAACATAACCGATAGCACCGGCTTCTGTGCGCACCAGTTCCAACATCGCTGCCATACTGTCTACCTGTTGTGGCCGCCGGCCGGTTCCGGAAAAACTGCGTTTATCCCAAATGCCGGTTAACTGATAAGGAAAGAGTCTGAGTTGTTCGCGACAAAAGCGCTGATGTAACGGGGAGCTGTCTGCCAATACGATAACTTTAACCGGCGTGCCGTCAGGCCACTGCGTCTGGCGTAGGGTAAAAATATTACGCAGCTGGCTTTGACTCAGTGTCTCCAGCGGCACTGAGCCATGCACTACCACTGTCGCCGCATTAAGCGGAAACAGCAACAGCAGGCCAAGCCAAAGCAGAGCTTTCATCACAGGCAAACACCGGATGCAATTACAGGCATTATTTGTATTTTGTTCACTGTTCTGTTTATCTCCGGCTTAACGCCGGCAAAACAGCCGGCGTCATTTGGAAATATCATTCTAGCAGAGCTACTTAGATCCTGCCTTGTTACCTACAGCGGCAGCAACTTAGCGGCTGGGTTTAGCCGCTGAACGCTGCTGCGACGGGCGCTGGCCATCACGATGTTCCGGCCGCGCCATTTTAGGTTTCTTTGGTTTATAAGGCTTGGTATTTAATTTAGACTCCGGTAACACATTTACCGGCTCAAAGCCTGCCAGCACCTGACGCGTAAGCGTTTGTTTAATTAAGCGCTCAATGCCGGCCAACTCTTTAGTTTCATCTGCGCATACCAGCGATACTGCATGGCCGGCAGCACCGGCACGACCGGTACGGCCGATACGGTGTACATAATCTTCTGCAACGTTTGGTAACTCAAAATTGACTACCTGCGGCAGCTGATCAATGTCCAGGCCACGGGCAGCAATGTCTGTTGCCACTAACGCACGCACAGCGCCGGCTTTAAAATCAGCAAGGGCTTTAGTGCGGGCATTCTGGCTTTTATTGCCGTGAATAGGCGCTGCTTTTATGCCGGCATTTTCCAAATGCAGACTAAGCTTATTCGCCATATGTTTGGTTTTGGTAAAAATAAGCACCTGCTGCCATTTATTGTCGTTAATCAGCTTGGTTACCAGCGCGGCTTTGCGGTTTTTATCAACCGGATATATCACCTGTTCTACCCGCTCGGCGGTGGTGTTTGCCGGGCTGACCGACACTTCCAGTGGATCATTTACCAGGCCTTTGGCAAGTTTACGGATATCGTCAGAGAAGGTTGCAGAAAACAACAGGTTCTGGCGTTTTTTCGGCAACAACGCCAGTACTTTTTTAATGTCGTTGATAAAACCCATATCCAGCATACGGTCGGCTTCATCCAGCACCAGCACTTCAAGCTGGGTAAAACGCACCGCGTTTTGCTGGTATAAATCCAGCAGACGGCCCGGCGTCGCTACTAAAATATCCACACCACGACGCAGCGCCATCATCTGCGGGTTAATTTTTACGCCACCAAATACCACCGCACTTTTCAGCGGCAGGTACTTACCGTACACCGCTACGCTCTCAGCTACCTGAGCCGCCAGCTCGCGCGTCGGCGTTAATATCAGCGCCCGCACCTGGTTTGGCTGTACTTTAGCGCCGTCAGTCAATAACTGCAGCAACGGCAAGGTAAAGCCGGCGGTTTTGCCGGTACCGGTTTGGGCTGCAGCCATTAAATCACGGCCGCCCAGCACCGCAGGAATAGCCTGTAACTGGATAGGAGAAGGAGTGGTGTAGCCTTTGTCGGCAATAGCTTTAAGCAGCGCTGCCGACAGGTTTAAATCAGTAAATTGCATGCGATATCCCGCAGGTAATGCTGCGAAACAAAACTGCCGCAGCTGCAGTGGCCTCTCAAACAGAGGGGCGCGCATGTTACAGCAAAACCGGTCTTAGCACCAATAAAGATGAAAAAAGCCGCAGCAAGCTGCGGCTAAACACCAGGAAGCTCCGGCCGCAGCCGGAGGTAGAACAGCTTACAGTTTAGTGATTGTCATCACCGGTGCTGCAGGAACTGTAGCATCTACACTAAAGCGGTAAGTGGCCACTTCGGTGACATTAAACGATAAGTTACCCCCTTCATCTTCCAGGGCTTTTGGCGTATCCAATGTCATAGCACCGACTTCTGCGCCATAGTTAACAGTGCCCCAGTTGGCATCAGCGAACTTAAAGCCATACTGTTTCACTTCGTCCAGCAATGTATCTATTTGATACACATTACCGCCGATGTAGGTCATAGGGTCGTCATTTGACCAGGGATTAGCGTTCATATCACCTTTCAGATATACCGTAACGCCAACGCCGTAAGGCGGTAATTCCTGCACGGTGAGCACCGGTGCCGCTTTATTATTGGCATCGAGCGTAAACACATAGGTGGCGGTGTTCGGGATCACGACATTAAGGTTGTCGCCGGGATTAGTCAGCGTTTTCGCCGCACCAAGGGCCACGCTGTTGCCGTCACCACCTGCGCCAAATACCAACGGATTCCAGTCGGCGTCGGCTACTTTAAAGTTATAACTGCCGGCAGCTAAATCCAGTGCCAGTGAGTACACGCCTTCGCCGTCATAGGTCATAGCATCTACCGCCCCCCAGCCATTCATGTCGCCTTTTACATAAATAGTGCTGGCTTCATAAGGTGGGATATCCGGAGCGCCGCTGGTGGCGTCTGCTGCCAGGCCCGCTCCCTGCGTGGCACCCTGGACTTTAACAAACACAGCCATGCTGTACGCCGGCACGGTAAAGCTGCCCTCATCAACACCGGCAACAAAAGCCGCGGTACTGACATTGCTATCTACCGACGCCTGTTGAATCGGGTGTAAATCGAAACCGGCTGCGGTAGGAATAGTATGGGTATGCTCCTGCGCACTGCCGTTAATCACCACCACTAAGGCGTCAAACGACGGGTCAAGATCAGTTAAACCCGTTCCGTCGTCAATGCTCATTACGATTAAACCCTGCGTTTGGTTTTTACCGGTATTATGAAAACCAACGCGGTCGATAACCTCTTGCGCCGTGGCTAAACGGAACAACGGGCTGCCGGCACGGATGCTTAAAAACTCTTTAAACACCTCACTGGCAAAACTAATCTGCTGCGGCTCCGGTTTGGCATTGGGGTCCAGCAAAATTTTCGCTATGCCCTCCCAACTGTCTTTATTCTTCTCTGCCAAAGGCAAACCAACACCGAAGTTATTACTTTGCATCGTGAAATCAACAAAGTTAAACCAGTCACCAGCGTCGTAGCTGTCGCGGTCCATTGATTTAGAGCGCAGGAAATCGCCACCCATTTGTAAAAATGGTATACCCTGGCTCATCAGTGGAATAGCAATGGCAATATTTTGTGCCCGCACCCGCTCAGCAGCGGTCAGGCTGGTTGCTAAACCGTATTGCAGTTTATCCCACAGCGTTTCGTTATCGTGCTTGGATACATAGTTAATAATATCAGCTGGTTTTTCGGCATAACCTGCCGCCTGACCGTTCCAGGTATAACTGGATGCCGGGCCGGCAATACCCTGATAACTTTCCAGCACATAATCTTTTAAAGTACCGGCAAGGCCAATGCGGATAATATCCTGTTTATGCAGGTTATCTTCTGTTGCTTTACCGCTAAACAGCGTAGCTCCCCGCACTTCATCACGCAGTCTGTCATTAAAGGTGCCGACACCCGTGCCTGCCATGTCCTGTTGTTTAGCTTGTACAAATAAGCGGTTGTCGGCTACTTCTTCAAAGTTCCAGCCTTCACCATAAAAGTAAACATCAGGAGCTACACTGCGCACTACATCACGGGTAGCCAAAATACTGTCTTTCGGATGGTGGCCCATCACATCGAAGCGGAAGTCGTTAAAGCCAAAATCACGCGCCAGAATCACCATCGAATCCTGCATAAATTTTTCGAACATGCGATGCTCAGTAGCGGTGTTTTCACAGCAAGTGGAGCGCTCAATGGCACCGGTAGTTTCGTTATAACGGTGGTAGTAGCCGGGCACAATTTTATCGAACACTGAGGTGGTGCTAAGTCCGGATGCACTGGTATGGTTATATACCACGTCCAGCACGGTACGCAGGCCAAGATCGTTCAGCGCTTTGTTCATCGCCCGCACTTCGGTAATGCGTGCCACGCCGTCCGGGTTGGACGCATAGCTGCCTTCAGGGGCAATAAAGTGCTGCGGGTCGTAACCCCAGTTAAAACCATCAATGCTGCGCAGCGCCTCTACCAACTCCTGTGCTTTTTCGCCAAAAGCGGAATAGCCTTTCAGCACCGACAGTAAGGTGGCATTAGCATCGGTATTGCCGCATACCGGGGCATCAGCTTTTAAACCACATAATTTGCCAACCGTGTCGCTAAGATCAATCCGGCTGGCGGCGTTTTCTTTGATATTGGCCTGATCGTTAAGCGGCAATAAGTGAAAATGCGTTAAACCGTGCTGTGCCAGTGATATCAGGTGTTTAACCGGTAATGACTCTGTCTCGGTAAACGCCAGATACTTACCGCGGTTAGCTGCACTAACGCTTTGGTCGCGGATGCTGAAGTCACGCACATGACCTTCGTAAATCACGATATCTTCCGGCTTAGCTACCGCAGGCACAGTGCGTTCGTCCCAACCGGCGGGTTTTAAATCATCGTCATTTAAGTTAACAAACTGACTGTATCGGCCGTTAATAGCCACGCTTACCGAATAGGGATCTGTCGCTTCAATAGTTTCAACTTTACGCGTCAGAGGGTGATATACGGTGACTTCATATCGATAGAACTGGCGGTCAAGCGCATCACTGCCGCTGTATTGCCAAATGCCGGTTGCCGGGTCAAGGATCATCGCATGGGTAGCGGTAAGGTTACGGCCGCTGTCGTACACTTTTAACTGCACATCACGCGCGGTTGGTGCCCAAACATTAGCCGTAATGCCACCATCCTGATACTGAATGCCTAAGATCGCTTCGTCGGCGTCTGCATCACCCTTGGTGTACAAATCATCCAGCACTTTGGCCGCTTGTACCCAGGTAGCGCTAAGTAGTTTGTTGTCGGCATCAAACGCTGCTAACGCCAGTTGGTTTTTAACCATGGCTTTGGCTTCATCTGCGCTGAAGTTGGCGCTGAACGCCGGGGCATCGGCCAAATGCGGTACTAACGCTTTTTGCTGCTCTGTCAGCTCAACCGGCGCCAGCTCCATGCTGTCGCCGCTGAGGTTGCCATCGCGGCCAATTGCTAATCCGGCATCTGCATCAAAGTACAGTTTTACCGGGCTGGTAGCAGCAATGCCACTGTTCCAGACAAAGGTATTCTGGTCAAGCCAATGCGCGGCAGCGCCCTGAATACTTACTCCCAGTGACTCGATAGGAAATTCAAACACGCCGGTAACACCGGAAAAAATCCAGTTCATCCGCGCAAATTTTGGATGATCCTGTGATAGCGGCATTTGCATATCAGTGCCGGGATCTTTACCGGCATCATCAGTACCAATGTGCACAATAAAGTTGCCGCAGGCGCCCGGCGTTCCGGCATAACCCGGTTTTAACTGTAAAATCCAGTAAGCACCGTAGTTTGGGTCAATACCGTTATGCACCAAACCGGTTTCCCAGCCCGGCGCAACTGATGACGGGGCATACGCATCACAGGTTTCATTGTTCCAGGTATGTAAGCGGTAACCGTCATACACCCCATCCTGCGGCCGTTTATAAAACAGCACTGCTTCGTTAGCGCCAGCCATCACCACCGGCGCCGGCGCTTTCGGATTTTCACCTATTTCACAGCTTTCATTGTTAGCGGTAGGCACCTGCGGCGCCGGGCAGAATATCGGCGGCGGATCGATACATTCGATACCGGCTGCATCGGGGATCAGCGGCACATCACAGCTTAACAGTACTTCGCCAGGTGCAGTGCTGTCAGCACCACCACAGGCACTCAGCAGCTGGGCGGCCAGCAATAACGAACCGAGCTGCAGCATTTTTTTAGTAGTAGACATTGCTTTTTTGCTCCAAAATCCGGTTAAAAGGTATACACCGCGCCAAGGTAGAGCTGGCGGCCAAAGAACTGTATGGTGCCGGTTTGCGCCTTGTCACCGAAGTAACTCTTAGTGGGTTCATCTGTCAGGTTATTCACCTGAAACAGCAGCTTGAAATGGTCGTTCAGGTCATACGAGGCTTGCATATCCACCACGGTTTCGCTGTCGAAATTAGTGATTTGCTCATCAATACCTACCTGCGACGACACAAACGGTGAGCGGTAGCGCGCGCTGACCCGGGTGTCAAAGCCGCGATAGTTCCAAAATACCGTGCCGGTAAATACGTCTTGCGACAACCCTTCAAAACTGGTTTCAATGCTGGCACCGCCGAGGTTGTTAACCAGGCTCACTTCACTTTCGGTATAGGAATAACTGCCCTGCACGCCAAGCCCGGACCAGATCTCAGGCAAGGTATCGAATACTTTGGTAAAGGCCAGCTCAGCGCCACGGATATAACCGCCCTCGCCGTTATTTACCGCAGTAGAGAAGGCACCGTTAAAGGTGGCGCGCGGAATGCCGTCTTCATCTATTACTTCAAGCGGTACATCGTAGCCGGCGGCGGCAAAATCAAACTGTTGAATGGTAAAATCGTTTACAAAAGACTTAATATCTTTATAAAACAACGCAAAGGCTATGGCGCCGGAGGGCAGATAATACTCGTAGGATAAATCATACTGTACCGCCTCAAACGGCCGTAAAAACGGGCTGTTTGAGCTGTTACCGCTGATTTCGCCGTCATCACTGATGGTAATTGACGTATTAGATGCCAGCCGGTTAATGGGTGGCCGCGACATCACCTTGGCAGCAGCAAAGCGGATTTGTGTGTTATCGGTCAGGCCAAAATTAAGGTTCAGCTGTGGCAGTACGTCGGTGTATTTTTCCCCCAAAACACCGGGTGCATAGCGGGTGTTTACCAGGCCGGCGTCATCGGTAATATTTTGCGCACCGCGCAGCGGGTCGCTGTTGACATCGGCAAGGTTGGTGGCACTTTGGTCGGTTTGCACTACGCGTACACCAATATTACCGGTTAAGGCTATGCCAAATAACTCCGCATCCAGGTTAGCCATTACATAACCGGCCAGCACATCTTCATACACTTCGCCGCTTTCCAGTAGGGTCCAGCTGGTGTTGGGGCCGCTGTCAGCCAACTGCTCTTCCACTAAATCAGGGTTACCGGCGCCCCAGGTTTGCACCGGTTGTGGTATACCTTGCGGAAACCAGGCAGCCAGGGCTTTATCCAGGTCAACCGACAAATACGACGGATAGGCAGCAAAATCGCCTTTAAAATCGACAACCTCTGTCATATCAGCGGTAAGACGCAGTGGTGGCTGGGTGGTAAGAAAAGCACCGTCGCTGCCGTATTCAAAAACAGAGCGATCATTTTTATAAGTGCGCTCAGAGTAGCGCACACCTGCTTCAAGTGAGGCCACTACCGGCATATCCAGCAGCCAATTGGCATCGAAACGCACAGCGTTTACTTCGTCCTCGTTAACATAGGGGTAAATGCCATACTTACTGACCATCACCTTGTCGACATCTGAAAATGCGGCCGCCTGGTTAAAACCAACGCCGGGCAGGTTCAGATTATTCAGCTGATAGGTTATGGACACATTGGTATCCAGCAGCGGTGTTTCTGCCGTGGCGTCTTGCGCGACCAATGCCCACAGCAGGCCGTTACGGAAATTACTTTTGGCGCTGGAATGCGATACATCAAAGGATAAATTTACCGTGTCGCTGACATCCCAATCGGCATTAATGCCGTAACTGCGCACTTCGTCGTAGTCGCGGTTGTCATCGTTAACAATCTCTACCCGGGTAAAGCTGGTCGTGGTGCGGTTAAAGGTGCCGCCAATTACCGAACTGCCGTTTAATACCGGGTTACCCAGTGCCGCAGTGGGGCCACCAAATTTAACCCGATAACCGCGGGCAAAGGCTTCTTTGTCAAATTTAGACAAAAAGGCATCGGCTTTTAAAGTAAACGCATCGTGTGGTGTCCATTCCAGCGCGGCCATATAGCCGTCACGGGTCTCTTCACCGCCTTTATGCTGCAGTTCAAAACCTTCACTGATGTATTCATTGATACCGTCATCGTTAGTGTCTTTTTCGCCGTTGTAAGCCAAACCGACAAACTGGGTGGCAACACTGGGCTGAAATAAGCGGGCGTAGCCGGCAGCAAAGCCGAGGGTATCGTTAAGAAACTTGCCCTGATATGACAAGCTGAAACGATGACCGGCACTGGTACCATCCGGCACTTCGTCAGCACGGTCGTTATACATGCGACGGGCATTAACGGTAAAAGTATGTTGTTTTTCGTTGCGCAGCGGGCTGGCGGTTTGCAGCTCTACCGTACCGGCTACACCGCCTTCAATCAGCGACGCCTTGGGCGATTTATATACTGCCGCAGAATTAATTAACTCAGATGGATACTGGTCAAATTCAATATTACGCTTGCCGCTGGTGGACACCTGCTCACGGCCGTTAAGCGTAGAAAATACAAAACCGCCGGACATACCGCGGATGTTAATCTCCGCCGCCTGACCACCGGTACGTACTGCTGAAATACCCGGCAAGCGGGTTAATGCATCGGCCATTGATACATCCGGCAGCGCGCCTAAATCATCGGCTGAGATGGTTTCTGATACCGTATCACCAAAGCGCTTGGCATCCAGTGAACGGAACAGGCTGCTGGCAAAGCCGCGCACCTGAATAACCTCGACACTGTCCAGTGCCGCATCAGCTACTGTGCTGTCGGTTGAGATTTGTTGATTTGCTGGTTGTGGCGTTTGCTCTGCTGTTTGTGCAACAGCAGAGCATACCAGACTACTTACGCCTGCCATAGCAAGCGTAAGCAGACTAAGCTTAAACTTATTCATGCCCCTGTTTCCCCGTATGTTTTTATTTTAGTGGTTGCGCATTCCATGCAGCAGCATGAGAGTTGCAGCCTGCTTTTTAAGCAGTTCATTTATTAACCTAAATGGAACGGGGTGCAATATGAATACGTATTCAGCTGCGCCAAAGCGGCGCAAAGCTGACAAAGCGGCACCATAACAGTGCAATACAACTAACGCGCTTTATCCGGCTAACGCATTACGCTATTGTAAGCGGCAACAGCGGCGCACTTTAAACCACAACTAACATCCAACACTCAGCGCCATATTTGCACGAAGGGATCAGCATTGCGTAACCAGGCCAGTAACAGCCCCGCCGACAGCGTATTTATGCGCGAATTAAAACGTGTCCTTAACAGCCTGAGCACGCCGGCATCGGCGTTATCACTGGTAAGTATCGCCGCCGACTTTTTCCGCGCCACACACAGTAGCGTAACCCCGCCGACAGCCATGGCTGAACTGAGCTTTCTGGCAGAAAAGATATTGCAGTTAACCGAAGGGCAAAATAACGCCGAAACCCTGACCCGCTCGGCGCGGTTACTCGGCATTTTGCAATTAACCGTGCCCAAGTCCAAGCGGCGCTGGCGCGAGGTACAATTCGGCTACAAAGCCCTGTATCGCGCTGCGCTGTCGCTGCGTTTGTTGCAGCATATGCTGACGCAGCAATTGCTGAACGATCCCTGGATAGAGCAACACTATGCACAGCGCGATGCAAAAGACCCGCAGTGCCCGTTTCGGTTAAATGTGCAGTTACCTCTGGTAATGGCGGTGTTATTGCTGGATGTGGGAATGCTGCACCCCAAAGCGCTTGCCGTGTTAGCCGGCAATAACGGCACCCTGGACCCGCAGCGCGCACTGCAATCAGAAGAGCGACACCAGTTACTGCAACTGAGCACCACGGCGCGGCAGCACTTTTTCTCACTGGCGCTGGCCGTAGTACGTTTTCGCAGTAACAATAAGCAGGAACAACAACTGGATATGGCGCAGCAGCAACAACGGTTAGACTTTACCGAACGCCTGCTGGCGGCAGCTGGAGATCCTAACAGTGCGGTGGGCAGCCTGTTAAAAGTACCACAGGTATACAGCTCAATTGTGTTGCCTGGCCGCCAGCGCTTCGCCTATGAAGCCCTACCCAAAGCCACTTTGTTGCTAAAAGACGCGGTAAAACGCGGCGAGTTAAATGCACTGTATACCGGCCATTTGCTGAAAATTACCGGCGTGTTTCCGCAAGGTTTTGGCGTGGCATTTATCCCGGCGCAAACTGATCTGAGCGTACAGGAAAAATACGAATTAGCTATTGTAAATCAGTTATATCCGGCTAAAGCAGAAGAGCCGTTATGCCGGGTAGTCAGCCGTAATTTGCAGTACCGCCGCGGTGGCCATAACAGCTGTATCAGCGTAGCAAATAATCTGTATTTTAAGCCGGCGCGTGACCGCTTGGCCATTATGCCTCCACAACGTTTACAGGAGATTCTGGCCGGGTTGAGCGCCGATTTTGAGCCCGGCCAACTGCGGCGTTTTATTCCGCGCTGCTGGCACCCGGAGCAATTTTTCAGCCAGAGTGAACACCAAAACCTGTGGAATAACGCACCACAGCGGCAGAATTGAACGTACTTTACGTTACATATTACCGTTGCAAAAACTGCTGATATAACGGCAACTGAGCCGCTGTGCTGCTTATTATCGCTTTTAAATCAGCCAGAAAACCGTTTAGCTGGCTGTCAGTTAAGCTATCGGCCAGAGGGTGATAATGTTGTGGTCGTAAATGCTGCCCCAACATAACCTGCTGCCAGGCCACTTCAGTAAACAGCTCATCTTGCTGACGAAATACCGCCCCTGACTGGCGAAACAATTCAATGCGTTGTGCCAGTGAGTCCGGCAACGCCATGGTGCGGCAATGCTGCCACTATGGGCAATAGCACGGGTGTAGGGCATAACCGGCAAGGTAGCGGCTGTTGGTACTTTTGCTAACACAGCTATCTGTTTTAGCGCGGTTTATTTAACGGATAATGCTGGCTGCACATGCGGTTAAAGTGGCCAACGTCATCAATACGGCGTAAAAAGGACTGAACCTCCGGTTTCGTGCTATCTGCCGGCACTAATTGAGACGGATAAATACCGTAGCCAGAAAATAAACAGTGCCATGAGTTGATACTGTAGTAACTGTCCAGCTTATTGGCTGTCAGGTAAGGGCCAATATCCTCTCTGCTTAGCCAGGCCTGGGTTAAGCCTTTTAGGTGCAGCGGTAAGTCTTCATTGGCAGCATTATCACGCCAGTATTGGCTATCAGTTCTGTTATTTAAACGATAATGCCCGACAATATAATCGCGTATGCCCTCAAAGCGGGTGTTAATGCGCTGATTAAACTCTGGCTGCAGGGCGTCACTGTAATTGCCTTTGACCAAACAATCCGCAAACATCTCTACGGTGGTTTGTACCAGATGCAAAGCCGTTGCCTCCAGCGGCTCAATAAAGCCCTGCGACAACCCCACAGCAAGGCAGTTTTTGTACCAGTGCTGCTCCAGCCTGCCAACTTTCATTTTCAGATGTCTTGCCACAACACTGTCATCAACGCCAAGGTGAGCTCTGAGCTCCTGTTCTGCCTGTTCAGCACTACAGTATTTCGAGCTGTATACATAGCCATTACCCACACGGCTGGTCAGTGGAATACGCCATGCCCAGCCATTACTCAGAGCGGTGGATTGCGTCATCAGTTTTTCATCAGGCAGACAAGGCGTTTGCATAACCACGGCAGCATCATTAAACAAGTTTGCGCTGTAACTGATAAACTTAACCCCCAGTGCCTGGCTGATTAAGCGGGCAGAAAAGCCTGTACAGTCAACAAAAAAGTCTGCTTCAAGCACACCATGTTGCGCCGACACCAGGGCACTGATACTGCCATCTTCAGCTATAACAACGTCACTGACACTGAACTCGCGGTAAGTTACCCCCAGGCTTTTAGCATAAGTTGCTAGAAACCGGCCTAATAACGTGGAGTCGAAATGGTAGCCATACTCCACACTAAACGGGAAAGACTCATCAGCTAAAGGCTGGCGGCCTTGCTGTGCCAGGGCAGCATTAAGGAAATAGTGATCTGGGTTTGCATTGACATCCAGCCCCAGACGACGGTAATAACAACTATGAATAAACACATCCTGGGTGTGTAAATCTGTCTGGGCGACAAAGGGATGAAAATAACGGCTGTATCCCGGTACGTCTGTCCAGCCATTAAACTCAATACCCAGTTTGTAAGTGGCATTGCAGGCACTCATCCACTCAGCTTCAGGGATACCTAAGGTATCAAATAACCCACGCAGTTGTGGCGTTGAGCCCTCACCCACACCAATAGTAGCTATTTCAGGTGCGCCGACAAGCTCTATGGTGATATCAGCTGCCAGGTGCTTTCTTAACAAACAAGCCGTTATCCAACCGGCTGAGCCGCCGCCTACAATCACGACTTTATTGATTTTTTTTGGCGCTGATACCATGCAGATAACTTTCCTGTGTCGGTAATTGACTAACATAACCTGAGAATACAGCACTGATATTACTCATAAAATCACTGCATTCTGCTTCAGGCAACGTATTGGCTAACGGGCTGTAACTGTGCGGCATAATACCCTGCCCCAATAACACCTGATACCAGCCCATTTCTGAGAACAGCTCATCACTGCGGCGAAAAACCCGGCCGGAGTCAGCAAAAAGCGCAATCCGTTCGGTCAGTGAGTCCGGCACTGCCATCTCCCGACACCTTTTCCAGAATGGCTCGCTGCGCTGGTTAAGATGATAGTGCAGAATAATAAAGTCGCGGATAGCTTCTATTTCTAAATCGGCCTGGCGGTTAAATTCATCAGCCAGGCAGCTATCTGCCGGGTTTTGAGGAAATAATTTAAGAAAACGCCCTATACCCGATTGGATCAAATGTAAACTGGTAGACTCCAGCGGCTCTAAAAACCCGCTGGCCAACCCCAACGCCAGACAGTTTTTATGCCACTGTTTTTTACGTCGGCCTGTGGTAAACCGCAAAAATTTGGGGTCAGACCTTTCGCCTTCAGGCAAATGTTGCAGCAAGGTGTCAAGTGCCTGCTCCTGCTGCATAAAGGCGCTACTGTACACCATGCCATTGCCTGTGCGGCTTTGCAGCGGTATATGCCACTGCCAGCCCGTAGCATGCGCTATCGAGCGCGTGTAAGGTTGTGTGGTATTACCCTGTCTGGTTTGTATTGCAATGGCACTGTCAGCCGGTAGCCAGTGCTGCCAGCTCTCGTATCCTGTATTAAGCGCCTCTTCAATCAATAAGCCGCGAAAGCCGCTACAATCAATAAAAAAGTCGGCTGCCACAACCTGATTATCATCAAGTATCAGATCGCGGATGTTGCCGCTTGACGGGCAGATATTAACCCGTGAAATTTTCGCATCAATGCTGTGTACGCCTAACTTGACCGCGTAATCACGCAGTAAGCGGGCATAAGCAGAGGCGTCAAAGTGATAGGCATAACTTAGTCCCGGAATAGTGGTTCCGGGCAATGTTTTAGCAGGCGAAAACTTATTCGCTTTTGCCGCCAGAAAATTTAACGAATAGCGCCAATAGTCTGAGGCGTTTTGCGGTGATTGCCTGAGCCAATAATTAATAAAATGGGTTAAGCCTACATTACTGCCAACATCACCAAAAGCATGCATATACTGGCTGGACGTCTGCCCCCAGCCTGCAAACTCAATACCCAGCTTAATCGTGGCATCCGTCTGCTGAATAAAATACCGCTCATCTATACCCAGCAACTGGTTAAAACTCTGAATGGGCGGAATAGTGGCTTCGCCTACACCGACAGTGCCAATATCAGTAGACTCAACCAGAGTTAACCTGATCTTGTCTTTAAACACTTTGGCAAGAGCTGATGCCACCATCCAGCCAGCACTGCCGCCGCCTGCGATTACTATATGACGAATACCATTCTGGTGCATATTTTGTCCCTATAAAAAAGCCCCTGACAACAGGGGCTTTGTAATGTCAGACAATATTAAGGTTAGAACTTATAACCAAAGCCAAGCATAAAGTTACGGCCATATCTTTGATAGTCTTGCGCGCCAATAACTTGGCCGGTTTCACCATCAACAAAGTTGGTAACAAAAGGTTCGTCGGTAATATTCTGTACCTGGAATGTCACGCTCAGTCCTTTCAGAGCATCGATAGACGATTCTGAAAAATCATAGCCCAGCTGTGCGTCCCACAAGGTTTCAGACGCTGCTGTTCTGGTATCCAAATTAGCAGTCTGATTACGCACTGCGCCCTGGTACTCTGAACGGTAGTTCATGCTGGTACGGAATTGAAAACCTGCTTTTTCATAGTACACAGTGAAATTGTATACTTTGTCAGATAAGCCAGGGATCTCCTGCTGCATACCTTTTACATCTACTTCTGAATCCAGGAAAGTAGCACTTAACACCGCACCAAAACCATCCAATGCTTCAGTCAGAACATTAAATGGCACCACTGCTGTTAACTCAGCACCACTCACTTTGGCATCACCAACGTTGTCCGGTATGGTATTAACACCCAGGTTGGTAATTGGCACATCTTCCGGGTTAGGCGTGTTAAAGTCTGAGAAGTCAAAAATCGTATCGTTATTGGCAACCCAGTCTTTTATGTCTTTATGGAACACAGCCGCAGCCACATAGCCTTCACTGGTATAGTAGTATTCGTAAGACAGATCAAACTGATCGGCAACGATAGGTTTTAGTGACGGATTGCCGCTACCAGAACTCCATGGTGACGTGGTTAGATCGTCAGGGTTAAACACGCCAGGGTTGTTGCGTCCGCGATCAAAACCATAGCTAAAGCTTGAGTTCATTTGATCCATACGTGGGCGTGCCACAGTGCGTGCTGCGCCAAAACGCAATTGCTGCTCATCAGTTACTTTTAATACCAGGTTTAAACTTGGTAATACATTGCTGTAGCTGTCACCCTGCGTTGTTGGATCAATATTTAACCCACCTTCAGGGCGTGAACTGACCTGAAAACCATCCGAGCTTTGGTCTGTGTATACATATTGTACGCCGATGTTACCGTATAACGGTAGATCAAACACATAGCTGCTGATATCTGCTTTTACGTAAGTAGTATAAATATCTTCAAATACTGTCCAGGTACCACGCCATTTATCAGGCACTGTGTCGCCCTGCACTACAGAGTCATATACACCATCGCGATACATTGCCAGTGAGTCATAGGCAATCATATTACCCATACCGAGGTATCCCAGTGACACATTGCCCAGGTAATATTTGTCGTCAATAGGTAAGGTCGAATTTACGTCGCCGGCCACATAATTAGGTACGCGTAAGTATTCACCGTAGTCTACTTTCGACTTTTCACGTTTGCTGTAGTTAACACCTACCTCTACAGAACTGAAGAAGTCATTTTCCAGCAACCGGTTTGCCGCAAGCTTGAAGGTGGTCATTTCGTCTTTAGTTTCAGGCGTCAGTAAGTTACCGTCCTGACCATCAACGCCCACTTCACCTACACCCCAGTTTCTTGCTGCACCTAACTCAAATAATGCACGGTCTGAGTAATCCAGAGAAGGGGTAAAAGTTGCACCGGTAAGGCTGTCGTTCATTTCAACGATAATATCGTCACCCACGCCCTGGCCTGCATTGCCACCACGACCGGTTGTGGCATAACTTTCCATAACCCACAGCTTACGGTCGGCTTTTGAATAGCTTAAATCGGCTTCAAGAGTCCAGTCAGCCAACTGATATTCAACATTTGCACCGAAAGACGTCAGTTCTGCCTGACGGAAGTTTACGTCGTTACGTACTATGCCTTTAACATCGTTAGCACGGAAACGTGTTGCCACACCATTACGCTCTTCCAGCACTTCAATAGTGGACGAACCATCGTCACGACCATAACCAATTGGTAACTCAACACCACGTAAGATTTGTTTGTCTTCAAAATCCACGTACATGGCATCAAATGTCAGATGTAAATCTTTATTTGGCGCAAATTCCAGTACACCAAGCACCGAATCCCGGGTCAGTTCAGAAGAGCGAACATATGGCTTAGCACCGCCCAGCCTGCGAATACCATCTTCGTTGCGATCGTAGTTCCAGGCGTGCCAGCGCTCTTCCTGGTTGGGTGACTGCATATGTGCGTAGGCCAACGCCACACCCACTTTGCCGTCATTAAACTGGTCGATATAACCGATAGAGCCACGTTTACCCTGATCATCCATATCTGGATTAACCGCTTCTAAACCATTTTTCTCAAAACGCACGTTCGCATTAATGATGCGTTCGCTTTTGTCTAACGGACGTACTGAGCGTAAATCAACAGTACCGCCAATCCCCTGAGTGATAAGTGATGCATCCGGCGTTTTGTATACCACAACTTCACTGATAACCTCTGATGGGTACAAATCAAATTCAACCCCACGGTTATCACCGATAGAAACCTGCTCGCGGCCGTTAAATGTAGTGGTATTAAAATCACCGCCCATACCACGAACTGAAACCAGGCTGGCACGGCCATCCAAACGCTGTGCTGACAAGCCCGGTAAGCGTGCTATAGATTCAGCAATACTGGAATCGGGCAGCTTGCCAATATCTTCAGCAGAAACAGAATCTACAATGCTGTTAGAGTATTGCTTGGTGTTAATTGACTCGGCTACAGAGCGCCTAAAGCCTTTTATTTCAATAACTTCTACGCTTGCGGCAGCCTTTGCTTTCTCTCTGGCTTCTGCTGGCGACTCGCGTTGTTCTGTGTCAGCCGATGTTTCTTGGGCCGCAATGCTGTAGCTGCTCAACCCGACCGTTGCTAAAGCAACCGTCAGCATACTGAGTTTAAATTTAGTCATGTCCTTCATCCCCGGTGTGTTATTTGTGTCGTCTGCCAGCTGTAAGCGCAACTGTTGCAGTACAACCAGACTTTTGTCTAAGGCTATTTATTAAACTTATTAGGTCAACAGCTCAATATGAATACGTATTCATAATTGCTAAATCGCACAAAAGCAGCGCATTGTTTCAATTTAATGCACTAACGCAGTGCAAAACTCGCTTTCGTCTGAAACACCATATTTTCTTAGATATACCGCTTAGTTGTAGCAGAGTGGAGAGAAGATACAGAGCTGGTTTTAGTGATATTTTCAATGCATACGTATGCAGCAGGTTTAATAATTGTACAAGGCTGATTTATGCTTGCACCAGTATATGGCAGCCGGTAGCAAATATGTGGATCTTGCTTTGCTGCCGCGCCGGAGCACATTATGACAACCAGAAGCATTAAGCACTGCACTGCTGCTAAGCAGAGCGCACAGAGCATTGCAGCTACGTCGCAGCTATTGGCAATGCTGCGCAGCTATATCATTGATTGCTTACCGCGGGCACCGCGTTTATCCGATGCTGCTGATGTCTTGCATATCAGTAGCAGAACCCTGCAACGGTTGTTGCAACAACAGGGTAGCAGCTTTCGCTCACTGGTTACTGACTGCCGGCATCGGCTGGCACAGCAATATTTACATGACCACAGCCTGAGCTTGCAGCAAATTGCTTATCAGTTAGGGTTTGAAGAGCAAAGCAGTTTTCAAAAGGCATTTAAATGCTGGCAAGGTTGCTCACCGGGCGCATTTCGCCAACACAAGCTGCCGCAAGCGGGCAGGACACATCATTTTTCCGCGCACAGCGCGCTGCTACAGGTGAATTATGGAATTAATTAAGCAACTCGCCGCGTTGGCGGGTCTGCAAGACAGCTACGTGCATGCCCAGGGCCATACTGAGCATGTCAGCCTGGAAAAACAGCAGGCCATACTAGCCGCCATGGGCTTTGATCTGAGCTCTGACAACAGCATACAACAGCATATTGCTGCTCTGACAGAGCAGCCCTGGCTGGAGGTGATTGCGCCGGTAACGGTTTGCCGCCAGGGCGAGCTACTGCGCTTTCGCCTGCAGCAGTTACAACATGAAGCCATAAGCGATTGGCAGTGGCATATTGTTACCGAAGAGCAGCAGCAATTCAGCGGTAATATCACCATTGCCGCGAAAGACATTGTTGAACAACGGACTACCGGCAAAGGCGAGATACTGGCCGCAGAGCTGACTTTAGAGCTGAGCCTGCCATTGGGTTACCATCAACTGAGTCTGAGCAACGGCACACAGAGCTATCAGCAACAGCTGATTATCACACCGCAACGCTGCTTCCAGTTGCATGACAAAGCGGTGCTGCACAAAACCTTTGGCCCGGCCATTCAGTTATATGCGCTAAAGTCTCAGCGAAACTGGGGTATCGGGGATTTTATCGACCTGCAGCAGATGATTGCACCGTTGGCGGCGCAGGGTTGTGATTTTATCGGTTTAAACCCTTTGCATGCTTTGTATCCGGAGCTACCGCAAGATTGCAGCCCTTACAGCCCGAACAGCCGGCTGTGGTTGAATACCGAATATGTTGCGCTGGAACATACAGAAGAATATCGTGAATGTGCCGCAGCACAACAACGCTTTGCCACAGAAAACTTTCAACAACGCTTACAGCAGTTGCGCAATTGTTCTGATGTAGATTACATCGGTGTAGCTGCGCTGAAAAAAGACATTTCTGTGTTGTTATTTCAGCAGTTTAAGCAACAACATCTGGCGAAAAATACGCCTCGTGCAGCAGAGTTTCAACGCTTTGTCAGCGACAGTGGGATAAGTTTGCACCAATTGGCTATTCATCAGGTATTGCAAGGTGAGTTATTTGCCCGCGATTGGAGTATGGCTGCCTGGCAAAATTTCCCGCCGGAGCTGCGCGACCCGAACAGCAGCGCAGTAGCCGCTTTTGCCCGCGAACATACCGATGCGATACAACGTCAACTCTATCTGCAATGGCAAGCCCAACTGCAATTAGCCGATGTAAAGCGTCTGTGTCAACAACACGGCATGGCGATTGGTTTGTATTGCGATGTAGCTGTAGGTACCAGCCGTAGCAGCGCCGAGAGCTGGGGCGCACCGGAAGATTATCTGCTGGATTTAAGCGTAGGAGCACCGGCCGACATTATGGCGCCGAAAGGCCAAAACTGGGGCTTGCTGGCTTATAATCCGCAAACGTTACGGCAAAAAGCCTATCGGCCTTTCATTGAACTGATCCAAGCCAATATGCGCTATGCCGGCGCCTTGCGGCTGGATCACGTGATGGCGTTGCTGCGCCTGTGGTGCTGCCCTATCGGTGCCGATGCTACTGCCGGCACGTATATCCGCTTTCCGGCTGCCGATTTATTTGCCATTCTGGCACTGGAAAGCCAGCGCAACAGCTGTGTGGTTATCGGTGAAGACCTCGGCACCGTTCCGGTAGAGATCAGCCATTTAATGGCACAATATCAGGTGTTGTCGTACCGTGTGTTTATGCTGGAACAAAAAGCCGGCAGTTATGACCACGCAGCGCAAACCTATCCTGAATTGGCATTGGCAACTGTCAGCACCCACGATATGCCTACCTTAGTGGGTTATTGGCAGGAGCATGATTTAGCCCTGCGCCACAAGCTGGATTTATTCCCCAACCCACAAGTAGCCGACAGCCTGTACCAGCTGCGCGCCGATGAAAAGCGCCTGATGGCAGAGCGTTTGCAATTAAGCGATGGTGACTACGCCCAACTGGTGCAGGCCAGCCATTTATTTACCGCACAACAACCGGCTAAACTACTGGCATTTCAGTTGGAAGATTTACTGTTGATGCACACGCCGGTGAATATCCCGGGTACCAGTACCGAGTACCCTAACTGGCGGCGTAAGCTGGAACATAATATCGATGAGATATTAACCCGCCCCGATGTACTGACGTTACTGGCGGCAATAAAAACCGCGCGACAATAATAAAGTTATTGCAAGTAAAAACCGCCTAACGGCGGTTTTTTGCTCTACATATATTTACAACTCATTAATCATTGATTCATCAGCCACCTGTTATACCTGTTAGTGATTTTCGCAAACTCATATGAGGAGTCACTATGTTTAAGCTAATCCCTACTGTTGTGCTTGCAGGTAGTTTTGTTGCCACAGCGGGTTACGCACAAGCGCAGGACAGCGGTTTTTATCTTGGCGGGCACTACGGTCAGCATAAAGTAGAGTTGGAGTCTGATTTTGCCGACACAGATTTAAAGTTCGGCGTTGCCGGTGTCAGCGCCGGTTATCAGTTAAATCAGTTTCTGGCGCTGGAAGCCCGTTATGCTGAAGGTATTGAGGACGAAGATATCATTGACGGCAGCGATTCAGCTAAGTTTGAAATTGACCGCCATATGGCGTTAATGGCACGCGGCAGTATTCCACTGGGCGAGCGTTTTTCTCTATTCGCCACCGCCGGTTACGGCGAAACCCGCTACGCACTTACCTATAATATCCCGGGGCTGACAGGGTCAGAAACCAGCACAGAAAAAGGTGTTATCTATGGTGCCGGTGCTGCCTTTAACCTGACAGAGCAACTGAGTTTGGTGGCGGATTACACTATTTTGCCAGAGCTGGAAGACAAAGACGATGGCCTGTTTGAGTCTGATGTATCGCTGATGACGGTTGGCCTTAATTATCGCTTTTAAGCAACACACCCGGTAAATTAGTCAATATAAAACAGGGGCTTAACGCCCCTGTACTTTACCGGCTAAATTAGCAAAATTTACCAGATTTTTACCCGCACTTTGTCATCGCGGTACATGCCATCGCCCGGTTTTACATCGTACGCATCATAAAACTGCGGCATATTCGACAAGGTACCCAGCACGCGATACATGCCCGGTGAATGTGGCCCGGTAATCACTTGTTGGCGCAGTGCTTCGTCGCGGAATTTAATACGCCATACCTGACCCCAACCCATAAAGAAGCGCTGCTCCGGCGTGAAACCATCGATTACTTCGCCCGGCTTACCCTGCAGCGAGTTTTGATAGGCTTTATAAGACACCGTTAAGCCGCCCAGATCGGCGATATTCTCACCTAAGCCCAGTGCGCCCTGCAGGTGTAAGTCATCTATCGGATTAAAGCTGCTGTACTGATCGACCATTAACTGGGCACGTTGCTGAAACTGTGCCGCATCTTGCTCTGTCCACCAATCGCGCAGGTTACCGTCACCGTCTGAACGACGGCCCTGGTCGTCAAAGCCGTGGGTAAACTCATGGCCGATAACGCCGCCAATAGCGCCATAATTCACTGCATCGTCTGCATCGACGTTAAAGAATGGCGGTTGCAAAATAGCCGCCGGAAACACAATTTCATTCATGGTCGAGCTGTAATAGGCATTTACCGTTTGCGGTGTCATGCCCCACTCGCTGCGGTCAACCGGCTTACCTAAACGCTCGATAGTGCGCTGATATTCACACTCAGCACTGCGACGCAAGTTACCGATTAAATCTGCAGCGTTTATCTCGACACAGCTATAATCACGCCATTTGTCCGGATAGCCAATTTTGGTATTAAATTTAGCCAGCTTAATTTGTGCCTGCTTTTTCGTTACCGGGCTCATCCATTCCAGTTCGTCAATCGACTGGCGAAACGCACCGCGCAGATTTTCAATCATCTGATCCATCCGCGCTTTGGCTTCCGGCTTAAAGTATTGTTCGACATACTTTTTACCCACCATAAAGCCGAGATTATTGTCGACCAGGCTAACAGCACGCTTCTCGCGGCTACGCTGCTCTTGCAGACCATTTAAGGTTTTGCCGTAAAAATCGAAACTGGCATCAGCAAAGGCTTTGTTCAGGTTATTGGCATTGCTGCGCAGTAAATGAAACTTCAGATACTGCTGCCACTGCTCAACTGATGTTTGCGCCTGCAATTTGGCAAAAGCAGTAAAGTAAGTTGGCTGACGCACCACCAGTTCATTAATATTGCCAAGGCCAGCAGCCGTTAAAAATGCTTGCCAGTTAAAACCCGGCGCTAATTTGCTTAGCTCAGCCAGCGTCAGTTTATTATAGGTGGCGTTACGATCGCGGTTTTGCACCCGGCTCCACTGGGCCGCAGCAATTTGCTTCTCCAGCGCGACGATATCCGCAGCAGCTTGTTCGGCGTTATCAAAGCCAGCCAGAGTCCACAGCTTGACAATAAAGGCCTGATATTGTTGCAGTAGCTCTTTGGAGCGCGCATCGTCTTTTAAATAATAGTCACGGTCCGGCAAGCCTAAACCCGCTTGCGAAGCGCCGGTAATATACTGATCTGACTGTTTTTGATCCTGACCAACATAGACTGCTACCGGCGTACCAATACGATAACGCTGCCAGTTGCCCCACAATGTAGTCAGTTCTTTATGATCAGTTACATTTTCAATCGCCGCCAGCTCGTCGCGCAGTGGGTTTAAGCCCAACACTTCGGCCTGTTGCTCATCCAGGAATGATTGATATAAATCAGCAATTTTCTGCTCGTCCGAGCCTTTGGCATGCTGCTCTGCAGCCAGTTGCTGCACTATGGCTAATACCTGCTTCTCGGCGTTCTCCCGTAGTTCATCAAAGCTGCCCCAACGCGCTTTATCGGCGGGAATTTCGGTACTATCCAGCCATTTGCCATTCACATGGCGGAAAAAGTCCTGCTGCGGTGCCACGCTGGTATCCATATTGGCCAGCGTAATGCCCGAGCTTAAACCGGCGGGGTTCTGTGCGGTGCTGGTTTGCTCTGCTGCATTGCCGGCAGGTGTTGTACTTTGAGTACAGCCAATTGCACTCAATGCCAGCGCAATGCTTAGCGCGACGGTGGTTATTTTTTTCATTTTGGGTTCCTGGTTCGGTCAAACTCTATTGTTATTTTTAACTAATGTTGTTCTGCTAATTACAGTGCCAGTGTAGAGCGCGGATCAGCGCTGTCCAGCCAATAGCCGTTAAGCGCAAGCCTGGCTGCGATAAATAACCAAGCGCAGGCAGCCGATTTAACTTGAACTGCACCATGTTTTTGCGCAGGATCAACGCCAGACGTTTTAACCACAGGACTTACCATGTTAGATACCGCCTTATCTTCACTTGCCGGCTTACCCGCCTTCGCCGCTTATTTTGCCCTGGCCGTGGTGTTACTGCTGCTGTTTATCCGTTTGTATACCTGGGTAACGCCACATGACGAGTTCGGTCTTATCCGCGCTAATAACCCGGCCGCCGCAATAGCCTTTGCCGGTGCTATTATTGGTTTTGCCTGGCCGCTGGCCAGTGCTATTACCCACTCTATGTCGCTGCTCGATTGCGCCATCTGGGGCGGCGTGGCTTTAGTGGTGCAAGTGTTGACGTTTATAATCGGTAGCGCCGCACTAAAACAACTGCCACAACGTATTACCCGGGGTGAATTGGCGGCAGGCATGTTCTCTGCCGGCTGTTCAATTACTGTCGGTATGCTAAACGCCGCCTGTATGAGTTATTAAGGAGCACCCTATGAGCAAAACATTTAAACGCAGCAAAACGGCCCGTTTAATAATGATGGTGCCGGCCGCCGGCATGGTACTGGCCGGCTGTGGCGAAAAACCGGTAGAGGTACAGGTATTTAATACGCCGGACGAATGCGCCGCCTATTACAACCCGCCGGCAGAATGCAAAGCCGCCTTTGCCGAGGCTAAAGCCTTGCACCCACAGGTAGCGCCGCGCTATGCCAGCAAACAAGAATGCGAAACCGACTTTGGCAGCGGCCAATGCGAGACTGCACCGGTACTGGCAGCAAACAATAGCGTAGCAACAGGCAGTAGCGAACAAAGCCAACCGCAAAGCCAGCAAAGCAGCGGCTTTTTTATGCCAATGATGATGGGCTTTATGGCCGGGCAAATGTTGAACCGCGGCGGTATGGCCGGCACACCGCAGCAGCAATCCGCTGCCACCAACCGCTCGCCGGTAGCTAACCAGCCGCTGTACAAATCCCGCGACGACCGCGGTACTTTCCGCACTGCCACTAACACACCGGTAGCGTCACAACCCGGCGCAACCAGTATCCGTCCGTCGGCAGTGCAACCGAAACCGGCCACTATGGCACGCCGTGGCGGCTTTGGTGCCCAGGCGGCCAAGCGTAATGTTGGCAGTTATGGTGGTTAATCGCTGATGAAACGCATAAACAGTAACCCCAGGCCGGGTTGGAAAGCCTTTGCCGAAAGCGTCGGCTTTAATTTTCATACCTTTGACGGCGAACCCTACTGGGACGAAACAGCTTACTATCAGTTCAGCCTTGAGCAGATAGAGCAGGATCTGGAACAGCCCACTGAAGAGTTGCATCAGATGGCGCTGGATCTGGTCGATGATATCGTTAGCGATGAGCAAAAGCTGCAGCAACTGGCAATACCGCCACGCTTTTGGGATGCGGTGCTTGCCAGTTGGCGGGCAAAAGAGCCATATTTGTACGGCAGAATGGATTTTAGCTATAACGGCAGCGGGCCCGCCAAACTGTTAGAGCTAAACTACGACACCCCCACCTCCTTGTATGAAACCGGCTTTTTTCAGTGGGTGTGGTTAGAAGATCAATTAATGCGCGGCGAGCTGCCACAAGGCGCCGACCAGTTCAATTCGCTGCAAGACAAACTGCAGCAAGCCTTTGGCGAGCTTAACCTGGCACAGCCGTTCTACTTTGCCAGTGTGACCGAAAGTATCGAAGATAAAGGCACAGTAGATTACCTGATGGACATTGCGCTGCAGGCCGGTTTGAACTGCCGCTATATTCAGTTGGAGCAACTGGGTGATATCGATGGCCAACTGGTCGATTTAGACGGCTTTCCTGTTCACGGCTTATTTAAGCTGTATCCGTGGGAGTTTATGCTGCAGGAAGATTTCGCCGGCACTATTTTAACCAGCCAAACGCAGTTTATCGAACCGCTGTGGAAGTGCCTGCTGTCAAACAAAGGTATATTGCCACTACTGTGGCAAAAGTATCAGGGCCACCCCAACCTGTTGCCGGCCTTTTTTGATGATGGTAGTAGCTTGCAAAACGGCTGGCTGCGTAAGCCACTGTTATCGCGTGAAGGCGCTAACATTGAACTGCTTACTGCTGAGGGCAAAACGTTTAAGCAAGATGGCCCTTACAACGACAGTGGCTATATTCGCCAACAGCTGGCACCTTTGCCAAAATTTGGCGATAGCTACACCCTGATTGGCAGTTGGGTAGTTGGCGACAGCGCGGCCGGTATTTGTATCCGCGAAGACAACAGCCTGATCACCAAAGACAGCTCAAGATTTATCCCACATATTATCCTCGACTAAACCGGTATGATGCCACAACTGATGATTACAGCACTGTGGCATCCGTTTACAACCTTCCCGAAAACCGCATTTTTGGCCCAATAATGTGTAAGATTTTCTGACACGTCAAATTAATTATTTTTACAGTTAATTCAGTCAGTTAATTATTCATCATAAAAATATCATCGAAATCTTACCAGCATTTTTTGACAACGCTGTCATTGTTGCCATAGTCAATACCGCTCATTTTCTAAACGACACGGAGCAGTAACGTCAGGCAGGCAACAGATAAAATGTGCAAAACAAGGCATTGCTACACGGTTGTATCAAGCAACGTCTCCTGAATAAAAAAGATAAAAAAATAAGCGACACCATTGGAGGAAGTTATGTTTAAACAAACAGTTAAAATCTACAGTGGCATATCATTGCTGTTACTGGCAGCCAGTGTTCAGGCTGCCACACCTAACGCCCCGGTGATCAGTTGGATGCCGGCCGATTACCAACTGCAAAATGGCAGTGTGCAGGTGCCGATACGTTGGGATATGTGGTGGGGCACCAACGGCAATAAGTGGTATTTGCAGAAAAATGACAGCGTTGTCTATGACGCAATACTTACGCCAAACGGCCAAAATGCGCAAACGGGCAACACCAGCTTAACCTTTACCCAGCCCGGCAGTTACCAGCTACAAGTCAGCCTGTGTCAGGTAAATGGCGCCACTGAAGAATGCGCGCAAAGCGGCATCACCACGATAAATATCAGCGGCGCCGGCGGTGGTGATGGTGGAGATGGCGGCGATGGCAGCTTTGACCCCTGGACCGATCTGGATATGACCGCCTGGCCGCATCCGTTAAAGCAAAATAACGTCGCTTATAACAACAGCACAGGCAAAAAAGTCGGTGCCTATTTTGTTGAATGGGGCATTTATGGCCGCGCTTTTAACCCTGCTGATATACCAGCACAAAACCTGACCCATATTTACTATGGTTTTATCCCGCTGTGCGGCCCGAATGAGGGTTTGCGCCAGGCGAATCCGGAAGGTTATGCCGCGCTAAACAGCCAGTGCGCTGGTAAGCCGGATTATTCAGTGGTGGTGCACGACAAGTTTGCCGCGCTGGAAAAAGGCTACCCGGGTGATGTCTGGGATCAGCCAATCCGCGGTATTTTTGCTGAGCTGTACCGGCTGAAACAAGCGCATCCGCATATCAAAATTCTGCCGTCTGTCGGCGGCTGGACCTTATCTGATCCGCTGTATCAGGTTGGCGTAAACCCGGCAGCCCGTGCGGTGTTTATTGACTCCATCATTGACTTTATCCGCACCTACGATTTCTTTGACGGCATTGATATCGACTGGGAATTCCCGGGCGGCGGCGGTGCCACACCAGAATTGGGTAGCCCGCAGGATGGCGCCGGTTTTGCCACTTTAATGCAAGAACTGCGCGCTGCGCTGGATGCACTTGAAGTGGAAACAGGCCGCGAATACGAGCTGGCCGCAGCGATGTCGGGCGGCGTGGAGAAACTTAGCGTAGTGGATTGGGAAGATGCCGCACCTTACATGGATTACATCAACCTGATGACCTACGACTACTACGGTGCCTGGAACGGCGTGTTAGGCCACCAAACCGGGCTCTACCCATCACCTAACTCACCTATCAGTGGCTTTAGTGCGCATGAAGCGGTGCAGTACCTGCTTAATCGCGGTGTACCGGCCGGCAAAATAGCGCTGGGCGCCGCTATGTATGGTCGTGGTTGGCAGAATGTGTCGGGCACCAGCGGCGGTAATCCGTTTACCGGCACCGGCGGTGATGGCATTACCGGCGGCTGGGAGCGCGGCATTATGGACTACAAGAAAATAGAAGCCGACTTTATGGGCGGGCCGGATGCCAGTGGCGTTAATGGCTTTACTGTAGGCTGGGATGACACTGCCAAGGCCAGTTACGTCTGGAACCCTGCGACCAACACGCTGATCAGTATCGATACCAAGCGCTCGGTACGTGAGAAAGGCGCCTATATTCTGCAGCATCAGCTGGGCGGCATTTTCGCCTGGGAAATCGATGCCGATAACGGCCATATTTTAAACGCGATGCATGAAGGCTTAGGCCATACGCAGCAATAACTAATATTGCCGCGGCCCTATGCTACTTAGTTGGCTCGGGCTCTATAACCTAAGTGATTGGAGTTGCAGTGAGGCGACGAGTGAGCGAGACCCCATGAGCATAGACAAACTATGTGATTGGGGCGAGCAAGCGAAGTCAACAAAGCTGCCGCTTCAAGCACGACGGGTATAGCCGGCATTTTGCAGGAACTTAAATATGAAACTAACTACAACCTTGTCGCTGCTGGCGTTGGCCAGTACAGCGGCTTTTTCTGCCCGCGCGGTTGATTGCAGCAATCTGGCGCAGTGGCAAAACGATGCCGCCTATAGCAGCGGCGCTCAGGTACAACAGCAACAACAGGCCTTTCAGGCTAACTGGTGGACACAAGGCAACGACCCGCTCAGCCATTCTGCGCCCTATCAGGAGTGGAGCTTGCTTGGTGCCTGTGATGGTGCTGAGCCTGAACCGGATCCAGACCCGGAGCCTGAGCCAGATCCTGAACCAGACTCGGAACCCGAGCCGGATCCAGAACCTGAGCCGGATCCCGGCGTACCGGGCGACAGCAGCTGCCGGCCCGATGGCTTATACCAAACCCCCGGCATTACGGTGCCGTACTGTACGGTGTATGACGCCAATGGCCGCGAGATTATCAGCCCGGATCATCCGCGGCGCATTATTGGTTACTTTACCAGTTGGCGTCATGGTAAAAACGGCCAGCCGGCCTATTTAGCCTCCGATATTCCGTGGGACAAAATTACCCATATTAACTACGCCTTTGCCCATGTTAATGGCGCTAATCAAATCTCGGTTGGCGATGCAACTGACGCCAACAATGCCTCTACCGGCATGGAATGGCCGGGTATCGCCGGCGCAGAGCTTGACCCCAACCTGCCCTACAAAGGCCACTTTAACTTGCTGCAAAAGTACAAACAGCAGCATCCGCATGTTAAAACGCTGATTTCAGTGGGTGGCTGGGCAGAAAGCGGCGGTTATTTTGACAGTAACGGCGAACGCATTGCCAGTGGCGGTTTTTATACCATGACCACCAACAGCGACTTAAGTATTAACAATCAGGGTATTAACACCTTTGCCGACTCAGCCGTGGCCTTTATCCGCCAATACGGCTTTGACGGTGTCGATATTGATTACGAATACCCCACCAGCATGAACGACGCAGGTAACCCGGACGATTTTGCACTGGCAAATGGTTTACGTGGCGGCCTTATGCGCTCTTATGTTGAGCTGATGAAGGTACTGCGGCAAAAACTGGACGCCGCCGGTGCGGCAGACGGTAAGCATTATCTGCTGACCATCGCCTCACCGTCGTCCGGCTACCTGCTGCGCGGTATGGAAGCATTTCAGGTTACCCAGTATCTGGATTACGTTAATATTATGAGTTACGACCTGCACGGTGCCTGGAACCAGTTTGTCGGCCATAACGCCGCGCTGTTCGATACCGGCGAAGATGCAGAGTTAGTCGCCTGGAACTACTACAATACCGCGCAATACCAAAATATTGGTTATCTGAATACCGACTGGGCGTACCGCTATTTCCGCGGCACCATGCCCGCCGGCCGTATTAATATTGGTATTCCTTACTACAGCCGCGGTTGGAAAGATGTGCAAGGCGGTAACTTTGGCCTCTGGGGCAGCGCAGCCTTACCCAACCAAAGCCAGTGCCCACCCGGCACCGGTGGCAGCACAGTAAGCAAATGCGGTAACGGCGCTGTGGGCATCGACAACCTGTGGCACGATAAAAACACCATGGGCAATGAAATGCCGGCTGGCTCTAACCCGCTTTGGCATACCATGAACCTGGCCGAAGGCATCAGCGCCAGCTACTTCAGCCTGTATGATTTAGACCCGACCAATCCTGAACATCAACTAACCGGCAGCTACAGCCGGCATTATGATGCGACGGCCGTGGCGCCCTGGTTGTGGAATGCGCAGAAACAGGTGTTTTTATCGGTAGAAACCGAGCAAAGCATCGCCGCCAAAGCGCAGTATGTGATTGATAACGGCATCGGCGGTGTAATGTTTTGGGAGCTGGCCGGCGACTACGGCTGGAATGCTGCCAAAGGCGAGTATTTTATCGGCAACACCCTGACCACGCAGTTCTATAACAGCTTTAACGGCGCCACACCTTATGGTGCAGTAAAAGCTGAACGCGCTATGCCAACACAGGCAGCCGATATCCGTCTGAGCATCAGCGATTTTAAACCGGGCGATCAGAACTTTCCGATTAACCCCAAGCTGACCTTAACCAACCATAGCGACAGCACTATTCCGGGTGGCAGCAGTATCAGCTTTGATGTGCCCACCGCCATACCGGATAGCATCAGCGATCAAAGTGGCTTTGGTTTAACGGTAATAGAGAGTGGCCGCAACGCCAGTGGCAATAATATCGGCGGCCTTGACAACAATCTGCACCGCGTCGCCTTTACTTTGCCGGCCTATTTAGCTGTCGCCAGCGGTGAAAGTGTCACGGTAACACTGAATTATCAGCTGCCAATGCCAATGCCGTCAAACTGGGTATTAACCGCTAATGGCAGCGACTATGCCTTTGCCGAAGAGTATCCGCAGCTGCCTGTTGTCAGTATTGGCACAGGAGATGGTGGTGACGGCGGCGACGGTGGTAACGGTGAAAGTTGCGGTGGTATTACGGCCACCATTCACCCTTACCCGCAGTGGCCGCAAACCGATTGGGCCGGCAACCCAAGTCACGCCAGTGGCGGTGATCATTTGTCTTACCAGGGCGGCGTGTATAAAGCCAACTGGTGGACTAACTCGGTGCCGGGCAGTGATGGCAGCTGGAGTTTTATCTGTAATTTATAGCACTTAATAATCCGGGCGGTTGGGCTGAAAGCTCACCGCTTTTCCCAGGTTTTGGGTTTCGGGTAATGCGGTGAGCGGGTAACACTTTTCAGGCTCGTCGCAGCAACTCGCGCCCGGGCGGGCACTCAGACACTCTGCGCCGCCCTGCCAAGGTCACGCCCCTCACCAATATCGAATTCAGTGCAGCCTTGAAACGTCTTGGCAGCATAGGAGATCCAAAGATGAAACCCAACCATTTAATCCCAGCAATCCTATCAACCAGCCTGCTATTTATCAGCCTGCAGGCCAGCAGCCATGGCTATGTCGACTACCCCAAAGCCCGGCAGCAAATTTGTAAAGACGACGGCGGCTACTGGTGGCCGGCCGATGGCAGCGGTATTCCCAATGCAGCTTGCCGTGCTGCTTACCAGCAATCCGGCGGCTATATGCTGACGCAACATCATGAATTTTCTGCTAACGTCGGCGATTACCGCAATATGGCCGCCGTACAAAGCGTGGTTAGCGATGGCAGCCTGTGCGCTGCCGGCGACAGCCGCAAGAGCGGTATCGATATTCCGTCAACTGAATGGCAGCGCACCACTGTCGATCTGGCGACAAGCAGCGAATTAACACTGCGCTTTCGCGCCACCACACCGCATAACCCCAGCTTCTGGCAAGTTTAATGCCGGCAGCGGCGACAACCCGCCGCCACTGTGGTTTGATAACGGCACTTATGTGAACTTGCAGACCCCGGCCGAAGTTGGCGCCCGGGGGTAGGTAGAAATTAGAGCTGTTTACTCTAAACTCACCAAAGCGCTTGTTTCGACACGGCCAGCCACATAATCACCAGCACGGTTGCCGGTAGGGTGATCAGTGCCAGATTGGTAAAAGCTTTATGGTAAAACTGCACCAGCGCCTGCTGGCGTGCTGTTAAGGCGGTACCGGCACTGCGCCTGGCGATTAGCCGGTTTACCTTCCAGTTACCCAGCCAGATATCGACTATTTCCAGCGGTACTATGATTAGCAGCACCAGCCAGAGCTTTTGTTGCAGCCACGGCATGCTGATAAAACCGAATATAAAAGCCACGCCGGCGCCGCTTAACAGCAGGGTAACCAGTGCAATATGTTCCAGTGTTAGCGTCCAGAAAAATACCCGGTACACTTTGGCGGTGGCAGCTGATAACTCGCCTTCCTGCTGCTGCATATAGCGCAGTACCAACCAGGATCCCAGCGCCGGGCCTAACCACATCACCAGTGAGCCGATATGAATAACCTTAAGCGCGGCGTACATGGTTTGCCCCCCCACAGCTTCCAGGCAATCAGTACAAACCAGGCGGTGCTAAGCACCATACTGGCGGCGGTAAAGTACTCCGCCAGTTTCAGCTGCTGCAACGCTACGCTAACCGACAAACCCAGGCCCAATAGCCAGACCACTATGCCGGGGTATAGCCAGAGTTTTAACGCCGGTTGCTGCTTTAACAGCGCCAACGTTAGCAGCATACCGCCGATGTTGTATAAGCCGTTACCAAGAAAGCCGGTCAGGTGCATGGCAAGTAAATCAATAAACTGCAGTGTGGCAACATCGGTAATGGCGATATGAGGCATGACAAAGGCGTACAGGGTTTCGGCCATCAGATCCGGCGCCATGCCAAGCGCCACCAGCAACACACCATACTGCCGGGCGGCGCCCGGCTCCAGCGCGGTAGACAGCATAACGGCAAAGGCGAGTAAACTGAGCGCGGCCAGCATCCAACTTAGCCAGCCCAGTTGCCATAGCAGAAGGTTGTTATTGATGTAATTAAGCCTTGTAGCAAGGTCATCACCTACCGGTAAGCCCGGTCGCATCGGGCCGTTCATCATAATGCAGGCAATAAAAATCAGTATTGCAATCAGTAGCGTGGCGTAAAAATAATGCGGTTTCGTCATATCAGGCAGTCCATAGCGACAAGGCAGTTATCTTAAAAAGTATGTTATTCGTTTAAGGGGGATATTCCGGCTGACTTATGCATGTTATCCGACCGGGCGAGCAAGGACATTACTTTGTGTCCTGTAACCGATATCAAAGCAGTTGATATTTTAAACCGGTATTGACGATTCGCGCTCTACCAGTTCCGGCATAAAAACGTTATTAACTTCGATGTTTTTGTTGTAAAGGTTTTTCAGTAGCCACAGTGCCGCCATTTTTCCCATTTCATGTATGGGGTTGTTTACCGTGGTTAGCTTAGGCGACACATAGCGGGCGAAGGGGATGTTATCGAAGCCGACGAAAGATAAATCTTGCGGAATATACATACCCCGTTCTAAGCACACTGATATTGCACCTGATACCATTTGGTCGTTGGCGCATACTACTGCGGTAAAGGGTTTTGTCGGCCGCTGTTGCAACAAATAAGTCATGCCGTCTACGCCGCCTTCCTCGCGGTAATCACCTTCGAAGCACAGCGCAGGGTCAAAATCGACATTCACTTCGCTTAGCGCGCGCTTGTGACCCACCAAGCGTTCAATGGCATCGTGTTTTTTGGCGGGTCCGGAAATGTAGGCAATATTACGATGGCCTTGCGAGATCAAATGCCGGGTAGCCATATAACCGCCTAACTCATTCTCCAGATAAATACAGCGCTCGTTAATTTGCTCAATGTACCGGTTGATGAGTACAATCGACGTCGGGCCTTTGCTCAGATTGATCAGGTATTCATCGGATACGGCTTCCACGTCTAAAATTAATGCATCGCAGCCGCGGTCTAATAAAAACTCCACGCTATCTTTTTCTTGCGCAGCATCGCTGTGGCCTACGGCAATAATAACGTGTTTGTTTTCTAAACGCAGAGATGCTTCAATTTCAGCCATCATCGGGCCATAGTAAGGGCCGTCTAATTGCGATACCAGCACGCCAACACTGTTAGAGCAATTAGACGCCAGCGACTGGGCAAAGGTGTTGGGCCTGTAACCCAACTTATCCATGGCATCAAGCACCTTTTGCCGTGTTTTTTCACTGACATTGGTGTTTTTGTTCATCACCCTGGATACGGTGGCTAATGACACCCCAGCCAGTTGAGACACATCATAAATTGTTGCCATAGTTGTGCAGTCGCTTATTTTTCCAATAAAAATGCAAAGGAGTTGCCGACACTATTCTGTCGTTTGTTTCAATTCCCGGCTAATTACCGCTATTTTGTTATTGTCCAGCAAGTACCAGCGCATTATAAAGGCAACGGCAATTGAACCGATAGCCGGGAACAGGCTAAATGACAATAATAAACCGGTTTTAGTGGCATCACTTTGCACAACATCAGCCTGATAGCCGTATCCTGCTAACAGCCAACCTGCGGTGGCACCGCCTATAGCAATACCTAATTTGATAAAAAATACAATGGAAGAGTACACCATGCCTGTGGTTCTGATACCTGTTTTCCACTGGCCGTAGTCAACTGCGTCAGCCATTTTTGCCCACAACAAAGGCGTACCGGTGTTAAACACCATATTCCACAATACGTACAAGGTTATCGCCAGTATGGCCTGCTCTGCCGGCACAAAGAAACTAGCTGCACATAAGGTTGCCGCAACAAGTTGAATGGCAATATACAGTTTAACTTTACAAAATCGCTTTGCCAGTTGGTTAGCGACAATACAACCAATAATGCTACCAAACATACCCAGCGTAATAATCAGTGAAATACTGTCAGGCATTTCCAGGTAATATTTAATGTAATAAATAGCAAGGGTGGTACGCAAGACAAAGCCACTCATTAAGAAAAGTGTTGCTGTCGCCAGTACACGCCATTGGTCGTTTTGCCACAGGGTTTTAAAGTTCTGCAGGTAAGTGCCGGATTGCTCCTTAGGCGGGATAACACGCTCTTTAGTGCCGTAGAAGCAAATTAAAAACATCATCACGCCCAAAATGCTCATTGCCATAATGGTAAGTTGGTAGCCTTTTGCTTTGTCTCCCTGGCCAAAATACTCCACCAGCGGCAAGGTGCAGGCTGAAACCAGTACACCGCCGATGAAGGCAAAAATAAAGCGATAAGTTTGTACCGATACCCGCTCTTTAGGGTCGTCGGTAAGGGACGCGCCTAGTGCGCAGTAAGGGATATTGATGGCGGTATAAACCATCATTAACAAGGTGTAGGTGACAAAGGCGTAAATCATTTTACCGTTTTCAGATAAATCCGGTGTGGTAAATGCCAGCACACTGATCACGCCAAAAGGCAGGGCAAACCAGAGTAAGTAGGGCCTGAATTTACCGTGTTTACTTTGAGTGCGGTCGGCGAAAGCTCCCATTAAGGGATCGGTAACCGCATCCATTATTCTAACCAGTAAAAACATAGTGCCGACAAAAGCCGGTGAAATACCAAAAATGTCGGTGTAAAAAAAGGTTAAAAACAACATTACGGTTTGGAACACGATATTGCTGGCTGTGTCGCCCAACCCGTAGGCCATTTTTTCTTTGATGCTAACCATACTTACCTCAAAATTATTATTATTTTTACCCTGTTGTGGAAGCGACTAGCGTGAGCCAATCAGCGCTTTATATGCCAATCCACTGTTTTTAATCGTACGTTTTTGGTTGGCGTAGTCCACATAAACAATACCGAAGCGTTTCAGATAGCCCTCTGCCCATTCAAAGTTATCCATCAGGCTCCAGGCGAAATAGCCTTGCAC
This sequence comes from Rheinheimera lutimaris, assembly GCF_013283795.1. Lineage (GTDB taxonomy): Bacteria > Pseudomonadota > Gammaproteobacteria > Enterobacterales > Alteromonadaceae > Alishewanella > Alishewanella lutimaris. The sequence goes on from NZ_JABSOD010000003.1 coordinate 190,674, forward strand.
ATTGACACCTTGTTCTACGGCATTGTGCACTGCTAACAGATGTTGCTGGTAGTAATCGATACGATCCTGGTCTTCGACAATGCCATCTACCAGCTTATCCGGCATAGCGGCGCCATTTTCAGTGATATAAACCGGCGGTAATGGATATTTCTGGTGCAATGATACGAGTAAATCGGTAAACGCTTGCGGATAAATTTCCCAGCCCATATCCGTTTTAGGCGCATCCACCATATTCACTTCCGCAAAGGGTTTACCGGGGGCGGCTTGATAAACCGTACGGGTATAGAAGTTAATGCCCAGGAAATCCAGTGGCGCCTGCATAATGGCAAAGTCGCCATCGTGAATAACCGGTTTATCCTCATCAGATAACAGGGCAAAACTGTCCGGGTAAGCGCCATCGAACAGTGGCTTAATATACCACTGGTTAAAATAGTCATCGGCCAGTTGGGCAGCGGTTTTATCGGCCTCACTGTCGGTATGCGGATAGGCTGGTGTAAAATTAAGTACGATACCATTCAGGCTGTGTGGGCTGTTTTTTTGCAGCACCGGCATAGCTAAGCCGTGCGCCAATAACAAGTGATGCGCTGCTTGCCGGCCGAAAGCTTTTTTTGCCAATCCCGGAGCATGAATACCCACTTCATAACCCAGATAAGAGCTGCAAAACGGCTCATTAAAGGTGGCGTAAGCGTATACCCTGTTGCCTAAAGCCTGCGTTATCTTGTCAGCATAATCGCGAAACAAATAGGCTGTCTGCCGGTTTAGCCAACCGCCGTTGTCCTCAATGTGTTGTGGTAAATCCCAGTGGTACAAGGTGACATAAGTTTTGATTTGCTTCGCATTTAACGCGTCGAGTAAATTAATGTAAAAATCGACACCTTGCTGGTTCAGGCTGCCATCTTTGTGAATCACCCGCGGCCAGGATATCGACAGGCGGTAGGCATCGACACCCAGTGAGCTTATCAGCTCAACATCTTGCTGCCACAAGTTGTAGTGGTTGCAAGCAACATCTCCGTTGGAGCCGTCACGCACCTTGCCTGCGGTGGCGCAAAAGGTATCCCAAATACATGGTAGCCTGCTGTCTGAGGCTCCTTCTATTTGGAAGGATGCTGTAGCCACACCGTAGGTGAAGGCTTTATCAAGCAATTTTGACGCTTTAGGTAAGCTATATTTCATAATGTAATCGCTTTCATTTTTTGTCTGCTAAAAAGGCGTAACGTCCGTTTCATTTAATGCTCGCCCGGGGGTTAACTAAAATTAGTAAAGATATTGGCGGTAAGGCGCCCACTGACAGCTGAGCCATCAATGTCGGTAGCGTCATCTACCAGAGTGGAGTGCAGCAAGTTGCCGGGATAAATAATCAGCCGGTTGGCTTGATAAGGCACCTGATAGTACAGCTCATAATGGTTGTCGCTTTTTACAAAGTACTGTTGTCTAGGGTTGCCGTGCTTGTCGATAAATCGTTGAGCAGAGTTAAAATAGTGCTCGCGGCGCGCATCGCTGATACGCTCATACCCTGTCGGGATATGGCGGAAAAAGCCGGTGCTGCCATGCGGTTGCGGGTTTATATAGTGCAGGAAGGCAAAATAATAACTGTCGGAGGTATCAAAGTGCGGCAGGCATTGCAGCGGTTTCAAGCTGTCGCCGCGTTGATTGATCAGTGCGAAAAACAGGTTTTGAGGTTTTAATCTTAGCTGCTTAGGTACCTGATAAACATCGTAAATAAGCGGATAAAGTGTAGTTAGGGTGGCGCCGATATAGTCTTTGGGTAATGGTGCTTTCAGGCCGGGATAATAGGCTTTAACATCGGGTTGAAAGTCACTTTGCTGCGCAGTATGCCTAAGTGTATCAATGTCGGTGGCGAAATCATCAATGATGATTAATGGCGTGCGCTCCTGCCCCAGATGTACTATCACGGGTTGCAGTGCGTTATTTATGCCAAAATCAAAGTGCTGCATGGTTACATCGCCGTGGCTTTACAGTAATGCTGAATAAAGTCGTTATGGGGCGGGTATTTCGCCACACTGCGTTGCACGTTCGCCTGAATCGTTTTTAAAAAATTGTCCAGTTCGCTGTCTGTCATGGCGTCGACTATCGGGTGATACTGCTCCGGCATTAAACCTTGCCCTAACATCACCTGGATCCAAGAGCTTTCGCCAAACAGTTCCTGGGCAAACTTGTATACTTTGCCACTTTGTTTAAACAGCGCAATGCGATGTGCCAGTGACTCTGGCACGTCCATATCTCGGCAGTAACGCCAGAATGGCGTGTCGCTGCGCTCTGTCACTTTGTAGTGCAGGATAATAAAGTCACGAATGTTGAGTAGTTCAACTTCAGTCTGATGGTTAAACTCATCCACATCAGCACTTTGAATACCGTGTGCAGGAAACATTTGCAGCAAGCGAATAATGCTGCGCTGAATAAGGTGAATGCTGGTTGATTCCAACGGCTCTAAAAAGCCCGCCGACAGCCCGATAGCAACACAGTTTTTATGCCAGTGTTTACGCCGGGTACCGGTGCGGAATTTGATCAGCCTGGGGTTGGTTAACATCTCCCCGTCAACATTGTCAGTAATGCTCTGAATTGCCGCATCATCGCTAAGGTATTTACTACAGTACACTAAGCCATTACCAACCCGGCTTTGCAGAGGAATGCGCCACTGCCAACCAGCATCCCGTGCGATAGATCGGGTATAAGCAATAGGTGCTGCAATGCTTTTAGTTTGTACAGCGACTGCACTGTCGCAGGGCAGCCAGTGGCTCCAGTCTTCAAAGCCGGTGTTCAGAGTTTGCTCTATTAATAGTGCTTTAAAGCCGGTGCAATCAATGAACAGATCGCCATCTATTTCCTCACCGCTTTGCAGAGTCAGCCCGGCAATGTCACCATTTGCATGTTGTTTAACGGTAGCAATTTTGCCTTCAATACGCGTTAAACCATGCTGCTCTGCCAATTGGCGCAGGTACTTTGCATATAGCGAGGCATCCATATGATAGGCATGATTAAGATCCTGATTTGGCAGCACAGCAAAACGACCTTCACGTGCCGCCAGATGCTCTGTGCAGTATGCACCTATATCTTCGGCGATGCCACGCTGGCGGCCTTTAAGCCAAAAATGTTGAAAACCACAAGCCCAGCAATCTTTGCCTAAATAACCAAAGGAGTGCAGGTAGTTTTTGTTTGTGTCATGCCAGTTCTCAAACGAGATCCCCAGTTTAAAGGTGGCGTTGGTCGCGGCCATGACTTCGGTTTCTTTCAAACCCAACAGGCGATGAAAGATATGCAGTGTCGGGATCGTGGCTTCACCAACACCAACAGTGCCAATCTCATCAGATTCGACCAGCACTACCTCAATCGTTTTGCCCATTAGCTTGGCGATGGCGGCGCCGGTCATCCAGCCTGCGGTACCGCCACCGGCGATCACCACTTTTTTTATACGCTGCAAAGCATTCATGCTTTCCCCTGTGCTGCTATGGCGTTGTATGTTGTCATTGTCAGTCAACGCTTTAATTTGTTCAGCAGGTCAGCCCGTAATTGGCGCGCCTGCAATTCGGTTATCGGTTTTGTTAACATGGCCTGCGCGTCGGCGGGAATATGCTGCTGCGAGACGTCATCATGCTCAAAAATGTAATGCTCGAAAATGGCTTTCCACGCCTGGCGCTGCGCTTTGGGTAAACTGCGTAAGCTCAGTACGCTCATTAATAGCGCGTTGTTCGGCCTGCCCAAATACGCCGGAGTGTCCCGCCACCAGTGGCTTATCAGCACATTAAACGGCGTGTGCGCTTTAACGTGATGCCACCACATGCTGGGAATAAACAGTACGTCGCCCGGCTCCAGCGTGGCGCTTTGTGCTGCCGCCAGTGCCTTGCTAAAACGCGGAAACTGCTGCAAGTCAGGCTGATCAAAATCGACCATACTGATGTCCTGACCGCCGGGGGCGAACTCCATTGGGCCCGGGTATAAATTGCTAATTTGCTCGGGTGGAAACAGCGTGAAAGTGCGTGAGCCTACGACATTACAGGCTAAATTGTGTGGAAAGTCATAGTGCGCAGCGATGCGCGATTGGTTGCCGATCCAGACACTGGTGAGCGGGGTAATACCTTGCAGCGCAATGCTGTTATCGTTTGCCAAACCACTAAACCAGCGCTCAATTTCGGTAGAGCCCATATACAGCGTACTGGCATCTTCGGCAGCGAGCGCCAGTAAACGGTCGAGGAATTGATTAAAATCAATCTTGCCAGCCTGAAAGTTAAACCCGTTGCACTGGTCATTGTAAAAAATCCGCCCGTTGTGTTCGGCAGGCAGTAAACAAGCCGTTACCGGTTCACCCTGATAAAACTGGCGTAAATAGTCTGCTGCGGCCATGGCGCTTTGTAACCCTGCTTGCACCAGCGGCCAATGTTTGCATTGCTGCTTAAACACTAATGGAGTGGTTGCCCCGGCAATGATCTGCTGCAGGCTGGCATTGTCGCAGGCGGGCAGTGACGCAATGGGAGTAAGGGCCGCAGTCATATTAGTAACCTTAGGCTGCAGCGCTGGCATTTAGCTGATTTTTCAGCTTCAGCAGGGTGCGCACATTGGCTTGCGAAGCAATCAGCATATAAATAGCCTGCAGGTAACCTTTAGCGTGCAGTTGGCCCAGTACGTCAGTAGGTAATGCCGCCAGCGTGTCCTCATTGATGGTGTAAAAACCAATCATCTGGTGTTTGCTGCCATCATCGAGCTGAATATCCAAGGTAAACGATTCCAGCAATTTGTGCTCCAGCAGCAAAGCGACAAAAGCGGCGTTGTCTTGCAAACCCAGATGAATGGTTTTGAGCATACTGGACACTTCATCCAAATATGGGCTGCTGCCACCTAAGGGTAAAAATAACGCTTCGCCTTGTGCTTTACTGACGCGCGGGCTGTCTAAATCAAGGTGAATGACGCTTTGCGTCTGTTCTGTACCGTCTTCACGCACCACTTGTTTGCCAATTAAAAACGGTTGGCGGCGCAGTGTTAACGGCACATAGTAGCCGCGCCAGTTGTCGTCATGTAAAAACAGGTTTTCGTGGTGCGTAAAACCAAACACGGCGACAGAGAAAAATTGCCCGGTCGCAGCATCTTTATGAAAAAAAATGGGGTAATGCGCCTGCACACTGCGAAACTCCAGTGGAAAGGTGGGAGTAAACCAGACATTGTCACCAAATTCTGCACCGCGTGCGGTAATCACCTTTAGATCCAGATGCTCTACGCTGTTGAGTAATACATGCTTGCTCATCGTTTATCCTGTTGATATCGGTTATCTATTATTATTCTGGTTAAATGGGTGGTAGGCCATATTGACGTATTTTGTCCAACAATTGCCGGTTACCTGGCAGTGCCGCTGCCAATTGCTGTATACGTTTAGCGTTCTCTTCAAATAAGCCATGGGCTTTTTTCTGTAATGTGGGTTTTAACTCAGGGTAACCCCGGGTTTCAAAGCCCATACCGTAAAGTATGTATTGATAACTGGCCGCAGGAAATAATACATCACTGTGAGTAACATCATGGGCAGACGGTACTTTGTGCTGCCATAACTGCAACAGGTTCTGCAGTGCAGACGGAATACCGGAAGACTCACGGTGATCATGCCAGTAGTCGTGGTCACTGCGCTTACTCAAGACATAATGCAGCTTTAAAAACTCAATTATCTGTTGCCAATGCTGGCTAAATGCCTGATTCATTCGCGCTGCGCTTATTGACACTAAAGAGGCTGGCAAGGGCAGCTGGGCGGAGACGTATTTTGCGCTCCACTCTACCAGTGTCAGCGCTGACGCTTCCAATGGTTCGATAAACCCGGCGGCCATGCCAATGGCAACACAGTTATTCTGCCAGCAGCGCGCATAATGCCCCGGCGTAAAGCTGAGTTTTCGTAAAGTGAGTTGGTCAGTGTCCAGAATGCCTGATTGCTGCAGATAGCGACGCAACTGCTGCTCAGCTTGCTTATCATCACAATGCGCTGATGAGTATACCTGGCCAACACCGCGACGGGACTGTAAGCCGATATCCCAAATCCAGCCAACCGGCTGTGCGCTGGACTGAGTGCAAGAGGCAATAGCCTCATCGGGCTGTTGGTAAGGCACCTGCACAGCAATCGCAGAGTCGTTAAACAGCACCTGCTTTTGTGGCACAAAAGGCACAGCTAAATGACGACCCAGCAGTAAAGATGCCGTACCACTGCAATCGATAAACAGGTCGGCCGTTATTGCTGCACCATCTTTGGTAATGATGGCAGCAATGTCACCCTGCACGGTGTTAGTAATGTCTGCAATGTGCGCGCGAACATAGTTAACCCCCAAAACCCGGGTGGCATGTTGTTGTAACAAGCTGCTGAACTTACCGGCATCCAGGTGGTACCCATAATTATTGATAAAGCTGTATTCAGCCGTGGAGATTTGTTTAGGTGCCAGACCTGCCAGACTCAGGCGGGCCTGCGCGTTAACAGCATCGGCAAAGCTGACCTGCTGTTTAAATGGCAGCCAATAGGGGCAAATATTAAAATCCGGCATCCCCGCCGGCAGGCTAAACGGGTGAATGTAACTGTCACCGCTGTTATTGCGCCAATTGTTAAATTGTGAGCCCTGCTTGAAGCTGGCATCACACTGAGTAATAAATTCAGCTTCGCTGATCCCGATACGTTGCAAGGTATTTCGCATTGATGGCCAAGTACCTTCTCCTACACCAATGGTGGCAACGTCAGGGGATTCGACCAGCGTAATGTGCAGTGCGCCAGTGTTAAGCAATTGCCCATTGTCAGTATTGTGGTCAGCCGCCAGTATTGCCGCAGTTAACCAGCCTGCAGTGCCACCACCGACAATCACAATATGTTTAATTACTGTATCCATCTGACAATCTACCGCTATAAAGACCCAAAGGCAGGTCTGGCTGCTTTGCAGAACATATCTAAGATAACGTATCTGTTTGCAGCATTGAAGTTATCGGCAAATAAAAGGCCATATTGCTATGGCCTTGTTAGGTATTGCTTGGGTATTAAAAGGTGTAACGCGCACCAATACTGTAACGTGGACCGGCTTCAACCAGGCTTAACACCTGATCTTTCGCGCGACCATGTACACGTTTGTACTCATCGGTGATATTTAACGCTTCAACATACAGACTTAACCCCTCAACCATTGGCAGGTCATAACTGGCTGACACGTCAATTTGTGAATAAGCCTCAGTGTATTGTGGGTTTGCGCCGGTTTCCTGGCCACGAGAACTTAAGAACTCGTCACGCCAGTTGTAAGCGATACGGGCCTGGAAGCCGTCTTTTTCATAGAACAGCACAGCGTTAGCCGTGTCGCTGATACCCAAAATGGCGGGTTGGTCAGCTAAGATGAAGTTGTTGTATTCATTTTCGCTGTTCACCAAAGTGTAGTTGGCTAACACACCCACGCCCGACTCACCAAACACATGCTGTATGGCAAATTCCCAGCCATCGATAACTTCAGACGCGTTGCTGTTCGACGGCGTGTTGATTTTGAACACTAAGTCGTTATCTTCACCGGCTACGCCGCTAATCACTCCATTGGCAACATCTACGCCCGGGGCGTTAGGGTAGTTAGCAAAAATGTAGTTGCGAATGGCTAATGCATCTGAGCCGACCGCAGCAATGGCCTCTGCGTATTTTTCACCATCAACCGGGTTAGGAATGTTATAGATTGTCGATTCAACCACGGTATTGCTGATGAAGTTCGATGTATCTTTACGGAAGTAACCTATAGAGGCGTAGCTTGAAGGTGCATAGTACCATTCTGCGGAGAAATCGATGTTTTTCGACTCCAACGGCAGCAAGCCTGGGTTGCCTGACGAACCACCGCCACCACCACGGTTTGCCAACGTATTCACCACGGTACCACCCTGAATAGACACATAGTCAGGTCGGCCAATGGTTTCACTGTACGCCGCGCGCAGCATAACATCGTTTATGACTTCGATATTAAAGTTGATGCTTGGCAAAAAGTAGTCGTAGTCGCCTTTTTGCGTCTGGAAATTACGTAATCCGGTAGCCTGCAGTTCAATTTCTGTTTCAGCAATCCAGTTGGCACCATCATAGCTTGCTACAGCAGATGTTGAGGTGACATCGGTTTTTTCATAACGCATACCAACATGGACGTCGTATTGGCGACCGTTAAAGTCTGACTCATAGTTGTATTGAATAAACGCCGATTGCGATTTTTCTTCGGTGTAACGATCGACATCACTGGCGTAATCGGTGGATGGGCAAAAATCGGTACCACAATCACCGGCACCGACATAACCGGCTGGGGTGTATAGCGTTTCAGCACGGTCGCGCAGTTTAGCGAAGTCCCACATAAAGATGCGGTCAAGCACTTCAAACGTTTGGCCCGGTGCTAACGAGAAGTCACCTTTATTCGCTGTGAATTTGTCGTGAATGGTATCTGCCGGGAAGAATGACTCATCAAAGTCGCCTGCCTGACCAACACCGCCCCAATCGTTACGCTGTACGTTTACTGATTTAGAGTGGTTATCGACGTTGTTTAACGCAATACCAAAGTCGATACTACCCTTTTCCTCAAACACATATTCGCCGGTTAACTGATACTGATCAATATCAGACTTATTGGTTGCGTTACCAAACACGCTGCCGGTAACAACCATATCGGATGGCTGCACGCTGTTGCCGCCACCTACTGCCAGCAAAGGTAAATCTCTGCTGAAGTCGGTTGCCGCACTGGTACGGATAAACGCAGCGGTACTTAAGCTGTTATTTGAACCAAATTCATGGTTAGGTTTGTATTCAGCACTGGATTGATGCGCGTCAAAAGTAAGCTTAAGAGCGCTGCTGGCTTGCCATTCGATATTGAAACCCAGCGAGCCGCTTTCATTGCGCACACCGTAGTCGCCTGCAGCCATTGAAAGATCGGCTGGGGTGTCATACGTTTCTGAGTAAATAAGTGGTGATGATACCGGGCCATCTGTCCAGACGTTTTGCGACGGCGCAAAGGTAAACCAGGCCGACACATCGTTGTATTGCGTGTCGATATCGTTGCGCATGTAGGTGTAATCCAGCGTGGCTTTTACCGCGTCGGTTGGTGCATATTGCAGCACTAACTGACCATTGGTGCGGGTGCGTTGCTGTTCTTCAAATTTGTATATAGTGGTTTGTGGCACCGAGTAAACGTCATCCGGACCTGGCCGGTTCACTTGGTTATCCTGCGGCACACCACCCCAGTCACCGGTACCACCGGCGAAATCGTTATCGGTAGTGCCCGGGAAGCTACGCCAGCCCGTACCGACGTTTGCTTGTTGGTTGCCACTGTCACGTTCCTGATAACTGGCAGATACCAGTACACCGAATTTGTTGTCATCAAAGGTTGTGGAGTAAATACCCGATAGCTCAGGCGTTACAGATGAGCCTTCCTCAGTAGATGAATCGTTGACGGCCGCTACGTTGATAATGGCTTTAGTGCTGCCATAAGCCAGTGGACGAAGCGTTTGTATGTTAATGGTAGAGCCGATGCCACCCGTTGGGTCAGATGCAAAACTGGTTTTATGTACTTCAACGCCGCTGATCAAATCTGAAGCGATATTGGCAAAGTCGAAAGAACGCGAACCGGTGGTCACCGGCATCTGGCGGCCATTTAGTGTAACCAGGTTATAGTCGGCGCCGAAACCACGCACCGATACCTTGCTGCCTTCACCATTGACGCGGTCAATCGATACGCCGCTTATACGTTGTAGTGATTCTGCCAGGTTGGTGTCGGGGAATTTACCTATGTCTTCGGCTGAAATAGCGTCGACTATGCCGGTAGAACCGCGTTTAACATCCATAGATTTTGTTAAGCTGCCCCGAATACCGGTTACGGCAATAATTTCGATTTCAGAGGGGGATGAAGCAGGAGCTTCCTGAGCCAGCACAGGCATAGATGCGCCCATGCCAAGAATTAAAGATAAACTGGTAGCCAGTCTGGTCTTTCTAAAGGTGTGCAATTTCATGTTAGTTCCCTGTCGACAATGTTTGATTCTTGTTTTTAATGAGTAAACGCCGAACAGGTCGCCAAAAAACAGGATGACGCATCTGTAAGCGCTTTCATAAACTTAGGTGATTTTTTTTCAACCGTCAATACAAAAAAATTAATCTTTAATGGCAAATATAATAATTTGTTTATTATCATGTGTTTATTTTCGTCTTTTTGTGTTTCTTTAATTTTTTAGTCTGATTTTTGCGCAGCATTTCGCAAAAAGCTTAAAAAATAACAGTTGGCAATCCCGACGATATGCGATAAAAATGTAAACGCTTACATTGTCGGTTTGCCGCTAATAAGCGAAAATTATAATAACAGAGCAGATCTCAGATTTGCCGTCATGCATGACATGACATCCGGACGCGGGGACATTCAACTGGCGACAGAGCAGCGCTTTATCGTTCTGTATTGACCATTTCTAAATATATTCCCCTCTATAGAAACGCTTTGCCAACTTATATTTAGCAAGGCCAGTATAGGATTTTGACTATGTATCATCTCACAAAACAGGCTTTGCTGTTGTCAACTATTGCGCTCGCTGTGGCAGGTTGTAATAACGATCCGGCAGCCACAAATACGGCCTCGTCTGCTAAAGCGGAGTTGCAGCATAATATTGAGTACTGGCCGGCTGTAAGTAGCCCGGTTAAAAAAGACCCGACATTGGAGCTGCAAATTCAGCAAATTTTAGCGGCCATGACACCAGAGCAAAAAGTGGCTCAATTGATTCAACCGGATATACGCTGGGTTAGCCTGGAGGATATGCGTCAATACGGCTTTGGTTCCGTCCTTAACGGAGGAGGTGCTTATCCCAACGACAATAAAAAATCCACTGCGGCAGATTGGTCAGCTTTAGCCGATGCCTATTATCATGCATCCGTTGACGACAGTATTGATGGTAGTGCTATCCCGTCTATGTGGGGCACAGATGCAGTACATGGTCATAATAATTTATATGGCGCGACGGTATTTCCACACAACATTGGCCTTGGTGCTTCGAATAACCCGCAACTGGTTGAGGACATCGGTAAGGTAACCGCCGAAACAGTGATGGCTACCGGCATTAACTGGATTTTTGCTCCTACTGTAGCGGTTGCCAGAGATGACCGCTGGGGGCGCACTTATGAGGCGTATGCAGAAGATCCGGCTATTGTTAAATCGCTGGGTGCAGCTCTGGTGAGAGGTATTCAAGGGGCTCCTGGCGCCGAATTTATGCAGCGTGGTCGTGTTATCGCTACGGCAAAACACTATTTGGGTGATGGCGGCACACTGAGCGGCAAAGACCAGGGAAATAATCTCGACAACGAAGCTGATTTGGTGCGCGTGCACGCTCAGGGGTATATCACCGCGATAGAAGCGGGTGTACAAACCATTATGGCGTCTTTCAACACGTGGCATGGCGAGAAAATGCATGGCAATCATTATTTACTCACTGAAGTGCTGAAACAGCGTATGGGATTTGATGGTGTGGTAGTTGGCGATTGGAATGGTCATGGCCAAATTCCGGGCTGCAGCAACACTGATTGCGCTGCTGCAGTGAATGCCGGTGTGGACATTTTGATGGTGCCTGAGGATTGGAAGGCGCTCTATTACAATACTCTGGAGCAGGCAAAGTCTGGTGTTATTCCTTCCGATAGATTAAATGATGCCGTAACGCGGATTTTGCGCGTTAAATTGCGTGCAGGGTTGTTTGAGCGCGGCGCGCCGTCAACACATGCACCGCAGCAACAAATAACAGCTGTACCGGCACATCAGGCGCTGGCAGCTCAAGCTGTACGCGAATCGTTAGTATTATTGAAGAACAATAACAATATTTTGCCATTATCCGCAAAACAGCGAATTTTAATCGCGGGTGACGGTGCGGACAACATGAGTAAACAAACCGGCGGTTGGACCATCAGCTGGCAAGGTACCGGCAACCTGAATGCCGACTTTCCGAATGGTCAGACAATCTATCAAGGTATTGCTGATCAAGTTACTGTAGCTGGTGGCGTGGCAGAGTTAAGTGTTGATGGCAGCTATCAACAAAAGCCCGATGTAGCGATAGTGGTAATTGGTGAAAACCCGTACGCCGAATTTGATGGTGATGTTCCGACGCTAGACTATCAATCCGGTACAGACAGTGACTTACAGCTTCTTAAAAAGTTAAAAGCAGACGGCATTAAGGTTGTTACGGTATTCTTATCCGGGCGGCCATTGTGGGTCAACCCTGAGCTGAATCAATCAGATGCGTTTGTTGCGGCGTGGTTGCCGGGTACCGCAGGTCAGGCTGTAGCTGATGTGTTACTACGCGACGGCAACGACGAAGTCCGCTATGACTTTAGCGGTAAATTGTCGTTTTCCTGGCCCAAAGATGCAAACAGCCAACCATTAAATGTAGGTGACAAAGCCTATGATCCACTGTTTGCTTTTGGTTATGGTTTAACTTACGCCGATTCCGTGATGCTGCCAAACGACCTTTCTGAGCAAACTGACATTGTAGTGGTTACCGAAGCCGGTACACTGAATTTATTTGAACGCCGTCCGGCAGAAGGTTTTAGCCTGCAACTTAAAGATGCCAGCGGTGCGGCATTGGTTAGTGGTAATAAAAGCCAAAGCCCGGATGGCAGCCTGACCTTTGCTGCGGTGAATTGGCAAAAGCAGGAAGATGCAATATTACTTAACTGGCAAACGTCTTCATCAGCTACGCTTGGTTTGCATACTGATAAACCTCTGGATGCCTCAGGGTACAACCAACTCGTGCTGGATATGAAATGGTCTGCAGCGCCTGAAGCACCGGTAATGCTGGGTATGTCATGTGGTTCAGGTTGCGGTGCTGAAGTCGATTTATCCGGTTTATTGAAAGATAAAGCGCTTAACCAATGGCGTTTGGTGTCGATTGACTTAAGCTGTTTTGCCGGCAAAGGCGCAGCACTGAATCATTTGCAACAACCGTTTCTGATAAGCAGCAAAGCACCGTTTCAGTTAACGTTGGCAAATATCAGATTGACGTCAGGCAACATTCGCTCAGATATCGGTTGTGCACAATAGTAATTAAACAATAATGGCAGCATTTGCTGCCTTTACCGGGGATTAGTATGCAAACCATCAACACCTCTGCAACGCCGGACAGTGGCGGGAATGTAAGTAGCTGGGCGCTTCCTGCATTGACCTTTCTGTTCTTTATTTGGGGCTTTATTACCTGCCTGAATGATATTTTGATCCCGCATTTAAAAGCGGTATTCGATCTAAACTATACCCAGGCAATGCTAATCCAGTTCTGCTTTTTCGGTGCCTATTTTCTGGTGTCTTTACCGGCCGGTGCATTAATAAACCGCGTTGGCTACCAAAAAGGCATTGTGCTTGGTCTGACCATAGCCGGCATCGGTACCTTGAACTTTCTGCCTGCAGCCAGCTTTCACAGTTATGCCTGGTTTTTGGCAGCGCTGTTTGTTTTGGCTTCAGGTATTACCATTTTACAAGTGGCAGCAAATCCTTACGTTACGGTGCTGGGTAGTGAGAAAACGGCATCCAGCCGTTTAACGATGACGCAAGCGTTTAACTCTTTAGGCACTACGGTGGCACCGTTATTTGGGGCACTTTTGATTCTGAGTGAGTTTAAAGCCGGCGACGATGCCGGTTCGGTACAATTACCTTATTTGATACTCACTGTTGCACTGTTTGCCGTCGCGTTCATTTTCTCCAGGTTAAATTTGCCGGTAGTGAGAAATACCACTGCGGCTGAGAAAATTGCGCTGCGTGAGTTACTGCCATTTAAACATTTACTGTTAGGTGCGGTAGGAATTTTTGTTTATGTGGGTGCAGAAGTGGCCATTGGCTCCACCATAGTGAATTTTATTGGTTTGCCGGAAGTTGCCGGATTAAAAGAGTCTGAAGCAGCACACTATGTAGCGTGGTATTGGGGCGGAGCCATGATTGGCCGGTTTGTCGGTGCGGTATTAATGCAGCGCATAAACGCCGGTTTGTTGCTGGCTTTTAACGCTGTTGCGGCAATAGTGCTGTTAATCGTTGCTATGACATCGTTAGGCAGTGTGGGGTTGTGGGCGTTGTTGGCTATTGGTTTAGCAAACTCTATTATGTTTCCAACTATCTTCAGCCTGGCGTTGCAGGGGCTTGATAAATATACCGGCCAGGGCGCCGGCTTGTTGTGCCTTGCTATCGTGGGTGGTGCTATCGTACCGGTGTTACAAGGTATGATGGCAGACAGCTTGGGTTTAGTGTTGTCATATATGCTGCCGTTGTTATGCTACATCTTTATTGTGTTTTACGGATTAAGCGGCCATAAAGTTAAGCGCTAGCAGCTCAGGAGCAGATTGGTTTTCCTGCGAGGCAATCAATCTGCTCTGTTTTTTTGCTACAACACCCAGTTGTAGTCAGGCGCATTTAGGCCGTGTTCCCTTAACCATATTTGACAAAATGACTGCTGGTCACTAACCTCTGAGAATAAATGACCGCCAGTCACTTTGAGGTTTAGCATGCACCAGCCCGTCAACGATAGCGCTGCAGATCCGGCCGCGCAACACCCTGCTTTTACGCAATTTGCCGATTGTTTGGCGCAGCAGCGCCTGGCTTACCATGCTAACCCGGTGCCTGCGCTGCAACAGCGTCTGGCAGATTTAGATGCGTTAAAGGCGTTAGTTCGCGACAACGAGGCGGCTTTAGTTGCGGCAGTAAATGCCGATTACGGCAGCCGATGCCGCTTTGAAACGCGCTTTTCGGAAATTTTAATGGTGCTGGAAGATATTGCCCGCACGAAAAAACAATTGAAAAAATGGCTGAAGCCACAACAGCGCCATATTGACCGCTTACTGTTTCCTACCTCGCGTTGTGTTGTGTTGCCGCAGCCATTGGGCGTGGTCGGCGTTATAGTACCGTGGAACTTTCCGATAATGCTATCGCTGGCACCGCTGGTTTCCATCTTCGCTGCCGGCAACCGCGCTATGGTAAAAATGTCAGAAAACTCAGAGCATTTGGCGCAATTGCTTATTAAGCTGGTGCCACAGTATTTTCCGGTTGAAAAATTGCAGATTTTTGCTGATAACGCCGGCAGTGGTCCGGCATTTTCCGCTCAGCCGTTTGACCATTTATTTTTTACCGGCTCGGCACAAACCGGGCGTGCGGTAATGGCCAGTGCTGCGAGAAACCTCACGCCGGTAACGCTGGAGCTGGGGGGGAAATCACCGGCGGTGGTGGCAGCTGATTTTCCGCTGGAAAAAGCCGTAGATCGTATTATCTGGGCTAAAGCATTTAATGCCGGCCAAATTTGTACCAACGTCGACTACTTGTTTTTGCCGGAAGGCAGTGAAGCGCAATTTACTGCGCTGGCGCTTAAGCTGGTGGCGCAGCGCTATCCGGATATCAACCACAACGACTACACCGCCATCATCGATGACCGGGCTTACAACCGCTTGCAACAAACGTTGGACGATGCCGTTGCCAAAGGCGCCACTGCAGTAAACCTGATGCCGGATCAGACGCCGGAAGCGGGGTTGCGCAAATTCCCGCTTACGCTGCTGTTTAACGTTAGCGATGACATGCTGGTGATGCAGCGAGAGATTTTTGGCCCGTTATTGCCGGTTAAAAGTTACCGCACTGCCGCTGATGTCATCAGTTATATCAACAGCAAGCCCCGGCCGTTGGCGTTTTACCCGTTTACACATGACAAAGCGTTGCAGCAGCAATATCTGGAACAGGTGATGTCCGGTGGCGTTACGTTGAACCACGCCATTTTGCATGTCGGCCAACACGATTTACCGTTTGGCGGTATCGGCCAAAGCGGCATGGGCCATTATCATGGTTACGAAGGGTTTTTAACCTTCAGCAAGCTCAGGCCGGTGTTTTATCAGGGCGCTTATAACAGTGTGGCAATGTTGTTGCCGCCATACGGTAAGCTGGTGCATAAACTAACCGACTGGCTGATTAAGTTAAAAGGCTGAATATGAAACAAAATGCCATCAGCGCAGAGGCGAAATTGCAGCGGCGGGCCGATTTTCTCAGTACCGCGCGGCGTTTGTTCTTACAGCAACAACGTTTACCCACTGTGGCCGATATTGCCGCTGATGCCGGTCTGGCCAAGGGCACCGTATACCGCTACTTTCAGAGTAAGGAGCAGATATTCCTCGCGCTGCTGGCGCAAGACTTTGCTGAATTGTTCACTGCGTTGGACCAGCTGATTACGCAGCTACCGCGGCCTTTACCGCAGGCGGCAGCGCCTTTTGCCGAAGGTTATCTTAAGCTGCTGCAACAATCACCGACCTTACTGCCGTTGCTGGCTTTGCTGAGTGCTGTACTGGAGCAAAACCTGCCGCAGCCGCAGTTGCTGGCGTTTAAACAACAGCTGGCACAGGCACTGGACGCGCTGGGCGCAAAACTGGCGGCGCGTTTTCCCACCCTGAGCCCTGTCCGTGCCAGCCAGCTATTGCTGCACAGCTATGCACTAACGCTGGGGCTGTATCAAAGCACACAGTTGCCTGCTGCAGTAAAAACGTTAGTGCAGCAAGCGGGGTTGGCGCAATTGCAGTGGGATTTTAGCGCTGAGCTGACAGCGGCTCTGCGCCGGTTATGGTTGGGCGCGGCGCAGGAATAAACCGCTAGGGTAAGGCGCGACCGCGCGCGGCCAGATACAGTGCATACCAGTGTTCACGGCTTAGCTGTACTTTGGTCGCCTGAGCACAGGCGTTAATACGCTGAATATTAGTGGTGCCGATTACCGGTTGAATATTGGCCGGGTGGCGCATTAACCAGCCCAGTACAATCGCTTCTTTGCTGACCTGATATTCTGCCGCTAATTGCGCCACCAGTTCGGCCGTAGCACGAATATTCGCCGCGGCATCAGCGACATCTTTACCGCTGAACAAACCCTGGCTTAAACTGCCCCAGGCTTGCAGCTGTATTTTGTTGCGGCGACAGTATTCAATAGTGCCGCTACTGAAATTAACCCCCGGCTCGCCGCTGCAACCGGCTGTAGTGCCTTCATCCAACCATGCCAGATGGCTTAAGCTCAGCTCCAACTGATTTGCCACCAACGGAATAGGCAGCGCGTCCTGCAGCAGCGCCATTTGGTGTTGCTGCATATTCGATACACCAAAATGGCCTACTTTACCGCTTTGCTGTAACTGCAAAAACGCCGCAGCGACCTCTTCCGGCTCCATCAACGGATCCGGCCGGTGTAACAGCAACAGATCTAACTGCTCAATGTTAAGCCGCGATAAAATATTGTCCACCGACTGCAGGATCCAATCAGCTGAGAAATCATAGCGCTGTGGTGTGGCGTTATCAGCAAAGCGAATGCCGCATTTAGACTGCAGGCTGATTTGCTCACGCAGCTGTGGCCGCTGTTGCAGCACCTTGCCAAACACCTGCTCAGCTTTGCCGTGGGTATAAATATCTGCATGGTCAAATACACAAATACCGGCTGCAAGGGCAGCGTCGACCGCAGCATGGGCTTGTTGTACATCGGCATTACTTATAGGCTCGCGGCTCCAACCGCCGCCTAAACCCATACAGCCAAATACCAGCGGACTGTTGCGGCTTATATAGTGCGCCAGTGGATATTTGTTACCTGACATAGCAAATCCTGTAGTAGTAAATAAAAACCGGGTGTCTGGGCCGGTAAGGTGGAGCAGAGTGTGACAAAATTGCAGGGCGACAGCAATTGATCTGAGTTAATGCGACTGTATCAGCGGCAGACGATAAATATCGCCTTGCAGTTCGCGGTAGCGCACAAATACTGTCTTACCATGACGTACGCTAAAATGCCGGACAAACCTGCCGGGTTCAGCCAGGTGTAGTGTGTTGTCGCCGTTAACCAGATTAAAGCGGTAAATACCCTGACCGGGCACGTAGTAATACAAGTTATTTCGATCAATATGCCAGTTCAGCCAGTTTATTTTGTCAAACTGTGCCAACAGCAACTGTTCGTTGCCGGAAGGCAAATCCTTGTACCAGAGGCCGTCCTGATGATACTTGCTGAAATACAATTTTCCCTGCCAAATGCGGCCGCTGTAGCCGCCATGAGTTGTGAGTTTTTGTTCGGTATTATTGGCTGTATTATATAGCCATAACTGCCAGTCACCATCGCGCTGACTGCTGTATAATACAGTGTTGTTGTCTGGTCCCCAATTTGCTATGCCAACTTGTTTATCGGCAGTTAGCAGCGTTTGCAGCTTAGCATTGCTAATGTCCACACTGTAGGCGGCACCGTCTTTACTAAATAACAAATGGTTATCATCTGCTGACCACTCCGGGCGGATAAAACCCGGTTGACCGGGTAATTCACTTAGTAATTGTTCAGTACCATCTGCTAGTTGCAACCACAGCTGTTCGTGGCCCTGACGGGTGCTGAGAAAAGCCAGTTGTGTCGCGTCATGCGACAGACGCGGCATAGTATCCGGCCGCGAGCTGTTAATGCGCGCCTCAGCACCTGCACCTGGGGCGATGTGCCAGATGTCAGCACTTAACCCGGCGGTAGTGAAATACAGCGTATCGTTGCTGGCAACCACAAAGGAAGTAACCGGGTCGGCCGCCTGATACAACGGCGTTAACTTAGCTGTTGGCAGGTGATACTGGTACAGCATCTGGCCGGCACTGAGCAACAGTATCTGTTGGTTATACCAGGTTAGCGCAGTCGCCCGCAGCGGCAATGGCTGCGTTTGAATGATGCTGCCACTATTAGGGTCCAGCAGCAGTAATTCACTCCTATCTGCCGTGGTGTAACGTAGCAGGGCCAACTGCTGAGCTGACGCGGCTACGGCAATATCCCCCAGGCCGGCGTAATTCGCTGGCGGCAAGGTTAGCTGGCGCACCGCCGCGCTGGCGATATGTAACTGATAAATCTGATACGGCTGAGTTTTATCTGTGCGTTGGCGAAAATACAATGTCTTGCCATCCGGGTGCCAGCTTAACAACGGCGTATTATCGGTTGGGCAATGATGTAACAACCGGCTTGTCGTCTGCTGCTCTGTTGTTGGCTGCGGTAGTATCGGCTGCAGCATCAATTGACAGCCTCCGGCAGCCAGGCGCACATAAGCAAACTGGCTGCCATCCGGGCTTATTGCCGCGTTACGGCTCTCCTGCTCTGCAGGCGTCAACACCCTGTGATTATTATCCGTTAGCCTGTGCAGCCAAATCTGCTGATGGCCATTATCTGCCTGGCGCTGATACAACAATACCGTAGCAGCGTTATTTATACTAAGCTGGCTTTCCACACCGTTAAAACTGCTTTGTGGCGCTACATGCCCGGCCTTGACGTGTGGCACCTCTTTGGTAATAAACCACCATGCAATCACTGCGATTGCTGTGAGCAGTGGTAGCAATAACACCGCATAAAAGCGATGACGCCGGGCGACCGGCGCGGCCGCTGCCGCGTGCGGCACGGCTGCGTCTGTGCCTGCCCGGGTATTGGCCGCTACCAACAAACGATAACCCAGTTTCGGCATTGTCTCTATATAGTCGGTGTGTTGATCCAGGCTGGCTAAGGCTTTGCGCAACATCGACACTGCACGGTTAATTGCACTATCGCTGACAATACGCCCCTGCCATACCTTAGCAATCAGCGTATCACGGCTGACTACCTGCCCCGCGTCCTGCAACAAGCACAATAGCAACTGATGCTGACGCGGCTCCAGATAGAGCTGCTTATCAGCATTACTAAGTTGGCGCTGGTTGGCGTCATAGTGTAGCGGCCCCAGCTGCCAAAGGCATGCTGCGGCTAACAGTGTTGTCATAAGGTGTCCGGTAAGCTTTTCATCACAAAATCATCAGTACTAAGGCCACGGCAAATCCGGGTTAGCGGCTTAAGCTTGCCATGCAATCGGTTAACAGGAAACTAATATGAAACCGCATATAAAGACAATAGCCGCGATAATAATGCTGCTGACACTGCAAAGCTGTCAGTCTTCCGACAAAAAGCAAGACGATACCAACGCCACTGACCAGACTCAGCTCATCCAGCTGGGTGGTCGCAAGTATTGGCTGGCACTGCCAGACAATTACCAGCCGGCTAACAGTTACAAACTACTGCTGGCATTTCACCACTCGGGCGGCCGGGGCAAGGAGATGCAGTCGCTTAGTCAGTTTGACAAAATCAGCAACGACTATATCGTCGCCTATCCCGAGTCAGAGCAGGTTGAGTGGAACGAAGGTTGCGAGTGCAATATTGCCCACCGGCTGGGCGCTGATGATTTGGGCTTTACCTCAAACATGATTGCCGAGATTCAGCAGCGGCACAATGTAACGCCGGGCGAAGTTTATGCTGCCGGCTATTCTCAGGGCGGCCTGTTTGTGCAAAACCTGGCCTGCAATCTGCCGCACGCTTTTAAAGCTGTGGCCGTGGTCGCGGCACCCATGTCTATCCAACTGGCATCCAGTTGCGCCCCAACACAACCGGTATCAATGATGATGGTGCACGGCACGGCTGACCCGGTGCTGCCCTACAATGGCATGGTGCACAGCAACTTTGGTTTAATTAGCTCACCAGATGCTATCGCCTTGCTGGCAGAGAAAAACAGCAGCTTACCCTATGTGCTGCAAAAATCACTGCACGCCAACGTTAACCTGAGCAGCTACCATAATGGCAAACAGAAATTCCAGCTGTTTAGCATTAAAGACGGCGGCCACAACTGGCAGTTTGATGGTTTTGATACCAGCCGGAAAATTCTGAATTTTTTCGCCACGGTAGAGCAAGCCGAACTCCCTGAACACTCGCAACTGGTCAGTACTGAACAAGGACAATTCCATGTCCGCGCTATGGGGCTGAATAACCCCGGCCCGGCGGTAGTGTTATTGGCGGGGCCTAATTATAACTACCATAGTGACAGCGCTTGGTTTGCTGCTTTGCAGCCACTGTTGGCGCAGCAGTATCGGGTATATAGCATTGATCGGCTGGGCAATGCTTTTAGCAGCATTGCCGATACATTGTCATACCGTCGTTTTGCCGATGATCTGGCCGCTGTATTGCAGCAGCTGGAAGAGGAGCAAGTAACACTGGTGTCATTTTCAAGTGCCGGTATCAGTGCCCGTTGGTTTTATCAGCAGTATCAACAGCAGTTTGATATTAAAGCCATGCTATATATCGATCCGGATATTCCTTTACCACACTCACTAAGCTTGTATCAGGGCTATCCGGCAGACTGGTATTTGGAAAATCTGCCTGCGTTATTACCGCATCTTGCCGCAGGTAACTGGACAGACAGAACGAAAGAGAAGCTGGAAACGGAATACAGTGAGATAAAACAATTAGTGGCAGGGCATGACGTGCAAGTGGACTGGACCTACTTTGAACAAATTATGCAGCTACGCTTGCTTATTCCGCAGCAGCAGGCCCGTGCCAGAGAGATCGCTGCTTATATTGCAGATCTGGATGGTTATGCCGCACTGCCAATGGTAACAAGCATACCGGTAAGTGTGATTGACAGTGATTTTGAACAACTGCAAATTGAGCAGGCAGCTAACGAGCCGGAGCTGGCAGCCGCACTGCTGCAGTGGCAACAAGAAGGAAGCAGCTGGAGCGCAGAGCAAGCATCTTTGTCTAATGGCCAATACATTGCGTTGGCTGATAGCGATCACCTGGTGCCATTACAGCAACCGCAGCAAATTAAGTCAGCGCTGGATTGGCTGTTTAACCAGATGCAATTGCCGTAACAGTACTTTGCCGGTTAAGGCAGTTTTCAGCGGCTGTGGCAGTTTACTAATGTTTGATACTCATCAAAAGCAAAATGATCGGTCATGCCGCTGATAAAATCCTGCAGCAAACGACAGCGATAATACAGCTCCAAAGCGCTGTCGTTTGCAGCCATTTGCGTCACTGCCAACTGATAGGCTGCCAGATGTTTATTCGGCAAGCGATGTGCCAGCCGTTGTTGCTGCGGCAGATGATAAGCCCGGTTTTGTAATACCGCGTTAAAATCAGCCGCCGCCAACTGCAATAACGGCAGATAACTGTCGAGTAAACCGGCAATAATACGAAAGCCCTGCAACTCCAGCGTTTCTACTTCGCTCTGGTTAAACACAAAGCGGCGAGCTACCTGTTTAAAGGTGGCCGTTATGGCATGGTATTGGCTGCCATCTTCCAGCAGGGCGCGGTTCAGGGTGCCGTGATATACCGCGTCGATATTGCCAATAAACTGCTGTGCGGCATGGCGCACCAACGGGTGGACCATACCTACGCGCAATTTGATAAAAAATTCTGAGGTTTTATTAATCGGCTCATCTGCCGCTTTATCCAGCGCGGCTTTTATCAGCGCCGAAAAGCTCTCACTGCCACTACTGTGGCTACTGATTAAACGTTGTTGTGGTTCCAGTTCAGTAAAAGCCTTATTTAGCTGCTGCGCCAGCTCAGCTAAGCTTAGCAAGCCTTTTTCTACCGCATCTTCCAGATCGGCCAGACAGTAGGAAATGTCGTCGGCGGCTTCCATAATGTAGGTTAACGGATGACGGCAGTGCGCTGCGGTTTGCAGTTGTTGCCACAGGGTTTCGACCAGTTGCTGTTCGGCATAATAGTAGCCGGGCTTTTTCTGCAGATAGCTTTGGCTGTGGCTTTTATCCGGTTTGGCGGCGGTGCCGATACGGGTGTACTTTAAGATACAAGCCAGTTGCGAGAACGTCAGATTCATCCGCTGTAAGCTGTGCACCAGCCGTATCGCCTGGGCATTGCCTTCAAATTGTGCCAGCTCGGTGCTCAATGTCTGCCACAAGCTGTTGTGCTGCAGCTGATGCTGTGCCGTCAGTTGTGGTAATGCATTGCTAAACCAATGATTAATAGCGTTTTCGCCACTATGGCCAAATGGCGGGTTACCCACGTCGTGCAGCAGGCAGGCCATTTCTACCAGTGATTCAATCGGCCGCTCCAGATCGGTTAAGCCGTATTCTGCCTGCTCTTTGGCAGATAACAGCCGGAAAATGCTTTGTACAATAAAACGGCCGCTTTGCTGTACTTCCAGCGAATGGGTTAAGCGGCTGCGCACAGCGGCATTGCGCTCCAGCGGAAACACCTGGGTTTTTTGCTGTAAACGCCGCACCGCCGCTGAATTAATAATACGGCCGCGGTCGCTTTCTACCGCCAGTTGCAACTCTGAGGTACGGCTTTGCAGTGGCCGGTCGGCTTTAATTTTCAGGCGAAAGTCCATCGCTACTCCTTAGCTGAAGCTTGCAGCCAGTGCTGATAGTCAAACTCAGTAAAACAGCGGATTTTATGATCGGCAATATCAAATTTGCTGTGGTGCCATTCATGCGCGGCCGGTATGGCAACCACTGTCATGCCGGCGGCTTTAGCGGCAGTAACGCCGGCAGATGAATCTTCAAACACTAAACAATGCTGCGGCGCTACGCCCAGCTTTTCGGCGGCTAACAGGTAAATGTCCGGTGCCGGTTTGCCTTGCTTTACCAGCTCAATATGACAACGGGCGTTAAAGTAATGCGTAATATTCAACCGTTGCAGCGTGGTATCAAGCAGTAGTTTTGGTGAATTGGTGGCCACGGCAATTTTCAGCTGTTGTGCGGCAATGGCCTCTAATAGCGCCGGCAAGCCGGTTTTGGCGTTGCCCTCACTGGCGACGCCACTGGCGACAAAGTCGATAATACGCTGCTGTACCTGCGCCGGCGTCAGTTCAGGCCACGGCTGGTGCTGATACCAGTGCGCAATGACGCTGGCGGTAGTTAAGCCGGTGCTTTGCAATAACGGCGGCTGGTTAAAGTCGACGCCAAGGCCGCCTAAAATTTGCTGTTCGGCCTGATGCCACAACGGCTCTGAGTCGATCAGCACGCCGTCCATATCAAAAATAACTGCCTGAAACACCGCGCCCCCAGAATTTCATACGAACATGATCGACTAACGATATTTAACTTACAAAAAACTGCCTGCGTTATGGCATAGCCAAGCTCGTGCCAAAATATAACTAAATGAAATCACTTTGATACTTGATATTGCAAATGCATGCGGCTAACGGTTTCTGGGCTTCACGCCACCCCGACGTCCGAGTTTAAAACCTACCCTGTAGAGATCTGGCATATCGATCCTGCCGTCTTTTTTGGTTTCAATCATACCGAGCCTTTGCAAATCCTGGCGAATTCCATCCCAACCTCGCTCAGCGTGTTGGGCTGGCAACCGATCAGACTCTATACCTGACGGGCCCATAGGAAACTGTACTGTCCAGCGATCTTCTAAGATCGAGTACTCACACGGAACAGTGACCCCGGATAGTGGAGACATTACGTCTTTAATCCAAGGGAAATCCTCTGCTAATTCATTTACTCTAATATCTGATGCCTGCAATATTCCCCTTTTAATGCTCTCGTAATGCAATGCATAGGTATGTTGTGGGTATCGGTCTAAAGAATCTTCCGTTGCTTGGTTTATTGCAGCAAGAAATGAGCGCGGGGACGTAAGTCCTCTTCCGTCAGATAAATGGCTTACAGACCAAGTGTATGGGACTCCTCGACGAGGGTCGTTTCCCATCCAGGGGCCTGCTAAAAATGCAAATGCTTTTCTCTGCAACTCATTGTCTCTCTTCAAGTCATCAGGTAGAAACCAGATTCCTTCCCTTTGACTAAGCTCCATTCCAACATGCTCCGTCAAGGCATTTCGAAGTGTTTGCCCACTGCTTCCCTGAGCATTAATAAACCACTGCCATAACAACCCATGTAGATCGTGCCGAGCCCAACTAAGTTCAGCTTTGGATGCTTGTAACTTAGCCGCGTCTGGAAAATTAAACACAGTCCTTTCAGCTTGGTCTTCACGTAAAAAGACTTTCCCGTATAATCCGGAAAAAGACTTTAACCAAAGTAATGTACGCAGCAACCCCCGCACAATTTCATCCATTTTTTTCCAATCATGGCTTGTACGATCAAGTGCATCAAAAACTATCAAACCTTTCCAATCTCTTTGACGAAGCATAAGGTTTGAAGCTGCCTCAGGCTCATTTTTCAACCAGGAAATGGTTTGTTCCCAGTTATCCTTAGGTATGCTATTTCCGGTTTCCTTGGCAACCCATCGTAGAATTACGGCACGCCAAATATCATATGGATCGATGGCTTTATCCACCAAAAAATGAAACGAATCTTGATTAGGGTAATCAACACTTTCTCGAGTTGAGAAACCAACTTGGGATTTGAGGCCGTCTAATTCTGGAATTAATAAACCTATTGTTTTTCTTAATTGTGGTGACTGTAATGCCGATGTCCAGAAAGTTTTACCTACGCCACGACCGCCAATTACAACACTGGCCTCCAGTTTAAGCGCTTTAATATGTGATGGAGGTACATACAAAGTCCCAGGTACAGGCTCTTCTCCATGGCTAATGGGGTTAAGTTGAGCACCAAGAATCGCATTACGTAAGTCGGTTACTTCACTCATCAACTTCCTCCGAAATCGTATTTGACAAACCATTGACCAAATCACCAAAAATTGACTGAACGACTACGCTGTCGATTGAGAGAATTCGGCCATGTAAAGAGCTTACTCCAGCAAAACTTCGGTGCCAATGAACGACCCAGGGGTTATGGGGCGCAGTCTCATCACTCACCTCAAAGTTCCAAGCATTCGATGCTAATTCGCCTGCAGGTATATCATCATATTGCGTTTCAGCCATTAGGTTGTATGCTCGATCACGCAGCCTTTCAATATAGGGTATGGTATCTACATCTGGAGTTAAAGCGGAAACAACTTGAAAACGCTCACGTATTGTTTCAATAACACCAGCCCTACACCAGTGTTCAAATAAGATCCTGTAACCATTCCATGTTTGGTTACCATCAACTGCAAACAACAAGATCAATTTGGCGCCCAATTCAGTAACACAGCTTGCCGCTACTTCGTCTATACCAGCTCTAGAGTCAATCAAAATTACATCGGGTTGATAACTAGTCTCAAGTTCGTCAATTAGACGATGCAAACGCTTTGACCAAGCCTCCTTGGTGCCATCCGATTTAAGTTTAGGCATCCATATTCGACTGAGTTTCGATATATATTCTCCCGGCTCTGCTCCGTGTGCAGGTACTACATAAATCTGACCATCATGCGATAAATCACTGGTAGCAACCATACTCTGAATGACGGCATTTCCATTATCGACTAAGTCTTCCAATAACCAGTCTGTAATGCCGAAGTTTGGCTGTTTACTTTCGGGTAATAATGCAGTTGAAAGACCTGGGGATTCGAGATCTAAATCGAGGATAAGTACTTTTTTACCCGATTGAGCTAAAGACCATGCCGAGGCTGCAAGGGCAGATGAACGGCCAACACCGCCTTTAATGGAGAAAAACACGACTCTTGGTGATCTAATGGATGCTGGCTGAATAGACGCCCAGTCAGTTTCTGTCGCCAACCTATCTACTACAAATACTTCAGGAAAACCCTCAAGGTTATACTGTGGCGCTCCTAAGCAAGCAGCCTGAACATCTTTCTCATACAAAACAGATTTATCTACAGACCAACAATGAGGCTTCAGCTTTGGTATTAGTGAGCCTAATAAATCATTCAAGTGGCACTGTTTCTCTTTATCGTCTTTCCACCTTTCGTCAACTATCAGCCGAACTCTACCATTAAGGTCTCTGTTAATGGCTATGGCACCCATAGCGCTAATTTCTGTAGCCTTTTTGGTAAACTCATCCCGAACAATGTTGACGATGTTATCAAAAGTAATCATAGCAAGCCCTCAATTTGAGCCTTTTTGATTAATGAGTTTACTGAATGAGCTGCAGATTTATGAGGATCGACGTAAGCAGCATTGAAATTTCCTTTACTAGCATAGCGATTGGATACATCCCAATTATGAAAAGGATTTTCTGCTGCTATTGTGTATTTAGACCCATCAACATACCCACTTCTGTAAGCTTCAAAACGATCCCACGTACCGTTGGCGTGCACTCTGTCGACACGACTACTTGGCCAGTCTCTAACCGAATCCCAATAGTTTCCCGGATCAAATTTGTACATCAAGAGCTTTAAACCACATTCCGCAGAATATCCATACAATTGATCCGCATTCGCTAACCGCCCGTCTTCATAAAGGCAATCTGCATCTTCTAAATGTCTCGAGTGAGCATCCAACAAATCAGCGTGCATATTTCGTTGTTTCCCTCTAACACGAACTAAATCATCAATCTTAGTTAACTAAGTATCTTCCTGATCGAGCTGAGAGAATAACAGATGGTTCAAGATGTTAGAAACCCAATTTTAATTGTCAAAAGACAGTTTCAGATTCCCTAATAATGCGCATCGGGACCATAGACTATTATTGTCTGCTACAACCAGCCCTTTTGCCGGGCAATGCGGGCGGCATCGATGCGGTTGGCGGCGTTAAGTTTGCTAATGGCTTCTGACAGATAATTGCGCGCTGTGCCCTCGGCAATATACAGCGCGCCGGCAATTTCGCTGGTGCTTTTGCCTTCGCTTGCCAGGCGCAGTGCCTGGCGCTCTTTGTCGCTGAGCGGGTCTTGTTCGCCCAGCGAGTTTAGCAGTAATTCACTGTCTACCACCCGCTTACCGGCCATTACCTGCTGTATCGCCTGTACCAGTTGCTCTACCGGGGCATCTTTTAATAAAAAGCCGCCCACGCCGGCATCTATCGCCCGTTTTACATAGCCTGCACGGCCAAAGGTGGTAACAATAACCACTTTGGTCGCCAATTTGTGCTGCTGGATATACTGTGCCAACTCAATACCGCTTTTGCCCGGCATTTCAATATCACTTAGCAGTAAATCAAAGCTTTGTTGCTTTAGCAACGTAAGTGCTGCATTGCCATCGGCCGCTTCTGTTACCGTAAAGCCCGCCTCCAGCCGCAACAGGCTGGCCAGTGCGGTGCGGATCATGGCCTGATCTTCAGCCAGTAAAATGTTCATTGCGTAGCTTCCTGTCATAGTGCGTTGTCTTGCAGTGGCAGTTGAATACGGGCTGTTACACCATCATGTTGTTGCAGCGCCAGGCTGGCGCCGATAGCGGCTAAACGTTCGCGTAAGCCGGCAATACCATTGCCCTCTTTAATCTCAATGGCCTGGCCGTTATCGTTTAGGCAAATGCTAAACTCATTACCTTGCTGCAAAAAGCTCAGGCTGCAACTGTCGCCTTTGCTGTGGCGAATCACATTGGTAACCAATTCTGTCAGTGCCAAAATCAGTGCCGTTTCCCGCCTGGCATCTAACTGAGGTATGTCGCCTTTTAACACCGCCTGAAAACCGGCATCACGCAAACGGCTGAGCAATTTAGTTATTTCGGCTGCCAACCCCTGATGTTTATAGCCCGACACACTTTGCCGCACCTGGCTTAAGGCATCGCGTGCTATCTGGCTTAGTTCGCTAAGCTGTTGCTGCGCCGCGTCAGTGTGCTGGCGTGCCAGCAGTTTTTCCGCTAAATCGGCCTTTAAAATAATGCTGGATAAGGTGTGGCCCAGAATATCGTGCAAATCACGGGCAATGCGTTCGCGCTCTACCATGGTGGCCAGCTGTTTAATCTCATCTTCGCTTTGCAGCTCAGCCAGGCGGTGTTTGTGTTTGGCTTGTTCAGCGCGGCCCAACAAGCTTACAGCCAGCACTATCGGCACGCCCATAATAAGAAACAAGTTCCAGTGAATGGTCAGTGTCAAATCCAATGTTACCAACAAGGTGATAAGCAGGGCCATCAGCAACAAAAAGCGCCGCAGTGGATAGGCAAAGCCGATAAAAAAGCCGGCATAGGCGAACATTGAGATAGAGCCTGGGTTAACCGGGGTGATAAGCGTAGCAACCACTATGATACCGGCTATCGGCCAGTGCATGTCGCGGCGACTGCAGCGATAGGCCCAAAAGTAGCAAAACAGAAACAACAACAAGGCCGCCGCCATACTCAGGTACTGCCATAGCGTAAAGCGCACGGTAAAAAGCGGAATAATATAAAAAATAAGGTTTATCAGATAAACCCAGCTCAGTTTACTTTCCAGTCTATCGTATGGCGTCATTGCTCGCTCCCGCTATCGGCAGGCGGTCAGTGTAATCAGTAACATGGCCTTAGCGCCAGTGACAAAGGTCATATTACGCGGTGGCATTTGTCATGGCCAACTGATGACAAGCGTTAGCTGTGCCCGCCAGCTCTGACGCCTAAACTGGCCGCATCAACATCACACAACAACTCTAACAGGGCATACAAGATGAAACCATTCAACACAACACTACGCACGCTGGTTCTGGCACTGGGTTTAACCGGCAGCTTAGTTAGCCTGGCAGCCACAGCAGCGCAAACGCCAGAGCCGGTGGCAGCAACACAGCAACAACAAAGTTGCGCCTGCTTTGACGTTAAAGTGCTCGGTCAGGGGCCGGCAGTTATCTTGATACCGGGCGTGGCATCGTCCGGCGACGTTTGGCAAAGCACTGTCGAGACACTACAGGCCGATTATCAGCTGCATATTTTTACTTTGGCTGGTTTTGCCGGAGTAAAACCTATACCAATGCAAAGCTGGGGCGAGGGCTACCTGGCAATACAGCAGCAGGCTATTTTGCGTTATATCAGTGAACAACAGCTGGACAAACCGGTGGTTATCGGCCACTCGTTGGGCGGTTATCTGGCGCTGGCCTTAGCCGCTAAGGCGCCAGAGCAAATTGGCGGCGCGATTAACGTCGATGGTTTACCGGCGCTGGGTGCATTGTTTGCTCAAGGTAACGGGCAAACCGGTACCACAACAGGCGATAGCAAACCACAGCAAAACCGGGGCGGCTTTGACCCGATGAGTATGGCGAAAAGCATGGCAAACAATGAGCAATGGCAACAGCGTATAGTGGCCGATATGTACCGCTCGGATGGCGCTACCTCAGGCCGGGTAATGGGCGAGCTGATGCGGGCCGATTTACGGCCACAGCTTGGCAAAATCCGCGTACCGGTGCTAACCCTGGGTGCACTGCAGCATGGCGCGCCCTACAGTACGCCGGAGCAGGTGCAGAAAAACTATGAAAATCAGTTAGCTAATGCCCCCGCGCAATATCACAGCTTTGCGTTTGCCCCTGAGTCTAAGCACTTTATTATGGCCGATGCGCCACAGTGGTTAAACCAGCAAATTCAGCAGTTTTTGCAACACAACCGCAGTGGAGCTTTGTAATGAATATACTGCCACTGCAGGTAAACGGCCTGAGCAAACGTTACGCGGCCAACACTGTGCTGGCCGGTGTTGATCTTACGCTGGCAGCAGGTGAGGTGCTGTGTATTCTGGGGCCAAACGGTGCCGGTAAAACCACACTGATATCAATTATCCTGGGCCTGCTAAAGGCCGACAGCGGTGAAGTCAGGCTATTTGGCCAGCTACAAGCGGGTATCAGCCGTAGCAATGCGCTACGGCAA
Source organism: Rheinheimera lutimaris (assembly GCF_013283795.1). GTDB lineage: Bacteria > Pseudomonadota > Gammaproteobacteria > Enterobacterales > Alteromonadaceae > Alishewanella > Alishewanella lutimaris. The sequence continues at coordinate 220,971 of NZ_JABSOD010000003.1, forward strand.
AAACTGGGCGTAATGATGCAAATTGGCAGCCTCAGCGCCAACCTGACAGTGTTTGAGCAGTGCGATTTATTCAGCAGTTACTATGCCAACGGTTACAGCGCGGCAGAGCTGGTTGCGCTGGCAGGGCTGGAACAACACAGCAAGCAGCGTTTTGGCCGTTTATCGGGTGGCCAGAAACAACGGCTGCTATTCGCGCTGGCGCTGGCCGCTAAACCACAACTGGTGTTTCTGGACGAGCCTACGCTGGGCATGGACGTAGCCGCACGGCGCAGTTTATGGCAGCAAATACGCCAATTAAAACAGCAAGGCGTTGCCGTAGTACTGACCACCCATTATCTGGAAGAAGCAGAACAACTGGCAGACCGCATTTTAGTACTGGATCAGGGTGTTATTGTTGCCGGCGGCAGCCCGGCTGAGCTTAAAGCGTTAACGCAGTACAAGGTGATCAGCTGTCACAGTGTGCTGGACAATGCCGCTTTACTTGCGCTACCCGGCGTACAGCAACTTAACCGTGACAACAACCACATCATATTACATAGCTGCCAGCCTGAACAAACCGTCAAAGCCCTCCTACTGGCCGACGAAAGCTTACATCAGCTGGAAGTGCTGCCGGTAGCGCTGGAACAGGCTTTCTTGCAGCTTACTCAAGCTAGCCAAACAACAGAGGAGCAAGCCGCATGAACACAGCCGCAATCTATCGCAAAGAAGCCTGGTACGACTTAATTAGTGTTTGGCGCACCCCTGGCTTTGTTATACCGTCGCTGGCCTTTCCAACGGTATTTTATCTGTTTTTTGGCGTGGTATTTAACAGCGGCGCAGCCAGCGCCTATATGCTGGTCACCTACGGCTGCTTTGGTATTATGGGCCCGGCAATGTTTAATTTTGCTATGAATATTGCCAGTGACCGCGCCCACGGCTGGTTAACGTTAAAGCGGCTATCGCCGATGCCTGCCGCGGCTTACTTACTGGCTAAGTTCACCACATCGCTGGTGTTTGCTCTGCTGATCATAGTGGCGTTATTCAGCATCGCCGCAGTGTTTGCCGATGTGCGGTTACACAGCGGCCAGTGGCTACTGTTGGCGCTGGTATTATTGCCGGGTACGACGCCTTTTGCGCTTATCGGGCTTATTTTGGGTTTAACACTCAGCGATAAAGCCGCGCCGGGTGTAGTTAACCTGATTTACCTGCCAATGGCGCTGTTATCCGGCCTCTGGTTGCCCATTCATATAATGCCCACGCTATTGCAGCAAGCCAGCTGGATCTGGCCCAGCTACCACTTGTCACAAATTGGCCTGAAAATTATTGCGATGGACCAGGGTCATGCACTGTGGCTGCACCTGTCGTGTCTGCTGGTCAGCAGCCTGCTATTGGCATTACTGGCGGCGTGGTCGTTTACGCGAATGACAGGTGCCAAAGTATAAAGCTGCCAGTGGCATCATAACGTTGGTCTGCGGCAGGTTAAATTGGTAGCGATTTTTGTTCGTGATTGTGTTATGTTATAACATCTTTGTTCGATGTTGTAAGAAGATTCCCGATGACACCAGTTAATACCGCGTTGTTTTTTACCTTAGTTGCCACTGCTGGCAGCAGCTTTTCTTTTAACGCCACTGCTACCGATGCAGTAAGCACGGAGCAGGCCGCTATTGAGCATATCAGTGTGCGGCATAAGCAGGCGTATCGGGGCGATGTACCGTTTCGGTTACAACCACAGGCTTTGGAAACCCTGAGCCTGGAGATGCTGACAGATAATGGCATCAGCGGTTTTCAGCAGGCGCTGGATTTATCCGGCAGCATAGCGCGGCAAAATAACGGTGGTGGTCTTTGGGACAGCTTTTCAATCCGCGGTTTTCCGGGTAATGAAAATATGCCGTCCGGTTATCTGGTAAACGGCTTTAACGCCGGTCGTGGTTTTAGCGGCAACCGTGATTTATCCAATATTGAATATATTGAAATTATGAAAGGCCCCGGTTCGGCGCTGTTTGGCCGCTCGGAGCCGGGTGGTACGGTAAATATTATTACCAAAAAACCGCAGTTTGTACCGCAAGGCTACTTGCAGCTTGCTGCCGGGAAGTTTGATCAGTACCGGCTGGAAGGTGACTACACCAGCGCTGTTAACGATAAACTGGCGTTCCGCATCAACGGAGCTGTGCAGGATTACGGCAGCTTTCGCGATTACGTCGGCAATGAAAAAACCGTATTTACGCCGTCGCTCAGCTATCTGGTAAATGAAAATACTACGCTGAACTACGAGTTTGAATACCTGCAGCAACAGCAGCTGTTTGACCGCGGCGTGGTGGTGCTGAACAATAACCTGAAAACCTTACCGCGTTCACGCTATTTGGGTGAGCCGGATGATGGCCCCACTAAAGTGGATGCCAGCGGTCATCAGCTGACATTGGACACCCGCTTATGGCAAGACTGGACCTTGCTGGCCGGGCTGGGTTATCGCGAGTCTGCGCTTGAGGGCTACTCGTCTGATGCTGAACTGGCGGCCGGCCGGCAAAGCCTGCTTAGCGACGGCGAGACCCTGACACGGCAACGACGTTACCGCGATTACGACTCGGAAGATTTAACACTGCGCCTTGAACTGAGTGGTAATGTGCAACTGGCCGGTTTTCAGCATCATCTGCTGTTGGGGGCTGATGCCTATGATTACAGCCTGTATACCCGGCTTGATCGATACCGTGGCGCGGCCGGCAGTTATAGCCTGAATATGTATCAGCCGGTTTACGGCCAACAGCAACCACAGCCGGTTAACTTATATATTAATGATGAAACACAACATGGTGTGGGTGTGTATCTGCAGGATCATATCGATTTAGCCGAACACTGGCACTTGTCTGCCGGGGTACGGTTTGACCGCATCAGCCAAAAGTTAACCGAGTTAGTGTCTGCTGTTGCCAGCCGCCAGCAGTTCAGCCGGCTTAGCCCGCGCCTGGGTTTGGTGTATGAGTACAACGCCGCGTTAACGTTCTACAGCAACTACTCAGAAGGCTTTGTGCCACTTAGCGGCACTGACTTTAACCGCACTATGTTTGAGCCGGAGGAGAGTGAATCGCTGGAGTTGGGCGCAAAATTCAGCGTCGGTAATACTCAGGGCACCCTGGCGCTGTTTGATGCAAAAAAATCTAATATCCTTACCTCAGATCCGCTGAACGCGACTTTTCAGGCTACGTTGGGCAAAGCGCGCAGCCGCGGTATTGAGCTGGATTTACACAGCCATGTCAGCGACAGCCTGTACGTCGATTTCTCTTACGCCTTAATGGATACCCGCACCGTAGGTGAAGCATTAAACGCGGATTGGGGCAGCCTGGTGCCGGACGGCAGCCGGCTGGTAAATGTACCCAAACATAATGCCAGCCTGGTATTAACCCAACTGTTGCAACTGGCCGGCAAAGACAGTAAAGCCGGGCTGCGCTTGCGTTATGTCAGCCGGCGCTTAGGCGACTCGGTTAACCCGGATTACCGGCTGCCGTCTTTTACGCTGGTTAGCCTGTTCACCAGCATTCAACTTAGTGAGCAGCTTAGTGCGCAGCTGAATATTAATAACCTGTTCGACCGTCATTATGTGCATAACTCCTACAATCAACTCTGGACAGTGCCGGGCGAGCCGCTGAGTTATCAGGCCAGTGTGCGCTATCAGTTCTGAAGGTAACCGTATGTTTGAAGATAACAGTATGACCACGGCTTTAGTAAAAAAACGGATAGACGCTATTGATATGCTGCGCGGCCTGGTGATCCTGCTGATGCTGTTGGATCATGTGCGCGAGCGCTTTTTTTACCATGTACAGGTATCCGACCCGATGGACATTAGCGTGACGGAGCCAGGGCTGTTTTTCAGCCGCTTTGCCGCACATTTTTGTGCACCGGTGTTTGTGTTTTTAACCGGTTTGTCGGCCTGGCTGTATGCCCACCCGGCGCAGGGGACAGCGCGCTCTGCGCGAAGCTTTTTGTTTAAACGCGGCCTGTTTTTAATTGCGCTGGAAGTTACAGTAATTACCGTGTCGTGGATGGGCAGTTACCATACTGTCTGGCTGCAGGTTATTTGGGCCATTGGCCTGAGTATGCTGGCGTTAGCGGCCTTGTTGGCACTGCCGTACCGGCTATTGCTGCTGCTTGGCCTGCTTATTGTGTTTGGCCACAATGCCTTAACACCAATTAACTTTGCAGCCGGCGAGTGGGGTTATAGCCTGTGGACTATCCTGCATGACCGCAATATTTTATTCAGTGTCGACTGGCTTACAGTAAAAGTAAGTTACCCGGTATTGCCGTGGATAGGTGTTATTTTGCTGGGTTACACTGCAGGGCCGTTATATCAGTTGGACGCAGCAGTAAGACGGCGTTGGCTGCTGCGCCTCGGTGGCGCCTGTTTGCTGTTATTGCTGCTATTGCGCGGCTTTAATATTTACGGCGAAACGCTGCCGTGGCAACTGCAAACCACAGCTACCGACAGCCTGATGGCAATACTAAACTTTACTAAGTACCCGCCATCATTACATTTTTTGCTGGTTACCTTAGGCATAATGTTTTTATTGCTGGCGCAAATGGAACGCTGGCAAAGTAAAGCGGCTCAGGTACTGGTAACCTTTGGTTCGGTGCCTATGTTCTTCTATATTTTGCATTTATATCTGCTGCTGGCGCTGTACAGTATCTGCATGGCGTTATTTGGCCCTAACCAGGGCACGCTGTTTGCGGTAAACCAGTTAAGCCTTGTCTGGCTTATCAGCATAGCACTGGCGCTGCTGCTGTACCGGCCAACAAAATGGTTCAGCCGGTACAAACACAGTAGTAAAAAAGCCTGGTTACGTTATTTGTAAGCCGTTAATGCTGCCTGTTGTGTCAGGCAGCAAACTGCAGGCCGTATTGGTTGCCTTTTTTCCATACGCATTGGGCAGTATTTTTGCCAAAACGCTCACATTCGATACTGATGCTGTCGCCTTTTTTCAGCTCGCCGTTGTACTGAATGCGGGCACCACCGCCCTGGCTGAAGTCCAGCAGTTGGCATTGCTCAGCAAATTCTTTTAACGTCAGTTGCGCCAGCGGTGTGTCGGTGGCCATATAGCGGATCTGACTGCGTCGGTCTGCCAGTTTATCGGCAGCAGGGAAATCCGGGTTTTTTGGCTGGTATTTACCTGTGGTAATGCGCTGATACACACTGTCGTGAATGCTGACATTAATGGGCGGATTAGCCGGGTCGCCGTAAATACGCCGCAGCGATTCACCAGCTCCCATTTTCTCCAGCAGTTTGTAACTGAACGAGTAGGAGTTGTGTGGCACCATTTCCAGATCCGGTTGGCATAAACTCAGCAAGTATTCATCATTAAACTCCAGCCCCAGCGCACTGGCTTTAATCAGCATCCATTGCAGCGCAATATCAGATAAACCAGATTGTTCATAGCCGCCGCCGATGTCGGAATGTGCACCGGAAAACCAGCACTGTTCGATATATTGATCGGCTTTTATTTCACCGGTCCATAAATCCGGTTGAAACGGCGCCCGGCGTTCATCCAATGCCAGCGCGTGGTAGGCATGTTTTACCTGCTCGCAAATATGGGTATTAAAAAAGCCAACCCAGCCACGGGTCAGTTTGCCCAGCAACGGCGTGGGAGCGCCCAGAGCGCCAACAGTATCAAACACCCCTACCATACGGATGTCCGGCCGGTAATTGTCGTCATATTCGCCTTGTGGCCGCTTATCCGGTTCTGTACGGTAGTACTTGTAGGCCTGTTTTAATTTATCCATTGAGCTTTTTTCCAACAAGCCAACGGCATGAATAAGGCCAATAAAGGCGCGTGCAGTATAAGCGCCTCGGCTAAAGCCAAAGGCATAAATTTCATCGCCCAGCTCGTAGTTGTGCACTAAAAAACGGTAGCAATCCAGCACGTTTTTTTCCAGCCCACTGCCAAAGGCGCCACCAATAAACTTATCTATTTTGCCGCCGGTACCTACGCCCTGGTCATAAAACACCACCTGGTGCATACCGTCACCGGCGGTAGGTTTAATGCTGCGTACCAATTTGGTTACATTGGTTGGAATGTCATCCGGTTCATTCCAGGTGCCGTCACAACAAATAATTATCCGCTTTGCCGCTGCCATAGCTGCGCTCCTGTGCAAAATAGCGCCGCATCACAAAACGGGCACGGCGCAGATCAGAGCATCAAGTATAGCCTATGGTTGGTTAAAAAACGTACAACTTAGGGTGTTAGCAGTTCCGGTGGTAGTGTCCAACTGGTGGTGAGTGTTTCGCCCTGCCAGGTTTGCAGCGTCAGCCACACTTTATCTGTGCTGCTAAACTGCTGTGGCGCTATGGCATGCACATGTTGGCCGTGGCGGCTGCCGTGCAGTATACCTTCTTCGCCCTGTTGCAGCTGCGCCAGCGGTAAAGCGGCCGGGCCGATATTTAAATAGCCCTGACGGATAGCACTGATATCGCCTTTATTAAACATCAGCATAAAGTCTTTAACGTATTCGTCGTGGTGTGCATAAGGCGGCTCCAGATTAAGCGGCATGGGCGCAATTTCAAATTGGCCCACTTGCTGTGCCGGCCAGACTGGCGGGAACACCGGCGTCAGTGACTGATACAAAAACCAAAATGGCAACACCAGCACCAGGCCGTTCAGTTTGTATTTGTGTCGCTGCCAAAAACTGTTATTACGCGCCATGGTTAATCTCCTGCAGTGAGGCGGCGTTGCGGCTGTCACGTACGGCCTTAACGGTACGGCTGCCCCAAATCATAAAGCCGGTAATCGACATACCGGATAACATCAGGCCGAACAAAAACCAGATGGCTTTAGTCCAGATACCGCCAATAGTGCCGTAGTGTAACGGGTCGGCAATATGCATAACGGTTTGCAGCGCTGTCATATTAGCCGGTGATTTTTCGTGGGCAATGTCGCCGGTCCAGGGGTTTATGCTTAGGGTATAAGCCTGCTCATCATAGAAAATATGCTCGCCGCCACCCATCAGGGTATACATGCCGCGGTTATGCTCGGGCAGCATCAGATAGCTGGGGCTGAAATCCGGAAAGCGCTGTAGTGTAATTTGCATGGCATCAGCAAAACTAACCGGGGGCGCGCTGTGCTGCGCCGGCATATCTGTCACTGCCACCAGTGGCGCATGCGGCTCAATATCAATATCGGCATGCCACATTACGGCTTGCACCAAATACCACAGGCCGGTTGCGCTCATCACCATCAAAAACCAGATAGACCAAACGCCGGCTAAGCGGTGTAAATCAGTAAGGATGGTTTTTTTACCCTGATTAAAACGTATTTTCGGTTGGGTAAAGCTGCGCCAGAAGTTTTTGTAAATCACTAAGCCGGTAACCAGGGCGCCCAGCATCACCAATGCCATGGCCGATACCAGGTAATAACCCACGCTGTAACTGCCCGGCCAGGGAAATAATAACCAGCCATGCAGGCTGCGCATAAAACCAATAAAGGTAATGCCTTCATTTATTTGCTGAATTTCGCCGCTGTACTGGTTTACGTAGGCAATAGCATAGGGCTTATCGTGGTCGGTAAAGATCACTGCATTGACCAGATAAGGTTCAAATACCATCACGGTGCCGACATCGGCGGTTGGATATGCCTGTTGCACTTTAGTCACCAGCTCTGCCACCGGTTTTGCCGGCAGGTTATCCGGGTTAGTGGCGCGTGAAGCCGGGTTGGTGAGCCAGGTTAGTTCGTGGCTGAATACGGCGATAGTACCGGTAAGACAGACAAAACAGAAAATCAGCCAAATGGGCAGTGAAAACCAACCATGTAACTGAAACCAAAAACGATTGCTGAGTTTTGCCATAGTGCTGCTGCCTGTAATAAGACGGTGTACCTTAATTTATGCCGACATATTAATGTTAATAAGAATAATTATCAACTTTACAGGGTGTATAAAAATAGCCGCAAAAGCGGCTATTTAAACTGCCGGGCCGTATATCGCTGTTTAAAAAGCGTAGTTAAAGCTCAACGTCACGTTACGTGGGGTGCCATAACGGTACTGAGTGTAAGCACTGCCAAAAACCGTCATGTAGTTGTAGTACTTTTTATCCAACAGGTTTGCGGCGTTTAGTTGCACATTCATATTGTCTGCAATGTCGTAGCGTGCCATCAGATTCACCAATGTGTATGCGCCTTGCTCTAAGCGCGCACCGCCACCTTCCAGGTAAGTTTTACTTTGCCAGTTTGCGCCGCCGCCAATAGTTAACTCCGGTAGAAGTTCTGCAAACTGATAGGTGGTAAATAATTTAAACTGCTTGCGCGGGCTGTCGGTGTTTACCTTATTATTGGCAGCATCTTCTGCTTCAAACTGAGAGTAACCGGCGCTGATATTCCAGCCTGTTACCGGCTCTCCGGTTACTTCAAACTCAAAGCCTTCGCTTTCGGTACCGTTGGCACCGTAATAAGCTGTTTGTTGTTCTGCTGTCGGCACAAAAGTCGGATCAACAACGGCTAAGTTGTCCTGCTTGATTTGGAATACCGCAACAGTGGTATGTAAACGATCATCGAAGAAGGCGCTTTTCAGACCCAGTTCATAACTTTTACCTTCTACCGGATCCAGCAGGCTGTTATTGCTGTCACGTCTGTCTTGCGCCTTAAAAATCTCGGTGTAGCTGGCATACAAGCGGTGTTGACTTGTCAGGTCGTACAGGGCGCCAACATAAGGTACAAAGGCACCACTGTTACCATAATCTTCTGCTGCACCGTACCAAATACCTTCACGATCCCAGCTGGATACCCGGCCACCAAGGATAAACTTCAGATCATCAGTGGCAGATAAGCGGGTAGCAGCATAAACGCCGGTTTGCTTAATGCTGACATCTTCCGCACGCACCGCTGTAGCTTGCCATTCTGGTTCTGCCAAGCCGCCCCACTGATAAAAATTATCAATATCGACACGGTCATAACCACCGCTCATATCACCACCAATGGGGGTATAGGAGTCGGTAGCAATATCCTGCTTGCTGGAAATGGCGCCAATAACAAACTCGTGCTGTTGATTAAACAACTGATAATCACCTTTCAGTTGCGCATCGAAGCTATCCTGCGTGGTTTCGCCATAAGCGCGGTAGCGCTGGGCACTTAAACCTGCGCCGGTGTCTTTATCCAGTGCACCGTATACATACAGTAGTTTACTGTCTTTTTCATATTCCATACGGTTGTAGTTCACCACCAGTTGCCAACCATTGTTAAAACCATGGTTAAGGCTGGCAAAATAATTGGTGTTAGAAGTGTCCCACTTAGTCCAGTCGGTGCCGGTAGTAGTAGCGACATCCCAGTCTGTATAGCTGCCATCGGTAAACAGTGCAGGTAGTGCTCCCCAGGTGGCGGCTTTGGGATCGCGGTTTTGATAACTTCCGCCGACACGTATGGTGGTGGCTGCCGCTATGTCAGCTTCCACTACACCGTATAATACGGCACTGTTTTCCTCGTAGAAATCCCAGTAAGAGTCGCTGTTAAGGTATTTGGCTACCAGACGGCCCCGCACAGAACCTGTGCTGTTCAGGCTATTAGCAACATCAGCCGTTATTTGCTTTTTGCTCCAGCTGCCTGCTGCAAGGTTTACATAACCTTTCAATTCTTTACTGGCTGCACGTTTACGCACCAGGTTAATCGATGCTGAAGGATCGCCGGCGCCGGTCAGTAAGCCGGTTGCACCACGGACAAATTCAACCCGCTCATAAATGGCTACATCCGCTACAGTTTCACCGGAATCGCCGGCTAAACTCCAGGCCAGAGGTACGCCATCAATCTGGTAATTAGTCACTTCAAAACCGCGTGATTTAAATGAGCTGCGCACATTGTCCAGCTCTGTTGATGACACACCAACAGCGTTTTTTACTGTTTCAAGTACGGTATTGATGTTTTGATCCCGCATCCGTTGTTCAGTCATCACACTAACCGATTGCGGTGTTTCCATCAGCGTCAAGCCCAGGCCGGTGGCGGTGTCGATGGTTTCATTAACCGTGTACTGGCCGCGCACGGTAATAGTTTCTAAAGCTGTTTCGTCATTTTTCTGCGTATCGGCTGCAATGGCGGCAGCGGGTAAGCACGCCAGTTGTACTGCCAGCGCCAGTTTTAATTTATTCATGGTTAACTGCATCATCACCTCCAAAAGTTCCGATGATCATACATTAATGATAACCATTATCAATAGTGTTAAGGTTGTCTTGCGGCAAACGGTGGAGTTATGTCGTTGATTCTGACCTGACCCGGCAGCAATGTTTATTGCTGTTACCTGTTATATCCGGTACCTGCGGCTGTAAAATTTCACTTAACCTCAGTTAACCCCGGTTAGTGGCAAGCTGCATCAGTTAACGTTTACCTGCCCTTTTTCATTGTTTATGTCTTGCCATACTGCTTAGCACTGTCAAAAGTATTGCAACTGATGCTGCCTGAGTGGTTGTTAGTATTGGTTGCTTAAAAGGAACCTTAAAGCGGAGTGTAAAATATGAGCCGGAGCAACCACCAAAATGCAAACGTACGAAGCAAACTCAAACAAAGTTGTGTGTCAGTGGCAGCAGCATTGTTACTTACGGCTTGTATGTCAACCAGCCCGCAAATGGGTAACTCTAAAGGCAATGTGGTAACCGGCGGTGCCGGAGGGGCAAACAGCGCCGGGGCTAACAGCGCGCTGGAAAGCTGCGATGCCGCGCTGGGTACCTTGTCGGTGTTTGAAGATACCAGCTTACCCTGGTGGCACGAATATCGCGGCCGTTATCCCACTTTGGGCAGTACCTTGCCGGTGATCCGCTTAATGATTCAGCAATCAAACTGCTTTGTGGTGGTAGAGCGCGGCCAGGCCATGAATGCAATGAACCGCGAGCGCGAACTGATGCAATCCGGTCAGTTGCGTCAGCATAGCAACGTTGGTGGCGGCCAGATGGTAGCGGCTGATTACACGCTAAGCCCGGAAATTCAGTTTGCCGCCAAAGGCACCCAAGGCGTGCGGGCTTTAGGCGGCGCCTTGCTGGGGTCTTTTGGTAGCTTGGTTGGTGGTGGCGTCAGCAAAAATGAAGCAGCTACCACTTTGTTGCTGATTGACAACCGCTCGGGTGTGCAGGTATCGGCGGCAGTAGGCAATGCCGGCAATTACGATTTCAGTATCCTCGGTGGTTTGTTTGGCGGCGGTATCGCCGGTGGTGCCAGTGGTTTTTCCAATACGCCGGAAGGCAAAGTTATTACAGCCGCCTTTGCTGATTCTTACAATCAGATGGTGAAGGCGCTGCGCAATTATAAAGCCCAGCAAGTGGAAGGTGGTTTGGGTAAAGGCGGCAGGCTGACTGTCGGCGGTGCGGCAGACGCTACGCCGCAAGCCACAACCAACTATACAACCACCGCAGTAGCTGCGCCGGCGAGGCCTGTGGTGGTTAAGCAAACACTGTCTACCGTGACAGTGTCGGATCGCAAGCAGTACAATTTTGAGGTTAACCAATACGACGAAAGAGCTTTGGAGAAATACTACGATCACCTGAAAAATGCTGCCAGTTGGATGTCGGGGTTAGCTACTGCCGCTACGCTGGATGATAAAACCCGCACCGGAATGGTGATGGCAATGAATATGTTCAGTGGTCAGTTGGAATCACACCGTATTGAGCTGGAGTCGTGGCCAATGGCCGCCAAACAACAAGCCTGGGCTACGCTGGGCAAGCGCATAGAACAGCACAATTCGCTGTTTGAGCGTCATCGTCAGGCTGCACTGAAAAATACTGATTTAGGTACAGATTTAACCGCCATGCTTACCACTATTCAGCTGGTGACCAAAGCGAGCTTACTCGGCGAGTAATTGCAGTAGTTGCCACAAAGCACAAGGTTGCCACGGCCAATCTTGTGCTTTGTCACGTCCTGATAAAATTTTTTGAACAAAACACTATTATTACGTTACTCTGCTAACCTGATTGTCTCTCGTTGTATGCATAGACAGCTTTCCGTCTCTCAAGAGGATCTGTTGATGGAACCGGTTGCAGACAAAAACAACGGCCATGGCAAACGCGCGCGCGGGGTACAAGCATCTGCGGCCAAACTCAGAGCGGCGCAATTGGCCGCTGGCATAAAATCACAGGCTGAACTGGCTAAGCGCATCCAGCAACTCGAAGGCCTGGACAAGCCACCCCGCTCATTAGTAAACAGAGTGTTTAGCGGCGAACAAGTCGATTTACTCAGCCTGGAACGTGTTGCCAGGGCGCTGCATATTGAAGCCTGGGCGTTGTATTTAAGTTCTGACGATCAGCAAGCCGACACACTAACCCCGCAGCACAGTATTACAGCAAAAACTCAGCGCGCGCCGTTACTGTATTTGTCGGGCGCGTTAACTTTGCTGTTGCTTATCATTGTGCTCTATTTCCCTGCGTCGGATAACAAGCCGGCACAGCCGGCTGCTACAGCATCGCCGGCGTTGCAATTAGAGCGTAAAGTCATCACTGTATTGCCGTTTCAGGGCGACCAAACCGCTATGCTAACGCCCGCATTGGAGCAGGTATTAGCCATTTACAGCAGTAGTTTGCCCGGCAGTGCCAGCCGCTTCGCCAGCGCCAATCCATTGCAGTTGCTGGCCGATAAGCAAGCCGATGTAGTGTTTACCGGTGAGAGCCGGCAATTTGGCCGGCATTTGGCTATCAGGCTGTTTGTTTATCAGCGCCATGGTATGCAACAAATTTGGGCCGGCACTATGGCCGCTTCGTCATCTGTAGCGCTGCTACAAGATTATTTTGCTACGGCGATCAGCCAAAGCCAACAAAGTTACTCCTTGCCACAAAATCCGGATTGGCAGCTGACACAGCGTTACACAGACAGCTTAAATTACTTTGAATTGGACCGCACAGAGCAGAATTTATTGCGGCTGGTAAGCGAGTTATCGGCTGTTATCCGCCTCGACGCTACCTATACCGACGCGCATGCGGCGTTATGCTCAGCCTTAATACAGGAGAGCATATTAAGCGGTGCCGCTGACAAACTGCACGAAGCACAACAAGCCTGTGATGTTGCCGCCGCGCAAAATGCTGAAGCCATTAGCGTGCTGCAGGCTCAGGCCAACCTGGCACGCAAACAAGGCGACACAGAACAAGCGGCGCAACTGTTGCAGCAAGTGCTGGCGAAAGACAGCAACAACGTAACTGCGAAATTTGTGCTGGCTGAAGTACAGATGCTGCAGTTCCGTAAAAGTGGCGACGCCAGTTATATTGAAACTGCTATTGGCCTACTGGGCGAAGCCTTTGCCAGTGAACCGGATAACTGGAAATTACCTTACACCCTGGGCAGAGCGTATTACTTCAGCGGTAATGTTGATGCTGCTATCAATTGGTCGGCGCAAGCCGCGAAAATCAGGCCGGAGTTTCAAACTTATAACAATCTGGGCACTCTGCAATTCTGCAAAGGCGATCTGGTCGCAGCCAGGCAACATTATTTAGCTGCCTTACATTATCAACCGGAGCAGGAGATAGTTTTGGCCAATATTGCTACCGTGCATTACTACCTTGAGGAATATCAACAAGCTATCGCCATATTGCAGCAACGGCTGGACACGCTTGAACAGAAAGGCGCCGACCAGCAATACAATATCTGGATGAACCTGGCCAATGCTTACCGTCATGTTGGTGCTAACAGTGAAGCGGTTCTGGCTTATCAAAAATCGCTGCACTATATCGAGCATGCTATTGCCAAAGGCGAAGCCAACCATTTGCAACGTGCGATCCGGGTGGCTATTTATCTGGATTTAGCCCTGTTGCAGCCAGAGCTGGTTTCTGCGCAATTGCAGGCCTCGCTACGCGAAGAAGCCCTGGCGCTGGATGCTGCGGCAGAGCCGGCTTCCCTGCATATTATGGCGCTGGTATGGATGTACCTGGGCGATATGGACAAGGCCGCGCAGCTAAAACAACGGTTGGCCGGTAACTGCCCTGGCTTTGTCGCCTCTCCGGATTTTGCTCCGCTGAATACTTATCTTAGCGCCGCCCATGAGTAGTGTTTGGCCGTCGGTTCAACCACATTTTAATGCCGGTCACAAACAACAGCAGCGGCAAAAAACCACCGATAAACCACAGTATGCGGGTAAACAGGCCACCAAATTCGCCAAAATGCAGTGGAATAAGCCAGGCGGCTGCCAGCGCCGCGCCGCGTGGCAGGGTTGCCGGGTCGTAGCGCGATAACACCTCGCCGGTATAGGGGTTGGCATGAATAAAAGCCCGCCGCCTTGGCCCGCTATGCAGGCTTAAGCTGTTTTGGTAGCCAAACACCACCGCATCATCGTCATGTTCGGCCAGCCAGATATTACGCGGGTGCAGCTCAGGGTAATGCTGCGCCATCTGCTGTATCGCTTCAGCGGCGCTTAGCTTTGGCTGCATTACACCGGCAAATTGATACTGCTGTTGCCATGGGTCGGCCGGCGCCGCTTCTGACAGAGTAATCATATCCAGCATTTTTTGCAGTGGCGCGGTATAAAGAAAATATCCGCCGGTAATGCCCATAATAAACAGCGGTATCGCAAACCAGGCAGCGCTAACGCTGTGCAGCTCAAAGTTAACGCGCCTGGCATTACCACGGTGAATTTTCAGCGCATGACGCCAGCGGGTTAAGCGCCTTGGCCACCACAGGTACAAGCCGGTTAGTATGCTGCTTAACGCAAACAGCAATGACGCGGTGGCGGTAATATAGCGGCCGGGCTCGCCCAGCAGCAGGTTGGCGTGGATGTTATACACCAGCTCAAAAAAAGGGTGGTTAAAAGCACCTTTGTTTTGTGAAATCTGCCCCGAGCTTTGATCAAAATAATACCAGTTGCTGTCGCCAAATAACTTAAAGGCGTAAGTCTGGCGGCTGCGTACCGGCCATTGCAGAGTTTGCAGCTGCGCCTGCGTTTGCTGCTCGATATAGCTGGCAATGGCAGCATCGTCGGCAAAAGGCCGGCTACTTAATTGCGGCTGATAATAATCGCGTTGCAACCAGGCGGTCAGCTCAGGTTCAAACACGTACAAGGAGCCGGTAATGCCGACAATACTAACTACAATACCGCTGAGTAGCGCAGTAATAAGGTGAATTTTTCTTAGCCAGTGCCGCATAATTCAACATTGCCTGCCAGAAAGAATAACGGGCGCAAGCGCCCATCGGGTTAAAACTGCCAACGTGCTTCCAGGCGCAGATCGCGACCGGCTTCCGGCAAGCCGGCCAGACCTTCAAAATCCGGCAGATGGCCGAAATCGGCCACAGTAGCGTGATCGCGGTAGAATTTATCCAGCAGATTACGTACTGTCAGGTTCAGTGTCAGGCCATTAAGCATCGCCGGTTGCCAACGCACAAATACATCATGCACCGCATAGCCGGGTTGCTGCACCAGGCCGGCTGAGGTGGGAATATCGTGTTCACCTTCCACCGCCCGGCTGCCCCAGCCGGTTAACAGCGTATCGCTGAGCGCGTATTCCAGCCGTAGTACCCAGGTACGGCCCAAAGTGGTGCCAAGGGCACCATGGTCATAGCCATTCATTCGCTCGCCGTTTAGTCGGGCCCTTGCTTGATTTACACTGGCCGAGGCTGAAAAATCCTGCAACCGGTAGCGCAGTTGCACGTTATAGCCCTTAGTTTCTACATCGCCGATGTTCTGGTACACCCGGCTGACTTCTGAAATAGCATCATCAATATCGGTCTGAAACAGGTTGGCATTCAGCTGCCAGTTACCCTGGCGCCATTCAGAACCCAGTTGCCAGTGATGGGCTTCTTCCGCTTGTAAACCCTCGCTGTTGCTACGACTGTCCAGTACAAAGCTGTTAGTGGTTAAGCGGCCACGCAGCGCACTGCTGTAACCTCCGTAAAGGCGCCAGTTTGTTGTTTGCTGCCATGACAGGCCAAGGTTAGGGCTGATACCGTCAGACGTTAACCGCTGCTGATTAGCATCATCAACTTTATAGTCGTCAAAGCGGGCACCGGCATTCAGGCGTAGGCGCGGCGTAATATCCCAGTAGTCCTGCAAAAACACGCCGATCACGCGGGCTTTCTCGCCATCCGGCGGCACTGTTGGGTCTTCCAGCGCCGTTAAGCCGGTTTCTTCATGCCGGTAGTCAATACCGTATTCCAACTGGTGCGTACCAAGGCGGCTGCTGTTACGCAAATCCAGCCCCTGATTCTGAATATCGCCCTGATACAGGCCAAAACGGGCGTTTTGCTTCAGTTTGGTGTCGCTGTGAAACAGTGCCAGTTTGACATCAACCAGCACAGAGTCAGGGTTAAACTGGTAGTTAACAGCGCTGGTGCTGCGCACCGTTTGCAGCGGATACACCGCATTCCAGCTACTAACCTGCCAGTTTGGCCGCTGCGCCCGCAGGCCGTCGTCAGTGGCGCGTTCAAAACTAAAGCGCACAGTTTGATGCTCAGTTAGCTGGCCGGTCAGCTTGGCAAAACCAAATTGTTGCTCTGCTGCTGTACCTGGCTGTTTAATGCCGGCGCCATCTTGCATCAGCTTGCTATCCACATCAGAAAAACTGCCAATCATGCCCCAGTTATCGCTCAGCATACCGGCTAAAGTCAGGTTATACTTTTGTCCGTCGTTCACTGAGCTATAGCCTGCTTTGGCCAAGCCGGCAAAACGCTCGCCCGGCAGCAATAAGTCGCTGGCGTCTTTGGTGATAAAATCAATACTGCCGCCTAAAGCACCAGCGCCCTGAGTGGCATCACCGGGGCCGGCCTGCACTTCAACCTGGCGCAGCAGCTCCGGCTCCAGTGTTAGCCGGCCAATATGATGAAACATACTGCCCGATTGCACGGCGCCATCAATTGATACATTCAGCAGTAAATCTTCAATGCCATTCAGGTAGATTTTCTGCGCTACGCCTAAGCCTCCGCCGACACTGAGTGCAGCCTGTTCAGCGAATAAATCTTCCAAGTCCTGCGCCTGGCGCTTTTGCCAGTCGTCGTCAGTCAGGATCAGCCGCTCTGCGGTAATGCGCTTACCGACGACTTCTATGGTTTCCAGCTCAGATGAGCCAGTATTGGCCAAAGCCTGAGCACTGGCGGCGGCAACAGCGACAGCCAGCAATGAGTAGCGCAGAGACATGTGTATTCCTTAACAATGAGAATAATTATCATTAATCATTGTAAAGATCAGCAAGCCGAAGCAAACCACTTTTACACTTGTTACATTTAGCCGGGTAACTTCAGGCTAATACACAAACCGGGCGTGCAATTAGCGGCGCTGATACTGCCGCCAGCGGCTTCTGTCAGCCGCTTCGCCAGTGCCAACCCCAGGCCATAGCCGGAGCCGGAAAGCTCTGCCCCGGGCACGCGGAAAAATGGTGTAAATAGCCGTGGTAAATAAGCTTCTGCTACGCCAGGGCCGCTGTCGCGGATTTGCAGATTCCAGTACTCTTCGCTGCGGCTGACACTAAGCCAGACGCTGGCACCGGGCGGAGTAAACCGCAACGCATTACGTAAAATGTTCTCAATCGCCTGGCCAAGCAAACGGGCGCTGCCCTTGCTTAACGGCATGCTGTCCGGCCAGTTGCAGTGTAATTGCCGATCAGGAAACTCAAAGCGGGCATCGCTGCATAAACTGTCGAGTAAGTCAGCTAAATCAAAGGGTTCAGCGGCCAGCTGACCTGCTTCATTATCCAGCCAGGCCAGCGTTAGCGCATTGCCAATCAGTTGCTGCATCGCATCAGACTCGCGCCGCAGCCGTGCCAGCATGATCTGGCTATCCAATTGCTGTTCGGCGCAGTCCAGCGCCAACGTCATCCGACTAAGCGGTGTGCGCAGCTCATGCGACATATCAGCAATAAACTGGCGCTGACGCTGCAGTTGCTGGTTTAACCGCTCGGCCATCAGATCAAAATTGTCGGCCAGCTCGGTCAGTTCATCCTGCCTTGGCCCCAGCGCAGGCCGCACGCGGCTGTCTAACCGGCCGGCGGCCAGTTGGCGGGCATGCTGCTGTAACAGCTTTACCGGCCGCATTAAATGTTGGTACAGCAAATAACACACCAGCAGCATCAGCGTTAACGGTAGCAATAATTGCAGTAGTAGTTTCAGCGGTGGCCAGTATTTGCCCGGTCTGAGTTGCTCAGGCAGTTCCAGCAGTAAACTGGCATGGTGGTGGATAAACGGCAGGTCCATTACCGGGTTATAGTCCAGATGTAAATGAATTGGCCAATCGATACTGCGGCCAAGAATAAAGCCATCGGTGAAGCGGGCCTGTAAATCGGTGCTGTCGATACTGACAACATCAAGGTGCACCACGGTAGCCCAGCTATTTTCCTGTTGCCGAAACTGGTTAAGCCATTGCTGCAGTGCAGCCGGATTGGCCGGGTCATACAAAGCTTCGGCCTGATCTCGGTACTGCAATAATGTTTGCCTCGCTGCTGGGCTTAACATGCTAAGCTGACGCTCCAGCTGGTTCAGTGCTGCGGCAATCAGCCAGAACAACAGCACAGTACCTACCGCCAGCAGCAGCAGACATAAGCGGATAAACAGCGGCCGGTTCATAGTAACCGGAAGCCTTTACCGTGCAGTGTCACCAGGCGCTCGGTGTTAAAGCCACAACTGCTGAGTTTCTTTCTCAACCGGCTTAAGTGCATATCCAGGCTGCGATCATGCTCGGTAAAGTTACGGTCCAGCACCAGCGGATACAACACGCGCTTACTCAGTACCTGCTGCGGTTGCTGCGCCAGTGCCCAAAGTAAACGAAATTCTACCGGCGTCAGCATCAGCAACTGCTCATAGCAGCTGGCACTCTGGCTGCGCCGGTCCAGTGTTAATTCCTGATATTGCAGTTGCCACACCGCAGCCTGAGGCTGGCTGCGGCGCAGCACGGCTTCAATTCGCAGCAGCAACTCAGCAAAGCTGTAGGGCTTTGCCAGATAATCATCGGCGCCATGGGTAAAGCCCTGAATACGATCAGCTTCAGCGCCACAGGCCGAGACAATAATAACCGGCGTATTGGCGCGCTGCCTTAACAGTTGCAGCACGTTAAAGCCGTCGATGCCGGGCAGGCGGATATCCAGCAGGATCAAATCATAGCTGCCGGTCAGCGCCATACTGGCGCCACTCTCACCATCTGCGGCAATGTCCGGTTGATAACCATGGTTTTGCAGCAGCAGCTGTAATTGCTGGCGCATCTGGGCATCATCTTCGATCACCAGCAGGGTTTTGTTATAACTGGTTGTGGCAGGCATCCGGGCTCTGATAATGGCAAATTATATAAATAATAACCATTATCATTTGAGAGGGTGGCCTTGTCCAGCCTGTTTTCCGGCCGTGCAAAACTCAGATAAAGGCAAAGCTTAATACCAGGCTGATAATTACCCCGGTAATAACCAGTTGTACCAGACAAAACCCCATAATATCTTTGGCTTTTAAACCGGCTATGGCCAACACCGGCAAGGCCCAGAATGGCTGAATAAGATTGGTCCAGGCGTCGCCCCAGGCCACGGCCATAGCAATGCGGCTGACATCGGCACCCAGCTCCAGCGCGGCCGGCAGCATTACCGGTGCCTGCACCGCCCACTGGCCGCCGCCGGACGGTACAAAAATATTCACAATGCCGGCACTGATAAAGCTCCAGAACGCTAAACTTTCGGCGCTGGCAAAGCTGATAAACCACTGTGACATACTCTGCGCCAAGCCTGATTGCAGCATAATGGCCATAATGCCGGCATAAAACGGAAACTGAATAACAATACCTGCACCGCCCTGTATCGCCTGGTGCAAGCTGTGCAATAAGCGTCTTGGCGTGCCGTGCAGCACGATGGCAAGAAATAAAAACAAGAAGTTAACGATATTCAGGTTTAAACTGCCGCCTTTGCCGAAGTACTGTACTAAATAGGCAATACCTGCAAAACCAACCAGTAATGCCAGCAGCAGGCTGTTTTCCAGCTTATCTGCCGGGCGCGTAGTGCCGCTATCCACCGGTTGCGAATCCTGTAGTTTGGCTGGGTCGACATAAATGCTGTCGTTTTTATTTGGCAGCATTAAGTAATTGACCAGAGGGACGGCAATAAACAGCAGTGCCACTAACAGCAGGTTAAAACCGGCAAAAATGGTTTCGCTGGTTGGAATAATGCCAATTTGTGCTTCGCTGAAATGGTTTGGTGTAGCAATAGTTAGCGGTATTGAGCCTGCCAAGCCGCCATGCCACACCACAAAGCCGGAATAGGCGCTGGCCACCAGCAAGCGATAATCCACTTTAATACGTCGTGCTAAGGCTTTGGCAAATAAAGCGCCCACCACTAAACCAAAACCCCAGTTTAACCAACTGGCAATTAACGAGATCACCGTTACCAGCAAAATGGCCTGGCCCGGCGTTTTTGCCAGAGCGGCAAGGCGGTTCAGGATCGCCGTTACCAGCGGGGTATTGGCCAGCATAAAGCCGGTAACCAGTACCAGCAGCATTTGCATGGAAAAGCCCAGCAAGCCCCAAAAACCGTCCCCCCAGTAACTTATTACCACCAGTGGGCTTTGCTGCTCAAACAGCACGGCAGCAGCAAACACCACTATGCTGAGCAACAACACAAAAACATAGGGATCGGGCAGGTAACGTTCTACCAGTTTAACAAGGGGTTTAGCAGCGGCGTTTAGCATAGTAGACTCGTTATCAGGTTATTTACCAAGGTGTTTAGCATGGCTGATTTTCGCAGCAACGCGCATTATCAAACTACCTTAGCCCGGTTAATGGCGAAACTGCAATCCGACCTTGGTCTGCCGGCGGTAATTGGTATTAGCGGGGCTCAGGGCAGTGGTAAAAGCACTTTAGCTGCCGAGCTGGTAGCGCAGCTAAAGCAGCAAGGCCTTGAAGCCGCAGCGGTATCACTGGACGATTACTACCTGAGCAAAGCACAGCGGCAACAACTGGCGCAAACTATCCACCCCTTGCTGGCACAGCGCGGCGTGCCGGGGACTCATGATATTGAGAAGGCGATTAACGATGCCAACGCGGTGCTGGCCGGCAAGCCGGTGGCTCTGCCACAGTTTGATAAAGCGTTGGATGAACCTGCCGCGCCGTTAGCTGCACAGCAACTGGATATTCTAGTGGTAGAGGGCTGGTGCGTAGGCGTTCAGCCGCAAACCGCAGCAGAGCTCTCGCAGCCGGTAAATACACTGGAAGCTAACGAGGACGCTGGTGGCCGCTGGCGGCACTACGTTAATACGCAACTGGCCGGGCTTTATACCGATTACTGGCGCTTACTTACACCACTGGTGTGGCTACAAGCACCGGACTGGGATTGTGTCTGCCGCTGGCGGGCCAAACAGGAACAACAGCTATGGCAACAGCGCGGTACAGGCATGACAGAGGCTGAACTGGCCCGTTTTATGTTGCCGTTTCAGCGCCTCACGCAAGCCGGCTGGCAGCAGTTGCCGCAACAGGCGGACATTATTATTGCAATGGATCAGCAACATAGCCTGACTGGCATAAGTGTCAAATAATTCAGCATACCCCGGGCGAGGCAAATAAATTAGCAATTGACAGCGTTGTCATTTTGCCGTTAGGCTGTTTTTTAAACAATAAACGGGGAACATTATGCGCTATTCATCATTTGCTGTACTGCTGTTACTGGCCGGTTGCGGCCAGGCTACAGATCCGGGTTCAAACCAAACTGCTGCACCTGAGCAGGCCGGTTTAATGTTTGACGATTTTAACTACGCCGATGCAGATGCCTTGTTTGCCAATGGCTGGACGGCCCGCACTGAAACCGGCCATCCGGGTATTGCCGCTGCTACCTGGTCAGCAGAGGGTATTAGTACGCACGAAGCGCCAGACGGTGCGCAGTTTGGCATTGCCCGCATGAGCTCAATCACCGATGGTAGTGGCACCGGCACCCGCCATACGCAAATTTGCCATGCGCGTAAATATTTATATGGCACCTATGCTGCCAGAGTGTTTTTTCGCAACGAGCCGACTTACGGTCCGGATGGCGATGAAGTGATCCAGACTTTCTATGCCATCAGCCCGCTGGC
Organism: Rheinheimera lutimaris; assembly: GCF_013283795.1. Classification (GTDB taxonomy): domain Bacteria; phylum Pseudomonadota; class Gammaproteobacteria; order Enterobacterales; family Alteromonadaceae; genus Alishewanella; species Alishewanella lutimaris. Next base: position 242,888 of record NZ_JABSOD010000003.1, read on the forward strand.
CGCGCCACTGGACCCTGACTATAGCGAAGTGGATTTCGAATATCTGCCCAACGGCGGCTGGGGTGAAAACAGTGACAGCGCAATGTGGACCACCACCTGGGAAACCTTTCAGCTGGAACCCTGGACCAAGGTTAACGAATACAGCCGCGTGCCGGGTGATTATGCCGGCTGGCATACACTGGTGATGAACGTTACAGCAGAATCGGTGCGCTACTATGTTAACGGTAACGTAGTGGGTGAACATAGCGCCGCCGTAGCACCGGAAGTACCGATGTCGATGAATTTTAACCTGTGGTTTATGCCCAAGGGCGCCGATGGTTCAATTGGCCCGATAGATTCAACCGAGCCCCGCCAGTACCAGCAGGATATCGACTGGGTGCTGCATGTTGAAGATAAGCTGCTTACTACTACGGAAGCAGAGGCCAAAGTGGCCGCGCTGCGCGCTGGCGGACAACGTGCCGTCGATCAGGTTGCCGACAAAGGCTTAGCAGCTTATTGTGGCTTATAATGCATAGCTTCAGTTAATCTTATGTTATTCCGGCTGCATGTCTGCAGCCGTTTTTTACATTAAGCGCTTGTTGTCACCGTGATATCTGCATTACAGTGTTGTTTATTGCTACTTTGCCAAGAATGTTAATATATGACAACACGTTACAGTTTTAAAAATCCGGAAATGATCATTGCCGGCTCAGCCCTGCTGGTCAGTCTAATTACCGCCTTTGTCAGTATTTACTCTGCGTTTATTGACCGGGCCTACGCCCGTGCTTCGGTATGGCCAAGGCTGGAAATTCACCGCAGCTACAGTGATGTCGGTACAAAGCCTTCCTTCCTGTACGCCGTAACCAATAAAGGCACCGGGCCGGCGGTGATCAAATTTGCCCGGTTAACGTCAAACGAACAGCCGATAATAAAGTGGGCTGACTATTTGACAGTGCGCACCGGGCGGGTAGTGCCACATATGCAATCCCATTTGGGATCATTAGTATTAACCGCCGGAGAAAAGTTAACCCCGTTACATGTCAAAGATGAGGAGGCCGCCAAGCTACTGGTCGAGAACGACAACTTGCAGATTGAGCTATGCTACTGCTCTATCTATGACGAATGTTGGTTGGCAGACCGTAGCAACGAACCCAAGCCTGTTGCGCAGTGCCAGATAGACGACAGCCAACGGTTTTTACAGTAAAAGCCTGCCACTATGCCAGCCATGCGCCGCTTACTGTGCCGTATCACTGAAGATTATTTGCTGCTGGCGTTGTTATTATTGCTGCCGCTGTTGTTATGGCTTAAACCAACCTCAGCAGCGGGTTTAGCCGCGCTGGTTGACTGGCATACAGTTACCGCACTGGCGGGCTTGATGCTGTTAAGCCGGGCGCTGGAAGACAGCGGTTATCTGGCCCGGTTTGCGGCCTGGCTGCTGCCACGATGCCATTCTGAGCGCCTGTTGGCGCTGCTGCTGTTGCTGTTCGCTGCGCTGCTGTCGGCCATCGTTACCAATGATGTCGCCTTGTTTATTCTGCTACCTATTACCCTCAGTATCGGCCGCTTAACCGGTATGCCGGTGGGGCGATTAATTATTTTTCTGGCATTGGCGGTCAATGCCGGCTCGGCCTTAACGCCGATTGGTAATCCGCAAAACCTGCTGCTGTGGCAAGCATCCGGTTATAGCTTTTGGCAATTTACCTCAATGATGGCACCACTGGCACTGAGTTTATTGCTGCTGATCTTGCTGCTAAGTTGGCTGGCCTTTGGCAGTAACAAACTCAGTATTGCCGTACCGCATAATAACAGCAGTGATAGCGCCAGCTTGTTTGGCTGGTCGCTGGCCGGCTATCCGCTGTTTATTCTGGCAATGGAGTATCAGTTAGCGCCCATCGCGGCCCTTGCCGTGTTGGCAGTCTATGCGGTGTTTAAGCGCAGTGTGGCAACCGGTATCGATTGGTTATTGCTGTTGGTATTTATGCTGATGTTTATTGACCTTGGCTTGCTGGCACAACTGCCGTTGCTGCAGCAATTGGCGGCGCAGCTAGTGGCGTTACCGGACGGCAGTTATCTGGGCTCTGCCTTGCTGTCGCAGCTGATATCCAATGTGCCGGCGGCGATTTTTCTACAGCATTTTACCGACGACTGGCGTGCGCTAAGCTGGGGCGTAACGGTTGGCGGCTTTGGTTTGGCCATCGGCTCACTGGCGAATTTAATAGCGCTTAGGCTAAGCCAGCAGCCGGGCCTGTGGCGGGAATTTCATTACTGGTCGCTGCCGGTGTTTGCCGGCAGTTTATTGCTTGGCTGGCTACTTAGCTAAAATCTTCTGCCAGCGCACTTAAATGCGCCAGCTCAGCGGTTTTTTGCTGCACTTTTTGCTGCAGCCGGTACATACCGAATAAGCATAACGGCGATGCAATCAGGCTGTAAAACAGCAGCAGGGTGGTTGATGTTGCAGCCAACTGCCACCAATCCAGCAACCATAATGCGGCGGTAAACAGTATCAGTGCGGCACAGCTAAGCTGGGTGTAACGGTAGTAACGTAAACTTAGTTGGCAGGCGCGCTGGCGAAATTGCAGCAGCCCGCTGCTGCTCCAGTTGTCGTAAGCCAGTATTGGCCGGTGTATATGCCAGCTAACATACAAGGTGCCCAGCGCGCCCAACGCCAAAAACGCAGCGGCTAAGTACCCCAGCGCATCCGGCATCGCCAATACCAGCCAGCAGGCGGCACCGGCCATTACCAGCGCACCCAGCCACTCGGCATACATCAGCAACTTTTGTTCACGCTGGCGCTGACTGGCCTGGGCTAAGTCGGCTGCGTCGGGTGGCGTCTCTGTAACGATTGGCTGTTGCTGCCAGCTTTTCGCCAATGCGGCGAAATCAAAGTTATCGGCCATCTTGCATTAACTCCATCAATTCTGTTTTGGCACGGTTAAGCCGCACCCGCACTGCACCGTGGCTGATCTGCAGAATGTCAGCGATCTCCGGCGCATCTAAATCCTCCATCGCCAGCAGAATGACCTGCCGGTTGGCCGGCGACAAACGCCGTACCGCCTGCATTAACTGCCGGCTTTGTTGTTGCTCACCCAGCTGCTCAGACGGACAATCATCCAGAAGGCTCTGTTGAATTTCATCATCCAAAGGTTGCCACTTGTGGCGCTGCGCCCGGGCTATATGGTCTACCGTCACATTGTGCACAATGCGAAACAAGTAAGCACGCGGCAGCCCGGCGGCCTGCAGCCGCTCTGCTGCCTGATGTAACGCCAGAAAAACATCCTGTTTTAAATCCTGCCGCGCCGCCTGGTCGGCTTCATTGGCCAGCAACGCACGGCTAATAGCGCCCTGATGCTGCTGCCACAGCTGCAATACAAAATCGATCGCGCTTTGCGCGCTGTTAAGTCCTGTTGTCAAACGATGCTGCCTTGCTGTTAAGTTTTAGTTTTGCTGAGGCCGCTTTTTACCGCGCCTGCCTGTTAAGTCTGGTTGTCGCTGCCAAGTGTTACATAAAAAAATAAAAAAATAATCTGTAACAGCTGACAAATAATCAATGACTTAACTGATGACAACGTTAAAACAACGAGGATATACAAATGGAAACATTACAACAGTTGATAACACCCTTTACCACAGCCTGGTATCAGGCTGACAGCCACCAGCTCATATCGTTCGGCATCTTTTTTGGCGCAATGTGGTTTATTGCCATGGTTGTTGAAGCGGCGTTGAAAAAAGCCGGGATCGAGGGTTAAGATATGGATACGATAAATCAACTTTTTACCGCCTTCAGCAGTGCCTGGCAACAAGCTGATGTACTGTTTTTAGTTGGCTTTGGTCTGTTTTTTTTAGCGGTGTGGTTTTTGCCCAGCTTGCTGGCACTGGCGTTTAACCGTCAGCACCTGGGCAAAATTGCACTGCTTAATATACCGGCCGGTTTTTCCTGGATTGCCTGGCTGGCGTTGCTGGTGTGGGCCGTTACCGGCAAACTCAGCAATAGGCTGGCCGCTAAAGCGCGGTTAAAACCGGTGCTGTAATGGCCAGTGGTAAACTATAACGCGACACTATCACCTTCGTTTAAAATCAGCAGCGGCACCTGGCTATCCAGTTGCTGCTGCATATGTAACAACCGCAGTAACGGCGAGTGTGAGCTGATATCACCCATCTGCCAGCTGGCATTGCCGTAGCCCCAGGGGATCATCACTTTACAGCTCAGCTCTGCTGCGGCAACCAGCGCGTCTTCCGGTGTAGTATGCACATAGCGGTACCAGGCGCCGTCTTTTTCATGGTGATAAGAGGCTATCGGCAACAGGCAGATATCAATATCGCCATAACGTTGCTGAATATCCTTAAAATGGTTGGAATAGCCGGTATCACCGGCGAAAAACAGCGTTTTTCCGCCATGCTCCAGCAACCAGCCACCCCACATTGCCTGGTTATGATCATTAAATAGCTTACGGCTATTAAAATGGTGTGCCGGCATCAAGTGGATATTCAGCTCGTTTTGTTGGCTATGGCTGTACCAGGCTTGTTCAACAATGTTGTAACCTCCCTTGGGCATATAAGCCGCCATACCCAGTGGCAGATAATAGGTGGCGCCGGTACCAATTTGCGCAATACTGGCATGGCTGAAATGGTCGTAATGCAGATGGGAATACAGCACGGCATCGGTAGCCGCCAATTGCTCTGTGCTTAGTTTAGGTGTGTAGGGTCGTTTAATAATGCCGGCCAGATGCTGCGCCCAGCTTACCGGCCAGTCAAACTGGCCGAATACCGGGTCAAACAGCAGTTGCTGGCCATCGGGCGTATTCACTAAGAAACTGGCATGGCCCAGCCACTGCAAGCTAAAACCACTGTCCAGCGCAGGGGCCAGCTGTGGCCCGGTATATTGACAATCTTGCGCCGGGGCCTTGCAGGCCACAGCAGGATGCGCCGGATAACAGTCACCGTCACAGGTTACCGGGTAGTCGGGGTAGCCCTTCTGCGGACGGTACAAATTACGGTACATACCCTGGTTCTCGCCTTCGGTTACCTGCTCTATCACCGCCTGCCCGCCAATCTGTTGTTGTACGCTATTGGGTGTGCTGCAAGCGCTGAGCAACAGGCCCGCCGAAACCATACTTAGTTTCATTAACAATCCTTTATTTATCATTACTGCGTTCACTATTGTTGTCTTAATACCATGGCTGGTTTGCGGATAGAGGGCTTTGTTACAGCTGTACGAAGCACAGTTAGAATACGTGCCGGGTGAAGCACCCGGCAGTTGTTTCCGTATCCGTTTTACACAGTAAAACGGGTTGTTTGATTAGGCATCAGTAGCTTTACTGAGTTTTTTCTCCAGCTTCTCGATTTTTTCCTGCGCTTGTTCACGGTAACGGGTTAAGCGCTCAATAGTTGCAGCGGCGTTATCTTTAACAAAGCTAACTTGTTGCTCCAACTGATTTTTTTGCTTCGTCAGCTTATCCTGATCCATTTGCATATCGTGCATCTTATCGCGCTGCTGCTGCAACTCTTCGCGCAGCTGTTTAATGGTTTCGCGTTGCTCAGCCTGATGGTTAGCGGTAATAGCGCTTTGTTCTTTTAACATGGCGTTATTCGACTTTAATTGTGCCAGGGCGGCATGGATATCAGCTTCATCAGCTTCGTCGCTGACTTGTGCTTTTTGCATTGCGTCCAACTGTTCCTGCACTTTTAATGCGGCATCACGTTGTTCTGCAGCTTCGCGCTTTGCTGTTTCACGCTCTTTTTGCAGCGCCGATATTTGTTTCTCATACTCATCCAGTTGCTGTTGCAGCTTTTCCTGCTCAGCTGCTATATCCGCAGCCGGTGCTTGTTGCGACTGAATACCGTCAACAGCGTCTTGCTGTGCTTGTTCTAACTGTGCCAAGGCAGTGTCGCGTTCCTGCACCAGGGCTTCCGTGCGTTTTTGCAGCTCGGCCAACTGCGCCAACGCGGCATCGCGCTCTTCCAGCAAAGCGCTGTGCTGATCTGCCATACCGGCTTGGTCGGCAATAACATTGCCCTGCGCATTGGATGACTTTTGCAGTTGATCCAGTTGCGCCTGCAAACGTTTGGTTAGCGCAACCGCCTGAGTTTCGGTTTTGGTGGCTTGCTGTAGTTTACTTTCAAACTCATCCAACATGGCCTGCAATTCAGTAACGTCGTGATCGCGTGTTTGCAGATCCTGTAACGCCTGCTGACTGGTTTTTTGTGCAGCTTCCAGCTCAGCTTTTACTTTAGCTTCCGCTTGTTGCAGTGTTTTTATTTGTTGCTCTGCTTGCTCGGCTACTTTTATTTTATTTTGCAGCGGTTCAAGCTCTTGCTCAGCTGCGGCCAGCTCGGTTTGCAATTTCTGCAGCTTTTGCTGGTTTAGCTGTTGCTCGTTTTGCAGTTGTTCTTCCAGCTCATCCTGCGCTTGCTGCAGGCTGATCACTTTAAGCTGAATATCCTCTGCGGCTTTTTGTGCTTGTGCCGTTTCTTGTCGCGCTTGCTTCAGTTCAGCTTGCAATGCAGTCAGGGCTTGTTGATTGCTTTGCAGTTCTTGCTCTGCTTTTGCTAAGGCTTTTTGTTGCTCATCCAGCTGTTTTTTCGCGCTGTCCAATTCTTGTTGTTGGCTTTGGCTCAGTTTAACGGCATGGTCACGTTCTTCATTCAACGCGGCGTACTTTTCCGCCTGGGTTGACAGTTGCTGCTGTTGTTGCTGCAAGCTGTTTTCCAACTCGGCTTTTCGTTGTTCTAATTGCTCTGCTTGCTGTTGCAACTCACGATTGTGTTCGGCTGCCAGTACTTCAGCCTGCATAGCTTGTTGCAGTTGCTGATTCAGTTGGTCGGTGAGTTTCTTGGCATATTGTTCAGATTCACGCTGAAAAGCATTGATAAAGTCGGTACTAAACATACTGTCTGTTGGGGCTTCAGCGGGCGCTGGTGTGCGGTTCGCTTGCTCATTACGCCATTTCTGATAATGCACGACCAAACTGGCCTGGGCGCCCGGCACCTGAGAAATTAAATAATCTAATGAAACGGGTTTGCCTGTTTTATGCAGTTCATCACAGATTTTCTTAACTTCACTATATTGCATGGTTTATTTATCCAACTGAACTGAATGGAAGTACAAAAAAAATACCGCTTTGTTATTGGCAACATTTTAAGCGCTTTTGGCTTAAAACCAAATTTAAATTACATTTTCTTTGCAACCTGGTCGCATCGGGGCTAAATTACTGTATATAAAAACAGTTGAGTGCCGCTATGATCTTATACATTGCTGAAAAACCAGCGTTAGCCCGGGCCATTGCAGCGGTATTGCCAAAACCGCAATATAAAGACAAAGGTTTTATCCGCCTTGCCAATGGCGACGTAGTAAGTTGGTGTATTGGCCACTTATTGGAGCAGGCTGAGCCGCAAGACTATAACCCTGACTACAAACGTTGGCAAACCACGCACTTACCTATAGTGCCGCAGAAATGGCAGTTAAAGGTACGTAAGTCAGCTGAACAGCAGCTTAACGTACTTAAAAAACTGTTAAAACAGGCAGATAGCCTGGTGCATGCCGGCGATCCTGACCGTGAGGGCCAGCTACTGGTAGATGAGGTCCTGGCCTATTGCGGCGTGAGCGGCGCACGCTTAGCCACGACGCAGCGGCTGCTGATCAGCGACCTTAATCCGCCGGCAGTAAAACGGGCGCTTAACCAGTTAAAGCCGAATAAAGATTTTGTACCTTTATCTACCTCAGCATTGGCGCGTAGCCGTGCTGATTGGCTGTACGGCCTTAATATGACCAGAGCTTACACTTTGCAGGGGCAAAAGGCTGGCTATAAGGGCGTGCTGTCAGTTGGCCGCGTGCAAACTCCGCTGTTAGGGCTGGTAGTAAGGCGGGATCAGGAGATTGCAAATTTTGTTTCTAAGCCTTTTTATCAGGTTGTCGCTGAGTTGGAAACTGCAGACAAGCAGCGTTTTACTGCGTTATGGCAACCCAGTGCAGCCTGCGCCCCGTGGCAAGATGAGGAAGGCCGGGTATTGCTCAAAGCGCTGGCGGAAAAGGTACAACAGAAAATCAGCGGTCAACCGGCCATCGTAAGTAAATTGCAGCACAAGGACGCTAAGCAGGCTGCGCCACTGCCGTATAATCTGTCGGCATTGCAAATAGATGCGGCTAAACGCTTTAGTATGACAGCACAACAGGTGCTGGACAGCTGCCAACAATTATATGAGCGGCACAAGTTGATTACCTATCCGCGTTCAGACAGCCGGTATTTGCCAAAGGAGCAACTGAAGCAAGCTGTTAAGGTATGTGACGCTATAGCAGCCAACGACCCTGATTTGGCCGCCGCGGTGCAGGAGGCAAATACAAAGCTTATCAGCAAAGCCTGGAATGACAGTAAGGTTGAGGCGCATCATGCCATTATTCCGACAGAAAAACGTTTGCCGCTAACCCGGTTGAGTGTGGCAGAGCAACGGCTGTATCAATTAATCGCCAGGCAGTATCTGGCGCAGTTTTACCCGCCATTTTGCTACAGCGATGCCATGGTGGAGTTAACTATTGCCGGTGGTTGTTTTATTGCTAAGGCCCGTACAGAAAAGGCCGCAGGCTGGAAGCAGTTATTTCGCCGAGACAATATAGCAGAGCCGTTAGATAAACAGGCCGACCCGGCAATGCAGCAAGCCGCTTTACCGCCGTTACAGCAAGGCCAGCAGTTGCTCTGCACAGCGTCACAGTTATTAGAGAAACATACTCAGCCGCCGCAGGCTTTTACCGACGCCAGTTTGTTGGCGGCGATGACCGGTATCAGTCGTTATGTAAAAGATGAAGCGGTGCGTAAAATTTTGCGCGATACCGACGGCCTGGGCACTGATGCAACCCGTGCCGGTATTATTGAATTACTGTTTAAACGCGGCTTTTTACAGCGTAAGGGTAAACAAATTAATGCCACTGATACCGGTAAAGCGCTTATTGCAGCTGTGCCGGCACAAGCGTCGTTACCTGATATGACGGCGCGGTGGGAGGCGGCATTAAATGCGATTTGCCAGCGGGAGCAAAGTTATCAGGCTTTTATGCAGCCGTTAATTGCCGAGTTGTCACAACTGGTACATCAGGCCGCCAGCGTTACGCCAAGCGGTTTACCACAACAAAATACAAGGCAATGGCGCGGCAGTAAAAGCCCTGCGACTGCCAAACGTGGGGGCGGCCGCCGTAAAGCCGGCAACCGTGCAACTACAAAGCGTAATTAATTGTTATCCCGCTGGATTTTTTTTTGCTGCTTGCCTTATGCTGCAACACAAATAAGCCAACAGGAAATCACATAATGGGCACAAAGCTGTTAAAAACGCTGCTGGCAGCGTCATTGCTGAGTTGCAGCGGTCTTGCGCAGGCAACGATAGTGGAAGTCACCACTAACTTAGGTAAGTTTGAAATTAATTTGTACGACGAAAGTACGCCGGTAACCGTGCAGAACTTCCTCAACTATGTAAGCTCAGAACGCTACAATGGTACGGTTATTCATCGCTCTGAACCTGGTTTTGTGATCCAGGGAGGCGGATTTGCGTTTGAGCAGCAGTTACCTCTGAAAGCGCGGCCTGCTAACCCCGCCATTGTTAACGAACCCAAATGGTCTAATGTGCGTGGCACCATTGCCATGGCGAAGTTAGGCGGTAAGCCGGACAGCGCGACAAATCAGTGGTTTATTAATCTGGCGAATAACAGTGGCGGCCGACCGCAGCTGGATATTCAGAATTCAGGTTTTACCGTTTTTGGCCAAATCAGTTCCGCCGATATGGCGGTAGTGGATGCTATAGCGGCTTTGCCACGCTTTAACTTTACCGGCATTGAAGGTCTGCCGCTGCGCAATTACAGCAATAGCGACCGCGATGATAACAAGCCGTTGGTCGCAGATAACTTTGTGGTTATAGAGTCGATGGTAGTGGTTGATGCCAGAGTAAACACCGTCGCTGGTTTAACTTTGGTACCGAATACTACACCGCCACCGGCAAGCAACGACAGCAGTGGTGGTAGCTTTGGCTGGTTTTTACTGCCTTTAGCGTTGCTGGCATTAAGACGACGCAGCTGTTAATGCAACAACAACGGAGCCTTGGCTCCGTTGTTACTTTATACAGTGTTATTTTGTTATAAAGCATTTGCTTAGCTAAATTCTTTCTGCCGTGTTGCTGGTCATATCAGCGATGTCATCTACACTTATTCCACAACCCTGTCTGAAGTTTTGACAGCCATTTGGTGTATTGGTGTAAATGAGGGTAGCCTGATGATCTTGTTGGTTGGTGGAGAAAAAGGCGGCAGCGGTAAAAGCTGTCTGGCACAGAATATCGCGGTGTACTTTTCACGCGAAAAAAACGCTAACGTTATGCTGGTAGATTGCGACCCGCAAAGAACCTCTTCAGATTGGGTGCAGGAGCGGCATCTGGACCCTTCACTACCGTGGATCAATTGCGTACAAATGTATGGCAAAATCCGTTACGAGTTAAAAAGCCTGGAAATGCATTACGACGTGGTGATTGTTGACTGCGGCGGCCAGGATAGTGTGGCGTTGCGTTCTGCCATGGTGGTGGCAACCCATGTATTGTTGCCGCTGCGGCCGAAACGGCGTGATTTAAAAACCTTAGAGCATCTGGAAGATTTGGTCAGCGCTTGTAATGTGGTAAATCCGGACATGATCGTCGGCTGTGTTATTACTCAGGCGCCGTCGCTGCCAAACCAGGCCGGGCGTATTCTTGACGCGAAAGAAGTGTGTAAATCATTTAATATTCGTGTGCTTAACGCCATTACCTATAACCGGAATACCTATGATGACAGTGAGGAGAAAGGTTTATCGGTTATGGACGTCGAACCTGACGGCAAAGCTGCACAGGAAATTCGTGATATAGTCACTGAGCTATTGGCAATGAAGGCGATACAAGACGATGGCGCTGACCGATCTGAAGAAAAAGTCACAGCCGCACGGTAAACCCGGTTTTACGGCTGACGAGTTTATTGATGACGCAAACAACTATGCGATGGGCATGCCGCGTATCGTCAGCTTGCGCCGTCAGTTACCGCAAGAGGATGACAGCAGCCGCTTGCCGATGCGTCATGCCACTTTTACGCTGAGCCAGGAAGCGATAGATGCGTTAAATGAATTAAGCAGAGTAACCGGAGAAGCTAAATCTAAGCTGATCCGCCAACTGATTTTACAAGCTGGTCGCGCCGTAACCTTAGATTTAACCGATTACGACAACCGCTATGCTGCCCCGGAACAGGATAAATAGCGGTACACATCGCTTTATTGGGTGTTACTTCGCTAAAAATGCATAAGCAGTTAAAAAGGCTGTTTCCTGAAATGCTTTCAGGCCGGTGGCTTTAAAATCTACCGGTATCGGATGGCGTTTCAGTTGCTCCTTCAATTCTGTTGAACTGAGAATGCTGCACTGACAACCGGCAATTAATTGCAACGCTGTTTCTATTTTAAAGCCAACTGCGCCACCGGCAAATTTACCTTTTTGCGGCCGGTCTTTAATCACCAACTGGGTAACCTGATAATCTTCAATAAACTTGGCAAAGGTAAACTGGAAGTGGCGCATCTGCTGTTGCTCCTGATCTTTACTCAGGGCAAAGCGGGTTTGGCGGCAATCCGGCAATTCAAATAAACCATCTTTCAGTGTCATCAGGCAAATAATGGCTTCGCTGCCTTTGATTTCGATCCCGCAAGTGCGCATGGGCAGTCCTCAGTTTAGGGTTGAATTAAATTATTGTAGTGGCTGTCGATAATCTTACAGGCCTCTCTGAGCGGTTCACCGTACAGGATCGGGTTAAAGTCTTTATTGACACAATAATCACGACGGAATTTTTTCAGACTGTCGATACTCACCGCCGCTTTTTCCAGTTGTGCCCGCTGGCCTTCACCCCATTGTTCCGCCAGCGCTGTCAGTTGCTTACGGGTGGTACGTAATGCTGCTTCTTTACTGTCGCCGGCAATGGCGGCTTTATCCATAACCAATTCAAACAGTTGTTCTTTATGCGGCCTGATCAGATCATGATCGGAAAAGGTAATAACTAACAACACCACAACAACCAACCAGAAGAACTTTTTCATCAGCTTACTTACTCCGCTAAAACAACGGCGCCATTGTAGCGGATCGTGTAACACTCTGCACCGGAACAGCGATGATATCTGCTGCATTGTAAACTTAGTTGACGATATTCTTGCTGGTTGTCGCTGTTGTTTACGCTTTGTCGGTCTTTTATGCGCAAAAGGCGTCCGGTTGTCAGGCACAGATATTGCTTTGTTACAGGTCAAAAAATCCGGTGTTCAAGCTGTTATACTCTGTAGCGGACACAATAAGCAGTAAACGGAGCCATAGGTGGATCAGCAAAAGATAGATATCAGAAATATCCCGGTGCATGTTGAGGTACATCAACCCGTTGGTGTCAGCGGCCAATATAACCCGCGAGACCGCATTTATGTGCGTGCCGTTAAAGGCCTGCATCAGGCGATTCGTCGTTATATGGGGTTTGTGTTTATGGGGCTGTTTATGTTACTGCCCTGGCTGCGCTATGAGGGGCATCAGGCCATTTTGCTCGATATTACTGAGCAAAAATTCAATATTTTTGCCCTGACACTATGGCCGCAAGATTTTACCATTTTGGCGTGGCTTTTTATTATTGCTGCTTATGCGCTATTTTTTATCACCGCTTTTTACGGCCGTGTCTGGTGCGGTTATTTATGTCCGCAATCGGTATGGACCTTTATTTTTATCTGGTTTGAAGAAAAAATTCAGGGTACACGCCATCAACGCATGAAACTGGATGCCGATCCGTGGTCTGGCAGTAAATTTATCAAAAAGGCCGCGACCCATTTTTGCTGGCTGGCGTTCTCACTGCTTACAGCATTGATTTTTGTCGGCTACTTTACCCCCGTTGGGCCGCTGTTTGCAGAATTTTTTACGCTGCAGGCAAGCTTTTGGGCGGTAGTGTCGGTGTTGTTTTTTACTCTTTGCACTTATGGCAATGCCGGTTGGATGCGCGAGATTATGTGTACACATATTTGCCCGTACGCGCGCTTTCAATCAGCAATGTTTGATAAAGACACCTTTACCGTAACTTACGATGAGAAGCGCGGTGAAAACCGAGGCCCACGCGGCCGGAAAGATAAAGATTATAAAGACAAAGGTTTGGGAGACTGTATCGACTGTAACCTTTGTGTGCAGGTGTGCCCCACCGGTATCGATATCCGCAACGGCCTGCAGTACGAGTGTATTAACTGCGGTGCCTGTATTGATGCCTGTGACGATACTATGACAAAAATGGGCTACCCAACCGGGCTAATCCGCTACACTACCGAGCACAGCCTGAACGGCAAACCCACCAAGGTGCTGCGGCCAAAGCTATTGGGTTACTTATTAGTGCTGATAGTGGTATGTGGCGCCTTTGTTTGGACGTTATACAGCCGCGTGCCGTTTGAAATGAACATTATTCGTGATCGTGGTGCGCTGTATCGTGAAACTAACGAGGGGCTGGTGGAGAATACCTACACGTTGAGTATTTCGAATAAGTCGCAGCATGCCGTGCAGTATGATTTGAGTGTAGCCTCTGACGCCAGTTTTAACTGGATAGGCCCGCATCAAGCCAGCCTTAATGGTGGCGAAACGCGCAGTGTTACAGTAAGTTTAGCGCTCGACCCTTATGCCACAGAGCAGCGTAGTTTGGATATCAGCTTTACCGTGCAGCAAGCCGGCAATCCGGATGTTAAACTTGAGCAAACCACGAAATTTTTTGTTGGCCGTTAAGGAGCCCTATGACGGCCTTTGATTTTTCGACGCTGCAACCTGACTTGATTATTGATGCGTTGCAGCAGTTGGGGCTGGATGTCAGCTCCGGTTTGCTGGCGTTAAACAGCTATGAAAACCGCGTTTATCAGTTCAGTGCTTACCGTGCTGATGCTGTGCGGCCGGACAAGTTTGTTGTGAAGTTCTACCGACCACAACGCTGGAGTACGCCGCAGTTGCAGGAAGAGCATGATTTTGCTTTCGAGCTGGCAGCTGCCGATATACCCGTTGTGGCACCGTTGCAAATTGGCGGCCGGTCATTGCTGCAATATGGCGGTTACCACTTTGCAGTGTTCCCCAGCCGCGGCGGCAGAACTTTGGAAATTGACAACGATGATCAACTTGCTATGTTGGGCAGGTTTCTCGGTCGTATGCATCAGGTGGGCAAAGCCAAAGCCTTTACGCAGCGCCCGGCATTCAGCATCGAAAGTCATCTGTTGCAAAGCCGCGAGGTGCTGCAATCTCTGGAGTTTATTCCGGATTATATACGGCCGGCGTTTGACACGGCGCTAAACCAGGTTATTGAGTTAGCCGCAAAACAGTACAAGCCGGCGCAGCAGATCCGGTTGCACGGCGACTGCCACGCCGGTAACTTGTTCTATGTCGATGAAGGGCCGTTTTTTGTCGATCTGGACGATTGCCGCAGCGGCCCTGCCATTCAGGACATTTGGATGATGCTCTCCGGTGACCGCTTACAACAGCGTGATACACTGGAACTGATGCTGGAAGAATACGAGCAATACTGTGAATTTGACCCTGCCGAACTAAAGCTGATAGAGCCGTTGCGTGCCATGCGCATGGTGCACTATATGGCTTGGTTGGCCAGGCGCTGGCAAGATCCGGCGTTTCCAATGAACTTTCCCTGGTTTGCTACAGACAAATACTGGGAACAACAATGTATTGCCTTAAAAGAGCAACTATTTTGCTTACAACAAGTACCACTTTCATTGGTGCCAGACTACTGAGTTTTTGTTAAGCTGTGGCTTAATTGCCTACTAAAGGACATTACCCAAGATGAAAAAGCTGTTATCTGTATGTGTATTTGCGTTATTGCTGCCGTTGGCGGCGTCTGCCAACAGTAAGTTCCAGCAGGGCAAACATTATGATGTTATTGCTGAGCAAACTACAGCTAAGGCCGAAGTAAAAGAGTACTTCTCGTTTTACTGCGGTGGCTGTAATGCGTTCGAGCCGATAGCACAAAGCCTGGCAAAAAAACTGCCGGCCGACGCTGAATTTAAAAAAGTGCATGTCGATTTTATCCGCGCGGCATCGCCGGAAATTCAAAACGCCCTGGCCCGGGCGTATTTGGTTGCGAAGTCTCAAGGTAAAGGTGACCAGGTGGCCAGTGCCATTTTTAAGCAAATTCACCGTAACCGTGCGCCGTTCAGCAATGAAAATGATATTCGTAACCTGGTACTTATCAACGACATCGACGCTGAAACCTATGATAAAGCGATGAAAAGCTTCTCTGTGCGCGGTGCGGCGAATCAGATGAAAAAAGAGCAGGACGAGTTATCTGAAAAGCGCATTTTAACCGGCGTGCCAATGTTGGTGGTAAACGGTAAGTACAAAATTAACAACGCAGCTCTGGATAAAAGAAATATGGAAGCCGAGCTGCAAGAGCTGGTTAACTACCTGCTGCAAAAAGACGCTTAAACCGGTTTATGTATACCAAGGCAGCTATAAGCTGCCTTTTGTTTATGCAGAATTCAGCGCGGTACATCAATGCGTTGTTTTACGTACTTTAGTTGCGCCACTATGGTAAAAGTCATAATCACCAGCAGTGACCAGGAACTCCACTTGCCTAAATGTACCACCGACCAGGCGCCGAGCTGATTAGGGTAACTCCATAACCCCATAAAGGTGCTGATATTCTCTGCCAGCCAGATAAAAAAGCCCACCAGCACAAAGCCCAGCAACAGCGGCATACTGCGTTCGCGATCCAGCGGCGTAAAGTACACCACAGTGCGGGCATACAGCCCCAGGGTGGCGGCCGCAATGTACCAGCGATAATCGCCGATATAATGATGGCTAAAAAAATTAGCATAAATTAACAGCGCCACCAGCACCGCCATCCAGTAAGGCGGATGATGCACCACCCGCTGCTGCAGTAAGCGCCAGCTCTGAATAATATAACTGCCCACTGCGGCATACATAAAACCGGCAAACAGCGGTACACCAAACAGCTTGCTGTAAGCAAAATCAGGGTAGCTCCATGACTGAATAGCGCCCGACGTTTTAAACACTTCCAACGCAAATCCAACCAGGTGGAACAAACAAATGGCTTTTAACTCATCAATCGTTTCCAGCTTGCTCCACACCATCCAATATTGGATCAGCAGCGCCAGAATAAGCAGCACATCATAACGCGGTATGATCCAAACACCGGCGCGCGGCACCAGCAGCACAGAGGCAAAAAACAACACAACAAATAAACAGGCCCGCGCTTGTTTCAGACCAAAAAACCAGAACTCCCAGCAAAACCGCTGCAACCCGGCTGTATTCTGAGGTGGTGTAACCTGCATTAACCAATGGTCCAGCCGATTAACGGCAGCAACAGAAAACGATGACATTTTGCTTTCCCGGGCAGAGTAATAATTAAAATTAACCCGCGGTAACCCCGCAGGCAAGTGCTTATATTACAGCTTATGTTAGAGTAGCCAGCTGAATTACTGCTGAGCAACACTATGAAAACCCTATCGATATCAGCATCAGGTTTTGGTGATACAGCTGCCAGCGTCCGCGTATATATCGCTAACCGGCCACCGATGGCGGAGTATACAGAGTTAAAGACGGTACAATCACTGCACAGCGGCGAAATAGAGGCGATAAACCGTGCCTGTGGCAATGGCTGGCGCAAGGTATTTAATGTTTATGCCAAGCTGCTGTTTACCCCGGGTGTTAAGCAGTTTAGCTTTGCGCAGCAAGCGGGTAGTTGGCAGCAGTACCGTGAGCAGCATTTACTGCAGGCCGGCAGCAACACGGCGTTATTGTTTAGTGCGCCGGATCTGACGCCCGCAGCCAATGCCGTGCATATTATTGCCGGCCGCACTCATGCCAAAGCGCTGCTGGATGCGGGGTTGCCGGCGCAATTTAGCTGGTTGGATCATGAGTTTGCCGTTGATAATCATCTGCGCGTGTTAGTATGCCCTTACTTTGACTACCGCCAGCTGAACAACGAAAAGCTGACCCGTCTGGCCGGGCTGATAAAGGCATTGGATGAGTAATAATAATTTACAGGCACAGCTGCAGCAGCTTAGTAGCTTATTGCAACCCTATCAGTTTGGTGTCGGCGGCAGTTGCCTGCTGTGGCAGTTGGGGTTGGAAACGACGCCGAACGACATTGATATTGTATGTAGCGAACAGGATTTTGCCGCGATCTGTCAGGTGTTGTCAGCCGATTTTAAACCGCAGCTAACATTGCCGCATGCCGATTATGTCTCCGCGCACTTTGCCTGTTTCAGCCGTGAAGGTTGGCCTGATATTGAACTGATGGCCGGTATCGCCGTAAAGCAAAATCACACTGTGGTTAGTTGGACATTTAAGCCGCAGCATTGTCACTGGCAAGACGGTGTTTGCTGGATGCCGCCGGCCGATTGGATGCAACTGTATCAGCTGTTTAACCGGCCGCAGCGGGTGGCACAGTTGCGGCGTTATTTAGTACAGCTGCGGTTAAACAGCCTGAGTTAGTCGGTTATTTCCACTGAGGTAGGCACCAGTTGATACAGCGTTACCGGCTCTGTGACTTTTGTCGGGTCAAATACGCTGCCACTTTTTTCTGCCTGTTCCTCCAGATAGTCAATACTGGCTTGCAGGTTCATCGGTAGCGGTTGAATGCGGCCATGCGCATAAGCAGTTTTGCCCATACTGCTAAGCGGAAATACCATATCACCATCACGTACTTTGATACGGAACGTCGGCGCATCCTCCGCCGCTGCCAACGTCATCCAGCAGCCTTGTTTTTTACACACCGCCTGAATTTTACCGGTCACGGTAATGTCTTGTTGCAGATAAGCCGCGGGGTTGGCGACAACATCCGTCACCGCTACTACATGGGTTTTATCAAATTCCGGGCCAAAGCTCAGCGGTGCAGCTTGCAGTGTAAACAGGCCGGCTGCTACCAACGCAGCAAAAACGGTTTTACGCATATCATCTCTCCTTGTTGATTAGCGTTATTGTCGTTGTAGCCAGGCGCAAAGGCAAGGTTGTTAACGTGTGTTGCATAAATTAAAGCGGATCAGGGACGAATATAGCCCGGTTACAGCTGGATTATATTGATGACTAACGTTACTGCTTAACTTTTAAACTAACCCCGCCTTAAAAGTGAGCAAACAGTTTCTGTTTGTGAATTTTAATTGAACTTTAATTTACATTTTAATTCCCTGTCGCTAGTATGCGCGCCGCAATGACCAACTTAGGGAACTAAAACAATGACGTTAAAGTATGTATTACCTGTAATCGCACTGACAGCCTCTGCTGCACTGTCTGCGGAAGAATATCAAGTATTCACCAGCCTGACTGCAGATCATGTGCGTGTTAGCGGTGACAACGAAACTAACTGGCACCTGAACGGCACTTACTTCTTCGACAAGAAGCAAACCTTAGGCCCGTTGGATCAATTTGAATACATTAATAAAGTCAGCAATGTAAATGCCGGCTTTAACCGCAGCTACGACCGCAACTTCTGGAATGTTGGCGGTGAATACTTTGCCGACAACAAATTAGTTTTTTCTGCAGCGCATAGCCGTACCAGCGGTTTCTACAGCAATAAAGTAGGCATTGGCTACCTAATCTCTGACGACATTATCGTACGCGCAGAAGCCTCTAAGCCAAAAGATGGCAGCACCTCATACCTGTTCTCCGGTAGCTATAACCACCAGTTACAAGGCAGCGACTATGTTGGTTTTACTGCCAGTGTTGATGACGAGTTTGATTTCTTTACTCTGAGCAGCAAATATTTTGCTGCCCTGGGTGAAGACCGTTATATCGCTGTAGGCGTGTCACTGGCTGACAACGATGGCAGCTCAAGCTGGGGCGCAGCAGCAGATTACTACTTCTCTAAAATGACTTCAGTAGGTGTTAGCTACAATAAAGCTGACGATTACAGCCTGAATGCCAAGCACTTCTTTAACCGTAACTGGGCATTAGTGGCCGGCTTTGGCAGCAACACTGACAGTTCTGATACCAAAGTTTACAGCTTAGGCGTAAACGGCCAGTTCTAAATTTTCCTTGGTAGCTACACGAGTGTTTTGGGGCAACAGTTGTTGCCCCTTTTTTATGTTTGTTATCCCAACAACGGCTTTAGGTACTTGCCGGCGGTTTAATCAGTGATTCAGCCGGAATACCCAGACCTTCGTGCAGCCGCCAAATCATTTTCAGAGTTAATGAGCGTTTGTAATTTAGAATTTCATAAACCCGGTTGCTTTTGCCGATCATCGGTTCCAAGTCTTTTACCGTTAAGCCTTTGCGATCCATTTCAAACTTAATGGCTTCCACCGCATCAGGCAAGTCCATAGGGAAGTGTTTTGCTTCGTAGGCTTCAATCAGCGTAACCATTACATCCAGCTTTTCGCCTTCTGGCGTGTCCGGTTGGGCCAGCATCAGTTGTTCGATTTCCTGCAACGCTGCACGGTAGTCGGCTTCGTTTTTGATAGGTTTAATATCCATCATTGCTGCTCCGGCGGTTATATGGTTTGCACATCAATCTGATCATACTGACTGTGAGTACCAACAAACCGTACATAAACGACCTTGTAGGCATAGTTAATCCAAACAACCAGCCGGTATTTGTTACCGGCTATATTAAATACCACTCTGCCATCTTTGAGAATGCTGGCATGCCGGAAATCCTGCTTTACATCTGCAGGTGACTGCCAGTCAGCACTTAGCACATAGCGATGCCAGGCAAGAATAGGCTCCCTGGCATCGCTATATTCCGGCTTATCCTGCCAGAACGCTTTTAACGTAGAGAGTGCAATGATTCTCATAGCGCAATCATAGTCCCATTATGGGACTTTTGCAATTGTGTATTTTTTGCCGGCCACTCAGATAGCACCTTAAACCAACAGCGGTTTCAGGTAATGCCCGGTATAAGACTTTTCACACGCGGCTACCTGCTCCGGTGTGCCGGCGATAAGAATTTCACCGCCGCCGCTGCCGCCTTCGGGGCCTAAGTCGATGATCCAGTCCGCGGTTTTAATCACGTCCAGGTTATGCTCGATAACGACGATACTGTTGCCATGGTCACGTAAGCGGTGCAGTACGTTCAGCAATTGCTGAATATCGTAAAAGTGCAGGCCGGTGGTGGGCTCGTCCAGAATATACAGCGTTTTGCCGGTGTCACGTTTGCTTAGCTCGCGCGCCAGTTTTACCCGTTGGGCTTCACCGCCGGACAAGGTGGTGGCTGACTGCCCCAGTTTGATATAACTCAGGCCAACATCCAGCAGGGTTTGCAGCTTGCGGTTTATCGCAGGTATGGCTTCAAAGTAAGCCAGCGCGTCTTCCACTGTCATATCCAGCACTTCATGGATATTCTTGCCTTTGTATTTAATCTCCAGCGTTTCGCGGTTGTAGCGCTTGCCCTTACAGACATCGCACGGCACATAGACGTCGGGTAAAAAGTGCATTTCTACTTTAATTACACCATCGCCCTGACAGGCTTCGCAGCGCCCGCCTTTAACGTTAAAGCTAAAGCGGCCAACCTGATAACCGCGTGAACGTGCTTCCTGGGTACCGGCAAATAACTCGCGCACCGCAGTAAAAATACCGGTGTATGTGGCGGCATTAGAGCGCGGCGTGCGGCCGATTGGGCTTTGATCAATGTCGATGACCTTATCAAAGTGCTGCATACCTTTTATTTCGCGGTGTGGTGCCGGGTCGTCGCCCTCGCCTTTGTTTAGCACGCGGTGCGCCACCCGAAACAAGGTATCATTAATTAAGGTGGATTTACCCGAGCCGGACACCCCGGTAATACAGGTCATTAAACCAAACGGAATAGCGACATCGACATTTTTCAGGTTATTGCCGCTGGCGCCTAAAACCTCAAGCCATTTTTTGCCCGGCTTATGGCGTTTTTGCGGAACTTCAATTTTACGGCTGCCGCATAAATACTGGCCGGTTAAGGAGTCCGGCGCGGCCATTACCTGCTCAAGGGTACCTTGGGCGACAATATTACCGCCGTGTACGCCGGCGCCCGGGCCTATATCGATAATATGATCGGCCATGCGCACGGCGTCTTCATCGTGCTCTACTACGATCACGGTATTGCCCAAGTCGCGCAGGTGCGTAAGGGTGCCAAGCAGGCGGTCGTTATCGCGCTGGTGCAAGCCAATAGAGGGTTCATCCAGCACGTACATAACGCCAACCAAGCCGGCGCCTATCTGGCTGGCTAAACGGATGCGCTGGGCTTCACCACCTGATAAAGTTTCGGCACTGCGCGATAAATTCAGGTAGTTCAGGCCAACGTTAACCAAAAAGCTTAAACGGTCCTGAATTTCTTTTAACACTTTTTCGGCGATTTGCGCGCGCTGGCCGGTTAATGCCAACTGCTGGAAAAACGCCATACAATCGCCAATCGACAGCTCGACAATTTGTGGCAGGTTAGTCTGGCCGATAAATACATGCCTGGCTTCTTCGCGCAAGCGGGTACCGTTACAGCTGGGGCAGGATTGATGCGCCAGATATTTGCTTAACTCTTCGCGCACCGAATTTGACTCCGTTTCGCGATAGCGCCGCTCCATATTCGGCAAAATGCCTTCAAACGGGTGGCTGCGTTGCACGATATCGCCACGATCGTTGAGGTATTTGAAATCAATTACCGTATGGCCGCTGCCGCGTAAAATTGCGTCCTGTTGCTTTTTCGTCAGGCTGTTAAAGGGTACATCCAAGGCAAAACCGTAGTGCTCGGCCAGTGATTTTAACATCTGAAAGTAATAGAAATTACGCTTATCCCAGCCGCGTATCGCCCCGCCGGCCAGGCTTAGCTCGTCACTAACAATGACCTTATTCGGGTCAAAATACTGTTTTACCCCTAAGCCATCACAGCTGGGGCAGGCGCCGGCCGGGTTGTTAAACGAAAACAATCGCGGTTCCAGCTCGACCATCGAATAACCACAGCTGGGGCAGGCGAAATTGGCTGAGAACACCAGTTCGGCCGCGTCGGGCTCGTCCATCAACGCTACCTTGGCCACACCACCGGATAAACTCAGCGCCGTTTCAAACGATTCGGCCAGCCGGGTTTTAACATCGTCGCGCACTTTAATCCGGTCTATCACTACTTCAATGGTGTGTTTTTTGTGTAAGTCGAGCGTTGGCGGGTCGGATAAATCACAGACTTCACCATCAATACGGGCACGGATATAACCCTGCGCGGCCAGGGTTTCCAGTGTTTTAACGTGCTCGCCTTTGCGCTCCTGCACCACCGGCGCCAGCACCATTAATTTGGTGCCCTCGGGGAAGGCGGTGACTTTATCCACCATTTCGCTGATGGTTTGTGCCGCCAGCGGTAAATCATGGGTTGGGCAGCGTGGCTCACCTACCCGGGCAAACAGCAGGCGCAGGTAATCATAAATCTCAGTAATGGTACCGACAGTTGAGCGCGGGTTATGCGAGGTTGACTTTTGCTCAATAGAAATTGCCGGTGATAAGCCTTCGATATGATCGACATCGGGCTTTTCCATCAAACTTAAAAACTGCCGCGCATAAGCCGATAACGATTCGACATAGCGGCGCTGGCCTTCGGCGTACAGCGTATCAAACGCCAGTGACGACTTGCCGGAGCCGGATAAACCGGTAATAACAATTAACTTATCGCGCGGTATAGTTAGCGAGATGTTTTTCAGGTTGTGGGTACGGGCACCACGGATATCAATTTTGTCCATTATTACTCCAGCTTAATCGCGCCTGTGCTTACGTGCTGAGCCTGCTTTTGGTTTCACATACTCAGCGTGGGCTGCATGAAACTGTAAAAATATACACTAGTTTTATTTTTGACGATACACCAGGCTCTTATCCCTGTGTCCTTTGTGCTACACTGGCGCGCTTATTTCGGCGGTTAATTCTTATTCGATGCATCAACTGAATTCTTTAGAAAAACGTACAGCTGTGGCGCTGGCGCTGGTGTTTTCCAGCCGTATGCTGGGCTTATTTATGTTGCTGCCGGTGTTTGCTTTGTATGGCACTGAGCTCGATGGCTTTTCGCCGCTATGGATTGGTGTGGCCATTGGTGCCTATGGTTTAACCCAGGCCATTTTGCAAATTCCGCTGGGCTGGTTATCCGACCGTATTGGCCGGCATAAAGTGATGCTGGGCGGGCTGGCGCTGTTTGCGCTGGGCTCGGTAGTGGCGGCACTGGCCGACTCGGTGTATATGGTTACACTGGGCCGTATTTTACAGGGCGCCGGCGCTATTGCCGGGGCTATTTTAGCCTTAGCGGCCGATTTAACCCGTGAAGAACAACGACCGAAAGTGATGGCGATTATCGGCGCCAGTATCGGCTTAAGTTTTGCTGCGGCTATGGTGCTGGGGCCCTTGTTGGCAAAATGGGCCGGGCTGAGCGGCGTATTTTGGTTCACCGCCGTATTGGCCTGTTGCGCTATGCTGCTGGTGGCGTTTTTACTGCCTAAAAGCGTAAACAAAGCGCCGATGGCCGAAACCCTGGCGCTGCCGCAAAGCCTGGGCGCTATGCTAAAACACCGCCAACTGCTGCAACTGGATGCCGGTGTACTGCTGCTGCACTTAATGCTGACCGCCATGTTTGTTGCACTGCCGACCCTACTGCAAAATTATGGCCTGGTATCGGTAAAACATTGGCAGTTTTATCTGCCGCTGTTGCTGGGTTCTTTTGTGCTGATGGTGCCAATGATGATTATCGCTATGCGTAAAGCGCAGGAAAAAGGCTTTTTTCTGCTGGCGATTAGTTTATTAATCAGCGCTATGTTGCTTATTGTTGTACTGCCTGGTTTTTGGCCGTTAACCGCAGCCTTATTGCTGTTTTTTATCGGCTTTAACTTTCTGGAAGCCAGTTTGCCGGCACTGGTGTCACGTATAGCACCGGCCGGTCAGCGTGGTAGTGCCATGGGCATTTACTCCAGCAGCCAGTTTTTCGGTGCCTTTGTCGGCGGAGTGCTCGGTGGCGCTCTGGTGCAACAGTTTGGCTATGCGGTCCTCTTTGCAATGTTGGCTGTGCTGGGGTTATGTTGGTTTGCAATGGCGACTCAGCTGCAGTTGCCACAGCGGGCGCAGCGTCTGACGTTGGCAATGGCTGCGCTTACGGAACAACAAGCCGGCGCACTGGCAGCAAAACTGGCAACTTGTCGTGGGGTGCAGGAAGTTACCCTGGTGCCGGCAGAGCGGCGCTGTTATCTGAAAGTTGCTCCGCAGGATTATGACGAGCAAGCCATTAAACAACTGTTGCTATAGCTTTGCCGCCGTCTGTTAATTTTACATCTTAGCGCAGCTTAGGGATAAGCCGCGCGATAACCATCTGATAAATGTTAACAAAAAAAATTGGCCTGTTTAATGCTAATTATGCGTTGCACAAGCAAATATCAGCTGGAACAAGGAAGGACTCTATGAAATATCAACCTAAAAATCTGCTGCTGGCAATCGCAGCAACTGCAGTGCTCTGCAGCACGTCAGCTCTAGCCGCACCTATACTGTCGTTCGATTTTGAAACTTCAGGCGGTTTCTATTTTGGCAGTGCCGATGGTAGCGGTAGTTACGGCACCTGCAGTAATGGTGGCCCTGCAGCTTGCGATTTGACCCTGAGTAATCCGGACACAGTGAGTAATCCCGGTGGTTTTCAAACCTACAATACCGTGTCCTGGGGTTTTCCGCATAGCTCAAGCAGTACCGGCGACCAAAGTAGTTTGTCGGTAGCGCACCGTGCGGACAGCATTACCACCGATGGTACCTGGTTTACCATTGATGAGTTTATCCACACCAATAATATCTTAAACGCCGGCGCCAGTATGACCAGCATAGGTGTGTATGGCTTGTTTGAACTGGTAGGTGGTATTTACGATTTGGGTTCAGAATATCCATTGCAGTTTACTGAAACCACCAATGCAGACCCTTGCGTGCCCGGCACACCGGGTTCGATTGAAGACCCCGTATGTCCGGATTTCTATCTGACTTTACCGCTTACCGGGTCAGACAGCTTTATTATTGGTGACTACGAATACTTTATTTCCTTCCGCTTCCTGGCAGGTCCCGGCGCTGTGGTGGATGAAGTAGAGATTGACGGCACTAATTTTGCCCGCATCTGGACGTCAGAAGGTAACCCCGGTGTCAGTACTATCTTCACCGAGGCCAGTATCAGTTACCGCCAGATCCCCACTGACGTGCCGGCACCGGCAACCTTAGCCTTGTTTGGTTTATCCCTGCTTGGCCTGCGGTTATTTAAACGGCGTAGTTAACTTTAACATAGCTAATACCGGAGACAGCCACAGTGCTGTCTCTGCTTTTTTGCGGCATTCAACCGTGGTTGATTGGCGGTTTACCGTGTTATACTCTGTGCCATTACCGTATTAGATCCTGATATTGACGCCTCCGGCCCGCCGTTGTCGATATCTATACAAATGGAGAGCTCGCATGGCGCGTGGAATTAATAAAGTTATTTTGATTGGGAACCTGGGTACCGACCCGGAAGTGCGTTATATGCCACAAGGCGGCGCAGTAGCTAATTTAACCGTAGCAACCTCAGAAAGCTGGACCGACAAAGCCACTAACGAGAAGAAAGAGCAAACCGAATGGCACCGCGTGGTAATTTATCAGCGTTTAGCCGAAATTGCCGGTGAGTACCTGCGTAAAGGCAGCAAAGTTTATATTGAAGGCAAGCTGAAAACCCGTAAGTGGCAGGACAAAGACGGTGTAGAACGCTACACCACTGAAATTATCGCCAACGAACTGCAAATGTTAGATGGCCGTGGTGATGGTCAGCAACAAGGTAGCGGTATGGGTGGCGGCCAGCAAGGCGGCTACCAAAAACCAGCCCAACAACAGCAGGGTGGTTATCAGCAACCGGCCCAGCAAGCAGCCCCTGCCTATCAGCAGCCACAGCAAGGTGGTTACCAGCAGGCAGCACCACAGCAGCAGGGCGGTTACCAAAAGCCGGCTCAACCACAAGGTGGTTATCAGCAACCGGCGCAGCAACAACGCGCGCCGATGGAACCACCAATCGACTTTGATGACGATATCCCGTTCTAAGCAAAGCGTTGTTTAGTAATGATTGATAAAAAAGCTCTGTTTTTACAGGGCTTTTTTATTACCAATTAGCTATCCCTTGAAACCGCTACAGTTAATCCCCACTACTGCTACAGTTGTATACCATTTGGTATGAAATTGGCGTTTTACGCTGTAGCGGAGCCCTGATGATCCCTTTATCCATTTTAGATTTAGCCCCGGTGTCGGCCGGCAGCACGGTTGCCGACAGTTTTGCCGCCAGCAAAGCCTTGGCACAAGATGCCGACTCGCTCGGTTACCAGCGCTATTGGTTGGCCGAGCACCACAATATGCCGGGTATTGCCAGTGCAGCTACACCGTTGCTGATAAGCCACCTGGCCGCTGCCACCTCGCGCATTCGTTTAGGTGCCGGCGGCATTATGTTGCCAAACCATTCGCCGTTGGTTATCGCAGAGCAATTCGGCACTTTGGCAACCTTATACCCTAACCGTATCGACTTAGGTTTGGGCCGTGCGCCCGGTAGTGATCAGGCCACAGCGCGGGCGTTACGCCGGCATAAAGTAGAAACCGAAGCACAGTTCCCGGCCGATATCGCCGAACTGCAACAGTACTTTGCTGCCGCCAGGCCGGATCAGTTGGTGCAGGCTGTGCCGGGGCAAGGACTGAATGTGCCGCTGTGGATCCTGGGGTCGAGCCTGTACGGTGCCCAATTGGCGGCGCAGCTCGGTCTGCCCTATGCATTCGCCTCACATTTTGCTCCGGGTATGATGCAGCAGGCCGCTGCGTTATATCGTCAGCAATTTAAGCCGTCAGCACAGTTAGACAAACCTTATCTGATGCTGGCATTAAACGTATTTGCTGCAGATAACACAGTAGAAGCCAAACGGCTGTTTAGCTCGCTGCAACAGCAGTTTGTTAACCTTGCGCGCGGCACACCCGGTTTGCTGCCGGCTCCGGTAGACAGCATGGACAGCATCTGGCAGCCGCATGAAAAAGCCTATGTAAATACCGCCCTGGCATGCTCCGTAGTGGGTGATGCCGCCGTGGTAAAACAAGGCATTACCGATTTTATTGCTCAGCATAAGCCGGACGAGCTGATGCTGACCAGTATGATGCATGATCCGAAAGCCCGACAACACAGCTACCGGTTAGCGGCAGAGCTTATTGGCAGCTAATACTGCTAAGCAACTGCGCCAGTTTGCGCTGATCAGCAGCGAATTGGCGGATGCCCCCTGCCAGTTTGTCACTGACCATGGCGTCTTCATTTAGTTGCCATAAAAAGTCCGCTTCGCCAAGCGCCGCTGGAGTGTTTACTGCCCGGGTTGCTGGTTTTTGCAGGGCCGGGGGCAACGGCGCGGTGTCTGCCGCCAGTTGTTGTAACAGGTTTGGGGCTATAGTCAGCAGATCGCAACCAGCCAGTTGACGAATTTGCTCAACATTACGAAAGCTGGCGGCCATTACCACAGTAGCAATGCCGTGTTGTTTGTAATACTGATAAATGCGTTTGACAGACTGCACGCCGGGGTCGTTTTCGCCGCTAAAATCCTGCTCCGGCTGCTGTTGTTTATACCAGTCGAGAATGCGGCCGACAAAGGGTGAAATCAGCGTGACGCCGGCGTCGGCACAGGCCTTGGCCTGGGTAAGGCTAAACAATAGCGTCAGGTTGCAGTGAATCCCTTGCTGCTCTAACTGCGCAGCCGCCCGGATCCCCTGCCAGGTGGCTGCCAGCTTAATCAGTACCCGCTCCGCTGGTACACCTGCCGCCTGATAGCGCTCGATAATACGCAGCGCACTGTCGACACTGGCGGCAGTATTAAAAGATAAATGCGCATCTATTTCAGTGGAAACCCGGCCCGGGATGTGGCGCAAAATCTCAGCGCCGACATTCACTGTCACCTGCTCGCAGGCGGCGCTGATGTCACTGCGATGCTGTTGCAGCGCGTTAACGAGCAGATGCTGATATTGCGGCTGCATACCGGCTTGTAAAATCAGCGATGGGTTAGTGGTGGCGTCTGTCGGTTGCAGTTGCCGCACGGCGTCAATATCGCCGCTGTCGGCTACCACCACTGTCAGCTGCCGTAGTTGTTCAAGTTGGTTCATCTGTGTTGTTCCTGTGTTATTCGGTTGGGCATTAACCCGGCTCAGGGGAGATCAGCAGGCTTGCCGGCGGGCCCAGATAGCTGGGTTGTAAACCGCCGGTATCGATCAGCAGCTTTTGCAGCACCACCGCCGGGTCAAGCAGATAAATACGCAGCCGATGCGCGCCTGGCTGCACTACCTGCAGTGGGGTTTTAATAGTGCGCACGCCATCCAGCACCGCCTGCTGCCAGGCTTGCTCACTGTGATCGGGTAAGGTGTCGACAATGTGCGGCGGGCCATTGTTTAACGCCACAGCAATACGCAGCTGACGGCCGGGTATTAACTGTAGTGTTGGTGCCACTATGCTGTGTAGGGTGAAATTGCCGCTGCTGTGGAAATACAACGGATACTCCAGATAAGGCGCCTGGCTTAGATCACTGAGCTGATAATCCGCTTGCGTCATCGCCACCATAGCCGGACCGGTGCGGCCGAGACCGTCCACTTTTTGCCACCAGGCCTTGCTGCTGTTATCGCCCACCGTTGCACTGGCCGCTTCCACGGCAATATAGCCATCGGCTTCGACAAAACCGGTTGTTGCTGTGCTGGCCGGTTTAAACGCCGACACCTGCACTTTCGCACCGCCCCAACCGGTACCCTGAACATGTACTTCGGCCTGATTTAGTCCGGTTTGGGCTTTGCTCCAGTCAATAGAAACGGCAATGTTTTGCTCAACAGTAATTTTGCCGCTGCTGTGGCTTAGTTGTATCCAATCGGCTGAGGCCTTAGCGCTGAACTCAAATGGCATTGTGCCTTTATTAAACACTTCAATTTGGCGCTGTAGCTGGCCGTGCGGGTAAAAGGTGTCCAGCACCAATTGCTGGCCGGCGTATTCACTTATCGGCCACGACTGCGCTGAGCCTTCAGCCGCTACGCCCATATCGGCCACCGGCATCGGGCTGGCTAGTGATACCACCGGCATTAAATTGGCCGGCGGGTTACGCCAGTACGTAAAGCCAATATGTGGCTGCGACATCATATGGTTCCAGCGGCCGTCGCCGAGGCTGTGGTATTGCTCTGTCAGGCGGGCATCTTCGGCAAACCAGAATTTTACCTGCTCTGCCTGGTGGTTGGTGCTGGCGCGGCCTTGCTCGCCATGCAGCCGGTTTAGCGCCACAGCACGGTTAAGCTCGAACACGGCGCGGCTGGCTTTTAACGGGTGTGCGACCAGCTGAATATAAGCATCCTGCAGCGCAGGGCCTAATTGCTGTTGTACGCTGTCTGATGTTTGCACCAGTTGTGTTAACTCTGCGCTTACCCGCTGCGCTTCGCTGTAATGAAAAATGCTGTAGGTGCCGGGCTCCACTGCCTCGGGTTTGCGCCGGCCGTTATGCCTGGTATAGCCCTGCAGCAATTGCGCGATAGTGGCGGCATGTGCCGGGCCAAATTGCTGGCTGGCCCAGTCGGTAGCAAATTGCTGTAAGTTATCCGCGTTAAAGGCTTCGGGGTTCCACGCCATGCGTAAGAAAAAGTCGATGGGAAACTCCATCGGTTTTAAATCGCCGACATTAACTATCCAGATGCGGTCGGCCTGATATTGCCGGGCCAAAGCCATTTGCTGCCAGATTTTTGCCAGCGGTACCGTGTTGAGCCAGCGGTAAGAGCGCGGTGCACCAACATAGTCAAAGTGGTAGTACACGCCGGCGCCGCCGCTGCGGTGGCGCTCTTCTGCTGCAGGCAGGCGGCGGATATTGCCAAAGTTGTCATCGGCCCACAGCAGGGTAACATCGTCCGGCACCCGCATGCCGCGCTCGTAAAAGCCCTGCACTTCTTTATATAGCGCCCATACCTGCGGTACGCTTTCAATTGGCTGTTCAGTGAAGGTGTCACGCAAAATCTGCCGTTGGTCGGCAACGATTTGCTGCAGCAGCTCAATATTGTCGCCTTCGCTCATTGGTTCATCTTCCTGGCCGCGCATGCCCAGGGTAAAGATGCTTTCCAGTTTTTTATGCCGCTGTGCGCCCTGCTGCCAGAACTTGTAGATATTGGCGCGGTTGGTGGAATATTCCCACGGGCCCTCGCCGTAGCGGTTCCATTCTTTGTCAGCACGCAGCATAGGTTCGTGGTGGCTGTTGCTCATCACTATGCCCATTTCATCGGCCAGCACGGCATTTTGCCAGTCGTCGTCGGCAAAGGCATTGTTCCACATTGCCGGCCAGAGAAAATTGGCTTTTAGCCGCTGCAGTAGCTCAAACACATGCAGGTAAAATTTGCTGTTATAGCCGCCAAATTTTTCGTTGCTCCAGTTGGTCAGCGCCGGGTACTCGTCATTGAGAAAAATGCCGCGATACTTCACCTTGGGCGCATCGTTAAAGGCGGTGCCGGCTTTAATATACAGCTGTGGCTGCTTTTTCGGCGGCACATCGGCCCACCAGTGCCAGGGCGAAACACCGATAGTTTCGGCCAGATCATAAATGCCGTAGATGGTGCCGCGCTTGTCACTGCCGGCTATCACCAGTGCCTGTTCGACACCGGGTAGTGGCTGCGATATTAACTGAATTTGAAAGGCATCCCACTTGCCGGCAATAGCGCTGACATCCAGCTTGCCGCTGCTAACCAGTTGATCCAGTAACGCACTTTTACCCAGGCTGCCGATAATCAGCAGCTGTTTCGCCCGGCCACTATGGCGGATGCTGAGTTGCTTATCGCTGACACGTTGAATATCGCGCTGCAGGCTGTTTACCGCCCGCAATACGCCTTTGTGATCCTGCTCATCGACCATGATCAGCGCCTGACTATGCCGGTCAACCAGAGCAAAGTCGGCGTTGCCGGGCGTTGCCGCCAGATAATTGCCGGGCAGAGCGGCGACGCTGTAGCTCAGTAGCAGCGCCGCAAACAGGGCAAACAGTCTCATTGCTTTGCCTCAGTATCCAGCCGGCTGTGCAGCCCCAGCATAGTACCGACGAAGCCACCGGCGACTTGGGTGCTGAGCAGCATGGCATCCAGCTCTGTTGCCAGCGGCTGCCAGGCGTTATCTGCTGTGGCAAAGTAAAAGCTGATACTGCCGGCACTGCCGCTGATTTTTAGCTGCACGCTGTCAGCTGCTGATGGCAGTGACAAGCTGACGATTTGTTGTGGCGCACTACCGTTAGCCTGCTCTAAAAACACTTCAGCACCTGCGCTGTGACGGCGCACTCCCAGATAGTAATGATGCTGCTCGTTCTGAAATGCCACTATACCGGCGGACACGTTGTTTTGCGGTATCTGCAAAGCGCTGCTGGCTGCAAAATGCGTATGTTGCTGGCGCCGGGCAATAAAGGCCGGTTGCGCCAGCGAGTCCAGCGCAACGGCTTTAGCCTGTAAGCTAAGCTGCTGGCCATTCAGGCTTAGCCAGCTCTGGTCAAAGCTGCGCAGGCTGTTCCAGTGCAGGCTCAGTGTTGTGCTGTTAAATTCATCGCGCCAGTTAAAGTTACCGGTTAACGGTTCTGCCACCGGGCTCGCTGCCAGTGCCGGGGCCGGCAAACGGTAAGGTATGGCTTCGCCGGCCGGCAAAATATGTGGCCAGCCATCTTGCCAGCTTACCGGCAGCAAAAAGGTTTCGCGGCCGGTATTAAAATAACGTTGTTGATAGGCACGGCTGGCCAGAAACACCGCCCACCAGCTGTTATCCGGTAGCTGGACAAAGTCGGCATGGCCAGCGGTGGTGATCGGGTCTGGCCGCTCCGGCGCCAGGTCACGCTGGGTTAAAATCGGGTTGCCGCTGTAGGGCACAAAAGGCTCGCTCAGGCTGCGGCTGCGGCTGCGGAATATTACCGCTGAATGCTGGTCAGCGGTGCCGCCTTCGGCACAGAGCAAATAGTACCAGCCGTCGTGCTTATACAGATGTGGTGCTTCTATCCAAATAGGTTTAGTGCTTAAATCTACGCCGCCGTTAACCAGCAGTTGCTGCGAATCCGGCACAATTTTCTGGCGCACCGGGTCGTACTGCCATAGCCAGATGGCCTTGTGGCCTTCGTACAGTGATTCGACGGGGTCGCCATTGTGGGCAATATACACCTTGCCATCGTCATCAAAGAAAATATCCGGATCTATACCTTCTACTTCCGGCAACCAGATTGGGTCTGACCAGGGGCCGGCCGGATCGGTGGCGGTAAGAATAAAATTACCGCCGCGATCGACTACTGTAGTGATCAAATAGTAGGTGCCATTATGGTAGCGCAGGGTGGGGGCAAAAATACCGCGTGACACCTGTAAGTCATGCATCTGCAATTGTGACTCGCGCGTTAGCGCATAACCCAATATTTGCCAGTTCACCAGGTCGCGGCTGTGCAGTATCGGCAAGCCGGGGGTATAGGTAAAAGACGACACTGTCATATAGTAATCATCGCCGTTGCGGGTAATGCTGGGGTCGGGGAAAAAGCCGGCCAGTACCGGGTTCTGATATTGCCCCTGCGGCACAGGGCCGGCGAATACCGGGTCCAGCCCCTGATAGTCAAACCAGTCAAACCGGGCCTCCGCTACCGTTGCAGCTGTATCAGCCGCAGTGGTTTGCTGCACGGCCTGCTGAGCTGGCTGACAGGCGCTGAGACAACATAACAAACTAAGCCGTAACAGCGTGTTCTGTAGGGTGTTTTGCATCAGATATCACTCCCGGTGTCCGGGCCGGCATGGTGCCGGCTTGATAAAGGTTAGTGACATTAAATGGAAAAAGGCCATTGTCATCAATGGCCTTGCTGTTACGAAAATACGTCAGTGCTGTGCGTTTTTTAAAACCGCAGCGGCTTAGCGCCTTAGTCGTTTACTGCTACATCGTTGGCAACGCCGGTGTGGCCGCAGCGGTAATCTTTTGGTGTCTGGCCAAAGTGGCGCTGAAACACCGCGTACATATATTGCAGTGAAGGATAACCGCACAGTTTGGCAATTTCAGCCGGATTCACTTCAGTCTCTTTTAGCATCTTACAAGCTTTATTCAGCTTCTGGTTATGCAGCTCGGTGTGAATAGAGTGGCCACGTTCAGCCCGAAAGCGTTGCTCGAGATTTGAGCGTGATATACCGACAAAATCGGTTACCTGCTCAACTTTGGCACCGCGGGTGGCATGGCGGCGAATATAGTGCATGGCCTGAATGACGTGGGGGTCGCGCAGGGCTTTAAAGTCGGTTGACTGGCGCGATGCCACGCCGGCCGGTGCCACCAGAATGCGTTTGTTGCCAACATCAATATTATTCAGCTGCATATGCAGCAGTTTGGCAGCCTTGTAACCCATTTCAAAGCAGCCCTGGGTGACCGAGCTTAAACTGATGCGGCTTAAGTAGCGGGCGATATCGTCATCATCAATGCCGATAATAGCGATATTGTCCGGCACGATAATGCCGACATGCTCACAGGCCTGCAGCAGGTGGCGGGCGCGTGAGTCGGTAACGGCAATAATGCCAATAGGTTTGGGCAGGCCCTGGATCCAGTCGGTCAGGCGGTTCATGGCGTATTGCCAGGTTTCCGGCCGGGTGCAATGGCCCTGATAAACATGGCAGTCATAACCATCCTGTGCCGTTAGCTTACGGATGGCGTTTTCGCGCTCGCGCGCCCAGCGGTGTTGTTCGTCTGTCGGCACGCTATAAAAGGCAAAACGGTCCAGGCCTTTACGTTTTAAATGCTCATAAGCGCTTTGTACCAGGGCGTAATTATCGGTAGCGACATAGGGCACTTCCGGGTAATCGGCGGCATCGCTGTAAGAGCCGCCTACCGCCACAACCGGTTTGTCCGAGTCTGCCAGCGCGCGCTGAATATTCATATCGTCAAAATCAGCAATAATGCCGTCACCACCCCATTCATGAATGTGTTCGAGTCGGCAGGAGAAGTCTTCCTCCAGATACAGATCCCAGTCTACTTTGGAAGATTGTAAATAATGACCAATGCCTTCTATTACTTGCCGGTCATATACTTTATTTGCATTAAACAACAACGTAATGCTGTGTTTTGCCTTAAACATATCCCCATCCTGTTAATTATCTTATTTTATTTATTATTTGTTGTAATACACCTGTACAAGAATAGTGCAGGTCTGCTCAATATTAGACCAGTAGTTAACTGCGTCCAACGAAAAATCATAATTCTGCGCCGCGTTACGAATTTTCGTAATTGCTGCTGTTAGCTTGCTCAACAAAGATTGCCTGATAGCAGATAACGGCAGAGCAGGTGTAACAGATGTATATAGGTATTGATTTAGGTACGTCCGGCATTAAGGTTATTTTACTGGCGGGTGATGGCACTGTTAGCGACAGTGCCAGCGCAGAACTTAGTGTAAGCCGGCCTTATCCGCTGTGGTCTGAGCAAGAGCCGGTGCACTGGTGGCAGGCATTGCAGCAGTGTATGCAGCAACTGAGTAACCGGCAAAGCCTGGCCGGGGTAAAAGCCATAGGTTTGGCCGGCCAGATGCACGGTGCCACCCTGCTTGACAGCGCTAACCAAATCATCCGCCCGGCGATACTGTGGAACGATGGCCGCGCTTTTGCCCAGTGCCGGCAACTGGAGCAAAAAGTGCCGCAGTTGCAGCAGCTAACCGGTAATCTGGCGATGCCGGGTTTTACTGCACCAAAATTGCTCTGGCTGCGCCAACATGAGCCAGAGCAGTTCGGCCGTGTCGCCAAAGTATTGCTGCCCAAAGACTATTTGCGCTTTTGTTTAAGCGGTGATTTTGCCAGTGATATGTCGGATGCGGCCGGTACCTTATGGCTGGATATGGCCAAACGTGACTGGAGCGATGAGTTACTCAGTGCCTGTGGCCTGAGCCGCAGCCAGATGCCGCAGTTGTACGAAGGTAACCAGATCACCGGTATTCTGCTGCCACAGCTGGCGCAGCGCTGGGGTATGGCAGCAGTACCGCTGGTAGCCGGTGGTGGCGATAACGCCGCCGGTGCTGTCGGTGCCGGTATTGTCAGCCCGGGCCAGGCGATGTTATCGCTGGGTACCTCAGGCGTGTATTTTGCCGTTAGTGACGGTTTTAAAGCTAATCCACAATCGGCAGTACACAGCTTTTGTCATGCCTTGCCAGGCAGCTGGCACCTGATGGCGGTAACGCTAAGCGCCGCCAGCTGCCTGCAGTGGTATGCCGATAATGTGGCACAGGCGCCGGTGGCCAGCTTGCTGGCAGAACTGGAACAAGCCAGTGTGAATATCAGCCAGGCACCGCTGTTTCTGCCGTATTTATCCGGCGAGCGTACACCGCATAATAACCCTAATGCCAAAGGTGTATGGTTTGGTTTAAGCCACGCTACCGATCGCCGGCTGCTGACTTACTCGGTGCTGGAAGGTGTTAGCTTTGCACTAGCGCAAGGCGCGGAAGCCCTGCATAGCAGTGGCTTGCAACCGACCGACATTAACCTGATTGGCGGCGGCGCCCGCAGCTCTTATTGGCGCCAGCTACTGGCTGATGTATTGCAATTGCCGCTAAGCTTTCGCGAAGGCGGCGAAGTCGGGCCGGCGTTAGGTGCAGCCAGGCTGGCGCAACTGGCTATGGAGCCATCTGCTACGCTGGAGAGTGTGTGCCCGCAACCGCCGTTAGTTAGCCGGCACCTGCCGGACACTCAGCGCCATGCTGCGCTGGCCATGCGTTACAGCAAGTTTACCGCTTTGTATCAGGCACTGCAGGCGCATTTCTGAGCACGGCTGTGGCTACTGACGAAAAGCACAAGCTGGCTCTGAAAAAACATAATTGTGCTCTGCCGCGGCTATAGCCAACATTAGCAAAGTAGTATTTAGGGCAAAATCAAGGAGAGCAGTGTGGCTCAGTATTTCGATCAGTTAGATAAAATCGCCTACGAAGGTGCCGACAGCAGCAACCCACTGGCGTTTAAACATTATAATGCCAGTGAAAAAATCCTCGGTAAAACCATGGCCGAGCATTTACGTATGGCGGCCTGTTACTGGCATAACTTCTGCTGGAACGGCCAGGACGTTTTCGGCCAACCTACTTTTAACCGGCCCTGGCTGGCCGGCGGTGACGCCATGCAGCAGGCAAAACATAAAGCCGGTGTGGCCTTTGAATTCTTTAGCAAATTAACCATTCCGTATTACTGCTTTCATGATACCGACGTAGCGCCCGAAGGCAGCGGCATTAAAGATTACATCAACAACTTCGCTGCTATGGTGGATGTGCTGGAGCAAAAGCAGGCTGAAACCGGCGTTAAGCTGTTGTGGGGCACCGCTAACTTATTCAGTAACCCGCGCTATGCTGCCGGTGCGGCTTCAAACCCGGACCCGCAGGTATTCAGCTATGGCGCTACCCAGGTGTTTCATGCGATGAACGCCACCAAACGTCTCGGTGGCGAAAACTACGTGCTGTGGGGCGGCCGCGAAGGCTACGAAACCCTGTTAAACACCGATCTGCGTCAGGAGCGCGCCCAACTGGGCCGCTTTATGCAAATGGTGGTAGAGCATAAACATAAAATCGGTTTTAAAGGCAGCTTATTAATCGAGCCCAAACCGCAAGAGCCGACCAAGCACCAGTACGATTACGACTCCGCCACCGTATACGGCTTTTTAAAGCAGTACGGCCTGGAAAAAGAGTTTCGGGTTAATATCGAAGCCAACCACGCTACTTTGGCCGGTCATTCGTTTCACCACGAAATCGCTACCGCTATTTCGCTGGGTATTTTCGGCAGTATCGACGCCAACCGCGGTGATGCGCAAAACGGCTGGGATACCGACCAGTTCCCGAACAATGTTGAAGAACTAAGCCTGGTGATGTACGAAATTCTCAAATCCGGTGGTTTCTCAACCGGTGGCTTTAATTTCGATACCAAGCTGCGCCGCCAGAGTCTCGACCGTTACGATTTGTTCCACGGCCATATCGGCGGTATGGATCACCTGGCCATGGCACTAAAACGCGCTGCTGCACTGATAGAGAAAGACTTTCTCAGCGCCGCCGTGGCCAAACGTTACGCCGGCTGGAGCGATAGCCTGGGCAAAGCCATTCAGAGCGGTGAACACACGCTGCAATCTTTGGCAGAGCTGACAGTACGCGACCAGCTTGATCCGCAACCGGTCAGCGGCCGCCAGGAACTGCTGGAAAACCAACTGAATATGGTGCTGTACCGCTAAACGTTTTTAACTCCCGTAGTCCTGTGTGTTGCCCGGCTTGCCGGGCTTTTTTCTGTCTAAACGGTGAGAATGTATATCAACCCCAATATTCACTGCCCTTTTGATTCAGTTGTAACACCATGCTCCGGTAGCGTTCAAAAGCACTTGCTGGTTGAAGATTTTCTATTTCAGCTACGCAAATTCTTACAACAGCCCAGATTTTCTCGTAAATCTTTTGCTTGTCCTCGCGATGATCGATGCGCTCCACGATGCCGGGAGCTATAGCATAATATTCCTCAATTAACGCCGGACCGTTTTCCATACTCAGCATGTAACTATCGCGAAAATTACGCAATACCATGAGCTCGTGGCAATCATCGTTTAAGCCGGCAAACCCGACGCAAGCTGAGGTTAAAAAGCATCCACCTTCATTTTTTTTCTGCTCTTTTTTTAATCTGACAGCGTCAGACTTTTTCTTCGCTTCAGCAATCAACTTATCCACTTCGTCTATTGAAGTCGTCTGACCCCAACGAACCAACCAGGTATTATTAAACTCGTATTCACCTACCGCATTCTGGGTCGAAATCTTGAAGGCAATGAATTTGCCTCTACGATAAGCTGTCACTTCTTCACTGGCTGGCTTCACTAGCGGATAGCGATCCAATATGGCTTGCTCGTCACCTGTCATGTCGACATCAAGAAAATCTACCTCGCTTTTAATACTCTCCTCTCTGCATTCATGCGGGGCTTTTATGTCTTTTACCACCATGCCCATAATGGTTGAATGAATAGGTTCTTTACGGTGTTTCCCGTTAAAAATCACCAATATTTTTACAGAAAAGGTTTCATCAACCGCGGTTTGTTTTATCCATGCGTTCAGTTCGTTAGCAGCATCTATGGTTCGTGGAACGTCCCCTTCAGAATGTATCACTGCACTTCCTACTAAGGTCTGCTTGTCTTGCACCTTCTGATAAATATTCACTTTGGCAGCGGCGCAGCCAGCCAAACTCGGAACAAGCACTGCTTCGGTCACCTCCGGTAGCACGACTTGACAGACTCCACCTCCACCGCCGGGTACCCGATGAGGATCATCCGGGTCCCCTTTCTTATGTTGGATAACATGCATACCCGCTTTGGAGTGCCGTGGGCTGGTATCGAACTGGGCAGTTTCAAATTCACTTCTGAGCGATTCTTTGCCTTCCATGCTCTGCAAGGCTTCGGGTTTATTTGCAGAGGTTTGTGTAGTGTTATTCAAACGTTGTTGCGCAGCGCTACTTGCCACCAGTTGTGCAGTTTTTTGCAATTTTTGTTGCTGCGGACTGTTAGCCATCATAGCTTTTAGCAGTGCAGTGGCTGCGGTGGACTCACGATTATCGACAAATGTTTGTGCGGTTGCCTTGGCAGGGCTTGGATGATGCTGGTGGCCTGGTTTTTCATTCTTAAGGGGGACATATGCCATTACTTATCACCATTCATATTTTATGAAGTCTCTAGCCCCGGAATGACCAGGAAGGTGCCGCTACTCTGATAACGCCGGTTAGAATGACGCACATATTTCCGTGCTGAACATTATGTTCTGGTACACCCGCTGAATGTACTCCGGAACGCCTTACCATTGCGCAACTCTATTTTTGTTAAAGTGTGGCTTAAGCTTAGACTATTTATTTTTGAGCTGACTCCAATATTTGTTGATCGACGGGGTCAGTGTCATTGATAACTCTACTGTTAACATGCCGCTACTAGGAATCAATGACACTGACCCTTTTGATTCTGTTATTCCGTTTTACGGTGAAGCATGCAGTGCATCGTTAACCAGCTGACGAATGCATTAAACCAACCGGTACTGGTCGTGTCTTTCTGGTACATGCCAAAGCCGTGACCGCCCTGCTCATAAAAGTGAAACTCCACTGGTTTCTTCGCCGCCTGCCAGCTCTCGATCAGGCCAAATTTACTGCTGGCAAAGAAGGGATCGTCTGCCGCCAGTGCGACAAATAAAGGCGGGGCATCGGCCGGTACCGCAACTGCTGTGATCGGGCCATAAATATTGCCAATAAAGGCCGGTTTGGCATCCTCGCTGGCGAGCGCAGTGGCCATCGTTAACATGGCACCGGCCGAGAAACCCAGCATACCAATACGCTCCGGATCGATTTTCCACTCAGCGGCCCGGCGCCGAATCAAGAAGAACGCTGCGCGGGAGTCTTCAAGCTGTATCGCAAGCTGAATTCTCATCTGTTCTGGCTCAAGTAACGGTGCTCTGCGCCCGGTGTTAGAGAACATCTCGTCCATTGCGCGTTTAAATGCCGCCATCTCTGAGGGTGTCTGGTGTAAACGATACTTCAGCACAAATGCCGCTATACCCTCGCTGGCAAGGGCACGGGCGACATTCCAGCCTTCGTTTTCCATGGATAGTGTGCGAAAGCCCCCGCCGGGTGCCACGATAACCGCCGCGCCACTGGCGTTTGCCGGATCAGGTAAAAAGGGTGTAAGCGTAGCCACAGTGACATTACGCACAAACCGGCTGCCATACTGCGAATGCCAGGCTTCCTGCTGCCGGGCGCCGGGCAGTGGCCCGGTGCCAAGGTCGATAGCATCAGTCTGGCCCGGAGTCGCAATCACCGTCATGCTGTCGTCCGGCTGCGCCAGCGCTTGCGCTGCAACGAAACATACTGCTATCAGTAAAATTAAGTTGAACAACTCAAGCTTTACACCCGGGCGTTTACAGCAAGGCTCACTGAGCCGGTTTTTAGTCATTTTCATAGCAAGGGTATCCTTTATCTGGCTATTTTCTAACTGAGCATTCTCTAACGGACAAGAGTTGGCTGGCGTCTGTCACTTCGTTGTCCTGACAATGGGTTTAATGCTGCCATCGGCGTTAAAATACACTCTGTCTATCGCGACTGATCTGCGGTAGTTGCCGCCGCCTGGCAGGTCGGCATTGTGGTAGGCGAGGTAGGTATTGCCGTTAAAATCAAACAACGCCGGGTGGATGGTAGTCGTGCCGGGTAAGGGTGGCATGATTATGCCGCGGTACTGCCAGGGCCCGGTGGCGGAGCTGCTGGTGGCGTAGGCGATACTCTCCGGGAAGCCGGCGGCATACAGCAAGTAATAAATACCATTATGTTTAGACACATAAGGCGCTTCTTCGAAGTTTGGCAAGCTGTCTACAGTATGGATTTGCACCTTACTGACATCACGGTTTTGCATCTTGTCGGCGGCATCCGGGGTGAAGCTTTCGTCCTTTAAGTGAATTAAATTGCTTTCCAGCTCTACCCACCATAACTGCTTGTTGCCCCAGTAAAGATAAGCGCGGCCGTCATCGTCAATAAATACCGCCGGGTCAATATTGCGCCAGCTGTGGTCTTTGTACTGTGCGGTATCTTCGAGCAAAATCATCGGCATACCGCGTGGGTCTGCAAAAGGCCCGGCAGGGTTGTCTGATACTGCTACGCCGATGGCAAAGCCAAATTCGCCGTTGGTTTGGCCGCCTTCTACTGCGGCATAAAAATAGTACTGTGCTTTACCCGTCGCATCTTTACGTTGTATGACATGGTGGGCGTAGGCGTTGCCGGTTTTGTCATTGCCGCGGGCCCAGGCAAAATCGGAGTAGCGCAGCACTGCGCCTTTATTTTGCCAGCTGAGCAGATCGCTGCTGGTCCACAGGCGATATTCGTACATACGGTAATCGTTCACCTCTAACGCTTGTTCGTCGCGGGTGCTATACAGGTAAACCGTATCATCGATAACCATCACGGCAGGATCAGCAGTGTAAATGATGTCACCAGGCTGGTGGGTTGGGTTTGCTGTGTCGTATTTAATAATGGGGTTATCAAAGCTTGACGGTGGGGCCGCTGCAGCTGAACCGGCCGCTACCGAATTTTCAGTCAAATCGGCGCTGCAACTCATTAATGCCGGCAACAACAAGCAGAACAGCTGCGCAAAGATTCTTTCAGACATTAGTATGGCTTCCTGTTTACTTAACTTTTCTCTACCTGATAACGAATATGCGCCACAAACGGTTGCTCCGGTGAGGTGTAGCGGCATGGGAAGTGGCTATGGTTCGGTGCGTCAGGGTAAAACTGAGGTTCCAGGCAAATACCCTGGCGTGGGCTAAAGGGCGCGGCCAGATAATCGCCGCTGTATACCTGCAGGCCGGGGTAGTCTGAGCTTAGCCGTAACCTGAGCTGCTGATCCGGGCTGGTCAGTATTGCCGCGGTTTGCTGCATATTGCCGCTAACCACCAGATTGTGATCCAGCTGTACCGTACCGATGGTTTTGCAGTGGCGAAAATCCAGGGCGCTGTCCTCTACCGGTAGGAGCTGCCCGGTAGGAATTTTCCCGCTGTCGGTTGGCGTGTAGTGCTCTGCATTAAGCCAGAGCTGATGTTGGTTTATCGGCTCTGCTTTGCCAGACAAATTAAAATACGGGTGCAGGGTTGGCCCGGCCAGAGTCAGCTGCACTGACCTGGCCTGAAGCGTGACATCCAGCGAGCTGTCAGCATTTAGCTGATATAGCACGCTGAACTCTGTCGGGCCGGGGTAGCCGCTGTGGCCATCAGCTAAGGTGCAGCACAGTTTTACGCTGGATGAATTGTGCTGTAGCGCTTGCCATTGCTGGCGGTGCAGGCCGTTGGCACCGCCGTGTAAATGATGCCGGCCTTCATTTTGCTGCAACTGATACTGCTGCTGGCCAAGTAGTAGTAGGCCGCCGCCGATACGGTTAGCGTAGGGGCCGACCACGGCACCCAGATAGCTGTTATCCTGCAAATATTGTTGTGGGTTGGCATAACCCAGGATCAGCTCGCGCCGGCTATTGCCAAGTGGCACTGACCAGCTTTGCATGCCGGCACCGTGCTCAAGTATTGTCAGGCGGTCGCCGCTCAGGTTGGTTAAAGTAAATTGCTGCATAGGCTTGGCTGCTCAGGCAAATAACCCAGCCTAACCTTGTAATAGCAGCGGCAGTATTGCGTTAGCTGCCGCTGCTATTACGGAATTTGCCAGGTGCCTAGCCCTGCATATCTTCCAGCTCAGTGCCTTTGGTTTCATGCACCATTTTCGCGACAAAGAACACTGAACACAGTGCGCCCAGGGTATATAAACCGTAAGCTCCGGCTAAACCTATGCCGCTTAATAACAGCGGAAAGGTCATGGTGATGAGGAAATTACTGCTCCACTGCGCCAAACCACTGACGGCCAGGCCAGAGCCACGAATTTGATTGGGGAACATCTCGCCCAGCATCACCCACATTACCGGGCCCCAGGACATATTAAAGAAGAACACATAGGCATTGGCACCAATAAGCGCCACTATACCCCAGTCGCCCAGCAGCAGCCGGCCGTTGGCGTCCTGATCGGCATTGGCAAAGGCCAGCACCATCAGGGCCAGTGTTATGGCCATACCAACCGAGCCCCATTGTAGTAGCGGCTTGCGGCCAATTTTATCGATCACCAGCAGCGTAATAACACAGGCGGCAATACTCAGGCCGCCGCTGATCACGTTAATCAGCAGCGCGTCTGACTCGGAAAAGCCCACCGCCTGCCACAGCACAGCGCCGTAATAAAACACCACATTAATACCAACTAAC
This sequence comes from Rheinheimera lutimaris, assembly GCF_013283795.1. Classification (GTDB taxonomy): domain Bacteria; phylum Pseudomonadota; class Gammaproteobacteria; order Enterobacterales; family Alteromonadaceae; genus Alishewanella; species Alishewanella lutimaris. Next base: position 285,583 of record NZ_JABSOD010000003.1, read on the forward strand.
TGCTGGAATGTCGCCAGGCCAATGCCTACCCAGACAATGCGGCGTAATTTACCGCTTTGCTTATCCACTAAATCGCGCAGCTGAGGTTGATGATTGCCCTCCAGCGATTGCTGGATCTCGGTTAATTTACGTGTTGCGGCAACGTCGCCATATAGCCGGCTTAATACCGTTTTCGCTAACGCTGTTTTGCCCTTTAATACCAGGAAACGCGGGCTCTCCGGAATAAACAACAACATCAGTAAGAACAGCGTTGCCGGTAACAGCTCCATCCAAAACATCCAGCGCCAGGCGGCAAAGTCGAGCCATAATACAGCAGTAGAGGCGCCGGCGAATTTTGCCAGTAAATAGTTGCTGATAAAGGCAATAAACAGGCCAAAGATAATGGCAATTTGCTGCACTGTGGTCAGCATGCCGCGATAACGCGCCGGCGCCACTTCGGAGATATAGGCCGGCGCCATTACCGACGCTGCCCCCACGGCCAAACCGCCGAGGATCCGGTAAAACACAAACTCCACAGAGCTATCTGCCACGCCGGAACCCCAGGCGCTGACAACAAAAAACACTGCCGCTACCTGCAGTAAGGTGCGTCGGCCGCTAATGTCGGCCAGGCGGCCGGCAAAAAAAGCACCGAAGGCGCAGCCCAGTAACATACTGGCGACATTAAAGCCGGTGCCGGCACTTTCAGAGTTAAACGCCTGCTGCAGGCCATCGACAGTACCGTTAATCACGCCGCTGTCGTAGCCAAATAAAAAGCCGCCTAAGGTGGCGACTATGGTAATAAATAAAATAAAGCCGCGGTTATCGGCTGCTGCTGCAGTAAGCGCTGCGGTATCTGAGTTAGGCTGCAAAATAGTCACTCCTGTTGTTTTTTTAATCTGCCTGCAGCATAAAGTTTAATCGCCCGCTGTACAGTGTGCTTGCTAAAAAACATAATTCTTTCAGTACATTTCGTTAGTTCGCCGGGCTTGCTGGCGTTGTATGGTAAGGTCAGATTAGCAGCAGCAAACGATGAGTAAAAATGAGTTTAAACAGCAGACTAATGACGTTTACCCCAGCTTTGATACTGCTGCTGGGGGTTAGCCTGGCCACAGCTTGTCTGGCCGCAGCGCCTGATAACAGCGTAGCTAAGCCGGCAGCCATCACCGGCCAATACCCTAATTTGTTTGCAGCGCAGGGCATTAGCGAGCAGGCAGTGCATGACAAAATTGCGCAGGCCTTCAACCAGTTGTTTTATGGCGATGCAGTAACAGAGGCGGTGTATTTCCCAGCCGGCACTAATGCCGCCGGCGGCAAAGCCTATATTCTCGATGTGAACAATAATGATGTGCGCTCTGAGGGCATGTCGTACGGCATGATGATTGCCGTACAGCTTGATAAGCAGGCTGAGTTTAATGCGCTGTGGAACTGGGCAAAAAGCCATATGTACCATAGCGACCCGGCGCACCCGGCCTACGGCTATTTTGCCTGGTCGGTGCGCAGCGACGGCGTAGCGCTGGATGAAATGCCGGCGCCGGATGGCGAAATTTACTTTGCTACCGCGCTGTACTTTGCTGCCACACGCTGGGGCGAAGGTGAGGGTATTTATCAGTACAAGGCACAGGCCGACCAGCTGTTGCACCTTATGCGCCACCGTGAAGAGATCAGCGGCACTACGCAGCGCGGCAGCCAAACCGGCACCAATTTGTTTCATCCGCACTATGCCATGGTGCGCTTTACACCGGATCTGACCAATGCCGAGCATACTGATGCGTCTTACCATCTGCCGGGCTTTTATGAAGTCTGGGCCAGAGTAGGGCCAGAGGCCGACCGGGCGTTTTGGCAAAAAGCAGCACAGGTTAGCCGCGACTATTTCAGCAAAGCAGCGCACCCGACAACCGGCCTGACGCCGGACTATGGTAATTTTGATGGTAGCCCCTGGGCCGCAGCGTGGCGGCCGGAGTCAGCCGATTTTCGCTTTGATGCCTGGCGCAGCGCGATGAACTGGTCGTTTGACTGGAGTTGGTGGCGCGCAAATGCCACAGCGGTTGAGCTGAGTGACCGGCTGCAGGCGTTTTTTGCCAGCGAAGGGTTAACTAACTATGGCGGTCAGTACAGCCTGGAGGGTAAAAAACTCGATACTAATCAACAGGCCGGCCCAACTGCGGGCCTGGTAGCAATGAATGCGGTGGCAAGCTTAGCCGCTTCGCACCCGCGCTCGGCTGAGTTTGTCCAGGCGCTATGGCAGCAAACTATACCCACCGGCCAGTACCGCTACTACGATGGCATGCTGTACTTGCTGGGGTTGTTACATGTTAGCGGTCAGTTTCAGGCCTGGCTGCCAGCGCAGCAGCCGGAGTAACAGCAAAACGCACAAAGCAGCAGAATAACAATAATCAACAGGTAGACGCAGATGCAAACAGTTACATCAGTGGCGACAGAAAAACTCAGTGTCACGGAAAAAATTGGCTATAGCCTTGGCGATCTGGCAGCGAATCTGATTTTTCAGACGCTGATGACCTTTCTGGCATTTTTTTATACCGATGTGTATCAGATCGCGCCCGGCGCGGCTGCCGCTATTATTTTCAGCGGTGGTATTATCGGCGCCTGCTTTAACCCGGTAATGGGTATTATTGCTGACCGCACGCAAAGCCGCTGGGGTAAATTCCGGCCATGGATTCTATGGACAGCGGTGCCCTTTGGCGTTATTGCTTTGCTGGCCTTTAGCACGCCGGACTTCAGTGCCAATGGCAAGATTATTTATGCCTTTATTACCTATGTGTTGCTGGTGCTGGTGTATTCGGCCAACAATTTGCCCTATTCGGCATTAAGCGGCGTGCTAACCGGTAATATGGCCGACCGCAACAGCTTGTCGGCTTACCGTTTTGTTGCCGTAATGATAGCGCAGTTTATTATTCAGGCGCTGCTGCTGCCGCTGGTACTGATCCTCGGTGACGGCGATAAAGCTGTCGGGTTTGAAAAAACCATGCTGCTATTTGCCATTACCGGCATAGTGTTTTTTCTGATCACCTTTATTACCACCAAAGAGCGGGTGCAGTCGCCACAGCTGCAAAAATCCAGCATCCGCCAGGATTTAACCGATTTAGCCGCTAACAAGCCCTGGGCTATTATGTTGCTGCTAACGGTACTGGTGTTTATTACGCTGGCGCTAAAAGGCGGCATGTATATTTTTTACTTTGAGCATTACCTCAGTGCGCCGCATGTTGCACAGTTTTTGCAAAATATTGGTTTTAATAGCTTTATTGCTGGCTTAAACAGCCTGCTTACCGGCATCGGCTTAAATGAATTTCTCTGGCCGAAAGATGCTGCTACGTCCGGCTTTAGCCTGTTTAATGCCGGCGGCATTATCTGCATGATTATTGGTATTGGCTTTTCCAAATCACTGGCCGACCGCTTTGGTAAGCGCGATGTGTTTGCCGTAGCACTGTTTATTTCGACCTTGTTTATTTTGCTGTTTTACCTGTTACCGCCGGATGCCATCGGCCTGGTGTTTTTAGCGCAAATTCTGCACGGCCTGTTTTACGGCATTACCATACCGCTGCTGTGGGCGATGATTGCCGACGTGGCCGACTATTCCGAGTGGAAAAACCACCGCCGCGCCACCGCTATTATTTTCTCGGCGATGATATTCGGCCTGAAACTGGGGCTGAGTATCGGCGGTGCGCTGGTGGCCGGTATTTTGGCGCACTACGGCTACGACGCCCTGCTGCCACAGCAGGCGGCCGACACCATTAACGGCATTAAATTGTCGGTCAGTTTATATGCTGCCGTGCCGTTTTTACTCGGTGTGGCTTGCATGCTGGCGTACGAAATTAATAAACATAAAGAATCGCAGATAGAGCGTGAGCTGAATCAGCGCCGCGCTGCAGTGCTACAGGGGGACTAAGCCATGTCTGATGTCGATTACAGCGCCGTAAAGGCACGCGCGTTGTCGCAGCCGCTGGTAGAGCATATTTATACCGCTGATCCGTCGGCGCATGTGTTTGACGGCCGCATTTATATTTACCCGTCGCATGATATCGAAGCCGGCATAGCCTTTAACGATAACGGCGACCACTTTGCCATGCAGGATTACCATGTGTTGTCGCTGGACGGCCCGGGTAGCAAGGCCGTCGATCATGGCGTAGCACTGCATATTAATGATGTGCCCTGGGCAGAGCGGCAAATGTGGGCACCGGATGCGGCGAAAAAAGGCGATACGTATTATTTTTACTTTCCGGCAAAAAACGCCGCCGGCCGTTTTCAACTGGGGGTGGCAACCGGCAACAGCCCAACCGGGCCGTTTAAAGCCGAACCCGAAGCCATGCAAGGCAGCTATTCTATTGATCCGGCGGTATTTGCCGACGATGACGGCAGTTACTACCTGTATTTTGGCGGTATCTGGGGCGGCCAATTACAGCAGTACCGCGACAATCAGTATGCAGCGCACTACGGCGAACCGGCCGCCACTGAGCCGGCGCTGGGGCCCAGGGTGGCTAAATTAACCGACGACATGCTGCAGTTTGCCGAAGCCCCGCGCGAAATTGTTATTCTGGACCAACACGGCAAGCCACTGTTGGCCGGCGATACCAATCGGCGTTTTTTTGAAGCTTCGTGGCTGCATAAATATCAGGGTAAGTACTATTTTTCCTACTCTACCGGCGATACACACTTTATCTGCTATGCCACCGGCGACAGCCCTTACGGCCCCTTTACGTATCAGGGGCGCATTCTGGAGCCGGTAGTCGGCTGGACCACACATCATTCGATCTGTCAGTTTAACGGCCGCTGGTATCTGTTTTACCACGACTCTGTGTTATCTGCCGGCGTAACCCATTTACGCTCGGTGAAAATGACCGAACTGCAGCATGACGACCAGGGCCGGATCCGTACCCTCAGGCCCTATCGTGACTAAACAGGAGCATTGCTATGCGTAAGCCGCTATTGCTGGTTACTGTGCTATCCGCTTACGCCGTGCTCGCCGGTGTTGCCGTTGCGGCAGGCACGCCGCCTTTGCCCTATCAAAACGCCGGCCTGAGCACCGAACAGCGGGTCGACGATTTACTGCCAAGGATGACACTGCAGGAGAAAGTGGCGCAGTTGCAAACCATATGGCAGCAGCGCCGCGGTATGGAAGGGCCGCAGCAGCAGTTTTTAGCCGATAAGGCGGCGCAGATTATTCCGCTCGGTATCGGTCATATTGGCCGGCCCAGCGAGTTTAAAACACCAGAGCAAACGGCCGAATTTAATAACGCGCTGCAGCGCTGGTTAAAGCAGCATACCCGGCTGGGTATTCCGGCACTGATGCACGAAGAAGCATTGCATGGCTATGCTGCCTTTGATGCCAGCAGCCTGCCGCAGGCAATAGCCCTGGCCAGCAGCTGGTCGCCACACATTATGCATGATGTGTATGCACTGGCCGCCCGTGAGATGCGCGCTACCGGCGCGCACTGGGCGTTAACACCCATTCTGGACATTGCCCGCGACCCGCGCTGGGGACGGATTGAAGAAACCATGGGCGAAGATCCTTATCTGATGTCGGCGCTGGGCGTGGCCGCAGTGCGCGGTTTTCAGGGTGATAGCGGCAAAGACGGCGCTTTTGCTAGCGACAAAGTAGTGGCAACGTTAAAACATCTGACCGGCCATGGCCAGCCGCAGGCCGGGTTGAATATAGCCCCGGCGCAAATTGCCCCGCGCGAGCTGCATGAAGTATTTTTGCCGCCGTTTGAAGCCGCAGTAAAACTGGCGCACGCCGGCAGTATTATGGCGTCGTACAATGAAATTGACGGCATACCATCGCATGTTAATCAGCCACTGCTGCAAGGTGTAGTGCGCGACAACTGGGGTTTTAACGGTGTGATTGTCAGCGACTATTTTGCCATTAACGAGCTGAACAGCCGCCATCACTTATACAGTACGCCGGCTGAAGCTGCCAAAGCCGCCCTGCTGGCCGGGGTGGATATGGAATTGCCTGATCCCGACACCTTTTTACACCTGACAGCCCTAGTGCAAGCCGGTCAGTTAGACGAAGCGGCGATAGACACGGCCGTGCGCCGCGTGCTGGCATTAAAGTTTCGCCTTGGTTTATTTGATAAGCCCTATGTTGATGCCAAAGCGGCGAATGCGTTAGTGGGCGCGGCCAGCGAGCGTGACTTTGCCCGTCAGGTGGCAGAACGCTCAATGGTGCTGTTAAAAAATAACGGCATCTTGCCGCTAAATGCGGATAAAATCGGTAAATTAGCGGTGATAGGCCCACACGCCGATGAAACTCTGCTTGGCGGTTACAGCAGTATTCCGCGCCAAACAGTGAGTATTTATCAGGGCTTAAAACAAAAACTGCAGGGCAAGGCTGACGTGGTATTTGCCCGCGGCACCGTGCTTACTAAACCGTTAAGCAACACTGCGACAGCACAAGACGCCAACCAGGCCTTTATTACCTCTGATATCCGCCAGCGCAGCCAGGCTGCCGGCACGTTTTCGATGCAGCGCTGGAACCATGATGCTATAGCGCTGGCCGATGACAGCGACCGTGCCGGCCTGCTGGAAGAAGCCGTGGCGCTGGCAAAAAGCGCCGATGCGGTGGTGCTGGTATTGGGCGAAAACGAAGCTTTATCGCGCGAAGCCTGGGCCGAAAGCCATTTGGGTGATCGCGCCAGCCTGCAGTTAGTGGGTAATCAGCTGCAACTGGCCAAAGCGGTACTGGCTGCCGGTAAACCTGTGGTGTTGCTACTGAGCAATGGCCGGCCGCTGGCACTGGGCGAGCTGGCGGATACGATGCCAGCCATTATCGAAACCTGGTATCTGGGGCAGGAAACCGGTGCAGCCGTAGCCAATGTGTTGTTTGGCGAGGTAAACCCATCGGCTAAATTGCCGCTAACCTTTCCGCGCAGTGCCGGCCATATACCGGTGTATTACAACCATAAGGCCTCGGCGAAACGCGGCTACCTGTTTGACGATATCAGCCCGCTCTACCCCTTTGGCCATGGCTTAAGTTACACCACATTCAATTACAGCCAGCTACAGATTGACGCCAGCCTGGCGCAGGCCAATGGTGAAGTGCAGATCAGTCTGACGCTGCAAAACAGCGGCCCGCGTGACGGTACTGAAGTGGTGCAGTTGTATATCAAGGATCCTGTCGCCAGCGTAACGCGGCCGGTGCAGCAGTTAAAGGGTTTTGCCCGGGTTGCGCTTAAACGTGGCGAGCAGGCCACCGTCAGTTTTACTTTGCCGGTTAACTTACTGGCGTTTTTTGACCAGCAGATGCGCTGGGTGGTTGAGCCTGGCGAAATACAGCTGCAACTTGGCAGTTCATCGGCGGATATCCGCCTGCAAGGCAGTTTTACTATTGATGGCGCCCTGACAGAAGTCAGTGATAACAAAGCGTATCTTAGCCGGGTCTGTGTGGCTAAAGCGAACCGGGAGGCACAATGCGACAACTTAACAAAGTAACGTTCAGGGCACAGCAAGTTTCGGTAATGATGTTGGCTACGGCCTTGTTGCTCAACGCTTGTAGCCGGCCGGCGACGGAAGCGAACCCGCAGGCCGCAGCGCAACAGGGGGCAATTATTCAGCCGGCGAACTGGCCGTTGCAGGCGTCGCCGATAGCGCGCAACGCCGCCATTGAGGCGAAGGTGAGTGCGCTGCTGGCACAAATGAGCGTGGAACAAAAAGTTGGCCAGATTATTCAGGCCGATATTGCCTCGGTGACACCACAGCAGGTACGCGATTATTACCTTGGTTCAGTGCTGAACGGCGGCAATTCAGCCCCCGGCCGCGATAACCGTGTCGGTGCGGCCGCCTGGCTGGAATTGGCTGATGCGTTCTGGCAAGCCAGTACCGACACCAGCGATGGCCGGCCTTATATCCCGGTATTTTGGGGCACAGATGCGGTGCACGGCCACAGCAACGTTAAAGGCGCGACCATCTTTGCGCACAATATCGGCCTTGGCGCCATGCATGAGCCAGAGCTACTGCAGGCAATTGGCCGAGCCACTGCCGTTGAAATGCAGGTAACCGGACTGGACTGGACCTTTGCGCCCACTATAGCGGTAGCGCGCGATGACCGTTGGGGCCGTACCTATGAGTCGTACAGTGAAAATCCGGAACTGGTCGCCAGCTATGCGCCTTATATTTTGCAGGGTATTCAGGGTAAACCCGGCGCGGCAGACTTTTTGCGCGGCGAGCATATGCTGGCCACAGTAAAGCATTTTCTTGGTGACGGCGGCACTGTCGGCGGTAAAGATCAGGGCGACAGTATAGATAGCGAAGCGCAGCTGCGCGATATTCACGCCGTGCCGTATTACAGTGCGGTTAAAGCCGGCGCCCGGGTGGTAATGGCATCTTACAACAGCTGGCATGGCAGCAAAATGCATGGCTTTGCGCCTATGCTAACCGATGTGTTGGTAGGTCGGATGGGCTTTGACGGCTTTGTGGTAGGTGACTGGAACGGCCATGGCCAGGTAGCCGGCTGTACGCCAACCGATTGCGCCGCCGCGTTGCTGGCCGGGCTGGATATGTATATGGCGCCGGATAGTTGGCAAACCCTGTATGCCAATACGCTGGCCCGGGTAAAAGCTGGCCGTATCAGCATGGCGCGGCTGGACGAAGCGGTAAGCCGTATTTTGCGCATTAAAGCCGAAATGGGCTTATTTGAGCAGGTGAAGCCGTCAGCGCGACCGCTGGCCGGCCGTTATGAATTGCTGGGCAATGCAGAGCACCGCGCACTGGCGCGTGAAGCAGCGCGTAAGTCTTTGGTACTGCTGAAAAATAATCAGCAGTTATTGCCCCTTAAGCCAAATGGCCGTGTGCTGGTGGCCGGTGATGGCGCTGACAATATCGGCAAGCAAACTGGTGGCTGGACCCTCAGCTGGCAGGGCTCGGGCAACAGTAACAGTGATTTCCCTAATGGTGAGTCCATTTACAGCGGCATTAAACAGGCGGTTGAGGCCGGTGGTGGCAGTGTTGAACTGAGTGAAAACGGCCGCTTCAGTACTCAGCCTGATGTGGCAATAGTGGTTTTTGGTGAAGAGCCTTATGCTGAGTTTATCGGTGATCGCAGCCATTTAGCCTTCGACGATAACCGGGGCCTGCAAATTCTAACGGCACTAAAAGCACAGGGCATCCCGACGATAAGCGTGTTCTTGTCGGGCCGGCCGCTGTGGGTTAACTCGGAACTGAATCAGTCAGATGCTTTTGTTGCCGCCTTTTTGCCCGGTTCAGAAGGCGGTGCAGTGGCCGATGTATTGTTTCGCGCCGCTGATGGCAGTGTGCGGCATGATTTTCAGGGCAGACTGTCGTTCTCCTGGCCGGATAACGCTACAGGTGAGCCGCTGAATGTCGGTGATGCCAACTACAATCCGCTGTTTGCCTACGGCTATGGCCTGAGCTACAGCGATAACACCACGCTGGCAGCACTGCATGAAAACGCAGGTATCAGTGCGGCGGAGATGCTGAATACCAGCCGCTATTTGTATGCCGGCAAGGCAGTAACGCCGTGGCAGCTGCAACTGCTGGATGAGGGCAAGGTTACCGTGGTCACTGATGCGACACACACCTCTGCCAATGGCGCGTTAAAGGCGCAGGCCACCGACCGCTTGCAGCAGGAAGATTCGGTGACGCTAAGCTTTATCAAACCGGGTGCGGTGGCAGTTAGCCTGGCTGACGGAGCTGTGTTGGATTTAACGCGTCAGGCCAATGGCGATATGGCGCTGGAGCTGGAATACCAGGTTTCGGCGATGGGCGCTGACAGTGCGGTTACGCTGGGTATGCAATGCGGCGATAACTGCGCCGGTATGCTGGATATCAGCGCTCAGCTGGCGCAGATGCAGGGTAAAGGCTGGCACAGCATTAAAATTGCACTGCGCTGCTTTAGTGAAGCCGACAGCAACTTTGCTATCAGCCGCGTAACCCAGCCTATGCGGCTGCAAAGCAGCGCCGGGTTGGTATTACAACTGGCCAATGTGCGGCTGGCACAAAATGAAGGTAATGCGACCTGCGGTAACTGATGCGTTTATTGTGAAGCGTTTGGTGTGGGGTGTGGCAGAAACAGCTTCACCCACACCAACACGCCGTGAACCCATCCCTGGGGGCTCGATTCGGCCATCCTGGCCTGCAACGGTTGGTTTAGGGTAAAGCTATTCCTGCTATCTGCAGCTCAGTGTTATCCGCTTAGCTTTTACCAATTAAACAGTGTGCCGTCTTCCAGCCGGTTTACCGGCAGGTAGGCGCGCTGATACGGGTACTTTGCTGCCAGCTTTTCGTCAATATCCACGCCATGGCCCGGTGTTTCGCCGCAGTGTAAAAAGCCCTGCTCAAAATAATAGTCATGCGGAAATACCGCATCGGTAGCATCGGTATGGCGCATATATTCCTGAATACCAAAGTTCGGCACCCAGGTGTCAAAATGCAGCGCTGCGCCCATGGTAACCGGTGATAAATCAGTAGCGCCGTGAAAGCCGGTTTTTACATGGTACAGCTCTGCCAGCGCGGCAATACGGCGTAAATGCGTAATGCCGCCGCCGTGTACCAGGGTGGTGCGGATATAATCAATCAGTTGCTCGCTGATAAGCTGCTGACAGTCATGGATGGAGGAAAACACCTCGCCTACCGCCAGCGGCGTGGTGGTGTGCTGGCGGATCAGCCGGAAACCTTGCTGTAATTCAGCCGGTACCGCATCTTCCAGCCAAAACAACTTAAACGGCTCCAGCTCTTTGCCCAGCCTTGCTGCTTCAATCGGGGTTAGCCGGTGGTGCACATCGTGCAGCAGGTGCAGCTCATCACCAAATTGCCGGCGCAATTCGGCAAACAGTTTTGGCGTATGGTTCAGGTATTTGCTGGTAGACCACAGGTTTTCTGTCGGCAGGTCGGCATCGGCCGGCTCATAAAACAAGGTGTCTTTCGATACGCCATAGGTCGAGGCCAAACCCGGCACACCAGACTGGGCACGAATGGCTTGATAACCCAACTCGCGGTATTTGGCCACGGCCTCTACCGTCTGTTCGATATCGTTACCGTTGGCATGGCCATACACCAGCACTTTGTCACGGCTGCGCCCGCCAAGCAGCTGATACAATGGCATAGCGGCTGCCTTGGCTTTAATATCCCACAGCGCCATGTCTATTGCGGCCAATGCGGTCATATTCACCGGGCCACGGCGCCAGTACACACCGCGGTAAAAATATTGCCAGATATCCTCAATCTGCCCGGCATCACGGCCAATCAGGCAGGGCAGCATATGCTCGTTTAGTATGCTGACCACCGCCAGCTCGCGGCCATTTAGCGTAGCATCGCCGATGCCGTACAGGCCCTGATCGGTTTCAATTTTCAGTGTGACAAAATTACGCCCCGGGCTGCAGACAATAACGCGTGCGGCTGTGATCTTCATTGCGGCTTTCCTGTTAGCGAAAAGCTCAGGCTAGCATGTGCCGTTTAAGCTGCAATTGAGGAAGTCAGCGCCGGTTTTACGTTTTTTACTAAGCGCTTAGCCAATATTGTGCAAAGACTTGGCGTAATAAAACAGCATGTTAGGCTGTGTCAAAACCTTGCCGGAGCCCACGGATGATTAAATGCTTAGCTGTCGTCGCCTTGCTGTGCAGCCTGAGTGTGCAGGCCGATATTCGTTTACCGACATTAATCAGCGATAATATGGTGCTGCAGCGTGACACCGCACTAACCTTGTGGGGCTATGCGGCGCCCGGCGAGCAGATAACAGTGCAGTTAAACGGTGCTGTGTTGGGGCAAGTACAGGCTGCCAAGGGCCAGTGGCAATTTAAGCTGGCGGCGCAACAAGCCGGCTGCGGCCATCAGCTGCGCTTTACCGGCAGCAATCAAATTACGCTAAATGACATTTGCTTTGGCGATGTTTGGCTGGCTTCCGGCCAGTCGAATATGGAACTGCCGATGGCGCGCCTCACTGAGGCCTATCCGCAGGATTTAGCCAGCGCCAATTACCCGCAAATCCGCCAGTTTACCGTACCGCAGCAGTATAACTTTGACGCGCCACAGCAAGATTTAAGCGCCGGGCAGTGGCAAGCCGCCAGCGCGGACACTATTGCGCAGTTTTCCGCGCTGGCGTTTTATTTTGCCCGCGACCTGTTTAACCACAACGGCGTGCCCATTGGCATTTTAAATAATGCCCTGGGCGGCTCGCCGGTCGAAGCCTGGCTGAGTGAAGAAGCGCTGCAGGCCTTTCCGGATGCACTGGCACAAGGGCTAAAGTTTCGCGACAAAGCGCTGATAGCGCAGATTGAAGCGGCCGATAAAGCCAAGAACGCACAGTGGTATGGCGCTTTGGCTAAAGCCGATGCCGGCTTAACCGGCGATACGCCTTGGTATGCACCAACGCTGGATCACAGCGACTGGCAAAGCTTTACCGTACCTGGCTTTTTGCCTGAGCCTTTTACCGGCGCCTGGTGGCTGCGTAAAACCGTGCAGTTAACGGCGCAGCAAGCCGCTGCCGCCGATACCTTGCGGCTTGGTTCTATCATCGATGCCGACGAGGTGTATATCAACGGTGTTAAGGTAGGCCATACCACTTATCAGTATCCGCCACGGCGATATACCTTGCCAAAGGGGCTGCTTACAGCCGGCAACAACCTGATAGCGGTGCGGGTTATTGCCACCAATAACAAAACCGGCCTGATGCCGGATAAACCTTACTGGCTGGGCACTGACGGGCAGCATATAGCCCTTAGCGGCCAGTGGCAGATGCGCCGTGGTGCCACAGCAGAGTCGTTGCCGTCTGATACCTTTGTCCGCTGGCAGCCGCTGGGGCTGTTTAATGGCTTAACCGCGCCACTGACCAAACTGCCAATTAAGGGTGTGATCTGGTATCAGGGCGAGTCGAATGTTGGCCGCGAAGTACAGTATCAACAGCGGTTTCGTGCGCTGATTCGTGACTGGCGCGCCAAGTGGCAACAGCCACAGTTGCCGTTTTTATATGTACAACTGGCCAATTATCTGGAGAAAAGTCCACAGCCTACCGAAAGTGGCTGGGCGGCGCTGCGTGAAGCACAACGCCTTGTGCAGAGCGAGCCCAATACCGCCATGGTGGTGGCGATTGATGTCGGCGAGTGGAACGATATTCACCCGGTGGATAAAAAAACGCTTGGTCAACGGCTGGCATTGGCGGCACGCGCGGTAGCACTGGGCGAGGATGTGCAGTATCAGGGGCCGCAGCTGCTGTCGGCACAGGCGCAGGGCGATAAATTACTGCTTAGCTTTGATCAGCAGCTGGTGCTAAAAGCCGGCCAAAGCTTTGCCATCGCCGGCAGCGACGGCGAGTACCGCTGGGCGCAGGTAAAGCTACAAGGTAAACAATTAGTGCTGTCGCATGCCGATATTAAAGCGCCGCAGCAAGTACGCTACGCCTGGGCCGATAACCCGGATGCCGTGCTGTATAACAGTGCAGGCTTACCGGCGTCGCCTTTTACTGCGCAGATTGCCCGGCCAAAGTAACTGGCTTAACCCGGCCATTGCCCTTTGTTTTAAATGTGCTTATCGGGGGTGCCGCAAGCCCCGACTTTATTCAGCTGTATTGCTCAGAGCATATTCCGGTTGCAGTAAGTGGCTTTTTCAAATTCACTGACATTCATAGCAATATTTGGCACATGGGGGAACATAGTCACTAACTTCTTAACAACCGACTGCGACAACTTTGCCCGCTGCTCAGTGCTGCGACCTTGCATAATGCTGGAAAAAACGTGGATGAAAAGCTCACGCTTTCCGCCAACCAGATACTTACTGTAAGGATTAACCCGGACTTTAATATCGCCGATATCAAACAAATCAGAGGCAACAGCAACTAAGTGAATTTGCTCTGCAATATATTCCTCAGGGTGACTTTCCAGCACCTCAACCGAGCAGTCGACGATAAAATGTGGCATTAATCTTCCTCTATGGATAATTTTGCTCGGACCTAGGTTATTAAATGCGATGTACTTTCGTAATGTCACGTAAACAACCAATTTTCACTAATTTCTCTTTAGGCTGACCATTCTTAGCTTCTTTAAGGAAATCGTAACTTCGATTAACTACAATCTGCTGCTTTAAATCGAAGGCTCTCTTTGTCGTGCCAAATACAAGCCTAAATTCTTTCTGATGCTCATAATGATTACCTTTTGCAAAAGCAAGATTCTTTGGCTCTTTTACATCAAATCCTACAGGCGCGTTATCACGATAATAATTCACATCCCCAGCTAACAAACCATTTTTATGTGGTGACAATAATTTCTTTATCGAAAAATGGACTCGCTTGGTAAACTCTAAAGGTTCGGTTATTTCTATGCATGTATTAGTCTCAAATTCTTTATACAACTCATCTTTAAGAATTCTCGACATGCAAAAGACAAAAATCAAATCGGTATTTGTTGAATTTAAGAAAGAGAAATCTCCTTTTGCCAAAATTCGACCAGTTTTTGGGCAAGACAAAGTTACATCATTCTCAGGGTTATCTCGATGAAATCCCTCTAATGGATCGCCTCTGCGAATGTCTTCGTATTGTCTGAAATATGTAAGGTTTCTGAACAAAAGAAGCCCTTTATCGACAAATCCACTAACAAATTTATCCGGCATATATTTGTAGAGCTTCAATATAACCTCTTAACCCAAATCAGCATTGAACGCTTCTTCGGCGGGTCGAGCCCGCACGTAAACACGGGTTACCCGTGCTTGTAAATTTAATGTACAGAACACTACACCGCTGCTGTACAACTTACAATAATTTACAGGTACAGCCGATAGTTGTGTTGGCAAAAAATACCGGCTAAGCCGTCTGGCAAAGCAAGGATAGTGTTTACCCTTGCTCTGGCTGCAGGTCGATAAAACTGCTGATGGTTAACCGGCCTGTTGCCGGATTGGCTGAGAGGCTGGCATGGGGCGGGATCGAGCCGCTGTGCAGGGCGTGGCGGCGGTAAATAATTAACCGGTTAAATACGCCTTCTGCCTCGGCTATCCGGGTGAATAACGGCGTGTCGCCGTTAATATAACCGGCATCGGGGCCGGGAATATTCGGGCCGCCATTTTCTGCTTCCATTGCACAGAAATAGGTTGCGGTGCGGTTGTTATCTATAGTTTCAAAGCCGGTTTTACGGTGACGGTAAAAGGCGGTGCCGCCCTGCTCGCCGTGAAATAAATAATGTACCGCCGCCAGTGCATGGCGTTCGGTGGTATCAAAATGCGGAATGCGCTGCAGCAGCTTTAATTGCTCCGGTGGCGTGGTAACCAGTGAATAATGACAAATAGAAAACTGCAGGCTGCCGGCAGGCAGGGTAAACACCTCCTGTAACACTGGCGTCAGGCTTTGCAGCAGCGCTTGCTGATAGGCCTGTGGCGCCGGCGCGCGCACGCCCGGGTAATAGGGCGAATTGGCAACAAAGCGCTGCTGGCAGGCATCGGCCAGCAACAGCTCTGGTTTGGCGAGAAAATTATCGACTATCAGCAGCGGCGATTGCTCGTTGCCGGGGTGCTGTACCGTTAGCTGCATAGCAGGATTAGGGCTTAGCATCGCGTATAGTCCGGCGCCTGGCAGTACTGACGGATAAACTCGCTGTGCTGCGGCAAGCGCGCCACGGCATGGCTGATGGTGTCGCGAATTTGCTGCAGATGTGCCGTTAATTGCTGTGCCGGCAAGCCAGCGACCAGCTGATGATAGCTGTGTGGTGTTAAGCGCTGGCCCAGCATGACGTGAGTCCAGGACTCGAGCCGGAACATTTCGTCGCCGGTTTGAAAGGCATGCGCGCTGGCACGGAACAGCTCTATACGGTGCGCCAGTGAATCGGGTATCGGCATAGTGCGGCAATAGTTCCAGAAGTCGCTGTCGCTGCGTTCGGTCTGATGATAATGCAGAATAATAAAATCGCGGATTTTCTCCAGTTCTCCAATCGACTGCTGGTTATATTCATCAATTAGCGGCTGGCTAACGCCGTTAAACGGAAATAAGCGCAACAGCCTGATCACGCCATTCATAAACAGGTAAATACTGGTCGACTCCAGTGGTTCAATAAAACCGCTGGCTAAGCCCAGCGCGACACAGTTTTTCAACCAGAACTGCTTGCGCCGGCCGGTTTGGTAACTGAGGATGCGCGGCTCAAACAGCGGCGCGCCTTCCAGATTGCTGAGCAGCCGGTCACTGGCGGCGGCATCAGACAGATAATCGCTGGCGTACACCAGGCCATTGCCAACCCGGTGTTGCAGCGGAATACGCCACTGCCAGCCGCTGTCATGCGCGATGGCGCGGGTATACGGCGGCAGGTTGGCGCCCGGTGCGGTTTGTACCACGGCGGCTTTATTGCACGGCAGCCAGTGGTCCCAGCGTTCAAAGCCGCTGTGCAGGGTTTGCTCAATCAGCAGGGCACGAAAGCCGGTACAATCGATAAACAGATCGCCGGTTACTTCTTCACCATTTTCCAGCACCAATGCACGAATATCACCGTTAACATGCTGCTGCACCTGCGCTATTTTGCCTTCTATGCGCACTGCACCCTGCGCTTCGCTAAAGCGGCGTAAAAAGCGGGCATAGCGGCCGGCATCCAGATGGTAGGCATAGCTAATCATCGAATTGCTGCTTTTGCCAAACTTGCCGGCGCAGGCGGCCTGCAACTCGTAGCAATAATCGCCCAGCGGCGCTGTGACGCCAAGCGCCCGGCCATGCAGGTAATAGTGCTGAAAATCAGCCAGAAAACTGCCTTTGCCGGTGGTGCCAAAAGGGTGCATGTATCTGTCGCCCAGCTGGCCCCAGTTTTCAAACGAAATACCCAGTTTAAAGGTGGCATCGGTTTCGCGCATAAACTCTTGCTCGTCGATACCCAGCAGATTATGAAACAGCTGCACCGGCGGTATGGTAGATTCACCCACGCCGACAGTACCGATATCTTCCGACTCGACCAGCACCACCTGTACCAGACCTTGTAAGCGTTTTGACAGCGCCGCGGCAGCGACCCAGCCAGCGGTGCCGCCGCCGGCTATCACCACTTTTTTAACGCCCGGCTGTTGTTCTGTTTCAGTGTGCACAGCATTGTCCCTCATATTAGCGGTTTAACCGGCTTAGCAGCATGGCTCTGAGCTGGCGCGCCTGCAGTTCATCCAGCGGGCCTAACATGCCCCGCGCTTCGGCCGGCAGGTGGGCTGCGGCTTGCTGCGGATCATCAAACACATAGTAATTCAGCAGTGCCTGCCAGGCTTTGCGCTCATGCGCCGGTTTATCACGCAGGCACAACAGGGCGTGATACAGCAGGTTCATGCCCGAGCCGGTATAGTGTGGCGCTGTGCTCCACCAGTAGTTAATCAGCACATTAAAGCTGCTTTGTGCTTCCACCTGATGCCACCACATACCGGGCAGATATAAGGCATCACCCGGTTCCAGTTCGGCAATACAGCCGGCAGCAACAGCGCGCGGAAAATTGGGAAAACGTTGCAAGTCGGGCTTATCGAAATCGACCATGCTGATCACCTGGCCGCCGGGTGTCGGCTGCAGCGGCCCCGGATACAAATTGCCGACTTGCTCCGGCGGAAACAGCGTAAAACGCCGCTTACCGGCGACACAGCAGGCGAGATTTTCTGACGCATCATAATGGCAGGCCGCCAGTGAGCGGTTACCCAGCCAGATGCTAACCCGATCCGGTTCAGTAGCGTAATCCAGCTCTGGTTTGGGCAGTTGCAATGGCAGTTGGCCCGGCAACGTTGGAAAGTGGCTTTGCAGCAGGTTAGAGGCGATATATACCGACGGCGGCTGCGCAACATCTTGCCAGGCCAGCAGATCAGCCAGTACCTGATCAATCCGGCCGTTGCTGATACTAAAATTTAGCCCGGTGGCGCTGTCATTATAAAAGTAGCGACCGTTCAGGCCGGGGTCGCCACGGTATACCTGGGTTGCTGCGCCGTTGTAATGGCATAACAGATAATCGGCCAGCGGCGCCGGGCCCTGTTGTCCCAGCCGTACTGCAGGCCAATGGCTGACCAGGCCTTTTAACAGCAGCGGCTCAGTGCTGTTAAGCAGTTGCGCCGGTACGACGCCTGGCTGGCAGTCATCAATAATACGGCAGTGCCGGCTAACCTGCAGCATAAGCGGGCCCTATACCGGTTGTGCTGCAGCGCGCAGCAGCTGATTTTTACGCTCGATTAAACTGCTGATATGGCGCAGTGAGCTTTGCATGGCAAAAGCCTGTTGTAAAAAACCGGCTTGATGTAACTGTTCCAGTTCAGGCCCGCGTAGCCTGGCCAAAGCGTCGCTGTTAATACAGTAATAACCATTTAAACGGTGTTTTTCGCCATTTTGCAGGCTGTATTCGATATTAACCGGCTGCAGCAGGTTTAACCGGCCAAAGGCATTGAACAGCGGGCCTGTCAGCGCCGTGCCGCGATGAATACGTTGCAGGGTATCGGCAATATGCTGCAAATAAGGGCTGTTGCCGCCATGGGACAGAAACAATTGTTGGCCATATTGCCGGTTTACTTTTGGGTGTGCCAAATCGATATGCACCACGGCTTCGGGTTCGGTTTGTCCGGCCTGCTGCTGAAAGCCGATACGAAACGGGCCTTTTTCAATCAGTGCCGGAATATAGCGACCATCCCAGCCATTGGCGTGCTGTGGGTTAAGGTACAGATTTTCTTCTGCTGCCAGCCCCAGTAAAGCGACAGCCTGAAAGCTGTCGTCCTGTTGATTGTGCTGCGCCAGAATGGCGTACTCGTGTTGCAGGGCGCCAAATTCGGTGGCAAACACCGGCACACTGCAAAGGTTGTCGCCATATTCTGCGGCAAAACAGTGCAAGACCCGGGTATCCTGATGGTCGATATTATTTAACAGTACGTGCTGCGTCATGTCTGCTTCCTGTCTCTGTTACTACCACTGTCGTTAAACGGTAAAAAGCCGCTGCGCTGCCGCCCGGCTTTTACAGTACAACGAACAGAGCATCACCGCCAGTTGTGCTGGCGGCAGGCTTCAGAAGTCGTAACGCACGCCAAGCTGATAGCGAGGCCCCAAATCGGTCAGGTACCACAACATGGCTTTATTACGGGCATGTGAGCGGCTGTTTTCACCGGTCAGGTTAATGGCTTCAGCAAATACAGTCAGTTGCGGATTGATGTCGTAACTGACGTTAACATCAATTTGCCAATAGCCTTCTTCGAACCTCGGGTTATTTGAACCGCCTTTATTGACTTCAGCCAGATATTTATCGCGCCAGTTCCATGCCACCCGCGTTTGCCAGCCGTCTTTCTCAAAGATACCAATCAGGTTCGCGGTATCGCTCAGGCCAACCAGAGCAAACTGCGATTCGTTCGGATCGGCATTGTTATTAAAGCCAACGTCGCCGCGCACTATGGTGTAGTTAGCCTGCACACCAAAGCCGCTTTCACCGAAGAAATGCTGAATAGCAAATTCGGCACCATAGATTTTCGCAGCGCGGTTGTTGTCCGGCGTACTGGTACGGAAAATCACTTCCGGGTCTTCGTCTGTCGCCCGTAAATCAAAACCCGCATTATTAGCGAGGAAATCGATCTGTGCCGGCGTGCCGGTAAATTGCGGATTGGCGCCGAATTCGGCAATCATATCCGGGTGGGTGCGGTACTCGTTAAATACCATCATCGCATACAGGTAAGTGTCATCCAGCGGGAAGCCGCCGTCCTGCACCGCCTGGGCTGCCGCTATTGCACGCGGGCCGGCGGTGACATCGCGGATACCCAGCAGTGGTTGATCGACCTGGCGGCTGCCGATAAAGTTAACCACGTTTTTCTGGAAAACGCCGGCCGACATATAGCTGAACGGGTTGTAATACCACTCCAGCGACATGTCAAAGTTAGTCGACTCCAACGGCAGCAAACGGGGATTAGAGGCATCAGCAACCGGTTGGGCGCCTAACAAGGTGGAACCACCGCCGCCGCCAAAGTCGGAAGCTGAAACCCCCAAGCTTCCCAGGCCGGCACGGGCGATAGTTTTGCTAAACGAGAAGCGGCTAATCAGATCATCACTAATATGCAGGCTGACATCGAGGCTTGGCAGCAAATAGTCATAATCATTTTTTGCATTGGCAGGCTCCGGCGGTACGGTGGAGTCGACATAAGCCACCACATCGTCGTTATCCTCCCACTGAAAGTACACGTCACTTACTAAAGAGCTGGACTTCGAATCAGTTTTTTCATAACGCAGGCCGGTTAATACATCAAACTGCATACCGCCCAGCTCTCCTTCCAGTGCTACCTGGAAGTACACTGCCATGGTGTCTTCTTCTACAATGTTGTCGTAGGATAAAGCACTTTCAACAGTGGACGGAATACCCGGATACAGCGCTTCGGCAGCGGTATACAGGGCACGCGGATCGGCAATAAAGCCATAGCCGCCCGCCAGGGTGTCGTAGTCATCAAACTCACCCGGTAAATTAAAGGGTTGGATCAGATCACCAAATTCGCCGGGGTTGCCGACGTTCCAGTTGCCCAGCGCGATATTATTACCGGCAGTTTGGATAGAGCGCGATTCCATATTGCGAATTTCAGCACCAAAGTCGAAGCGGCCATCGTCAAACTCGTAGGCACCATCAAGCTTCAACTGCTTAATTTTACTTTCCTGACTGGCATTACGAATACGGGCAATAGAAGAACCGACATCACCGGCGTCAACCATGCCATTGGCATTGGCGCCTTTATCCGGCAGGGTGTCGTCATACACATTCAGGTAAGTGGGTAAGTCAGCGCCCCAGAACCATTCACGCGAGGTAACAATAGGTGCGCCTAAACCAACAGCAAGCTCGCCTGAGTTGCGCGGTCCGGTGCCGCGGCTGTACAGCTCAGAGCTGTGGGCATCCAGTGCCAGCGTCAGCGAATTATTGACCTGATATTCCAGGTTTAAGCCGGCAGATTTCAGCGTATTGGTTTGTTCACGCCATTGCTGCTCGTACCCTTCATCAACTGCACTGGCATAGGTTTCCTGAATATAAGACGGTGTTTTTACCGTGTTGTTATCAAACTCAACCAGCTTGGTGTTACTGCCTCTTTGCACCCAGTTGGTAATTTCACCACGGTGTTCTACCAGGTTATTTTCGGCAAAGGTATAATCTGCGGTGGCGGTAAAGTTGTCCTGAGGTCTGAATTGCAGTGTCAACTGAGCGTTATCCCGCTTGCGTTCAGTGTTGGAAAAGGCATAACGGATATCGTTTGGCCGGGCATATAACTGGCCTTGTGCCGGTGCATTAACCACCACAGTATCAGCGTTATTCCAGGTACGGTCAGCATCGGCAATATCGTCCCAGTAATCTACCTCCCAGTCATTCACCGTGGCGCCGGTATAGCCGGAATCACGTTGCTGGTGGCTGGCTGAAATACTGACGCCAAACTTACCGTTGTCCAGCACATGACTGAAAATACCCGATATTTCCGGTGTTACATCGTCGCCGCTGCGGTTGGTGGTGTCATGCACTGCTTTAACGCCAACACTGGCTACGGTTTCGCCGGTGTCCATCGGTCTGGCAGTTTTTACGTTCAGGGTGGCACCGATACCGCCGGTGGCAATATTGGCTTTGCCGGTTTTATACACTTCTACCGCGCGGATACTTTCTGAAGCGAGGTTGGAGAAATCGAAAGCTCTGGCGCTGCCGCCGCGGGTGGTACCGTCAGCACCAGAGCCGGCACCATAAGTGGTGGCAGAGGGCATGGTGCGGCCGTTAAGCGTGACCATATTATTGTCGCCGCCAAAGCCACGTACTGTTACTTCAGAGCCTTCGCCATTGTTGCGGCTAATCGACACCCCGGTAATACGTTGTAGAGACTCTGCCAGGTTGGTGTCGGGAAACTTACCGATATCTTCGGCAGAAATGGCGTCGACCACCCCCATGGAATTACGTTTAATAGAGGCGGCTTCCTGCATACTGGAGCGCACACCTTTAACCTGAATTACTTCAATATCTGCCGCCGTGACGGTTTCCGTTTCCGGCGCTTGTTGCGCATATAACGGCATGCCTGCAGCGCTACCAAGCAGCAATGACACCGCTTGGGCCAAGGCTGTTCTGGTAAATCTGTTCCTGTTTTCCATTTTTTCTACATCCCCTTGTGATTTGTTATAAGTCATTCAAATCAAACAATCGGGCATTCACAGCATTATTTATTCCACTTGCCGGATCCCGCAGTGCTCGTTTGTGCAGGCGCTGACCTTGCCAACTGCCTGCACATCCATGCTGACCAGCCAAGCCCCCGACAATCATTGTAGTAATCTTGTTACTTTGGCGATTTTGTCAAAATGCGTTACCTTCTTGCTTTTTTTTATATTTTCAGCGGGCATAGCAGCAGTAAGACTGTTTTTGGCTTTAAATACCAGTAGTAACTGTGGTGTTTTGTTGCGGCGATGCGCGGGAGGGAGAGCCGCCGGCGGCTAAGCGGTGCTCTGTTGTGCTTGAGTGGAGTGGCTTAGCGTTACGCGGTTACCACCGGCTTTTTTGCCCAGGTACATGGCTTCATCGGCCAGTAACAGCAGCTCTTTTTCTGTGTCGCTGTGACAAGGGTACAGCGCTACGCCAATGCTGGGCAGAATGTGCAGCAGCTGGCCGGCCAGCGCAAAAGGCTGGCTGAGTGCCTGGCGTATTTTCTCTGCCAGTTGCACCGCTGTCTCTGTGCTATCTACGTGCTCCAACAGAATGACAAACTCGTCGCCGCCAAACCGTGCTACGGTATCGCTGTGGCGCAGGCAACTGAGAATACGCTGTGCGGTTAGCTGTAACAGCTGATCACCAACATGGTGGCCGTGCTGGTCATTTACCGGTTTAAACTTATCTAAATCCAGATACAACAAGGCAAAGCTGCCCTGCTCGCGCTGCGCCCGGGTTTTGGCTAGCTGCAAGCGGTCGGCAAACAATTCGCGGTTGGGTAGCCCGGTAAGTTGATCATACAACGCATTGTACTGTAGCCGGTCCAGCATACGTTTACGTTCTATCGCAACGGCTACCTGCACCGAGACAAATTCCAGCAGCTCAATGTCACTACTGTTGTAACCTGCTGCAGTGGCATCGTTTTGTAACATCAAAGCGCCTATTACGTCACTGTGCGATTTTAACGGCACACCTAACCAGTTTGCGGCTTTTGCACCGGCCAGCTGGCGTAATTTGGCCGGCAGTTCTTTGCGGTTATCTTTGGTAATTAAAATGGTTTCTGCACGGCGGATAACCCCGGCGCAGAAGGTTAACAGCTCGCTGCCCGGCGGGTTTTGTTGGGCTGTATCGTAAACAAAATTAAGTTGCTGAGGGTTATTATCGGTCAGCACTATGCTAAAACGCTGCAGCGGAATTAAACCGGCAATGATCTGCTGAATAGTGTGGTACAGCGCCGGCAAGTCGGTGCTGGCAAAAGCCGCTTCAGAAATAGTATAAACCGCCGCCTGGCGCGCCTGAATTACCTTGCTGCGGCTGATATCGCGCGCTACCGCCACGCGGCGCTGGTCGGTGTCAGACCAACGCGCCGACCACAGCAAATGCACTATGCGGCCATCTTTGCGGATATAGCGGTTTTCAAAGTCTACTTTTACTACCCCGGCGTTAATTTCGGCTGCGGTAGCTAAGGTACGCTCTCTGTCATCAGGGTGCACCAGCTCTATCATCGGCCGGCCGAGCATTTCGGCGGGGGTGTAGCCAAAAATACGTTCAGCACCGGCACTGACAAATTCAAAATGGCCGCCTTTATCTACCACACAAATAGCATCGAGCAGTAAATCGATATAGTTACTCAGCGCTTTGTAACTGTCGGTGTTCATAGCAAGGCTAAGGCTTCACAGCAAAAGAGTTGTGTAAACCTTAGCACGGATCCGCCGGCTTATCTGCGGCCGGCGATTTAAATGTTAGCTTAAGCTAAAGTGTTAACCTGGTTTCTTAAGCTGCTGATTAACTGTTGGCAATTGCGCCACACCAGCGCATAAATAGTCAGTTGCGGGTTGGCGCCAAGGCTGGTGGGCAAGATAGAGCCATCGAATACCGACAGGTTTTGCAGTTGATGGTGGCGGCCATTTTGATCTACCACACCGTTGGCGGCGCTGGCGCTCATATTGCAGCCGCCCATAACATGGGCCGATACCACGGTTTGCTTAAGCGCCTGCATTGGTAGCTGCAGTATGGCTGCTTTGGCTTCGGGCCAATTGTTGTAAAGCTGAGCATCGTGATGAACAGGCAGTACTTGTCTGGCGCCGGCGGCAAACTGCAGCCCGGCCATCGATAACAAGGCTTCGCGCATACCCTGCCATAAATAATCTGTGATCGGGTAATCCAGCACCGGCTGCTGTGCATCATCTAATTGCACTGTGCCACCCTGGCTGTGCGGATGAAAACCATCACGCAGCAGCGCTATGGTGACCTGTAAATGGTTAAATTGCTGCATTAAGGCGGCATGCTGGGCGCCGGTACCGGTTAGCTTGGTGGCCATTAATACCGGGTGCAGCGGTGGTACTTCCAGTTTATAGCCGGCCTTGTTGTTATCCGCCGGCCAGACAAATTGATCAGAGTAAATGGATTGCGGCGCACCGCTGTGGCCGTTTATGGCGTCATCGAACAAGGCGCCGGAAATCACTGTCGGGTGCAAATAGGTATGTTTGCCTAAACGGCCGGACGGATCAGGTACTTTTGAGCGCAGCAACAAAGCCGGTGAGCCGATAGCGCCGGCAGCGACTATATAATGTTTTGCTTTAATGCGGATACGAAGATCATGGCGTGGCTGAAAGTACTGGTCTACCGGTACTGCTTCCAACCCGGTAATGCTGTCGCTCTGCCAGTGCAACTGGCGCACCGAAATCCGCGATATCAGTGTCGCGCCCAATGCCATCGCCGCCGGTATAGTACTCACCAGCATCGATTGCTTGGCATTAATCGGGCAGCCCATACCGCAATAACCGAGGTTAGCGCAGCCATTCACGTTGCGGTTAATTAATGTGTACTGCCAACCGAGCTTTTCGCAGCCTTGCTGTAGTTTGGCGTTGTTGGCGTTGGGTGGCACCGGCCATTGGTGAATGTTAAGTCGCTGCTCTGCTGCTGCAAAATAATCAGATAAATCATCTTTACCACTAAAATTGACGCCAAATTTGCTGTTCCAAAAGTCCAGTGTAGCTTTTGGTGTTCTTATTGATGTCGTCCAGTTTACTGTGGTAGAGCCGCCGACGGTACGGCCCTGCAAAATGCCGATGGCCTGATCGCGGGTTTTACGCGCCGCACCTTCCTGATACAAATGCGGGTACGCCCAGCGTTCCTGCATCACAAAATCATCGCGGGTGTACCAGGCGCCTTCTTCCAGCAGCAAAATTTTAAAACCAGCTTGCGCTAATTGCTCGGCGGCAATACCGCCACCAGCGCCGGAGCCGATAATAACGATATCAGTATCAAACAGCTGGTCTTGCGTAAATTGGCTGGCATCCAGGTGGTTAATCGTCATGTGTCTATCTCATTAATCTGCTGAAAGTGCCTGAAGCGACGGTACAAGGTGTCCGCACGCAGCAGCGGCAGGGATGCCGCGCAGGCTGAGACAGCACAGGGACGTGCTGTTGAAGGCGGCGAAGTGTGGATTTCCTTGTACCAGAGTCGTTCACAGTGACCGCGTGCCCACCAAAGCTCACAGGCTGCAACACCCGCTGTGCTCGCCACAGCAACTCGCGGTCGCCTTCGCGCCCACTCAGACACTCTGTGGCTGCGCATCGGGGTTCCAACCTGTTGCTGTTCGCACTTATTATCATCCTATCTAAACCGCGGCGCAGTGTAGCCCAGCGTTTGCCAGTGCTCACTTTGGCCATAATAAGCACCATACAGCAGTTCACGCAGGCCATGATAAGCTTGCTGTAACAACGCTAAGTAACTGTCGCGCCACCGGCTGAGCAATTGCAGCCGCTGGTGGATGCTAAGGTCGGCCAGTGTGCTGACATGCCCGGTCAGGCCCAACTGAGTAACGCGGTTAGCCAGCAGGTTAAACAGCTGGTTAAGCTCCTGCTGCTGGCGCAATGGTAAAAACGGCAGAAAGTCGCTGATCGCGGTTTTAGTGCGATCAAGTTCGGCAGCGGCTAAGGTCGCATCTTGTGGTAAAGCACCGTACAATAGCGCCGGTAACAACGCAGATAACACCAGGTCGCGGTTGCTGCTATCCGGCGTCAGGCTTCGCTGCCAACCCCGGATAGCTAACCCGCTACCCAGGCTGGCTGCTGCACCTAAGCTAATGCCGGTTAAGATAAATTTGCGCCGATCCATAGTGCTGCACCTGCTGTAAAAGTGAACTCATTGTTTATCAGGATACACTAATTTGCAAGCTCAGATCAGACCAGTATCAAATGCGCCGTTTCAGCCTGCCTGGTGGTTAAAGCATGCCCACCTGCAAACCATTTTTGCCAAATATTTAAGCCCGAAACAGCGTGTCAGCACCACAGCGGAACTGTTTAGCTTACCCGATGGCGATGAATTACAGCTAAATTGGTTAGACAATGCAGTTACAGACGATAAAGCGCCGTTGGTTATCCTGCTGCACGGTTTGGCCGGTGATATTAACAGCCATTATATTCAGGCCATGCTGGCACAGTGCCGTGAGTTTAACTGGCCGGCGGTGTTAGTACATTTTCGTGGTTGTAACGGTAAACCCAATAAACTGCCACGCGCTTATCATAGCGGCGATACCGCAGATGCTGCGCTGGTGATCAATGAGGTAAAGCGGCGTTACCCGCAGCGACCGTTAGTGGCGGTAGGCTATTCGCTTGGCGGCAATGTATTACTGAAATACTGTGGTGAGCAGGCCGAAAAGAATCCGTTAGCTACGGCGGTGGCGGTATGCCCGCCGCTGTCGTTAGCCGCCTGTGCCAAACGCATTAACAGCGGCAGCAGTAAGCTGTATCAGCGTTATTTACTCGGCCGGTTAAAGCGCAGTACTTTGGCCAAACTGCAGCAATTCAGTAACTTTCCCCTGCCGTTAACACCACAGCAGGTGCAGGGTTTTAGCAGCATTGAGCAGTTTGACGAATATTACACCGCGCCGGTGCATGGTTTTTTAAATGCACAGGACTATTACAGCAAAGCCAGCAGCAAAGCATTTTTACGCCATATTCATATACCCACGTTGATTATTCATGCCAAAGATGACCCGTTTTTAAGTAACGACGTGATCCCCAAAGCTGATGAGCTCAGCCCGCATATTCATTACGAGCTGACCAGCGGCGGCGGCCATGTCGGCTTTGTTTATGGCAGTGTGCTAAAGCCCAAATTCTGGTTAAATCAGCGTATTCCGCAGTTTATTATTGAGCAGTTAATTAAATGATTATTCCTTACACCGAGATCGCAGAAGACACCCTTAACAACCTGATCGAATACTATGTGCTGCGCGAGGGCACCGATTACGGCGAGCAGGAAATGGCGATGGCGGAAAAAGTCGCCATGGTACAGCGTCAACTGCAAAGCGGTGAAGTGGTGATTGTCTATTCGGAGCTGCATGAAAGTATTAACCTGATGCCGAAGCAGTTGTTTTTGCAACAACAAGATCAGCAAGACAAGCCGTCATAAAAACATCACCGCTGTTTCATGTAACTGTCATGCGTTGTGCTGACACTGATTTATTAATTGGTTAGCTTTCAATAATAAAATCAGGAATATCAGCATGCTAAAACGTTCACTGCTCGCTTTAAGTATTATAACGATATTGTCCGGTTGTTCGCTGGACGGTGATGATGGTGCAGCAGGCGCTACAGGCCCGGCAGGAGATGCCGGACAGCCTGGCAAGAGCGTGCCGCGAGAGTTGAGCATTGAAGTAGTAGGCCGTTTTAACACTGGCATTTATGGTAAGTCGGCTGCCGAAATTGTGCAGTTTCATAAGGCATCAAACTCGGCTTTTGCCATTAACGCTGCAGACAACCAAATTGAAGTTATCGCTTTGGCCAACCTGCCTGTAGCAGCGGTTGGTAATGGTATAACTGATGACAGCTTAAGCTCAGTACCTTTTACTTTTGCCGATAGTGTCAGCGTTAAAGATGCTGCCGGTAACGATATAACGGTAGCGCTGGGGGAAGCCAACTCTATCGCCATTTATGGCGACCTGCTTGCTATTGCGGTTGCCGCACCGGTTAAAACTGACAACGGTGCGGTGTTGTTTTACAGCTTAAACGCCAGCGGCGTTGGTACCCTGGTTAAAGCTGTTGCGGCTGGTGCCTTGCCGGACATGCTGACCTTTACCCCGGATGGCAGCAAGGTGCTGGTGGCCAATGAAGGCGAACCGGATACCGATTACAACGCTGACCCGGAAGGCAGCATTTCGGTGATTAGCCTGACCGACGGTATACCGGCTGATGTAGCACAAACTATAAATCTGACGACAGATATCGTGTTTAGCTCTGATTTACTCTCTGCCGGCGACTACGACACTGACGCTAAACGTCGGGCGTTATTGCAAACAGCGGGTGTTAAATTTGCCGGCCCGGCAGGTACCACGGTCGCGCAAGACTTAGAGCCGGAATACATCACGGTAGCGGCAGATAGCAAAAAAGCCTGGGTGTCGTTGCAGGAAGCCAATGCCATTGGCATTATCGACCTTGAGGCAATGACCATTGAAGTTAAAGCGCTGGGCGTTAAAGATTGGGGGCAGTACCTGATTGATTACACTAACGAAGACGAAGTGGCGTCATTTCGCAAACTGCCTAACGTATATGGCCTGTATCAGCCGGATTCTATCGCCTCTTATCAGTGGAATGGCGCTACCTTTATTGTCTCTGCTAACGAAGGCGACTCACGTGATTGGGATGCTTACTCAGAAGATATCCGCGCTGCCGATATTATCGACCCGGACGAACTGAACAAAACCTTTAGTACTGAACTGCAAGCGCTGTACGACGCCACCGGCGGCGATGACGGCTTAGGCCGGTTAAAAGTAACAGCAGCACTGGTTGACCCGGATAACGACGGTGTAGTAGAAAAACTCTATGCCTATGGCGGCCGTTCATTTTCTATCTGGGACCAAAATGTGAATATGGTCTATGACTCCGGCGACGATTTCGGCCGTATCTCTGCTGCCATTCTCGGCAATAACTTTAACAGTGCCCATACTGAAAACAAAGGTGATAACCGCTCTGACGACAAAGGTGGCGAGCCGGAAGCCATTGACGTCGGCACTATCGAAGGCCGCACCTATGCCTTTATTGCCCAGGAGCGTAGCGGTGATTTGTTTGTTTACGACGTAACTAATCCGTTTCAGGCCAGCTTTGTCAGCCATTATATTAACCGTAATTTTAGTGCCGATTTTGAGCTGGACGATGACTTAGCCGAGCCGTGTGATACTGCCGAAGGTATGGACTGTACCGAAGTGCCGCTGGCCGGCGATTTAGGCCCGGAAAGCATTAAGTTTGTGCCTGCCGCCGACAGTCCGAACGGCAACCCGCTGCTGCTTATCGGCAATGAAGTCAGCGGTAGTGTAACGGTGTATCAGGTAACAGAGCTGTAAGTCAGGCATTAAAGCAGTTGCTATACCATCAAGGGCCGGCAGGGTGCCGGCTCGCATTCCCGATTTACTCTTAGTATACTGCAGCGGTGTTAGTAAAACGGAGTGTTGTAACCAACCTGTATGAGCCTTTTAATTGCATTTGCGGTTTTGTCAATTGCGGTATCCTTTGTTTGTTCTATCCTCGAAGCAGCGTTGCTATCGATTACCCCCAGTTATATTGCCCAGCAAAAGCTGACCCGGCCTAAGCTGTATGAACAGTTAAAAGTATTAAAAGATAAGATTGACCAGCCTCTGGCGGCCATTCTTACGCTAAACACTGTTGCGCACACTGTAGGTGCTACCGGCGTTGGTGCTCAGGTGACTATCGTATTTGGCAACGGCTATTTGGGTATCACCTCTGCGATCATGACGGTGCTTATTCTGGTGCTGTCTGAAATTATGCCGAAAACCATTGGCGCGCGTTACTGGCCAAAACTGGCACCGCTGCTGCCTGCTGTGCTTAACGCTATGATCACTATGCTAAAGCCGTTTATCTGGTTATCGGATCAAATAATGAAGTTATTTGGCGGCGGCCAGCACGAACATGATTTACGCCAGGAAATTAAAGCCCTGACCGTATTGGGCCGCGAACTGAACAAGCTGGATGAAGACGAGCAGCGGGTTATTGCCAATATTCTTGATCTGCACGACATTAAAGTACGTGACATTATGACACCGCGTACCGTGTGCGAAACTGCCAGTCCGGACGAGCCGCTGGACGCTTTTGCTGAACGGGTCAAAGTAGGCCAGTTTTCCCGTTACCCTGTATTGGATAAAGACGAAGCGCCTCTGGGTATCGCCTTTCGCTACGATATGCTGGATATTACCGACCAAACCACCGTTGCCGATTTAATGAAACCGGTCAAAGTAATTTCTGACAAGATGAGCGCCGAGCAGCTGATGACACAGCTGATGCACGAGCGCCAACACATGTGTTTGGTCTACGACGAATACGGTAGCTGGCTGGGTTTGGTAACGATGGAAGACGTGATAGAAACCATTATCGGCCAGCCGATTATGGATGAAACCGATGATATCCCCAATATGCGCCGCTTTGCCAAGCGCCGCTGGGAACATAAACTAAAGAATATGTCTGACGACTGAGTTGCATAACCAAAACAGGCCGCAATTGCGGCCTGTTCTACATTTATATCTAACAACTTACTGTTTTAACGGCGCTTTTAATGCTTCTGTCATGCCGTTAATGTCGCCGGCTTTTAAGCCGATTTCCGACAGCAAGGAATCCAGAATAGGCGCCTGAGCGCGATAGCGTAGCGCGCTGTTTACTACTTGATCGGCCAATGAGCCATTGCCGCCATCACTGGCTACGCCATCAGCGCTGCCGCCACCCTGTGAGCCCATACCGTTAACCTGCAGGATCTTAATATCGCTGATCTGCTCCATCGGTTTTACGCTCTGAGCAATAATATTTGGCAGATGCTCAATCAGTGCCAATCTTACCTGCATGGCAATTTGCTCAGCTGACAAGGTGTTAGCGGCGGCGTTAATAGCCTGCTTACCTTCGGCTTCTACCGCGTAGCTACGCGCTTTGGCATCAGCTAACAACAGTTCAGCATCAGCTTGCCCTTTGGCGGTAAAGCGCTCTTTATCGGCCTGGCCCTGAGCTGCAACCCGTAAAGCTTCCGCCTGATCTTCTGCGGCTTTTTTCTCTGCCTCAGCAGCGACCACCAAATGGATCGCATCCTTTTCCGCCTGCTGACGCGCCTGAATCAGTTCAACCTGCTTGGCCCGTTCTGCCTGCTCGGTTTGCCGCACGGTAATAACGCCCTCTTCCTGTTTTACCGCTAACGCACGGGCTTTATCGGCATCGGCTTTAGCTTCAGACTCGGCACGGGATTTCTCTGCTACCGCGATAGATTTTTCCTGCGATGCCAGCTCGACCGCCTTTTGCCGTTCAATTTCTGCTTGCTCTACCGCGCGTTGTTTAGCAATTTCCATCTCGCGCACCGCACGGTCTTTTTGAATGGTTTCATTGTCGATATCGCGTTCCGACATAATGCGTTTTAAATCAATTTCACGCTGTGAGGCAATTTGCGCTTCTTCGGCTTCGCGCTTTTTTTCTGCCTGTTCGCGGGCAATTTCTGCCATTTGTGACGCCCGTCGAATGGATACTTCACGTTCCTGCTCTAAGCGGGCGTATTCTTCTTCCCGTGAGATTTGCAGCTTGGCCCGCTCAGCTTCAAGGTTCTTGGTCTTAATCGCTAAGTCGGTTTCCTGCTCAATATCGTTACGAATTTTACGGCGTGATTCAATGGCCTGCGTCAGCTTAGTTAAACCTTCGGCATCAAACGCATTTTGTGGGTTAAAATGCTCAAACGCCGTTTGATCTAAACCGGTTAAGGATACCGACTCCAGCTCTAAACCGTTTTTCAACAAGTCTTCCGATACCACATGCTGTACTTTTTGCACAAAATCAACGCGCTTTTCATGCAGTTCTTCCATCGCCATTTCAGCGGCCACCGAGCGCAGTGCATCAACAAATTTACCCTCAACCAGCTCTTTCAGCTGTTGCGGGTTCATGGTTTTTAAACCCAATGTTTGTGCCGCATTGGCAATCGCATCTGCGGTCGGCTTTACCCGCACATAAAACTCGGCGGTAACATCGGCACGCATACGGTCACGGGTTATTAAGGCTTGCTCGTTCGCGCGGCGCACTTCCAGGCGCAGCGTATTCATATTTACCGGGATAATTTCATGCAATACCGGCAGCACCAGTGCGCCACCATTCATAATCACCTTTTCACCACGAAAACCGGTACGCACAAAGGACACTTCCTTAGTCGCTCTTTTGTATAGCCGGGCCAAAATCATGCCCAGTATCAGCAAACCGACCAGCACCGCACCGGCGATGATCAAAATATCAATTAAATTTAAAGGCAACATTTACTGCTCCTTTTAAAAAACCTTCCGTTGTGGCAGGCACTTAGCGCTGCTCTGACAAATGCGGGTTAGGATTTAACATCGCTTTGTATACCGCGCCCTGGCGCGACAACAACAGCACTTCATTGCCCTGGGTAAACTCTTCAGCCGCATCTTCCGGCTCCAGTTGCACATAGTGGCTGTAACCATGCTGATCACGTACTTTGGCTTCAGCCGGATAGCCGACCCGCGCCGTGCCCAGTGTAATAACGGCAATACGGCCCAGCAGACTGTCTTCTGTGACGGCAGTGGTTTCGTCGCGCGGCATAATCGCCTGCAATACACCACCGCCCAGCCGCACCAACGGCAAACTGAGTACCAGCACTATTGGCACCGCCAACCAGCCCGGGGCCAGCACGCCCAGCATACTGTGCAAGGCGCCCTGCAACAGCAAGCCAAGTAAGCCAAAACACAGTAAAAAGATCACCAGCAGCATCAGCAGTGGCACTTCGCCTATGCGTAACCAGCCGAGAAAACGGCTTAAGGCAGTATCGGCATCAATCTGGCCAACTTCTGCATGCGGACTAAGCTCCGACTCCGGCAACAAGCTTTCCAGCGCTGATGACACGCCCGCACCAAATAAGGCAGCGACCCCTTCCAGCACAGCTATCATCAGCATCAGTACCAGTGCGATACTAAAGGCCATATTCTCACTGGCCAGCATCAGACTAAACACTAGCTTTTGCCTGCTTTAAGCGCCGCCAGACGTTCGGCTACGCGGTTCTTGCGGGCTAAATCTTCCAGCTCAGCCAGTTTGCCAGCATTACCAAGGTTGGTGTCGCGCCCGGCAATGCCGGAGGCTTTTTCCAGCACCCGGCCAAAGGCATCGCTGGCGCGGCCGGCTCTATCGGCTGCAGTATCACCACGCTGAGCAGCAGCTGAAGCAGCTTGTGAACTCGCTTGCTGTGCCTGTACAAAGGAGCGCAGCTCCGCCTGCATTTCGCGTTTTTTCGCCTGAAGCGCCTGCACAAAACCTTCCAGTTCTTTTTCCCGCGCCGTACCATCAGTAATGGCCGCTTCCAATATCGGAATGCGCGCCTCTATATCCATTTGTTCTGCAATACCGGCTTCAGCTAAATCATCACGACCATTGGCTACTGCTACCTCTAACTGGCTTGCCAGCGCTTCATAGCGACTGTTTTCTTCCATCAGTTTTTTACTGGCCAGATGCTTTTGTGCCACCTGCTGACCCAGTTCGCTGCGGGTATCCGCAATCGCAACATCCAGCTCACGGATGGCTTGTTCCATTACCGTTTCCGGTGCACTGTTTTCTACTGCATCTACCAGCGCGTTAACACTGCCACTGACCAGACGCGCGACACGACGGGTTATACTCTCACTCATTGCGGTGCTCCTTGTATTGCCAATTTGTGTTCATGGATCAGGGTTGCTAAGCCAAACATGCGTTGGGCCAGCCCGGTATCCGCACTGGCTGTTAATGCCAATGGCATTAACAATTCATTTAAGCGGCATAGCTTTAGCATGACTTGCTGCTCGGTCTGTTGCAGTTCACGGCTATTCAGGCTGCTGCAACTGGCGGCCATTGTTTGCAACGTCGCCAATAAATCGGGTAGCGCATCCAGCACCCGCACCATCAACTCGCTGTGCTGACTTAACTGCTGTTGACGCACCAGTAATTGGCGCTTTATTTGTCCCAACCATTCCTGCATCTGGGCCAAATTCTGGCCATAATCGGTGAACCCCTGATGCCTGCGCCGGGTTTCTGCCAGTAAAGCGCGTAATTTATCCGACGGTGTATGAGCGCCATCATATTCCAGACTGCTGATAAACTCGGCGTCTTCGACACTGATCCTGGCGCTGAAAGGCACCGTTTTCGTGCTCATATTGCGCTCCTTGCCACTGTGCGTGTTCATTTAATACTTAGTGTATTCAAATGAATTCAAAAGTAAACAATAAACACCATTATATTGATATTTTTATTACCTCTGTTGTTGAGATATAAAAAAACCAGAACCGTAGTTCTGGTTTTTACTAAGTGAACTGTATGTGAGCGATTAAAACACAATTACACTTTAAATTTACTGACCAGCGCATTCAGCTCAATAGCCAGCCGTGACAACTCACCTGCACTGGCAGTGGTTTGGCTGGAGCTGTCGGCCGTTTGTGCGGCTAAGTCACTGATGGTAACAATGTTACGGTCTATCTCACGCGCTACTTTTGATTGCTCTTCAGCAGCACCGGCAACAACGTGGTTTTGATCACTAATTGCCATAATATTGGTGGCAATTAACTCCAACGCATCAGCAGCTGACTTAGCCACATTCTGTGCATTGTCGGCATTGCCGCTGATCAACTGCATGGCATTTACCGCTTCTTTGGCAGAGGACTGTACTTGTTGGATCATCTGCTCAATTTCACCGGTAGAGGTTTGTGTGCGATGTGCCAGGCTGCGTACTTCATCGGCCACCACGGCAAAGCCACGGCCGGCTTCACCGGCACGGGCGGCTTCTATTGCAGCATTAAGTGCTAACAGGTTGGTTTGGTCGGCGACACTGCGGATAACTTCCAGTACCTGGTTAATCGATGATACTTTCTCAGCCAGGGTATTAATGACTTTGGTACTTTGGCGTACATCGGCATTCATCTTCTCAATGACGCTGCTGGTCTGCGCAACTTTTTGTGTGCCGTCTTTGGCCAGGGTGGCAGACTGTGATGAGGCTTCTGAGGTTTGCAGCGCTGTACCGGCAACTTCGTCTACCGCCGAGCTCATTTCGGTTATCGCCGTTGCCGCTTGCTGAACTTCATCGTTCTGCAATTGCAAAGCCTTGGCCGATTCATCCGTAATTACGTTCAGCTCTTCTGCAGCAGCTGCCAGTTGGTTTGATGAACTGGCGATATGGCTGATGGCGTCTCGCAGTTTTTGTTGCATCTGCTTTAAAGCGGTAGATAATTCGGTTAGTTCGTCTTTACCACTGACTTCCAGTGGCTGTGTCAGATCACCATCAGCAATAAAACGTGCCGACAGTACCGCTTGTGCCAGAGGTTGATTAACGCTGCGTGAGATAAGTACTGCAATCGCCACCGCAATAATAATGGCGACAATAATCAGCACTATTACCGCCCATTTCGCTGATTCATAGGTAGATATTGACTCCGCGCGGGCATTGACAGCGGCTTGTTGGTTCACTTTGCCAAGTTGCGCCAGCAGATTATTCATTTGATCAGCCAACGGATTCATTTGCTCCAGCAAGTCCTGGGCTGCGCCAAGTTCTTCCTGGCGTAACAACTCTAATGCTTTGCGTTGTAATTCAAAATATTGTTTTTCAACGGCTTCAAATTGGTCAAACAGTTTACGCTCTTCCGGTATATAAACGGTTGCAGCATAATCTTGTACCGCTTTTTCTACCGCAGCATTAATTGATTCGATACTCTTAAAGGTTTCACCTTCCTGGGTAATATCGATCGCCAGCAATAGCCGTAGTGTCAGGGCACGGGAGCGACCGGTTAATGATTCTACTTGTCCGAGGTAACTTATCGCCGGCAACAGGTTAGATTCTACAATATCCGCTTGTGCTCTTACCTTAGACAGGCTTTGTACACTAAATATGCCGGTAATCGCCAGCAACAGTGCCAATATACCGAAAGCGGCCAGCAATCGTTTTTGTATGGTTATCGTTCTGAGCATTATTTACCTCTGATTGCAGTTTAATTTGCCTTACAGCATTACTATATCGGCCAAAACCGGAAGACACTGAAAAATTTCTTTTACTTTAGCCTGTTGCAGGCTGAGCCGCCAGCGTTGGATGTATTTTTACTGCAATGGTTTGTCGCTTGACATACTGAGCCAATAAACAGGCTGTGATATAAGTTAAAAAAAAGGCCGCTTACGCGGTAATGCCGGTCAGTTAAGCTGACCGGCATTTTTCT
>NZ_JABSOD010000030.1 GCF_013283795.1 Rheinheimera lutimaris
TAGTAAACAAGCCCGTCTCGAAAGAGGCGGGCTTTTTTGCTTGTGTCGCGCTGGTGGTGAACCTGCCCGAGCGAGCGAAAAGCTATGCGACCAGTTCGTCCGGAACGAACTGGGACAGCTTCAGCTGGCCGCGAAGCGGCGAACCCCATGGACAGGGTGAGCAATGTAGTTCACCGCCAGTACTCCACCGCTGGATGGCCAGCACTGCCAATAAAAAGCCCGCATATAGCGGGCTGGCTTGGTCGAAGCAATTACTTATTGCGGTGCAGGTTACCGTGCACATCAAAGCGCCAGTGCGGATCTTGCAAGGCTGCCAAATAAGAGTCTGCATTGTCCAACGCGATGGCTTTAATAAAGTGGTTATTTTTATCCAAAAAAACCAACCATTGCTTTGCCGTTTTACTTAATTCAGCTTCAGCAACAAAGATATGCATGCCCATGTAGTTCGGCAGGCTGTTATTCCAACCTTGTTCAACTTTAAAGATGTAACGGCCCTGGTAATCCGGATGCAAAAAATTGGCTTGTTGCACCGGGCTTAGCAGTTGTTTGTCACTGACACTGACCAGAGCAATACTATTACTGCGTGCAATCAGTTGATTTAATTCATTGCGTTGTGCTGATGCCTGGCGGCTTCTTGTTGTTGCGGCATTTGCTATCGGCTTAGATAGCGGCATGGCAATCTCTAATGAGAACAATGCCAGCTCGTAATTATCCAGCAGTGCAAGGTAGGCTTTACTGTCACTGCAATCTTTTGGCTCAGTAATGCCT
Organism: Rheinheimera lutimaris; assembly: GCF_013283795.1. Classification (GTDB taxonomy): domain Bacteria; phylum Pseudomonadota; class Gammaproteobacteria; order Enterobacterales; family Alteromonadaceae; genus Alishewanella; species Alishewanella lutimaris. Next base: position 769 of record NZ_JABSOD010000030.1, read on the forward strand.
CGTCTGACGTTGTGGGTTAATTTTGCATCTGCCTGCAGCAGTTTTTCTACATCATTACTATGTACCTTTTCTTGCAGCAAAGTTTGCAGGCGATGATGTTGCTTATCTGTCACTGATACTGACGGCTCGCCTTCAGCCGGAAGCTCCTTACATTGCAGGTAATACTTACTCACCTCTGCGGAATGCAAAGCACTGCTGATGGCCGATTGCAGGGTGCGCTTTTCCGATGTTGAATAGCTGTTGGCCAGAGCCGGCACGGCTGAAAGTACGCTAAGAAGCGGGAGAACAGTTAACATATAAATTGCATCCGGAAAATATTGCCGGCACCTTAGCCTGACTGAACAAAAAAGGAAAGTGAATACTGGTGTGAACAGTTAAAGGCGCGGTCAGTTGCAGTTAGAGCCCGTTTGCTGCCAGCTGTGTCGCTATGGCATCGATACAACTTTGTTTACTGTTCAACCCGCTCTGTTGTAACAACTGCGGCCAACTGCGACCTTGCCATAACAGTGCGCAAAGCAGTTGACTCAGTTCGGCCGGTAACCGCTGATAATGTAAGTTAAACCAGCTTAACAGCAGATGACTGACCAGCGCGAACGGCCGCTTACCTTCGCTAAACAACTTTAATTGCTCCAGCTCTGCAGTACTGAGCGCCGGCAGCTGCGGCGGTGTTGCCAGCGCTATGGCCAATTCGGCGCTTAACTGTGGATACAGTAATGGCAGATTGCTGTATAAGGCGGCGCTGAAACTCTGTTGCAGGCGTTGGCAAATCTCAACCGGGGCGGTAACCGCTTGCAGCATCAGTATGGAGTATTCGGCGCTGGCTTTGTCACTGCTACTGCCTAAGCGTACCGGCGTATAACCGGCTTGCTGCCAAAATTGTAATAAGCCGGCTGTAGCGCCGAAGCTGGTTCCCAGATAAGCGACGCCGGCCTGCTGTGCGGCTTGTTTGATATAACGCAGTAACTGATTACCCAGTTGCTGCCGTTGTAACGCCGGATGTACGCTGATACGCATTACCCGCCACAGCGCTAAGCTTGCCAACTGCGGCTCAGCAAGATGAAATGCCAGACTTTGCGCCAATAAGTGGCCCTGTACACGGCGCTCGCCATGGTACACCGCTGTTGCCAGCTCGGGTGACAGCGCTCCTTCAATGCTGATTAAGGCACAAGCCAGTACCTGGTCGTGCTGCTCCAGGGTTATCACTTGCTGCATAGGGTTATCCAGCAACGCAGCCAGATCTTTTACTTGCGTTTGATAATGGGCCTGGCTTAGCAGGTGAAACACCTGTTGCAGCTTTAGTGGTGTGCTCAGCCAGTCTGCGGCTTTGTAGTGGCCGACATTTTGCGCTGCATTGCCAGTGTAAGTTGGCTCGTCAACCGGCTGTTGCAGCAAAAAACCGGCAAAGATTAGCTGCTCCAGCGGATCTGCGGCCTGGTAACGCACCGGTTGTTGTAATTGCAGCTTTTTCCAGCCGGGGCACTGCGTCGTTAAATGCTGCTGGAACCTTAGCTGAAAACCACGGCCGGTACCTTCATAGCCATGTTCGGTAGTGGCAAACACTATACGGCTGAAACGGGCTAACAGCTGCTGTAACACCGGCGTTGGTATCGCGGCCGCTTCGTCTACCAGCAATAAATCGACGCTGTTGTTGCTGCACAGCAGTTGATCAAAAGGTACAAACTGCAATAGCTGATGCTGCGCGGCGTCTGTTAATTGCTGAAAATGCTGCAAGGCGGTTTGTGCTGCTTGCGGCGACGGTGCGGTAATGATTATCTGCTTTCCCGAACTGGCTAACTGAGAGGCTGCAATACCCAGCGCAGCAGACTTACCGCGGCCGCGGTCGGCAGTTATTACCAATGGCCGGCGGCGGTGGCCACTGACCACATGCAAGATGCTCTCAACAGCCGTTTGCTGCTCAGCGCTGATATAAGGTGCAGCAACAAAGGTTAGCGGCGCAGCAGCTGGCCAGCTAAGCTGACGGCTAATCTGCCCGCCTTCAATAACCACGGCGTTTTGTTGTGTCAGCTGCTGCAGCCAAAAAGCGACAAAATGGCCCTGATGTTCAGCGGCATCAACAGGATAAGGCAACAGGTTTTTGTGCGCCGGATTAGCCTGCTGTTGCCACTTTGCGAAGGGCGGACAGAGCAATAACCAGATACCACCGGCTTTAACGCAGCCGGCAGAAGCTGCCACCAGATCGACGTTAAAGCCGCTGAACGCATTGATCACTAAAACATCGCACTCACTGCCCAGCAGCTGATAATTTTGCTTGCCGGTTAAGTTAACGGCATCGGCAGGCGCTCCGGCACCAAGCCAGTACAGCTTGTCATAGCCAACCTTGCTAAGCAGTGCTGTAGTATGCGACAGCAGGGCATCCTCTTTGCCCTGCCAGATCACCGGCAAGCGGATATGCAACCGGGCGGCCTGTTGTTGCCACTGTTGTAACTGAGCCAGCAGCGCAGTTACCGGCATTTAGCCAACCGCCTGCAGCCGGGCATAAGCTGTTACCAGCCATTTGCTGCCCAGGTCGTCGAAATTAACCTGAATGCGTGATTGACTGCCTGTGCCTTCATAGTTAAGCACAGTGCCTTCGCCGAACTTATCATGTAACACCCGCTGGCCCAGCTTAAAGCCGGTATTTTCAAAGGCGACATGCGAGGCGGCGCTGCCAAAGCGGTTAAACTGCGTGGGCCGGCTAACCTGAGTGGTGAGGCGAATTTCTTCTACATATTCCGCCGGAATTTCACGGATAAAGCGTGACGGCTTATGGTATTGCTCCTGGCCATACAAACGACGGCTTTCGGCGTGGGTTAGATACAGCTTTTTCATTGCCCGCGTCATGCCGACATAGCACAATCGACGCTCTTCCTCTAACCTTGTCGGGTCGTCGCCGCTTTGCTGGCTGGGAAACATGCCTTCTTCCAGGCCGCAGATAAACACCAGCGGAAACTCCAGCCCCTTGGCGCTGTGCAACGTCATCAACTGCACCGCATCTGAGTGTTCTTCAGCCTGATATTCACCGGCTTCCAGTGCTGCTTGCGATAAGAAGGCCGCCAACGGTGTCATATCCTCGGCGCGGCGTTCATCAAAATTCTGGCAGGCGGTGATCAGCTCGTTTAAGTTTTCTATCCGTGTTTCGGCTTTCTCGCCTTTTTCTGCCTGATACATAGCATATAAACCGGACTGCTTAATAGCATGTTCGGCTTGCTCATGCAGTGGTAACTCTGTTACCTGGCTATGCAACTGTTCTATTAACTGCATAAAGTTATCAATGGCAGAGGCAGCGCGGCCGGTCAGTTGTTTTTGTGCCAGCATCTGCTGCAGGCTTTGCCACAGCGTTTGCTGTTGAGCGCGGGCATATTCGCGCACTTTGTTTAAGGTAGTATCGCCAATGCCGCGCACCGGGGTGTTAATAATGCGCTCCAGCGCCGCATCATCCTGGCGGTTATTCAGCAAGCGCAGGTAGGCCAGCGCATCTTTAATTTCCTGGCGTTCATAGAAGCGCAGGCCACCGTAGATGCGGTAGTGTAAACCTTCCTGAATTAACGCTTCTTCCAGTACCCGCGATTGGGCGTTGTTGCGGTATAAAATGGCGGCTTCGCTTAAACGATCGCCCTGCTTGTGCCAGTCGCGGATGCGGCCGACAATAAAGCGCGCTTCGTCCAGCTCGTTGAAGGCGGTGTACTGTGATATCACTTCACCCTGGGCGCCGTCGGTCCATAAATCTTTACCCAGCCGGTCGGTATTGTTGGCAATTACCGCATTGGCGGCTTTTAAGATGGTTTCAGTAGAGCGGTAGTTTTGCTCCAGCCGCACAGTGTCTACATCGGGGAAATCTTTTAAAAAGGTTTGGATATTTTCTACCCGGGCACCGCGCCAACCGTAAATAGATTGATCATCATCACCGACTATCATTACCTTGGCACTGCTGCCAGCCAGTAAGCGTAGCCAGTTGTACTGAATAGCATTAGTATCCTGAAACTCGTCTACCAGGATATGGCGGAAACGTTGCTGATAGTGGCCGCGTACTTCGCTGTTCTGCTTTAGCAGCTCAAAACTGCGCAACAGTATTTCGGCAAAATCGACCAAACCGGCGCGGTCGCACATGTCCTGATAGGCGGCGTAAATTTTTACCATCTGCTGCAGGCTGAAATCACCGCCGGCGTCTATCATGCCCGGGCGCAGGCCGTCGTCTTTACGGGCATTAATAAACCACTGTATCTGCTTGGGCGGCCAGTGTTTTTCATCCAGATTCAGCGCCTTTAATACCCGCTTAACCAGCCGGTACTGATCATCACTGTCGATGATCTGAAAGCCCTGCGGCAAGCCGGCTTCCTGATAATGCGCGCGCAGCATACGGTGCGACAAACCATGAAAGGTGCCCATCCACAGGTTGTTTAAGCTAACACCAATGGTGCTTTCAATGCGGCTGCGCATTTCCTGCGAGGCTTTATTGGTAAAGGTTACCGCCAGTAAACTGAAGGGCGCTACCCGTTCTACCTGCATTAGCCAGGCTAAGCGATGCACCAGTACGCGGGTTTTACCACTGCCGGCACCGGCCAGCACCAGCATGTGCTGCGGTGATGCCGCTACCGCATCGCGTTGTTTATCGTTCAGCCCGTCCAGCAGGTAAGATACATCCATCAGAGAGTCTCGCTAAGCATAATGGCCGCCATTATAGCAGCCCTGATGTGCAGGCCAAGCGTAGTTAGTGGATATATAACCAGTTAATCACCGCATCGGTATGCTGTTACTCCGGCAGCTGCTTTGCTTTATAGGCTTTAGCAAAAGTTAAAATGGCCATACTGATACAGCTGAAGATAAAGAAACCTGCTGTCACCGGAATAAGGGTACCGTTGTACATTTGGCCGATGACGGTGCCTATGCACATCGACATAATGGACGATGTCGCACCGATAATAGCGGCAGCGATGCCGGCGACATGGCCCATAGGCTCCATCGCCATGGCGTTGATATTGCCAAACACCAGACCAAAGCAAAAAAACAGCACCGCAGCGTAGCTTAAAAACATCCACAGCTGGACTTCAATAGCTAAATGCAGCACTAAAAATACTGCTGAGCTGACAATAATGCCCACTACAGCGCTGTCGGATAAATGCTGCATGCCCCATTTTTGTACCAGGCGTGAATTCACCAATGACGCCGCGCCAAACACAATGGCCAGTAAGCCAAAGTACAACGTGAACAGCTCGCCTGTTTTAAACAAATCCTGAAAAATCTGTTGTGCTGAATTCAGATAACCAATAAAGCTGCCAAAAAACAATCCCATACAAACCATGTAGCATACAGTGGGTACATTACTGATAACTTCTTTAAAGCCCTCGCTAAAGCCTTTTTTACTCATCGGGATACGATGCGGTTTGGGCAGGGTTTCTTCCAGCCGGCAAAAAATCCACACTACGATTAACAGCGCATAACCGACATACAGCAGAAAAATATCACGCCATGAGCCAACCCATAATACGGCCTGGCCCAGGCTGGGCGCTAACGCCGGTACCATAACAAAAATCATCATCACCAATGACATAATGCGCGCCATATCATTGCCGGAATATTTATCCCGTACTATAGAAATAGCCGACACATAAGGCCCCGCCACGCCTAAGCCCTGAATAAAACGCCCGAATAGCAAGGTGCTGATGTCATTAGCGAAATAGCAAACCACGGTACCTACTAAAAACAGTGCTATACCGCCGTTTAACACTTTCTTGCGGCCGGTAGCGTCTGACAAGGGGCCGCAAATCAGCTGGCCCAGCGCCATACCCAAAAACAACGCACTGACGACCAACTGCGCCTGATTCGGATGACTCATTACAATATCAGCACGAATAGCATCCAAAGCCGGTAACAGGGCATCAATAGAGATGGCAACAATAGACATCATCAGCGCCACCAGTAAGGTAAATTCACCGGTGGAAATGCGCGACTGCGGCGCATGGGTAGTGTAATCAGACATTCACTGTGTTCCTTGTTAAATCATAACAGCGCAGATAATTGCGACACGTCGGTAAGGCGAATATGCGGCAAAACCGTTACAGCGCTTTGATAGTGATCCAGCCAGGCGGCCTGACAACCGGCGTTTAGCGCGCCCATCACATCAGCGCGATGGCTGTCGCCAATATGCAGTATTTGTGCGGGCGTTACCTGTAAGCGCGCGGCGGCGCTAATAAATAAATCAGCATAAGGTTTCATCCGGCCATCGGGCCCGGCCTGCAGGCTGAATTCGAACAAACTACCAATACCCATTTTATCAATGCAGGCATTGCCGTTGGTAATGGCAATCAGTTTATAGCGCTGCGCCAGCGCGGTCAGCAACTGTGTTATTTCCGGCGCCAGGCTGATACGGGTGCGGGCAGTTAAAAAGGCTGCGTAAGCCAGCCCAGCAATGTCAGCGGCTTCGCTTTGTGCCAACCCCAGCGACACCAGGCCTGCTTCAATACTCAGCAAACGCCAGCGGCCGATATCATGGCGAATACCCGGAGTAGTTTTAGCCAGCAGTAGCCGCTGTTGCCACCAGTATTCGCTGTCCAGATTTTTAGTCGCCGGCGCATGCTGTGCCAGAGCATTCAGCATTGCCTGTTCGGCGGCAGCAATTACCGGCTTGTTATCGTACAGGGTGTCGTCCAAATCGAACGACAGTACGCTCACCGGCTGAAGCGCTTTAAATAATTGCATATTTATGACCACGTTGCTGGTTGCAGTACCTGTTGCCACTGTAGCACCGTCAGCTGTTGACTGAACCAAGCCAGCGCCTGGCCCTGGCTGTGCTTATGCCAGGCCAGATAAACCGGTACTTTATCTCTGGGTATACTGCAGGCTTTGGCTATCAGTTCACCGCGTGCCAGCTCGTCCGTTATCAGATGGCGTGGCACAAAGCCGATGCCCAGGCCTTGTTTTTGTGCATCTATCTTGGCCTGCATATTACTGACAATGACCCGCTGGCGGGTATCGAACAAGCCGGATGAGCGCTTGGGTGCGTCGAGCGCAGAGTCTGCGACAATAATAGCTGCAAACTGCTGCACATCTTCAATGCCGACAATACGGTCTAACGCTGCCAACTGGTGATGCGGTGCCACCGCAAAGACAAATTCTGCCTCACCTAACGGCAACAGGTTAAACTGGCCTTTGGGTAAATCACCGGATACGCCTACTGCTATATCCGCCCGCCCGGTTTGCAGCGCTTCCCAGCCACCGGCCATCACCTCCTCTTTTACCAACACCTGAGTAATTTTGCCCAACTGTAAAAACCGGCCAATCACATCCAGCAATGGTGCATTAGGAATAATGCTGTCTTTGGCGATTACCAGCTGTGTTTCCCAGCCGGTATCCAACTGCTTTACCGCATTTTGCAGCTGGTTAGCTGCATGCAGCAAAGTACGGCCTTGTTCCAGCAGTAGCTGCCCGGCCGGCGTTAACTGCGCCCGTTGTTTGCTGCGGTCAAACAGCGCGACGCCCAAATCTGACTCCAGTTTGGCAATGGTGTAACTCAGTGCCGACGGCACCTTGTACAGCGCTTCCGCCGCGGCGGCAAAGCTGCCCTTGCGGTCTATGGCATCCAGTGCGCGTAAAGCATCTAAACTCAGTACGTTATGCATCGCAGGCTCATTATCAGTTAAATTCAAATATTTTGAATAGTGTAGTCAAAACATTGTGCTGTTGCCGCAAAAATTATCCGGCTATAGTTAGCTTATCGACGCAAAGTGTGCTGTCGAGCGGCAGTAAACTTAACTTTAAACAATTTTGACAGGTGATAATATGGCAACTTCAATCGTACAGAAAATTTTAAGCTCTAACGCCGGTATTGCGGCTTTGGCACTGCGGGTACCGGTAGGTATTATTTTTGCTGCGCATGGCGCACAAAAACTGTTTGGCTGGTTTGGTGGCTACGGTCTGGAAGGCACCGGCGGCTGGATGGACAGTATAGGTTTATCACCGGGTATCGTGATGGCGTTTTTAGCCGGCGCGGCAGAGTTTTTCGGCGGTATCGCTCTGGTGCTGGGCCTGTTAACCCGCCCGGCGGCACTGGCACTAAGTATTGCCATGGTAGTGGCGATAGTGGCAGTACATCTGCCCAACGGCTTGTTTATGAGTAACAACGGTTACGAATTCGGTTTAGCCCTGTTAGCCGCCAGTGTGTCGTTGCTGTTTAGCGGCGCCGGTAAAGCCTCACTGGATAATGTACTGGCCAAACGTTTTAGCTAAGCTTAAGTGAATTACAATAAGACGCCCGGTTAAACCGGGCGTCTTGCTATACAGCATTTGTATTGGTGTTTAAGTGGAACCGGTTTGCCCACACCAACACGCCGTAAATACGTCCCTGTAGGCTCGATTCAGGCATCCATGCCTTCAACGGTTGGTTTAGAGCAAACCGATTCCCCTACAAAATATCTTTTTAAATCAGCCAGATCTTTTTTTTGCCCTCGGGTGGGCATTATCGTATACCTTGGCCAGATGGGCGAAATCGAGGTGAGTATACACTTGGGTGGTGCTGAGGTTGGCGTGGCCTAACAGTTCCTGCACAGCGCGTAAATCCTGGCTGGATTCCAGCATATGACTGGCGAACGAGTGGCGCAGCATATGCGGGTGTACATGCTGGTTTAGGCCCTGTTGCTTCGCCCACAGTTGCACCCGTTCGCGCACATGGCGTGTGCTGATGCGTTTATGTTGTTTGCTGATAAACAAGGCGTTGGTGTCTTCCTCCGGCAGCTTTGCTGTAAAAGCCGGCCGCTGCTTTAACCATTCCTGCAGTGCTTGCAGCGCAATTTTACCTACCGGCACTATGCGCTGTTTACTGCCCTTACCGGTTACGCGCAGCAATTGTTGTTGCCAGTCGATATCGCGTAGATCGGCATTAACCAGCTCTTCCAGTCGCAAACCGGACGAGTAAAACAGCTCCAGCATAGCTTTATCGCGACAGGCAAGAATATCGTCCTTGCTGTCGAAACTCAGTAGGTGGTTTAGCTGATCAACATTAAGGTTTTTTGGCAGACTACGCGCCGCCTTGGGTACTGATAAATACAGCGCCGGGTTATCAGTGCGTTGGCCCTGCGCCTGCAAATAGCGGTAAAAGCTGCGCAGCGCTGCCACTTTTAACGCTATAGTGCGCGGTTTGGCACCGCTGCGGCGCAGGCCGATAATATGCTGTTTTAATTGCTCTTCTGTAAGGTTAAGCCAGTGGCTGTCGGCATCAGCAATGCTTAACGCCAACTGTTGCAGCTGGCGCTGATAACTATCGAGGGTTTTGCTGCTGTAGCCTCGTTCAAACTGCAGGTAGTGCAAAAACGCCAGCAGTGGCTGTTGCCACAGCGACGATAACGGGGTGTCAGGCAGCGTCATAAGCCGGTAGCAACTGGGCCAGAATTATCGCCAGATGGCCGATAAACAACTTGTCCATTGCCGGTTGAAAGTGGTCATCCAACTCGCTGCCAAACGCCAGCAGCGCCAGTGGTTGGTCAGCATTTTGGACCAACAGCAATGCCACAGAGTGAATATGGCTGGCGAAGATGCTTTGTTGCTCTTCTTTGTTCAGCCGGCCCAGATAAACACCTTCGGCATTTAAACGGCGCGACAGCAGTAACTGATACTGCGCCGCAGTTTGCTCGTCGGTTAAACGGATCAAACGGCATTCGCTGACTTGTGGCATGGCGGCAGTAAACTGCTGCAAGCTCTGTTCCGCGTCGGCCAGGCTTTTGGCCTGATATAAACCCGCTTGTAACTGATTAAACGCCAAAAAAATCAGCTCGTTTTGCCGCGCTAGCGACATTAAACGCGTAATATCATCTTCCAGCGCCTGAATTTTGCTGCGTTGCAGTTCTAACTGGCGCTCTACCAGCGACACACTGCCGCGCTGCTGGTGCGGCAAGCGCAGGTTTGCCAGCAACTGCGGGTATTGTTGGAAAAATTCCGGATGGTCCTGCAAATAGTCGTACACCACATGGGCGGCCAACAGGTCTTTGTCCTTGCTCAGGCTATCATTCATAGCAATATTTGTCCGTCGTAAACATGTTCTGCCGGGCCGGTCATTTTCAGCGGTTGGCCCGGGCCATTCCAGCGAATATGCAGGCTGCCACCGGGTAAGTCTACCCGTACCTGCTGTTGTAATTTCTTCTGTAACTGGCCTACCACCACCGCAGCGCAAGCACCGGTGCCGCAGGCTTGGGTTTCGCCGGCACCGCGCTCCCATACCCGTAATTTAATATGGCCCGGGTTTAACACCTGCATAAAGCCAATATTGGCGCGCTCGGGAAAACGTTCGTGTAGCTCAAACAGCGGGCCCTGTACCTGCACCGGCGCGTTGTCGAGGTCGTCTACCTCCACCACCGCATGCGGGTTGCCCATCGATACCACTCCGCAGAGTATAGTGTGCTCTTCGGCGCGCAGAATATAAGTAATTTCCTGTTTCTGTGCTTTAAACGGCACCCGCGCCGGGTCCAGTTGCGGCACCCCCATATTCACCGTGACCTGGCCGTCAGCTTCAACGTACAGGGTAATTTTACCGGATTTGGTGCTGACACCAATTTTATGCTTATTGGTTAAGCCGCGGGCGCGGACAAACTTGGCAAAGCAGCGTGCACCATTGCCGCATTGTTCTACTTCTGAGCCGTCGGCATTAAAAATGCGGTAATGAAAATCCAGCTCTGGATCGTAGGGCGGCTCTACCATCAACAGTTGATCAAAGCCGATACCGGTATTGCGGTTGGCCAAAGCTTTGATCTGCTCTTTGGTTAAGAACACATTTTGGCTTACCGCATCGACCAACATAAAATCGTTGCCCAGGCCATGCATTTTGGAAAAATGTAACAACATCAGCGCCCTTAATTATTCGGTGACAACCTGTTCACCACGCCATAAATCCTGCCATTGCTCGCGCTGGCGGATTAAATGCACTTTATCGCCGTCTACCAATATTTCGGCAGCGCGCGGGCGGCTGTTGTAGTTTGAACTCATAGTGAAACCATAGGCGCCGGCTGAGCGCACCGCCAGTAAATCGCCCTGAGCGATGGCCAGTTCGCGGTCTTTACCGAGAAAGTCGCCGGTTTCGCATACCGGGCCGACAATGTCGTATACGGCAGGGCTGGCGCTGCTGTTAATCTCTACCGGCACTATCGCTTGCCAGGCGCTGTACAGGGCAGGACGGATTAAGTCGTTCATGGCAGCATCAACAATGGCGAAGTTTTTCTCCTGGCCGGGTTTTAAAAACTCGACTTTGGTCAGCAATACACCGGCATTGGCCATAATGGCGCGGCCGGGTTCCATAATCAGCTCCAGCTGCGGGTAACTTTGTAACCGCTGTACTACTTTACTGATGTAATCGGCCGGCGAGGGCGGCGTTTCTTTATCATAGGTAACGCCAAGGCCACCGCCGATATCAATATGGCTCAGCTTGATGCCGTCAGCCGCCAGTTGATCAATCAGCTTAAGCAGTTTTTCCAGTGCATCCAAAAATGGCTGGGTTTCAGTCAGTTGCGAGCCGATATGGCAATCTACACCTACCACGTCCAGGTGACTGTAGCTGGCTGCCAGCCGATAAATTTCGCGCGCCTGCAAAATATCAATACCAAACTTATTCGCTTTTAAGCCGGTAGAAATATACGGATGGGTTTTGGCATCGATATCCGGATTTACCCGTATAGACACCGGTGCCTTGATATTCATGCTGGCGGCGACTTGCTGCAAGCGCTCCAGCTCGGCAATCGATTCGACATTAAAGCATTTAATGCCCAGCTGCAGCGCAAAGCGCATGTCGTCGGCAGTTTTAGCCACGCCGGAAAATACGACCTTTTTGGCATCGCCACCGGCAGCAATAACCCGACGCAACTCTCCGCCGGATACAATGTCAAAGCCACTGCCCAGTTTGGCCAGCAGGTTTAAAATGGCCAGATTGCTGTTAGCTTTTACCGCATAGCACACCAAACTGTGCGGATGTGCCGCAGCGGCATCGGCAAAGGCAGTATAATGGCGGGCAATGGTAGCGCGTGAGTATACATAGCAGGGCGTGCCAAATTGGCCGGCAATATCGCTAAGCGGTTGTTGTTCTGCAAACAGACGGTTGTGCTGGTAATTAAAATGGTCCACGTTGTTCATCCGATGGTTGGGTTGGACTAGCGTTGTTTTGCTGTGGTTCTGCCACTTCCGGTGCCGGTTGTGGTAAGGTGAGCGGGCCTTTTTGACCACACGCACTCAGTAAGCTGCACAGCAAAATGACAGCGGCGACAGTTAACAGCGGACCTTTGGTTGTAAAAGCGTGCATGATGTTATTTTTTTATGGTGGTTGCGGTCTATAATCGCATCCTTAGCGATAAAAGCAAACAGGTGAAGCAGATGAATGACCTGGAATATGAAGAATTAACCGACAGCGTGATGTTGGCGGTAGAACTGGCAGTTGAAAATGCCGATGCCGACCTGGATTATGAGTCTCACGGCAGCTTACTCAGTATCAGCTTTGCCGATGGCAGCAAGATTATTCTTAATAAACAGCCACCGCTGCAGCAATTGTGGCTGGCAACCAAATTTAACGGCCACCATTTTGAGTTACGCGGCGACAAATGGATAGATAACCGCAGTGGCGTTGAGTTTTGGCAATTGCTGAACGACGCCGCGGCCAAACAGGCGGGCAAACCACTTAATCTGGCGCCTTAGGCGCAGTTGTTTTTGGGATCTGTAATGGCGTTACTTCCTTTTGTTGATGTTAAGGCGCAGGGCGAGCCCCGCGCTGCGGTGGTGTGGTTGCACGGCCTGGGCGATTCCGGCCATGGTTTTGCGCCTATCGTACCTGAGCTGCGCTTGCCGGCAGACGCCGGTGTGCGGTTTTTATTCCCGCATGCCCCCGAGCGGCCGGTAACGGTAAACGGCGGCATGCGGATGCGCGCCTGGTACGATATTAAAACCATGGATTTAACCAACCGTGCTGATGAAACCGGGGTGCGGGAGTCTGCAGCGGCAGTGCAACAGTTGCTGGATAAGCTGATTAGCGATGGCATCAGCAGCGAACGCATTATTCTGGCCGGTTTCAGCCAGGGTGGTGTGATAGCGCTGCATTTACTGCCGCGCTTGCCGTATAAGCTGGCCGGCGTAATGGCGTTGTCTACCTACATGTGCGCGCCGGACAAACTGAAAGACGAAAGTAACACGGTTAATAAAGCGACGCCGGTGTTGGTAGCGCACGGTAGCCAGGATCCGGTGGTACCGATGGCGGCCGGTCAGCAGGCGTTTCATACACTGAAAAATGCCGGTTTTAACGTTAGCTGGCACGACTACCGCATGCAGCACAGTGTTTGTGCGCAGGAGGTGGCGGATATCAGCAGCTTTATTCAGCGGCGTTTACTGACTCAGGTAACCAACTAAGATGAACTTAATCCGTATTGCAACGCGCAAAAGTGCGCTGGCGCTTTGGCAGGCTGAGTACGTAAAAGCTGAACTGCTGCGCCATCATCCGCAGCTGAACGTTGAGCTGGTACCCATGTCGACCCAGGGCGATAAAATTCTTGATACACCGCTGGCTAAAATTGGTGGCAAAGGCCTGTTTGTTAAAGAGCTGGAACAAGCCATGCTGGACGGCCGTGCCGATATCGCTGTGCACAGCATGAAAGATGTGCCGGTAGAGTTTCCGCCGGGCCTGATGCTGCATACCATTTGCCCGCGGGAAAATCCGCAGGATGCCTTTGTCTCGAATCAGTTTAAATCTTTAGCTGAACTGCCGCAGGGTGCGGTAGTGGGTACCTCCAGCTTGCGCCGGCAGTGTCAGTTAAAAGCGCTGCGGCCGGATCTTAGCGTGCGTGATTTACGCGGTAACGTGAATACGCGGCTGGCCAGGTTAGATAACGGCGAATACGCCGCTATTATTCTCGCGGCTGCCGGTCTTATCCGTTTGGGCTTTGAAGCACGTATTGCCAGCCTGTTGCCGGTAGCACTTAGCTTGCCTGCCAACGGTCAGGGCGCAGTAGGCATCGAATGTCGCAGTGATGATATCGCGGTACAGCAATTGCTGGCACCGCTGGAGCATAGCGTTACCCGCAGTTGCGTGCTGGCCGAGCGGGCGATGAACCGCAAATTACAGGGCGGTTGTCAGGTGCCCATCGGCGCCTATGCTGAAATCAGTGGTGATAGCCTTTGGCTGCGCGGTTTAGTTGGTGCAGTAGATGGCAGCGAAATTATCCGCCACGAGTTGCGCGGCCCGGTAGCAGAGGCCGAACAGCTGGGCACCGCGCTGGCAGAGCATCTACTGGCACAGGGCGCAGGCCGGATTTTACAGGCGGTCTATCAGGCGGAGCCATGACAGAGCAAACGGCGCACAGTATCCCGTTTTTAATTACCCGGCCGGCCGGTAAGGCAGATAACCTGCTGGCTACGCTGGATGAAAGCGGCATTGCTTATTTGTATCAGCCGCTGATCACTACAGCCCAGGTGAGTTTAAAAGCGCAGGACCAGCAGCTGTTACAACAGGCCGATATGTTGATATTTGTCAGTGTCAGCGCAGTAAACAGCCTGCAAAGCCAATGTGATGCGGCGCTGTTACAGGCACCGCTGTTTGCCGTGGGGCAAACCACGGCTTCGGCGTTGCAGCGTTGGCTGGCGCGGGATGTGGCCGTACCGGTTGATCAACGCAGTGAAGGCTTGCTGCAACTGCCGCAACTGCAACAGGTAGCCGGCAAGCAAATAGTGGTGGTACGCGGTAATGCCGGACGCGAGTTAATTAAACAAAACCTGGTGGCGCGCGGGGCTTCGGTACGTTATGTACAAAGTTACAAACGCTTGCCATTGCCGCTGGACGGCGCTTTGCTGTGCCAGCAGTGGCAGCTGGCCGGTATTCGTTGTATTGTGGCCACCAGCAATGAAATTTTACAACAATTGTTCAGCCTGGTAAGTAGTGCCCATCACCATTGGCTGCAACAGTGCGATTGGATTTTGGTTAGCCCGCGCATGCAGGATAGCGCCGTTGCGCTGGGGATAGCGGCAGAGCGTATCACCCTTGCCGACAATGCCAACGATAGCGCATTACTGGCTGCAATCAGCCAGCTTAAGAGGAAATATCAATGAGCGACAGCTTAGAGCGTGCCAACGAAATGGACGCGCCGTTACAGCAATTAAAACAAAAAATTGATGCTGAACCGGCACCGCGCAGGGGCGGCAGCTTTAGTGGTGGTTTAAGTTTGCTACTGGTGCTGGCACTGGGCGCTGCAGCAGGCGCCGGCGGTTATTGGTTGTGGCCGCAATGGCAAAGTCTGCAACAGCAAACTGAAATTTTGCAGCAAAACCAGCAGCGTTTAACCGAACAAAGCAGCCAGCAACTGGACAGCAGCAAACTGTTGCAGCAGCAATTGCAAACACAGCAACAACAGCGTTTAGCGCAGCTGGAGCAAAACCTGCAGCAGCAACAGCAACAGCTGGCTGCGCAAAACCAGGCACAAATTCAGGCATTGCGGCAACTGGTGCAGGAGCGTGACAGTGCGCCGCCACGGCATTGGCTGTTGGCCGAAATTGAGTACTTACTGCAACTGGCAGCGCAAAAAGTCTGGTTGGAACAAGATTTCGCGACAGCGCGGGCTTTGCTGACCAACGCCGATGAAAAGCTGCTTAAGTTAGACGACCCGTCATTACTGCCGGTGCGTCAGGCTATTGCCACAGACCTGGAACAGTTGGAGCGCTTTCACCAGCCTGATTTAAGTCGCGTACATATTCAGTTGCAGCAAATGCGTCAGCTCAGCATGACGTTGCCACTGAAACAGCAGCAACAAACGGAGCAAGTGGCAGCAGCCCCGGGCACTGAGCTGAGTAACTGGCGCGCAACCTTAAGTTATTACTGGCAACAAAGCTGGAGTAAGTTAATTCGTGTGCGCACTGCAGTACCGGAAGACTATTTTAGTTTAACCACTGAACAGCAACTGATGCTGCGGGTAAGTTTAAACCAGCAATTGTTGTTGGCCGAGTTGGCCGCGATGCAACACCAGCCACAGGTTTATGCGGCAGCCTTGCAACAAGCGGCGGATCAGCTGCAGCGCTATTTTAACAGTGACGATGCCGGGGTGTTAAAACTCAGCAGCGAGCTGGCCGCGTTGGCTGCGGTCGATGTTGCCGTAGCCACAGCGTCGCCGTTAACGGCACTGGCGCAGCTGCAGCAGTACCAACAACAACTGACGGAGAGCAGCTTATGATCCGTTGGCTGCTGTTAGTGTTGGTGTTGGCCACAGCCATGCTACTGGGGCCTGCGTTGGTGAATAACCCGGGTTATATCAAAGTGATTTTGGCCGGGCGTGTATTTGAGCTGACAGCGCTGGGGCTGGTGGTGGTGCTGCTACTGTCCGCCGTGGCGTTGTGGTTAATCAGCGTGCTGCTGCGCAAATTACTGCGTTTGCAGCATGTATCATTTAATTTTTTGCGTTGGCGCCGGCAACGCAAAGCACAGCAAGCTTTTGAGCTGGGGTTGCAGGCCTATGCCAAGCAGCAATGGCAGTTAGCCAGCCAGCATTTAGCCAAAGCCGCTGCCGACGATTTTATGCACAGCGAAAAACACTTACTGGCGGCCTATGCGGCGTTTTATGCCGGCAACACCGATCAGGCTAACCGTCATGTTGCAGCCTTACCTGCCGGCAACGACAGCAGCAGTTTTGTGCAAGCAGATTTGTTATTACAGCAGGGCCAGGCGGCACAGGCCTGCGCGCTGTTAGGTGAAACCGTTAATGCGGATACCGCAGACAAAGGCCTCGGCCAATTGTATTTATATGCTTTGCAGCAAGCCGGTCAATGGCAGCAACTGTTGCAAATGGTGCCGGCCGCATTAAAACAGCAGTGGTTTGATAAAGAGCAGTGGCGCCGACAACGTTTTAATATCTACCCGGCCGCAATTAGCCAGCTTAGCCAGCAACAGCGTTTTGACGAAGCCGCCGCTTACTGGCAAAACCTGCCGGGCAAAGAGCGTAAATCTACAGCGGCCAATATTGGCCTTGCCTGGGCGCAGGCACAAAATGGTCAGAGTGAGGCGGCAGAAAAGCTGCTGCTGAGCAACCTGCAGTTAGAAGAGTTACCCTTGACGCTGACTTTTCTACGCCAAATTCCGCTGGGTAAATCAGTGTTAAAATTGCGCAAACAAGCACAAAGCTGGCTGCGTGAGCACAGCAGTAATGGCTATGTTTATGCCTTATTGGCGTACCTGGCTGAGCAGGAAGGCGAGCCGGAGCAGGCGGCACTGGCGTTGCAAAAAGCACAGCAATACGAACCAAAGCTTGGCTGAACATCTGTTAACAGGGCTGGCGCCGTTAAGCCAGCCAGGCGCCCGCGTGCTGGTGCTTGGCAGTATGCCGGGTGCTGCTTCGCTAACGCAGCAGCAATATTATGCTCATCCACGAAACTTGTTCTGGCCGGTTATGGCAGAGCTGGCTGGTTTCTCTGCGGCCTTACCCTACGACGCAAAAGTGCAGGCGTTGACCAGTGCCGGCGTCGCCTTGTGGGATGTGATCGGCAGTTGCCGCCGGGCCGGCAGCCTGGACAGTGCGATTCGCGATGAACAGGTAAATGATTTCGCTGCTTTCTTTGCCGCACAACCTCAGTTGCTGGCTATAGGCTTTAACGGTGCCAAAGCCCTGCAAAGCTTTAAGCGCCATGTATTGCCGCAGCGCATAGTGCCACCGCAACTGCAATTGCTTAGCTTACCCTCTACCAGCCCTGCGCATGCTGCGCTTGGTTTTAACGAAAAACTGCAACAGTGGCGCCAGCTTATGCCTTTTATAGTCAGCTTTTAGCGGAATTTATTGTTGTCCCGCTGGTCTGATGCTGACGTCATCACAGCAAATGCAGGGATAGCTATTTTTGTCTGATATTCGCAGCACATTCACAGCGTTGAGCCGAGCTTATGGCCGTCCGGTTTTGCTGGCATTACTGCTGCATGCAGTGCTGCTGGCGGCGTTGCTGCAAACTGAATTTACGCCGTTGGCCAAGCCGGTATCTGAGCCGGCAGTATCTGAGCCGATAGTGTCGTATTTATATCAGCCACCAAGGCCGGCACCGGCCGAAATACAGCAGCCCGCCAGAGAAAATATCGTAACGCCAGAAGTGATTAAGTCCGCAGCAGCTAAAGTGGCACAGCCTGCCGTAAAAGCAGAGAAAAGGCCGGTCAGCCAGCAGCAGAGTGCTGCAACGGTATCGCCTGACAGGCCAGATAAACTGAGTGCTGAAGATACAGAACACACTATAACAACACCGCGGCAGAGCCTGGCGCTGCGGGAATTTAACCGCGCGGCAACTGCCGACCCTGTCGCGATTGAACAAGCCGCCCAGGCCGCTTATCAGCAGTTTTTACAAACGCAGCAACAGCCCAAAATAACGGTAGAAAAGCGCCATCAACAACTAAGCCGCGATCCGGCACTGCAGGTTGTAGCGCAATTGGATGATGGCAAACAGCTTATACGTATTAAGGGCGGTTGCCGCATCGCTGATCCAACTAAAGATGGTTTTGACGGCCTGATGGCAGCACGGATGGTGCCATGTGGTGATGAAGCAAAAACCAGCGACCTGCTAAAACAGGCGCTGGAAAAACACAGTAAGCGCTGATTACGCTTCCGTAATATGCTGTTCTAAGCGGGCTTTCAGCTCACCTTCAATGGCCACGGCTTTACCGGTTTTCTGATCCAGACAGACAAAGGTGACCTGCGCATCGGCGGCTATAGCATCTTTGCCGGCAATACGCACTTCTTGCGTAACCACCGCACTTTTGCCGCCTACTTTGCTAAAGCGGGTAAATACTTCCAACTGATCGCCCATGGTAGCGGCAACACGGTAGTTAATATTGATATTAACAATCACCCACGCCAGGCCATGTTTGGCAAACCAGTCGATATCACCGCTGTCCTCCAGATAGCCCCAACGCGCTTCTTCAAGAAACTCCAGGTAACGGGCGTTATTTACATGCTGATAAATATCTAAATGGTAACCGCGTACTTTAATTAAGGTTTTGTGGCTCATGTTCGTGCTCTGTGCTTTGTTCCGGTGCACCGATTGTGGCATAGAAAAAGTGGCCAAACCAGTTTAGATATAAGCAAAGGCATCGGCGAACATATGCTCGCGGTGCGCGCCTTGTTCGATAAAGGCATTACGCACCACGCCAGCCATGGCAAAGGGGCCGGCGACGTAGATATCGTAAGCTTCCAGCGAGACAAAGTCTTCCAGCACCGCTTCATGCACCATACCGCTGCGGCCCTGCCAGCTGTCATCCGGCTGTTGTACTACCGGAATAAAACGGTATTTGCTGTTTTGTGCTGCCCACTGTTGCATGACGCTGTTGTGGTACAGCGCAGCTTGCTCGCGCACGCCCCAATACACAAAAACCGGCCGGTCCAGATTGGCGGCGGCAATAGTTTGCGCAATGCTGTACACGTAGGAAAAACCGGTACCGCCGGCCAGTAAAATCAGCGGTCGTTCGCTGTCGGCACGCCATTGTGCATTGCCTAAGCCAATCTCTGCCTGCACCGGTTGTTGCAATTGGTGTTGTTGTAGCAGGTGTGCCAAAGCCTGGCTGGCATATTGGTCGGCCACACTGCCGCCGATATGCAGCTCAAGCTGGCGCTGGCCCGGCATACTGGCAATAGAAAACGGCCTTTTGTCGCTGTCGCTCAGGCATAGCTGCAAATACTGGCCACTGCTGAAACTCACCGGTTGTGCCGGCGTTAACAGTACGCGGTTTACGGTTGGGGTAAGGGCTTCAATTAAATCTACGGTACAGGAAATAGTTGTCATAATGCTCTTCGCGATAACCTTAGCGCTTAGCTTCGGATAAAAGGATGGTGTAACACCAGATCAGTATTGGGGTAGGCTAAACAACAGTAGGTAAACTGCTGTTGTTTGTCCAGTTCGGTTAGTGGCTGCGGCTCGTTATAGCGCACCTCGCCGCTTTTTAGCTTGCAAACACAGCTGGTGCAAACGCCCTGGCGGCAGCGGTTGGGGAAATCAATACCGCTGCGCAGCGCAGCCTCCAGGATGGTTTCACCTTCCTGCACAGCAAAGCTCAGTTGCGCCGGGGCTATGGTCACCAGATAACTCACCGCAGGCTATCCTTCGCCGGCAACGGGATACCAAGGCTGTCCCAGATAGCGTCAACCCGCTGTTTAACGGCGTCGTCCATCACTATAGGTTCGCCCCATTCACGTGTGGTTTCGCCTGGCCACTTGTTAGTGGCGTCCATACCCATTTTTGAGCCTAAGCCGGATACCGGCGAGGCAAAATCCAGATAATCTATCGGCGTATTTTCAATTAAGGTGGTATCGCGCGCCGGGTCCATTCGGGTGGTAATAGCCCAAATTACGTCCTGCCAGTCGCGGGCATTAACGTCGTCATCACAAACAATAACAAATTTAGTGTACATAAACTGGCGTAAAAACGACCATACGCCCATCATCACGCGCTTGGCGTGGCCGGGATACTGCTTTTTCATGGTTACTACAGCTAAGCGGTACGAGCAACCTTCCGGCGGCAGGTAAAAGTCGGTAATTTCCGGAAATTGCTTTTGCAGTATCGGCACAAAGACTTCATTTAAGGCTACGCCCAGTATCGCCGGTTCATCCGGCGGCCGGCCGGTGTAGGTGCTGTGGTAGATCGGATCTTTACGCATGGTAATGTGGGTAACAGTAAACACCGGGAAGTTGTCTACTTCGTTGTAATAACCGGTGTGGTCGCCGTACGGGCCTTCCGGCGCCATTTCGCCCGGTGCAATATAGCCTTCCAGCACAATTTCGCTGCTGGCCGGCACTTGCAAATCATTGCTGATGCACTTTACTACTTCGGTATTATCGCCCCGCAATAAGCCGGCAAAGCCATATTCGGATAAGGTATCCGGCACCGGCGTTACCGCGCCTAAAATAGTGGCCGGGTCGGCACCTAAGGCGACAGATACCGGGTAGTTTTGCCCCGGATTGGCCTTTTGAAACTCATAAAAATCCAGCGCGCCGCCGCGGTGCGACAGCCAGCGCATAATCAATTTGTTTTTGCCCAGCAGTTGCTGGCGGTAAATGCCCAAATTCTGCCGCTCTTTATGCGGGCCTTTGGTAACGGTTAAGCCCCAGGTGATCAGCGGTGCGGCATCGCCGGGCCAGCAGGTCATAATGGGTAGCCGGGTTAAATCAACATCATCGCCGCTGAGCACAATGTCCTGACAGGGTGCCTTTTTCACCTGTTTCGGTGACATATTCAGTACTTGTTTAAACAGCGGTAGCTTACTAAAGGCATCTTTCAAGCCTTTTGGTGGTTCGGGCTCTTTTAAAAATGCCAGCAGTTTGCCCACTTCACGCAGTGCGCTTACATCTTCCCGCCCCATACCCAGCGCCACCCGCTGCGGCGTGCCAAACAGGTTGGCAAGTATTGGCATGCTGTGGCCTTTGACGTTTTCAAACAACAGCGCCGGGCCGGCGGCTCGCAAAGTGCGGTCGGCTATTTCGGTTATTTCCAGTACCGGGTCTACTTCAGCGGCAACCCGCACCAGCTCGCCGCGCTGTTCCAGCTGGGCAATAAAATCGCGTAAGTCTTTATATTTCATGCTCGCCATCAGGCCCTGTCAATTAATGCCGGCTATTATACAGCTCTGTGCCGCCCTTACCAGTTTTGGCCTGCTAAGCGGCTGGGGCAGGCGCGTATCGCACTCTATAATAGGTCGGTGTTTTCTATGTTTACTATTTAATAAAGCGGCTTATACGATGACAGAGCAGGAAGGGGTCATAAAATTTCAACTGGATTTCAGCCCACAGCCGGCGCTAAGCGCTGCTGATGTGGCTGAGATTAACAGCTGGCGCAGCATTATGTTGCAGCTGGGTATGTTGGGCCAAACACCACAACGCTACGATAACTACGGCTTTGGTAATATCAGCCAGCGCTTTAGTGCGGATAACCGGTTTATTATCAGCGGCACGCAAACCGGCGGTATTGTGCAAATGCGTGCCGCCGATTACGCCCTGGTAACACTGTGCCAGCCGGAGCAAAACCGCATCGTCGCCGTAGGTGAAACCAAACCCTCATCTGAAGCTATGACTCATGGCCAGCTGTATCAGCTAAGCGGCGCTATCAACTTTGTTATTCATGCCCATTGCCCGCAGATCTGGCAACTTGCCGACGCTTTAGGGTTGGCGCAAACCCGCGCTGAGGTGCCTTACGGCACGGTAGCCATGGCGCAGGAGGTGGCGCGGCTGTTTCGTGCTACTAAGGTACTGCAACAAGGCATTTTTACCATGGCTGGGCATGAAGATGGCGTAATGGCCTTCGGCAGCTCGGCAGACCAGGCAGCACAGCGGCTGATCAGTGTTTATGCTGCTGCACTCAAACGCGATGCTGTGCCAAACTAACGCAAAACTGCAGTATAGTGCTGGCAACCCGGCACTTTGCCCGCTAAAGTCATAACACCAGTGTCTTGATATCAATGATGATTTATGCAATTTCCAGCCAGTATTAAACAACAAACCTGCAGTGACTGTTTAAGTGGCCAATCGCTGGGGTTTCAAATTCGTATGGCGTTTCAGCCGATTATTGATTGGCAAAGCAAAACGATAGTTGCCTACGAAGCGCTGGTGCGCGGGCCGGAGGGCCAGAGCGCGGGCTGGGTGTTTGAGCATATCAATGACAGCAATAAATATTATTTTGACCAGGCCTGCCGGGTAAAGGCGATAGAAACAGCGGCCAGGCTGGGCTGCAATACCTTGCTGAGTATTAACTTTTTACCCAATGCGGTATACAACCCGGAAACCTGCATTAAGGCCACCATTGAAGCGGCAGATTTATATGGTTTTGATTTACGTAAGCTGGTGTTCGAGGTAACTGAAGGCGAGCAAATTCCGGATAAAGCGCATTTAAACCGTATTTTTCGCAGTTACGCCAAGCGGGGGTTTTATACTGCCATTGATGATTACGGCTCCGGCTTTGCCACCCTGGACTGGCTGATAGAGCTGAAACCCGACATTTTAAAGTTAGATATGCAGCTGATCCGCAATATTGAGCAAAATGCTGCCAAGCAATGTATCGTCGAAAAAACCATTGCACAGTGTGAATTGCAGGGCACCAGGGTGTTGGCGGAAGGCGTGGAAACGAAAGGCGAACTGGATTATCTCTGTGCGGCCGGTATTCGTTATTTTCAGGGCTATTACTTTGCCAAACCAAAGTTGGAACACCTGGTCGATATATCACAAATCAGTAATCTGAATTAAAAAGGCGCCTTGCGGCGCCTGTTACTCAGAAATTATACGTTACCTTAGCGTATATCAGCCGGCCGGAACGGCCATAGGGTGAATAGTTGGAAAACGGCGTATTGCCGGTAGAGTTTAGCGCTATCGGAAAGGCTTGCGGGTATTGATCAAAGATATTATCCATACCCAGCGCTAAGCGCCAATTGTCGGTAACATCAACGCGGCCTTCAATATCCACCAGGGTTTTGGCGTCTAAGGTAAAGTCGCGGTCGGGATTATTGTCCGGCGTTAACACATCACCATAACGGGTAGCCCGCAAGGTTGCACTGACGCGCTCCAGATTCCAGTTTACGATGGCGCCCAGCTTATCTTTTGGCGTGCCTTTTTCCAAAGCCAAAATATTAAGCCGGCCAAACAGCGTTGGCGCCGGGTCAAGTGCGGCTAATTCGGCAGTTTGCGGTACCCTGGTGACTTCGGTTTCGTTATAGTTGGCAACAAAGGTCAGGTCAAAATCGCCGATAGCATCGGTAGGCAGTGACCAGTTCACCACTAAATCTACACCTTTAGTTTCGGTATCAACACCGTTAATAAAGAAACGGCCGCCGGCAACACCAATAAAACCTTGCTGCGCCAGATATTCGCCCACGTTAGCCTGGCTGGCGCTGGTGCCGAGGTTCTCTGACAACACGATACGGTCATCAATATTAATTTGATAGCCGTCCAGCGTAACCGACACTGTACCAAAGCGCATTACCGCGCCCAGTGACAGGTTTACGGATTCTTCCGCATCCAGCGGTTTAGCGCCCAGTGCTATCGCCACCGGGTCTTCTACCGGGAAGGTGGTTATATCAAAGGGTACACCGCCAACGAAGTTGGTCGAGGTAGTAGTAAAGTATTGCTGCTGTAACGACGGCGCGCGAAAACCGTTTTGCAACGAACCGCGCAGGGCAAAACTGTCGCTGATATCATAACGCAGTGCCAGTTTACCGGTAAGGTTGCTGCCAAAGTCGGAATAATCCTCGGCCCGCAGCGCGACCGAGCCCAGCACGTTGTCGGTCAGATTAGCTTCCAGATCAACAAATACGCCGACAGAATGCCGGCTTTCATTGGCCTGGTTGGAAGGGCGGAAGCCCGGAAAAACCTGGGCGCCGGATTGGGTTGGATTGCCATTGGCCAACAACACGCCGCCATTACGGTAAGAGTCGGGCTCACCGGCAAAAATGGTATAGCTTTCACGGCGTAGCTCTACGCCGCTGGCAATGTTAACCGGGGAGGCCAGCGCCGCAACATCAAAAGAGGTCACCGCTGAAAAGTTACCGACAATCTGGTCATAGTTAAAACCACCGGCATCAAATACTGTTTTGCTGGCCGGGCCAATTGAGCGGTTCACGGTATTTTCAATGGTAAATTCCATTTCGTTAAAGCCATACACCACAGACGCATCAAAGCTCCATTCGCCGCTGTCCCACTCATAACCGATTGCTGAGCTTGTATCAGTAACATCCGGCGCAATAATCGGCAAAAAGCCATCGGGGTGTACTTCAATAACATTGCGGTCATCCAGCGCACGGCGGTAAAAGCCGCCGGACTTTGCTGCCCGGTCCTGATAACTCAGCCAGCTGTACAGTTTACCCGGGCCGACATCTAAACCAGCGTTAACAAATACGGTAAACTGCTGCATTTCCGGCTCGCCGTACCAGGCGTTAAAGCGGTTAATGGTTTGCTCGCGCGGGTCAAATTCGCCATCCACTAGCGGATATTGCTGGCGAAAATCATAACCGCCACGTTCGGTGCGTTCGGCATCTTTGTACTCTGCCGATACCGTGACATAACCAGCATTACCCAGCGCAAAACCTTTCCAACCGGCAAAATTAACGGTTTCGCCGTCACTAACTGCGCGTTCAATCCGGCCCGGTGCGCTCCAGGTGGCGCCGGCCGGTGGTGGCGTGGTGGGGGTGGTGTAATTGCTGTCGCGATAAGCATAAGAAGCGGTAAAGCTGCCGCCTTCGCTGGCTTCGCGCAGGCGCACATTTAATACGCCGGCAATAGCATCAGAGCCATATTGTGCCGAGGCGCCGTCGCGCAGTACTTCAATGGCATTTACCGCCGCCATCGGAATGGTATTTAAATCGACCGCCGAGGCGCCGCGACCGACAGTGCCGTTTACGTTAACTAAAGAAGCAGAATGGCGGCGTTTTGAATTAACTAATATCAGCGACTGATCCGGGCTTAAGCCGCGCAAAGTAGCCGGCCGGATAGTATCGGTACCATCGGCCAGACCCGGCCGCGGGAAGTTAAAAGACGGCAGTGCAATAGACAACGCCTGGTTCAGCTCGGTATTGCCGGAACGTTCCAGCGCGGCTGCGCCAACAATATCAATAGGCACTGCGGTATCGGACACCGAGCGGCCGGCAACCCGGGTGCCGGTAACGACGATTTGTTCTATTTTGGCATCGTCAGCAGCGGTATCTGCGCTGGTTTGCTGCGCGGATAAGCCGGGGCTGATAAAAACAGCGGCGATGGCCAGCGTTAAGGGTGTAAGGTTAAAGTTGCGCATCTGTTGTCTCCTTGTTGTTGCGTAAAGCCTGGTTCGCGCGCTACCCTTTGTCAAACGGGGGTTACGGCGGCCAGGGGGTTTGTACGCTTCAGGCAGATACTGCAGCCGACGACAAGCGTTTAACATTGTGGCACTATACGGTTATAGTATAGACATCCGGATGTCTTATATACCCAACTTAAGTCGTAGTGGTTTACTCAGTAAGGGCAGCAAATGAAAAAAGATACCCGGCTTATTCACGCCGGCCGCAGTAAAAATTATACCGGCAATGTCGTTAACCCACCGGTAGTGCGGGCGTCTACCATAGTGTTTGATACCTTTGCCGAATTAAAGCATGCCACGCAACAACGTGGTAACCGCGTGCCGTTTTACGGCCGCCGCGGCACCGAAACCCATTTTGCCTTGCAGGAAGCTATTTGCGAGCTGGAAGGGGGTAGCGGTTGTGCACTGTATCCCTGTGGTGCTGCCGCGGTAAGCGGCGCCTTGCTGGCGTTTTTAAAAAGCGGTGATCACTTATTGATGGTCGACAGCGCCTACGAGCCCACCCGTGCGCTGTGCGATAAGCTGTTGGCTGGTTTGGGGATAGAAACAACCTACTATGATCCACAAATCGGCGCTGCTGTTGCCGGGCTTATCAAGCCCAATACCAGGGTGATTTTTCTTGAATCACCGGGTTCGCTGACCTTTGAAATGCAGGACATTCCGGCCATTACCGCCGTTGCCAGGCAGCACAATATCGTTACCATTTTGGATAACACCTGGGCTTCGCCCATTTTGTGCCGGCCGTTTGAGTTGGGGGTAGATGTGTCGGTGCAGTCGGCCACTAAATACATTGTTGGCCATTCTGACGTGATGCTGGGCACCGCCAGCGCTAACGAGCAACACTGGCCGCAATTGCGCGAGCACAGTTACTTAATGGGCTATTGTGCCTCAGCCGATGACGCCTACACCGCACTGCGCGGTTTACGCACCTTATCAGTGCGGTTAAAACAGCATGAGCAAAGCGCGCTTAAGGTAGCCAACTGGCTGGCGCAGCGGCCGGAAGTAGCAAGTGTTTTACACCCGGCACTGCCATCACACCCTGGTTACAGCATTTTTCAGCGTGATTTCAGCGGTAGCAACGGCCTGTTCTCTTTTGTGTTAAAGCAAGGCAGCCAG
The DNA here is from genome assembly GCF_013283795.1 of Rheinheimera lutimaris. Classification (GTDB taxonomy): domain Bacteria; phylum Pseudomonadota; class Gammaproteobacteria; order Enterobacterales; family Alteromonadaceae; genus Alishewanella; species Alishewanella lutimaris. Next base: position 27,655 of record NZ_JABSOD010000030.1, read on the forward strand.
CAGCAGGTAGAAGCTTTTATTGAGGGCATGGCGCATTTTAAAATGGGCTTTTCCTGGGGCGGTTATGAGAGCTTAATTACCGCCACCATGAAAGTGCAGAACCTGCGCACGGCAACAACATGGCCTTACAGCGGGCCATTAATCCGCTTGCATATCGGGCTGGAGGATGTAGAGGATTTATTGGCTGATTTGGAGGCAGCGTTTAGCCGGTTTAATCAGGCAGGGTAAGGCGGTGCTTACGCAAGCAGCCGGTCGCTAACGCGACCAGCTTATTAGCGCGGATAATTAAAGGGTAAAGTTTTCGTTAAACCATTTGTCGAACAGGGTTTCAAAAAGCTTTTCCGGCGAGCCGGTAGTAACAGGAATACCGTTTACAGTGTGTGGGCAGCTTTTCGCCGACAGGCGTGAGGTGCTTATCAGTGATTTATCGCTTAGCGAATATATAGACAACAACACTGACGCCTGGTCGTAGTAGTGCTTGGTGCAATTAATTCCCAGCGGATCAGTCCAAATTTCGACTTGTGAATAAACTAAGTAACCACTGTTGTTCGATACGGCGGCTTCCAGCGCTTGTTCGGTAGTTAGTATCTCTTTTTCCGCAACAATCGCCTGAGTGTGCTTAGCCAGGTACTCGTTAGCAATGTTAAGTGCTGACGCTCCGCTGCCTTCTGCTGGTTTCTCTTGTAATAATATAAGCGTGGTTTTTATGCCATCGCCGCCGTTTACCAGGTGGAAACTGTTGTCTTTAAGTGAAATTTTCTCTTTATTGCCTTCTGTGCCTGCGTCTATTTGGTGAACCATGTAGTTGGTTGAGGAACACGCGGCAAGAAACGATGTAGCAGCCACAATAAACACGGCTTTCAAGATACTGAATTTCATTTTTAATCCTGTTTTAAGAGCTTGTATAAAGCATCACGCCGGCATCATTATTTTCAATAATGGGTAATATGTTATTGCGTTTCAGCTGTTAAGTAGGCAGCAATCTTCTGCTCTGATAGAGCGCTGCTTTAACATAAAGCGTCATGATTTATCTTAAGCTGTAATAAAATTATTTTGGCGGGGTTGGTATGCTTTATGTGGTGCAGATTGTCAGAGTTCAATTGACGCGACGTACTTACAGCACTTCCTTAGCATTTCTATAGCGGACTTTTGATTTTGAGCGGCATGCTCGTCCGACCCTAACTGGATGCCTATCGGCATCCAAACACTACTGCTTAGTTGCAAAAAAAATGTTTCACCAGCTTTTATCTCAAGCTCCTGCTCGTTACTAAACATACCCGACAGAGGATGCCAGCTAATTTTCAATTTGAACTTGCCTGGAGTGAGCCGTGCATAAGAGAACGTATTATTCGGCAAAGCAGTAATTTGCTTGTCATTTATACTAATGCGCATGTCATATGCAGCTGGTGGAGTGTAAGTTCGGTAAAATACGAAAACACTCTCACCTGCTCCTGATTCAGGAATATCTACCATATCAAAAGTTGCTGCATCTTTGGGCGCTGATGCGCAAGAGCTAAGCAAAACTGCCAGTAAGCAGATAACAAATTTCATTTATACAATACCTTACTTAGAATTATCTCTAACGAATCGTGCATTCGCTTTTGTAAGAGCCATTACACAAAGGTTGGCGGAGCTGCCTGCGCCTTTTGCTGGCGACAATGCTTTTGTTATAAAGCTTTACTGCAATTTTAGCTGCCTGGCCCAATCAACCTTTTCATAGGCAGATTTGCCCTGAAAATCTGTTTGCCCGGTTGATGAGCCTACGTAGTAGAACCCACCACCTGTAGCCCCGAAAGCGCCCACGGACGTTAGGCTTTTAGGCAGCGCTGCTACAGCTTGTTCTGCTGTCTCAAATACATGATTTTCAGGATAAGCGTTGGTTATAGCTTTATTGCTTGAATAGGTGATTGCTTTATTTATTAGTCTACTCACAACCGCATTATGTGTGATGCCTTTAGCCCAACCGAGAGATTTACCTTTTAAAAGATGCAACTCATCACTGTGTCCGGCGTAGAAAACTTCATCTGATACAATCACACCGTTATCTTCAATGCACCAATCCACAATAACAAAACTAGCATAGCTCGAGTTGGTTATAACTTGAGCGTATTTATGTATCTTGACATGAATATTGAAACTGTCTTTTGCGCCGGGTGCATTATTGTTTATTGCATCTAAAGCGGCAACTTTAATGGCTGCGACATCCTCATCTGAGAACGCTCCCCAATTAAAGGCCCCGTGTGCCGCGTTATCACTGGCATTCACTCCGGTAGTAACTGTTAAGGTTTCCGCTCTTTTAGTTAAGGCAATATCGTTGGTCAGTTTAGGATATACAGATTTTGGAGCTGTCCCTGTTACACCACATCCCGCCAATAACATTAATCCTGTCAGGGTAATGATTTTTCTCATAAATACTCCATAGACCAACGCACGCCTAAACGGCGAGCAACTTGTTGTGAGTCCAGCGGCCGCTGGCGCGTTGTTTAAGGCGCTTGTTATAACCCAACACGCATGAATCCTTTCAGTTTTTCTGCACTTGGACAATCTACCTGCTCAAGCACAAACGTAGGCACCATATTCGCTACTAATGGAATCAGCATTGCTCCCAACATTTCAGGGTTAGGTTTACTAAACAAGCAAACAGTTTGATTTTTCGCTAATTCAATTTGTAATGCCGAAGATGGGCTTCCACTAGCCTTTGCTTGAATTAAGTGTTTACCAGCATCAATTTCTACCTGCCCGTACTCGTCATTTCCAAGTTCCATAAAATATTTGTCATCTTTTCCGACATAAAGACTCACTGCCCCAGCCTGAAATGCCTTTTCTCGGTATACCAGTATACTTGCGGTTTCCTTATTAGTGCCTGTCACAAGCCGGACATCCTTTGAAATTGATTTGCATCCAGTAGACACGAATAATGCTAAAAAAATAATTCCTAAAATCTTCACAGATTTTCCTTAGAGGTTATAACGCTCGGCTATGGCGCCTGAGTGCAGTTGGTATTTTTTGTGGTAAACACCACAAAAAAGGCCGACGGAACGGAGGTCGCACATGAGCCGTTTGTTAGCCTTTTGCCAGTTCATATGCTCGGTGTAAATAACCTATATCTATGTAATTTACAAACCCCAGCCTGCGACCATCCCTAAATGAATTAATATATTCTTCGATCTGTGATGATCTATGCCTAATTGCCAGCGCCGATAAGTGTTTAATTGGTCCTGCGCCAAGAGCAGAAGTAGGAAGAGCCTCAAAGCGATCCAATTCCGCATCAAGGTCAAAATTTGATACCCACTCGAGAATTCTATTTTCGCATTCGGCAAAAGGAACCCAACTATTTCCCCAGGGTAATTCAATGTGTGTGATTTTTATGGGATAGCCATTTTGGTTATCTTGAGAAATTATTTTTGCAGCATTCAAAAAATCCGGATTTGATAGAGAACATGATAGCTCTATAAGCTCTCCATCCTTGGACTTATAGAAACCGTCATATATTTGAATTATCAATCGATCATTGCTGTAGCACCAATCAGATTCTCCATCCTGATTGGTACTTTTGTTCCAGCCTCTGGATTCTAAAAACTCTTTAAATTTATCTAATTCCATATGATCTACGTAGTAGGGCTAACAGCTTATTCAAAGGACCAAAACCCGCGAGTTGCGTGTTTAAGATCCTGCAAGTGTAGTGGTCAACTAATTCCGGACAGTAAATTAGA
>NZ_JABSOD010000031.1 GCF_013283795.1 Rheinheimera lutimaris
ATCACCACCTCCATAGGAGGTGGTTTAAGGCTGACAATAAAAACGCAGCTTCGGCTGCGTTTTTTATGCGCAGGGTTAACGCGATGCGCCCAATCGGTTAGCTTTATTATTTAGTGCGGCTGTAAAAAATAGTTGGAGCAATCACTTTAAACAACAGTTTGATCTGCCGTGTGCCGCTGCATAACTACTAAGGCTGGTGGTTAAACCAGTCGCGACATTCACATTTATTTCACTATTGGGAAATTTAAACAACCTGCTGTTTTTTCGCCGCTGCGGCATGCTGCACAGCCAAAGCCGGCTGTTGCATTCAAATTGAACTGGTCTATCTTGTTGGTGGAGTTGTAACCAGTCACATGGACGAGACGCAAAAATAATAACGATAATCTCAGCAAGAACCCCGTTTCAGCAGAGAAAAGACGAGGACAACCCAATGAAGAAATTTACCCTGCTGCTATTAGCCGGCCTGCTTAGTGCTTCGGCGCAGGCAGCGGTTGGCGGCTACCCTGTGGTATTAGTGCACGGCTTTCAGCCGGATAATTTAGCCAGCCGGCCTACCGGCAGCCAGGTTACGACGAACGGTTCGGCTTACTGGGCAGAATACTGGCGTGACCGCGCTGATGTACGCATAGATTGGCCGTCGCAGGAGCGCGTTGCCGGAAAAATAGCCACTGATTATGTTTGGCCGAAGTTGCAGCAAATGTCGCAGCAGGGCACTTGTGCCAACGGCTGTATTTTTGTCTCGCACTCTACCGGCGACTTAGTTACCCGTTACATTATTGATAACCAGGCACTGTGGCTGCAAAACGCCGGCCTGCAACCGCTGAATATCGTTGCCAGCTTTGACTTCGCCGGTGCCGGCGGTGGGGTAGAGTTAGCTGACTTAGCGGTAAATGTGGCCGGTGGCTCAGGCCTGATTGATGCGACTTTACGCTTGGCGCTGTCGTTGTGGCTGGGGCAAATACCATCGCCGTCTAATATCGGTGTGCTAAATGACTTACGGGTTAATACCGCCCGCCAATTAGCCGCATTTCCGGATGAGCGGGTGCCGCGTTTACGCTTTGTTGGCGCAGGGTCTGACTTCTTAGGCGCTACCGGTGCGTTTTTACCTGGCGAAGATGATGGCGTAGTAGCCAGTCACTCCAGTTGCGGTGCTTCCAGTGCCGCCAGCTTTAACAGCTGCTCACGCAGTGTTGCCTTTGATGGCAAACTGGCTTCGGTGAGCGGTCCGTCGAGCTTTATGCCGTATCATTATCCGCTGCTGATGAGTGAAGGCTACAGCCATAGTGAGGTTATTGCCAACCGCGCTGAGGATGAAATTACCGCTGCTAACAGTGGTGCGAATTATCTGAACGGTGAGCGGCTGCAGTTCAATACCTATGACGAAACCCGTGGTTGGTGGATTCTCAGCTCACGTTATCGCGTGGTGCGTAACTCGAATAACACCAGTATGTCAGCGCTGGTGTATCAGGCAGCGAACTGATCTACATGAAAAAAGTGTTGGTAATACTAAGCCTGTCAGCGGTGCTGGCAGGTTTATGGTTTTTTTGGCCGGCGCCGGCAGTGGTGTCATTGCCACAATCTGCACAAGCTGCAGCGCCAATGCCGGATAACCCGCCGCAACCTGTACGTAAGCCTGGCGCTGCGCCGCAACAGATCAGCGTGACAGAGAAAATTCCTGAGCCGGTGAGCGAAAGTTTTAAGCTGCTGGCCAGTGCTTATGCCGCAGAGCTTGAGTTACCGGCTTATTCGCGGCCGTTAAGCGCAGATGACGAACACTTGCTTAACCCAAACCGTTATATTCCGCAAAGCGTGCCGCTGCAAGGCGGTGCCAGTGCCACTATAGTGCTGCCGAAATATCGTTTTAGTTACCCTGAAACAGTGCCGGTAACGCTGGAAGTAACCGGCTTACAGGTATTCGATGTTAGCGTGCAGCTAACATCAGAACGCAGCGGTGATAGTGCAGCAACAGCTGAGATGCGCGGTACGCCACAGCGTTACAGCGCCACGCTTGAACCAGAAGCTGATTGGAACGGCGCTTTTGAGGTACAGGTAAGCTTTAGCGCTAATGGACAAAACCAGGTACTGAAGACCGGTATTGAATACTATAACCCGGTCGCCAGCATTACCGGTGTCGGACAGGTGCGTGGCTTGGGCAGTGATATGTTGATCCCGTTGCAGCTTGATGTACAACAAGCCGGCTACTACCGCTTGCGGGCCAACTTATTTACCGAACAGCGCCAACCACTGGCACTGTTAACCGCAACAGAACAGCTGGCTGGCGGCGAGCAGGAAATCATCCTGCGCGCTTATAAAGCCGTGCTGCGTAATAACAGCGGGCCTTATATTCTCGGCACCTTTGTGCTGGAAAAACGCCCTGCAGCGCCGGGTGAACTCACGCAATACGGCCACAGTGAACAAGCCGAATATACACTTGACTATTTTTCCCTCAGCCAGCTAAGCGACGATCCCTGGCAGCCAAACGAGCAAGAGTTACAGCGTTTACAGTTTTTGCAGCAAATAGCTACGCAGCAGTAAGCCGGGTTAAGGCCGGTGTTTGCTTAGCTTGCGTTGCAATGTACGCCGGTGCATGCCAAGTAACTCTGCAGTGCGGCTGATATTGCCGTCTTGCTCGCTAAGTACGCGGTTAATATGTTCCCATTCTAACTGATCAGGTGAAAGTATTGCTTGGTTGTCGTGGTCTGCGTCAGTCCTGCTGTTATTACCACGTAGTGCTTGTTCGAGCTGCAGTAAATCGACCGGCTTGGTCAGGTAGTCATCAGCGCCCAGCTTTACCGCTTGCACCGCATTGGCAATGCTGGCGTAGCCGGTAAGTAAAATAATACGGCACTGCGGTAACGCAGCGCGCAGTGGGGCAATAAAACTTAAGCCTGACTGATTAGCAAAGCGTAAATCCAGCAAATAGGCTTGTGCCTGCAGGGCAATAAGCTGCTCGGCGCTCACAGCCGCAGCAAAGGTGTTAACGCTAAAGCCGCGCTGGCTAAAGCGCCGCGCCAGAGCGGCCAGTAAGGGTTGGTCGTCGTCAACAATAACCAGCTGCATTTACCTCGATTCCGCTTGTGGTCGCGGCAGCTCAATCTGCGTGAGAGTGCCATTATCCAGGCTGCGACGACTGACCTTCCCACCCAGACGTTCAATCGACATATTCGCCAGAAATTGGCCAATGCCAAGGCCTTGTTCACTTTGTTGCGGCAGTTGGCCCAACTGCGCCAGCCGGCTGTCTGATAATCCCTCACCAAAGTCGCGAATGCTGATGCTCAGACCGCCAGCCGTTAATTCAATACGTAAGGCTAAATCCGGCACCTGGTTTGCTACGCTGGCGTCGGCAGCATTGTCCAGAATATTCAGCAAAGCAGCAGCAAAGCCCTGGCTGTCAGCCAGGCTAAAGTCGTCTGCATTTAGTGTGCGCTTTAAGCTCGTGCTGATATCGGGCCGGCTGTTTAACCAGCGCTCCAGTTGTTGCTCTGTTAACGTTAATACTGATACCGGTTGTTCATCCTTGCGCAAGCTACCGGCATCCCGACGCAGTTGCCGGACAATTTGTTGGCAACGGTTTAACTGATTGCGCAACCCGGCCAGCGTTGTGCCGGTATCGCCGGTTGTTAATTCGTTGCCCAGCTCATCGCAAAGCAACTGCATGGTCTGAATTGGGCTGGCCAAATCATGGGCGGCATTGGCAGCAAAAGTAGCCAGAGCCAGTAGCTGTTCCTGGCGTAGTTGTTGCTGTTGCAGTTCACTGATTTTCCGGGATTTTAAACGGATTAAATTAGCCTGGCTGTTAATAAACCAGCTGATTAACAGTGCTGATAATGTAAAGGCCCACCACATTTGCAGCATATGCTGGTTAAATGCACCGGCATTATGCATGTGGGCACTGTGCTGTGCATGCTCTGCCTGCTGCAACAGTTGCTCCAGATCCGGAATAGTCAAATCGCCAATCACCAGCAGCAGGCTGTAAGCCATTACCGCCAGCATGGCAATGATATAACACACCCGGCCCGGCAGCATTACCGCCGCTACCGCTACCGGTAGTAATAGTAACGCCACCAGGCCGTTACTCACGCCGCCGCTTAGCAACAGTAAACATCCCAACAACAGCACATCGAAACAGCAACAAATAGCGTAAATACGCGCTAAATGAGTGTCTGCGCTGCGAAACAGAGGTGGGAGCAGATTGGTGCAAATATGGGTAAGCAGTAGCAGCCAAATCAGAGGCCAGGAGCTGACAGGGTAGTCGAACAACCAGCCAGCCACGGCAGCTGTGGCCTCAAAGGCGATTAAGCCCCAACGGAAATTAGCAAATTGCCGCAGCTGATGGCGCGGTGATAATTCGCTGGAAATAATCAGTTGTTTTGTCATAACACCACTAAAAAAAGACGGCTGCCAGGCAGCCGTTTGCAAAATGTCAGAGCAGACTAAACCATTGCAGCGGTAATGTCATTCTGAGTGTGTTAAGTGTAACGCCTTCAGCGGCTTGCGTCGCTGTGGCAAATTGTCGCAGCGGTGTTTACCTGGCTATTTTCGCCGCAGGCGCATGGCAAAGCCCAATACCGCCATTGTGAGCAGCAATACCATAAAGCCTATTACCAGCATATCGCGGCCTTCGCGGCCAAGTAGGGGCTGCAACATGCCCCATTTATGCACAAAAGAAAAACTGTAGCGTTCAAGCCGGCTGGCCTGGCTTTGCTGCTCAATTAACTGGCCGCTGACTGCATCGACAAACAGTCGGCCGTCGGGGTAGTCAAACTGCCATACCGGCAGGCGCTTATTGCGAAAATCGTAATCCGGGCCAAAACGACTAATCACCGTCTGATTGGTCAGTTGATCTTCAGTCAATCCGGTAAACTTTGTTGCTAATAAGCGGGCATAGGCTGCATCGTTCAGCGCCGGGGCGTCAGCTGTTAAGGCTAAAAACTGCGCGCCTTGCTCACTTTGCTGGCCGTTAAAGCGGCTGTTGCGGTCGGCCTGCAAGTGCGGGTTAAATTCGGACAAGCGCCAATACCAGTGGCCATTTGCTTGTACCAGGCTGGCGCTGTTGAACAGGTTGTTTATATCCAGTGACTGAGTAATGGCGAGAGTGTCAGGCAGTGGTTTTGCCCCCGGCAGGGTTAAGCCGGTGTTGGCGGCAGCAGTTTGTTTATAAGCGAAGTGATAAATGCCTGTGAGCAGATACAGCAGTACCGGCAATGCCAGTAACCAGGACAGCGCATAATGCCAGCGGCGCAGGCCGCGCCGGCGCGCGTTAAAGGGCAGTTTCAGCAACAGCCAGATGCCGCTTAGCACCAATAACAGCGCACTACCAAGCAGCACAGCCATCAGCACAACTTTTAACACCGGCGTGCTGTCCAGCCACTGCCAGCTATGCAACTGGCGAAACACTGCCTGTACTGCGGTTTTGTAAGGGTTGGTAATGCCGGCCATGCTCAGGCTTTCGGTATGAATATACAGGCTTAAACCGTTTTGATAATCCACCTGGTACACCGGCAGCAGGCGGTTAACCGACGGGTAGGCGTTGTTATACGCTGTTAGCAGCGTAATGGCGTTAACCTCTGCATCCGGCAGGCCACTGTAGTGGCTGCTTAGCCAAACTGCGACGTCTTTATCGTCCGGCGCGTCGCTGCCATCCAGTGTCAGATAGCGGCGCGGCGAACTGAGATCGGCGGTTAACTGGATCAGTGCTGTATCACGATAGGGCACCAGCTTTATCAGCGCTTGCGATGGCTGCGCGGCGTTGTTCAGCTTTTGCATAGCCTGCTGTAAGGTGGCGCCCTCAAGCTGTAGCACCGGTGGGCGCATGGTTACGGCTTGTGGCCCGGTCCAGCTCATAATAGGGTGGGTTAACCCGGTCAGGGCAAAAATCAGCAGTGTTGCGCCGCCAAGCCAGAGCAGCAGGCGGTGCCATTTTACTATGGTAAAGGTTCTCATTGTTGCCCTTTAAAAGTTGAGAGTAGCACTGACAAACACACTGCGCGGCATACCCGGCCGGTATTCTATGGCGCTGGATCCCACCTGATTGCTGGTGTAGGTCGAGTAGGTTTTATCGCTGATATTCATCAGCCGTGCGGCCAGGGTAATGTTGTCAGTTAACTGATAACGGGCGCGCAGGTGCCATAAATCATGGCCGGGGTAAGTATTGGTATTGGTTTCGTCGGTAAAATAGCGGCCTACTTTTTGCCATTCCAGCTCCAGCCACAGGCCGGCAATCTGCGCCGGCTGGTAGCTCAGGCTGCTTTGCCACAGCTGTTTGGGTGCTTTGCCAACATCAAAACCGGCAAAGTTGCGGGTTTCTGACACCGGCGGTACACAAGCCGGTGGAAAGCAGCTGTACAGATACTGAAAATCCTCATATTTTTGCCGGCTATAGCTACCGCTGGCTTGCCATTGCCATTGCTCACTTAGCACCAGCTGCAGCATCAGCTCAATGCCGCGATGGCTGGTTTCGCCCGCATTAGTTACTTTACGGGTATTGCCGTCGATATAGGTTACAACGTCATCTTTAATGGCTAAATCATAGATACTGGCATCCAGCTGCAGTCGTTTAAACAGCGGGCTGGTAAACTGGCCGCGCCAGCCAATTTCGTGGTTTACTGCGGTTACCGGCTCCAGCTCAGTGGTGTCGCTGCTGCTGCCTGGGCGGAATACCTGGCCAACAGACGGCACCCTGAAGGCGTGGCGCCGGTTAGCATACAGCTGCTGATTGGCAGCGAATTTCCACACGATACCGGCCTTGGGGCTAAGCTGGCGGTAGCTGATTTTTTGCGAGTCCGGCCTGAACCAGCTGCTGCGGCCGACCTGCTGCGGTACATCTGCTGGCAGCAGGTCGGTGTAATCGACACTGAAATAATCATACCGTGCGCCCAGGCTGATAATCAGCTGCCCGGTGGCAAACCACTGCAACTGCGCATAGGGCGACAGCACCGTTTGGTCGGCATCATAGTGGTAGTTGGTGCGTCCGGTCAGGGCGTAATCAGTATAAATATCGCCGTCGCGGCTTACGCTAATTTGCTGCTCGGTAAAGTTGGCGGGGGTGTAATCGATATCCAGACCAGTGGTCCAGTTAAACCGGTCGCTTAACTGTTGGCTGTACTGCGCCAACAGGCCATAGGATTTAAACCGGGTTTGCTGCAGCACAGGGTCGTAGCTCAGCATCCAGCTTGGCATTAAATCTGAGCGGTTATCACGGAAAAACGGTGTTAGCATCAACTCACTGTTGTCTGACAGCTGATGACGCAGTTCAGCCGACAGCCGCAGTGCCTGCACATCGCGCTCACCCATTTCTCCGTGATAGTAATTGCGTTCAGGGTTTAGTGTGTAATCTGCAAACGACAGGCCTGAAGTACCGCTTTGATCTACTTTGCCAAAACTAAGCAGAGTTTTAAGCCGGGTGTGCTCACCGAGTTCACTATCAAGGCGCAGGTTAGTGGAGAAACGCTGGTAATCGGCCTGTTCGCGCGCGCCATCACTTTGTGTGCTATTAAGCTGCCAGAAGGCACTGTGCTTGTCGGCTACAGGCCCGCTGACACTGAGTAAACCACGTTGCCAGCCGTCGCTGCCAAGTTCTGCCTGCAGCCGGCCGCCAAACTGCAGTGCAGGCTCTGGCGTTAAAATATTAAAAATGCCGCCTATGGCATCGCTGCCGTACAGCGCCGAGCCCGGGCCTTTGGTCACCTCGACCCGGCCGGCGTTGGGGATATCAATTTCATACAGGCCGTTGTGGTTAAAAAATCCGGTTGGCCGTGTTGGCAGGCCGTCTTCTAAAAACAGATAAACACCGCCGGTGGTAATGGGCTGGCGAATGGCCGTCATATGGCCTTCGCCACCTAAGTCATTTACATGCACCCCCGATACCCGGTTCAGTAGCTCTGCCGGGTGGCCCGGGCTAACGTTTTCAATGGTGTATTCATCCAATACCGCGACCGATTCAGCCAGATTAACCAGCGCCTGCGCCTGGCGGCTGCTGGTTACCACCATTACTTCAATCTCGCTTGCTGTCGCCTCTGTGGCGTACACTACGGCTGGAGCAAACAGTAAAGGCAGGCCAAGCACGGCCAGGGTTAGTTTATTAAGTGTCATGCGCACTATTCTGTTAGTTAATTGATTTTATTCAGCTAAGGTAACAAAACAGCGTCAGGTATTGGATGCGACAAATTGTCGCAGTATTTAACCGTAGCTTTGACTGGCGGCGGATCAATTGCAGTTAAGCGTCTGTTTAACAAGAAAATCGGAAAGCTTTACCGGTAGGTTTGCCCAGTACTTCATCACTGTGCATCACAGTGTCACCGGCAATAATGGTGGCGACGGGCCAGCCGGTTACCGTTTTACCATCGTATGGGGTCCACTGCGCTTTGCTGGCAATCCAGCTGTTGCTGATGGTGCGTTTGGTATTCAGATCAACCAGGGTTAAATCAGCATCGTAGCCCACCGCCAACCGGCCTTTGCCGGTAAGGCCAAAAATGCGCGCCGGGTTAGCACAGGTTAAATCGACCAGCCGCTGCAGGCTTAGCCGGCCAGCTGCAACGTGATCCAGCATCACCGGTAACAGGGTTTGCACCCCGGTCATGCCACTGGGTGAGCCGGGGTAAGGTTTGGCTTTTTCTTCCAGCGTATGCGGCGCATGGTCGCTGCCAATAATATCAACAGTGCCGTCGTTAATACCTTGCCACAGGGCCTGTTGATGCTGCTTGTCACGCACTGGTGGGTTCATTTGTGCCAGGCTGCCAAGCTGCTCGTAGCAGTCTGGTGCCTGCATGGTTAAATGATGCGGTGTCACTTCAACCGTTACCCGGTGTTTAAAGGCGGCCAAATAGGCCATCTCGTCAGCAGTAGAAATATGCAGCAGGTGCAACGGGCGGCCGGTTTGCTCTGCCAAAGCAACAATACGTTGGGTTGCCAGCAGCGCACTTTGCGTATCACGCCAGATGGGGTGATTACGCACATCTGCTGCAGTAAGTGACTGACGCTCACGCAGGCGGGCTTCGTCTTCGGCATGAATGGCCACCCGACGGCTACCATTTTGCAAAATGCGTTTAAGCAGCTCATCCTGCCCGGCCAGCAAGTCACCAAAAGAGCTACCCATAAACACTTTAATGCCAGCGCAGCCGGGCTGGGTTTCCAGCTGTGTCAGCTCTGTCAAATTGGCAGCGCTGCCGCCAATGTAAAATGCATAGTTACAGTAGCTGGTAGTTGCTGCAATACTCAGTTTTGCCTGCAAATCGTGCTGGTTTAAAGTCAGCGGGTTGGTGTTGGGCATTTCAAAAAAACCGGTTACGCCACCTAATACTGCGCCCTTACTGCCATGATAGATATCTTCTTTATGGGTAAGGCCGGGCTCACGAAAGTGCACTTGGGTATCAATCGCGCCTGGCAGAACATGCAAGCCGGCGGCGTCAATCATGTGCCCGGCCTGCCAGCCACTGCCGCCTATGGCGGCAATTTTACCCTGAATTAATGCGACATCTGCCTTTACATCGCCCGATGGTGTTACCAGAGTACCGCCACGGATGATGGTATCAGCGTACTTAAGCCGGACTTTTTTTAAAAACTCTTGTGTTTGCATGGTTATTGGGCTTATCGGTTATGCGACACACTTGCCACCGCATCATGCGGGTGCAGGCTTTCATGGTGCGCTACATTAATACTAAATGCTGGGTAGTGCGGTTTAAGCGCGGCGTGTAAGCGTCTGGCGGCATCTTCAACAAACATCAGGTTGGCGCCGTTTAAGCGGGCAAATTCCTGTTCGTCAGCGCGTTTCACCGCAGTTTGCAAGGGAGTCGCCAGCGCGTGTTCGGCCAGATCAATCAGTTGCACAACGCCAAAATTGTCGTGTGCAGGGTTAATGTCGACATTTAACCGCGCCGTGCTGCGCTGGCTATGCGGTGTTGCCAGACTGGCATGTTGCAACAGCCACTGGCTGATGTGCCGGGTGTCGACTACCGGCTGCGCGGCAAACTGGCGGCAAAACTGCTCACTCAGTAGTTGCCGGCTTAGGGTGGCCGAGCAGGGGCAGGTAGAGGAGTAGCCAATATCCAGGTTCAGTGAAACACTGAGTTTGTCGCCGTCTAAGCAGGCCTCCAGTTCCAACGGATAGGCTTTACATCCGGCCAGATCCTCGGTTTTCAAAGCCGGACGGTGTAACAAAAGCTGGCTGCGTAAGCGCACGGCGGCAGAGCTGCTGCCGCATTCCTGCTGGCTGTATAACAGCGTATTAAGCAAAGCGTGTAAAGTGGCAGGGCTAACCGGTTCTGCTTGTGTCCACTGGTACAGGTGTTGGTACAGTCGGGACATATGAATGCCCGTTTTATCTGACCTTGGCAGGTTAACACTGATATCGGCTTTGGCTGACAGTACGCTGTCCGGGTGGTCGGCCAGGGTAAATATGACATCAATGTGGCGCATACCAACGCTGTCAAGGGCGGCGGCAAAGGCGGGAGTGGCGGCATGTGCGGTATCTGCCGGCGCAGAAAAATTCATTTCGGGTATTGTCCTCAGTTTAGCGGTCAGTTGTGTTAACACAGCTGTGGCACAAGCCATGCAATTCAATATGGTTATCGCGGGCCTGAAAGGCGGAGTGTTGCTGGTGTAACAGCAAGTGCGCAGTGTCGTAGGGTAAGGCGTGCTTCTCAATTTGCTGGCATTTATCGCAAATCAGTACCTGCCAAAACTTTGGCTGACTGTTTTCGACATATAAAAATTTATTGATGGTGCGCAAATGCAACACACATTGCATTTGCCGTAAAAAATCCAGCGCCCGGTAAGCTGCCATCGGATGTAGCGTGGTGTCATAGTCCTGTTGCAGGGCGCCAATTACTTCATATGCGGACATAGCGGTATTTTTTTGCTGTAACAGCGCCATCACCTGCCGGCGATTTTTTGTCATTGACGGCCGGCGGTTTAACTCAGCCTGGGTGACACAGTAATTTGCTCTCATAGGCTGTGGTATCTCTGCTATCGCACCATTACATCGGATCCAGCGTCAGCAGTACCCGCGGCAGATCCGATGCCGGGGAGCGGTGTACTATTGCGTGTTGTTCATTGCCTTCCCAGCCCGAACCTTTAAGCAAGGTAACGGCAGAGGGCGTTGCCTGAACGGTGCTGCCTGTACTGTCGAGCCACTCGGTAGCCGGGCCCATATAGGTGCAAACCAGCCGGCACACCAGATGATCGGTATGAAACTTAGGGCACATGGGTTTAGTTAAAGTTTCCAGCCGCAGGCCCAGCTGCCGGCAGTCCATTAAACAGCTGAACATCTGGCACAGTAAGGCGATATCAGCCAGCAACGCTGCTTTAGCCGGCGCGTCGGGCAGGGCAAAGCCAATATCGTGCTGTACTGTGTCGGCGCTGACAATACGCTTTAGCGGCATAGTAAAGCGCAGCGAACGGCAATACTCAGCGATGGCAGCATCCTGTGGGCGTTGCCAACTGGCTAAATTGACATCATCGGCAAAGATGCCGGTAAGCACTTCGGCATCATCAGAGCGCAGCTGACGGCTTGGCAGACGAAAGTCAGTAAAGGCTAACGCAGTCATGCCAATTGCTCCTGCATAAAGGGATTGGGCAACTGTTGCCACTGTGTTTCACCTGGTTCAAGTTCAGCATCAGTCAGCAGGCAGGCATTCAGCTGTGCCAGCATGGCGGTTTTATCCAGTTGCTGGCCAATAAACACCAGCTCCTGACGGCGGTCGCCAAAAGGTTCTGCCCAGCTTTCAAATATAGCTTGCTGTAGCTCCGGCTCTGGCGGCCACTGCTCTGCCGGCACCGCCTGCCAGAATAAACCGGCCATATTGTAGCGCGCGATACCGCCGGCCTGATGCCACAGCCAGGCGTATTCGGGCGTGCTGGCCAGCCAAAAGTAGCCTTTAGAGCGCAGCAGGCGGCCGGCAGGCCAGTCCTGGTGCAAAAAATCGTGAAACCGCTGCGGGTGAAACGGTTTGCGGGCGGTAAAAGCAAAACTGCTGATGCCGTATTCTTCGGTTTCCGGTTTGTGCCCGCCACGCAGCTCAGTTAACCAACCCGGGGCTTGTTGTGCCTGCTCAAAGTTAAACAGGCCGGTATTGAGTATTTGGGTTAATGCTACTTTGCCGTTGTCAGTATGAATAATGCGGGCGCGGCTGTTTAAGCGGCGTAAAATGGCGCTAAGGCGTTGTAGCTGTTGTGATGTGACTAAGTCGGTTTTGCTGACGATCAACACATCACAAAACTCCACTTGCTCAATCAATAAGTCGGCAACGCTGCGCTCGTCATCTTCGCCTAAGCTTTCGCCACGCTCGGCCAGGTCTTGTGCGGCCTCAAAGTCGGCAAGAAAGTTTACCGCATCCACTACCGTTACCAGGGTATCCAGCCTGGCAATATCGGCCAGGCTTTGGCCGTCCTCGTGCTCAAAGGTAAAGGTTTCCGCAATCGGCAGCGGCTCGGAGATACCGGTAGATTCAATCAGCAAATAATCAAAGCGGCCGGCTTTGGCCAGTTTGCCTACTTCCAGCAGTAAATCTTCGCGCAAAGTGCAGCAAATGCAACCGTTGCTCATTTCTACCAGCTTTTCTTCGGCGCGGTTCAGGCTAACTTCCTTATTCAGCTGGGTAGCGTCGATATTGACGTCGCTCATGTCGTTAACGATAACCGCCACCCGCAAGCCGTCGCGATTATTCAGCACATGGTTAAGCAAGGTGGTTTTACCGGCGCCAAGAAAGCCGGATAACACTGTTACCGGTAAGCGTTTGTCTGATGCGATGTTAGTTGGCAGCATGTTGAGGACCTTGCAGCTTATGCAGTAGTTTACGGTTATATAAATGGGCGCTGATTAGCAGCAGGCCGCCGCTTATCGATAGCGCGGTTTCGGCTTCGTGTGGCGCAAACAGTGCGGCAATCAGCACTAAGAAACCGCTTAACCCCAGCAAAAAAGGCGCTTTACGCTTGTGTACGCACCAGCCGCCCGGCAGGCTCCACGCTAATAACACACTAATAGGTAACAGCATCAGATAATGAAACCACTCAGAGCTGAGTGCGCCCAGTAATAAGCCTGAACTGCCCAGCGCCAGTAATACAGGTGTCGCCAAACAATGCACTACACACAGGCCGGATAATGCTGCCGCAATAAGATCTTTCATAAGCTCTCTTTTATTAAGTTGATGGCGCTAAAGGCCTGCTGCTGAGTAACGTTATTTGCCCGCATGCGTTGCATTGGACCTGAATAATGTTATAACATCACAAAAGTTGAAAGATGTTATAACATAACAATTGCATCGTCAAATGCAGCTGACGTTCCGGACAGCTGCAAAACGACGGTATTTATGGGGAATAAGATGTTTAAAAAAACCATATTGACCACAATGGTCAGTAGCTGCTTACTGGCGGGCTATGCCGGTGCAGAGTCTATTACCGGTGTTGTTACTGATGAAAACGGCCGGCCGCTTGCCGGAGCCGAAGTTAGCGTCGTAGGCGAGAACCAGCGGGTACTCACTGATGCTGATGGCCGCTTTGTGGTAAGCAAACTACTGGCAGCTGAAGCCGAGCTGCATGTGGAAGCGCGCCGCTTTGGCCACCGCAATTTTCACTTTACGGTGCCACAGCAAGGCTTAACGGATGTTAGCCTGACCTTGCTTAGCAGCACCATTGAAGTGATAGACGTTAAAGCCAGCCCGTTTCATGCCTCGGCGACTGAGTCGGCATTGCCGGTTAGCGTATTGGCCGGAGATGCACTGAAAATGCGTCAGGCGTCGACCTTGGGCGACACGCTGAAAAACGAGGTCGGTGTGCATTCTAACTTTTACGGCGGCGTGGCCAGCAGCCCTATTATCCGTGGTTTAGATGGCCCGCGCGTGCTGATCACGCAAAATGGCCTCGACGCCGGTGATGCTTCCCGCGTCGGGCCGGATCACAGTGTAGCGGCAGAGGCCAGCACAGCCACGCAAATAGAAGTACTGCGCGGCCCGGCGACGTTATTTTACGGTAGTGGTGCTATCGGTGGAGTGGTTAACGTGGTAGACGAGCGTATTCCTACCGACAACAGCACCCGCGCCGAATGGATGCTACAGCGTGAATCGGTTAATAACGAAAAACTAGCCGCCGGCTCTTTAGTGACCGGAGTAGACAATATTGGCCTTTATCTCGATGGTTTTTGGCGTGATAACGGTAATTACAGTATTCCGGGCTTCGCTGAAGCAGAGCCGGACGAAGACGACGTAAAAGGCAAAGTAGCGAATACTGCCGCGACGGCGAAAGGCTTTACTCTGGGCGGCAGCTATTTGCTCGATAATGGCTATGTTGGCCTGTCTTATGGCCGCTTAGACCGTGAATACGGCATTCCGGGCCATTCGCACGGTGGCCATGATGAGCACGATGGTCATGATCATGACGACCACGAAGAGCACGGTGCAGAAGAAGAGGTATTTGCTGATTTAACGCAAAACCGGTATCAGCTGCTGAGCGAACTGAATTTTTCGTCCGGCCTTATTCGTACTGTAAATACCCGGCTGGCCTTTACTGATTACGAGCATGCTGAAATTGAGCATGGTGAAATTGGCACGACCTTTAAAAACCAAAGCCGTGAAGCCCGTATTGAGATTTTACACCGGCCTTATCAGGACTGGCGCGGCGGCTTAAGTCTGCACTACAAATACAGTGATTTTGAAGCTGTAGGTGCCGAAGCCTTTACGCCGCCGTCAGAAACGCAAATGCTGGCGCTGGGTTGGATGGAAGAGCGTCATTTTGGCCCCTGGCTGGTGCAGTTAGGCGCCAGAGTTGAGCGGGTCACCATTGACGCTGCCGATGTATTGCTGCCGGACATCGGTGCCCATGGCCATGAAGATCACGACCATGACCACGGCCATGATCATGGCACTGATGCCGGATTAATCCGCGTATTTGATGTTCGTCAGCGCTTTACGCCTTACAGCGTGTCGGCCGGTGCGGTGTGGGATTTTGCCGAAGGCTATAACCTCGGCCTGTCGGTATCACGGTCGCAGCGGGCGCCCTCGGCCTCTGAGTTATTGTCGTTTGGCCCGCACATTGGCACCGCAGCCTATGAAGTGGGTGCCTTGTTTGTGCTGGATGACGACGAGTTTGTGTTAAACACGCAACCGATAGAAATGGAAACCGCGAATAACCTCGATATTACGCTGCGTAAATTCAGCGGTAATACCGGCTTTGTACTAAATGCCTTCTATAACCAGGTAGATAACTACTACTACCAACAAAATACCGGCTTGTTTGCCGAAGACGGTCATGATCATGGCGATGAACACGACCATGGCGATGAGCATGATCACAGCGGTGAGTTGCCGGTATATCTGTTTGCTGCTGCTGATGTCACTTTGCACGGTTTAGAGGCGCAGTATGTCTGGCAGCTAAATGAGCCGTTTAAATTAACCCTGCAAGGCGACTATATCCGTGCCCGCTTAAACGGTGGCGGTGACTTGCCGCGTACACCGCCACTGCGTTTTGCTGCAGAGTTAGCTTATGAGCAAGATGCCATCAGCGCAGATTTACGCGCCACCCGCTACATGAAGCAAGACAGAACCGCAGCGCTGGAAACGGCGACTGACGGTTATACCCTGCTTGATGCCAGTGTCAGCTACCGCTTTAACCTCGGCTCGCAGCAGCTTACGGCCTACGTCAAAGGCCAGAATCTGACCGATGAAGAAGTGCGGGTGCATACCTCATTTTTAAAAGACAAAACCCCACTGCCCGGCCGTTCTATGGCACTGGGTGTGCGCGGTAGTTTTTGATTTTTGTGCAGCAGGTAAACGCTGGTTCCTGGCCTGCTGCACCTTTTACTTATAAAAAGGAGTTGTAATGTTACAAACTAAATTAAGCCTGGCGGCGTTGCTGATCAGTGTATCTTTACTCAGTGCCTGTGGTGACAGTACTACTAATATTGTCGGGAAAGACCCGATAGCAGGAGATGACGACCATGACCACGATGATATCAGCACCGTAGGCCGGCTGGCGATTTCAGCGAAAGATTCTAATCTGGTGTCGGTGTATGAATTAAGCGACGGCAGTTTGCTGGATACGTTTGCCGTAGCAGACATTCCGTCTGCACTGGCAGCATCGCCGGCTAAACGCTACGCCTTAGCGGTGCAACGTACTACCGACCGGGTAGAGTTTATCGATGGTGGCCTGTTTCAGGAAGATCATGTCGACCACCTGCACGATTATCAGCAAGCACCGGAGCTAACCAGCTTTATATTAAGTGATAGCAGGCCCACGCATATCACCGCTACTGACAGCCAGTTAGCGCTGTTCTTCGACGGTGATGCTGCCAGCTCTACCCCGGCAGCAGTAGCGGTAATTACTGAAGCCGATATTACTACCGACAGCAATGGTTACCCGGTGCTGAATTACACCTTAAATATGCATGGCGCAGCACAAGCGCGCGGTGACTACTTAATCTCGACAATCCGCGATGCTGACAGTGCGACAACTTTGCCGGACAAGGTAGCGGTGTACGAACAGCATGGCGACCATTACCATGAAGAGCTGGTATTTGACGAGCTGTGCGCGGGCTTACACGGCAGTGCACAGAACGAGCACTTTATCGGCTTTGGCTGTACCGACGGTGTGTTACTGATCGAACAGGACGGCGCTACGTTTACTGCTTCTAAACTTGCTAACACCGCAGATTTTAGCGGCACTATGCGTATTGGTACCTTAGTGGGCGCTGAGCATGCTGAACATTTTGTTGGTTTTGCCGGCGCCAGTGCTTTTGCTATTCACGCTCATGATGGCGAGATAGAACTGATAGACTGGCAGGTGGCAGAAGGTGCTGCACTGACCGGCTATGGCTTTGCTGATAACGGCAGTAAATTTGTGCTGCTGGATAACCAGGGTTATTTGACGATTCTGAATTATCATGGCCACGAGCATGAAGCAGCAGAAGAGCCGGCCTTTGAATTTGCCGCCAAAGTGCAACTGGCAACCGCAGATGTGGCGACTATGCCGGAGGGCAGCCGCTTTGAACTGGCCATTTCTGCCAGTGATGACAAAGTGTATGTAACTAACCCGATTGAGCAAACTTTGCTGACAGTTGATATTGCCGATGCTGAAATCGTGGCAACCAAACAGCTGAATTTTATGCCACATAAACTGGTGTGGTTAGGTATAGCACAGCCGGCAGAGGCGCATGACCACTAAGATTGTGTTGCTGTAAGCTCGTTGAAAAGGCCGTTAAGCATATTTAACGGCCTTTTTTTGTTTATCTGGCTTGCACCGCATTGAGAATAGTTCGTATTTATGCTTATATAGCCTATCTTTTCTACCTTAACACCCTGCAGGAGTGGCAGTATGAAATCAGCTTACGCATTAAGTTTATTAGGCGCCGGTATCGCCGGTGCATTTATCAATATTGCCGCGGCACAAGCCGCAGAAGTAAACATATATTCTGCCCGCCAGGAAGAGCTTATCAAACCGCTGTTGGACAAGTTTACTGCCGACACCGGCATTAAAGTAAACCTGATCACCGGTAAGCCGGATGAACTGATTAGCCGCATGGTAAGCGAAGGCCGTAACAGTCCGGCCGATATTTTGATTAGTACCGACGTGGGCCGGTTATACCGCGCCAAACAACAGGGCGTACTGCAAAGTATTGAATCTGACATCTTAACTGACGCCATTCCGCCGGCTCTGCGCGATCCGGCCGGTTTATGGTTTGGTTTAACCATGCGGGCACGGCCGATTTTATATGTGCCCGGCAAAGTAAAGCCGGAAGAATTATCAACCTACGAAGATTTAGCCAGTCCGAAGTGGAAAGGGCGTATCTGTATCCGTTCATCAGACAACATTTATAACCAGTCGATGACCGCCAGCTTAATTGCTCATGATGGTGCCGCCAAGGCAGAAAGCTGGGCCAAAGGCTTGGTTGCCAACTTTGCTATGCCACCCAAAGGCGGTGATCGCGACCAGATTAAAGCAGCGGCGGCCGGTGTATGCGATATCGCCATTGCCAATACCTACTATTTAGGTGGCATGTTGGCAGACGCGAAGGAAAAAGCGGCGGCAGAAAAAGTAAAGGTGTTTTGGCCTAATCAGGATGGTCGCGGTGCCCATGTTAATATCTCCGGCGCCGGCGTGGCTAAGTATGCACCTAATAAAGTGCAAGCGGTTAAGTTATTGGAATATATGACTAACGCCGATGCCCAACAGTGGTATGCCGAAACAAACCATGAATATCCGGTGCGTGCAGGTGTAACAGCCAGCGCTATTTTACAAGGTTTTGGCGAATTTAAAGCAGACCAGTTACAATTGGACAAATTAGGCGAACTAAACGCAGAAGCCATTCGGGTAATGGATCGCGCTGGCTGGAAATAATCTTTGAATTCAATTTGTTGTAATATGGTACGCGCCGGATGAAGCAAGGCTGGCGCGATATCTGGCGTTGGTCGGTATTATTACCGGCTATGGTGTTGGCGTTGCCGGTGCTGGTGATCTTCGCCAGTGTGTTCAACCTGCAAACTGACGTCTGGCAGCATTTGCGCCAAACTGTGCTGGCCGACTATGTTATCAACTCGCTGCTGTTAGCCGGCGGTACCGGTGCCGGCGCTTTATTGCTGGGTACCGGCAGTGCCTGGATTATCACTCAGTATCAGTTTGTCGGCCGGCGTATTTTAGAATGGCTGCTGTTACTGCCGCTGGCAATGCCGGCCTACATTATTGCTTATACCTACACCGGTATGCTGGATTTTGCCGGCCCGCTGCAAACTGCACTCAGAGCGCAGTTTGATTGGCGCTACGGTGATTACTGGTTTCCGCAAATCCGCTCGTTAACCGGCGCCATCATTATGCTGGCGCTGGTGTTGTATCCCTATGTTTATATGCTGGCGCGCAGCGCCTTTCGTGAGCAGTCGGCTTCATTTGCTGAGGCCAGCCGTACGCTGGGGTTAACGCCGCGACAACATTTTTGGCGTGTAGCCTTGCCGTTGGCACGGCCGGCTATTTTAACCGGCACGGCGCTGGCCATGATGGAAGCCTTTGCTGATTACGGCACCGTGCAGTACTTTGGCGTCACCACTTTTACTACCGGTATTTTCCGTACCTGGTTTGGCATGGGTAATCAGTTGGCTGCGGCGCAGCTGGCGGCCATGTTAACCGGCTTTGTGCTGTTATTGTTGCTGCTGGAACGTTGGTCCAGGCGCAAAATCCGTTACTATCATCAGGGCCAGCGCACTCAGGCTGCATCCGGGCGTACTGTGGCACCGGCACGGCAACTGCTGTTGTTGCTGTTGTGTATGTTGCCGGTACTGTTTGGTTTTATTATCCCGGCGCTGCAGTTAGTCAGCTGGGCACTAACAAATTACCAGGTCACGCTAAACCGGCAATTTGGCCAACTGGTGTGGAACAGCTTTTCGCTGGCCGCGATGGCGGCAGTTATTTCAGTACTGTTAGCATTGTTATTTGCCTATGGTAAACGCTTGCGGCGTGATTTACTGGTGCAGGCACCGGTGCGTGTTGCGGCTCTGGGTTATGCGGTGCCAGGCACCGTTATTGCTATCGGCGTGATGTTGCCGCTGGCCTGGTTAGATGGCCGCATAGACTTACTGGCCGAACAATGGTTTGGTGTACGCACCGGGCTGATATTCTCCGGCACCTTATTTGCGTTATTACTGGCGTACAGCGTGCGATTTTTGGCGGTGTCGTTGCACAGTGTCGAAGCCGGGCTGGAGCGGATTAAACCCGGAATGGATAACGCGGCGCGCTCGTTAGGTTACACCCCGCTTAAAGTATTACAAAAGGTGCATGTGCCGTTGCTGCGTGCCAGTGTATTAACCGCGCTGTTGCTGGTGTTTGTTGATGTATTAAAAGAGCTGCCGGCCACCTTAATATTGCGGCCGTTTAACTTTAACACCCTGGCGGTGCGCACGTACGAGCTGGCGTCAGACGAGCGTCTGGCCGATGCTGCCTTGCCGGCATTGGCCATCGTATTGGTAAGCTTATTGCCGGTAATATTGCTGGCACGCTCGGTAGACTCAAGTATGAAGGGATCGCATTAATGCTGGATTTACAACAGGTTGCTGTGGCTTACGCAGGCCATACTGTGGTGAAGGACATCAGCTTGTCATTAGCGCAGGGCCAGATTGGTTGTTTGGTCGGACCGTCCGGTTGTGGTAAAACCACCTTACTGCGTGCTATTGCCGGTTTTGAACCGGTATCTGAAGGCTGTATCAGCCTGCAGCAACAAGCGGTCAGCAGTGGCGCGCACATGCTGGCACCGGAGCGACGTCAGGTCGGCATGGTATTTCAGGACTTCGCCTTATTCCCGCATCTTAATGTGGCAGACAATATCAGTTTTGGTTTGTTTAAACTCAGCAAAGCCAGCCGTACCGCCAAAGTAAAGCAGTTGCTGCAGTTGGTTGGTTTGCCGGATCTGGGCCAGCGTTATATTCATCAGTTATCCGGCGGCCAGCAGCAACGGGTGGCGTTGGCGCGGGCATTGGCGCCGCAGCCGAAAATACTGCTGCTGGACGAACCTTTTTCCAGCCTGGACACCGAACTGCGTGAAGGCCTGGCGCGGGAAATAAGACAGATTTTACAGCAACTGCACATTACGGCAGTGTTGGTTACCCATGATCAAAATGAAGCTTTTGCCATGGCCGACATGATCGGCGTAATGCAGCATGGTCGTTTACAGCAGTGGGCCACGCCTTATGAGCTGTATCACAAGCCGTTAAACCGTTTTGTCGCTGACTTTATCGGCCGCGGTGTGTTGTTGCCGGGCACCATGCTGGACGCACAACAAGTGCAAACCAGTCTGGGGGTGTTTCGCCAGCGTTACGCAAGTACAGCAGAGCCGGGCGATAAGGTAGATGTGCTGATCCGGCCGGACGATATAGTGCACGACGACAGCAGTGGCATCACCGCCCAGGTGGTAGAGAAAGCCTTTCGTGGTTCGCATATTTTGTATCAGCTTAAATTACACAGCGGCGAGCTGGTGCACTGTCTGGCGCTGAGCCATCATAACCATGCTATCGGTGAGCAAATCGGTATCCGGCTGGATTTAGACCATCTGGTGCTGTTTGCCCGCAGTTAGCTGCCGTTTAATGTACGTCATGCTGCGGCAGTAAGTTATCGATAATCTGTTGGTACTGTCCGGATTGACGTAATTGCGTCAAGCCGGCGTTAAAGCGTTGCATCAGCTGCTCAGAACGCGGGTCCTGCTTTGACAACAACAGATACATAGGCCGCAGCTCCAGCGCCGGCGTCAGCCACTCCAACATACCGGCATATTGCGGCAGTTTTTCGTCGATTAAATACAGGCCGTTCAGTTTATCGGCCGGTACTAAATCTACTCTGCCGCGTGCCAGCATATGAAAAGCTTGCTCGTCTGTGGCAACCTGCTCTGTCGCAATACCACTTTCCGCTAACCCCGGCAGGTGCAGGTAACCCTGCACAATGGCAAGACGCAAATTTTGCTGCACTAAGTCTCTGTAATCGCGGTAGCTTATGGCTTGGTTTTTGCGTTTAAAAAATACGATTTGGTTAGCATATAAAGGCTGGGAATAGTAAAAGTGTTGCGCCCGTTTGTCATCATACCAGGCCGCAACCAAACCAATATAATTTGCCTGCCGGCTTTCACGGTAGGCGCGGGCAAACGGCATAAAATCGATGCTGATATCGACACCTTGCAGTAAAAACGCCTGGCGGACAATTTCACTTACCGCGCCTTGTTGCGGCAAGTCGGCAGCATAATGTGGGTAGTAATTACTACTGGCCAGCAACAAGCTGTCGGTCTGTGCCGCCAGAGGCTTACTAAGCGCGAAGGCGATAAGTATAAAAATAAGGCGCAAGCTGTTCATCAGCTACCTGCAGTACGGATCAGGGCCGTTAAGTGTGGCACAGGCAGGTAAAAATGCTAATAACAGCAAAGCAAAAGTGCCGTAGGCGTGAGGTAGCGTTGCACAGTACTTGCGACATAATTAACGGTGGCAATTCATTGTTCACACGAAAAGCCACCTTTCAGTGTTGTTAGTTGCTGCTATGTACCAATGCTTTAGCATCTTCGCCCGCCATGATTTTCAGCGGGCTGCTGCTGTCATTGGCGGCTTGCCATATGGCGTTGATAACGTCCAGGGGGTGAGTAATGTGGTCATCATTCCTTTGTTTAAATACTGATTGGGCAAATTCTGCGTAGGGCTGCGGAATCGCGGTGGCCATCCTGGGCTTTGAGTTTTCACCGAAACGGGTTGCCGGTGCCCGGCCGGGTAAAACCAGGTTAACACGGATATTAAATTGCTCTAATTCAATGGCTAAGGACTCGGTAAAGGCGTTTATCGCTGCTTTACTGGCGGTATAAACAGAAAGTAACGGCAGAGCAGCCAGTGTAATAGCGGATGATACATTAATGATGACGCCCGACTGCTGCGCTCTGAACAACGGCAAAAATGCTTTAGTCAGGTTGATAGCACCCAGCACATTAACCGCAAACACATCGTGAATGGTATCTGTTGTTGTACCTTCCAGTGCGCCCATCACGCCTATTCCGGCATTATTAACCAGCACATCTACAGGCCCGGCTAACGCCACAATATTCTCAATGCTGCGGATATCGCTGATATCAAGTGGCAATATCCTTAGTCGCTCAGACTCCTGCAGTAAGCTATCGGCAGTGTTACGCATTGTTGCGATAACCCTCCAGCCTTTTGACAAAAAGTAATTGGCTGTTTCAAAGCCAAAACCTGACGAACATCCGGTGATAAGTATTGTTTTCATAGTGCCTCTGTAATTCGCTGCGGTAGCGATACTATAGCCATTCTGGTTGATACCCTATATAGTGAAAAGTCCATAAAATATTATAAAGAGTCCGTTGGTGGTTGATCCTCTTTCAGATATTGTTTCGCTCCTTAATCCGCAGGTTGCTTTCTCAAAAGTGGTGCAGGGTGCCGGAGCATGGCGAATTACGCGTGAAAATACCGGAGAGCCTTTTTATTGTGTGGTTATCAGTGGTGAATGCGCGTTAACGCTGGACAATGACCAGCCACGCCATTTAACCGCAGGCGATTTTGTACTGATACCGGAAGCCTTCGATTTTACCTTTAGCAGCACAGCGCCTGTTGCGGGTGATGATGTGCATTCCCTGCCTGAAGAGGTTTCAGCCGGCAGATTCAGGGTAGGAGACAAAGAGCAAACAGCAAATGTGCAGTTGTTGGTGGGGCATTGCCGGTTTGATTCGCTGGACGCCAGGATCCTGGTTTCTTTATTGCCGAAGTTAGTGCATATCCGCAACGCCACCAGGCTTACCCGTCTGGTAGAAATGCTGATAGAAGAATCTTTAGCCCGCCCACCCGGTTATGTGCAAGTTGTGCGTCACCTGCTGCAGGTTCTATTGATCGAAGCTTTCCGAACCAAAATCAATACGCCAGCGGTGCCGGGTCTGTTAGTAGGATTAGCGGACAAACGCATTGCCGAAGCCATACGAACAATACATCAGGATATAAGCCAGACAAAAACTGTCGCGCAATTAGCCAAAGTAGCAGCGCTTTCACGCTCAGCATTTTTCTATCGGTTTCGGCAGACTGTCGGGATAACGCCAATGGAATATCAGGCGGCATGGCGCATGACGATTGCAAAAGACTTATTAAAGACGCAATTGTACTCAATGGCGCAGATAGCCGACCGTGTTGGCTATAAATCAGCCAGTGCGTTCAGTCTGGCTTTTACAAACTACACCGGCATCCCGCCTTCGAAATTTAAAAGTATGCATGAGCCTCACTCCGGCCAAGATGCGGCTATATCAAATAAGGATTTATAGCTTGATTGCGTTGCAGGAATCAGAACAAGACAGAATAGGCAGCGACAATAAATACCTCAGATGCAGGCACCGATCATTTCTGTGACATAAGAGCAGAGCAACCCGAAAGACAGTTGAAACTCAGAGGTAAAACTCATTAGCATGTCGGTAGCACAAAGGTTACGCTAACGGCGTATAGGCCAAAGGAACAAATATGGCGATTGAACTAGGTTTTCATTTTGACGAAGAAGTAGACAGGTTATTAAAGTCAGCATCTGCCAGCGCAAAAGCAAAAGACTTTGATGCAGCCATTAGTAAGATGAAAGAAGCGTTGGAAAATATGTGGGTTTCTGATGTGACTTTTTCCCCAGCGAACATAGCCAAAATAATTCCGTATTTTCAAAAGGCAGGGCGCTACAGTGATGGCGTAGCGTTTGCTGATAAATACCTTATTCCCAAACTGGTTGAAGGTTACGATCAAGCCGGTTCAACAGATAGAGCTTTTATCTGCAGGTATGTCGGTGAAGTGCATCAAAAATTAGCTTTGAACGCCAAAAGAGAAAAAATTAAAGATGATGAAACGTTTTTCTCAAGTAAAGCGGCTGAGATGCAAGACGCTTATATGAAGTTAATTGAGATCGCGCGAATTGAAGACCTCAAAGAGGAATATCCGTACATGCTGGAACTGTTTGGGCCTGACCATAGCAAGTGGCCTGATGCCGTACTCAAGACATTCGAACCAATCTTAAGATGACTCCGAAACGGGTTTAGCGTTAGTTTGATATTAAGAATCTTGCCCGCGTCCGGGCCAACAGCGAAAAGGATGAACAATGCTGCAAACTAAAGTAATGATAACGGCGTTATTGGTAGTGATTTGCCTTAACGGATGTAAGCCAGTAAACCAAGAACCAGCTAAGCCCCTTAGTGCAGCAGAGCTGGCGCAATATAAGCGTTTAGTTGAAAAGTATGAACCTATGCTTGTAGAGGTTGAGCAATACAAGCAAGAGGCCGCACGAATCGCAGAAGTAGAAAAGAGTTACTTAGCTGAGTATGTCGAACTAAAAAATTTCTCAATCTATAAAACTAACAGTTTTGATGATGGCCGGGAGCGCCCATGTTATCGGGGAGAGCTTGTTAACAATGGGGATGAGATAATCGAGAGATTAGAGTTAACCATTGTGTTTCGGGATAAATCAGCTGAGAAAGTGCTTAAAACGTGGCAATACAATTTGATTTTTGCCAATGATGAGTTCTTAAACAACGATAAAATGGGGTTAGATTTGAGAACTGCGGTTTTAACATTAGAAGGAAAGCGATTGCCGTTAAAACCTAAAACGAGCTTTAACCTGAGCCAGAACAAAAACTGCATAAGCGATGTTTTTCTGGGATGGTCTGAAGATAGTACCGACTATAAGTTAAGCGCGTTGAAGCTCCGGCCAAAGCTGAAAGAAATTCACCTGCATGATGTCTTTGATACTGGCTTTTATGACATGATGCGTCTTGAAAACAGAGCTAAGCAATTCAACCAGATTGAGTAGTGCAACGGCGGTAACGATAGGCGTCAAAGCAGGTGGGCGAGTTAAGTGCAAATACTGACTTGTAGAGGGATTGCTGAACTTAAAAACCAATTCTATAAAAAGATTGGCACTTAGACTTTTATTTGGCCGCTTAGTTAAAAGGGCGACTTTAGGGCGAGGGTGCAGCCGTAGGCACTGTGCTAACGCCAGACCGATATGGTTTCAATAAGGTTTTTCCCCGATCAGTGATAACTAAAGGTTTTTTGGAAATCACTAAGCAAACCAAAAGTGCAGATTTTTTCGTAATTCCGATCCGCTACCGATCCGCAGCTGAAAAAAAAGAATTTATGAAATTAAGAAAATGACGTAAGTCATTGAAAATAATGGTGGCCCCAGCTGGACTCGAACTGTTATGTGGTATATGTATTTGCAAAATATTTCACTGTATGTAGCTAGCGCTTCAGTAGTTATTATATCTAAAGGTTATTTATAGATGATTCTAAAGATTTTTATGTGATTTTTAATATGGACTTTTCTTGCGTATATGTTTAGTGCTTTTGGTTGTGAGCTAGTAGCGCGAGTTAGGATAGTCGTGACATATTGTTAGCAATACAGGGATGCTTGACTCTATTGAATTCAAACCTTTTGCTCGCATTGTAACTTGGTTTTTCGTTTGCAACAGGTATCATTATTTCGTCTTCACCAAGCGATGAATGTTATTTGACGATCGTTAAGCAGTTGATCAAGTGCAATGTGGTTAAGTTGTTGTTATTATTGCAGTTATTTGTTATATATTTAAAAAACGCAGCTTCTCGTGAGATGTAAGAGCCGCTATTAGTTCGGGTTGCATATACTGATAAACATCTTCAATTTCCAGTACTTCAATCATACTTAAATATGATGCGCCCGTATGTTCAGCAATCCGCTGAACGTGCGTTTCTTCCATTACGAACACTTTTTCAGCCCATTTAAGCAACTCAATTGTGCAGAGCGTTGTACCATATCGTTGGCAGTATTTTTGGCTTAAACCCGCCGATTTATATTCGTGCTTAGAGTTGACTTTGCGGTAGAAGTCTTCAGCAGTTCGAGAACGGTGCAGATTTGCAGTGCAAAGAAATAGAATGTTCATTCACGGACTACCATTTGAGAGCGCTCTTTTTTTAATAGAGCATCAACCTTTAACAGAGTTTTTGAGAAAAACCGCAGAAGCAGGCTTGAGCGTAGTTTTGCTGATGCCGCCAAACTTGCTTCCAAGTAAGCCTGCTAAACACTGTTTCTGTCGCAGCTTTTTAAGCTGTCGAGGGTTTAGTTTAACTTGGCGGTTGATTCTCCGATAGTGGCAATGTTGTCCTCGTAGTTTGCTCTCGCTTATTGAGTCATATGTAACTAAATTGGCCTCTACTGGGGTAATCAGGTCCTTTAGTCGTGTCAGCTGAAGCTGATTAGCGATTCGTGCTTTATTACGTTTGATAAGTTTACGTTTCATTTCGACATCTCATGAAGCAGACGCTTGAAGCAAGAAAATAAGGTGGAATGTGGCAGCGAGTTTTAATAGAAGCTCGACCTGAAAACTCACTATCAACAGCCAATCATTGTTTTTTACACAGTTAGTTTGAGCTGAATCCAGTGTAGCTCAATGGAGAGAATTAGGTCGCGGGATTTGCAGTATTGATGAGGTAACAGCTCCGGCTTGATGTCGTTTGCATGTTGAGCACAATTGATTTCAGACTTATTTGGGATTTACGTAAAAAATAATTTCAAAAATAATTTGGAATATCTGAAAAATGGATCAATAATGCATGCATGTATGTTAGGAGTAGCTTGTATTGCAAGTCATTAGACAGGACAGATTAGCAGAATTCATTAAGAAGCATGCTGAGAAACGCACTGCCTTGCAGTGCTGGCTGGATGACGCGAAAAATGCTACTTGGAACTGCGCAGATGACATTGTGAAAGATTATAAGGGGGCTGAAGTCTCAGGAGCTGATAATGTGACATTTGTTGTTGGCCGTGGGGCAGTTAAAGTGGTAGCTAAAGTCATATTTAGTAAAAGCATGTTACGAATTGACGAAGTTGGATTGTCGGTTTAACCAGAGATGGAACTCACAGGGGGCTGGCGGGTGATATATGAATATTAGAATAATCAGAAATAGTGAAGAGTATAAAAAAGCAACGGTCTATTTAGACGAATTGTTGTCGTCTGGTGATGACTCGAATGATGACTTAATTGACGTCATGGCTTTGCTTATATCTAACTATGAGAAAGTGCATTTTGATATTGGCTTGCCAGATCCTGTGTCTGCTATAGAAAATCGAATGGAACAGCAGGGGTTAACAAGAAAGGATTTAATTCCATATCTGGGCAGTCAGAGTCGTGTCTCAGAAGTAATGAACGGTAAGTCACCGCTGAGTTTATCGATGATCAAGAGGCTGCATGAAGGGCTGGGTATTTCATATGAAGTTCTGATGCAAGACCAGACGCGAGAGCTGGATGAGCGTAACGTGAACTACGAAGATTACCCAATTGCAGCCATGTTTAAAAAGGGCTTTTTCCCGAAAGTGATAAAATCGGTTACAGAGGCTAAAGAGAGAGCTGAAGAGTTGGTTCGGGACATGTTCGAAGCGGTAAAGTTAACGCCGTTTGCAATAGCAGGAGCACCTCATTTAAGAAGTGCAGTTCATACAACGAATAAGCGCATGGATGGTCTGGCGTTACAAGCATGGCAGGCGAAGGTGCTTCATCAAACGCTAGATAAAAAATTACCGAAATGTGACTTAGATTCAATTGATTTACCGTTTTTAAGAGAGATTTTGAAACTATCTCGTTTAGAAAAAGGCCCGTTGTTAGCAAAAGAAGAACTGGCAAATAATGGTATTCATTTAGTGTTTCAGGAACACCTCCCTAAAACATACCTTGATGGTGCTGCTATGTGGGGCGTTGATGGAAACCCGGTAATAGGAATGACAATTCGGTATGACAGACTGGATAATTTTTGGTTTGTTTTGATGCATGAGCTTGCCCACGTTTCCCTTCATTTGAAAAATTCAAAAGAAGTCTATTTTGATGACCTTGATGGAGAGAAAAATAGTGACGAAGACGAAGCTGATGATATGGCGTTAAAAGCACTTGCTGAGAAATCTGAATGGGACAAATACTTTGCATTACTCACTACGCCAGAGAGTGTAGTTAATCTTGCAAAAAAATTAATGGTCAGTCCTGCCGTTATAGCGGGAAGATTTAGAAAAGAATCAAGTGATTATAGGATTTACAACAGACTTATAGGAAGTAATGAAGTAAGGAAGATGGTATTTCCGTGAGCGGGTATGGTATTGCCCAAACAGTGCGCCAACACTGTTTGGGCAGGAAAGTTGCCCAAAACCAAGCGAGGTGGACTCAGGAAGTTTCCTTGAAAGCACGGCTAATGTAGTCGAAATCTCGAAAACTTTCAACCATCGCCTCCTATAGAACTAGAAGGAGTGCGCAAATGGCTTCTAAGAACAAAGTGAAAATTCCGAAAGGAATGAAACTGATTTTTAGACCTTATCGCAAAGATCCTAAGTCTGGCCAGATGCTCTTTGCGAGAAATCATGGCCTCAAGGCTTGGCCGATCCTTGTGCCTATAGAAACGGTTTAACATCAGTAGAAACGCTGGGCCTCTTTGAGGCCCGGCATATTAAGCACTATATTTCGAGATTATTATCATGACTAACAGCAAACAATCGTCATCAAAATTAGCTTCACAAGCATCATCTATTTTATCTGACAAGAATGCTTCACAGATTCAAAAGTCGCTGGCAGGATCGGTACTTAGTCAGACAAAAACTACACACCAGACTGGTGCGGAGATGGAGTCTAAAGCTTCGTCTGTTATGAAGAGTGACAAGTACAGTGAGCAGACCAAATCTTTGGCTGCATCTGTGTTGTCGCAGTCTAATAAGACCCGCTGACCCCAAAGGCTGCTCAGGCAGCCTTTACATTTTTTGCTATTGGAATAGTCATGCAAGATATAAAGCTGCAACGGTTGCGGCGCTATTGCCTATTTTCCATAAGCTTTGAAAAGGCTAATGACATTTGTTGATCCAACTTTTCAGGAATACTAAGTCAGTCTAATCGAATAATTAAGTCGAAAAAGTTTTTGGTTTCTTCTGATGTTATGAGTTTGAAAATCATAAATCTAAATATGATTTTTACCTTAAAATGATGTGGAGAGTGGTATGGCAGGGAAAAAGATATGGGCATATGCCAAGGATAAACGATCTAATGATTACGTCGCAGGAACAAAACACAAACATAAGCTCTATTATGTTTGGGAAGCAGTGAAAATGCAGAATACTAATCCAGCTATATTTAGCCAACTGGAATTTATGAGTACACAACGGCTTGTAAATGACAGGCGTAAGATGCATGTTCATGCTGGGGGATTTTTCCGATATAACCCCAATCAATCTCCCAAAGGTATATCAGATACTGATCCTGACTCTGATTCGCTATCCCACAGTCTCGCAATTGCAGCTTTAGCTGAATTAGAAAAACTTAATTTTGAATGTCGGGGTGAGAAGTTCTCTATTTCGCCCACTTCAGTAGAAACAGAGCAACGCTTACAGCTTATCTCTGAAGGTGAGTATAAGTATTACATTCCGGATATCGTATTTACCTTCGATCAGGACTCAGAATACGCTAAGCGGTGGGGGCGAAAACTAGTTATAGAAGTTATGCATACCCACGCTTGTGAAGAGGTGAAGATAAAGGATTTTGAAAACCACTGTATCCCAATTATAGAAGTTAAGCTCAATAAAATGACTCTTGAAGAGCATTCTGGAACTAGATCACCCAACATCCAGCAAATAGAAGAATTTTACGATTATTTAAAACGTAAGTTCTCTAACGTTATATACGGCAATATTCTATCAAACCCCGTCACCACGGAGTTTTACAAAGATAATGTGGCAATTGCTTTTGAAAAGCAAAAGCTTGCAGAAAAGCAAAGAGACAAGGCTTTACAAGAAGTAACTCAATTGCAGAATTTTGAGAAAAAACTGCGAAAGTTGACATCGGAGGGTAATACACCCATTTTTAATTGACGCTAAAAGTA
>NZ_JABSOD010000032.1 GCF_013283795.1 Rheinheimera lutimaris
GCCACCTCCTATGGAGGTGGATTTTTACTTTGAGCTGCCATATTAAAAGCATGATATGACTAATTGAACGAAAATTTTTTTATACGCTTTCGTTGAGCGTTTTTATAAGTTATTGTTTTTAAAGTTTTTAATTGTCATCAACTATTATTTTAAACTTACGTCAGCTCTTTTGTTTGGTATGATCTCCTGAGGCTTATTTGAGTCTTAATTAAGTGGAGAACTGCCATGATGCTGTCACACCATCAAGATATGCATGCTATTTTTGCCAGTCTATATCAAGCACTTCAGATGCAAGATATTAAAAGTCTCAGTCTTGGTGAGCAGTTTTACATAGCTAATAAAAAGGCGTTGTTATTTCTTAGATCAGAAGGATACATATCTTTTGAAGAATTCCATGGGCTTAGTGCGCCACTATCTATAAACATGAATAGCCCTGATTTTATTATGGATCTGGGTTCAATGTTTGATGACAAAGAGAAAATAGCCGAGCTAAATCGTATAGTTTCTCATTGTAAAGAAGGCACTACTTTAGTTTCTGGGACTCTGGCAGATCAGCTGAATTTACCCAAAACAGTTGTCAGGGCATGTTTTGAAATTAACGAGCGTCAAGGCCAAGGCTATTGCTCCGGTGGATACATCTGTTTGAGGTATTTGGGGCGTTAAGAGAGTTAGCTGGAGTCGAATCGAAACTAAGGTGTCGAAAATAAATAGTTTAGTGTTACTTTGGCCCAGTGATTTCTGAAAAGCTCATTAAGCGGGATTTATTGGAGAGTTTATGAACGGCAGTGAAAACGTAAAGCGACAGCAATATGCTCCGAGTCCCCCTGATTTTAATGAAGGAGGCAGTGAATATCGACGGAATTTGCTGCTCAGCACATCTATTGCCATTGTTTTGCTGCTGTCAACGTCACTAAATCCCGAAGTCTTGGGGATTAAAGTTCCAGAAAATGTCATGTGGAGCCTGCTCGGTCTTGCCCACGTCTATTTTTTTGTAATGTGGAGGCTGACAGCTGTGGTTGAAGGTGATATGGACAAAAAATTTTGGAATTTTAAAGGGTTATACGTTCAAGCGTTCGGGCTTGGTAGGCCTAATAGTCCAGGGAAGGTCAAAGCTCAAATTTTTTTCATAAGGTCGCTACCAATATGGGCTTTCTTTATTGGGCTGATATCTATTTCTATTGGGCTATGAGAATCCGTAACCTAATGGGGGGCATACTTGATTACATCCGCCGAGCGACTGTTATTATATTGGCGTTTCGCCTCCATTCGGTAACTGCGCTTGCTGAGCGGTGTTAGGACTAAATTAAGGAAATATCATGAGTAAGCTCTTAAGTGTCTTTTTCATTATCCTTGTTGTATTTCTTTCCGGTTGCTCTAAACCGGGACTTGAATTAGCCGAAGAGCAATACGGGATAAAATGGCCGTTAACCGTTCCCTCAGGGTATGTGGAATGCAAAAATAATTCTGTCGTTTTTCATGCAAATGGAAAAACATATGGAGTTAATGGTTTGGCTAAATCGAGAGGTTACTCTTCAATTGATGAAATCTGGAAAGTTGATCCTGCTTTTGTCGAGATGGCAGAGGCAGTGGCAAAAATAGATAAAATATCGGTTGATGAAGCTTTAAAGTCAATGGGACCTCCATCCAAAATTAGCATTGGTCCTATATTGGAGAGCGGCCTTAAATTATGCAAATAGCATAATTAATGTACATAGGGTCGTGTCTTGCTTCTTGCTTTTAAAAAATTGCAGGCGATGCGTTTTTACGCCATGTTAGCGGTCTGGAAACCGGAGGGAGTCGTTAGATGAAAACCATTGGTCTGATTGGCGGTATGAGCTGGGAGTCGACCATCCCTTACTATCGCCTGCTTAACGAGGGTGTAAAACAACAGCTTGGCGGGCTGCATTCAGCCAAATGCATTTTAGTCAGCGTTGATTTTCACGATATTGAACGCTTACAGCAGGCCGGCGATTGGGATGCTGCCGGCGCTGTGCTGGCAGATGCGGCGCGCTCGCTGGAAGTTGCCGGTGCCGATTTTATTGTGCTTTGCACTAACACCATGCACAAAGTGGCCGACAGTATTGCCGCTGCGGTAACTATTCCGCTGTTGCATATCGCCGATGCCACTGCCGCGGCTATCAAGCAAGCCGGTGGCCGTCGTGTCGGACTGCTTGGCACCAAATTTACCATGCAACAGCCGTTTTATCGTGAGCGGTTAAGTGAGTTACACGGTATAGAAGTGTTGCTGCCGAATGAGGCTGAACAAGACAGCCTGCATCAGATTATTTATCAGGAACTGTGTCAGAGCGTGATTACCCCGGAGTCTAAACAAGCCGTGCGCAAGATGATGGCCGGCCTTGCCTGGCAAGGTGTAGACGGCATTATTCTTGGTTGTACGGAAATTGGTTTACTGGTGGCTAAAGCCGATGCCGCCGTGCCGCTGTTTGATACTACGGTTATTCATGCCAAAGCGGCAGTTGAGCTGGCGCTTGCGGAGACGTTATGACTCCCACCATGCAGTCTGCGCAGCCTGTTATTCAACTGATTTACGATAAAGACTGCCCGGCCTGTAATGCCTATTGCCAGCTGGTGCGCATTCGGCAAAGCGTGGGGGAATTACAGTTGATCAATGCCCGCGAAGACAGCAAAGTAATGCGTGAGCTGACCGCGCAGGGGTTGGATATTGATCAGGGTATGGTGCTGAAGATGGCCGACAACTGCTACTACGGCAGTGACGCTATTTATATGCTGTCGCTGCTAAGCAGCCGCAGCGGGATGTTTAACCGGCTGAACTATCACTTATTTAAATCGCGCCGTGTCGCCAAATGGCTTTACCCGCTGCTACGTGGCTGTCGTAATTTGCTGTTAAAACTGCTGCGCAAGCGCAAAATTAATAACCTGAACATCAGCGGCAATGACCGGTTTTAATATCAGGCCGAAAAAATCAGCTTTTGCGTAAGCTTTTGCGGCAGCTGCTGTAAGTCTGCGGCGTTGTCGCTTACCACTATAACATTGGCTTTCGCCATCGCCAGCGTTAAGCCGCGGTAACGGCCATCGGCAAAGTCTTGCACAAAATCCAGTTCAGCGTCTTTGGGCACAATAAATACCGTGGCATAGCCGCTGGTCGTTTTTACGGCCAGATGCAATGAGCGTACGCCCTGAAAGGTGCAATAGCGGGCGTAGATAATCTCGTCCTGCCAGTCTTGCAGGCTGGCATCAAAACCGGCCAGTTTCAGGTTTACCTCGTCCAGTGGCTGCATTTGCGCGTGTTGCTGCAAATAGTCATGCTCGTGATACACATGGGCTAACGCATGGCTGCCCAGATCCGCAGGTAAACTGCCTTGGTACAATTGCACACCCAACACAGATACCAGGGCAATACTGGCTGCCAGTGCCAGAGGTATAAACCAGTTGCGGCGCGGCTGTTTTTGCTGCGGAATTTGTAATAAACGTTCAGCCAGCATCGGCGGTACCGGCACCTGCAATGCATCTTCCAGTTCTTGCTGCTGTTGCTGCAGTTCGCGGGCGAATAGCTGTAAATCAGCATCCTGCGCCATAGCCGCCAGCAGTGCAGGGTGCTTGCTATACGGATTGGCCAGTAAGATACGGCGTAATTCTGTGTTATCCATGGCCGGGCTCCCCAGGTTGGCTAAGCTGGTCGCGCAGTAATTTACGGGCGCGAAACAGCCGGGTGTTGACGGTATTCACATTAAGCTGCAGCAGGTTGGCTATTTCATCGCTGCTAAAGCCCCCCAGTGCCTGCAGTACCAGCGGTTCGCGGTATTCTTGTGGCAGTGTTGCCATACGCTGGCGCAGTAAGTCGTTGTCGCAATACTGTTCGGCGCTGCTTTGCGTGGTGTCTGCCAGACTGTCTTGTTCGGTGTCGTCGTAGTCAAACTGCTTGCGCTCAAACCGGCGGGCGTTTTCCCGCCGCAGTATGGTAACCAGCCAGGCTTTGGCCGCCGCCGGGTCGAGCAGGCTGTCAAGGTGCTTCCAGGCGCGCAAAAAGGTGTCTTGTACCAGATCCTGCGCAATATGCGGGTCTTTGCACAACCAATACCCATAGCGGTACAGGTCAGCATGGTAATGTTGCACCAGTTGCTCGTAGCGTTTGGTTTTACTGTCGGTCAGTTGAAATACCGCTGCGCTGGCGGCTTTGTTATCTGCAACGCTGGCGGCAGCTGCTTGAGGTTGCTCTGACATAGAAATGCTTTTAATCGCTGCTGAATTGCCCGCCAGCCTGGCACGATTTTGCGGTGTTGGCAAAATATGAATGCTTGCCATTAGCTGGCTCCTGCACGGGAACGCCGGCTGAGGTAATGGTCAATGCTGGTATAACGGCCACCGCCGCTGAAAAATAAGCTAAGTAACATAACAAAATAGGTTGCTGCGAATTCAATACCGTTATTTAAAATCACAATATTGCCGTTGCCGGTTAGCCAGTCATAATTACCGTGTTGTTGCAGCAGGCTTTTTGCCGCACTGAGTTGTTCAGCTGAATTAACGACCCGCTCATTGGCTAACCAACTGCTGCTGTCCGCTATTGCCAGCCAACCATTGGGCCAATGTACGGCAAAAATGGCCACTAGCATGGTAATCATCAAGGGTATACTGACTAACCGCGTTAACAGGCCCGCCAATAACAACAGTGCGCCAAGGGTTTCGGCAGCAATGGCCAGTGCTGCCAGCACAGCAGGTGCCGGCAAGCCCAAACCCCAGTCGGTATTACCAAACCAGGCGACGGTATTGTCAAAATGCTGATACTTATTCCAGCCGGCCTGCAACAGCACCGGCGCAAGGTATAAACGTAATAACAATGGCGCCAGCCCCGATAATTGCTGGCTGTGTGCAATAACGCGATGATAAAAATTAATAACGGCTGGCATAAATCCGGCTTATACAGTTGCTGATTACGCTATAAGAACGGCCGGCCGGCGGGAATATTTCAGCGCAGCGTTAATTTTGCTGCGCCGGATAAGGGAAGGCGGGGGATTAATGTACGCGATACAGCCGGCAAAAAAAGTCGATTACGGCATCGGCATCCAGGTTGGAAAAACGCACTTTACGCTTTTCTGCTATGGCCGCACCAAGGGTTTTTAAGGTATGTTCCAGTGGCAAACCGGTAGGGCGCACTAATTCATGATCGGCAAATAAAAAGTTCAGCGCGGCGCCGGTGTAAGATTTGCCCGGGGTCAATGACACTAACTCCAACTCCTGCAGGCGTACGCCCAGGTTGCGGATTTTTTGTAAGCGGTTAGTCTCGTTCATAATGTGCCCCGTGTACGGTTTGCTTGATAAACACTGTAACGGCATGCTCTGCGATTTCTTTAGCGAAACAATGAAATTGACCAGCACAGCAGGGCGGCTTTTTGCTAGTATAGCCGCTATAACAGCTGGTTAAGCTAAGGTACTACATGACCGCACACCCAAATCCTCTGGCACTGACAACGCAACAACTCGGGCCGCACCTGGACAACAAACTGCTGAAGCAGGCGCTGGACGTAAAACAGCTGATCCCGGCTTTTATCGGCCAGGAGCGGGCAAAATCGGCACTGGCATTTGCTATCGGCATGGATATGCCGGGTTACAACCTGTATGTAATGGGCGAGCCGGCGCTGGGCCGCTTTACCCTGGTGCAGGACATACTGCAACAAGCCGCCAGTGAAAAAGCCACACCGGAAGAGTGGTGTTACTTAAACAACTTTGATGATGAGCGGGTGCCCGGCACCTTAAGATTGTTGCCGGGTGAAGGCAAAATTCTGGTTAAAAAAATAGAAGCGCTGATTGATGAGCTACTGGATACCTTTCCGGCGGCATTTGATAACCCGGGTTATCAGCGGAAGAAAAAAGCTATAGCCCGCGCCTTTGACGATAAATACGAGCATGCGATAGAGCTGGTAGAAAGCAAGGCGCTGGAAAAAAATGTCGTGCTGTATGAAGAAAATGGCGCGGTGAGTTTTTCGCCTATTATCGATGGCAAGCCACTGGACGATCAGGAGTTTTCTAAACTGACCGAAGAGC
Source organism: Rheinheimera lutimaris (assembly GCF_013283795.1). Classification (GTDB taxonomy): domain Bacteria; phylum Pseudomonadota; class Gammaproteobacteria; order Enterobacterales; family Alteromonadaceae; genus Alishewanella; species Alishewanella lutimaris. The sequence goes on from NZ_JABSOD010000032.1 coordinate 6,022, forward strand.
AACGGCAGTATTTCTACGGCCTGGTCAGTGAGCTGGAAACCATCTTAAACGAGCAATTGCTGGAGCTGCCGCAGTGGAAACGCGAGCTGTCGGAAAGTTTACGCGCACTGCGCAAAGACACCATAGAGCAGGCCATTAAACCACTGCTAAAGCAGCTGGAGCATGACTATGCAGCAGAGTTGGGGGTGCAGCGTTATATCCGCGAAATGCGCAGCCACCTGGTAAAGGCGGTGCTTGAGCTGATGCCGGACGAGTCTGAGGCAGAAAAGCAGGAAGAAGCCGATAACCGCGAGATTTTTATCGAGGAATTTGTGCCTAACGTGCTGGTACATTATGAGAGCATGTCCGGCGCACCTATTGTATTTGAACCCAACCCCAGCTATGGCAACCTGTTTGGCCGCGTAGAGTACAACTCCAGCAGTGGCTCGTTGTACACCAATTACCGCATGATCCGCCCGGGCGCGCTGCACCGTGCTAACGGCGGTTATTTAATTCTCGATGCTGACCGGTTATTAACCCAACCGCAATTGTGGGATGCACTTAAGCTGGCGCTAAAATCCGGCGAGTTGCTTATTGATACGCTGTCGGAGCATGCAGTAACCAACTCCACCATTATTACGCCTAAAGCCATACCGCTGAATGTAAAAGTGGTGCTGCTGGGCTCGCGTGATTTGTACTACCTGATCCAGGACGTAGACGACGAATTTAACGAGCTGTTTCGGGTGCTGGCCGATTTTGAGCATTACTTGCCGTATAACGAGCAAACCGTGACCTATATGGCGATGCAAATTCGCGAACAAATGCGGCTGTTAAATATTAATGAGCTGACGGCCGCTGGTTTTAAACAGTTGCTGACGTTCAGCTTTCGTCAGGCTGAGCACCAGCGTAAGTTATCGGCCCGCTTTGCCGACGTGCTGGAATTAGTGCGCGAAGCCTGTTACTACGCCGGCCAGCAGCATAGCGACAGCCTGGACGCTGCGCATATTCAGCAAGCATTAAAAGGCAAGCAACACCGTACCGGCCGCATTAGCGAAGGCTTTTTGGAAGATATTCAGGAAGGCCAGATTTTAATTGATACTGACGGCCTGGCCGTAGGTAAAATTAACGGCTTAACGGTGCTGGAAATAGGCGACACTGCCTTTGGCACCCCGGCCCGCATTAGCGCTACGGTATTTGCCGGCAGCAGCGGTGTGATTGATATCGAGCGCGAAGTAGAGCTGGGTAAAGCCATTCACTCTAAGGGCGTATTGTTACTTACCGGCTATCTGGGGGCTAAATACGCGCGCGAATTTCCACTGACCTTGTCAGCCAACATCGCCATGGAGCAAAGCTATGGTCATATCGATGGCGACAGTGCTTCACTGGCAGAAGTGTGTGCATTGTTATCGGCCATTACCGATATACCTATTAAACAAAGCCTGGCGGTAACCGGCTCGATTAACCAGCATGGTCAGGTACAAGCCATTGGCGGTGTAAACGAGAAGATAGAAGGGTATTTCCGCTTATGCCAAAGCCGTGGTTTAACCGGCGAACAAGGCGTAATCATTCCGGCCAGCAACCAGCTTAATCTGGTATTAAATGACGAAGTGATTAGCGCGGTAAAGCAGCATAAGTTTCATATCTATGTGGTAAAAACAGTGGATGAAGCCTTAAACCTGCTTACCGGCGTAGAAGCCGGCGAGAAAAACAGCCGGGGCCAGTATCCGAAAAAATCGGTTAATGGCCGGGCGCTGGTGCGGTTGGCGGATATAGCCGAAATAGTTAACGGCGCTATGGATGAGGATTAGTTGGTTCACCTTGATGAGAATCGGCTTACCCTAAGCTAACCGTTGAAGGCATGGATGCTGACAAATTCGCCTGGAGCGAATTTGAACAGCTGTGCTGGTCCGAAGGATAAACTTCATGGATGAAGTTTATAGTCGAGCCTACAGGGACGTATTCACGGCGTGTTGGCGTGGGTAAGCCGGTTCGTTATATGCACGGATTACAGCGCGGCAAAAGCCGGATGATACACCACCTTACCGCTTTTTCCCTTTAATGCGCCAGGTTCCAATTCCAGTGCCATAAAGGCATTATCGGCGGCCTGCCACGGACAGCTGATGTTAAAACGGCTGGCCGGGGTAAAGCCAAAGCGCGGGTAATAACCCGGGTGCCCCAGCACCACCACGGCGGCAACACCTTGTTTATGGCACTGCTCCAACCCGGCCCGCACCAGCGCTGAGCCTATCCCCTGATGCTGCAATACATTACTTACCGCCATCGGTGCCAGTGCCATTAGTCTGGTGCCTGGGGCATTATCCAGCGTGGCCGGCGAAAACAAGATATGGCCGACGATTGCGCCATGTTGTTCTGCTACCAGCGCAATGCACTCATCCGCCTGCTGGCGCAGGGTGCTTATCAGCTGTACTTCAGTATTACTATTAAAGGCAGTGTGGGTAAGGTGGGCTATTGCCGCGAAGTCGGCAGGGGTTTCCGGCCGGACTGTGGTGTCGTAGCCCAATGCATGCCAGGTGCTGTTGCGGCGGCGCTGCAAGGTGCGGCTGATATTGTGCAGTAAAGTCATGGCAAAGGCCGACTGACGCTCAGGTAGTTTTAGTCTACCTGACTATGCCGGTGAAACAAGCGTTCTGTTAACATTCAGCCGGTTTTACGCCACCGCAGCAATGCACGTATGGCGAACAGCAGCAGTAACAGGCCGCTGCATAGCCACAATGGCCAATCAGCAAAACGGGCGTAGGGCGTTTGGCCGCTGGTTAAGCGGATGCTGTCTTGCAGTACCGTTTCGGTAAATTGCGCTGCTCTGGCGCTGATCTTGCCGGCGGCATCGACAGTGGCGGTAACGCCGTTATTGGTAGCGCGCAGCAGCGGCCGGCCAAATTCCAGCGCGCGCATTTGGGCTATTTGTAAATGCTGCTGCGGGCCTATGCTGTCGCCAAACCAGGCATCGTTGCTTACCGTCAGCAGCAACTGAGTGTCGGCAGTCATATTGGCACTTATTTGCGCCGGAAAGGCAATTTCAAAGCAGATCGCCGGTAGCAAGTGGTAACCATTGGCCACCAGGTTGGGTTGCACATAAGCACCGCGGGTAAACGAGCTCATCGGTAAATCAAAAATCGGTGCCAGTTGGCGCAGCCAGCTTTCAAACGGCACAAATTCACCAATCGGCAGCAAATGATGTTTGCTGTAGCGATTGCCGTGGCCGTAAAAATAATCGCCATCGGTTGAGTCCGGTTGGCGTTTCCCCAGCACGATCAGGTTGTTCCACGCTTGCTGGGTTTTAAAGTTGTAATCTAAAATGCCGCTGATCACAGCCGTGTCGGCATACAGTGCGGCACGGTTCAGGTTTTCCAGGTAGCTTTCTGCCAGTGGCTCCAGCTGTGGAATGGCGGCTTCGGGCCAGATCACTAAATCAGTTTGAAAATGCGGCCGGGTCAGGTCCATGTATTTCAGCATAGTGGGCCATTCCTGCTCCGGCGCCCAGCGTAAATCTTGCTTAATATTGCCCTGCACCAAGACGACGTCTATAGCGTTGTCGCTGTAGTGCCAGCCTTTTAGCGCACTAAGCTGCGGCGCCATGGCAAACAACAGCCCGGCGATAAGCAGATAACCGTAACGGGCGGGAGCGCGTTGCGGGCAAAACAGCTGCGCCAGTGCGGCGGCTGAAAACACCAGTAAAAAACTGATACCGGTTTCGCCGATCAGCGGGGCAAATTGGCTAAGACCATGTTCTGTTTGGCTGTAGCCCATAGACAACCACGGGAAACCGGTAAGCAGTACGCTGCGTAACCACTCGGCTAACGTCCAGCAGGCGGCAAATAACAAGGGGGTAAAACCGGGGCTGCGTAGCCTGTAGCTGAGCCAGAGCGTAAAAGCCGGAAACAATGCCAGATAGCCCACTAACAGCGCCATTAAGCCGATGCTGCCGGCCAGTGGCAAGCCACCAAATTGGGCTATGCTGACATGCACCCAGCTGATACCAACACCAAACCAGCCGACACCAAAACTGAAACCGCGCATAGCGGCCTGTTTAGCGGAAGTGGCCCCTTGCAGGAAAAACACCAGCAGCGCCACACTTAGCAGTGGCAGCCACCATAAGGTGTAAGGGGCAAAGGCTAACGTGGTAACGCCACCGGCTGCGATTAGCAGCAGGTGGGGCAGGCTCAGTTTAGCAAGGCGCTTTACGGCAGCGGGCAAGATGGCTAGTTTTCCTCTGTATCTGCGGTTTCTTTGGCGCGGATAACCTGCAACTGCACTAAGCGGCGGCTGTTGGCTTTACTGACTTTAAAGGTTAAGCCTTGCAGTTCAATACTTTCGCCTTTTGCCGGCATATGGCCAAAGGCGTGCAGTACTATGCCACCGATGGTATCGGCGTCTTCTTCATCAAAGCTGGTATTAAACGACTCGTTAAATTCGTCCAGTGGCGTTAAGGCGCTAACCTGAAACACCCTTGAGGCCATTTTCTTAATGTCGTTTTCTTCTTCATCGTCGTGCTCATCTTCAATTTCGCCGACGATTTGCTCCAGAATATCTTCAATGGTGACCAGGCCGGACACACCACCGTATTCATCGACTACGATGGCCATATGATAGCGTTTCTGGCGAAACTCTTTTAGCAGCGCATCAACCCGTTTACTTTCCGGAATAATAACCGCCGGGCGCAGTAAATCACGCAAATGCCAGTCGCTGACATTCGGGTCCAGTGCGTATTGCAGTAAGTCTTTTACCAGCAGGATCCCTTCGATATGGTCTTTGTCTTCATTGACCACCGGGTAACGGCTGTGATTATTTTCCATTAAAATGGGCAGCATATCGGCGACAGTGTCATCGATATCAATAGTGGCCATTTGTGAGCGTGGCACCATGATATCGCGTGCCCGCATGCTGGAAACCTCCAGTACGCCCTGCAGCATACTTTTGGTGTCGGCATCGATCAGGCTGCGCACTTCGGCTTCGCTGATGATGTCTTGTAATTCTGAAATGTCCTGTGGTTCTGCACTGAAAATTCCGGCGATCCGATCTAACCAGGATTTACCGGCAGAACCGCGACTAGAGTGGGGGTTGTCGTCACTCATGGGTGAACTGTTGCTCCAAACAATTAAAAGAGTCTATTCGTTATCCAACAAATAGGGATTGGTAAAGCCAAGTTGTTGCAATATGGTCACTTCTTCCGCTTCCATTTGCTGTGCATCGTCGTCATTTATATGGTCAAAACCGAGTAAATGCAAGCTTCCGTGTACCACCATATGTGCCCAGTGTGCCTGCAGGCTTTTACCTTGCTCAAGCGCTTCGGCGGCAACGACAGGGGCGCAGATGACTAAATCACCCAGTAGCGCCAGTTCTATGCCGGGTGGACACTGAAACGGAAAGCTCAGCACGTTGGTCGGTTTATCTTTACCGCGATAGTCAGAATTCAGCTGTTGGCTTTCGCTGTTATCAACAATACGCACGGTAACTTCAGCCTCTGACTGAAACGGCAATATAGCCGACTGCAGCCACTGTTGAATATCGGCTTCGCCGGGTAAATCTGCTGCACTGCTGGCCAGCTGTAAATCGAGAATAACCGCCATTATTGCCCTTTCGCCGCGTTATCTGCAGCCAGTTTAGCCGCTTCAAAGGCTTCATAGGCCATCACGATACGCTGCACTATCGGGTGGCGCACCACGTCTTTGGCAGTAAAGTGGTTAAAGCTGATTTCTGTTACGTCGCTTAATACATCGATGGCGTGCTTTAAGCCGGAATATTGGCCACGCGGTAAGTCGACCTGGGTAATGTCGCCGGTGATCACTGCTTTGGAGCTAAAGCCGATGCGGGTTAAGAACATTTTCATTTGTTCAACGGTGGTGTTCTGGCTTTCATCCAGAATGATAAAGGCATCGTTCAGCGTACGGCCACGCATATACGCCAGCGGGGCAATTTCAATAATGCCGCGCTCCAGATATTTTTCGACTTTTTCAAAGCCGAGCATTTCAAACAGCGCGTCGTACAAAGGCCGCAGATAAGGGTCAACTTTTTGCGCTAAATCACCGGGTAAAAAGCCCAGTTTCTCGCCGGCTTCTACTGCCGGACGGGTTAACACAATGCGCCGCACCAGGTTGCGCTCTAACGCATCTACCGCGCAGGCTACAGCCAAATAGGTTTTACCGGTACCGGCAGGGCCTATGCCAAAACAGACATCGTGGCTCAGCACATTACCGACATAGGCTGCCTGGTTCGGGTTGCGTGGTTTAATCAAACCTTTTTTGGTTTTCAGGCTGAAGTCGCGCGGCTCATCGCCGTGTTGCTGATACTGAATATCGTAGTTTTCGCTGATCAATAAATGCACCTGTTCAGGGGTTAACTCTGCTGTCGGGGCGGCAGTAGCACTGTACAGTTGCTGTAATACGTCTACAGCAGCGGCGACGTTGTCAGCCGGGCCGGCAATTTTTAACTGATTATCGCGGTGGCTGATCTCGACCAACAAACGGCGCTCTACATGCTTTAAATTATCGTCAAACGGGCCACATAACAGCGTTAAACGCCGGTTGTCAGCCCCTTCCAGAGTTAAGTCTGCAGTATGTAAAGGTGTGCTCAAATGCTTGCCTCAGTACAAAAGGGGGCATTACTGCCCCCGGATTAGTTACGGAATATAACTGGTTACACCCAGTGCGTTCGGTGCCGGTTCTGCTTTTTGCCGCGCCAGTATTTGCTGCGGGGCAATTTCGCGGCGCAGACCCATATCGCGCTCGGTACGAATAAGCTCACCGCGCAGAGAATTACTGAATACATCAGTAATTTTCACATCAACAAAGCGGCCAATCATATCCGGCGAACCTTCAAAATTAACCACGCGGTTATTTTCGGTGCGGCCTGTCAGTTCCATAATGCTCTTTTTCGACGGGCCTTCTACCAGGATGCGCTGTTCGGTGCCCAGCATGCCGCGGGCAATTTTCAGTGCCTGTTGGTTAATGCGGTCTTGCAGGATATACAAGCGCTGCTTTTTCGCCTCTTCGCTAACGTCATCCGGTAAATCGGCGGCAGGCGTACCCGGCCGTGCGCTATAGATAAAGCTGAAGCTCATATCAAAATCAATCGCCTGGATCAGGTCCATAGTGGCCTGGAAGTCGGCATCGTCTTCACCCGGGAAACCGATAATAAAATCAGACGACATGCTTAAATTCGGCCGGATTTTCTTCAGCTTACGAATTTGCGATTTGTATTCCAGTGCAGTATGGCCGCGTTTCATCAGGTTTAAAATACGGTCAGAGCCTGATTGTACCGGCAGGTGCAGGTGATCAACCAACTCGGGTACGTCGCGGTACACTTCGATAATATCGTCGGTAAACTCCACCGGATGCGACGTGGTGTAACGAATGCGGTCAATGCCGTCAATCGCCGCCACTAAACGCAGTAACTCGGAGAAATGGCAAATACTGCCGTCAAACTTTTCGCCGCGGTAACCGTTAACGTTCTGTCCCAGCAGGTTAACTTCGCGTACGCCTTGCTCGGCCAATTGGGCAATTTCAAATAATACATCATCCAGTGGCCGGCTGACTTCTTCACCGCGGGTGTAGGGCACCACGCAGAAGGTACAGTATTTAGAGCAGCCTTCCATGACCGAAACAAAGGCGGTTGGGCCGTCAGCTTTAGGCTCCGGCAGGCGGTCGAATTTTTCTATCTCCGGAAAGGAGACATCTACCACCGGTGATTTATTACCGCGTACGGCGTTGATCATTTCCGGCAGGCGGTGCAGTGTTTGCGGGCCAAACACGATATCAACATAGGGCGCGCGTTCACGAATAGCGGCGCCTTCCTGCGAGGCAACACAGCCGCCCACGCCGATGACTAAATCAGGATTTTTTTCCTTAAGCGGACGCCAGCGCCCCAACTGATGGAATACTTTCTCCTGCGCTTTTTCACGGATAGAACAGGTGTTCAGCAGAATTACATCTGCGTCTTCTGCCTCTTCGGTCAGTGTAAAGCCATGAGTGGCATCCAGCAGGTCGGCCATTTTCGATGAGTCGTATTCGTTCATCTGGCAGCCCCAGGTTTTAATGTGCAGTTTTTTGCCCATTGTGCGTTGTTACCTGTATTGTCACTTGGAAAAAAGGGAGCGTATTTTAGCCTGTTCGGGCCCGCGTTGCCAGCACTGGCGTAAAATGGCTTATCTCGAGCAAGGCCGGAAGCGGTTCACTCACGCCAACACGCCGTAAACCCATCCCTGGGGGCTCGTCTCAGCCCGTCCGGGGCTTCAACGGTTGGCTTAGAGTGCACCGCTCCCAGCCCGATAGGCTATATCCGTGTCATCACAACAGCCTTTGCCGGGTGGTGATATAGCCGGCGTAAAAAATAACCAGCACTCCGGCAAACCACGCCATGGTTACCGGCTCTTGCCAAAACAGATAACCAAACAAGCCGGCAAAAATAACGCTGCTGTACGTCCACATACCAATATCGCTGGCCGGCGCTATGGCATAAGCGCGGGTCATTGCCAGTTGGCCAATCGCCGCCAGTACGCCCATCGCCACAAAAGCCAGCCATACCTGGTTATTCAGTGGTTGCCAGTAAAACGGTACCGGTATGGCAGACAATGCTGCGGTGAGCAGGGAAAAATAAAACACAATGCGCACTGCAGGTTCAGTATCCGACATATAGCGGATAGTGGTTTTGGTGACGGCCACTAACACCGCTGACAACAAGCCAACCAGCAAAATGGCTTCGGCACTGCCGTAGTTGGCCGGTAATGCCAGCATTACCCCGACAAAGCCCAGCAGAATACCAAATAACGTTAACCGGCTGGGGCGCTCTTTTAACCAGAAGCGGGCAATAAGCGGCACGATAAACGGCGAGAGCAACAATACCAACATGCCTTGTGCCAATGGCAACCTGGCCAGCACATAGAAAAAGCAGTACATCGAGACAATACCGGTAAGTGCGCGGCTAAGATGCAGGTACCAGCGTTTGGTTTTTAACAGGCTAAAACCGTGTTTGTACAAAAACGGCAGCATCAGCAACAGTGCGAAGAAATTACGGAAAAACACCACCTGCACTTCGGACGCTGTGCCGCTGGTAAATTTAACAATAGCGCCGATACCGGCGAAGCAGGCTTCGGCCAGCAGTAACAGTAACGCCCCTTTGACTAACGGCGACAATATAGTATTCCGCTGACATAATAAGGCCGCCAGTATAGCAGAGCCGGCTATTGCTGTGCTCTGTACTGACGGCAATTATCGCAGCCGCAGCGCTGCCTGGCGTGCCGGTGTCAGACGCTGAGGTTTTCGCTGTGTAAAAACTGCAGTAATTGGGCCGCCGGCATAGGCTTGGCAAACAAATACCCCTGGATCAGGTAGCATTGGCGCCGTGAGAAGAACGCCAGTTGCTGCTCAGTCTCCACACCTTCTGCCACGCAATACATGCCCAGGCTGTTTGCCATGCTTAACATGGCATCAATAATGGTTTCGTCACTGCTGTCGATACCGATATCCTGCACAAAACTGCGATCGATTTTAATGCCGTCAATCGGCAGTTCTTTTAAGTATTTTAATGACGAATAGCCGGTACCAAAGTCATCTAACGCCAGTTGTACGCCCAGCTCACTCAGTGCCAGCATGGTTTCTATCGCACTTTGGTGGTCGCGCATCAGTGCACTTTCCGTTACTTCAAAGCGCAGGCAGCTGGCCGGCAATTGGTATTTGCCCAGCAAGAACCGCGTATGTTCTGCCAGTGCCGGTTGCTCCAGATGTTGGGTAGATAAGTTAACCGACAGATAAATGTGATGGCCGTCTTCATGCCACTGCTTTAAATCGCTTAGTGCCCGTTCCAGCAGCTGATGTGTCATATTAATAATTAACCGCAACTCTTCGGCCAGCGGAATAAATTCTGTGGGCGATATCATGCCGTCGGAGCTATTCCAGCGCAGCAACACTTCTGCACCAACCACCTGACGGGTCTGGCTGTTGACAATAGGCTGATAAAAATTAACGAACTCGTCGTTTTTCAGCGCCTGGCGCAACCGGGTTTCCCGCGCCAGCCGCATATGGGCCTTTTCGTTCATCTCTGAAGTAAAAAACTGGTAGTTGTTACGCCCTGCTTCTTTGGCGTGATACATGGCCACGTCAGCGTGTTTCAGCAGCTCTGCGGCATTAAGTGCATCTTCCGGATACACGGCAATACCGATACTGGGTGACACGCCCACGGTGTGGGTACCAAACTGCATCGGCTCACCTACAATAGCTAACATTTTGCGCGCCACATGGCTGATATTGTCTTCGGCTTTATAGCCTTCAAGCAGTATTACAAATTCGTCACCGCCTAACCTGGCCACGGTATCGCTGTCACGCAGTGTCAGAGTTAAGCGCCGCGCCACTTCTTTTAACAATAAGTCGCCGATATCGTGGCCCAGCGAGTCGTTTATTTGTTTAAATTTGTCCAGGTCGATAAAGCACAGCGCCAGTGAGCGCTTGTCACGCTTGGCCTGGTCAATACCGTGGTAAATACGGTCCATCAACAGCGCGCGGTTGGGCAGGCCGGTTAAGGCATCATAGTTGGCCAGATAGCGCAGCTCGTCTTCGGCCAGCTTTTGCGCGGTAATGTCGGTAAATACCAGTACATAAAAAGTGTGCTGTTGCTGCTCACCAATAGCACTGATATTAATCAGCGTGGGGCGCTCGCGGCCATCGGGTGTAATAACCAGTTCTTCGCCTTGCCAGTGCTGGCCTGGTGTCAGTTCGCGTAATAACTTAGTATAAAACCGCCGCCGCACCAGGCTGATGCCCAAATGGTGGGTACGCGGCTGGTCCAGGTATTGCGCCATATTGCCAAAAGCGGCAGAAAAAGAGTGGTTTGCTGCCACTACACGCTGGCGGTTGTCCAGAATAACCACCCAGTCGCGGGTTTGTTGAAAGGCCTCACCAAACAGCCGTGCTTTTTCCATATTGGCGCGGGTTTCGGTGATATTGCTGAAAGTACCAATGACTTTCTCTACCTTGTTGGTAACGTTTGATATGGTGGCTTTACCTACATCGCGAAACCATAACCATTGGCCGGCCTTATGCTGCATACGGTAAGTGAAATCGAAGCCGGCTTCCGGCTCCTGGAAAAAACGCTGCCATTGGCTGGCAAAAGCGGTTCTGTCGTCAGGGTGAATTAACGTCATATGTTGTTGCATCGTAAGCGGGTTCATCTGCTCGCTATAGCCCAACATAATGTGAACCCTGGCGGCAAACAGCTGATTATTGGCAGCGTTCCACTCCCAGGCACCGCTGTTAACCGAACTCAGCGCCTGTTTTAAGCGCTGCTCACTTTGCTTTACTTTGTCATGTGCTGCACGAACTTCTCTGAGTTGGTGGCGACGAAAGCGGTAAAATTTATAGCCGGTAAACAACAACAGCAATAAATACGCCGCCAGTGCCGGCGTTGATTGCCATAGTGGCGGGCGGATACTGAGGTAGAGCCTGGCCGGTTCGCTTTCCTGGCCGCTGGCCGGAGAGATAGCCACTACATTAAACACATAGTCGCCGTAGTCCAGTTGCGGAAAAATAACGCTGTTATCGCGCTGTGCCGGGTATTGCACATTGTCGCTGCCTTCCAGCCAAAAGCGATAACGCATTTTATGTTGTTCGCTGAAGTTCATTGAGCTAAAACGCAACGATACGCCTAAATCCTCATGCGATAAGTAAAACGTGCGGCCGTTAAGATTGGCATTTACAGCATTGAACTCCCCCGAGAGTGTGCTCAGGCCGGTAATCACAACCTTTGGCCTGGAAGGCTTTTCCTGCAGCAGAGCAGGATTAACCAGGGTAACCCCGCGCATACTGCCATAGGCTAAAGCACCATTTGCTAAGCTGGCTGACGCACCGGCGTTATATTCGTTGGTGTACACGCCGTCTTCGCGGGTAAAAAATTCAATTTGCTGCAATTGCGTATCTAACCTGGCAAGGCCGGCATGTGATGAAAACCAAACGTCGCCAAAACTGTCGCGCTGTAAGCTGTATATGGCATCAGATAATAAATTGTCTTTGCTGTTAAAGTTGGTGTTTAAACTAAGCGAATCCTGGTCGAAACCAAGCAAACCGATACCGGACATTGCTACCCAAAGCATACCACTGTTGTCTTGTAGTGCGCTGCTGGCTATACGGCCCAACTGCGGTTTATAGTCCTCATTGCGAAATAGCAACAGTGTGCTGTTGTCTGCCGGCTGCCATAACCAGATTTCATCCGGCTTACTAAGCAACAAGCCGGCATAGGGACCGTTGAGTTCGCCAATAATATTAATCTGACCGCCGATAGTCAGTTGGCCGCCGAACCCGTTGCTGATGTCGTCAACTGTGCCGTTGGCCGGGTTATAACGTAAAAAGCGGTCCAGGTGAAAGAAGTAAAAATCTGTGCCGTACAGATAATAATTGTGACTCAGGTGATTAAAGCGGCTTTTGTCTGCAGCGCTTACACCGGGCAATGACAGCTCAGCGCCGGTTTCAATATCAAACAGCTTAAGCCCCTGCGCAGTTACCAACCACAGTTGGTTATTGCCGGCGTGGTAGATGTTATAAATGGTGCCGCCATGTTGCACGGCTTTGGGATCATCCGATACCAGATAGCGTTGCAGTGTTTTGCCGGGCCCTTGCAGTTTATTCAGCCCGTTAGCTGTGCCAATCCATAAAGTGCCATCTTGTTCTGCAAACAATGAAAGGATTTTGTCGCTGCTTAATGACGCTGTGCTGCTATCCTGCCGTCTCAGTTGCTTAAATGCACTGCTACGCGGGTGCCAGTAAAAGGCACCATCATCGCGTGATGCCAGCCAGTAACCACCGGCATTGTCGGCAGCAATATCAAGGATGGTGTCTTCAAATAAGTTCAGTGCAGAGTCACTGAGCTTGAGTAACAGTGCGGTGTCAGACTCTGCAGGGGGGAAGCGGTATAAGCCGCTCTCTGTGGGGATCAAAGCGGAGTCGCCTTGCCACAGCAGTTTCCAGATATTCAGCCCTGCGATTTCAATTGTGGCTGTATAAGGCTGTTGTTGCTGTAAATAGGCCTGCATCGCATCAAGACTAATGCTGTATAAGCCGTCTACGGTGCCAATCCATAGTTTATCCTGATAAACATCGAGAAACTTAACGTGGGTATTATCGGCGTTAGCATGCTCAGCGGCGATGTGCGGCAGATACGTATGGCTGCCGCTTACTGTATCAAAGGCAATAACGCCGTTAAACGCCGCAATCAGTACATAGTGTTGATACACATACAAATGGCGCAACCAGCCCTGCGGATAGCCGGCATCAGCCAGTTTAAATAAGATTTCAGTTTCACCGCTACTGCGGTTGACCCGCAGCAGTGCAGTGTTGGTTGCTGCCAACAAATAATCATCATTTTGTTGGATTAAAGCACTGATAAATTGTTGCTGTGCTGTTGCATCGTCGCGTACAAGGGCAAAGGGCTCCATCAGGCCCGAAAACGGCTGGTAGCGGTAAATGTCGCCATAGGCACTGGCGGCATAGATAATCCGGTCTGAATCCAGCAGCAGCCTGGTAAAATTAACTTCTTTCAGGCTTGAATCTTTGCTGCCAACCTGGATGACACGGTTGCCGTCAAAACGGTTTAAACCGCCGGCTGTAGCAACCCACAAAAAGCCGTCATCATCGAGCAGTAAATTATTTACCGAGCCCTGCGACAGCCCTTGATCAGGTGTAAGAGGCCGTAAAAGTGAGGCTGCAGGCAGGCCGAATGCTGTAGTCAGCAAACACAGTACTGCCAAGCGCATAAAATGCGACAAAAAATTCACTGAAACTCCCGTTCGGTAGCTTTATCTGTATTATCGGTGCTACGCCTTGCGTGATGGCAAAACATATAACGAGAGCACCGAACTTGTCCAGCGTTCTGTCACCGGCAACACCAACCGGGTTAGTTTGCTAACCACCAGGCTAATTGCAGTAAAGTTACGCTGCTAACCAGCAGCAATAAATAAAAATGTAAGAACCCCAATAACCGCAAGCAGCTGTTAATATCGGCAGCGCCCGGCGGACGTTGCCCGGCGATACGGCTGCGGCTGTACTTAGTATTATGGTAGTAAACCGGGCCGCCTAAATCACAATGCAGTGCTGCTGAGCCGGCACACAATAAATAAAACGCGGCCGGGTTAAACCGGTAGCGCGTGGTTTTGCTGTTACGGTAAAAGCGCAGCACACCGTGCTGCATTGCAATAAAAGCACTGCTTAGCAGCATTGGCAGGGTACTGAGAAGTTTTGCGATAACAGCCGTTGGCCGGCCAAACAATTGATAGCCTGCCTGCTTTGGGTTCCACTCTTGCTGCAGTTGCACTACCAGGCGATAACCGATGGCGGCCAACCCGCCGCCCAGCAGAAAAAAGCAGCCGGTACCGATCAGTTGCTTAGCGCTTTGCAACAGCAGGTTTTCTATTACGGCTTTGCTTAGCCCCATGGCTGTCAGGTTACTGCAGTTACGTAGCAGCAGCGGTTGCGCTTGTTCTCTTGCCAGCGTTAGCTGGTTTTGTTGCAGGCTTTGAGATACCTGCTGCGCCTGATAGCGCCGACTTTGCCAGTCCAGGCTGCAAAACAGCAGTAAAGCATCCAGTACCAGTGGTAATTCTGAAAAGCGGTACAGGCTGTACAGCAGCGCCATGGCCGGCAGCCAGGCAACCAGCAGTGCCAGGCTGCCGGAAATATATTGCTGAGCTCTGGCCCGGCCGGGGTCGGGGTTAACTTTCTTGCCCAGACTGCGGGCAAAATAACGAAACGCCGTTAGCGGGTGATAGGCTGCCGGCAAAGGCAGCAGCCTTGCCAGCAACACCGTTATCAGCAACAACGGCGGATAAACGGCAAGCTCGTCCGGCCACGGCACGTTAAAGCGTAACGCCTTGCAGTCGCTTTAACAGCTCCGTTACCATGGCAGAGCTGTGTTTAGAGGCTACTTCAAGATAGGCTTCAAAAGATTGCGGCGATTCTTTACCGGCGATATCGCTTAAGCTGCGGATCACCACAAACGGCGTGTTTAGCATATGGCACACCTGGGCAATGGCGGCGCCTTCCATTTCTACTGCCAGCATGGTGGGGAATTGGCTGCGGATCACGGCAATACGTGCCGGGTCACAGATAAAACTGTCGCCGGTGGCAATCAGGCCTTTTTTGGTCTGACAATAACCCAGTGCCTGAATGCTTTGTTCTGCTGCATCAATTAATGCCGGGTGGGCGTTAAAAGCCGGCGGCATTTGTGGTACCTGGCCGATTTCATAACCAAAGGCGGTTACGTCAACATCGTGATGGCGCACTTCACTGCTGATCACCACATCGCCCACATTCAGCTGTGGGTCAAAGCCACCGGCCGAGCCGGTATTAATGACTGCATCGGGTTTAAACTGTTGAATAAGCAGGGCAGTGGCCAGTGCCGAAGCCACTTTACCAATACCGGATTGCACCAGCACCACGGCCTGGCCGGCCAGTTTGCCGTGGTAAAACACATAACCACCCAGTTCGGTGCGGTTTACGTCGGTGATTTGCTGGCGCAGCAGCGCCACTTCCGGCTCCATGGCGCCGATAATACCAATTAATTGCATGCTGCAGTCTCTGTCATTAGAAAGGCGTTAGTATAAAACGCTACAGCCGGAAAATCCCGTTTTTCATTACTATGGTATCAAGGTGCCAGATGAATGCTGCCGGCAGCGCCATCAGCAGTGAGTTTACCCTGTTGGTAATCACTGATAGCTTGCTCTATCTCTGCGGTGCTGTTCATTACAAAAGGACCGTATTGCACTACCGGCTCACCGATGGGGGCGGCAGCCAGCAGCAGTACTTTGCTATCCTGATCAGCCACCAATGTCAGAGTGTTGCCTTGTGTCAGTACACCGGCACTGTGCTGTGCTACTTTGCGCAGCTCCTTATCATCCTGCACGCTGATATCATTGCTGTAGGGATAAACAAAGGCGTTGTGTGTTACCGGTAACTGCAGCGTTATCCGGCTGCCGGCACGCAGATGCAAGTCGTAGTATTGTGGATCTGTGGTTAAACCCTGAATAGGGCCGCCTTGTTCAAGGTTGCCGGTTTGCAACAGGCCGGCAATAACTTTGGCACTGTTTTCGTCCGGTAGGGTAACCTGCGGAATTTGCTCAGGGCGGATATCAACATAAGCAGCCGGTTGCATTTTCTCTGCTGCGGGTAAATTCAGCCATAGCTGAAAGCCCTGCATCAGGCCTTGTTCCTGTTGCGGCATTTCGGAATGGATAATGCCGCGCCCGGCGGTCATCCACTGCACGCCGCCGCTTTTCAGGTGCCCTTGGTTACCCAGGTGATCTTCATGCAGCATATGACCTTCCAGCATGTAGGTTACCGTTTCAAAACCGCGGTGCGGGTGCGGCGGAAAGCCTTTAATATAGTCACCGGCTTTATCCGAACCGAAAAAGTCCAGCATTAAAAAAGGGTCTAAGCGCGTGTGGGGGTTCTGGCCAAGGCTGCGTTTTATGCTGACGCCGGCGCCATCTGAGGTTTGTACTGCCGGGATAAGTCGTTGTAAAGTGCGTGCTGTCATCAGCTGCTCCAATTCGTGTTTTAGCTATTAAACTCCGTTTTAAATGAAAAGAACATGGCATTATTCGCAAGCAAGCATGCGATAAAATAGAAAGCTTTCTGCTGTTAGCAGTTCAGTTAGCGTTAAGACGCAGACGTTAAGCTGGCCGTGTTTAAGCATAGTCAGTTGAAATAACAACTACCGAAAAGACGCAACGGAGACATAATAATGAAAAAATCACTGGTTTTAGCCGCAGTAGTCGCGGCAGCATTTGCAAGTGGTGCTCAGGCCAATATCAACTGGGATTATGTCGGTGCCGGTTATACCGATGCCGGTGGTGACGGCCCTTACATCGAAGGTTCTTACCGTCTGGACGGCAACTGGGTTGTAGACGCCACTTTCTCCCGTTTATCTAACGGTCCTTTTGACGTTAACTTTGTGCAGGCCGGGGTAAATTACCTGACCGGTTTCCGGTTAGATTTTTCACCGACTACACAAACCTATATTTTAGCCGGTATTGAAAACGCCTCGGGCGATGCTGACGACAGCGGCGGTTATGGCGGTGTAGGTTTACGCCACCCGTTAACGCCACAGGTAGAATTGTACTCTGAAGCGACGTATCACTCTATTGGTGATGACCACGGCAGTTTAGCCGGTGGCATTGCATTTTACCTGAGCCCGGATTGGGCTATCCGCAGCAATATCGCGCTGAACAGTGGCGACACTAAAAACGAGTTTCGCTTTGGGGTGTCTTACCAGTTCTGATGGCTTTCGCCGGTTCAACACAGCAGCGCCTGAGGGCGCTGTTCGTGTTTCAGCAACCAGGCTTTTTTATCCAGCCCGCCGGCGTAACCGGTTAAGGTACCGTTGGCGCCGATGACGCGGTGACAGGGCACTACTATTGCTACAGGGTTACGGCCATTTGCTGCGCCCACGGCACGAACAGCTTTAATGTTGCTGATAGCGCGGGCAATGTCGCCATAGCTGCAGGTGGTACCAAAAGGTACGTTGCAAAGCTCACGCCATACCTGGTGCTGAAAAGTAGTGCCTTGTGCCGCCAATGGCAGGTCGAACTGCGTTAATGTGCCGGCGAAATAGGCCAGTAGCTGTGTTGCTGCGCGTTCGGTCAGTGCCGACGGCACTGCCAGCCGGGGCGTTGTTACAAAGCTGATGGCGCTGATGCCGTGGTCGGTGGCGCTGATTTGCACCGGCCCCAACGGGCTGTCGATAAACTGGCTGAACATATTAATCTCCTAAACTAAACCACAGCTGGAAGGTAGCGTAACTGCGCCACGGCGACAGTGCCGCGGTATCGGCGACGCCGCCGGCTTTTAACAAAGCTTTTTGTACGCCGAGATCGCCGGCTAACCAGATATCGCTGTCAGACATACCGCGCAGTTTGGCATAGTTCACCGTCCAGGGGCCAATGCCTTTCAGTGCCAGCCATTGCTGCGGCTCTGCCTGTGGCTGCGCAATAACAAACTGTGCCAGCGCTTTTAACGTATCGCGTCTGGCATTTGGCACCTTGATCATAAGTAAGTCACTGTCCAGCACTGCCTGTGGCGTGGGAAACAACTTTTTATCTGCATCCAGTGGTTCGCCCAGCGCCTGCACCAGGCGGTTTAACTGGGTTCTGGCGCCGGCGACATTGACTTGCTGGCCTAAAACGGCCCGCACGCCGGCTTCCCAACTGTCCCAGAGTCCCGGAATACGCAGGCCACTGATAATACCGCCGGCAAACAGCGGACTGGCGGCCAGTTGTTGTTCAATCAGCAGCATATTGGCGTCTAAATCCAGCAGGCGCCGTATATGCTGCACCAGGTTAAACAAGCCTTGTTTACCTTGCCAATGTAAGCGCAGTTTTAAACTGGTTTTGGTTAAAGGGGCCACATCAAACCAACCGGGTTGGCCGCGGTAATTAAAGGTGCGGCCATAGTGCTGCGGGCCCGTCCAGTCAATACCATCAAGGGTGCGCGCCTGCCAGAATTGCAGCATTTTTTGCCACGCCAGCGGCGGGCGGTAGCTAAGCTCCAGTTCCAGTGCATCAACAGCGGTATTGCTGCGCCGCCGTATAGCGGTAGGGTTAAGTTGCAGTTGTTGTTTAAATGCATCGTTAAAGCGGCGCACACTATTAAAGCCGGCCTGAAATGCAATGCTGCTAACCGGTAGGGCGGTTTCGTGCAGCAGCTTTTTGGCAAACAATACTTGTTGAGTTAATGCGTACTGTTTTGGTGCTAACCCAAGTTGCTGCTGAAACAGTTTGCGCAAGTAACGCTCGCTGATCCCAAGCCGTTCAGCCAGCGCGGCCTGGCTATGTTGTTGTAATCCGCCTTCATCAATCAGCCGTAATGCCCTTTGCAAAGTGGTTTGGCTGCCTTGCCAGGC
Organism: Rheinheimera lutimaris; assembly: GCF_013283795.1. Taxonomy (GTDB): domain Bacteria; phylum Pseudomonadota; class Gammaproteobacteria; order Enterobacterales; family Alteromonadaceae; genus Alishewanella; species Alishewanella lutimaris. The sequence continues at coordinate 24,895 of NZ_JABSOD010000032.1, forward strand.
GGCCGAGCCCGGTGCACTGTCCGGCCGGCAACGCAGGCAAGGGCGGTACCCTGCGGCAACAGCGGCGGCAGCGCTGAAATAGTAACTGACCTGATGCTCTGCCGGCGCCCTGGCAGGGCAAACCGGCCGGCAGTATATACCGGTGCTTTTAACGGCGGTAAAAAACAGGCCGTCAAAGCGCGCATCCCTTGCCAGTCGGGCTTGTTGGCAGACAATATCGGTAAGCATGGCGGTTTCGTTATTAACAAGATATAGCGCCAGTATATCAATCACAGCGCTAAAAACCGGCCGGATCCGGTACCCGATAGTAAATTTATCCTCAGCTGGCGGCGGGTGTCTTGCTAAGCGCGGCGGCAACGCCTAGTATCAACACTTAACATAATGCCAGCGAGGCGACTGCAGAACAGGAGTTCATATGTTAGAACATTTTTTTATTCAGCTCAGTACCGAGCCGCATACCATCAGCTTTGAACAAAGCATCAGCATGATTGACAGCTTATATCAATTTACCCCGGTGGCTTTTAAAAACGGCGATTTATATAACAACGCGGGTGAAAACACCGGCTCGTGTAAAATTCTGGCCTTTGGCTTGTTGCATCAGCTTTCGGCACCGCAAACCCTGCATTTATTCGGTGATTATTATCGCGCGGTGCTGGATAACCCCAGAGGTAGCGATCATCAGAATATCCGTAATTTTATCCGTAACGGCTGGGACGGTGTAACCTTTGAACAACCTGCTTTGGGGGAGAAAAACCGCTGAACTGTTGTGGAACAGCGCAGCAGCTATGCCGCCTGTCCCGCTCCGCTTTGCTCTGAAGTGGCCCTGTGCTATTTTGACGCCTGCTTATTTGAATAATAATAATCTTAGTTCAGGGTCCCTCTATGCAAGAGTCCAGTGTGCTTATCACCAACGACGCGGTGGTACTTGGTTTAATGGCGGTTATTTTGGGCGCGGTATTCTACACCAGCCACAGTGACAAGCCGTTTTTTAAGAAGTTTTACACCTACGTACCGGCGTTATTGCTGTGTTATTTCATCCCGTCTTTATTCAACACCTTTGGTATTATCGATGGTGAAGGTTCCGCCTTGTATAAAATGGCGTCACGCTATTTATTGCCGGCCAGTTTAGTGTTGTTAACCCTGAGTGTAGATTTTAAAGCCATTCTGGGCTTGGGCCCCAAAGCGTTGATTATGTTTTTAACCGGTACCGCCGGTATTGTTATTGGCGGACCCATAGCGCTTGTCAGCATGGGCTATTTCTTTCCGGAGCAGTTAGGTGGCGATGTCTGGCGCGGTATGACGACCATTGCCGGCAGCTGGATTGGCGGCGGCGCTAATCAGGCGGCGATGAAAGAAGTATTCAATGTCGATGGCAGTATTTTCTCGGTGATGATTACTGTGGATGTGCTGGTGGCCAACGTTTGGATGGCGGTATTACTTTTTATCGCCAGTCGCGCTGAGTATTTCGACCGTAAGAACGGCGCTGATACCAGTGGTATTGTCAATTTACGCCGCAAAATAGAGCAATATGAAGCCGAGAATGCGCGTATTCCCAAGCTGAACGATCTGATGTTAATTATCGCTGTTGCCTTTGGCGTTACCGGTTTGTCGCATGCGCTGGCCGATGTGATTGCGCCGTGGATTGAGCAGGCTGCACCACAACTGGCGATGTATAGCTTAACCAGCACCTTCTTTTGGTTAGTGGTTATTGCCACAACCATCGGTTTGTTTATGTCGACCACTAAGGTGCGCAAATTAGAAGCGGTTGGTGCTTCTAAAGTCGGCTCGGCATTTTTATATATTTTGGTAGCCACCATCGGTATGCATATGGATATCACCGCTATTCTGGATTATCCGCTGATGTTTTTAGTCGGTATTGTCTGGATGCTGGTGCATGCCGGCTTGCTATTATTGGTAGCTAAGCTGATTAAAGCGCCGATGTTTTACATGGCGGTAGGCAGTCAGGCAAACGTAGGTGGCGCTGCATCAGCACCGGTAGTGGCGGCCGCGTTTCATCCGTCGCTGGCGCCGGTGGGGGTGTTACTGGCGGTGCTGGGCTATGGTTTGGGTACCTACGGCGCTTATATTTGCGGTTTAATTTTGCAGCAGGTTGCACCTTAATTGCGGGCGAAAAAGGAATTTTCTATGTCAAAGTTTAATGTTGAGATGCGCCATTGGATCTTGATTATTGCGCTGTTGCTGGCGTTATATGCCAGTTATTTGCTGGTGGCGCCTTATGTTGGTGCCATAGTGCTGGCATTTGTACTGTCATTGCTGTGCTTTCCGGTGCACCAATATATTGAGCGGAAAATTCCCGGCCGGCCAAATTTGGTTGCCAGTATTTCCTGCTCGTTATTGGTAGTGGTTATTCTGGTGCCGGCCACGCTGGTATTTATGGCCATAGTGCAACAAGGCGTGTCTTTTACCAAACAAAGTTATACCTGGTTAAGTGAGGGCGGGGCAGCACAATTGTTACAGCAACCCTTGCTGCAAAGTGCCCTGGATAAAATTAACCGCGTATTGCCTGCTGAGCAAATCACCGGTGAGAGCATAGTGCAGTACCTGACCGATTTTGCCTCCGGCTTTGGCAAGGAATTACTGAACCTGAGCACCAAAGTGGTAGGTGATGTAACCGGGTTGGTATTCAGCTTTGTGTTGATGTTGTTTATTTTATTTTTCCTGCTGCGTGATCATGACAAGGTGGTCAATACACTGCATTGGGTGTTACCGCTGTCGCGCTCGCAGGAAGAGGCTTTGCTTAACGAAGCTAAAATGGTTGCCCGCTCAGCGGTGATGGGCTCGTTTTTAACCGCTATTGCGCAGGGCTTTGCCGGTGGTATAGCCATGGCCATAGTGGGTTTACCCGGCTTTTTCTGGGGTACCATGATGGCCTTCGCCTCTTTTATCCCGGCAGTTGGCACGGCGTTAATTTGGGTGCCGGCCAGTTTGTATTTGTTGCTTACCGGCGACTGGCCCTGGGCGCTGTTTTTGGCGGTGTGGGGGGTGGTAGTGGTGGGCTCTATTGATAATGTGCTCAGGCCAATACTGATGCATGGCAGTTCAGGTATGAACACCTTGCTGATCTTCCTGTCACTGATTGGCGGTATTCAATTGTTTGGTTTAATTGGCGTAATATACGGGCCAATCATTTTTGCCCTGACATTGGTGCTGTTAAAGCTGTACACCATAGAGTTTAAAGACTTTTTGGAAAAGCAGGATAAAAGCTAGCGTTTAGTTGTCTGCAAAGAACCGTCTTACCCACACCAACACGCCGTTAATACGTCCCTGTAGGCTCGATTCCGGCATCCATGCC
>NZ_JABSOD010000033.1 GCF_013283795.1 Rheinheimera lutimaris
CAAAAGGCCTACCCTAACCGGTAGGCCTTTTTGCGTTTTATCTCTGTAATTTTACGCCTGAACGTAATCATGGCTTCACTGACGGTTATTCGGTTAGTATCAAATGACATCTATAACTATAACAGCGGATACCAAGATGAACTTACCTCGTATAACCAGCCGTTTGTGCTTAACTGCTGCATTGATATTAACCGCAAACAGCGCAATAGCGGCTGCTAAGCCACTGCAATATGACGATGTATTTGAATTGGAGTTTGTCTCAGACCCGCAGCCGGACGCTAAAGGCGAACAAATTGTGTTTGTACGTAATTGGATGGACCGGCAAACAGACCGGCGGCGCATGACATTGTGGTTAAGCTCTGCTGACGGTAAAACACTGCAAGCCTTAACAGATAAAGACATAAACGCAGCTTCACCACGTTGGGCACCGGATAATAACCGCCTGGCTTATATTAGCAACGGCCAGATTCATGTTAAGTGGCTGGACAGTGGCCGTTCGTCACAGTTAAGCCAGTTACAGCATAACCCGACCAATTTAAGCTGGTCACCCGATGGTAAATGGCTGGCGTTCAGTATGTTTACACCAAAACCCGTGAAAGCACCGGTTGCCTTGCCTGGCAAACCGGAGAAAGCCGATTGGGCTAAAGCACCGGTTTATATTGATAATAAGCATTACCGCGCCGATGGAGCCGGCTATCTTAAATCCGGTTATCAACATATTTATATAATGGCCGCTGACGGTGGTTCTGCTATTCAGTTAACTGAAGGTGACTTTAATCATGCAGGTGTAATAAGTTGGGCGAGAGATAGCAAAGCACTGTATTTCTCTGCTAACCGGCATGAAAACTGGCAAGCGCAGCCGCTTAATAGTGAGATTTTTCAGCTTACGCTGCAAGATCGTAAACTTACACAGCTAACAGATCGTAACGGTCCGGATGCCCGGCCGCAGTTATCGCCTGATGGTAAGCTAGTTGCTTATGTTGGTTTTGATGACCGCAAATTGGCGCATCAGGCGAATCGTTTATATGTAATGAACACTGATGGCAGCAATATTCGCAACCTGACAGAAGATTTGGATCGTGCTATCAGTGATTTTCAATGGTTGCCCAATAGCAAAGCGTTGTATATCTCTTATGACAGCGAAGGCAAAGGCATACTGGCGGAACAAGCTTTATCCGGCAAACGCAGTGTACTGACCGATGACCTGGGTGGAGGCTCTTACAGCCGGCCTTATAGCGGGGGCCAATTTGCTGCCGCAGATACTGGTCTGATTGCTTATACCCAAATGAACACGCAAAAACCGGCTGAATTGGCTGTTATTGCTAAGCGTAAAAAACAAACGGTGACTGATTTGAATGCCGATCTGCTGTTTGCCAAAGATATCGGCAAGGTAGAAGAGTTTTGGTATAACTCGTCGGTAGATCAGCGCAAGTTGCAGGGCTGGATTATTTACCCGCCACAGTTTGACGCCAATAAGAAATATCCGTTAATTCTTGAAATACATGGCGGCCCACACACGGCTTATGGCCCGCATTTCGCTTTGGAATTGCAGCTAATGGCAGCACAGGGCTATGTAGTGCTGTATACCAACCCGCGTGGCAGTACCAGCTACGGCGAAGATTTTGCCAATCTTATTCACCATAAATATCCCAGCCAGGACTTTAATGATCTGATGGATGGTGTAGATACAGTTATTGCCAAAGGCTTTATAAACGAAAAAGAACAGTTTATTACCGGCGGTAGCGGTGGTGGTGTGCTGACAGCTTGGACGGTAGGGCATACCAACCGCTTTGCTGCGGCGGTTGCGGTTAAACCGGTTATTAACTGGTTTAGCTTCGTCCTAAATGCGGATATGTACAGTTATTTCAGCCAGTACTGGTTTCCCGGCATGCCGTGGGAAAAGCCTGAGCATTATTTGAAGTATTCTCCTATCAGTTATGTCGGTAATGTCACAACACCAACCATGTTGATGACCGGTGAAGCAGACTATCGCACGCCTATTTCTGAAACCGAGCAGTTTTATCAGGCATTGCAGTTGCGCGGCGTTGATACGGCTATGGTACGGATCCCGGATGCATCGCACTCGATTTATAGCCGGCCAAGCAACTTAATGGCCAAAACAGCTTATATTCTGTACTGGTTTGAACAATACCGGCAGAAAACCAGCGAATAACCTATTCGGGCCCGGTAGGCAGGCTGCCGGGCTTGTGTTAGGCTAAACACCTGATTTCGCCCTGAATGCTCGTTTTATATGCAGTTGAATGTATTAGCACAGCTTTTTGCTTTACCTTTGAAGCGGCTTTTGTATAATGGCGCGACCAGCTACAGGGGCATAGTTCCAATTGGTAGAACAGCGGTCTCCAAAACCGATGGTTGGGGGTTCGAATCCCTCTGCCCCTGCCACTTCTCGTTATGACAACATTTTCTTATTTTCAACAGCAGCTACTCAACGTATTGCAAATTACGCCGGTTAAATTAACCGCCACCTTTGCTGTACAGCAATCGCCTGCTGATGACTGTATACCGACAGATACTGCTTTACCAGACAGCTCGTTAACGGTTGATATTGCCGCCAGCGCCGTTTCAACTTCCCAGACAGTCTCAGGCAATGCCGCACCGGACCTTAGCCATTTATTGGCGCAGGACATTCAGCTCGCGCTGCCGGAGGGCGTCAGTTGGTGCATTAATTTGCAGGCTGCTGTTACTGAGCTTACCGATCAGCAGCTTATTACCCCGGCTTTATCAGAGTTGCGCCATGCAGCTGCAAAGAAAGCACTGTGGCAATTATTGAGCACGCAAGATGAAGATTGAGCTGCTAAGCCCGCATGATGTCGCTGCTGTTTTGCAGATTGAACAACAGGCCAATCTTTATCCGTGGCAGCAAAGTGCTTTTTTAAGCAGCTTTGCGGACAGTTATTTCAGCTACAAATTACTGGATAACAGCGGGAGTATCGTTGGCTTTTACATTGCTCAGCTGATTTTAGAACAGTTGGAGCTGTTTAATATCTGTGTTGCGCAGGCTGAGCAAGGCAAGGGTTACGGCCGGATATTGCTGCAGCACTTTTTACAGGAAGGCGCTGCCAGAGGCGCTAGTGAAGTATTTTTGGAAGTGCGCAGCAGTAACCTGGCGGCTATCGCTTTGTATCAGCGCTACGGTTTTACTAAAACCGGGTTACGCAAAGGTTATTACGTCAGTAGTTCAGGTAAAGAAGATGCCTTGCTGATGAGTTGTATTCTGTAGCGCAACCCTGCATTTGTACTCTGTGCCCGCGCCATTCAAGCTGCTATAATCGCCCGCATTATCATTTACTTTTGGGTTTTAGCCCTACACCGTAGCCGGATGCCTGCGGTAACACACTATTGGATATTATGAGCACAGATAACTTTTTAGCCGAAGTAAACAGCCGGCGTACCTTTGCGATCATCTCGCACCCCGACGCCGGTAAAACCACCATTACCGAAAAGGTCTTGCTGTTCGGACAGCTGATCCAAAAAGCCGGTACCGTAAAGGGTAAAAAATCCGGCCAGTATGCTACCTCAGACTGGATGGAGATGGAAAAAGAGCGCGGTATTTCGGTTACTACCTCGGTTATGCAATTTCCGTATAACGACTGCCTGGTAAACCTGCTGGATACGCCCGGCCACGAAGACTTCTCGGAAGATACTTACCGTACCTTAACGGCGGTAGATTCATGTTTGATGGTTATTGACGGCGCTAAAGGTGTAGAAGACCGCACCATTAAACTGATGGAAGTTACCCGCTTACGCGATACGCCTATTATTACCTTTATGAACAAAATGGACCGCGATATCCGCGACCCGGTTGATTTGTTAGATGAAGTAGAAAGCGTACTGAAAATTGCCTGCGCGCCTATTACCTGGCCAATTGCGTCGGGCAAAGAGTTTAAAGGCGTGTATCACATTTTACGTGATGAGATTATTTTGTATAAGTCCGGTATGGGTCACACTATTCAGGATGTGGATATCATTAAGGGCTTAAATAACCCTGAACTGGATAAACGCATTGGTTATTACGCCGCTCAGCTGCGGGACGAAATGGAACTGGTGCAGGGTGCCAGCCATGAGTTTGACCGTGAGCTGTTTTTAAAAGGTGAATTAACGCCGGTGTTCTTTGGTACCGCCCTGGGTAACTTTGGTGTCGACCATATGCTGGACGGTTTAACCCAGTGGGCGCCAACGCCACAAGCGCGCGCTACCGATAGCCGTACCGTTGTTCCTACAGAAACCGGCTTTAGTGGCTTTGTATTTAAAATTCAAGCCAATATGGACCCGAAGCACCGTGACCGGGTGGCATTTTTGCGGATCGTGTCGGGTAAATACGAAAAAGGCATGAAGGTGCGCCATGTGCGCATTGGTAAAGACGTGTTGATCCCGCAGGCATTAACCTTTTTGGCCGGCGATCGTGAGCATTTGGAAGAAGCTTACCCGGGCGATATTATCGGCTTGCATAACCACGGCACCATTAAAATCGGTGACACCTTTACTACCGGCGAGAACATGCAATTTACCGGTATACCGAACTTTGCGCCCGAGTTGTTCCGCCGTATTCGCTTGCGCGATCCGTTAAAGCAGAAGCAGCTGCTAAAAGGCTTGGTACAGTTGTCTGAAGAGGGCGCAGTACAGGTGTTCCGGCCGCTGGATAATAACGATTTAATTGTCGGCGCTGTTGGTGTGCTGCAGTTTGATGTGGTGGTTAGCCGGTTAAAGTCGGAATACAACGTCGATGCGCTGTACGAAGCGGTAAACGTTTCTACTGCACGCTGGGTATACAGTGATGATGCCAAAGCGCTGGATGAGTTTAAAAACAAAGCCAGCCAGAATTTAGCACTGGATGGTGGCGATGCTTTAACCTATATCGCGCCGACTATGGTAAACCTGAATTTGTCGATAGAGCGTTACCCGAAAATTAAATTCCATAAAACCCGTGAACACTAACAGGCTGGGCGCATGAATATTAAGCATTTATTAACCGAAAAAACTCAGGCCGCCTTTGTCGCTCTTGGCTTACCTGCTGATACCAATGCTGCGGTTACCGTAAGTACTAAGCCGGAGTTTGGTGATTATCAAATTAACGGCGCTATGGCAGCCGCCAAGCTGTTAAAAACTAATCCGCGGCAGTTAGCCGGGCAATTGGTACAGCAGCTGGATCTTGGTGATATGGCTGATAAAGCCGACATTGCCGGCCCGGGTTTTATTAACGTTACGCTGAACAAAAGCTGGTTGGCGGCGCAATTACAGCAAGCCAGCAGTGATAACCGTTTAGGTGTCAGCCCAAATGCGGCACCACAAACTGTAGTGGTCGATTACTCTGCGCCTAACCTGGCCAAAGAGATGCACGTAGGCCATTTGCGTTCGACCATTATCGGTGATGCCGTCGTGCGTACGCTGGAGTTCTGGGGTGATAAGGTTATTCGTCAGAACCATATGGGCGACTGGGGTACTCAGTTTGGTATGCTGATTGCGCATCTGGAAGACAAGCTGGCCGCCGGCATCGACTTAGAGCAGGTGGCATTGGCTGACCTGGAAGATTTCTACCGCGAAGCAAAAAAACGCTTTGATGATGAAGCCGGCTTTGCCGATAAGTCACGTGATTACGTGGTGAAACTGCAAAGCGGCGATGCACATTGCCAAAAGCTGTGGCAGCTGTTTATTGATACCTCAATTAAACACAGCGATGAAGTGTATCAAAAGCTCAATGTTACTTTGACGCATGCTGATATCAAGCCGGAAAGTGCTTACAACGCTATGTTGCATGGCATTATCGCCGATTTAAAAGCACAGTCGTTGGCTGTTGAAAGTGAAGGCGCCCTGGTGGTGTTTTTGCAGGAATTGGCCGACAAAGAAGGTAATCCATCGCCATTTATCGTGCAAAAAACCGGTGGTGGCTTTTTGTATGCTACTACCGATTTAGCCGCCTGCCAGCATCGTAGCCACACTTTGCAGGCTGATCGGGTGATTATTTTTACCGATGCCCGCCAGGGCTTGCACTTTAAGCAAGTTGAGCTGGTAGCACGCAAAGCCGGCTATCTGCGCAGCGAAACCGCCTATGATCATTGCCCGTTCGGCACCATGATGGGTGAAGACGGCAAACCCTTCAAAACCCGTACCGGCGGCACCGTTAAACTGGCTGAACTGTTAGAAGAAGCCGTGGTGCGCGCCAAAGCTGTGGTGCAGGAAAAAGCCACCGATTTAACAGAGGCAGAAATTGCTGAAGTAGCGCGTAAAGTTGGCATCGGCGCGGTTAAATTTGCCGATTTATCGAAAAACCGTACCAGCGATTATATTTTCAGCTGGGATGCGATGCTGAGCTTTGAAGGTGCCACCGCGCCTTACCTGCAATATGCTTATACCCGGGTGCGCAGTATTTTACGCCGTGCTGAGGTCGATGATGGCTATAGCGCGACATTGCAATTGGTAGAAGAGCAGGAAAAACAACTGGCGGTGAAGCTGCTGCGCTTTGAAGAAACGCTGCAGCTGGTAATAAAAGACGCCCAGCCTAACTTGCTGTGTAATTACCTGTATGAACTGGCCAGTTTGTATATGACCTTCTACGAGGCTTGCCCGATATTAAAAGACGGGGTTGAACCACAAGTACGTGACAGCCGTTTAATGCTGAGTATTTTTACTTCACGTTTATTACAGCAGGGTCTGGACTTGTTGGGTATTGAGGTTATGGAGCGTATGTAAATATGAAGATCGACGCAATTCGCCGCAGTTATACCAAAGATAAGCTGGAGCTGGATAAACTAAATCCGGATCCGATAGCTCAGTTTGAGTTATGGCTAAAAGATGCCATAGCGGCCGAATTGCCCGATCCTACCGCCATGTGTGTCGCCAGTGTGGATGCAGATGGCCAGCCGTCACAGCGGCTGGTACTGTTAAAAGATGTCGGCGTTGACGGCTTTACCTTTTACACTAACCTTGGTAGCCGCAAAGCTACAGAGTTAACAGCCAATCCCAAAGTGTGTCTGCATTTTCCCTGGCATCCGCTGGAGCGTCAGGTCATCGTCTATGGCATTGCAGAGCGGGTATCAGCCACCCAGGTGGCTAAGTACTTTTTATCGCGGCCGAAAGAAAGCCAACTGGCCGCCTGGGCGTCAGAGCAAAGCCGGCCGGTGTCTACCCGTCAGGCACTGCTGCAAAAGTTTGCTGAGATAAAACATAAGTTTGAACACGGTGAAGTGCCTTTGCCGTCATTCTGGGGCGGTTTTTTAGTGCGGCCGCATAAAATTGAATTCTGGCAAGGCGGCGAGCACCGCTTGCATGACCGCTTTATGTACAGCAAACAAGACGACAATAGCTGGAGCATTGACCGGTTATGTCCGTAACGGACACATCCGTTTTACCGGCTGCTGCCAGCAATACCGCTAGTGGTAGTCAACCGCTTAAACTTTTCGACACCCATTGCCATCTCGACTTGCCGGAATTAGCCTCTGAGCAGCAAATGCACTGGCAAAGCGCACAGCAAGCCGGTGTAACGGCGTTGCTTATTCCTGCCGTGCAACAAGCGGCCTGGCAAAACCTGCTGAGCTTACAGCAACACCATTCATATTGGCATATCGCTTTGGGTATCCATCCCTGGTGGGCTGCTAAGCATTCGCTTGATGCTGTAGCTGCGCTGGATAAGCTTGTTACAGAACATAGCAGCGCTATTGTTGCTGTAGGGGAGATAGGGCTGGATTTTGCGCTGGATGAAGCTACTTTCGCTATACAGCAACAGCTGTTTACAGCGCAATTGGCGCTGGCTAAACAGCACGGTAAACCGGTGGTGCTGCATCATCGCAAAAGTCAGGTTCAATTGTTGGCAGAGCTTAAACGGCAGCAGTTTAGCGCAGGCGGTATTTTGCATGCCTTTTCCGGCAGTCAGCAACAAGGCATGGCCTTTGTCGATTTGGGTTTTAAGCTGGGGATCGGCGGCACCATTACCTATGAGCGGGCGGAAAAAACCCGTAGCACGGTGCGAAAACTGCCGCTTGAATGTTTTGTGCTGGAAACCGATGCACCAGCCATGCCGCTGGCCGGATATCAGGGGGAAGTGAACACCCCGGCGCAGCTGGCACGGGTGTTTGACGCTTTTTGCCAACTACGGCCGGAGCCAAGCCGGCAGATTGCAGCGCAGCTGTGGCAAAACAGCTTAAATGTACTAAGGTTTGGCACGGCGTAAGCGTAGCGACTGGCGGGACAAGCGCGAGAAACCACGGCGCAGCATAAAACCAACAATGCCGGCTAATACCAACATAGCCATCAGCTGCTGCATCATTTGCTGCCACGATAAGCTGATAGGGGTTAATGCCGCATCCTGACGCAAGCTTAATTTAATATAACCGAGCAACTGCTGATCTTTAGTGATCGATTGCACCATCGCCTGTAGCGGTTCTGTTTGTGCCGGGCTATATAGCAGCCGCGCCGGCGCACTACCTTCAGACCAACTCATGCGCACGCCATTGGCATCGTACACCACCACATCATGCAGATATGGGCTGGCGGCAATATGCTGCGTTAGCTGCTCCAGGCCGTCGAGTTGGTCGTGTTCAATTAAATAAGCGGCCGTGTGTGATAACGCCATCAATGTTTCGCGCATCAGCTGGCTGCTTTGCTGCTGCAACAATTGTTTACCTTGTTGCTGTGTCAGTACCCAGCTGTGCAATAACAGCCATATACCGATAACGGCAACAGCTATCTGCAACAGTTTAATAGTGCTTGAAGTGCTGTCCGGTAATGGGATATCGTTCTGCATATTTTCCATAAAGCGCCAGCTAAGCCAGTCATTAAAGCGGGTAGGATGCCATGGCTGTGGCGTTAAGTATAGGTAGCAGAGTGTCGTTTTTTTATCATATTCCTTTGCAGCAGCAAGCTGCTGCATCACCCTTAGTGCATCTTACAACCGAAAATCAATATGCCGTTAAGCATTGCGATACAGCGTTATTGTTGCATAGCAACCAGCCATTAAACCTGGCTGAGACAGGGGCCTTTACTGCCGATACTGCTTCCGGAGCTGCAGTGGTGCGGTTGTTTGGTGCGGCGCTGGATTGGCAGGTTGTTTCGGCTGTATTACAGCGCATATCCCCTGAACATGCTGTAACGTGCCGGATATACCGGCCGCATCCGCAGCTAGCTGGTGCGGTAGAGCTGTTGTTAGCGCAGCCTTTAAGTTTGGAACTGCAGCAACAATTAGCTGAATGGCCGGCAGCACCAGGTGTCGAGCTGGTGTATCTGCCGCAGCGGCCTGTGTTGGCAAAGCCCGGCGTGCTGGTGATGGATATGGATTCCACCGCAATACAGATAGAGTGCATTGACGAAATTGCTAAATTAGCCGGTGTCGGCGAGCAGGTGGCTGCAGTAACAGCGCGTGCAATGAATGGCGAACTGGATTTTGCCCAAAGCCTGATAGCACGTGTAGCAGCGTTACGGGGCGCGCCGCAGGCGATTTTACGCCAGGTACTGGATGCCTTGCCGTTGATGCCGGGTTTAACTGAGCTGGTTAGTCATTTAAAAACGCAGCAATGGCAGGTTGCAATTGCCTCAGGCGGCTTTACCTACTTTACTGATGCGCTTAAGCAGCAACTGGGGCTAACCGCTACGTTTGCCAATGTGCTGGAAATTGTCGACGGCAACCTCACCGGCAAGGTGAGCGGCGAGATTGTTGATGCCAACACTAAAGCGCAGGTTGTTAACCGGCTGGCCACAGAATATGGTATTGCAGCACTGCAAACCGTAGCTATAGGTGATGGTGCAAATGATATTCCTATGCTGCAAGCCGCGGCGTTGGGTGTAGCGTTTCATGCTAAACCCAGGGTGCAGGCACAGGCCAAAGCGGCAATCCGCCAGGGATCTTTATTGCAGCTGCTGTATTTGCTGGATTAAGCATGAAGCATCAGCAAAGTTCACTCTATCTGGATTTACAGCAGTACCAACTGCATTTGCGCCGCCTGTTGCCAATGCAGCAAGGTATAGCACCGGTATTAATGTTGCATGGAGCTATTGAGAACGGCCGTATTTTTTACAGCCGCTCCGGCAAGGGGCTGGGCTGCTACCTGGCCGATCACGGTTTTATGGTGTATTGCGCTGATTTCGCCGGCCGTGGCTTGTCTAAGCCGCATGTATCACAAGGTTTTGCCCAAAGTCAGCAACAGATGATTACCCGCGACATTCCGGCGTTAATTGAGCATATATATCAGTTGCATCAACAGCCGGTTATTTTGGTTGCACATTCCTGGGGTGGGGTGCTGACGGCAGCCAGTTTGGCGCGTTTCCCGCAACTTGCAGCTAAAGTTGCGGCTAAAGTGTGTTTTGGCAGTAAGCGGGTTATTAGCGTACAAGGCCTTGAGCGCAAACTTAAAATTGATCTGATATGGAATACTGTCGCGCCCTGGCTCAGTAAAAAATATGGCTATTTTCCGGCCCGAAAATGGCGTTTTGGCGCCGATGATGAGCCAGAGCAGTTTTTGCAGGATACGGTACATTGGATTAAAGGTGGCGCTTTTACTGATCTAACCGACCAGTTTGATTACGCCGGCAGCAGCAAAACAACAGTTTGGCCACCGGTGTGGCATTTTGCCGCACAAAATGACCGTTTGCTCGGCCATCCGCAGGACGTGCAGGCTTTTATCGCCGAAACCGCGCCGCAAGCCAGGTTTACCTTGCTGGGTAAGGCTAATGGCTATAAGCAGGACTACGATCATATCTCTATGCTAACGCACCCAGCGGCAGAGACTGATCATTTTGCACAATTACACGACTGGCTGCTGCAGCTGGGTACTGAGTAACTGCAGGCGTTGCTGCTGTTGTTTTTCTGACTCAGTGACAGCGCCATAGCGCCAGTATATTTCGGCGGATATATCTACAGCGTCTATCATGCCGGCCACACTCCACAGCTCCTCTTCCAACTGCCTCGCTTTATGGATAGCGTAAGCACTGATATAACTGAGTTCCTGCGCAATATAATCAGTATCGGGCCGGCCGGTACGTGACAGCAGCAGGCGATAGCAAAATAATATGCCATGTTGCCTGGCGTCTAACACAAACTGTTGTTTGCTTTGTTCTGAGCTGAACTCATAATCGTATTTGCAGCTGATTTGCAGTGCTTCGTTGCCGGGCTCTTTGCTGAGCAGCAAAAAAAGCTCATATTGTTTCGGGCTGTCAAAACGTTTCATTTGCTTTAACTGTTGGGCAAAATTCAGGCTGGCAGCGTTATTTTGCAGTATCAAGGCAAGGTCTATTTGCGTTTCGTCACCGCTGTGCAGGCTAAGCAATTTGTGCAGGCTGTTGCTGCTGTTACCTTTCGCTATCGTATCTATATCGTAACGTATGCCTTTACGGTGCAGGTATAAGGCAAAACAATTGTGTACATTAAGATACATATTGCGCAGCGCAGTAGATAACCCCGGGTACTTCGGGCTTTCTTCAGCCGGTGTCAGTTTGGCGCGGTTATTTTGGATCAGCTGCGAAAAAAACAGCCGGCCGGTGTGGGGCTCGTCCGTTTCTACAGCGCGCAGGTTCATAATGGTACGGCTTTTACTTACCGCCATTACTTCGTACTGCAAGCTGCTTAAAGCGTATTTATTACTGATTTTTTGCATATCCGGCAAACTTAACTGCAGTACATCACCTTTATTAAAGCGTACCGGAATAGCTGTTTCTACCTGCAAGCCTTTGGAAGAAAAGTCGCGGCTGTGGCCGTTAAGTTCTGTGGCATTGGCATCGCGAATACTGACGTTTGTTTTATACAAATAGCGTGATTCAGAGCGTAAATTGACATATTGCACCGGCACCGCTTCACAACTGACCGGGTTGGCCGGTTTTTTATGACCAAATTGCGCCAGCGATTTCAGCTGTTGCTGGTCCACCGGATAGCTTTGATACCAGAAGGTGGTGTCTGTGCCGTTAATATCTGTCAGGTTGACAATGTAGCGAATATCCTGAATAAACTGTTCTACCCTTGCTGACAACGGTGCTGCTTTTTTATGGCTGCTGCTTTCCGGCAGCGTGGCCGGCATTTCAGCCTGCGATGGTGTGGTGCGTAATACACTAAAATGGAAAACCCGCCAGCTGGGTTTACCGGCGCCAAAACCGAGAAATGTTTCTTTAAGTTGCTCTGAAGCTGCCAATTCTTCACGGGTCGCAGAATAAAAGAACAACCGGCCTTTTACGGCATGGGTAAAACAGTACAAAATAGTCGACTGCTCCGGCCCGGGCATTTGCAACAGGCTTTTCAGACGGCGGGCATGGCAAACAGAAGCAAATACCGCCTGGTGCTGCTCATCCAAAAAGTAATGCCAGATAGCTTTATTGTAATCAGTGGTCAGGGTGCAGACCGGTTCAGGCCGGCCGTCTTTTACTGCAATAAATACCGGTAAGCTGCTGATGCGGGGTAAATAAAATTGTTCATAGCCCTTGGTGCGCAAACTTTGGCAAACGCTGTTTAAATTAACCTTATAGCGGCGTTTATTGGCATTAATAAAGTTTTGTAAAAACTCGACAAACTGCGGCTCGTTATTATCTTGCTGTCGTTGCAAACGCCAGTAAATCGCAGCAGCTTGAGTATCAATATCGACAATTTTGTACATTACGCCATCTGCCAGGCCCAGTATAAACTCTTGCTCCAGCCCGGTAAAATGCAGTTTAACTGTTTGGCCGATGTTGGCGCTCATTGGTTGTTGCAGCTTTATTTTACTGCCCGACACCGACAAGTCGCTGGTGCTGGCACGTATGCGTTTGCCGCCCAGTTCTATTTCAACATCAATGCTAAAGTGCATGCGCTCATCGCGTCTGGCGGTATAGCCGCCAAACCGCACTATATTGGCATATTGCGGCAATGCGTCGTCATCAGGCTCTGCGCTGTCGTTGTCACTGTCCGGTGACTGCTGTAAAGCCGTGCGCACCCGCTGCTCGGTTTCTTTACGGTGCATTACCCGAAAATTGTTTTCAGTGTTCAACACTTCTTCGTACAGGCCCAGAGTATAGCTGCCATATTGCTTTAAGCCGGCTTCAAATACCTTAATGGCGTTGTAGTCCATGTAGTGCGTTTTACCCATATAGTCATAGGGGATAACATCACCGTCGACATGGCCGCGTAAGTCGATAAAGTAATTGCATGGCTGTGCCATGCGCTTAAGTTCCATTTTTAACAGGAATTGTTTCGACTTAGGCAGATCGGAAGTCAATAAACTAAAGACCTGATCAAAGTCGGCGCTGTTAAGCAAACTTTTCATCCGGTCGATAACGCCGATATATTGTTGTAAATCTGCTGCTGTCATAATTCGGTCAGGTTTAATGCCAAAATACCGGCACCTTAGGGTTATAATCTGTAGTACGCTACGTTGTTATATTTTGAAAAGCAATATCCATGCCTTTCATTTAGCTTGAGAAAATTAATTATGGCAAAAGTAAAAACCGCTTACGTCTGTAGCGATTGTGGTGCCGATTTTGTGCGCTGGCAGGGCCAATGCACCGAGTGCGGCGCCTGGAATACCGTCAGTGAAGTGCGACTGGGCACTGCCGTCAGTAAAAATGCCCGCTTTGAAGGCTATGCTGGTGCGGCGGTAGCCAAAGTGATGCGGCTGGATGAAGTAGACTTACAAGACGTACCGCGCTTTAGCAGCGGTTTTGCCGAGTTCGACCGCGTATTGGGCGGCGGTATAGTGCCCGGTTCCGCCATTCTGATTGGCGGCCACCCGGGCGCCGGTAAAAGTACCTTGCTGCTGCAGGTGATGTGTGGCCTGGCGCAGCAGGGCGGGGCTTTGTATATTACCGGGGAAGAGTCCTTACAACAGGTGGCGATGCGGGCACAGCGTTTGGGCCTGCCAACCAATGCGCTTAAAATGCTGGCAGAAACCAACGTCGAGACCATCTGCGCGCTGGCGCAGCAGGAAAAGCCGCGCATTATGGTTATTGACTCTATCCAGGTTATGCATCTGGCCGATATTCAGTCGGCGCCCGGCAGTGTGTCCCAGGTACGTGAAAGTGCAGCCTATTTAACCCGTTTTGCCAAACAGCACCATATTGCCATTATTATGGTGGGCCATGTTACTAAAGACGGCTCTCTGGCCGGCCCTAAAGTACTGGAGCATTGTATTGACTGTTCGGTGATGCTCGATGGCGACAGCGACAATCGTTACCGTACTATGCGCGGTAATAAAAACCGCTTTGGCCCGGTGAACGAACTGGGGGTATTTGCCATGACCGGCCAGGGCATGAAAGAAGTAAAAAACCCGTCAGCCATTTTTTTAACCCGCGGTAAAGAGGATCAGTCCGGCAGCATCGTGATGGTGCTGTGGGAAGGCACCAGACCGTTGCTGGTAGAAATTCAGGGCCTGGTCGATTATTCGCCGCTGAACAATCCGCGCCGCGTAACTCTGGGTATGGAGCAAAACCGCATATCGATGTTACTGGCGGTTATGCATCGTCATGCCGGTATTCAGATGGCCGATCAGGACGTGTTTGTTAACGTGGTAGGTGGCGTTAAGGTAAATGAAACCAGTGCCGATTTGGCGACGTTACTGGCGCTGGTGTCGAGTTTTCGTGATAAACCGCTGCCAAATGACTTAGTGGTGTTTGGTGAGGTTGGACTTGCCGGTGAAATTCGTCCGGTACCCAGTGGCCAGGAGCGTTTGCGTGAAGCGGCTAAACATGGCTTTAAACGGGCGATAGTCCCGCTGGCTAATGCACCGAAAGACAGTATCAGCGGTATGGAAGTGATCGGCGTAAGTAAGTTGTCTGAAGCGTTGGAGGCAATTTAGCACTAAAAAAAGCCCCGCTGTTGCGGGGCTGTCTGGTTCAGAATTTGTTATTTTGCGGGAAATTCAGTTTCAGTACCTGATAGGTATCGTCTTTTAACTTGGTTAAGCCAAGCTTGTCATAGCTTTCAACCATCACCTCCAGCGCTTGTTCAACCAGCGGCGAGTCACGATAAAACTCGACAATGTATTTACCGCGGTTGGCTGCAGCCAGGTATGCACCACGGCGCATATAGTAGTCGGCCACAAACAGCTCGTGCCGTGCCAGCGTATCTTTAATACTTAGCATGCGGTTTTTCGCTTCGGCGGCATATTTGCTGGCAGGAAACGAGCTTAGCAGTAATTTAAAGTCATCAAAGGCCTGGCGGGTGCTGGCCAGGTCGCGGTCAGCGCGGTCTATTCCTAACATATTATGCAGCGCATTTTCATCGGCTTTAAGGTTGCTCAGGCCGCGCATGTAATACACATAGTCCAGTTCGGTATGGTTAGGGTTCAACCGGATAAAACGGTCAATACCGGCTAACGCCTTTTGTACATCGCCGGCCTGGTAATGAGCATAAATCAAATCCAGCTGCACCTGGCGCGCTAACGGGCCAAAAGGGTAGCGGCTTTCAACTGCAGATAATAATTCAATAGCACGGTTATACAGGCCGTTGTCCAGCACTTCTTTGGCTTCCTGGTACAGTGATTGTGCTGTTTGCGTCGAGCTTACATCCGGTTCTTTTGGTTTGCCGGCACAAGCGCTCAGCGTCAGTGCCAACAGAGAAATCAGTAAAAAATTCGCTTTCATTTAAAAATCCGTTACTACTTGAGCTAAATGGCTGTCTAGTCGGGCGTAAAATCGCTAAAATACACGCTATTGGCGATTCTACCCCAGACCCGCCGGGGTTGCACACAGGATAACTGCTTCCGTTATGACAAAACAGCTAAAACTTTCAGAAATTGTACCAGACCATCTTTTTGGTAAGCGGTTAGATCAGGTGCTGGCCGAAATGTTCCCTGATTATTCGCGATCACGCATAAAAGAATGGATCCTGGCGGATGCCGTGCAGGTGAATGGTGCTCTGCAAAACCGGCCACGGGAGAAACTCCTTGGCGGTGAGCAAATTGATATTCTGGCAGAATTGCCGGAAGACCAGCGCTTTGAAGCCGAAGCGATAGAATTAAATATCGTTTATGAGGATGAGCACATCCTGGTGATCAATAAGCCTGCCGGGCTGGTGGTACACCCTGGCGCCGGCAATGCCGACGGCACTTTGCTTAATGCTTTGTTGCACCATTGCCCCGGTATTGGCGAAGTACCGCGTGCCGGCATTATTCACCGGCTGGATAAAGACACTACCGGCTTGATGGTGGTAGCCAAGACTATTCCGGCACAAACCCATTTGGTTGAAGCTATGCAGGCGCGTGAAATTACCCGTGAATATGAAGCCGTATGCCATGGCGCCATGACTGGCGGCGGTACTATAGATGAACCTATTGGCCGCCATCCTACCAAGCGCACCCATATGGCGGTCACGCAATCCGGTAAACCGGCTACCACGCACTTTCGGGTGATGGAAAAATACCGCGCGCACACCAGGTTGCGCTTACGCTTAGAAACCGGCCGCACCCACCAAATCCGGGTGCATATGACCTTTGTTAATCACCCGCTGGTAGGCGACCCGGTATACGCCGGCCGGCCGCGGCCACCACGTAAAGCCGATGAGCAATTGCTGACTATTCTGCGTAATTTTAAACGTCAGGCTCTGCACGCGGCGATGTTGCGACTGGCGCATCCTATCACGCTGGAAATTCTGGAATGGCATGCACCGATCCCGGATGACATGGTGCAGTTAAATGCTGCCTTGCGTGCTGATACTGTCGAGCACGGTTTGGATTACGTGTAACAGCTATGCCTGATAACAGCCCTCTGCTCATCCCTGACTGGCCGGCACCGCCTAATGTGTGGGCGGTGTGCAGCAGCCGGTTGGGGGGCTGCTCAGAGGGCGTTTATGCGTCGTTAAATCTGGGTGATCATGTCGCCGATGCTGCGGATAAAGTGGCAGCAAACCGCCTGCGCTATCAGCAAATATCACAAATGCCGGCACCACCTGTGTGGTTAAATCAAGTGCATGGCACCGGAGTTATCCGCTTAACTGCGACAACAATAAACGGTTGTGATGCTGATGCGGCGGTAACGGCAGAACGCGGTGTTGTCGCCACCGTAATGACGGCCGACTGTTTACCTCTGCTGTTATGTGATGTAAATGGTTCTCAGGTGGCTGCTATACATGCCGGTTGGCGTGGTTTGTGTAATGGCGTGATTGAAAATACCCTGGCGCACTTTGCAAAACCAGAGCAAGTATTGGTGTATCTCGGCCCTGCGATCAGCCAAAACGCTTTTGAAGTGGGGCCAGAGGTGCGCACGGCTTTTATGGCGCAGGCGCCTGAAGCAGAGCATGCTTTTATTACTGCTGATAACGGTAAATGGCTGGCCGATCTGTATTTGTTGGCGCGGCAACGTTTAAGCCAATGCGGTGTGCAACAAATATACGGCGGCAATTACTGTACTTACCAACAACCACAACGGTTTTTTTCCTACCGCCGCGATGGCCAAACCGGCCGTATGGCCAGCTCAATATGGTTAGACTGATCTAAGTCAATTTTTTGACGTTTCATCGCTTGAATTTCCGTCAATAGCGCCCAATCTTATGACACAACAACATTGTGCTTGTAGGAGGCATAAATGCGTCTTGAAAAATTTACCAGTAAGTTCCAGGAAGCGATCGCTGATGCGCAGTCGTTAGCGCTGGGCCGTGATCAGCAGTTTATTGAGCCGGTACACCTGATGTTCGCTTTGCTGAATCAGGAAGGTGGCACCGTACGCGAATTGCTGAACAAACTGGCGATTAATTTTAATGAATTACGCTCTAAAGTCAGCCAGGCGATAGACAAGTTGCCGCGGGTAGAAGGCGAGGGCGCTAATTTACAGCTGTCATCAGCCACTGCGCAGTTGCTGCAGCAGTGCGACAAGCTGGCGCAAAAGCGCAAAGATCAGTTTATCTCCAGTGAACTCTTTGTATTGGCCGCCACCGACGATAAATCGGATTTGGGCAAAATTCTGCGTTTAATCGGCGTCAGCAAAGAGGGCGTGGAAGCGGCCATTGAACAAATGCGCGGCGGACAAAAAGTAGATGATGTGAACGCCGAAGACAGCCGGCAGGCATTAAGCAAATACACCATAGATTTAACTGCGCGCGCTGAGGCCGGTAAGCTTGACCCGGTAATAGGCCGTGACGAAGAAATTCGCCGCTGTATCCAGGTACTGCAACGGCGTACCAAGAATAACCCGGTATTAATTGGTGAACCGGGCGTGGGTAAAACGGCCATTGTAGAGGGCCTGGCACAGCGCATTATTAATAAAGAAGTACCGGAAGGCTTAAAAGATAAACGTGTACTGTCGCTGGATATGGGCTCGTTATTGGCGGGCGCTAAATACCGTGGCGAATTTGAAGAGCGGTTAAAAGCGGTACTGAATGAACTGGCCAAAGAAGAGGGCCAGGTAATTTTGTTTATTGACGAAATTCATACCATGGTTGGCGCCGGTAAAGCCGAGGGGGCGATGGACGCCGGCAATATGTTAAAGCCGGCGCTGGCCCGTGGTGAATTGCATTGTCTGGGCGCCACCACGCTGGATGAATACCGCAAATATATTGAGAAAGACGCTGCATTAGAGCGACGCTTTCAAAAAGTATTGGTAGAAGAGCCGACAGTCGAAGATACCATTGCTATTTTACGTGGCTTGAAAGAGCGCTATGCGCTGCATCATGGGGTTGAAATTACCGACCCAGCTATAGTGGCGGCCGCTACTTTGTCACACCGCTATGTGGCAGACCGGCAGTTACCCGATAAAGCTATCGACTTAATAGATGAAGCAGCGTCCAGTATCCGCATGCAGATGGACTCTAAGCCGGAAGAGCTCGACCGTTTAGAGCGGCGCATTATTCAGTTAAAACTGGAAGACAATGCGCTTGCCAAAGAGACAGACGAAGCCACCAAAAAACGTCGCGAGATGATTTTGGAGCAAATTCGTGAACTGGATGGTAAATACAACGAACTGGATGAAGTCTGGTCGTCAGAAAAGGCCGCTCTGCAGGGCACGCAGAATATAAAAACCGAGCTTGAGCAAGCCAGGCTCGATTTAGACGTCGCGCGCCGTGCCAGTGATTTGCAGCGTATGTCAGAGCTGCAATACGGCCGCATACCTGAACTGGAGAAAAAGCTCGATTTAGCCTCACAAGCCGAGATGCACGACAATACGTTGCTGCGTAATAAAGTAACCGAGCAGGAAATTGCTGATGTGTTGTCTAAAGCCACCGGTATTCCGGTGAGTAAAATGCTGGAAGGCGAGCGTGATAAATTGCTGCGCATGGAACAAGCGCTGCATGAAAAAGTTATCGGTCAGCATGAAGCGGTTACCGCCGTATCACATGCGATTCGCCGCTCGCGCGCCGGCCTGTCTGATCCGAATAAACCGATTGGCTCGTTTTTGTTTTTAGGCCCGACCGGGGTTGGTAAAACCGAACTGACCAAATCGCTGGCCAACTTCTTGTTTGACAGTCCGGATGCGATGATCCGTATTGATATGTCAGAATTTATGGAAAAGCACGCAGTATCGCGCTTAGTGGGCGCACCGCCGGGGTATGTCGGCTATGAAGAGGGCGGTTACTTAACTGAAGCCGTGCGGCGTAAACCCTATTCGGTAGTGTTGCTGGATGAAGTAGAGAAAGCTCATCCCGATGTATTTAATATTTTGCTGCAGGTACTGGATGATGGTCGCCTGACCGATGGCCATGGCCGCACGGTCGATTTTAAAAACACCGTGATCATTATGACATCGAACCTGGGCTCAGATCTGATCCAGCAGCACTATATGGAATACAGCTATACGCAAATGAAAGACATGCTGATGGGCGTACTGAGCCAACAGTTCAGGCCGGAGTTTTTAAACCGGCTGGATGAAACCGTAGTGTTTCACCCGCTGGATACCGGGCAAATCCGCAGTATTGCTAAAATTCAGCTGGCGAGATTGGAGCAACGGCTGGCAGAGCGGCAATATGGTTTTAGTATCAGTGATGCCGCGCTGGATAAACTGGCCGAGGTGGGCTTTGACCCGCTGTATGGCGCACGGCCGTTAAAACGCGCCATTCAGCAGCACCTGGAAAACCCGCTGGCGCAAGCGTTGTTGCAGGGTGATGTGCCGCCCGGCAATACCGTGCTGCTGGACCATAACGGCACGCAGTTTGTGGTTAGCAGCCGGGCGTAATGGCGCCGCAGTAAGCAGAATAGTGCCGGTTAAGTGAGCGCCCGGGCGCTCACTTTTGCCGGCAGACTATCCATGTTAAGGTATGTCCCTTATAATCCACTGTAATTCCACAACGCAGAAGTTGCTTTATGACCGAGTCAAAAACGAATGACACCAGCCCGCGCAAGGGCATTTATCTGTTACCCAATTTACTGACTACTGCCGGTTTGTTCTCCGGCTTTTTTGCTATCGTATCCTCCATGAACGGCCGCTTTGAAGCAGCTGCCGTGGCTATTTTTGTGGCGATGATCTTTGATGGCCTGGATGGCCGGGTAGCCCGTTTAACCAACACTCAAAGCGAATTTGGTGCCCAGTACGACAGCATGTCAGATATGTTGTCTTTCGGTATGGCACCGGCGCTGGTGGCGTATAACTGGGGCCTGGCAGAATATGGCAAGTTTGGCTGGCTGGCGGCTTTTATCTTTGTGGCCTGTGCTGCACTGCGTCTGGCACGCTTTAATGCCAATTTAGGCGTTACCGATGGCCGGTTTTTTCAGGGCTTAGCCAGTCCGGCTGCTGCGGCAATAGTTGCCGGTATGGTTTGGACCGGCAGTATCTATCAAATTGACGGCGATAATATCGGCTATTTAGTGGGTTTACTGACGATTGTTACCGGGCTTTTGATGGTTAGTAACTTCCGCTATAACTCATTTAAAGATGTGAACTGGCGTGACAAAGTATCCTTCCTGACCATTTTATTGGTGGTGTTGGTGTTTGTTGTTATCGCGTCACGTCCGGCTGAAATGCTGTTTGGTATCTTCTTTATTTATGCCTGCTCCGGTCCGGTAACCACTATCCGCAGTGTGCGTAAATTAAAGCTGGAGCATGTGGTAGGCGATTCTGATGATGCGGACTTTGCCGATGCAGATAAAGACACCACAGCAACAGATGCGAAGGATGACAGCAAGAGTCTGTAAAGCGGTATTATCAGCTGTACTGTATTAAAAAACTCCGCCGTGGCGTAATGCCGATCAGATAAGAATTTTTCAGATCGGT
>NZ_JABSOD010000034.1 GCF_013283795.1 Rheinheimera lutimaris
ACACAGATGATTGATTGCTAATTGTTAAAGAGCGTGCGTCAGAGTTTACTCAATGACGCGAGGCTTTCACCTCAGTCAGACGCTTTCTGCTTTCGCTTGCTGCCGTCTGTGTGGTGCGCATTATAGAGATCGCAGCAATACGATCAAGATCTTTTTTACAGAAATATGATCGACCGCACACTTTTTAAGCGATCTTTGGAAAAAGCACTGTTTTTTGATTATAAATCAGTCGATTTCAGCATCGGATGATGTGACTCTGATGGCTTCGGACAGATCTGGCTTATGTTTTTTTGGACGTTGCAGCTCATGCTGATACAGATATTCGCCTAACTGACGAAGAAACGGCAGCGCCACTTCGTCTGTCTGATACTGATCGTCATTTAAGGTATCGTTTTCATTGGCGTAGATCACTGCTGTAACAAAGAACTCGATCTGCTGCTGGAGATCGACAATATAGGCGCCGTCAATAATATGGCCATAGGCCCAGCCGGTTTTGTTAAAAACACGGATATGTGGTGGCAGCTGCTGAGCTTTACCACCAAACAACAAGAATTTGGAATAGTTATCCGGGTACTGTGTTGCATCGTATAGCGGACTAATGCTATCAGGTGGCAACATCGCCATATATCGCAGTACCAGATCCCGATCTTCAGATTTCAGGTTAAAACGTTGCTGCCGGCTGAATAACTGCGGAAAGATAAGCCGCTTTATTACGCCATCGAAATCTGCAGTGCTGAAACGGTTTTTGTCGGTAAAATCCATCGGTGAGTTAATCAGTTCATTACCACTGATATACGCTCTGCCCAATGTCGGTTTATCTTTGTTGATATATTGCTGATTTGTACTGCGGGCCGGCAGAGCCAGAATTGGCTTGCCCTTAGTATCAACAAAGCGTACCGGGTTAAACTGCCGGTTTTGCTCTACCGTCAATGGCACGCTGAGGCGATGATTAATTACACTATGTGTCAGGCCTTTAGCTGCCAAACGTTGGTTAATAAAATCCTGACCCAATAATTCATACAGCCGGTTGCTGCCGTCATTATCACTTACCAGTAATATCTTCTTTATATACTGCGCGATGCTGGGTAAGCCGTTTAACGCCGTAGAGTCGTTAGTTTGTGTTGTCTGCCAGTCAGTTGCGGCATCCGTCAACATAGTGGTGTCGGCATTTAAGCCCGCGATATTTTGCTCTGCCAACCACTCTAACGCCAGCAAGGCTATCGGCAGTTTAACTGTACTGGCCGGATAAAAGTAACGCTCGTTATCCAAACCGTACTGATAGTAAGTCAAAGCAGGATTATTATCAGCGTCGCGATCAATCTGCGTATAAATTATTTGCAAGCGGTGAGGTTCAGGGTTAGCCAGTACTTGCTGCAACAGCGGATATTGCTGTGTGACACCGGATAGCAGAGGTTGCAATGGCTGATACTGTATTTCAGTCGCGGTTTTAGCATCGGTAATAACCGGTAGGCTGAGTAATAATAAGCACTGCAGTACTTTTTGCATAACCAATACCTGGCGTTAAGTTAAAACACCATAGTACGGATTAGATAGCGGGAAAACAAACAGGCATAAAAAAGCCGGGCTGGGCCCGGCTTTTCAGTTCTTTAGCGCTTACTCAGCTGCAGTTTCTTCAACTGGCAGTGCGTCCACTTCCGGACGATCGACTAACTCGATGTAAGCCATAGGTGCGTTATCGCCGGCACGGAAGCCACACTTCAAAATGCGAGTGTAACCGCCCGGACGCGCGTTGTAACGCGGGCCCAGCACGTTGAATAACAAACCTACTACTTCTTTATCACGAGTACGGGCAAAAGCTAAACGGCGGTTTGCAACGCTGTCATTTTTTGCCAGTGTGATCAATGGCTCGATCACACGACGTAACTCTTTAGCCTTTGGCAAAGTCGTTTTGATGATTTCGTGCTTCACCAACGAACTTGCCATATTGCGGAACATTGCCGTACGGTGGCTGCTGTTCCTGTTTAATTGACGACCACTCTTGCGATGGCGCATGATCTATTCCTTCTCACTAAACCAGAAACTGGTATCTGATTAGTCTTTATTTACCAGACTCGCCGGCGGCCAGTTCTCAAGGCGCATGCCCAGAGATAAACCGCGTGATGCCAGCACGTCTTTGATTTCGGTAAGCGACTTTTTACCCAGGTTAGGTGTTTTAAGTAACTCAACCTCGGTACGCTGAACCAGATCACCAATGTACTGAATCTGCTCTGCCTTCAAGCAGTTAGCAGAACGAACCGTTAATTCCAAATCATCGACCGGACGTAACAGAATCGGATCAAACTCCGGCTTCTCTTCGCGTTTTTCCGGTTCGCTCTTATCGCGCAGCTCGACGAAGAACTCCAGCTGTTCAGCCAGAATTGTTGCTGCACGGCGAATGGCTTCCTCTGGCTCAACAGTGCCGTTGGTCTCCATATCGATGATCAGTTTGTCCAGATCGGTACGCTGTTCTACCCGCGCTGCTTCAACTGAGTAGGCTATACGCTCTACCGGGCTGAAAGAGGCATCCAGTAACAGACGACCAATAGGACGCTCGTCATCATCTGAGGACAAACGCGCTGATGCAGGCACATAACCGCGACCACGTTCAACTTTCAGGCGCATACTGAATTCAGTTTCGCCGGTCAGGTTGCAAATAACGTGCTCAGGGTTGGTTATAACCACACCGTCGCCATGCTGGATGTCTCCAGCTGTTACAGGGCCAGCACCTTTCTTCGTCAAAGTCAGAGTGACTTCATCTTTGTCTTCCAGGCGAACGGCAAGGCCTTTCAGGTTCAGCAGGATATCAATGATATCTTCCTGGACACCCTCTTTGGCACTGTACTCATGGAGAACGCCGTCAATCTCAACTTCAGTCACTGCACAACCCGGCATTGACGAAAGCAGAATACGACGTAACGCGTTGCCCAAGGTATGCCCGAAACCGCGCTCAAGTGGTTCCAAAGTAACTTTGGCACGAGTTGGGTTGATTTTTTCGATACCAACTAATCTCGGCTTAAGGAATTCGGTGACAGAACCCTGCATTGTATCCTCTCTTAACAATTAGCTTTACTTAGAGTAAAGCTCGACGATTAACTGTTCGTTGATGTCAGCAGACAAGTCTGAACGCTCAGGCAGACGCTTGAAAACGCCTTCCAGTTTCGTGTTATCTACTTCGATCCAAGTTGGTTTCTCACGTTGTGCAGCTACTTCAAGCGCAGCACCGATACGGGCTTGCTTTTTCGCTTTCTCACGAACAGAGACAACTTGTTCAGGTAATACTTTGTATGATGGAATGTTCAGCACTTGGCCATTAATCATAATAGCTTTGTGGCTAACCAGCTGACGTGCTTCAGCGCGCGTACTGGCCAGACCCATACGGTATACTACGTTGTCTAAGCGTGACTCTAACAACGCTAACAGGTTTTCACCTGTATTACCTTTCAAACGAGCAGCTTCCTTGTAATAGTTACGGAACTGCTTTTCTAATACGCCATACATACGACGTACTTTTTGTTTCTCGCGTAACTGTAAACCGTAGTCTGATAAGCGACCGCGACGTGCGCCGTGCTGACCAGGAGCGGTAGTTAAGTTACACTTTGAATCAATTGCTCTTACGCCGCTCTTCAGGAACAGATCTGTACCTTCGCGACGACTGAGTTTGAGCTTAGGACCCAAATATCTTGCCATCTTCTTTCTCCAATAATCCGTGAAGCGCTGTAATTACACGCGACGTTTTTTAGGTGGACGGCATCCGTTATGCGGGATAGGCGTCACGTCGGTGATATTTGTGATCTTATAGCCAGCGGCGTTCAGAGCACGAATCGCTGATTCGCGGCCCGGGCCTGGACCATTCACAAACACTTCAAGGTTCTTTACACCATATTCCAGCGCGGCAGTACCGGCGCGCTCTGCAGCTACCTGAGCAGCAAACGGAGTAGATTTACGTGAACCACGGAAACCTGAACCGCCGGCAGTTGCCCAGCACAGTGCATTACCCTGACGATCAGTAATCGTCACGATGGTGTTGTTGAAAGAAGCATGGATATGAGCCATACCGTCAGAAACTTGCTTTTTTACCCGTTTACGAGTACGAACTGGTGCTTTAGCCATGTTGAATCACCTTATTTCTTAATCGCTTTACGTGGGCCCTTGCGGGTACGCGCATTAGTTTTAGTGCGCTGACCACGAACCGGCAGACTACGACGGTGGCGCAGGCCACGGTAGCAACCAAGGTCCATTAAACGCTTAATGTTTAATGTGATTTCACGGCGCAAGTCACCTTCAACGGTGTATTTTGCAACTTCGTCACGAAGCGTATCTAATTGTGCGTCAGTTAACGCAGCAATTTTTGTACTTTCTTCGATGCCCACTGCAGCTAAAATAGACTTAGAGCGGGTCTTACCGATACCATAAACATAGGTTAAAGAGATAACCGCATGTTTATTATCGGGGATGTTAATGCCAGCGATACGGGCCACTAACGTTCTCCTTTAATAGAGTTTAAAGATGCCAATTTGAAAAGCCCGTAAGGATACTCAAATGGCGCTGATATTGCAAACGATAAAGGGGCTAAACCAATCAGTTCAGCCCGCAGTATCATTTTGTTCTGCTATTAGCCTTGGCGCTGTTTGTGCTTCGGCTCACTGCAAATTACGCGAACAACGTTGTTACGTCTAATCACTTTGCAGTTACGGCAGATCTTCTTAACGGAAGCTCGTACTTTCATAACTTAACTCCGCAAACTATCTTAACGACCGTAGCCTTTAAGATTTGCCTTTTTAAGCACAGAATCATATTGATGCGACATCAAATGCGTCTGTACCTGTGCCATAAAATCCATGATAACAACAACGATAATCAACAAAGATGTACCGCCGAAATAGAACTGTACGTCCCACGCTACCATCATGAACTCAGGAACTAAACAGATAAAGGTTATATACAGGGCACCCGCTAAGGTTAACCGTGTCATCACTTTATCGATGTATTTTGATGTCTGCTCACCAGGACGGATCCCGGGAATAAAGGCACCGGATTTCTTCAGGTTGTCTGCTGTATCACGCGGGTTAAACACCAACGCAGTATAGAAGAAACAGAAGAAAATAATGGCCGCGGAGTATAACATCATATACAGCGGTTGTCCCGGAGATAATGTTAATGCTAATTCCTGAAGGAAATTAGCCACCATGCCTTCACCCGAACCAAACCAACTGGCTATCGTACCGGGGAACAGAATAATGCTGGAAGCAAAAATCGGTGGTATTACGCCGGCCATATTCACCTTTAACGGTAAATGGCTGCTTTGCGCGGCAAACACCTGACGGCCTTGCTGACGCTTGGCATAATTGACCACGATCCGACGCTGGCCGCGTTCAAAGAACACCACAAACCAGGTAATCGCGATTACGATCACACCTATTGCTACCAACAGTAAAAAGTGCAAATCGCCTTGACGTGCCTGCTCGATCGTCTGGCCAATGGCAGACGGGAAGCCGGCAACAATACCGGTAAAGATTAACAACGAAATACCATTACCAATGCCGCGCTCTGTAATTTGCTCACCTAACCACATTAAAAACATGGTACCGGTAACCAGACTGATTACCGCAGTAAAGTAAAATGCAAAGCCAGGGTTAATAACTAACCCCTGCATCATGTTAGGCAGGCCAGTGGCAATACCAATGGCCTGTAACGTTGCTAATGCTAAAGTACCGTAGCGTGTCATCTGGTTGATTTTACGCTTTCCAGCTTCGCCTTCTTTCTTAAGTTCAGCCATTGCCGGATGCATTACCGTCAACAACTGAACAATGATAGAGGCAGAGATGTAGGGCATTATGCCCAACGCAAATACCGAAGCACGCTCAAGTGCGCCACCGCTGAACATGTTAAACATTTCAACGATGGTGCCCTTTTGTTGCTCGAATAACTGAGCCAGCACGGCGGCGTCAATTCCAGGAATTGGCACAAAGGAGCCTAACCGAAATACGATTATGGCCAAAAGTACAAATAACAAACGGGATTTCAGCTCGCTGAATCCGCCTTTTGCACCTTTTGAGTCCGAACCTGGTTTAGCCATCGCGTACTATCCTTATTATTCTTCGACTTTACCGCCAGCGGCTTCGATTGCTGCACGCGCGCCTTTAGTTGCACCTAAACCTTTTACGGTTACCGGACGAGTAATCTCGCCAGACAGTACAACTTTGGCAAACTTAACAGTACGGGCGATGATGTTAGCTTCCATCAGGCTAGCCAGATCAACTACATCACCTTTTACCGCTGCCAGTTCGTGCAGGCGTACTTCAGCAGAAACCAAAGATTTCTGTGAAGTGAAACCGAACTTAGGTAAGCGTTGTTTCAATGGCATTTGACCGCCTTCGAAACCAGGACGCACTTTACCGCCAGAACGTGACTTTAAACCTTTATGGCCACGACCTGCAGTTTTACCTAAGCCTGAGCCGATACCACGACCCACGCGATGCTTGTTTTTCTTAGCACCAGGTGCCGGAGCAAGAGTATTTAATAACATCTGTTACTCCTCCACTTTAACCATGTAATACACAGCGTTGATCATGCCGCGAACAGAAGGTGTATCTTCTACTTCAACGGTATGATTAATGCGGCGTAAACCTAAACCCAGTAAAGAAGCCTTGTGCTTCGGTAAACGACCGATGCTTGACTTAATTTGGGTTACTTTAATTGTCTTCTTCGCCATGGCAGATTACCCCAGAATGTCGTCAACGCGTAAACCGCGTTTAGCAGCTATTTGAGCCGGCGACTTAACAGTCGACAGTGCATTAATAGTTGCGCGAACTACGTTGATTGGGTTAGTTGAGCCGTAACACTTAGACAGAATGTTCTGTACGCCTGCTACTTCCAGTACGGCGCGCATTGCACCACCGGCGATCAAGCCAGTACCTTCAGCTGCAGGTTGCATGTAAACATTTGAACCTGAGTGAACACCACGGGTTGGGTGGTGTAAGGTGTTACCATTTAACTCAACCTGGGTCATGTTACGACGCGCTTTTTCCATTGCTTTTTGAATAGCAGCTGGTACTTCACGTGCTTTACCATAACCGAAACCAACACGGCCGTTGCCGTCACCGACTACAGTCAAAGCGGTAAAGGAGAAAATACGACCACCTTTAACAACTTTTGACACGCGGTTTACTGCAACAAGCTTCTCTTGTAAATCAGATTGTTGTTTAGCTTCTTCGTTAGCCATGAGCTACTCCTAGAACTGAAGACCGGCTTCACGCGCCGCGTCAGCCAGAGCTTGCACGCGACCATGATACTGAAAGCCACTGCGGTCAAAAGCACAAGCAGTAACGCCTTTGGCTACTGCACGTTCGGCAATCGCTTTACCTACAGCCTTAGCAGCATCTACGTTACCAGTGTACTTAAGTGAGTCTTTAATTGAAGCTTCTACGGTAGAAGCTGCAGCAATCACTTCAGCATTTGGTGCGATAAGCTGGGCGTAGATGTGACGTGGTGTACGGTGTACAACCAAGCGATTCGCACCTTGTTCGATAATATTTCTGCGAGTGCGTTTGGCACGGCGCAGACGAGCAAGTTTCTTATCCATCGTCCTACCCTACTTTTTCTTCGCTTCTTTACGACGCACGTTTTCGTTTGCATAGCGCACACCTTTGCCTTTGTAAGGCTCTGGTTTACGGTATGCCCGGATGTTAGCGGCAACCTGACCAACTAATTGCTTGTCAGCACCTTTTACCAGTACTTCAGTCTGGGTTGGCGTTTCAATAGTGATACCGTTAGGTACCTGAAACACCACTGGGTGAGAAAAGCCCAGGCTCAGGTTCAATACTTTACCTTCTGCCTTCGCACGGTAACCAACACCAACCAGTTCCAGTTTCTGAGAGAAACCCTCAGTTACACCGGTAACCAGGTTGTTGATTAATGCACGGGCAGTACCCGCTTGTGCATTAGCGCCGTCAAAGCCATCGCGTGGATTGGTACGTAAAACGTTACCTTCAACCACAACTTCAACTGCAGCGTTAACATCGAGTGTTAACTCGCCGTTTTTGCCCTTAAATGACACTACCTGACCGTTTTGCGTTACAGTAACGCCGGCTGGAATAGTGACTGGGGCTTTAGCAACACGAGACATAGATTACTACCTCCGTTACGCTACGTAGCCGATAATTTCGCCACCGATACCAACCTTGCGCGCGGCGCGGTCAGTCATTAGTCCTTTAGATGTTGACACGATGGCCACACCTAAACCGCCCATTACCTTAGGTAATTCGCCACGCTTCTTATAGATGCGCAGACCTGGACGACTAACACGATCGATAGTTTCAATTACAGATTTGCCCTGGAAGTACTTTAACGTTACTTCCAGTTCTGGTTTTGATTCACCAGAAACTGCGAAATCGGCGATGTAACCTTCGTCTTTTAATACTTTCGCAATAGATACCTTCAATTTTGAAGATGGCATCTTAACCGCAACTTTATTGGCTGACTGGCCGTTGCGAATGCGAGTAAACATATCCGCTACTGGATCTTGCAAACTCATAGCTCGTTACTCCCGTGATTCTTACCAGCTAGCCTTACGAAGGCCAGGAATTTCACCGCGCATCGCCGCTTCACGGACCTTGATCCGGCTCATGCCGAATTTACGCAGGTAACCGTGTGGACGACCAGTTACACGACAACGATTACGTTGACGCGAAGGGCTTGAATCACGCGGCAACGTCTGTAACTTCAGAACGGCTGCCCAACGGTCTTCGTCAGAAGTCGCTGGATTAGCAATCGCATCTTTCAGTTCATGACGCTTTGCAGCGAATTTGGCTACCAGTTGTGCACGCTTGAATTCACGTGCTTTCATTGATTGTTTTGCCATGACCCTACACCTTATTTCTTGAATGGGAAGTTAAACGCGGCAAGTAAAGCACGTCCTTCGTCATCGGTACGCGCGGTAGTCGTAATAGTGATATCTAAACCACGTACTGCATCTACTTTATCGTATTCGATTTCGGGGAAAATGATTTGCTCGCGTACACCCATGCTGTAGTTACCACGGCCATCGAATGACTTCGGGTTTACACCACGGAAGTCACGGATACGCGGGATAGCAATAGAGACTAAACGCTCTAAGAATTCCCACATACGCTCGCCGCGCAGGGTCACTTTTGCGCCAATAGGGTAGCCTTCACGGATTTTGAAACCGGCTACTGATTTACGCGCCTTGGTTACCAGTGGCTTTTGACCTGCAATAGCAGTCAAATCGCCAACGGCGTTTTCAAGGATCTTTTTATCAGCAACTGCTTCACCCACACCCATATTGAGTGTGATTTTAACAATCCGAGGGACTTGCATGACGCTGGTGTAGCCGAACTGCTTAAACAGTTCAGGGACTACGGTGTCTTTGTAAATTTCATGCAGTTTCGCCATCGTATTACTCCAATAGCAATTAAATTACTTCGTTATTCGACTTGAAGATACGCACTTTCTTGCCATCTTCAAGACGGAAACCTACACGATCTGCTTTACCCGTTTTAGAGTTAAAGATCGCTACGTTTGAAACATGAATTGAGGCTTCTTTCTCAACGATACCACCTGGCTGGTTCAGGGCCGGTACAGGCTTCTGATGCTTTTTAACCAAGTTAACGCCGGAAACATAAACACGACCTTCAGCTACTAATACTTTAGTAACTTTACCGCGTTTACCCTTGTCCTTACCGGTAAGAACAACAACCTCGTCATCACGACGGATTTTACTAGCCATGGTGACTCCTTACAGTACTTCTGGTGCCAGAGACACGATCTTCATAAACTTATCGCCACGAAGTTCACGTGTAACAGGCCCGAAAATACGAGTGCCGATCGGTTCCAGCTTGCTGTTTAACAACACTGCTGCATTGCGATCAAAACGGATTAATGACCCGTCCTGACGGCGTACGCCTTTGCGTGTACGCACCACCACTGCATTCAGTACATCACCTTTTTTAACTTTACCGCGCGGAATTGCTTCCTTGACAGTAACTTTGATGACGTCACCAATTGCAGCATAACGGCGATGTGAACCACCTAAGACCTTAATACACATTACGCTGCGCGCGCCGCTGTTGTCTGCGACTTCCAGCATAGATTGCATCTGGATCATCTTAGTGCTCCGCTATTCTACTAAATAACCCTCACGGGTTACGCTGCTTACGATAAAAACTACCCCCTGACAAGAGGGCGCGTGATTATAACAGCACTCTTGGCAAAAGGGTAGCGCAAAATAAAAGCGGCCCCTAGTGGAGCCGCTTTTCACATCTTAACGAATTAAGATGCTGATTCGACAACAGCAACCAGGGTCCATGACTTGGTCTTGGACAAAGGACGGCATTCACGAATAGTGACTAAATCGCCTTCTTTACACTGATTGGTTTCGTCATGTACGTGCAGCTTGGTAGTACGTTTGATGAACTTCCCGTAAATCGGGTGTTTCACTGAACGCTCGATCGCAACAGTAATAGACTTGTCCATTTTGTTGCTGATCACTTTACCTTGCAGTGTACGAGTATTAGTTTCACTCATTACGCACCTGCCTTCTCGGTTAAGATGGTCTTAACGCGCGCGATATCACGACGCACCTGCTTAAATAAATGCGTTTGAGCTAACTGACCGGTAGCTAATTGCATGCGCAGGTTGAACTGCTCACGTAATAAGCCCAGTAATTCAGCGTTTAACTCTTCAACACTTTTCGCTTTTAATTCGCTGGCTTTCATCACATTACCGTCCGCGTTACAAAGGTTGTCTTAAATGGTAGCTTAGCGGCGGCTAATGCAAATGCATGACGCGCTAACTCTTCAGACACACCGTCCATTTCATACAGTACTTTGCCAGGTTTAATCTGACATACCCAGTACTCAACAGAACCTTTACCACTACCCATACGTACTTCCAGCGGCTTAGCAGTGATTGGCTTGTCTGGGAACACACGGATCCAGATTTTACCAACACGCTTAACAGCGCGCGTCATAGCACGACGTGCAGATTCGATTTGACGTGAAGTCATTTGACCACGTTCTACAGATTTCAGTGCATAAGTACCGAAAGATACTTTATCGCCAACCAGGGACAAGCCACGGTTACGACCTTTGTGCACTTTACGAAATTTTGTACGTTTTGGTTGCAACATCGCTCAATACCCCTACTTAGCCTTACGTGCCGGTTTTTTCGGCGCTTTAGGCTGGTTGTTATTGTTGGCGTTGTTGGTGTTGTTGTTCAATGGCAGAGCTCCTAAGATCTCGCCTTTGAAAATCCACACTTTCACACCAATGATACCGTAAGTAGTCAATGCTTCTGAGGTATTGTAATCGATGTCAGCACGCAGAGTGTGAAGTGGCACACGGCCTTCACGGTACCACTCTGAACGAGCGATTTCTGCGCCGCCTAAACGGCCGCTAACTTCAACTTTGATACCCTTGGCACCGATACGCATGGCGTTTTGTACCGCACGCTTCATAGCGCGACGGAACATTACACGACGCTCTAACTGGCTGCTGATTGAGTCAGCAACTAATTTGGCATCCAGCTCAGGCTTGCGGATTTCAGAGATGTTAATCTGCGCAGGTACGCCAGCGATAGCGGCAACTTGCTTGCGGATTTTCTCAACATCTTCACCTTTCTTACCGATGATTACGCCTGGACGCGCAGTGTGAATAGTCACACGGATGCTTTTCGCAGGGCGTTCAATATCGATCCGGCTTACTGACGCGGCTTTCAGTTCTTTTGTCAGATACTGACGAACTTTAAAGTCACCGTTTAAGAAATCCGGGAAGTCTTTCGTATTCGCGAACCAGGTTGAGCTCCATGGCTTAGTGATACCTAGGCGAATACCATTAGGATGTACTTTCTGTCCCATTTCTCTCTCCTAGTTATCAGCTACAACCACAGTGATGTGGCTGGTACGCTTGACGATACGGTCAGCACGACCTTTAGCACGTGGCTTAATACGTTTCATAGACGGACCTTCATCAATGAAGATGGTCTTAACTTTCAACGTATCAATGTCCGCGCCTTCATTGTGCTCAGCGTTGGCAATGGCTGATAAAAGAACCTTTTTAACTAACTCGGCAGCTTTTTTCGGGCTGTAAGTCAGTACGTTCAGCGCCTTATCAACTGACAATCCACGCACCTGGTCAGCAACCAGACGGGTTTTTTGTGCAGAAGAACGGGCAAATTTGTGTTTAGCTAATGCTTGCATCATTTACCCCTTAGCGCTTCTTGGCCTTTTTGTCGGCTGCATGACCACGATAGGTACGAGTAGGTGCAAATTCACCTAACTTGTGACCAATCATCTCTTCCGAGACGAACACAGGTACATGTTGACGACCATTATGGACAGCGATGGTCAAACCGATCATATCAGGTATGATCATTGAACGACGGCTCCAAGTCTTAATAGGCTTCTTGTCACCGCTTTCCAACGCTTTCTCTACCTTCTTCAGCAAGTGAAGGTCAATAAATGGACCTTTCTTGAGAGAACGTGGCATGGCAATTCCTCACAAATTATTTATCACGACGACGTACGATAAGTTTATCAGTACGCTTGTTTGAACGAGTTTTGTAACCCTTCGTTGGAACGCCCCATGGAGATACAGGGTGACGACCACCAGAAGTTTTACCTTCACCACCACCGTGTGGGTGATCAACCGGGTTCATTACCACACCACGTACGGTTGGGCGAATGCCGCGCCAGCGCATTGCACCAGCTTTACCGTATTGACGTAACATATGTTCCGCGTTGCCGATCTCACCGATAGTCGCGCGACAATCTGCTAATACTTTGCGTACTTCGCCGCTGCGTAAACGCAGGGTAACGTACTCACCGTCACGAGCCAGGATTTGGACAAATGCGCCAGCAGAACGAGCTAACTGACCACCTTTACCTGGTTTCATTTCGATGTTGTGTACTACCTGACCAACAGGGATATTGCGCAGTGGCAAGGTGTTACCGGCTTTGATTGGTGATTCCATACCTGAAACCACTGTATCACCTGCCTTCAGGCCTTTAGGGGCCAGAATGTAACGACGCTCACCGTCTGCGTATAACACCAGTGCGATGTTAGCAGTACGGTTTGGATCGTACTCTAAACGCTCAACTTTGGCCGGAATGCCATCTTTGTTGCGTTTGAAGTCAACTAAACGGTAATGTTGCTTATGACCACCACCGATATGACGGGTAGTGATGCGACCGTTGTTGTTACGACCACCTGTTTTTGAATTTTTCTCTAACAAAGGTGCATAAGGCTTGCCTTTGTACAGGTCCGGGTTAACCACTTTTAATACGTGGCGACGACCTGGTGACGTAGGTTTACACTTTACAAGTGCCATTTCCTAACTCCTCTTCTTACTCAGCGCCGCCAACGAAATCGATTTCGCTGCCTTCTTTAAGAGTCACGTAAGCTTTTTTCCAATCGCTACGTTTGCCCATACGCGCACCAGTGCGCTTGGCTTTACCCTTAACGTTAACAGTACGCACACCTACAACTTCAGTTTCGAACAGTTTTTCAACTGCTGCTTTAACATCAGCTTTAGTCGCAGTAGTGGCTACCTTGAAAACGACTGTATTATGTTTTTCAGCAGACACAGTGCTCTTTTCAGAAACGTGCGGTGCTAAAATAACCTTCAGTAAACGTTCTTCGCGGATCATGCTAACAGCTCCTCAAGTTGCTTAACTGCAGCAGCAGTCATTAACACTTTGTCGAATGCGATTAAGCTGACCGGGTCGATACCGTGTACGTCACGCACATCAACCTTGTACAGGTTGCGTGCTGATAAGAACAGGTTCTCATCCACTTCGTTAGTCACGATTAACACGTCTTTTAAGTCCATTGCTTTTAACTTTGCAGTTAAATCTTTGGTCTTAGGCGAATCAACGGCGAAATTTTCCACCACGATTAAACGCTCTTGACGTACTAATTCAGACAGGATGCTTTGGATCGCACCACGATACATTTTACGGTTTACTTTTTGGCTGTGATCTTGTGGCTTAGCCGCAAAAGTAACACCGCCTCCGCGCCAGATTGGGCTGCGGATAGTACCGGCACGCGCGCGGCCTGTACCTTTTTGACGCCATGGCTTCTTACCACCACCGCGTACTTCAGAACGTGTCAGCTGAGCGCGGGTACCCTGACGGGCGCCGGCAGCATAGGCTACAACGACCTGATGAACCAAAGCTTCATTAAACTCACGTCCAAAGGTAGCTTCGGAAACTTCAAGAACGCCTTGAGCGTCTCGTAATGCTAATTCCATCACTTATCTCCTCAGACGTTAGCTTTTAACAGCTGGTTTAACGATCACGTCACCACCGATAGCGCCAGGTACTGCACCTTTTACTAACAGGATGTTACGTTCTGCGTCTACACGAACCACTTCCAGTGACTGCACGGTTACACGCTCAGCACCTAAGTGACCAGCCATTTTTTTACCCTTGAATACTTTACCAGGTGATTGGTTCTGACCAATTGAACCCGGTGCACGGTGTGATAAAGAGTTACCGTGAGTAGCATCCTGAGTACGGAAATTCCAGCGCTTAACAGCACCGGCAAAACCCTTACCTTTTGATGTGCCAGACACATCAACTTTTTTCGCTTCAGCGAAAATTTCAACCGTAATTTCGCTGCCGACAGTGATGTCAGCACCTTCGTTATCTGTCAGGCGGAATTCCCACAGACCACGACCAGCGTCCACGCCCACTTTAGCGAAGTGGCCTGCTTCCGGCTTGCTCATGCGGCTTGCCTTTACAGTACCAGCAGTCACTTGCAGTGCGCTGTAACCGTCTGTCTCTGCAGTTTTAACTGCAGTTACACGGTTTGGTGTCGCTTCGATTACGGTTACTGGAATTGAAACGCCGTCTTCAGTGAAGATGCGAGTCATTCCCACTTTACGACCGACTAGACCGATAGCCATTTCCTAAACCTCTCTATAAACCTGTCTGATTAGCCCAGGCTGATTTGAACGTCAACGCCAGCAGGCAAGTCTAAACGCATCAGCGCATCAACCGTTTTCTCGGTTGGCTCAACGATGTCGATTAAACGCTTGTGGGTACGGATTTCGTACTGATCACGCGCATCTTTGTTTACGTGAGGAGAAATCAATACAGTGAAACGTTCCTGGCGGGTAGGAAGTGGAATAGGACCACGAACCTGTGCGCCCGTACGCTTAGCTGTGTCAACGATTTCCATAGTTGACTGATCGATCAAACGGTGATCGAACGCTTTCAGACGGATGCGAATCCTTTGATTACTCATGTATCAAAGCCTCAAAGAGCAAAAAGAGCAAAAATAAACACAAGCAATCCAACCCAAGAAGGGGGATGCCCATGCACCAAAGTTACGTTTGCTCCCCAATCGGGAGCACTGTAAGCGTTAAATAACTCTAAAAATTATCTAACGAGCCAGTCAGAATTGTATCGACTGGCCGCGCATTATACTGAAATCAACGTATAACGCAAGTGTTGGTTATAAAATGCACTACAGAATATCGTTTAACTCGAAGCCCACACCAAACCGTGTTACTGAGCGGTTATAATCAATCAGGCTTTCGCCATAACCGTTAAACAGTTCGGCATAAAAGCGGATATGTTTATTAAACGGCACCGAGTACGATACTTTCAGCGCGCCTTTATTGTCACTACGCAGGTTATTTCGCACCATCATCCGCCAGGTAGCTTTGTCCTGCTTATAGGCCGCTGACAATTCAAACCAGCCCATATATTTGGTTATATCCGGATTATCATCGCCGTTCGGGTCTTGCGGCGTATCTTTGCGGTCTTCTTTCAGGCGATACCAGGGTTCAAAGTTAATAAACACATTACCAATGGAGGTGACCCAGCTCAGTTTAAGCCGGTTCCAGCTGCGTGATAACTCGCCGGCGCGGCCATTTGACTGATGCGATAAACTCAAACTGATAATACGGCTGGCGGCTTCTTCGTAATTTTTGTAGTGCGGCAGCATCAGGATCAACTCCGGCTCGTAGTTGTTTTCCCGAAACGGTGATGACACCTCGCTGTTATAAGCCTGCCACCAGGCTTGCTGAGTAAAAGCAAAAAACAGGTAACCATTGTCTTTATAGATTTTAGTCCACAGCGGCGTTTTAAGGCTGAGCTGAAACTTAGCTTCAATATTATCCGACGGTGCACTGCTACCGTCCCTTTCCAGGGTAGCAGCAATGCCATCGACATAGGTAAATGGCATCAGGTAATTGTTTTCATGCGGCAATAACGTAAAAGGTGCATACGTATCCCACTGCTCGGCTTTCATCCTTTTATCCAACGCATCCGCAGCTGAAACCTGGAATGCTAACAGCCCTATTAAGCCGGCGAGGTATTTCATAATTATCCTTAATGCTAAAAATGCTCTGCTGCCAACTTATCGATTACCGCTGAATCATGCCTTAATAACGCCAGTAAACCCGCGGCTTTTGGCAAAATGCGGCTAAAGTAATAAGCTGCCGTATGCTGCTTCGCTGTAATAAACTCTGCACTGTGGACACCAGATTGCAATGCAGCCAGGTTTTTATACCACATATAGCCGTACAGCACATATGACACTAATGCTAAGTAGTCACAGGCCGCGGCACTTTGCGCCCGGCTGTCTTGCGCCAGCAGCTCAGCGGTCAGACTTTGCAACTGCGTGATATAGGATTCTAAAGCTGCTGCAGCATCAATGGGCGTTTCAGCCAGCTCAATTTTGATTTCGCCAAGCAATGTCAGCAACACGGCACCGTTGTCAGCCGCCACTTTACGCAACATAAAGTCTGCCGCCTGAATACCGTTAGTACCTTCGTACATCTGTGCGATGCGCACATCCCGTACTAACTGCTCCATACCCCACTCTTTAACATAGCCATGGCCACCGAATACCTGTTGTGCGGTAACGCAAGCGTCAAAACCCTGGTCGGTCATAAACGCTTTGGCAATTGGCGTTAGCAGGTTAGCCCGCTGCAATGATGCTGCACAGTCATCATACTTTGCTCTGTCCAACAACGACGCCACCCAGGTAGCAAAGCTGCGGCCGGCTTCATTCATGGCTTTTATATTCAGCAGCATCCGGCGCACATCGCTATGGCCGATGATAGCCTCAGCTTTGTTGGCATTTTTTTCGCTGACTCTGCCTTGCAGCCGGTCTTTGGCGTAAGCCAGCGCATTTTGATAAGCGCGCTCAGCCGCACCCAGCCCCTGGCTGCCCATCGACAGCCGTTCATAGTTCATCATGGTAAACATACATGCCAAGCCACGGTTTGGTTCACCAATTAAATAACCTTTGGCATCGTCGAAGTTCAGCACACACGTTGCCGAACCATTAATACCCATCTTATGCTCAATAGAGCCGACTGTTACGCCATTACGCTCAGCCGGTTCTCCACCAGCGTCGGGCAGATACTTAGGCACCAAAAATAAAGAAATACCGCGACTACCGGCCGGGGCATCCGGCAACTTGGCCAACACCAAGTGAATAATATTGCCGGTTAAATCATGCTCGCCTGCTGTAATAAAGATCTTAGAGCCGTTAAGGGCATAACTGCCATCGGCGTTAGGTTTAGCGCTGGTGCGCATAATGCCGAGATCA
This sequence comes from Rheinheimera lutimaris, assembly GCF_013283795.1. Classification (GTDB taxonomy): domain Bacteria; phylum Pseudomonadota; class Gammaproteobacteria; order Enterobacterales; family Alteromonadaceae; genus Alishewanella; species Alishewanella lutimaris. Next base: position 17,583 of record NZ_JABSOD010000034.1, read on the forward strand.
GAACCGGCATGAGATTCAGTTAAACACATAGTGCCCGACCACTCACCGTTATACATTTTCGGCAAGTACAACGCTCTGGTGGCCTCATCCGCGTGTTGCAATAGCGCAACACAGGCGCCGGCGGTTAAGCCCGGATATAACGAAAAGGCGATATCGGCGCTGCAAAGCATTTCATCTACCATCATTGAGAGTGCTTTTGGCATGCCCATGCCACCATATTCCGGGTCGCCACTCAAACTGGTCCAGCCGCCCTCGCTTAAACTTTGGTAGGCAGTGTAGTAATGTTGTGGCAACGTCACGTTACCATCTTGCAGTTGCGCCCCGCGCTTGTCTGCATCAGCAGCAAAAGGCGCTATCTGTTGTTCACAGATTTTTGCTGCCTCTTCCAGAATGGCTTTTGCTGTGTCGGCTTCAATAAGCTCTTGTAGTTGCGGTTGCCGTTGCCACCAGCTATCGAGCTGCCACACATTAAATAAGTTAAAACAGATATCGTTAAGGGGGGCTTGATATTGGCTCATGCTATTTGCCTTACTAACTGGACGGATGAGTTTAAGCATGGCACAGCTTAGGTTTTCAAACAAGCGTTTGAATATATCTTTATGGCTAAATTTCAGGCAATAAAAAAGGCCCCGCAGGGCCTTTTCTTATCTATCGC
>NZ_JABSOD010000035.1 GCF_013283795.1 Rheinheimera lutimaris
TCTACTTTTAGCGTCAATTAAAAATGGGTGTATTACCTAGGAAAGCCAATAAAATAGCGGTCTTTTCTATTGTAATAGCTAGTTTGTTCGCGTTGCTTAGCCTTCTAGTTCCTTTTGTTAGATTTTAGCGCTTACATAACAAAAAAAGCTAGCCGTCGCCTACAGCGCGGCTGCTTTGAGCGCTAGAACTTCAAGGAGAGAAATGTGCTTTACCCACTTTTTGATAAAGACTGTGACTTGATTGCTTGGATTGCTCCAAATGATCATATCTTCGATACAGACATGAATTGGGTTGCGTATATTCGCAACGGGCATGCATGGTCTAGCGATAGCGGCAATTGGCTCGGTCCAGTTAATGGATTGTTGTGCCTAAATCAGGCTGGGCAACCGGTAGCATGGAATCCGAAGGAAGCGGTAGCTGGGACTTCTCGCCCTTCAAGGCCTTCACGCGCATCGAGAGCGTCTCGACCTTCACGTCCTTCAAGACCATCTCGGCCGTCGAGACCTTCTCGCCCATCAACTCCTTCCGGAGGTTGGGCAAATGAGTCCTTCTTCGCTTGGCTTGGCCAGTAGCGGTTCTAACAAGGTGCAGCAGTTCGCAGCCTACGGCTGCCGGACTAGCTACGCTCGCCGCTGTGCACGGCGTTAAGCATTAAGTGAGGTGCTGGTGAATCTATTTAGGGAGTTCGATAGAAAACTTTTAAAAAACAATTTGCAGCTCGCTTTAAATAAATTCGGACAAAACTTAATGTACCCGAATTCCATGGAGTGTGTTACGCGTAGAGATTATATTCAGCATCGACTTGGCGCAATATTTCAGCAAATGTCTATTCTTAAACAATTTATCGATGCCCATATTAATAAATATGAACGGAACAATGGAGATACTGGTGAGCAATTAGAGCTTACTTTTAACGCGATAAATCAGTTGAGTTATTGTTTTGATAATCTTCTCTTTAATCTCGGATCTCTCTCGGACTACTTTGGCAATTACCTTGGGCTGTACCTGTACGGGCCAAAGAATCAGACATTAAAATGGAATGGGTTTGTTAATAAAACCAACGTAGTGTATTCCGGCAATAGCTTTAATGCACTCGTCTCTAAAGAGCATCGTGAGTGGTTTACAAAACTACATGAATATAGGGGTGATATCATACATAGAAAAGCGATATTAGTAGAGGTTGAAGGGTTTGAAAATAAAAGATTTATGCCTCATACCGTAGAAAAGTTAAACTTTGAGATAAACGATTCGCTAAAAAAATACTTTCACATATTTAGAAATGATGAAAACCAAGAACTCTATTATAGTGCTGAAAAAATAGCTAATCGAACGCTCGTTGGGCTCATCGAAATTCTAGATGCTTCCGAAATAATTAGTTTTGACGAAAGCTTCAAAAACTTTCAGCGCTAGTAATTATTAGGGTCAGATAAAAATTAAAGTGCCTGAAGGGCTTTATACTGCTCTCTCACGTTAGTTAGCACTCGTTCCCAAATGGTGTTGCCGCTTCCCAGTCAATCAACTCTTGTGGCATAGCGGCGTTATGGTCGCATTTTGCGATCAGTTCCGCCAACGAGTATTTGCTTCTGCCTGTAGGAGTAATAATTAAGCGGCCGTTTTTTGTTGTTAGATCGGCTTTATCACCGACATTCAGATTCAACTGTTCCAGCAGTTGTGTCGGTATCACCACGCCTTTAGAGTTACCGATTTTACGGATAGTAATTTCCATTTTGAGGCCCTCATGCTATTTGAAATGACCTTACAGCGCGCTAAGAAAGGTTTCGCCGTCAACCACTTTGCCTTGCGCTAAGTCATCTTTCGCTGCGTTAAAACATTGGTTAAGGTACGCAGTTTTGCACGCTTCTGACTGCGGATTTTGTTGTAACTCATCGAAGTTTAAGCTGGTTTTATCGCTGGCTGACGTCGGCATAATTCACTCCTAAACAGTAAGTAAGTTAGCAGTTTTGCCAGCGCCATGAAAGGATAAAACTGTGCTATCTGATACATAATTTAGCTAAGGAATAAACGTAGCTAAACTTGATAAATCGCCGTCAATCATTAAAATATCGCCTAACAACACCCCTCCCGCTACCCGTAAGAGCAGCGCCCTGTGAGGGGTTACTTTTTTCTGGCGCTCATAAAATAGGCTTGGATAAGCCGTAGCCAGAGCGTCTAGGGTCAGATACCCTTGTTAAGTCATTCGCTTTGCTGCTTGCGGGACCGGCTAAAACCGGTCCCTTGAGCAAGCCCGGGTCAGGCTAGAATATATAAATAAACCCAATGCCTATTTCGGCTTCGTAGTTGCTGCGGGCGATGGGGCTATTGCGCACTTCACTGCTGAAATGCTCGTACAATGCCTCGCCGAAAATTTGCCAGTTGTCGTTGATATTATGCCGGTAGTTGTAATCAAGCCCGATTGAGCGTAAGCCGCTGCTTAATCTGGTTTCGGCTAAGCCCGATGCCAGTGATTGCTCTGCAGTGATACCAAAACCTGTATTGGCATATTTGCTGTCGTGAAATACCGCCACCAGATTAAGTTCAGAGCCGGAACCATCGGTTTTATCGCCGAAGCGGCGGCCGACACCAAACAGGCCAAGGTTACCGTTATCACCGGTGACCAGCCGGCTTACCAACCAATAACGCCAGTCGTTGCTAAACGCCCGCCGTGCCTGCAGCACTACTTCAAAGCCCTCTTCGGTGTCGCCCAACCCATTGAGGCGGCCATCGTCAGAGTCGTTTTCTTCGCGGCCCTCATCAAAGCCTATTAAGGCTTCCAGCAGCCAGGTGTCTGCGCGCAGGCCGCGCCAGCCCAAGGCTTCACCGGCAAAGTAGAGAATATCATCACCGCGGCGCCATTGTATTGCGCCGGCTGGCTGTACTTCAAAACCAAATTCGTCAGAGCCTTCGTAAGCGGTTTCATACTCGATGCCCGCGCCAAGCGCGAACGCCCAACCGTCTTTACCCCGGGTAAAGTCGTCGACTGAAGGTAAAGGCACCAGCGCTGTTTTGTCGTCTTGCGCTAATGCGGTTTGAGGGAAAAAACCATGTAGTAAAGTAAGTAACAGTAAACCGGTAACCTTTTTCATATAAAACCTTAGCTGTATCAGTCAGTGCAGAGCGCAACGACAGTTGCATGTTCAGGTCTGGTTTACGTATCACTGTTGTCAGTAGATCTTATTGACGCATTTTATTACTTAAGCTGATTAAGCTTTGTTACCTCTGCATCAAAGCCGCCTTCGGCCAGTTTAATGGCGACCTTATCACCGGCTTTTAGCTGGCTGCTGCTGGTTACCACCTGCTGTTTATCATCAAAGGTAATGCTGTAACCACGGGCTAAGGTGGCCAGCGGGCTTACGGTATTCAGCTGGCTGCTTAACTGCGCCAGTTGTTGTTTGCTTTGCTTTAACTGCAACTGCTGGGCATTTATAAGCCGGCGTTCCAGCTGGGCAATATGCTGAGTGTGTTGTAGCAACGGTTTAACCGGCGATAACTGGCGCAGGCTTTTATCCAGATACTGCTGCTGTTGCTGCGCGTTCTGCACGCTGCGTTTTATCGTGCCGCTTAAGCGCAGTTGCAGCTCGTCGAGGCGTTGCTGCTGTTGTTGCAGGCGGCGTTTGGGGTGCAAGGCTAACAGGCGCTGGCTTAAATTTAACAGCTTGGGCGCGGCGTGTTGCATGCGGGCGCGCTGGGCCTGAATAAGCGCACTGCGCAATCGCATAATGCGCTCAAGTAAGTGCGATTGATCCGGTGATACCAGCTCTGCCGCAGCAGAGGGCGTCGGCGCACGTACATCGGCGACAAAGTCGGTAAGGGCAAAGTCGATTTCATGGCCCACGGCGCTGACAATCGGAATAGGGCAGGCAGCTACCGCGCGGCATAAAGCTTCATCGTTAAAGCACCATAAATCTTCTAATGAGCCACCGCCACGGCCGATAATTAATACATCCACTTCATTGCGGCGTATCGCTGTGCTAAGCATATTTCTCAGCTGCGCGGCGGCGGTTTCGCCCTGCACTTGCGACGGGTAAATAATTACCTCTATGCCAGGCGCACGGCGCTTTAACACGGTAACAATATCGCGTACTGCGGCGCCGGTCGGTGAGGTAATTACCCCGACGCGCTGTACCTGTGCCGGCAAGGCTTTTTTGCCGGCCGGGTCAAATAAGCCCTCGGCCTGCAATTTGGCTTTTAACTGTTCAAACTGCTGTTTTAATAAGCCGGCGCCGGCGCTTTCGATAAATTCGGCCAACAGCTGATACTCGCCGCGTGGCTCGTACACGCTGATGCGGGCGCGGATAAGCACCTGCTGGCCGTTTTGCGGCCGGAAGCTGCTGTTGCGGTTGGCCATTTTAAACATGGCGCACTTTACCTGGGCGGCGCTGTCTTTTAATGAGAAATACCAGTGGCCGGAGGCAGCAGCGACAAAATTAGACACTTCGCCCTGCAGCCACAGCGTTTGAAACTGCAGCTCCAGCGTAAGGCGTACTTCACTGTTTAAGCGGGAAACACTATAGATATCGGGGTTTTGCATAAAAAATGTACCGGCAGCTGGCCTGACAACGAAAGCGTTAGAGTAACATAAAACAAAAAAGCGTTTGTGATACGCGCGCAAAACCGTTAAAATTGCGCCGCAACATTCCCCATCTTTTCAGCCACAGCGAGATTGTTGCAATGCTCAGGATCAAACAAGAAGCCCTTACCTTTGACGACGTGTTATTGGTACCGGCGCACTCTAGTGTACTACCTCACACAGCCGATTTACGCACCCGACTGACTAAAAGCATCACGCTGAATATTCCTATGGTTTCTGCGTCTATGGACACAGTAACCGAAGCCCGCTTAGCCATAGCGCTGGCACAGGAAGGTGGCTTAGGTTTTATTCATAAAAACATGACCATCGAAGAGCAGGCCGCTAACGTTCGCAAAGTTAAAAAGTTCGAAAGTGGCGTGGTGTCTGACCCGGTAACAGTAACGCCGGATATGAGTATCCGTGAAGTGCAGGCGTTAGCGCAGCAGTGTGGCTTCTCCGGTTTTCCGGTAGTAGACGCAAGCAATAACCTGGTGGGCATGCTAACCAGCCGCGATATGAGCTTTGAAGCGAATAACAACGAGAAAGTCTCCAGCCTGATGACGCCACGTGAGCGTTTAGTCACAGTGCTCGAAACCGCACCGCGTGAAGAAGCCTTTAAAAAGATGCACCAGCACCGCATTGAAAAAGTGTTGGTGGTCGACAGCGAATTTAAATTAAAAGGTTTAATTACCGTACGCGACTACTACAAAGCCGCCAGCAAGCCTAACGCCTGTAAAGACGAGTTAGGCCGCTTGCGTGTTGGCGCGGCAGTGGGCGTGGGCCCGGGCACCGACGAGCGCATTGCTGCGCTGGTAGAAGCCGGCGTAGATATTCTGCTGATTGATACCTCGCACGGTCACTCGCAAGGCGTAATTGACCGCGTAAAACAAACCCGCGCCCAGTACCCGGAGTTGCAAATTGTCGCCGGTAATGTGGCCACCGCGGAAGGTGCCAAAGCGCTGGCAGCAGCCGGTGCTAACGCGGTAAAAGTGGGCATTGGCCCGGGCTCTATTTGTACTACCCGTATTGTTACCGGTTGTGGTGTGCCGCAAATTACTGCCATTTCTGAAGCCGCCATGGGCGTAGCCGGTACTGATGTAACCATTATTGCCGATGGCGGTATCCGCTTCTCCGGTGATGTAGCCAAAGCCTTAGTCGCCGGTGCAAACCTGGTGATGGTAGGCTCGATGTTTGCCGGTACCGAAGAAGCGCCGGGTGAGGTTGAGCTGTATCAGGGCCGCTACTATAAGTCTTACCGTGGTATGGGTTCGTTAGGTGCAATGGCACAGCGTAACGGCTCGTCTGACCGTTATTTTCAGGGCAGCAACAACGCCGAGAAACTGGTACCGGAAGGCATTGAAGGCCGCGTGGCGTATAAAGGCCCGATGGAAAACATTATTCACCAGCAAATGGGCGGCCTGCGCAGCGCCATGGGCTTAACCGGTTGCGCCACCATTGACGAGCTGCGCACCAAGCCGGAGTTTGTCCGGGTAACCTCGGCCGGTATGGGCGAGTCGCACGTGCATGATGTGCAAATTACCAAAGAAGCGCCAAACTACCGCTTAGGCTAACTGTTTACTGTGTTATCGGCTGGCTCACCCCGGCCGCTTTACTTTTTAAAGGTCGCTATGAACAAAAACATTCATCACCACCGCATCTTAATCCTCGACTTTGGTTCGCAGTATACTCAGCTGATTGCCCGCCGCGTGCGCGAAATTGGCGTGTACTGTGAGCTGTGGGCCTGGGATGTGACCGAAGCACAAATTCGTGACTTTAACCCCACCGGTATTATTTTATCCGGCGGCCCGGAAAGCGTACACGAGCTGAACTCGCCACGCGCACCACAGTACGTGTTTGAAGCCGGTGTGCCGGTGCTGGGCATTTGCTACGGCATGCAAACCATGGCCGAGCAATTAGGCGGCAAGGTGCAGGGTTCTGACATGCGCGAGTTTGGTTATGCCCAGGTAGAAGTCGTGGCCGCCAATGACTTGTTTGCCAAAATTGAAGACCATATTGGCAGTAGCGGCAATGCGCTGTTAGATGTGTGGATGAGCCATGGCGATAAAGTGGTGCAGGTGCCGGACGGTTTTATTACCTGTGCCAGCACCACCACCTGCCCGCATGCCGGTATGGTAGATGAAGCCCGTCAGTTCTACGGCGTGCAGTTCCACCCGGAAGTCACCCACACCCGCCAGGGCCAGCGCATGCTGGAGCATTTTGTGGTGGATATCTGTGGTTGTGACAAGCTGTGGACGCCGGCAACCATTATTGAAGATGCCATTATCCGCTTAAAACAGCAGATTGGTGATGACCGCGTTATTTTAGGCTTATCCGGCGGTGTAGACAGCTCAGTAGTAGCCATGTTGTTGCACCGTGCTATCGGTAAAAACCTTACCTGTGTCTTTGTCGATAACGGCTTGCTGCGTTTAAACGAAGGCAAGCAGGTAATGGATATGTTTGGTGACCATTTCGGCCTGAACATTATCAAAGTGGATGCTGAAGAGCGTTTCCTGTCGGCATTGGCCGGTGAGAATGATCCGGAAGCCAAGCGTAAGATCATTGGCCGCGTGTTTGTTGAAGTATTCGACGAGCAATCGCAGCTGCTGGAAAATGCCAAGTGGTTGGCGCAGGGCACCATTTATCCTGATGTTATCGAGTCAGCCGGCTCGGCGACCGGTAAAGCGCATGTGATTAAATCGCACCATAACGTGGGTGGTTTGCCGGCGCATATGAAGCTGGGCTTAGTAGAGCCACTGCGTGAGCTGTTTAAAGACGAAGTGCGTAAAGTCGGCTTAGAGCTGGGTCTGCCTTACGACATGCTGTACCGTCACCCGTTCCCGGGCCCGGGTTTAGGTGTGCGGGTGCTGGGCGAAATTAAAAAAGAATACTGCGATATTCTGCGCCGCGCCGATGCCATCTTTATCGAAGAGCTGCACAAGGCCGAGCTGTACCACAAAGTAAGCCAGGCCTTTGCCGTGTTCCTGCCGGTAAAATCGGTTGGTGTAATGGGCGATGCGCGTAAGTACGACTGGGTAGTATCACTGCGTGCAGTAGAAACTATCGACTTTATGACCGCACACTGGGCCCATTTGCCCTACGAGCTGCTGGGTAAGGTATCTAACCGTATTATCAATGAAATTAACGGTATATCCCGCGTGGTATACGATATCAGCGGCAAACCGCCGGCGACGATAGAGTGGGAATAACTGTCCCAAGCTAAATTAAAAAAGGCCAGCGTAATGCTGGCCTTTTTGCTATGTTAATCAGCAACTCTAATAGCGATCTCAGGATTGTACATGCGTAATGTAAAACAACTTAATTTCAGTATTGTAATTAACGCACCGGTGCAAACGGTGTGGCAACGGATGTTGTCTGATGTTGGCTACCGCAACTGGACCTCGGCCTTTTGCGAGGGCTCGTATTTTAAAGGCAGCTGGCAGCAGGGTGAGACGATACGGTTTTTATCGCCGTCCGGTGATGGCATGGTCGCGACTATTGCCGAACATATCCCGCTGCAGCTGATCTCGATTAAGCACCTGGGGTTTATCGTCGCCGGCAAGGATGATTTTAGCAGCGACAATGTCACCAGCTGGGCACCGGCGTTTGAGAACTACCGCTTTCGCGCGGTAGCGGGCGGTACTGAAGTCAGCATAGAGCAGGATATCGCGCCCGAATACGAGCAATATATGCAAGACAGCTGGCCCAAGGCACTGCATAAGTTAAAAGCATTATGCGAGCAGGGTTGAACTCTGTGTTTGCCAGCCGGTCTTATCCGGCAGTGACACACTTAACGGAGTAAGAAATGGCTAAAGTATTGCAGCTGTGGCGTGACAACCGCGGTGTTATCGTATTTATCAGTCTGATGTTTGTATTCAGAAGCGCGGTAGCCGACTGGAATGATGTACCTACCGGCTCTATGCAGCCGACTATTCAGATTGGCGATCGTATTTTGGTCAATAAAATGGCTTATGACCTACGCATACCGTTTACTACCACCTCGCTAATTAAGCGTGCAGACCCCGCGCGCGGCGATATTGTGATATTTGCCTCGAAAGCGGCAGACAACCGGCTGGTAAAGCGGGTAGTCGGGCTACCGGGTGATGTGGTGGCGATGCGGCACAATGTGCTGACGATTAACGGTGAGCAGCTGGTGTATAGCGAATACCCGGCGCCAGTGCACAGTAGTGCAGAGGGAGCAACTGAAATAGCAGACAGCAGTCTGTTGCTGAGCGAGCAGTTAGGCACTGTAACTCATACCGTAAAGCTGGCGCCATTTGCCAGCGGCCACGACAGTTTTAAGGCGGTAAAGGTACCGGCCGGGCATTATCTGGTGTTGGGCGATAACCGTGATAACAGCGCCGACTCACGGGTAATCGGCTTTGTGCCACGGGATGAAATTGTCGGCCGAGCCGGTAAGGTATTATTTTCACTGGATTATGATAACTACTACTTACCGCGCAGCGAGCGTTTTCTCGCTGCGTTGTAAACTGCTAGCTGTGTTTGCGTGCGCTCAGGCGCACCCATTCATCTTGAACAGCGACGGGGTCAAAGCTGAACTCGTCGCTGTAAGCATCAATGACGCTTTGTGCCTGGCTTTGTAAAATGCCTGACAGCGCCAGTTGGCCGCCCGGTTTCACATAAGCGCTGATGGTTTGTTTTAGCTCTGCCAGCGGGCCGGCGAGGATATTGGCAACCACTACATCGGCCTGAAAGTTCGCCGGCTGATCTTTGGGCAGATACAGCTCTATTTGGCCTTCGACATTATTGCGTTTGGCATTGGCGTGGCTTGCTTCAATTGCCTGCGGGTCGATGTCGACACCAACAACCCGTTTTGCGCCCAGCTTTAATGCAGCTATACCTAAAATGCCCGAACCACAGCCGAAATCGACCACGGTTTGTTGCGGTTCAATAGTCGCATCCAGCCACTGCATACATAGTGCCGTAGTAGGGTGGGTGCCGGTACCGAAGGCCAGGCCCGGGTCGAGCATCACGTTTACCGCTGTCGGGTCCGGGATATCGCGCCAACTGGGGCATACCCATAAGCGCCGGCCAAACTTAATCGGGTGAAAGTTATCCATCCACTCGCGTTCCCAGTCTTTGTCTTCCAGTTGCTCCAGCTTGTAATCGACGCCATCTTTAAAGAACGACACCTGCTGCAACTGCTTTACCACCTTGTCCATAGGGTGCTCTGCATCAAACAGGCCCACCACCACGGTGTTGGTCCAGTAGATCACTTCGCCCGGCATCGGCTCGTATATAGGCGTGTCGTGCGCGTCTAAAAAGCTGACTGCCTGAGCGCCCCAGCCCATCAGCATATCGCTGACCTGTTCGGCTTTTTCTTCAGTGGTGCTAACGCGCAGTTGGATCCAGGGCATAATCAGTCTCGCTTAAAAAATTTGCCGCATTATAGCAAAAAGGCCGCAAAAGCGGCCTTTAATCTGTAGCATACGGTGTTACTTAATACCCAGCTTGTGTTCCAGGTAGTGGATATTGGTGCCACCTTTGCAGAAGCCTTCATCGCGCATAATGTCTTTATGCAGCGGGATGTTGGTTTTAATGCCTTCGACCAGCAATTCGTCCAGCGCGTTACGCATGCGGGCAATAGCGATATCACGGGTTTCACCGAAAGTAATCAGCTTGCCAACCATTGAATCGTAGTTAGGTGGCACGGTGTACTCGGCATAGATATGCGAATCCCAGCGAATACCATTACCACCGGCCGGGTGGAAGCGGGTAATTTTACCCGGCGATGGCATAAAGGTTTTCGGATCTTCAGCGTTAATCCGGCATTCCACCGCATGGCCGCGAATAATAATATCTTCCTGCTTCAGGGTCAGTGGCATGCCGGAGGCTATACGCAACTGTTCTTTAATCAGGTCGACACCGCTGATCATTTCCGTTACCGGGTGCTCTACCTGGATACGGGTGTTCATCTCGATAAAGAAGAACTCGCCGTTTTCAAACAGGAACTCGAAGGTACCGGCGCCGCGGTAATTCATTACCTTACAGGCATCAACACAGCGGCCGCCGATAAAGGCACGCAGCTCCGGGGTAATGCCCGGTGCCGGCGCTTCTTCTACCACTTTTTGATGGCGGCGCTGCATGGAGCAGTCACGCTCACCTAAATGGATAGCATTGCCCTGGCCGTCAGCCAATACCTGAATTTCGATATGACGTGGGTTCTCAAGGAATTTCTCCATGTACACCATGTCATTACCAAAAGCAGCTTTGGCTTCAGCTTTGGTCATTTCTATAGAGCTAACCAGTTCTTCTTCGCTGCGCACCACACGCATACCACGGCCACCGCCGCCGCCGGCGGCTTTAACGATAATCGGGTAACCGATACGCTTAGCAATGGCTTTGTTGGCAACTGCATCGTCGCCAACTGCGCCGTCAGAGCCCGGTACACAAGGTACACCGGCTTTTTTCATCGCTTCAATGGCCGAGACTTTATCACCCATTAAGCGGATAGAATCCGGATGCGGGCCGATAAACACCAGGCCGCTTTCCTCTACCTGTTGGGCAAAGTCAGCGCGTTCGGCTAAAAAGCCGTAGCCGGGGTGAATCGCCTGGGCGTTGGTTACTTCAGCAGCGGCAATAAGCGCCGGAATATTTAAATAGCTTTGTGGCGATGGTGCCGGACCAATACAAATGGTTTCGTCGGCCAGCAGCACGTGTTTTAAATTGCGGTCTACCGTGGAGTGCACGGCTACCGTTTTAATACCCAGTTCTTTACACGCACGCAGTATGCGCAGTGCAATTTCGCCGCGGTTGGCAATCAGTACTTTTTCTAGCATCAGTCTGCCTTTTGCGTTATTCAATCACAAAGAGTGGCTGGTCAAATTCAACCGGCTCGCCGTTTTCTACCAGAATTTCTTTGATCACACCGGCCTTGTCAGACTGGATCTGGTTCATCATTTTCATTGCTTCAACAATACACAGCGTATCACCCGCTTTTACGCTTTGGCCCACTTCAACGAAGTTTTTCGCTGTAGGTGAGGCAGCACGGTAGAACGAGCCTACCATCGGTGATTTAACCACATGGCCGCTGACAGCTGCCGGAGCAGCAGCTGCCGGTGCTGCTGCAGGCGCAGCGGCCGGTGCCGGCGCATATTGCTGTGGTGCCGGGGCGTATTGCTGCATTGGTGCATACTGTGGCGTCGGGCCGTTACGGCTGATACGCACTGACTCTTCGCCTTCGGTGATCTCAAGCTCGTTAATACCAGATTCTTCTAACAGCTCGATCAATTTTTTAATCTTTCTAATATCCATGTCTTTTTAGCCTGATTTAGTTATTACTGTTTGGTTGTTTGTAGCTCTGCTACCGCCGCATCAAGTGCATAGTGATAACCTTTGGCCCCCAGACCGCAGATCACCCCTTTAGCGATATCAGATAAATACGAGTGCCGGCGAAATGATTCGCGGGCATGTACATTGGATAAATGTACTTCAATAAAGGGAATAGCGACCGCCAGCAGCGCATCACGAATAGCAATACTGGTATGGGTGAAAGCACCGGGATTAATCAGGATATAATCCTGTTGGCCCAGGCTTTGCTGAATGGCGGTTACCAATTCATGCTCGGCGTTCGATTGTAAATGTGTCAGTTCGACACTTTTCGCCGCTGCCTGTTCCGTCAGGTCGGTAATAATCTGCTGTAACGTCGCTGAACCATATACGGCCGGCTCACGCACGCCCAACATATTCAGGTTAGGGCCGTTCAACACTAAAATTCGGTAAGTTGCCGCCATTTGTGCGTTATTCCCGCTAATTGTTTTGATCCGGCACTATCTTGCCAAAGCTAAAGACTAATTGCATCTGTTTGACAAAATTCTGTCTTAAGCAGTGCCGTTGGCTTAACAATAGCGACCTATTATAGTGAAATCGTGACAAATGGCAGCAAAATACTGGTCTTATCAGCCGGGAGGCAGGTGGCAGTAGGCGGCGCCGGAAGAAAGCGCCGCCACAAAATTACTGTTGCAGTTGTTGCAGGTGGGCAGCAAAGTCGGCGGCGTTCATAAAACCGGTAACACGGGCGCTACTGAGCTCTTCGCCTTGCGGGCTGAAAAACAGCAATGTCGGCAGGCCCAATACCTGGTAATTATCCAGCAGTGCCTGATCTTTTCGCGTCATCTTTGTCACATCGACTTTAATCAGTTGCATGTTTTGCATCTGTGCCTGTACTTCCGCTTTAGGGAAGGTTAGGTGTTCAAACTCTTTACAGGCGATACACCAGTCAGCGTATAAGTCGACCAGGGTAAAGCGCTCGCCGCTGGCGGCAATTTTCTGCTGTAACTCGTCCAGCGAGCCAACCAGCTCAAAGCCTTTATTCTGTTCCGCTGCAGTTGCTGCGACGGGCTGTGCCGGCCACCAATGCTGCACATTCAGATACAGTGCGGCCGTTAATAGCAGCTGGCCGCTAATCAGCATCACGGCCTTGGCCGTGGCGCTTTGCAGGCTAAACAGCGTACGATACAGGTAGATAACAAACGCCAGCAGCAATAAAGAGCCGGCCGCCAGAATGTAGCTGAACGGCAGCATCCGCTCCAGCAGGATCAGTGGTACGGCAAGTAGCAGGAAGCCAAAAGCGGTTTTTACCGCGTTCATCCAGTTGCCGGCTTTGGGCAGCAACTTACCACCGGAGCTACCCAGCAGCAGCAAGGGCAGGCCCATACCCAAACTTAAAATATATAATGTTACGGCACCGAGCAGTAAATCGCCGCTTTGCGCGACATATAACAATGCCGCCGATAACGGGGCCGTGGTGCAGGGCGAGGCAATAAGGCCGGACAGCGCGCCCATAGTGAAGGCGCCTTTATGCGAGCCGCCTTGCTGGTTGTTGCTGACTTTGCTGATTTTTTCCTGCCAGCCAGACGGCAGGCTGAGATTAAACACCCCAAACATCGCCAGTGCCAACAGCACAAAAATTACGCTGGCAACAATTAATACCGAGGGGTGCTGCATATAACCCTGGAAGCGCACTCCTAAACTGGCTACCACTAAACCCAGTGCCGAGTAGGTGATTGCCATACCCTGCACATAAGAGAACGACAGTGTAAAGGCGCGTTTGTTGGATAACTGCTTACCCTGGCCGACAATGATGCTGGTTAAAATAGGATACATAGGGAATACGCAGGGCGTAAAGGCGAGGCCTAAGCCAAGTAAAAAGAAGCCGGCCAGGGTAGCTAAGCCGGCGCCGTCGCTCAGTTTTGCTGCCAGGGTGTTTTGGCTTGATACCGGCACGCTGTTTTGGCTGCCACTGCCGCCGCCTGTAGCAGCCTCTGCGCCACTTAGCGCTAATAACGGCAGCTCTTTTGTTACCGGCGGGTAGCATAAGCCGGCTTCGGCACAACCCATATACTGAATTTTGAATACTGCATCTTCACTGACGTCAGTCAGCGGGATACGCAGGGTTAACTGATGGTAATACACTTCACTGACGCCGAAAAATTCATCTTCAATCGTCATGGCCGCAGGGTAGCTCGGGTGAGAGAAGCTAACTGCTATACCGCCGAACTTCAGTTTGTCTTTATACAAGTAGTAGCCGTCGGCAATGGTCCAGCTGATTAACAACTCGTCCTGTTGTTGCACAAAATCAAACACAAAAGCTTGTTCAACCGGTAAGAACTCATCATTGGCCTGCAGCAGGCTGTTAAGCACTGAATTTTGCTGCGCCTGTGCCGGCGGCAATGCCAGCAGCGAGAACCAGATTAAAAATGGCAGAAAAAACACTTTATACATCAGCTTATACTTCCTCTTAAACGCCTCAGCGTTGCTACCGCGTCAGACTAACATGTGTTGGCTGTTGCGTAATAGTCCGGCAATGGTTCGACACATAGTCTCCGGCAAATACTACGGTAATAATGGCAAACCGGCTTAGTGGCTGCGCTTATTTACACTTTTGCACAGACCAGCAGCGCAGCAGTGTTATTTCAACCGGGTTTAAATTAGCCGGAAAATCTTAAGGCAAGATGAAGAAATTTTACCTGTGCCCCCTTGGGTTTTTTTGCGCAGTGCCCCATATACCGACCAGACAATTTAACACCCATGTTAAAACACAAAAATAGCTTTAGGAGATAGAGCATGAATATTCGTCCATTACATGATCGTGTCATCATCAAACGTTTAGAAGCTGAAAGCAAATCAGCAGGTGGCATCGTCTTAACCGGCGCTTCAGCGGAAAAATCAAGCCGTGGAGAAGTGGTCGCTGTTGGCAATGGCCGCGTGTTAGACAACGGTGACGTTAAGCCGTTAGACGTTAAAGTTGGCGATAAAGTGCTGTTCGGTGCCTATGTAGAGCGCACCGAAAAGGTTGATGGCCAGGAATATGTAATCACCAAAGAAGACAATATCTTAGGTGTGATCTTAGGCTAACTTTACCCGAACTGTTCAACGCATTAACTGAATTAAAGGATCAAGAAAATGGCAGCAAAAGACGTACGTTTCGGCGATGAAGCCCGTAACAAGATGCTTAAAGGCGTAAATATTCTGGCTAACGCTGTACGCGTAACCTTAGGCCCGAAAGGCCGTAACGTTATTCTGGACAAATCTTTCGGCGCACCAATGATCACCAAAGACGGTGTATCGGTAGCGAAAGAAATTGAGCTGGAAGATAAATTTGAAAACATGGGCGCGCAGATGGTGAAAGAGGTTGCCTCTAAAGCCAATGACGAAGCCGGTGACGGTACCACTACTGCAACAGTATTAGCGCAAAACATCATCAATGAAGGTGTTAAAGCGGTTGCAGCCGGTATGAACCCAATGGATTTAAAGCGCGGTATCGACAAAGCGGTTATTGCTGCAGTGGCTGAGCTGAAGTTACTGTCACAGCCTTGTGCTGATACCAAAGCCATTGCGCAGGTTGGTACTATTTCTGCTAACTCTGATGACGAAATTGGTCAGATCATTGCCAGCGCGATGGATAAAGTGGGTAAAGAAGGCGTAATTACCGTTGAAGAAGGCCAGGGTTTAGCTAACGAGCTGGACGTGGTTGAAGGTATGCAGTTCGACCGTGGCTACTTGTCACCGTACTTTATCAATAATCAGGAAGCCGGCCAGGTAGAACTGGATAACCCGTACATTCTGACCGTTGACAAAAAAATCACCAACATCCGTGAGCTGTTACCGGTGTTGGAAGGCGTAGCAAAATCCGGTAAGCCGTTACTGATTATTGCTGAAGACGTAGAAGGCGAAGCCTTAGCCACGTTAGTCGTAAACAATATGCGCGGTATCGTGAAAATCTCTGCGGTTAAAGCGCCGGGCTTCGGCGATCGTCGCAAAGCCATGCTGCAGGATATTGCTACCTTAACCGGCGGTACCGTAATTTCTGAAGAAATCGGTATGGAACTGGAAAAAGCCGGTCTGGAAGAATTAGGTACTGCCAAGCGTGTGGTTATCACTAAAGATAACACCACCATTATTGACGGTGCCGGCGAGCAAGCCGCTATTGATGGCCGCGTGAAGCAAATTCGTCAGCAGATGGAAGAAGCCACTTCAGATTACGACAAAGAAAAACTGCAGGAACGTCTGGCCAAGCTGGCTGGCGGTGTTGCGGTAATCAAAGTCGGCGCTTCTACTGAAATTGAAATGAAAGAGAAAAAAGCCCGCGTTGAAGATGCGCTGCATGCAACCCGTGCTGCGGTAGAAGAAGGCGTGGTGCCTGGCGGTGGTGTAGCACTGGTGCGTGTTGCGGCCAAGCTGGTTGACCTGCGTGGTATTAACGAAGATCAGAACCACGGTATTAAAATTGCGCTGCGCGCGATGGAATCACCGCTGCGTCAAATCGTTGATAACGCCGGTGACGAGCCGTCAGTAGTAGTAAACAACGTGAAAGCCGGTAACGGTAACTACGGTTACAATGCGGCGACAGGTGAGTACGGCGATATGTTGGAAATGGGTATTCTGGATCCAACCAAAGTAACCCGTTCAGCACTGCAGTTCGCAGCTTCTGTAGGTTCACTGATGATTACTACTGAAGCGATGGTAACAGAGTTACCGAAGAATGATGCTCCTGCAATGCCTGATATGGGCGGCATGGGTGGAATGGGCGGCATGATGTGATGGCATAACGCCGCATATCTTGCTGTAACAAAACCCCGGCCTTGTGCCGGGGTTTTTGTTGTCAGCCTTAAACCACCTCCTATGGAGGTGGTGAT
>NZ_JABSOD010000036.1 GCF_013283795.1 Rheinheimera lutimaris
GCGATAGATAAGAAAAGGCCCTGCGGGGCCTTTTTTAATTCCGCTGTATCTTAAATATGCTGCAATAGGATACGGTAAGCTTGTTTTAGCACGCTAAGACAGTATAATGAGCGGCTATTTGAAAACCGGGCGAAATGTCAGGTTTACAACCTTGTAGGGGCATAGTTCCAATTGGGAGAACAGCGGTCTCCAAAACCGATGGTTGGGGGTTCGAATCCCTCTGCCCCTGCCAATATTTTTCGGCACAGCAAAAGCTGTACCGGTAGTGTGTTGCTATTAAGCAAGTCAAGGTGAAGTGAGTCAAAGCATGAACGCAGCAAGTGAAACCCCAAAAAGCGGATTTGATGTAATCAAGTGGTTGCTGGTCTTTGTTATTCTGTCACTGGCAGTGGTAGGTAACTATTTGTATGAGTTATCTGCATTAGAGCGTGCAATTGCCATAGTAGTACTGGTAATTATTGCCGGCGTAGTGGCAGGACAAACACATAAAGGCAAAACCTTTATTAACTTCGCCAAAGAGGCGCGCACCGAAGTGCGCAAAGTAGTATGGCCTACACGGCAGGAAACGATGCAAACTACTTTGGTTGTGTTGGTAGCTACAGTGATCATGGGTTTAATCCTGTGGGGGCTGGACGGTATCTTATTACGCCTTGTGTCATTTTTAACAGGATTGGGGATCTAAACCATGGCAGGAAAGATGCGTTGGTATGTGGTGCAGGCCTTCTCTGGCTTCGAGCAACGGGTTGCGACCTCTCTGCGCGAGCATATCAAGATCAACCAGATGGAAGATAAGTTCGGTGAAGTATTAGTACCTACCGAAGAAGTGATCGAGATGCGTGCCGGCCAGAAACGTAAGTCTGAGCGCAAGTTCTTTCCGGGTTACGTACTGGTGCAGATGGAAATGTGCGAAGAAGCCTGGCACTTGGTAAAAAGTGTACCGCGCGTATTAGGCTTTATCGGTGGCACTTCAGATCGTCCTGCGCCTATTTCTGAGAAAGAAGCCATGACTATCCTGAACCGTTTACAGGACAATGTTGATAAGCCGAAACCGAAAACATTGTTTGAAGCCGGTGAAGTGGTGCGCGTTACTGAAGGCCCATTTGCCGATTTCAATGGCGTGGTAGAAGAAGTAGATTACGAAAAAAGCCGCGTAAAAGTATCAGTGCTTATTTTCGGCCGCTCTACTCCGGTAGATCTGGAATTCGCCCAGGTCGAGAAAGCATAAGATAAAGATTGTAACCGGGCGCTGATTAAAATATAATCTGCGCCCTTTTTAGCATTGGGAAGCCGTTTGAGTAAGTGTCCTCGCATTTACAAGGCTACGACCCAGAAACAGAGGTGAAACATGGCAAAGAAAGTCACTGCACTTATCAAATTGCAGGTTAAAGCCGGTATGGCTAACCCGTCGCCCCCGGTAGGTCCGGCGTTGGGTCAACATGGTGTAAATATCATGGAATTCTGTAAAGGCTTTAACGCCCGTACAGAAAGCCTTGAGAAAGGTATGCCAATCCCGGTAGTAATTACTGTATATAGCGATCGTTCTTTCACGTTCGAAACCCGCACTCCTCCGGCATCTTTCCTGTTACTGAAAGCAGCTGGTTTAAAAGGTGGTTCAGGTCGTCCTAACACCCAGAAAGTAGGTAAAATCACTGCAGCTCAGGTTGATGAGATCGTTAAGATCAAACAGCCGGATTTAACTGCTGCTGATCATGCTGCTGCGGTGCGTACTATTGAAGGTACTGCCCGTTCTATGGGTTTAGTGGTGGAGGGCTAACAGATGGCTAAATTAACTAAACGCGCTAAGTTAATCCGTTCTAAAGTGGATTCAACCCGCGAATACGATATCAACGAAGCAGTTGCACTGTTAAAAGAATTAACAGCCGGCAAATTCCTGGAAAGCGTTGATGTTGCTGTAAACCTGGGTATCGATGCCCGTAAATCTGACCAAAACGTGCGTGGTGCAACTGTACTGCCACACGGTACCGGTCGTACTGTTCGCGTTGCCGTGTTTACTCAGGGTACTAACGCTGAAGCCGCTAAAGCTGCCGGTGCCGACATCGTTGGTATGGAAGACTTAGCCGAACAGGTTAAAAAAGGCGTAATGGATTTCGACGTCGTTATCGCATCACCGGACGCTATGCGTGTGGTTGGTATGTTAGGTCAGATCTTAGGCCCACGTGGTTTAATGCCTAACCCTAAAACCGGTACTGTTACCCCTAACGTAGCAGACGCGGTTAAAAATGCGAAAGCAGGTCAGGTGCGTTACCGCAACGACAAGAATGGTATTATCCATTCTACTATCGGCAAAATCGATTTCGATGCTGATAAGTTGAAAGAAAACTTAGAAACCTTATTGGTGGCGTTAAAGCGTGCCAAGCCTTCAGTGGCAAAAGGTATCTTCATTAAGAAAGTGACTATTTCTTCTACCCACGGTGCAGGTTTAGTCCTGAACCAAGCCTCGTTGAGTGCAGCGGTTTAAGGCATAGTGCTTTACAGCGCCGTGTGATTATTTTATAATCCGCGGCTCGTTTTTAGGGTAGAAGCTGTGTTTCTTCGGAAATGACAGCTTCCGTCCAAGACCGTAGGTGTCGCAATTTTCTTTTGAAATGAGTGACTTAAAACTAAAAACCTACGCAGACGGTGCAGGCCCCAGAAAGAATCAGATTCCTTCTGGTCTCACCGTAAATCGCGCGCCTTATGGCAACATAGGGCGATGTGTAGGCAAACGGGCAATAATGCCCGGATGAACCAGGAGTTAAGAGCCAATGGCTATTAAGCTTGAAGACAAAAAAGCACTTGTTGCTGAAGTCCAGGAAGCTGCCAAAGGTGCTTTATCTGCGGTAGTCGCAGACGCTCGTGGTGTCACTGTAGGCAATATCACTGCGCTGCGTAAGCAGGCGCGTGAAGCCGGCGTATGGATGAAAGTTGTCCGTAACACGCTGGTTCGCCGTGCAGTAGAAGGCACCGAGTTTGAGTGTCTGAAAGACGCATTCGTAGGCCCGACGTTAATTGCGTTCTCTAAAGAGCACCCAGGTGCTGCAGCGCGTATCTTCAAAGATTTCGCGAAAGAGAACAAAGACTTCGAGCTGAAAGGTGCAGCTTTTAATGGCGCCACAGTAAACATTGAAGTGTTAGCATCGTTACCAACATACGACGAAGCTATTGCACGTTTAATGAGCACTATGAAAGAGGCAGCAGCCGGCAAACTTGTACGTACAATTGCCGCGGTTCGCGACCAAAAACAAGAGCAAGCCGCGTAATTTTACGCTTGGTTTGAAACAGAGTTTAATCGGGACAAGTCCCCTAATTTAGGAATCTGAGCAATGTCAGTGACTAAAGATCAAATCTTAGATGCTATCGCAGCAATGTCTGTAATGGACGTAGTTGAGTTAGTAACTGCAATGGAAGAAAAATTCGGTGTGTCTGCAGCTGCTGCTGTAGCTGTAGCTGCAGGTCCTGCTGCTGCTGCTGAAGAGCAAACTGAATTCAACGTAATTCTGGCCGGTATCGGTGCGAACAAAGTTGCTGTTATCAAAGCAGTACGTGGCGCGACCGGTTTAGGTCTGAAAGAAGCGAAAGACTTGGTTGAATCAGCTCCGGCTGCAATCAAAGAAGGCGTTTCTAAAGCAGAAGCAGAAGCTCTGAAGAAAGAACTTGAAGAAGCTGGTGCATCTGTTGAAGTTAAATAATCCGGCTTATACCGGATTATTCGCCTGAAATTCAGGCTGGGCTGGTGATGAATTAATCACCGGCCTTTTTGCGCTGTGGGACAATGATTTCCCCACCCCTGTTGATACTATGGCTGGTATCAAAGCGACCTGTAACGGGTTGTCGGGAAAAAAATCAGCAAGCTGAGGAACCCCATGACTTACTCTTATTCTGAGAAGAAACGTATCCGTAAGGACTTCGGCAAACGTCCGGAAGTATTGGATGTGCCATACCTGCTATCGATTCAAATCGAGTCGTTCAGCAAATTTATCGAGCCTGATCCGGAAGGCGGTTACGGTTTAGAAGCCGCATTCCGCTCTGTATTCCCTATTAAAAGCTATTCAGGCAGTGCGGAATTGCAGTACGTTAGCTACCGCATCGGGGAACCTGTATTTGACGTGAAAGAATGTCAAATCCGCGGTGTTACTTACTCAGCTCCTTTACGCGTTAAACTGCGTATGGTGTTATTCGATAAAGAAGCACCAGGTACAATCAAAGATATCCGTGAACAAGAAGTCTATATGGGCGAAATCCCGTTGATGACCGAAAACGGTACCTTTGTTATTAACGGTACTGAACGCGTTATCGTGTCTCAGTTACACCGTAGCCCGGGTGTGTTCTTCGACCACGACCGTGGCAAAACCCACTCATCAGGCAAAGTATTGTATAACGCCCGCGTTATTCCTTACCGTGGTTCCTGGTTAGATTTCGAATTCGATGCCAAAGATAACCTGTTTGTGCGGATTGACCGTCGCCGTAAGTTACCGGCTACTATTCTGCTGCGCGCATTGGAATTCAGCACCGAAGATATTCTGAGCACTTTCTTTGAAAGCACTCAGTTTGAAATTAAAGACGGCAAGTTGATGATGGCTGTAGTGGCCAACCGCTTACGCGGTGAAACAGCCGGTTTTGATATCAAAGACAACGATGGCGAAGTCATAGTAGAACAAGGCCGTCGTATTACTGCACGCCACGTGCGTCAGCTGGAAAAAACCGGCATGACCATGATGGAAGTACCACATGAGTATGTGGTAGGCCGTGTGCTGGCAAAAAATTACGCTGACCGTTCAACCGGAGAGATTATTGCCGAGGCGAACGCAGAGCTCACACTGGAGCTGTTGGCAAAACTGGCTAAAGCCGGTTACGAGAGTTTTGAAACTCTTTATATCAACGATTTGGATCAGGGCTCTTATGTTTCTGAAACCATTCGTATCGACCCAAGCAGCAACCGTATGGAAGCGCTGGTAGAAATTTATCGCATGATGCGCCCTGGTGAACCACCAACGCGTGATGCCGCTGAAACCCTATTTGAAAACCTGTTCTTCTCTGAAGACCGTTATGATTTATCAACGGTTGGCCGGATGAAGTTCAACCGTCGGGTTAACTTTGAAGAAGGCGTCGGCACCGGCGTACTGAGCAAAGAAGACATCCTGGCGGTAATGAAAGTATTAATCGACATCCGTAACGGTAAAGGCGAAGTGGACGATATCGACCACTTAGGTAACCGCCGTATCCGTTCAGTTGGCGAAATGGCAGAAAACCAATTCCGCGTTGGTTTAGTGCGTGTAGAGCGTGCAGTGAAAGAGCGTTTGTCACTGGGCGATTTAGATGCGGTAATGCCACAGGATCTGATCAATGCCAAGCCAATTTCAGCTGCGGTTAAAGAGTTCTTTGGCTCAAGCCAGCTGTCACAGTTTATGGATCAGAACAACCCGCTGTCAGAAGTGACGCACAAGCGTCGTATTTCTGCCTTAGGCCCGGGCGGTTTAACGCGTGAGCGTGCCGGCTTCGAAGTACGTGACGTACACCCGACACACTATGGTCGTGTATGTCCAATCGAAACGCCTGAAGGTCCGAACATCGGCCTGATTAACTCACTGTCTATGTTTGCTCAGACTAACGAGTATGGCTTCCTTGAAACACCGTACCGTCGTCTGGAAGATGGTGTGGTAACGGATGAAGTCGACTTCCTGTCAGCCATTGAGGAAGGCAACTTCGTTATCGCTCAGGCCAACGCTGAACTGAACGCAGAAAACCGTCTGTCAGAAGAATTAGTTCCTTGTCGTTACAAGAACGAATTCACCCTGATGCCGGCTGACAAAGTACAGTATATGGACGTTGCACCACAGCAAATCGTATCGGTTGCTGCGGCGTTAATCCCGTTCCTGGAACACGATGATGCTAACCGTGCACTGATGGGCTCGAACATGCAACGTCAGGCCGTACCAACACTGCGTGCTGATAAGCCGCTGGTAGGTACCGGTATTGAACGCGTTGTGGCAAAAGACTCCGGTGTTACGGTAGTGGCGAAACGTGGCGGTGTGATTGACTACGTTGATGCCAGCCGTATCGTGATCAAGGTAAATGAAGATGAGATGGTAGCCGGTGAAGCCGGTATCGACATCTACAACCTGACTAAATACACCCGTTCTAACCAGAACACCTGTATTAACCAGCGTCCTTGCGTAAACCATGGCGAGCCGATTGAGCGTGGTGATGTATTGGCTGATGGCCCGTCTACCGATTTAGGTGAATTGGCATTAGGTCAAAACCTGCGCGTAGCATTTATGCCGTGGAACGGTTACAACTTCGAAGACTCGATTTTGTTATCAGAGCGCCTGGTA
The DNA here is from genome assembly GCF_013283795.1 of Rheinheimera lutimaris. Lineage (GTDB taxonomy): Bacteria > Pseudomonadota > Gammaproteobacteria > Enterobacterales > Alteromonadaceae > Alishewanella > Alishewanella lutimaris. The sequence goes on from NZ_JABSOD010000036.1 coordinate 6,333, forward strand.
CAGGAAGATCGCTTAACCACTATTCACATTCAGGAATTAAGCTGTATCGCCCGCGATACCAAGCTTGGGCCTGAAGAGATCACCGGTGATATTCCGAACGTAGGTGAGTCTGCGCTTTCCAAGCTGGACGAAGCCGGTATCGTGTATATCGGTGCTGAAGTGAAAGGCGGCGACATTCTGGTAGGTAAGGTAACGCCTAAAGGTGAAAGCCAGCTTACACCGGAAGAAAAACTGTTACGTGCTATCTTCGGTGAAAAAGCCTCTGACGTAAAAGACAGCTCGTTACGGGTACCAAACTCAGTAACCGGTACTGTTATTGACGTCCAGGTATTTACCCGTGATGGCGTAGAGAAAGACAAGCGCGCGCGTGAAATCGAGGAAATGGAAGTCAAACAGGCTAAGAAAGACCTGAATGAAGAATTCCGCATCCTGGAAGCCGGTATTTTTGACCGTGCCCGTAACCTGCTGGAACAAAGCGGTGTTGACCGCGCCAAGCTGGATACCATGAAAGGCGATGCGCTGTTTAATCAGAGCTTAAGCGACGAAGACAAGCAAAACGATCTGGAGCAATTGGCCACCCAGTACGAAGAAATTCGTGTTGAGTACGACAAAAAGTTCGAAGCCAAGCGCCGTAAGATCATCCAGGGCGATGACTTAGCTCCTGGCGTGCTGAAGATTGTTAAAGTGTACCTTGCCGTTAAGCGCCGCATTCAGCCTGGTGATAAAATGGCCGGCCGTCACGGTAACAAGGGTGTTATCTCAACTATCGTTCCGGTAGAAGATATGCCATACGACGAACACGGCAAGCCGGTTGATATCGTGCTGAACCCGCTGGGCGTACCGTCACGGATGAACATCGGTCAGATTTTGGAAACGCACCTGGGCTTAGCGGCCCGTGGTATCGGTGACAAGATTGATGCGATGATCAAAGAGCAGAAAGAAACGGCAGAAATCCGCGACTTCCTGACCAAGGTGTATGCACTGGGTGAATCACGCCAGAATGTAGATATTGCCAGCTTTACTGATGACGAAGTGCGTCGTTTAGCGCAAAACCTGCGTAAAGGCTTACCTGTTGCCACACCGGTATTCGATGGCGCCAAAGAAACCGAGATCAAGCAATTGCTTGAGCTGGGTGACTTACCGTCAAGCGGTCAGATCACATTGTACGATGGCCGCACCGGTAATACCTTCGAGCGTAAGGTTACGGTAGGTTACATGTACATGCTGAAACTGAACCACTTGGTTGACGATAAGATGCACGCGCGTTCTACCGGTTCTTACAGCCTGGTAACGCAGCAGCCGTTGGGTGGTAAAGCTCAGTTCGGTGGTCAGCGTTTCGGTGAGATGGAAGTGTGGGCACTGGAAGCATACGGCGCAGCGTACACGCTGCAGGAAATGCTTACCGTTAAGTCGGACGACGTTAACGGCCGTACCAAGATGTATAAAAACATCGTTGACGGTGACCACAGAATGGAACCTGGCATGCCAGAATCTTTCAACGTATTGATGAAAGAGATCCGTTCGCTCGGTATTAACATCGAATTGGAAGAGGAATAAACCGACGTTAAGTTGGGGGGCAGCTTGCTGCCCCATTCCGGTTTACCTCTTACAGGAGAGCAAAGGTGAAAGACTTATTAAAGTTTCTGAAACAACAAACTAAGACCGAAGAGTTTGATGTTATCCGTATCGGTTTATCTTCGCCGGACATGATCCGTTCATGGTCCTTTGGTGAAGTGAAAAAGCCAGAAACGATCAACTATCGTACCTTTAAACCCGAGCGTGACGGTTTATTCTGCGCCCGTATTTTTGGCCCGGTAAAAGATTACGAGTGTTTGTGCGGTAAGTACAAGCGCTTAAAGCATCGTGGTGTTATTTGTGAAAAGTGTGGCGTTGAAGTAACTTTAACCAAAGTACGTCGCGAGCGCATGGGCCACATTGAACTGGCCAGCCCAACAGCCCACATTTGGTTCTTAAAGTCACTGCCAAGCCGTATCGGTTTGTTGCTGGATATGACCCTGCGTGATATCGAGCGTGTACTGTATTTTGAAAGCTACGTAGTAACTGAGCCGGGTATGACGTCGTTAGAGCGCCGTCAGATGCTGACCGAAGAAGAATACCTTGACGTGCTGGAAGAGCATGGCGATGAGTTTGAAGCCAAAATGGGTGCCGAAGCAATTCTGGACATCTTAAAAGGCATTGAGCTGGCAACTGAAATCAAGCAAATGCGTGAAGAGCTGCCAACCATCAACTCTGAAACCAAGCGTAAGAAAATCAGCAAGCGTCTGAAGCTGATGGAAGCTTTCCATACTTCCGGTAACAAGCCGGAGTGGATGATTATGACAGTGCTGCCGGTACTGCCGCCGGATTTACGTCCGTTGGTACCACTGGACGGCGGTCGTTTTGCAACCTCAGACCTGAACGATTTATACCGTCGTGTAATAAACCGTAACAACCGTCTGAAGCGTCTGTTAGATTTATCTGCACCTGACATTATCGTACGTAACGAAAAGCGTATGTTACAGGAAGCAGTAGATGCGTTATTAGACAACGGTCGTCGCGGTCGTGCTATTACCGGTTCGAACAAGCGTCCGTTGAAATCTTTGGCCGATATGATCAAAGGTAAGCAAGGTCGTTTCCGTCAGAACTTGTTAGGTAAGCGCGTTGACTACTCAGGCCGTTCAGTAATTACTGTTGGTCCTACTTTACGTCTGCATCAGTGCGGTCTGCCGAAGAAAATGGCACTGGAACTGTTCAAGCCGTTTATCTATGGCAAGTTGGAAACCCGCGGTTTAGCGACAACCATCAAAGCCGCTAAGAAAATGGTTGAGCGTGAAGAAGGCGCGGTATGGGACGTGCTGGACGAAGTGATCCGCGAACACCCGGTACTGTTAAACCGTGCACCAACCCTGCACCGTTTAGGTATTCAGGCGTTCGAACCGGTTCTGATCGAAGGTAAAGCTATTCAGTTACACCCACTGGTGTGTGCGGCCTACAACGCCGACTTCGACGGTGACCAAATGGCGGTACACGTACCGTTAACCATTGAAGCACAGTTAGAAGCCCGTGCGTTGATGATGTCAACGAACAACGTACTGTCGCCAGCTAACGGCGAACCTATCATCGTACCTTCACAGGACGTTGTATTAGGTTTGTACTACATGACGCGTGAAGCAGTTAACGCCAAAGGCGAAGGCATGATGTTTAAAAGTGCGAAAGAAGCTGAAAAAGCCTTCCGCGCTGACTGTGCCAGCCTGCACGCTAAAGTCAAAGTGCGTATCACCGAAGTAGAATTTGCTGAAGACGGTACCCGTACTGAAACCACAGCAGTACGCGATACCACTGTTGGCCGCGCGATTTTGTACTCCATTTTGCCGGAAGGCTTAGCCTTTGATTCAATCAACCTGGCAATGGGTAAAAAGCAAATTTCACGCTTATTAAACGGTGCCTATCGCCGTATCGGTCTGAAAAAGACCGTTATTCTGGCTGACCAAATCATGTATACCGGTTTCCATTACGCTATGTTATCAGGCGTATCGGTAGGTATTAACGATATGGTTATTCCGGATGCGAAAACTGAAATCATCGACGCAGCAGAAGCTGAAGTGGCTGAAATTCAGGACCAGTTCCAACAAGGTCTGGTTACCGCCGGTGAGAAGTACAACAAAGTTATCGATATTTGGTCTACCGCCAACGAAGTATTGTCTAAGGCGATGATGGACAACCTGTCAAAAGAAGACGTGGTTGACCGTGACGGTAATACTGTACAACAGCAGTCTTTCAACTCTGTGTACATGATGGCCGACTCTGGCGCGCGGGGTTCTCCGGCGCAGATCCGTCAGCTGGCAGCAATGCGTGGTCTGATGGCCAAGCCGGATGGTTCAATCATCGAAACGCCAATCACGGCGAACTTCCGTGAAGGCTTAAGCGTATTACAGTACTTCATCTCGACGCACGGTGCGCGTAAAGGTCTTGCCGATACCGCATTGAAAACAGCTAACTCCGGTTACCTGACCCGCCGTCTGGTAGACGTAGCACAAGACTTGGTTGTGACTGAGCAGGACTGTGGTTCTGATCAGGGCATTATCATGAAGCCACTGATTGAAGGTGGTGACGTAGTAGAAGGTCTGCGTGAGCGCGTACTGGGCCGCGTAGTTATCGGTGATGTTGTATCACCTACTACCGGTGAAGTATTAGTTGCTGACGGTACAATGTTGGACGAGCAATTGTGTGATGCCTTAGAGCAGAACTCAATCGACGAAGTACATGTACGCTCGGTAATTACCTGTCAGACTGACTTTGGTGTGTGTGCCAAGTGTTACGGCCGTGACTTAGCGCGTGGTCACCTGATCAACGCCGGTGAAGCAGTCGGTGTTATTGCGGCACAGTCAATCGGTGAGCCGGGTACACAGCTGACGATGCGTACCTTCCACATCGGTGGTGCGGCATCACGGGCTTCTGCAGAGAACAGCGTTCAGGTTAAAACTGCCGGTACCTTAAAACTGCAAAATGCCAAGTTTGTGCGTAATGCGGATAACAAGATTGTTATTACCTCTCGTTCTGCTGAAGTGACGGTATTTGACGAGTTAGGCCGTGAGAAAGAGCGTTATAAACTGCCGTACGGTTCAATCCTGACGACAGACGATAACGCCAAGATCACTGCCGGCCAGATCGTAGCGAACTGGGATCCGCACTCACACCCGATTATCGTTGAGCGTGGTGCCAAGGTTAATCACAGTGACGTTGACGATACCAACACCGAAGTACAAACGGATGAGTTAACCGGCTTAACCCGTACCGTAGTTAAAGATTTGGCCAAGGCTAACGCTAAAGAGCCAAAACTTATCCTGACTATGGACGATGGTGCGCTGCAGGAAATTCGTTTACCAAGCTTTACCACTATCGAAGTAACTGATGGTGCTACCGTTAAATCGGGTGAAGTATTGGCGCGTATTCCTCAGGAAAGCTCGAAGACCCGTGACATTACCGGTGGTCTGCCGCGCGTTGCTGACTTGTTTGAAGCGCGTAAACCGAAAGACCCGGCCATTCTGGCTGAGATTTCAGGTGTTATCAGCTTCGGTAAAGAGACAAAAGGTAAGCGTCGTCTGTTGATCACACCTGATCAGGGTGATGTGCATGAAGAGATGATCCAGAAATGGCGTCAGGTTAATGTGTTCGAAGGTGAGCGCATTGAAAAAGGCGAAGTTATCTCTGAAGGTCCGGAGTCAGCACATGATATCCTGCGTTTACGTGGTATCCACCATGTGGCCAGCTACATTGTGAACGAAGTACAGGACGTTTACCGTTTACAGGGCGTTAAGATCAACGATAAGCACATCGAGACCATTATCCGTCAGATGCTGCGTAAGTGCTTAATCACCAGCCCTGGCGACAGTGAGTTCTTAGAAGGCGAAATGGCAGAAGTGGCCCGCGTCAATATCGCTAACCGCGAATTGGAAGCAGCCGGTAAAATGCCAGCGCAGTACGAGCGTTCATTACTGGGTATTACCAAGGCGTCATTGTCGACTGACTCGTTCATTTCGGCAGCGTCGTTCCAGGAAACGACCCGCGTTCTGACTGAAGCCGCCGTAGGCGGTAAGATTGATGAACTGCGTGGTCTGAAAGAAAACGTAATTGTTGGCCGTTTGATCCCGGCAGGTACCGGTTTTGCGTATCACCAAAACCGTGCCCGTCTGCGTCAACGCGGTGGCAATAACGAAGTTGTTGAACCGGCAATGAGTGCAGAGACAGCTGAGCAAGCCTTGTCTGACGCTCTGAACATGGATTTGTCCGGCAACGACGAGTAAGCAAGGAAACATCGCCGATTGCTGGCTAAATTAGCAGCAATTGGCTTTGTAACTTGACAGGTCAAAGCTTGACCATTAGAATTCCGCGACCCTAAATTTGGGGTGCGGAATTTTCACGTTTATTGGGTATATATTAACCAGGAGTATTTAATGGCAACAATCAACCAGCTAGTGCGTAAGCCGCGCAGCCAGAAGGTAGCCAAGAGCACCGTTCCGGCGCTTGAAGCTTGCCCGCAGAAGCGTGGTGTTTGTACCCGTGTATACACCACTACACCTAAGAAGCCAAACTCAGCATTACGTAAAGTATGCCGTGTTCGTTTAACTAACGGATTCGAAGTTTCTTCTTACATTGGTGGTGAAGGCCATAACCTGCAAGAGCACAGTGTTGTGCTTATTCGCGGTGGCCGGGTAAAAGACCTGCCAGGTGTGCGTTACCACACCGTACGCGGCACATTAGACTGTGCTGGCGTTAAAGATCGTAAACAAGCCCGTTCTAAGTACGGTGCAAAGCGGCCTAAGAAATAACGGTACTCCGTTAGTAAGGCCAAACTAAACAACTTTTTTTCTTTAATGTATTAAAAGTTTTGGAATCACCTGAAGCAATCGGAGTTACGAATGCCAAGAAGACGCGTCATAGGTCAACGTAAAATTCTTCCAGATCCTAAATTCGGAAGTGAATTACTTGCCAAGTTTGTAAACGTCGTTATGGTCGACGGTAAAAAATCTACAGCCGAATCAATCGTATACGGCGCATTAGAGTTAGCAGCTACCAAGTCTAAGAAAGAACATTTAGACATTTTTGAAGTAGCTCTGGACAACATTCGTCCAACGGTCGAAGTTAAATCACGCCGCGTAGGTGGTTCTACCTACCAGGTACCATGTGAAGTTCGTCCGGTACGTCGTAATGCTCTGGCAATGCGTTGGTTGGTTGAAGCTGCCCGTAAACGTGGTGAAAAATCAATGGCACAGCGTTTAGCTGGTGAAATGCTGGATGCCGTTGACAACAAAGGTTCTGCAGTGAAAAAACGTGAAGACGTGCACCGTATGGCCGAAGCTAACAAAGCGTTCGCCCATTTCCGTTGGTAAGCCTGTCTTAACAAGAGGATATTATTGTGGCACGTACAACCCCAATAGAACGCTACCGCAACATTGGTATCTGTGCTCACGTAGATGCGGGTAAAACCACAACTACTGAGCGCGTGCTGTTCTACACCGGTCTGTCACATAAGATCGGTGAAGTGCATGACGGCGCAGCGACCATGGACTGGATGGAGCAGGAGCAGGAGCGTGGTATTACTATCACGTCTGCTGCAACTACTACGTTTTGGGCTGGTATGAATGCTCAGTTTGAGCAGCACCGCGTTAATATCATCGATACCCCCGGCCACGTTGACTTCACGATTGAAGTTGAACGTTCGCTGCGGGTATTGGATGGCGCAGTAGTTGTGTTGTGTGGGTCATCAGGGGTTCAACCGCAAACGGAAACTGTTTGGCGTCAAGCCAACAAGTATGAAGTACCGCGGTTGATCTTCGTTAATAAAATGGACCGCACCGGCGCCAACTTCTTACGCGTTGTTAAACAGGCGCAAACACGTCTGAACAGTACCATTGTACCTATTCAGCTGCCTATCGGCGCTGAAGACGATTTCGCAGGTGTTGTCGATCTGATTAAGATGAAAGCCATAAACTGGAATATGGAAGACCAGGGTATGACGTTCACTTATGAAGCGATCCCCGCTGACATGTTAGAAGAGTGTCAGTTATGGCGGCAAAATCTTATCGAAGCAGCGGCAGAAGCCAATGAAGATATGATGGAGCGCTATTTAGAGGGCGACGAGTTCTCTGAAGACGAAATCAAAGCTGCATTGCGCGCGTTAACGCTGCGTAATGAAGCGGTGCTGGTATTGTGCGGTTCTGCTTTTAAGAACAAAGGCGTTCAGGCAGTGCTGGATGCAGTAATCGAATACTTACCTTCTCCAACAGAAGTTAAGGCGATTACCGGTATCAATGAAGATGAGTCAGAAGGTGAGCGTCACTCCAGTGATGACGAACCTTTTGCTGCACTGGCGTTTAAAATTGCTACTGACCCTTTCGTGGGTACGCTTACATTTTTCCGTGTGTACTCCGGTGTAATCAATACTGGTGATACCGTTTACAACCCGGTAAAAATGAAAAAAGAGCGTATTGGTCGTGTCGTGCAAATGCACGCCAACAACCGTCAGGAAATTAAAGAAGTACGTGCCGGTGACATCGCTGCCGGTATTGGTTTCAAAGACGTAACAACGGGTGACACCTTGTGCTCGCCTGACCATATTATCACTTTGGAACGGATGGAATTTCCGGAGCCGGTAATATCTGTTGCGGTTGAACCGAAAACCAAAGCTGATCAGGAAAAAATGGGTGTCGCGCTAAGTAAATTAGCGGCTGAGGATCCATCTTTCCGGGTACATACTGACGAGGAAACCGGTCAGACGATCATTTCCGGTATGGGCGAATTACACCTGGACATCATTGTTGACCGTATGCGTCGTGAGTTCAAAGTAGAAGCTAACGTGGGTAAACCACAGGTTTCTTACCGTGAAACACTGCGCGGCGCAACAGAGGTGGAAGGTAAGTTCGTGCGTCAGTCTGGTGGTCGTGGTCAGTTTGGTCACTGTTGGCTGAAAATTGAGCCGCAGGAAGAAGGTGCCGGTTATGAGTTCGTGAATGCTGTAGTGGGTGGTGTAATTCCAAAAGAATACATCCCGGCTATCGATAAGGGTATTCAGGAACAAATGAAAAACGGTATTCTTGCTGGCTACCCGGTAATTGACGTTAAAGTTACAGTGTTTGACGGTTCGTACCACGATGTTGACTCAAACGAAATGGCGTTTAAAATCGCTGCGTCGATGGGCTTCAAAAAAGGTGCGCTGCAAGCCAAGCCGGTTATTCTTGAGCCAATCATGAAAGTTGAGGTGGTAACACCGGAAGACTTCATGGGTGATATTGTTGGTGACTTAAACCGTCGTCGCGGTATTATCAACGGCATGGAAGATGCACCTGGTGGTATCAAAATCGTCGATGCGCATGTGCCGCTATCTGAAATGTTTGGTTATGCAACCAACATGCGTTCGTTAAGTCAGGGTCGCGCTTCATACTCAATGGAACCATTGAAGTATGCTGAAGCTCCTAACAACGTGACAGAAGCTATTATCGCTGCGCGTCAAGCATATTAATAACTTAGTTTGGCCTGCAAAGCAGGCCGCAATTAAATAAAGAAGGGTCTATACATGGCTAAGGCTAAATTTGAACGTA
>NZ_JABSOD010000037.1 GCF_013283795.1 Rheinheimera lutimaris
AAAAATGCCGGTCAGCTTAACTGACCGGCATTAGGCATATGCCGGCCTTTTATCTTTATCGGGTTTTATCCCACGAATCAGTCGCCCTAGCGGGCAAACCGCACCACTAATTCATGCAGTTCATTCGACACCAATTGCAACTGTTTAATACTGTCGGCAGAGTTTGCAGCTTCCGTCAGGCTGTTGTTAGCCAAACCGGAAATATTCACCACTTGCTGGTTAACTTCTTCAGCTACATTAGCTTGCTCTTCCACCGCAGCGGCCATTTGAATAGACATATTGGCAATATTGCCCACCGCATCGGAGATGCCGTTCAGCATCTCTTCGGTTTCTTTAACTCGGCTAAGCCCGGTTTCAGCGCCGGCCGTACCGCTTTGCGCCACCCGCACAGCAGTGTCGGCGCGGCTGGTTAAGTCACTGACAATCTGGTGGATTTCTTTGGTAGACTCCTGGGTACGCTGTGCCAGGTTGCGAACCTCATCAGCTACGACCGCAAAACCACGGCCCTGCTCACCGGCACGCGCCGCTTCGATAGCAGCATTTAGCGCCAGCAAATTGGTTTGTTCCGCAATTTGCTCAATCATTTGCGCTACTGTCGCTATTTTGCGGGTTTGTTCAGACACTTCGGTAACAGAGCTGCTGATAGCATTCACGGTTTCGCGCAGCTCTTCTATGGCTTTACGTGTTATGCCGGCTGTCTGGCGGCTTTTGCCGGCCAGCTCATTAGATTGCTCTGCCTGCTGTGCCGTTTCCTGTACGTGCTTTGATACTTCTGCAATAGTTGTGGTCATCTGATGCATAGCAGTGGCGGCCTGTTCCGTTTCCTGTTGTTGGCGCTCAATTAACTTCATTGATGACTGCGCCAGTTCCAACCCCAGATCAGACTGTTTCGACACACTTTTAGCCGCATCTTCCATCCGGCTTAACACCGCGCCAAGGTGCGCTTTAGAGCTCATTACCGCCACTTTCAGCTCGCCGACATCGGCAGAATCATCGGTAAAGGTTTGCACGGCTAATTCATGGCGGAATGAATTAGCTAACAACATTTTGACGCTGTCCAATGCCTGCTTTTTACTGATATTTGCCCACACTACATAACCAATCATTGTTAATAACAATATTAGCTCTGATATCCCGGAATAACCCGCTAAATAAAGGCCCGCTGCCAACAGCAACATTACAATCGACACTGAATTAGCCGCACCAAGGTGAAAATTCCGGGCGCGAAATTTGCCGTTATTAATAGCAGTGTACAATTTTTCTGCCCGCTTGATATCTTCCCGTGCCGGACATGATCGCACCGATTCATAACCAACAACCCGGCCGTTTTCTGTTACCGGTGTTACGTAGGCATCCACCCAGTAATAATCACCGTTTTTGCTGCGGTTTTTAACCAACCCCATCCACGGTTTACCGGCTTTTAAATGCTCCCACATAATTTGATACGCCAACGGCGGCATATCCGGATGGCGCACTATATTATGCGGCTGCCCAATTAACTCAGTTTTGCTAAAACCACTTATTTCAATAAAAGCATCATTGCAGTGTCGGATATTGCCGTTTAAATCGGTATTGGAAATCAGTTTTTGTTGCGGGGGGAAAGTACGTTCAGTGTTGGTAACCGGCATATTGCGACGCATAACAGAGTGCTCCGTGCATTAACAATTAATTAAGCTGAATCCTAAAAATAGCAACAGTTATCAATAAGGCAATGAAGATTAAAGAATATAGTTTATAAAACGACCCGGCTCTGCCTCAATGTTAAGTAAGGTTAAGCAACGTAAAGCAGGGTAAATTAATGAACTGCTGCGCTGCGCGTACGCTCTTAGCCGCGTTATATCATTCACTTAATGAGGCGTTATGCGTACTTTTTTTACTGTGTCGGCACTTGGTAGTGTAATCATGTTAACCGGTTGTGGTGGCAGCAGCTCTGAGGAAACTTCAGCCACTTACACCAGCAGCTATATCCAACTTTACAATGGCTCGGCCAACAGTACCTCTACCCGATTGTTACTTACCGACAGCGATGACAGCACTGTGTTGGCCGGCACCGCAGCCTATACTGACGCTACGTCGTTAGTTAGCTATACTCCGGCCAGCTATGATATTTCTCTTAGCCGCCTGAACAGTGACGGTGATGATATCAGTATGTTAGACAGCAGTATCACCCTGCGCCAAAGCTATAAGCACTTGTTGTTTTTAACCGGTGATTACAATAATCCTGAACTGCTGACATTGCAGTTTTTGCGGGATGACAGCCTTACCGACAGCTTTAAGCTGTATGTAGTCAGCTTGTTACCCGACGACAGCAGCTATGATGTGTACCTGAGTACATCAGATACCGGCTTTGATGAAGCCACACTGACGGCAACGTTAAATTACAGCCAAATCAGCCCGGTGATGGAGTTTGAGCGCGGCAATTATATTATTTACATCACCGAAGCCGGCAGCCGCGATATATTATTTCAATCGTCAAAATATAACTTTGAATACCTGACTGAATATGTGCTGGTCCCGCGTATAGCCTCCGGCCCGCTGGAAGGCAATATCGCTGTAGATGTTATTAATAACACCACAACCGTTGGTAATCTTACTGATCTGACCGCACCGGCCCAGTTCCGTCTGTACAACAGTGTCGACAGCGCCGGCAGCAGTGATATTTTTTTGAATAGCAGCGTTGCTCTTACTGCATTAGCTACAGACACCTTGTCAGACTATCTGCAACTGGCCGCCAAAGACTACCGTCTGTCAGCAACTGATGAACAGGGTCAGCCGTTGCTAAGCAGCTCTCTGTTAACCTTGAATCAGGGTGAGAGTAAAGTAGTGGTGCTGTATCAAAATGCTGATGCAGTAACATCAGCACTGGTAGCAGAAGAAAGCAATACACCGCAAATTTATGATTTCGATATTAATGTGGTAAACACCATTTTTGATTACAGCGCCCTTAGCGTGTACTTCGTACCACCCAACGAAACTGTTGATACCACAGAATATTACATTACTTCGGTCAACAGTGGTGCGCAAAAAGAAATCAGCATTCCAGACGGCGAATATACTGTTTTTCTACTGTATACCGACGATAACAAGAACAAAATGCTGTTAGCAGAGTCTGAGCTGCAGGCTTTCGTGGCCGGTAGTAACTATTTGTTGGTTGCCGAGCCTGACAGCAACAGTAGCAGTGGCTACAAACTAAGCCTATTGCGTTAAACAAATCTCTGAGGTTGCCGTGCTGCATTTATTGTTAATTGATGATGATACTCAACTTACTGCTTTGCTGGCGGAGTATCTGCAACGGGATGGTTTTCACATTACCATTGCCAATAACGGCGCTGCCGGTTTAGAGCACTGCCGGCAACAGATGTTTAATTTGGTTATTCTGGATGTAATGATGCCGCAGTTAGATGGTATCTCGGTGTTAAAGCAGTTGCGCCGCTTCAGCAATATTCCGGTGATCATGTTAACGGCGCGGGGTGAAGGCCCTGATAAAGTTATTGGCTTGGAACTGGGTGCGGATGATTATATCGCCAAGCCCTGTTTACCACGTGAGCTAAGTGCCCGTATTAAAGCTATATTACGCAGGGTGCAGCACAACACCAGCCAAACTGAATTGCAGCTTGGCGCTTTACGCATCAAACCGGTTAACCGCAGTGTGCTGTTGCAACTCGACAATATTGAATTAACCGGCGCAGAATTCAGCATTTTATACCTGCTGGCACAGCACGCCGGCTACATAATCAGTAAAGCGGATTTATCGCAGCAGGCACTGGGTAAGCCTTTAGGCAGTTATGACCGCAGTATTGATGTGCATATCAGCCATATCAGACAAAAATTGGGCAAACCACCGGCAGGACAACAATGGATCACTGCAGTACGCGGTAAAGGCTATCAATTTACCTATCCGTTTGGCACCGGAGCATAGCAATATGAACAAGTTGTTTTGGCGTTTTTTCCTCGTATTTTGGGCCACCTTGCTTATGGCAGTTGTGTTAGTGCGTCTGACTTTTACCTGGGATGATGCGCCACCCTGGTTACCACCGGACAAACTGCCGGTTGGGGCCGGCTTTTTCAGCCAACCATCAATACCGGCTTACAGTGTTAACGCCGCAGGCACCGCAGATTTCTCCGCAGCCGTTGCACCTACACATCCTGTGCCGCCGTTCTGGCGCAGGCCAATGCTGCATCTGGCTGTGTTGCTGGCGGCCAGTATTTTGTTCAGTTGGGTACTGGCGCGCCATATAGTCGCCCCGGTACGGCAATTAAAACAAGCACTGGCCGGACTTGCCACAGATAACTGGCGTACCCAACTGGGCAGCAAGCTCACCTCAAGACAGGATGAGTTTGGTAGCCTGAGCCGGAATTTCAATCAGATGGCCGGCCAGGCAGCGGAAGCTATCGCCTCGCAGCGCCGCTTGCTACATGACGTATCACATGAGCTGCGCTCACCACTGGCCAGAATGCAAATTCTTACCGGGCTGGCGGCACAATCGCCGTCTTATGCTGGTTTAGCAATGGAGAAGATAGAACAGGAAGCCAGCAAACTTGATGCCCTGGTCACTGAAATTCTGACCTTCTCCAGGCTGGAAAGCGGAGCAGTAAGTGCCGAGCATATTGATATTAACCTCGCAGAACTGGTAGCCTCGGTCTGTGATGATGCACGGCTGGAAGCTGACAGCAGCAACAAGTCGTTGTGGCTGCATCTGGAAAATGTGCCGTTAATTAAAGGCGACCCGTCGCTGCTGTACAGCGCGATAGAAAATGTGATCCGCAATGCCGTCAAATATACACCGCCATACTCCGAAGTCAGTGTTTGTTTGCGCCAACATCAGCAGCGGCTGAGTTTACAGGTGCGCGACCAGGGGCCGGGCGTGGCGCCGCAACATTTATCTAAATTATTTACGCCATTCTTTCGCGCACAAAGTAGCCACAATGGCATTGGGTTAGGCTTAAGTATTGCCAAACGCGCCACTGAGGCCTGCAATGGCAGTATATATGTAGCTAATATTATGACAAATAACGAAATTAGTGGCTTTAGCGTTGAAATATGCTTACCGGTAAATTCATCTTCCGTTCAGGCAGAATAACTAAACTGCGATGCTGTTTTTCCGTTTTAGTACATTTTTGCATTACACTGTAATTGCATCTGCGACCGCAAAGGATCTGCCATGACACAACAACAGTGCTCAATATTAATCATTGATGACGCCTACACCGTGCGTGAATACTTACGCCAAACCTTATTGCACCTTGGTATCAGCAATGTGCACGAGGCCGACAGCGGCAGCAAAGGCCTGTCAGCATTTAAACAACATCATCACGATTTGGTGTTTCTGGATATTGAGTTGCCTGATATGAACGGCCAGCAAATTTTGCAGCAAATTAAAACCCGGGCTGACAAAACACATGTGGTAATGGTAACGGCGCACAATTCTGTCGACAATGTACAACAAAGCATTGCAGCCGGAGCCAGCGGCTTTATTGCCAAGCCGTTTTCACCGCAAAAGATTAAGAATATCGTTGACCGCTGTCTGGCAGCAAAGCTGAATTAACAGAAACTAAACCTTGCTATTGAATGACAGAGGCCGCGATTAACGCGGCCTCTGTTGTTATAGCTATTTTAATTGTTGCAGTATATCCGCCCAAGGCACCAGTTTCAGGTTTTGCCCCTGCTCCGGCATACGATTGCGGCCATCCTGCACGATCAACGCACCTTGCTCAAACCCCGGCCCCAACGAGCGGGTTGTGATGTCCAGTCCGTCGGTTTCTGACACACCATCTATACCTCGTTGCGGGTTAGTGCTGATGCGAAAGTGCAAGCGTTCAGCGTAAGGTGGCGCTGCGTCATACAGCAGGTAACTGTTATTACCCTGGCTTGATACCAGCAAATAGCTGCTGCCGTTATGCTCTGCCAGCGCAATGCCCTCAATATCATCCACCAGCCGCTCGCCATCTACACGAATTATCGCCTCACCTGTAGTATCCGCATCGGCAGCGGCGGCAAAACGCCAGATGGCTTCGTCTTCCTCGCCAACAAATAACAGGCCGCGTTTATCATCAGCGACACAGCCCTCCGGTTGTGACGGTACCTGCAATGAGCGCACTAAGCTGCCCTGCCAGGTTTTGCCATCAGTGCCGATTTGATACTGCCGGATTAAGCCGGATTTATCATTAACAAAGACATAGTGTTGGTTATTTTGGCTACTGTGATACATACACAGGCCGTAAATATCCTTCATACCGGTCGCTACTTTGCCGGCGTTGTGCAGCTTGCCGTTAGCATCAATAGCAAACAGCTGCAGGCTGTTATCATCGCGCAAACTGGCTACTGCGATATCGTGCTCAGCCCCTTGCCAGTTCAGGCCATAGCGTACATCAACATTATTTAACCGCCCAACACTAAGCTGCTGTACGCGCTTACCCTGCATATTGTACACATCCAGCCCGGCACGTTTGTCGGTGCCGAGGATCAGGCTAAGCTCAGGCTGCGCCGGATGATGCCAAACCGCGGGGTCATCCATGACATCGCCGCGCTGACTGGCAGGCTCGGTTTGTAAGCCAGGCATCATCTGCATCACGGCTGCTTTACCACTGTGCTTTGCCATAACAGGCAGCGTTAACGCCAGCTGCTGCACAGGGTCGGTGTCCTCAGTACTGATATAGGCTGCTGTGTTGTTAGTTATCATACTTACGCTTAAGCCGCTGGCCTGTTTAAGTGCCGGCAGCGGCATAGCGCTTAGTAATTCGCCATCGCTGCTGATATGTAACAACCGCACCGGCTCTTCCTCCAGCGCCAGCAGACTGCCGTCAGACAACGTTTGCAGCGCTTTCACTTCACCCTGCAACTGACCAAAGGGCTTATTTACCTGCACCAAACTGCGGCCTTCATCGGCTTCAGGCTCGGCCTGGTAGCGCCAGATAGCGCGGTCAGCTTCGGCGATATACAGCGCACCGGCAATATGATCTACTGTACAGGCAGTGCTGTCGTAAGGCACATTCAGTTCACGTATCACCAGCGGATGAGCCAACCACTGCTGCTGTTGTTGTAACAGCAACTGATCAGCGCCACCACGACCGCCGAGTAAAAATAAGCTCAGCTGCTGATTTTCGCTACTGCGATAAAAACATAAATCATCTACCACGCGGCTACTGATCAACTGTTGCTGCATCAGCTGTAGCACAGTTGGCTCTGCCGGGGCAAAACGCCAGACATACAAGCTGTTGCTGTTGTCATCCATTGCCGCCAGCAGCAAGCTGCTGTCATTCAGCGGTTGCAGCGCAAGGCGGATAAAAGCCCCGTCGTAACGGCTGAGTACTGTAGCGCCCTGCTGTACCTGCAAACCTGTGGCGTCAGTAAACAGCTGATACTCCGTACCGGCTATTTGCACATTGTGGTAATGGCTGGCATTAACCGCTAATGCCTGTGCTGCCGGTTCCGCTGTCTGCTGATTGGCGGCCTGACAGGCACTGAGCAGCGCCGCCAGCGCCAGGCTGACAGCACTTAATAAAAACATTTTTTTAGTTGATAACATCATGTGGTCCTTGTGCCGCAGCGGCTTACCAGTTAGTAATTTGCACGCCCAGCACAAAGGTGCGGCCGTATTGTTCATACTGGAAGTTATAAGGCTTGCGGCCGGTATAAGCGTAATACGGCTCATCGTTAAGATTTATTACGTTAAAGTACAGCTGCATGCCGCGCCGGACTGTCCATTTACCGGTAAAATCAAGCTGCATATGGTCATCTGAATACACATCATAGCCAGCATCAGTCACATCGCCCACTTCAGCCAGATATTTCGATTTATAGTTGGCCGCCAGCCGCAGGCTAATCACTTCAGTTTCATAACCCAGGCTCAGGTTAGCGGTTTTATCTGACTGGCTCGGCAGTGCCACTTCACGGCGTAACAAGGTGCCATCGTCAAACCATTCAATATCAGCAGCAGAATCGGTTAGCGTCAGGTTAGCAGACAACAACAGGTTATCCAGCCAGTTATCATGGCCCGATAGCTGATGAATAGCATTCAGCTCCAGGCCGTATAAATCAGCTTTACCACCGTTAACAAAGGTCTCTGCTTTGGCAAAGTTGCTATAATCACCGCGGCCGGCCAAATCAGCTTCATAAATAAAATTATCAATTTGTTTGTAGAACAGCATGGCAGAAAGCACGCCGAGTTTGTCGGCATAATGCTCAATACCCAGATCGAAGTTATTCGACGTCAGGGCCTTTAACTGCGGATTACCAAAAGCAGCTTCGAGCTCATCATCATCCTCTTCCAGCAAAAACGCTGGCGACAACTGTTCAAAGTTAGGCCTTACCAGGCCGGTACTGAACGCCGCCCGCACAATACTTTGCTCCGACAGGTTGTAACGCCCTACCACGGCCGGTAGCCAATAGCCCTCTGAGCTGTTCGCCCGGTTGGCACTGAATACTTCTTCTATAGCATCGTAACGGCTGCCAATGGCATCGCGCTTTTCATGTTCGTAACGCACACCCGTGATCAATTGCCAGTTATCGCGCTCCCACTGCGCCATAAAATAGGCTGCGCTGATATCTTCATCGATCTGGTAATCGTTAATTCGTGATTCAACTTCATCGACGAAATCGGCGCGATTTAAACTATTAACCAACTGATAAATACTGCCGCTGTTAATCGCCGATCCCATAGTGCTCAGGCTGTAATCGACCGCGCCAGCGGCGTAATCGCTCAGGCTAAGAGCGTCAATACCCAAATCGGCGAAGTCTTCAAACAACCAGACATCTTCTTCAGCACGTTTCTCGCGCTGGCTGAACTTGGCACCGGCTTTTAACAGCACACTGCCGTGGCGCTGAATGATCTCACGGCTCAGATCAAACTTAATATTACGCTCAGTTTCTTTGGCGTAAGTATCGCCCATTTCCACTTCTTTTAATTCATAGCCATCAGCGAGAAATGCTTCGGCCGGGGCTGTCAGCCGCAGTATCTTACTACCGCTGAAACCAACGCCGTCGGCAAACTCCTGCTCAAAATCAGCTGCAGCGATATTAAACGGCGTATCTTCATCTGCCTGGCTGGTGCCGGTTTCAAGTAACCACTCCCAGTTACCGGCTGTTTGTTTGGTGCCAACCACCAGGGCGCTGATGCTTTGAGTTTCTTCACGCTGTTTTAACGAGCGGATAAGCGTTGCTTCGCCGTTTACGCCGGCAAATTGCGCATCAGCCAGTTCTGCTATCAGGCCCTGACGCGTTTCAGTATCACTAAACCGGCTATACAGGCTGCGCAGGTAATACTCGTTATTGTTGCCCGGCCGGTAATCCAAATTCAGTGCCAGACCAATACGTTCACGCTTAATGCTGTAGTCACGCAGTTCAAACTCCTCCAGCCCCTCGTCAAAATCCCAGTTGCCGCCGGTCTCTACGTTTTCTGAGCCAAATTTACGTTCGGCATAACTGGCTGCAATGGCAACACCTAAGCTGTCGGTCTCACCACCGGCGTCGAGTATCTTGCTGAACACGCCGGAGACTTTCGGGCTGGTTTTGCTTTGCAACTCGTTGAACCCCGCTTCTGCGGTAAAGGAATAAAAGTCGTTGCTGCGATCAAACGCCGATAAACTTTTAATTTCAACCGTGCCGCCTAACGAGCCGGCCGGCATGTCCGGCGTCAGGGTTTTGTTAACTTCTACCGATTCGAGCAAGTCTGATGGGATCACATCCAGCGCCACCGCGCGACGGCCGGCTTCCGGCGCCGCCAGCTGGGTACCGTTATAGGTTACTGCGTTATAATCCGGTGCTAAACCGCGCACCCGCACAAAACGGCCTTCACCCTGATCGCGCTCTACCGACAATCCCGCCAGGCGTTGCAGCGCCTCACTGACATTGCTGTCAGGAAACTGGCCCATTTCATCCGTGCTGGCCACGGTAACAATACCACCGGCATTACGCTGCCGGTTCAGTGCTTTACTTACCGCACCCGACTGCCCCACCACTTCGATATGCTCTACCGCCTCGCTGGCAGACAACAACTTAATATCACCGAGGCGCTGCTCCGTATCGGCAACCACCAATACTCTGGTTTCCGGCATCGCGCCCAAATAATTTACCAGCAGGGTATAAGTACCGGCCGGCAGTTGAGCAAAATAAAAACGGCCATCTGCGGCAGTCGTGCGGCGCAACTTCAACTCAGGGATGCTGACTTCAGCACCACTTAGCAGATTGCTGCGATTGTCGGTTATGCGTCCCTGTATATCAGCATCAGCCAATGCCGGGCCGGCAAAGGCCAGACTAACGGCCCAGGCCAGCAGATTACGTCGGGTGTTCTTTTGGTAAGTCAGCTTCATAGGTTGCTCTTAAGTTTACGGCTAATCATTACCTGCCATTGTGCCGCTGCCATATGACAAAATGCCGTTTGTTAACATCACCCCCTGCGCGGTTATGACCCGGGTCTCAGCGGTGCAGCGCAGGGTTAGCGGAGCGAAAATCTGTCATGCCACTGTCATACAGGCAGCGGAAAATTGGTTTTATTTCTGCGGATAACCTGACTATGTGGCGACAACACCGCTACAAAATGCTCTTCAGCCTGCTATTGCTGTTAAGTGGCTTACTGCTGGCTGTTAATAGCGGCAACGCCAAACTCAGCAATGAGTTCGATTGGCTGGATGTTTTAGGGGAAGGCACAACTTTACTGGTTGCCATTGGCTGGCTGGGGCTGATTATCAGCAGTCGTCCGGCCGGCAGAGTTACTGAGTGGCTGTACTACGGCAGTTTATTGCTGGTGTATTCTTATTTTCTCGACTTGCTGGACGAATTTATCCGCTATCCGGAGCATTTGCGACTGATGAGCTGGCTGGAGTCTTTACCGGCGCCGGTTGGTATGCTAATCCTGACATACGGCCTGGTAGGCTGGCATCGCGAACAGCGTGCAATTAACCGCCAGCTGCGCGGCCGCGAACTGTTTTTGCGTGATCATCAACTGATTGACCCTTTAACCCAACTGTACGGCATCGAATACCTGCAAGCCGTATTGCAGCGCGAGATAGAACTGCACCAAAGCCAACATAAAGCACTGAGCTTACTGGTGCTGGACATTGATAACTTTGCCGGCTTTAACCGCCGCCACGGCATGGCCGCCGGCGATACTTATCTTAGCCGTTTAAGTGAATTACTCAGCAGTCAACTGCGGCACAGTGATCTGGTATGCCGCTACGCCGGCGACCGCTTTATTGCGCTATTGCCCAACACCGCTTTGCCACAGGCGCAGATTATGGCGCAGCATTTACGCCAGCAATTATCACAACTGGCTGACGCACAGCACGAGCCGGTACTGACGCTGGCAGAAATGGCGGTGCAACAACACAGCGCCCAAGCCGCACTGCAACAGGCCGCTACTGTTATGGCGCAGGCTAAAACGGCAGGCGCAGTTACGTTGCAGCCAAGCTAATGAGCCGGCGCCACTTTGGCTATCAGGACAAAGTTTTGCTGTTGCAACATGGCAGCACTGAGCTGTTGGCACTGGCGCAACGGCGCGGTGCTGTGCTGCATAAGCTGTTAAGTGGCACCGGCATTTTTGAGCAAGACTTACACAAACCGCTTGGCCGGCTGCACCATACCGACTGGTTAACGCTGCTGCAAAATTGCCGCCAGCAGGTACAAAGCCCCGAGCTGCCTTACCTGCTGGGCAGCGCCTTGCTGAACAGCCGTTATATTTCGCTGTGTCAAAGCCTGCAATATGCAAAAAACCTGCGCCAGGCACTGGCGCAGCTGTATTATTTCCGCCATCAGCTGTTTCCTTGCTTCTATATCCGGCTGTATCAACAACAGCACTGCATAGTGCTGGAGTTTAAACCGGCGCTGGGCTTAGCAAACCAGCAGGCGTTTATGTTAACCGTGCTCTGCTCATTGCTGCTTGGCCTGATAAAACAACAACTGGGCACATTAAGCGGCGTCAGCCTGCAGTTACAACAAAGTGCAGAGTCGCCTGCGTTACAGCAGCAACTTTTTGGCGGGCTAAACCTTAGCTTTAACCAGGTCGCGAACAGCCTCAGTATTCCACTCGCTTTATGGCAGCAAGAGTTTAATCATGCCAACGCAGCAGAATTTAACGCTGCGCGGCGCACCTGTCGCCAGCTTAACCATGTATTGCCCAAACAGCGCGCCTTGCCGGAAAGTGTCTGCCGCCTGCAACGCCGCGCCCTGCCGCAGCTTTTAAACCAGGAGCAGATTGCCGCCGCACTCGGGCTAAGCAGTAGCAGCTTAAAACGCCAGCTCAGCCAGCATCAGACTAACTTCGCCAGCTTACTGGACGAGGTACGCCGCGATGCGGCGCGGCAATTGCTCCGGCAAGGCAACTACTCTAACCGGCAGCTGGCATTAAAGCTGGGGTACTCCGACGAGCATAACTTTCGCCGTGCTTTTAAACGCTGGACCGGCTTAATCCCCAGCAGCTTTAAAGGCCTGTTTAATTTCAACTAACCGTACTAATTTTAACAAGGATATTTAATGAAACTGCTTAACACTGTTAGCCTGGCGCCATTGCTGTGTTTTACGCTGCTGGGCTTTACACTGTTTGCCTGCTCACCGGCACAACAGCAAACCGTTCAGCCAAATACGACAGCCGCTGCAGGTACGACTGCTGCAGATAGTGTAGTATTGCGCTTTGCTGTGCTGGGGGATGCCGAACCTAAACCCGAGCCGCAGTTTCCCAACATGGCCGCGGCGGTGGCCGACGTAAACCGGCTGGCAGAGCAAACTAAGCTGGATTTTGTCGTCGGAGTGGGTGATATCGCTCACAAAGGCACCTTAGTGCAATACGACAATGCTACGCCGGTGCTGCAGCAGCTAACGCTGCCGTTTTATCCGATTATGGGTAATGAAGAGCACGGCAGCACGGTAGAGCGCTTTATGCAGTACGCTAACAGCTGGAATAACGGCAAAATCACGCTGGATTCTCCAAGCTATGTGCTGGAATTTGACACGGTAGCGCTGGTATTTGCCTCACCCGATCACGGCCGCGATTTTAACGACAGCGGCATTAGTTGGCTGCTGGCGCAATTGACACAATTAGCGCCTAAACCGGTATTACTGATAGTGCACGGTGCCCAAACCGGTGTTTATCCGGAGGCTGCCGACAAAGGTATCAAGCATCCGGGCTTTGCCAACGTGATTGCCCAGCCTAATTTAGCTGCGGTGATTTCCGGCGATTTGCATATGGATATGGACAGAGTAGCGCACTCTAAGCAGCTGGATGGCGTACATTATCTGCATATTCCGGCATTGGAGCGCACCAAAGTTCCGGATGAAAGCCGGCACACGGCGATGTTTCGCGTGTTTAGCCTCAGCAGCGACGGCCTGATGCAGGTAGATACCTACCAAACCGGCAATGCCACAGCGCTGGCACGCCATGCGTATCAGTTCAGCATTGGCCAACATAATTAACCTGCTTAAATTTCTGCCTGATCAAGATGTTAATCTTCAGGCAGAAAAAACTGCTTAAGTTTTAATCAACACTTACCGATAACCGTTTAACAGAAAAACCTTGTGGAGCCTATGATGCAAATTACATCAGCTTCGCAACAGTTTGCGGTTGCCGAACAAAAAACCGTTGCTTATGGTCGCAAACAGCAGTTACTAAGCAAAGCCAACACCGAATCCCGTCCTGCCGTTATTGCCGCAGTGCCTGCTGTTGCTGATAAAACAGTGCCATCTGCCACCACGCCTGCTGCCCAAGAACAGCCGGAACAAACTACCGATGATGATCAGGTGTTTAACGCCTTTCAAACTGTCGGCATGGTAAAGCGCATTTTGGCGCAACTCAGCGCCCACACCAAAGACTGGCTGGATAAGCCGGCTGTGGCTGAATTCTCCGCTAAAAATATCGACAGCGCTGCTTTCTCTGTCGCCCTGTCGCAGCAGTCACTGTGGCTAAGCGCCAGCCAAAGCCAACAAAACAGCGCCGGTCAGGTTATGGCTACCGAAGCGTGGGAACTGGGTTATCAGGCGGTGCAGGCCAGTTTTAGCGGTGATTTACAACTTAGCGATGGCAGCAGTATCAGCTTTGCCTTTGATTTTAGTATGGAGATAAGTTGGGCCAGGTACAGCTACACCGAGCAGCCGCTGCAGGATCCACTGGTGGTTAGCTTGTCCGGTAGCCCTGTGCAACTTAGCAGCGACAGCAGCTTGTTTGACCTGCGCAGCGATGGCAGTGAAGTAAAACTGCCACAGCTGGCGGCGCAGCAATATTATCTGGCCTATGACAGAAATCAGGACCAACAGGTTAATAACGGCACTGAGTTGTTTGGTCCGCGCACCGGTCAGGGTTTTGCCGAACTGGCAAAATTTGACGATAACGGCAATGGCTTTATCGACCCGGCTGATGATATCTGGCAGTACCTGTATCTCTGGCGGCCAAAACAACAGCTGTTAAGCATGACAGAAGCAAAGCTGAGCGCGTTTTCTCTAAGTTCAGCCGCCACTGCTATGCCATTGTTGGATAAACAGCAGCAAAAGCAGGGCGAAATCCAGCGTAGCGGCCTGGCGTTTACAGAGGATACCAGGCCCGTTCTGGTACAGCAGATAGATTTAGTGGTGTAATAGTTGACAATTAAAACTATAAGAATCGACTTACCCTAAACCAACCGTTGACGGCATGGATGCCGGAATCGAGCCTACAG
>NZ_JABSOD010000038.1 GCF_013283795.1 Rheinheimera lutimaris
GCCACCTCCTATGGAGGTGGATTTTTACTCTGTAGCGCTTTTTACTTCGTGTGGCCGGCCACCGGTTACTTTATCTGCACGGCCCTCTTCTTTGGCTTTTTCGGCGCGGCGGCGGCGTAAATCTTTCGGATCCGCAATCAGCGGCCGGTAAATTTCAATTCTGTCACCGGCTTTTAGCGGCTCGTCCGGTTTTACCGGCCGGCTCCAGATCCCCACCTTTTGCACGTTAAGGTCAATGTCGGGGAATTGCTGCAAAATGCCCGACTGCTCAATCGCTTCCTGCACCGTGCAGTTTAGGCCGACCGACAAGGTTAATAAACTTTGGCGCTCCGGCCGGGCATAGGCTACCTCTACCGTGATTTGTTCAGCCATGATTAACTCCGTACACCTGTTTTGCCCGATGCGTAAACGCATTCACCATTGATGCCGTTAACTCTGCGAAAATTTTGCCAAAGGCAAACTGAATAAGCTTGCTGGAAAATTCAAACTCCAGCTTCAAAATAACCTTACAGGCTGTCTCACTTAGCGGCTGAAATTCCCAACCACCGTGCAACTGCTTAAACGGGCCGTCAACCAGTTGCATGGCAATACGCTGATTAGCATACAAAGTATTGCGGGTAGTAAAAGTATGACCGATACCGGCCTTGGAAACCGTAAGTGATGCCACCATCTCTGTTTCAGACTGACTGACTATACTGGCAGAGCTGCAACCGGGCAGAAATTGCGGGTAGTCAGGTACGGCGTTGACTAAGTCAAACATCTGCTGCGCACTGTAAAAAACCAACGCACTGCGCTCAATTTGTGGCATACTCTATCCCCTTTAAATCCGCCGCCGATTGTAACAGAATAACGCGCTGCAACAAGGCTTGAGCCATCGCTGACCAATAAAACAGAGCTGCGACAAATAACCAATTATGAGTAAAAAACAAGTTAGTAAAAACAAAAACGGCACCATAGCGCAAAACAGAAAAGCACGGCACGAGTACTTTCTGGAAGACCGCTATGAAGCCGGTATGGCGCTGCAGGGCTGGGAGTTAAAAAGTATCCGTGAGGGTAAAGTTAACCTGTCTGACTCTTACGTCATCTTACACAATGGCGAAGCATTCTTGCTTGGCGCACAAATTCAACCGCTGAACAGTGCCTCCAGCCATGTGGTATGCGACCCGGAGCGCAGCCGCAAGTTGCTGCTGCACAAACGTGAGCTGGATAAACTGGTTGGCTTAAAAGAGCGTGAAGGTTTTACCCTGGTCGCCACTGCGATGTACTGGAAAGCCTGTTGGGTAAAACTGGAATTCCACCTGGCCAAAGGTAAAAAGACCTTTGATAAGCGTGACGATATTAAAGACAGAGACTGGTCACGCGAAAAAGAACGCATGATGAAGCACTCTAAGCGTTAAATCACGGCTTGAACTTTTTGTCGTGCAGCCCCATCTAAGCTGTGCGACATTAAAAAACGGTGAAGGTGCAATGCTTGCTTGTGTAACAAGCCTCAGCTGCGTACAATAGCCAAACACTATGGTGTGTAAGTGTTCCATACAGAATTCGGGGCTGATTCTGGATTCGACGGGATTCACGAACTCCTAGGTGCATGCCGAGGTGCGGTAGGCCTCGTAAAAAAACCGCAAAAAACTAGTCGCAAACGACGAAACATACGCAATCGCTGCTTAATAGGCAGTAGATAGCTCTTCCCCTCACGCATGTCTGTAAGCTGAGACTCTGGAAGATCACCCCTAACAGAATCGCGTCGCGTCTTCGCCTGGAGACAACACGTTAAAACCAATCAGGCTCGCCCGACGATAGCCTGCCATTCGGCGCTCATAGGGTTAACTAAATGAATGTGCTAAGCATGTAGTACCGAAGATGTAGGTTTTTCGGACGCGGGTTCAACTCCCGCCAGCTCCACCAAATAGCAACAGGCCAGCAGAAATGCTGGCCTTTTGTTTTTCTGCGCTTAGCTTACACGCTTACGTGTAAACGTACGTCGACATTACCGCGGGTGGCGTTTGAATACGGGCACACCTGGTGCGCTTTTGCCACTAAATCGTCTGCCGCGGCTTTATCCATGCCTGGCAGGCTAACGAATAAATCCACGTCCAGGCCAAAACCGCCCTCTATCTTACCGATACCCACTTCAGCTCGCAGGCTAAGGTCAGATGGCAGGCTGATTTTTGCGGCACCGGCAACAAACTTCATTGCGCCGATAAAACAGGCCGAATAACCGGCAGCAAATAACTGCTCAGGGTTAGTAGCACCACCAGCACCACCCAGCTCTTTCGGTGCTGACAGCTTAACGTCTAATAAGCCATCGTTAGATTTAGCTGCACCATCACGGCCGCCGGTTGACGTTACTACTGCTTTATAAAGAATATCCATGGTTATTTCCTCAGTTAAGGTTAGTTGCCGTTAGCGAACACCTGCATAATAGATACAATTAACCTTGCATGCAAGATATTTGCATATAACTTTATTGCCTGAAATATAATTTCCGGTGCTATAACGCAGCCGGTTAACTTTGGTACACTTGGCTAAAATTGCCGGAAGAATACAGATGAACAAAACCTTACCGCTGGAAGATCAACTGTGCTTTGCGCTGTACAGTGCCTCAAACGCTGTGGTGCGGCTGTACCGGCCATTACTGCAACCGTTCGACTTAACCTACCCGCAATACGTAGTACTGTTAGCCTTATGGCAACAGGATGATATCAGCCTGGGTGAGCTTGGCAGTAAAACCCTGTTCGACTCGGGCACCTTAACGCCGCTGGTAAAAAAGCTGGAAAGCAAAGGCTGGCTAAAACGGCTGGCGTCTGCACAGGATGAACGGGTAAAGAAAGTCGTATTAACTGTTACCGGCAAAGCGCTGGAAAACGAGGTTGCAGCCGTAATGCCGGCACTACGCTGCCAAATTTCACTCAGCAACGAGCGCTTAATTCAGTTAAGAGCGCTGGCACGGCAGGTTCAGCAAGATATTCAACAACTTGAGCAATGTGCCAGCCGCTAAATTTAAGCGCTGCCGCATACATTCGCTGTTTTGCTCAGGCGACAACTGAATAACCGCTGAATAACATTTAATTACAGTCGTTAAAAAGTAAAGTTTTTTTCTTGTATTAAAATCATCCATTTAGCGCTGAAACCCCGTAAAACGGCGCTTTTAAGCCTTTTTCAGGTTTGACGTAAGCGCTAATCAAACGCATAGTAATTCCTGCCTGTGGTTTTGCAACGGAACTGACTGCGTATATACCCCCGGAATTGGTGTTTTCAGGCATAGCTTTCACACAATTTACATATGACTACCTGACAATAACGGTGGCATTAACCTTTTGGGGCGCGCGATGACTTTGCTTTGTGCAGTAACAAATACTGCTTTTATCCCATGGCTGGAGCCGGCGTACCGGCCCGTTGACCGGGCCGAAACAGCATTACAGTATTTTCCGCATTTTTTTCAAGCCAGCCTGGCACGCAGCGCAGCACAGCAACGCGATATTTTTCGTTTACGCCACAAGGTATATTGCGAAGAAATGGCGTTTGAAGCCTGTCGCGATAACAAGTTGGAGCAAGACAGTTTTGACAACCGCGCTTTACACGCCGCTATCCGGCACTCTAACAAAGATAAACTGGCCGGCACGGTAAGGTTAATTACCTCCGCCTCCAAAGACGAGTTACTGCCGATAGAGCAGCATTTCGGCCATTGCATCACCAATCCGGTGTTAACACCGCATAATTTTGACCGCCGCCACATTTGTGAAATTTCCCGCCTTGCAGTACCGGCAGAAATCCGCTGTAAGCAAAGCGTGATGTCAACCGGGCCTATTGCCAGCGTTAACACCCGCGAAAGCCAGTGCCGCAGTGCTGTGGCAGTATCATTGTATCTGGTTGCTATGCTGATGAGCCTGCAGTCGAAACGTCATCACGTCTTTGTAATGATTGAACCGGCTTTAGCCAGAGTATTAAAGCGTATCGGTATTCACTTTCAGCAAATCGGCGATGTTATTCACTTTAACGGCAAACGTGCGCCCTACTACATCGATGCCAGAACCACCTACGATACCCTGCAACACGACTATGTCGAGCTGGGTAAAGTGCTGGCTCAGCAGTTGTTTAATGAAGCCGCCGAGGCAGATACTGCACAGGACGCAGTTACCGGACAGCTTTGCTTCAGTGCTGCCGGTTAAAACAGCGACAACCCCAGTTCATCGGCCAATTGCTGAATTAACTGCATGGCCACCACCGAGTTGCCAAAGCGGTTTAACGGCGGGCTCCATGCGGTTATTACGCCAAATTGCGGCACTATCGCCACTATAGCGCCACCAACACCGCTTTTGGCCGGCAGGCCGACTTTAAAAGCAAACTCACCGGACTGATCATACATACCACTGGTAGATAAAATAGCATTTACGCGGTGTGCATCGCGCCGGCTGCAAACTTGCTCGTTACTGTGCGGCTGTACACCGCGGTTGGCTAAAAACAATAACGAGCGTGCCAGTTGTTCACAGTTAATGGCCGTAGCGCATTGGTGAAAATAATGCTCCAGCACTTGCGGCACTTCCGCTTCAATATTGCCGAAACTTTTCATCAGATACGCCAGGGCTGCATTGCGGTTGCCGTGTTCTAATTCAGACAGATACACTTGCTGGTCGGCATAAATGGCTTCTTCCGCGGTTAAACGGCGTAAAAAGGTTAAAAAGGCGGTTTTGCTGGCCGAGTAATGGCTAACCAGCACATCGGCCACCACTATGGCACCGGCATTAATCACCGGGTTACGAGGTATCCCCTGCTCCCACTCCAGCTGCACGATAGAATTAAACGGCTGACCGGAGGGCTCCATATTTACCCGCTGCCACAGCTCATCGCCCAGCCGGTTCATCGCCATCACCAGACCAAAAATTTTCGAAATACTTTGCAACGAAAAGCTCTGCTGTGCCGCACCGGCACTGTGCAGCCGGCCATCCAGCGTAGCCACAGCTACTGCAGCCTGCTGCGGTGCTACCTGCGCCAGCGCCGGAATATAATCGGCCACTTTGCCGCTGCGGTACAATGGCTGGCACTGCGCTAACATGTGCTGCAACAAGGCACTGAGATCGGTGGTGTTCGTTATCGGCAAGGCTGCCTCCTGCGCTGTTCTCTATGCCGGCAGTATGCCACAGCAGCAAAGTAACCGGGACATTTTGCCGCTTTGCATCAGCACTGAATTTCTGTTGATATAAGCGGCAGCATGGCTAAATAACAAAGGCAAATAACAACCAGGCGCCGGCTACTGCCAGCAACGCAGCACCAAGCTGGCGCGAATAGCGCTTCCACAGCCGCAGCGCCGCGTCGCCGGCCAAATGCACTAACAGCACCAAACCGTAATAACGCAGCGCCCGCGACAACGTAACCGCAAGTAAAAACAGCAGGAAAGAATAGCCGGTAGCACCGGCTGCCAGCATCGCAATTTGTAACGGCGTAGGTGTTATTCCCACTGCCACTATCGACATAAAGCCGTCACTGCGTATTTGTTCAGCGAAGCTGTCATAAGCCTGCATGCCGCCAAACAGCTCAATTAAGCTATCGCCCCATTGCTCCATAGCCAAAGCGCCTAACCAATATCCCAGTGCCGCAGCCGTAATATTGCCGGCTAAAGCTACTGTGGCAATAGTCCAGCGCCGGCGCGACTGGCTTAGCATCCACGGAATTAAAATGGCTTCAATGGGGATGGGAATAATCAGCGTTTCTGCCATGGACAGCGCAAATAACAGCGGCAGCGCAAAGGCAGATTTATCCAAACGCTCCAACCAGGTTTGGGCTGATAATTCTTTGGCATTAAGCATTGTGTTGCTACCTCTTCGCAGGTCGGCTGTAAAGCCACATAAAAACACAAGGATAAGCTATAAGGCGGACAGCGGCACTTTTATTAACTAATCACAACCGCTGCGGGGCTGATATAATGCCGCTTTACAACACAACCGGAGTATTTAACATGCATTTTTCTCAGGTAATGCAACAATTCGGCACAAATAAGCCCGACAGCCTGACCATTGAAGTGCCGCCGGCATGGGGTCAGGGCCGCGCCGTATTTGGCGGCATGGCTGCAGCCTTAGCTATGGCGCATTTACTGCCGGTTATCCCGCAAGATATGCCGCTGCGCTCAGTGTCGGTCTCCTTTGTTGCACCGTTAAACGCCGGCCCGGCCGCAGTGCAGCGGCGCATCTTGCGCCAGGGCAAGTCGGTGATACAAGCGCAGGTAGATATTGAACAAGACGGCCAGGTGGCACTGGTGCTGCTGGCCAGTTTTGGTGCGCCGCGCCCCTCTGCCCATCAGCTTAATGCCGACACCGCGCCGCAGTGGCCGGCCGCTAACGCCCTGACGCTGCCCAAACAAGGTCCGGTACCGGAGTTTACCACTCACTTTGATTACCGCATTAGCCATGGCCAACTGCCGTTCAGCGCCAGCCCGTTGCGTCAACTGGGTGGTGATATCCGCATGGCCGGAAGCGAGAGCAGCCAGGCCGGTGTGCTGGAGCTGCTGGCATTAGTCGACGCCTGGCCACCGGTTAGCCTTACCCTGCTTAATCAGCCGGCACCGGCCAGTTCACTAACCTGGACGCTGGAATTTATCGCGCATGATGTGCCGTTCAGTAACACCGACTGGTGGCGCTATCTGGCCGAAATTGAATACGGCGCCGATGGTTATCATCATATTGCCGCTCAACTATGGCAACCCGATGGCAAACTGGCCGCCATCAGCCGCCAAACGGTAACGGTATTTGCTTAGGAGAGCAGTAAGCTTAAATGCGACTTGCATGATTATATTGAAATTGTCTGCCTGTACCATTATCCGCTAAAGCTGACGCTAAGCTCAGGTGCTGTGCTTAGCGGCAAAGCCCTGACCACGCGCTATAACCAGCAGCGACAGGAATGTTTGCTAACCAAGAGAAAAGATAGCAAAAACCAGTAAAACCGTTTTAACCCCAACAAAATAGATATCTAATTAAATATATACTTTTCAAAAAAGATAAAAACGATATCGGAATACGACATTACCGGAGGGCACTGTGCTGCCGGAAGTAACGGTAGCTAAGCCGCATTTACAGCAAGTACAGTTTAAGTAAGTCTGTCTTGAGCCAGGGTAGATGCGACCCTTGGAGCACTTTCTTAAATCACAATGCACCAGCTGTAGCCGGCACATATAAAGGAATGTGCCAGCATTGTGTGCCCGCCATTACTTTTTCGACACCTTTTGGCTGCATGTGCTGTATCACAACCTGATCGACAATAGCAGTGGCCATTTTTGCCATATTGTTAAAGTCATCAATACCATTGTTGGCAAAACCTTTACGGGTTCGGTGAATATTAAATTTTGCTGAAAAACGTCTGCCAAAAGCATGCTCTACCCCTCGCTTACCGAGAATAAAACCATAAAGCCCGCCCCATGTCGCTGCAGGGTTATCTGAATCCCACCCGGCAAGTACAGCAATTTTAATGGTCTCCAGCATATCGCCCTCACCGTAAAACAAGCTCACAAGGCTGGCAGCAAAGTTTATTCCTGCTGCAAAACAACCATTGCAATAGAGCTTTTTACGGCTTATCTCATAGCCATCTTCTTCCTGCAGCTGATAACGCTGATACAGCTTATCTCTGGCTTCTTCCCAACGAATGCCCGATTGATACAACGATAAAACAAAATCAAACATCTTTGCCGGATATTGGTTTGGCGGCAGTTCAGCCCTGGCTTTTTGCGCAATCTGTATTATCTGCGGTTGAATCTGCTTACTGGTGTCAATACCGGCTGCCAGCGCGTGCATCACTACATAAAAGTTAGCGATATCTGCCGCTTCGCCGTAAGCTGTTGTGCGTATGGGTAAATACGCCAACGCAGATGCAATATCCGGGCGAAAAGGCGCCAAAATACCAAACATTTCAGTGGTAAGCTGGGCATCAATCATATCGTAGTGCGGGTTATAAGCTGGCATGCCGGTAAAAGGTGGCAGGACCCCTTGCTGCATTAAATCAAACGCTTGCTGATTCGACACCCATAAAAAATTCTCTGGCTTACCATCAGCTGTTTTGAATGGTGTGCCAGCATCAGTATAAATATGCGATAACCAGCCGTTACGAACTTGCTCAGCGCTTAGCAAAGGTTGCTTTGTGTCATGCATTAATTTCAGATAAATATACTCAATATCGCTATCATCATCCGAGCCCCAAATGTCTTCTTCGCCTGCCACTACCCAATCAATGGTCTTTGATAACTCGCTTGGAATACCCTGCCCCCAAATGCTGGGTTGATCTTCAGCTTGCCAATCGTCGCGTGTATAAAACACACCGGCCGGCCCCTCGCCGCCAATTTTATCCATTTCGGTTACCAGACCAGTCCAGTTACCGATACTCAGCCCCAGCCAAAAACCATGAACTTTATCGGCATAATCCCGCTTGTACATCAGGCTTGAACCTGCGGGCACCTGCCTGCATACATCCGCGGCTGCAACAGGCAGCGCTGCTGAACCCACAGCTAAAACCAACATCAACGCCAATGGAATAAAGCCCAGTTTACTATAGGAAAAACGCATAAAACCTCAAAATGTAAGCGCTAACAACTATTATGTTATGCAATAACTTGTAGCTTAGGTCAAGATCAAGCCCGGCCAGTTCACTAACCCGAACGCCGGAATTTATCGCGCTGCCGGAAGTAACGGTAGCCAACCCACATTTGCAGCAAGTGCGGTTCAACTAAGTTTGGCTTGGTTCAGGGTAGATGCTACACTTTGTGTGAACTATTCACACAGAGGCTAAGTTATGGCCAGAACTACCAGCGTTACCATAGGCCCACAACTTGATGACTTTGTCAGTCAATTGCTTGAATCAGGCCGCTATGGCTCAACCAGCGAAGTAATGCGCTCAGCCCTGCGCTTACTCGAGCGCCAGGAAAACCAAATGGCAGCCCTAAGGCGGGCGGTTGCCGCCGGTGAACAAAGCGGAGAAAGTGATTTAACCCTAAGCCAGATTGCCGACAAGGTGAAGCAAAAGCACCATGTATAAGCTGTCGAAGCTTGCCGCAGCAGACTTCGCCAGCATTTATGAATATACCTTGCTTAACTTTGGCGTGCGCCAGGCCGATGCCTACACCAAAGAGCTGGAATACGTGTTAGGTCTGTTGTCTGAATCGTCTCTGATGGGGCAAGAGCATACGGATATTGGCGAAGGAGTTCGCCGTCATGATCACCAGCGCCATGCCATTTTTTACCGCAGCCGCCAGCAGGAAATATTTGTGCTGCGGATATTACACCAGCAAATGCAAGCCACCCGGCACTTGTTTGAACCACCACTTTAGTAAGCGCTTGTAATTTTATCCTGAAAGCTCAAGCGCAACTTTCAAGGCCTGCCCCCGGGGGCTCGCACCACCTTTACCACCTACAGTAAGGACTCCGCTTTATGTCCAAAATCCTGCTCACTGCGCTTTTCGGCCTATTAAGCACAACTGCAAACGCCAGCCTCACACAACTGGAACTTAGCTGTAACTTGATCCCGCTTGATTATCCCGGTTTTAGTCTGGACGACATACAAGAACGCACAGTAATACTGGATGCAGCAAATCCTGCTGCCAAGCCACTGTTTATACTAAAAGACCATACATTTATCGTTAGCGTTAACCGTACCGATATTACCGATATACCGCATATTCTGGATTTTTACCTGGAGGTACAGCCACCAGCTCCGGCTGCGCCGGTAAGAGCCTATAGTGCATCATACTTCAGCCCGGGCACAGGCAAACATCACAGCAGGCTGGAACTGCTGCATTATGGTAATAAAGCTGAACCCTATCCCTCGGGCCAGCTGGTATTTGAATGCCAGCAGTATCAGTGAAACATGATTTTCTTAGAAGCCGTCTATCAGCAGATCAAGCCCTGCTTTAATTTGCTGGCGGTAACTTTGCAAGTTGATTTCCGTAGCTTTTAAACGCTTGGCCGATACAGAAGCAATATCCAGCAAGTCGATATAACAGGCTTGTTCTTCGATGGTGATGGGTATTTGGAACTGGGTTAACAAGGAAACCGTTGTTTTCGGTTTAATCAGCGCTACCAGCAAAACATCTATATTGTGAAACAAGGTATTGGTTAGCACCACAACCCGCTGCTGCTCTATCCGAGCAACGCTAAATTGCTGCAGCACTATATCTGCCCCAGCCGCTCAGCAAAGGTGCCCTGTTCAGCAATTTGCTGGTTATAGGCTGCTATCGCATCGGCATTTTCTGCCTGCCACAACTCAGCTTTAGCCTGGCTAACCGCTTTACGTAAAGCCTGCTCTAAAACCACAGACGGGCTAATGTTGAGTGACTTAGCCTCTGCCAGCAAAGCTGCATCCACCGAAGTATTGCAAGCTGCTTTTGTCGTTTGGTTCATACTCAAGCTCCGCTGTTAGTTGATAAGCAGCAGTATAGCGCAAATTTTATGCGCATATAACTTGCGCATATTTTACTAAGCTGCAAACTGCTGCGTTAACCGGCTTGGTGGTTACCGTATTTTTAACGCTGCCAACCGTAACGGGTTTAGCGGGAATATTGGTCAGCACCAAATCTTTTACCGGTGCAGGTATCGGGTTTTGGCAGTGATTATCAAATTCGCGCTTCGCACTTTGGTAGTTATGGCTATTCGGCTGATTGGAGAACTGCACCATCTGGTGCTGCAACAGCAAACACGCGCCCTCGGTATATTGCTTTTGGCCAAAGGCCAGCGGGGAGATAAGCAGTAATAGCGGTAAAGTAAAACGCATCCAGCGCATAAGGCGTCCCTGAAATGTGGAATGCTGATGCTAGCAAGAGAAGGATTGCGCGGCAAGTAGCATATGCCTGAGTGATTACTATTAACTTTGAAAGCCTGACTTAGGCGGGCTTTTAAGGTTATCACGATATCAATGGCACTGACTCTATTAATTTTAAACTATCATTTTCCAATCTATTTAATTGCTTGACCTTTTATCAAAAAGGGGTAATTTTGTGGATTATGATATTGATTTTTTAATCATATAATTAAAATATTTTTTACGAAAAATTACTAAGGTATATTCGATGACACAACCAGTTATGAA
The DNA here is from genome assembly GCF_013283795.1 of Rheinheimera lutimaris. GTDB lineage: Bacteria > Pseudomonadota > Gammaproteobacteria > Enterobacterales > Alteromonadaceae > Alishewanella > Alishewanella lutimaris. The sequence goes on from NZ_JABSOD010000038.1 coordinate 11,059, forward strand.
ATGGGATGCATTGTTAAATACATCGAGGTTGAAAGATAAACCGCCAAAGACAGAGGATGGTAGAACACCTTTTAATTCTGATCACGACAAGATAATATTCTCAGGAGCATTTAGACGTCTTGCAAAAAAAACTCAAGTTCATCCATTGGCAACAAATGATCATGTGCACAATCGTTTAACTCATAGTTTAGAAGTTTCATGTGTGGGCCGAACACTTGGTATTCGGGTTGGGCAAAAACTGAGTCAGAATAGCCAACTTCCAGATTCTATTACACCGTCAGATATCGGAGATATAGTAGAAGCTATCTGCCTTGCTCACGATATCGGAAATCCTCCTTTTGGACACTCTGGTGAAGAAGCTATTAGAGCTTGGTTCAAAGGAAAAGGTGAAATTTTCATTAAGAGCCTTGACCCACAACATAAAGGAGATCTTGAGAACTATGAAGGTAACGCTCAAGGATTTAGAATTTTAACGACTTGCGAAGGCTATCAGTATGAACATGGCATGAGACTTACATACGCTACTTTAGCTTCTTTTATAAAGTATCCATGGACTTCTTTAGATAGCTTGACTAAGAAAGAATTTACTAAAGAGTGTAGTGGTCAACTAATTCCGGACAGTAAATTAGA
>NZ_JABSOD010000039.1 GCF_013283795.1 Rheinheimera lutimaris
GAAAAATGCCGGTCAGCTTAACTGACCGGCATTACGCCGTGGCGGAGTTTTTTGTTTTTCAGCCAAAGCTTTTATTCAAATCAGCAATTTTGCCGGCCTGCAACTGCAAGGCAGAGCTGTTATCTGACACTACCTGAATATTGTCCAGATTGGTTTGGGCTATTTGTTGTATCTGCCCGACACTTTGTTGCACATCTTGTGCCACAGCACCTTGCTGGGTTGCCGCAGTGGCAATTTGCGAAGAAAGGTTGGCAATGTGGTCTATCATGCGGGAGATTTCAGCCAGTTGCGTTTCACTGTGCCGGGTTTCCTCTACGCAGATATCCACTTGCTGGCGGCTATGCAGCATTACCTTGCCCCAGCTCAGCAGCGTTTGTTGTATCTCGCCGATGGACTGTTTAATTTGCTCAGTGGCCTTGTGGGTGCGGGAAGATAAGGCTCGTACCTCGTCTGCTACTACGGCAAAACCGCGGCCGTGCTCACCGGCACGTGCTGCCTCAATAGCGGCATTTAACGCCAGCAGGTTGGTTTGATCCGCAATACCCTGAATTTCGGTCATTACAGCGCCAATACGCTCTGCTTCAACGGCCAGACCATCTGCGGTTGCTGCTGCGCCCTGAACTTCTGTTGCCAGTTGCTGCACAGTTTGCGCGGTATGCTGCATAGTCGTTTTGGCAGCTTCACAGATTTTATGTGTATCATTTACCTGCTGATGGGTATCCTGAGTACGTCCGGCAATGTCCTGCACGGTACTGTAAAGTTGCGACGTAGCCGCCACAATACTGCTTAAGCGATCATGCTGCTGATGAATACCTTGCTCTGTCATATTTACTGCTTCGGCCTGGGTTTCGGCAATAATACTCAGCGCGGCAGTGCTGTCGGTAGCGCGGCCTAAAACAGTGCGCAGCCTGGCTTGGGCCATTTTTTGCTGGAAATCGGCAATGCCGTAAGGGCCGAAGCCGGAGTAAATCCAGCGCGACACACTATCGAACTTCGCTTTTGCCAGTTGCAACTTTGCCGGGATAATAAACAATTCGTCATAGCAGCAAACCAGCCAGACCAGCGGTAACAGTAATGCCAATAAAAAATGCCAACCAAAAACAGTTGCGCCGATACCGGCCATTAGCAGACTGAGCGCAACAGCCAGCGAGCGTTTTAAGGTAAACCGGCTGCGCCAGTCCGACGGCATTTTACCGGCGGCTATGCCGGGATAACTGCTGTTAGCCCGCTCTATCATGGCGGCATCCGGTTTTACCCGTACCGACTGATACCCCACCAGCTTACCTTGTTGGTAAATGGGTGTTACAAAGGCATCCACCCAGTAGTAGCGGCCGTCCTTACAGCGGTTTTTTACCAGGCCCCGCCAGGATTGTCCTTGCTTAAGCTTTTGCCATAAATCGGCGAACGCGGCGGCCGGCATATCCGGGTGGCGCACCAGATTATGATTTTTGCCCACCAGCTCTTCGACGCTGTAGCCGGCAATCTTACAAAAAGCCGGGTTAGCATAAGTAATTACACCACGTAAATCGGTAGTCGATACCAGCTCCTGGTCAGCGTTAAAGTTAACTTCTTCATTAATAGTGCCTGTATTGCGACGATTCATGTTACCTGCTTATTTTTAAGTAGTCGTTATGGTGTACCCGATACGGTAAGTCTAATGTATTAAAGCAATAATTACAGCCGGGGTTCAGACCGTTTAACATTGCAGCTGGTTAAGCGACAAAATCTTCGATTGTTGAAAATGAATTTGCAGGCTAAATTAGGCCGCGGTCTTGAGATTGGCCGCAGTGCCCCAATTTCAGCACAATCAAACAGCAATTAAGGAATTACCTTGGGCTCATCTTTACAACAACGCCTGGCCAGGCTTAATACTGCCGCGTACCAGCACGCGGTAGTAGGCATTAAGCATGGTATTGAGCGTGAAACTTTGCGCGTGCATACCGATGGTAAACTGGCATTAACGCCTCATGCGGCGCAATTGGGCTCAGCGTTAACCCATCCTTTAATCACCACTGATTTTTCTGAGTCGCTGCTTGAATTTATTACTCCGGTAAGCGACAACATTGATACTACCCTGGCGCAACTGGCCGACATTCATCGCTTTACCATTAAAAACATTGCCGGTGAGCAGTTTTGGGCGGCCAGTATGCCGTGTTTTATCAGTAATCAGCAGCAGATCCCGTTTGCCCAATATGGCAGCTCTAATGTCGGCCGCATGAAAACGTTGTACCGTAAAGGCTTACATAATCGCTACGGTAGCATGATGCAGGCTATCAGCGGTGTGCATTTTAATTTTTCATTACCACAAAGCTTTTGGCAGCAATATCAGCAAATATTAGCGCAAAGTGGCGACTTGCAAGAGTTTATTTCAGCGCAGTACCTGGCGCTTATTCGTAACTACAAGCGCTATGTTTGGTTGATTGTGTATTTGTTCGGTGCTTCGCCGGCGATGTGTAAATCTTTTCTCGAAGGTCGCAGCAGCCGCTATCCGTTTCAGCCGTTAGGTAAGGGCTCTTTGTATTTACCTTATGCGACATCGCTGCGTATGAGTGATCTTGGTTACACTAACAGCGCGCAGTCCAGCTTAAACGTAACCTACAACAGCCTGCCGGAGTATATCGCCGGCTTGCATGCCGCTATCAGTATGCCGTCGGAAGAGTACCGTAATATCGGTGTTAAGGTTAACGGCGAATATCAGCAATTGAATGCCAATGTGCTGCAGATAGAAAATGAATTTTACTCGACTATCCGGCCTAAGCGTACCACTGAGTCGGGTGAACGCCCCACCTGTGCCCTGGCAAAACGGGGGGTAGAGTATATTGAGGTGCGGGCGCTGGATGTTAATCCGTTTAGTGCCGTTGGTATAACCGCAGAGCAAATGCACTTTTTAGACGTATTTCTGTTGTATTGTCTGTTGCAGGATAGCCCGGATTTGTCGGCAGCAGAGCAAACTGTGACCGAGCAAAACCTTAAAAAAGTGGTAACAGATGGCCGGCGCAGTAATCTTGAAATTTTACAACATGGCCAGCCAAGATTAATGCTGGACTGGGCGGAAGAGCTGTTTGCCGACATGATGCCGGTAGCACAGCACCTGGATGCAGCCTATGGTAACGAGCGTTACACCGCGGCATTGAAGCAGTTCTATATGAGCCTGCTGGACCCTGCACAAACTTATTCCGGCAAATTCCTGAATCAGTTACTGGCACAGCAGCAGGACAACGGCAGTTTTATCCTGCAGCTGTCGGCACAGTACCGTGAGCAATTAATGCAGGAGCCGTATCAGTATTATACACAACCGCAATTTGTTGCCGCCGCAGAGCAGTCATTGCAGCAGCAAGCGCAGATAGAGCAGCAAGACAGCATCGGCTTTGAGCAATACATTGCAGAGTATTTTGCTGAAGTGCCGGCCTGTGACAATAAAAAAACGGCTACCTGAGGTAGCCGTAACAATGTCCGGGGAGAATAAAAACTTGGTTGCATCCGTGCAGCTTGTTAGAATCAGCCGGATGAAGAAAGTTCAAACTCCCGTTAAAGTGCTGCTGATGGCAACAACCGCTGTGTTGTTGCTCAGCAGTTGCAGCACACCGCCACCGCAGAATACCTCTAATCTGTGTGAAATTTTTTATGAACATCGTGATTGGTACGATGCCGCCGCTAAAGTCCGCGACAAGTGGGGCGTGCCCATTCATGTACCAATGAGCATGATGTATCAGGAAAGCAGCTTTAAGCATAACGCCAGGCCGCCTATGCGTTGGTTCTTAGGTTTTATTCCTTATGGCCGTGCCAGCAGTGCTTATGGCTATTCTCAGGCGAAAACAGTAACCTGGGACGAATATGTTAAAGAGGCTGATCGGTTTTGGGCCAGCCGTGATAACTTTGACGATGCTATGGATTTTATGGGTTGGTATATCAGCAAAAGCCAGCGGTTGAATAAGGTATCGAAGTGGGATGCTTACAATCAGTACCTTAATTATCATGAAGGCTGGGGCGGCTATCGCCGCGGTAGCTATAAAAAGAAAGCCTGGCTGGTTAACGTAGCAAAGAAAGTTGACCACCGCGCCAAAGTATATGCCGGCCAGTTAAAAAGTTGCGAAGACGATTTAAAACGTGGTTGGTTATGGCGGCTGTTTTTTGGTTAACGATAACACTACAAAATAAAAAACCGGCAGTGCCGGTTTTTTTGTCTCAGATTCAGGATTTTTTCAGGTGTGGTAACAGCCGTACGGTTTTAATCATATTATCCTGTACGTCGACAACCTCCAACGGGTAACCGGATAGGCGGATACTGAGTTTACCCTGGGGGATCTCTTCCAGATACTCCAGAATTAACCCATTGAGTGTTTTCGGCCCGTCGGTTGGCAGCTCCAACTGCATTTCGCGGTTTAAATCCCGCAGGTTAATGCTGCCGTCAATCAGGTAGGAGCCATCCGGTTGTGGCAGGATGTCTTCGTTACTGTCTTCAGCGACATCGGTGGTAAATTCACCCACCACTTCTTCCAGAATATCGGCCAGAGTTACCAGCCCCTGAATATCACCATATTCATCTACTACCAGGCCAATACGCTCTTTAGTACGCTGAAACTTCATCAGCTGGGTATTAAGCGGGGTACCTTCAGGAATAAAGTAAATTTCACTGACAGCACGCATTAACGTGGCTTTGGTCAGTTGCTCTTTAATCAGCAAACGCATTAACTCGCGCGGATGCACAAAGCCGACGGCTTCGTCTATGCTGTCGCGATACAACAAAATACGGCTGTATTGCATATTGGCCAGTTGGCGCTCAATATCTTTCCACTCGTCGTTAATATCGATACCGACAATCTCATTGCGCGGCACCATAATATCTTCTACCGTGGCGTTTTCCAGATCCAACACGCCGACCAGCATACTTTGGTGTTGCTCAGGAATTAGCGCGCCGGCTTCATGCACAACAGTACGCAATTCTTCTGCACTTAAGCTGTTGCCCTGATGTTTTTCCGGGCTGATACCCATAATCGACAAAATGCCATTGGTGATAAAATTCACCAGCCACACCAGCGGGTAAAATATCTTCAGCAAAACTTTAAGCAGTGCTGAGCTGGGAAACGCAATACGCTCGGGGTGCAGTGCTGCTATGGTTTTTGGCGTAACCTCAGCAAACACCAATACCACCATAGTTAAGGCCACAGTGGCTATAGCGATGCCGACATCACCGTATAACCGCATGCCGATAATAGTCGCGATAGCTGAAGCGGCAATATTCACCAGATTGTTACCAATCAAAATAAGGCCGATTAAACGATCAGGTCGTTTTAATAACTCACTGACCCTGATGGCACCCTTATGATTTTCGTTTGTTAAATGCTTCAAACGATAAGGGTTAACAGACATCATGCCTGTTTCCGATCCTGAGAAATAGGCAGATATGAATAAGAGCACGCCCAAAACAATAAACAGCGTACCCGTCGATATGTCGTCCAAGAGTTAAATACCCGTATTGCCAAACACCCGTACTTGATATTACGAAGTGCTGGTTGAGTCAAGAATTAAAGTGTATTTAGCAGCACTTCACGTACAAAACGGCTGCCAAAATAGCCAAGGGTTAACAAGGCTGCACCGGTGACAGTTAAGATGTTAGCAGTTTTACCACGCCAACCCAAACGGGCGTGGCCCCAGCATAGTGCCGCAAACACGGCAAAGCCGAGCAGGCTGAAGACATTTTTATGCAGGTTTTCTTTCGCCAGCCAGTTATCCATAAATACCGCGGCTACCAATAATGCCAGCCCCAGTAGCGCAGTGCCGGCCAGCAGAATACGGAATTGCAGTACTTCAGCCTGCACCAATGGTGGCATATGGCGCGTCATGGCGGCAAAGTCTTTCTGCTTTAACTTGCTGTTGATATAACTGACCTGAAACGAGTACAGCATCGCCATCATCAAAATAGCGTAAGCGATAAACGCCAGCATAATATGCAGCAACAGGGTAACATTTTGCTCAAAATGCTGCAGTTGCACACTATGCGGTAATGTTAATACCGCCAGTTGTACCAGAGCGGCAAAGCCATACACTACGGGTAACAGCAATACGGTAGGGGTGCGAAGTGCGGTAAGCGTTATGGCAACCGTGATAAGCCAGCACACCAGTGAACTGACATTCAGCAAACTGAAATTTTGCCCCTGTTCAGTGAATAACATGGTTGCCAGCACTAACATATGCAGCACCAGGCCGAGAATAGCAGCGCTGAAGGTGGTTTTAAAATGCGGCCCGTGCGGGTGGAAAATACGCAGCAATACTGAGCCGGTCGCAACCAGGTAAGCAATTAAAGCCAGCGCAGTTAACAGCACCGTAGACATCAGCAGCATTTCCTTTTAGTTGATTTGCCTGGTATTGTATTGCAACTTTCGCCGGATGCCCAGCGTCGCAGTCAACAGTTTCTTAACGGCTGCTTCTGCTGCGCGATTTTGATATAATCTGTCGCATTATCGCTGTTGAGTGAAAAACCATGTTTGAAAATTTATCGGATCGTTTAAGTGCCAGCCTGAAAAATATCACCGGCCGTGGTCGTTTAACCGAAGACAATATAAAAGACACCCTGCGCGAAGTGCGTATGGCATTGTTGGAGGCCGACGTAGCGCTGCCGGTAGTGCGCGATTTTGTTGCTAACGTTAAAGAGCGTTCAGTAGGGCTGGAAGTCAGTAAAAGCCTGACACCCGGCCAGGAATTCCTGAAAATTGTGCGCAAAGCCTTAGAAGAGGCGATGGGCGATGCGAACGAAGAGTTGGCACTGAACACTCAGCCGCCGGCGGTAGTGTTAATGGCTGGCTTACAGGGGGCCGGTAAAACGACGTCAGTAGGTAAACTGGCTAAGTTTTTAACCGAGCGGAAAAAGAAAAAGGTGTTGGTGGTATCAGCCGACGTATATCGCCCCGCGGCGATTAAACAGCTGGAAACCCTGGCCAAAGATATCGGTGTGGAATTTTTCCCCAGTGATATCTCGCAAAAGCCGATAGATATTGTTAATGCCGCTATTGCGCATGCCCGTACCCGCATTTTTGACGTGTTGCTGGTGGATACTGCCGGCCGTTTGCATGTCGACGGCGAGATGATGGACGAAATTAAGGCCTTACACAGTGCGGTAAAGCCGATAGAAACGTTGTTTGTGGTAGACGCCATGACAGGCCAGGATGCGGCCAATACCGCCAAAGCCTTTAATGATGCGTTGCCGTTAACCGGGGTGATCCTGACTAAAGCCGACGGTGATGCCCGTGGTGGTGCAGCATTATCTATCCGGCATATTACCGGTAAGCCGATTAAGTTTTTGGGTACCGGTGAAAAAACCGATGCGTTAGAGCCGTTCCATCCTGATCGTGTCGCTTCGCGTATTCTTGGTATGGGCGATATGCTGAGCTTAATTGAAGAGCTTGAGCAAAAAGTCGATAAAGAAAAAACCGCGAAAATGGCGCAAAAGATGATGAAAGGCAAAGGCTTTTCATTAGAAGATTTTCGTGAGCAATTGGTACAGATGCGCGGTATGGGCGGCATGATGTCGATGATGGACAAGCTGCCGGGCATGAAAAACCTGCCAGCGGGTGCAATGAACCAAATGGGCGATAAACAGTTTGTAAAAATGGAAGCCATAATTAACTCGATGACGCCGAAAGAGCGCGAGTTTCCGGATTTACTTAAAGGTTCACGCAAAAAGCGTATTGCCGCCGGCTCCGGTACTCAGGTACAGGACATTAACCAACTACTGAAACAATTTACCCAAATGCAGAAGATGATGAAGCAGATGTCGGGTAAAGGTGGCTTAATGAAGATGATGCGCGGTATGGGCGGTAAACTGCCGCCGGGTATGCTGCCACCACGATAAACCCTGCAGATTTTTATCCAACCCCGCCACAGTGCGGGGTTTTATTTAGCGCCGCAATGGCAGCCAAGCCGCGAAATACCTTGCAATTACGCCCTAAATCAGTAAAATGCTGCAGCCCTTCGGTCCAACCGGGGGCTTTGTTATTTTTGATAAAACCTGAACGATAAAATTAGAGGGCCTTATGGTAACTATTCGTTTACAACGTGGTGGCGCAAAAAAGCGTCCATTTTACCAAGTTGTGGTAGCGGACAGCCGTTTTGCTCGTGATGGCCGCTTTATCGAGCGCGTGGGTTTCTTTAACCCAATCGCCGGCGGTACTGAAGAGAAACTGCGTCTGGACTTGGATCGCGTTAATCACTGGGTAGCACAAGGTGCTTCACTGAGTGACCGCGTGGCAAACCTGGTAAAAACTGCTGAGAAAGCATCTGCTTAATTAGCTTAAAGGTCGTGTGGAGTAGTCAGCTTGAGTGAGAAAGATTTAGTCGTTCTTGGCAAATTTGGTGCAGTTTACGGCATCAATGGCTGGCTGAAAGTTAACGCTTACACCGACTTCCCGGAAGGGATTTTTGATTACACACCCTGGCAAATAAAATTTCAGGGTAACTGGCAACCAGTGCAGGTTTCCAGCTGGAAGCGCCATAGTAATGGCCTGATAGCGAAACTGGACGGCGTCAATGACCGTGACTTGGCACAGCAGTATGTAAATGCTGACATTGCCGTAGCAAGCAACGAGCTGCCTTCTTTAGAAGACGGTGAATATTACTGGAAAGACCTGATGGGCTTAGCAGTAATAAACGAGGCGGGCTACCACTTAGGTGAAGTAACCGACATGATGGAAACCGGTTCTAATGACGTTTTAGTTGTTAAAGCCAACCGTACCGATGCATTTGGTCAGAAAGAAAGGTTGTTGCCGTTTTTAACCGATACCGTGATTAAAAGCGTCGATTTAACCGGGCGTCGCATTATCGTAGACTGGGATCCCGCGTTTTAATGCCGGATGACACTAAGCTGTGGGTGGGGGTTGTATCCTTATTCCCGGAAATGTTTCAGGCAATAACGCAATATGGGGTAACCGGCCGTGCTGTAAAGCAGGGTATTATGCAGCTGCAATGTTGGAACCCGCGTGATTTCACAACGGACAAACATCGCACTGTAGATGACCGGCCTTATGGTGGTGGCCCGGGCATGCTGATGATGGTGCAGCCGCTGAGTGACGCAATACGCGCCGCTAAACAAGCTGCAGGAGAAGGTGTACACACGGTATATTTGTCGCCGCAAGGCCGCAAATTAGACCAACAAGGTGTTACTGAACTGGCGACGTATTCTAAGCTACTGTTAGTAGCTGGCCGGTATGAAGGCATTGATGAGCGCGTAATAGAAAGCGAAATTGATTCTGAGTGGTCAATTGGTGATTACGTGTTAAGTGGCGGCGAATTGCCGGCGATGACATTGATAGATGCAGTGTCGCGCTTAGTACCTGGTGTACTTGGGCATGAGCAGTCAGCAGAGCAGGATTCTTTTGCATCCGGTTTGCTGGATTGTCCACACTACACAAGGCCTGAAGTGTTATCAGACAAACAGGTGCCATCAGTATTACTGAGTGGTAACCATGAAAATATACGACGCTGGCGTTTAAAGCAGTCTCTTGGGAGAACCTGGCTTAGACGACCGGATATGTTAAATCTCCTGGCTCTGACTGAGGAGCAACGACGGTTACTGGCTGAGTTCCAAAAAGAACATCAGCAAGAGTGCCGGACGGGGCAGCAAGAAGACAGTTAATTCCAGGTAAAGTGAGATTGTTATGAGCAAAGTTAGCCAAAACATCATCAAAATGCTTGAAGACGAGCAGTTAAAGAAAGACGTTCCAGCGTTCGCGCCGGGCGACACTGTCGTAGTTCAGGTAAAAGTAACTGAAGGCGATAAAACCCGTCTGCAGGCTTTTGAAGGCGTAGTTATCGCCAAACGTAACCGTGGTCTGCACTCTGCATTCACTGTACGTAAAATCTCTAATGGCGAAGGTGTTGAGCGTGTATTCCAGACGCACAGCCCAATGGTAGACAGCATCACCGTTAAACGTCGTGGTGCAGTTCGCCGTGCTAAGCTTTACTACTTACGCGATCGTTCAGGTAAATCAGCGCGTATCCGCGAAAAGCTTAACTAAGCTACCCTTAAAAAGGCCGGCACTTGTCGTAATGCCGATCAGATAAGAATTTTTCAGATCGGTT